>CAWEDI010000055.1:0-29741 GCA_963807735.1 uncultured Pseudomonadota bacterium | reverse complement strand
GTTATGTACATCTCTACTGGTTAGACTACGTATTGCTATTCCCGGCTGGCGGCCTGCCGAAGCTGCCGGGCCTCGGCGGCGGGTTCAACCCATTCGGCGGCAAGAAGAAATGAGCGCTTTCCGTCATGGCGAGCGCAGCGACGCCATCCAGCCCCCGCGACGCCTAGCTCGCAGGTTCGGGCGCAGAGGGCGGAGCGAGTCCAGCGATTGTCGGCCGAGCTGCGCCTCTGGATGGCTTCGCTTCGCTCGCCATGACGGGTTGTACTGTTTGATTGAACTTTAATCTCGGAAAGGAAAACAGCATGTCCCTGAAAATCCGTCTCTCCCGCGGCGGCGCCAAGAAGCGGCCGTTCTACCGTATCGTCGTCGCCGACGCGCGCATGCCGCGCGACGGCCGTTTCGTCGAGAAGCTCGGCACCTTCGACCCGCTGAAGGCCAAGGACGACGCGGCGCGGCTGGTCCTCGACGTCGAGAAGGCGAAAGAATGGATCGCCAAGGGCGCGCAGCCGACCGACCGCGTGTTGCGTCTGCTCGACGGCGTCGGCGCCGCCAAGCGCGAGCCGCAAAACAACCCGGAAAAGGCCAAGCCGAAGAAGAAGGCGCAGGAGCGCGCCGCCGCCGCCGAGAAGGCCGCCGCCGCCGCGTAACACATGGGGTCCGACCGGCTCGTCGCGCTCGGCGTGTTCGGCGCGCCGCAGGGCGTGCGCGGCGAACTCCGCATCAAATCCTATACCGCCGTCCCGCGCGACGTCGGCGCCTACGGGGCGTTGACCGACGCCGCTGGGCGGCGGCGCTTCGCGTTGCAAAGCGTGCGGGCGTTGAAGGACGACATGGTGGTCGCCCGCGTCGAGGGCGTCGCGGATCGCGACGCCGCGGCGGCGCTGTCGGGCGTGGAGCTGTTCGCGCGCCGCAGCCAGTTGCCGCCGCCGGGCGCCGACGAGTTCTATCACGACGACCTGATCGGCCTGGAGGCGGTGACGCCTCAAGGCGTCAGCCTCGGCCGCGTGGTCGCCGTGAGCAACCACGGCGCGGGCGACATCCTCGAAATCGAGGACGCCGGCGAGTTGCGCTTGCTGCCGTTCACCAAGGCCATCGCGCCGGACATCGACTTCGCCGCCGGCCGCATCACCACCATCCCGCCGATCGAGATTGGCGACGAGACGGACCCACACGGCTAAGCCGGCCGCTTGCATTTTAACGAGCCTGTCCGCACGCCGCTCACCTTCCCATACGGGAGCCGCGGCAAGCGCTAAACTTGTAGCCATTAACATCAGGCCACGGACACGCCCGTCGTCGAATATTGCGCCCTGTTAACGGGCGGAGTTTGCATTCGATGCAGGGCGCCGAAATCGCCGTCGTCATTCCCGCGTTCCGCGCGGCGGGCACGCTGCGTCGCGCCGTCGACAGCGTGCTGCGCGCCGGATGCGAGGCGCATGTCGTGTTCGACGGCCCCGACGCCGAGGCGGAGCGCGCTCTCGACGGGCTCAAGGGCGTCCGCACGCGCCGGATGCCGGCGGGCAGCGGCGCGCCGGCCTGTCGCAACGCCGGCCTCGCGCAGGCGGACGCGCCGTTCGTGCTGTTTCTCGACGCCGACGATTATGTCGAAGGGCCGCTGCTCGCCGCCGCCTGCCGCACGGCCATGGAGGCGCAGGCCGACCTCGTGCTCGCGCCGTTCGCCTTCGAATATCCCGACGGAACGCGCCGCATCTGCGATCCCCGGTTGCGGTATCGCGAACCGAACGCGGAGACCCTGCTGCGCGCCTGGCTGATCGAGTTTTACACGCCGCCGTGCGCGGTGGTGTGGCGCCGGTCGTTCCTGCGCGCGATCGGCGGCTGGGACGAAACCATCGCCAAGAACCAGGACGGCGACCTCGTCTACCGCGCGCTCGTCCATCGGCCGCGCTGCGCGTTCTCGGCCGACGGGCTCGGAGTCTATGTCCAGAACGACGATCCCGGCCGCATCACCCGCCGCCACGACCGTCGCGCGCTCAGCTCGCAATTGCGCGTGCTCGACCGCGTGCGGGCCTTCGCCGCCGAACAGAACTTCGCGGTCGGGGCCGAGTTGGCGCGCGCCTATTACTCCCTCGCGCGTCTCGCCTACACCCACGACGCCGATTCTCTCGGGGCCCTCGCCGAGCGCTCGGCGCGCCAGCTTGGCCTGGCGAACGATCCCGGCGACGCGGCGCATCGGGCGCTGGCGAAGATTTTGGGCTTGCGCGGCAAGCAGCGCTTCGCCAGATTCGCGCGCGCGGCCGCGGCTGTCGGCGCCGCGATGAAGGAGCGCCTGTGGCCGATCCCGCATTCATCGGCGTCGATTGGGGCACTTCCGCCTTCCGCGCCTATCTCGCCGACGACGCCGGCGACGCTCTCGAAACCCTCGGCGACGGCGCAGGCGCGCTAGCGCTGCAACCAGGCGAACACCAACCCTATCTCGCCGACCGGCTGGCGCCGTGGCTCTCGCGCTGGCCCGGTCTGCCGGTGTTTGCCTGCGGCATGGTCGGCGCTAAGCAAGGCTGGCGCGAGGCGCCCTATGTCGCCTGCCCGGCCGGGCTCGCGGAAGTCGCGGCGGCGACCTTGTCGATACAGACTTCCTTTGGCCCCGTGCGGATCGCGCCCGGCGTTCGCGCGCTCGACGGGCGCGGCGCGCCGGACGTGATGCGCGGCGAGGAGACGCAGATTTTTGGCGCGCTGGCGGCGGGCGGCGGCGATGGCGTCTATGTTTTGCCGGGGACGCATAGCAAATGGGCGCGGGTCGAGGGCGGCGGCATCGCCGGCTTCGAGACGTTCATGACCGGCGAGGTGTTCGCCGTGTTGAAATCGCACAGCGTGCTCGGCCGCATGATGGCGCCGCCGCGCGAGGGGGAAGGTTTTGCGCGCGGGGTCGACGCCGCGCGAGGCCTGGAGCGGCCGGGCGATCTGCTGCACTCGATTTTCGCCGCGCGCACGTTCGGCCTGTTCGAGACCTTGCCGCCCGACCAGCTCGGCGAATATCTCTCCGGGTTGCTGATCGGCGCGGAGATTCTCGCCGGCGCCCGCGGGGCCGCGGCGGCGGTCGCGATCGGCTCGGCGGCGCTGACGGCGCGCTACGTCGAGGCCGGGGCTAGGCTGGGCGTTGCGATCACGCCAGCGCGAGAGAATTGTGCGCTGCTGGGCCTGCGCGCTTTGCGAGCGACGTTGCGAGACGCGAGACCGTAGAGGACCGCGCTTTCCCCGCCGTTGCAGCAGCGAGACGTAGTTCGGCGCTTCGGCTTGCGATGATCGTCAATTGGACTTGCCGATGAGATGCGGCGAGAAATTACAAGCCTGTCGTCTGCAGGCGGTATTATTTTTGACATGTTTCCTGTCGGTACATTGACAGTGCAAACACCGCAAGATTAGAGCAGATACCGATCAGACCGAATCGAACCGTCATTGCGAGCGAAGCGAAGCAATCCAACGCGCCGAGATCGTAGGCTAGTCGGTTAAGCTCGGCTCGGCGGAGACGTGGATGGCTTCGCTTCGCTCGCCATGACGGCGGTACAACTTGATCGGTAACCGCTCTAGCTCCCCCTGCAATTGCAAAAAAAGCAAATAGGAGGCAACGCCATGGCGCTTTCAGACAATGCTCTCTTGGAGATGCGTCAGCAAATAGACGTATCGCTCGGGGCGCATCGTTCGGCGACCGCTCAAGCCGCGGCGGCCGCGGCGCCGCACTCGATCCAGGGGGATTTCTGCGCTGTCTGGCCCAGCGCCAAGCCGATCCTCGACGTCATCGCCGGCGTCGCCGTCTTCATTCCTGGCGCAGGCGCGGCCGCCGGGCCTGTTCTCAAGGCGCTGACGACGATCGGCGATCAGATTTACGGGTCAACTTGCAGCACGAACGCGCCGCAGGCCGCCTTCGCCAGCGGGACGACGGTCGGCTCGCCAATTCGCGGCGCGGCGCAAGACGATCCCGCCGCGCCCGGTCCCGGCGAGATCAACGATCTCGCCGGCCTCGAGGCAAGCCGAATTCTGGCCAATCTCGGCGCCGCGGGCGCGGTCGACGTCGCGCCGATGGCGGCGTTCGCCCTTGCCAGCCCGTCGGCGACGCGCTTCGACCTTTCGCAGGCGCAGAGTTTCCTGTCGGCCTGCATGAACGCGCATCCGCGCGTGGGATACGGGCTCGGCAAAAAATCGCCCCGGCTCGGCGCGGTCCCCGGTCGCGATTTCACGCAGATTGATTGCAGCGGCTTCGTCCGGGAGGCGGTCCGCCGCTCGACCACGCCGACCTTGCCGTTTCCGGACGGCTCCGTGGTCCAGCACGAATGGGTGCGGGGCCATGGCTTCGCCGCCGGCACGATCGCCGATGGCGCGAAAAGCGACGGCGTCGTGCGGATCGCGTTTCTCACCCCGCAGGACTCCGGCGAGGGGATCGGCCATGTTGTGCTGATCGCCAACGGTCAGACGCTGGAGTCGCACGGCCACGTAGGGCCGGACGCCCGCGTCTGGAACGGTCGGGACTGGCAGGCGAAGGCCAAGGTCTACGTATTCGCCCGCAACGGCCAACTCGCTTGGCCGGCGGCGGCTGCGGCCGTCGCGATGGCGGCGCCCGGGGTCTTCACCGTCCGCCGCGGCCATCGCTACGCCGCCGACATCGCGCTGAGCTTTCCCCAAAACTTCGCGAGCAACGACCAGATCGCGAGTGTTTTGCAGGGCTATGGGTTCGCCGACGTCGTCGTCACGGGCAGCGGCGGCGCCCGGCATGCGGAGGCGACTTGGAGCGCGGCCGACGCCAGCGCCCCGCCCGACCCCCGGCTTCACAACATTCACGAAATCCCGCTCGTCGCCGCCCAAGCTCAGGCCGCCTTTTTAGCGCCGCCCGCGGCGCTCCTGAACGTCGGCGATGTCTCGCTTAAGCAGGGCCACCGATACGCCGCGGACGTCGTCCTCAATTTTTTCGAGGCGCTGGCGAGCAACGACCAGATCGCCAGCATGCTGACGAGCCACGGGTTCGCCAACGTCGTGGTGACCGGCAATGGCGGGGTGCGCCAAGCGGAGGGGACTTGGACCGGCGCCGATATCTCGGGGCCGCCGGATTCGCACATCCGGAACCTTCGGGACATCACCGCGCCGGCGTAACCACTCGCGGCGATGGCTTGCGGGCGATGGCCTGGCAGTAACCCGCGAACGAAGGTCTGCCGCCCCTTTCCCCCGTGCCCCTTTCGTTCCATATTAGGCGCATGGCCAGAGCCCCGAAATCCCGTCCGAAGGCGTCGCGTCCCGACGTGCATCCGCTCGGCGAGCACCTCGCCGCGCTGCTGAATCCGGCGCTGGTCGAGAAACCGCCGGGCCTCGCCGAAGCGCCGGCGGCGTTCGAGCATCCGCGTGGCATGACCGGCGCCAGCGCGACCATCGACTCGCTGAAGGAGCTGCTGGAGAACGGCGACCCGAACCTGCGCGATCGCCCGACATGGACGCCGCACCGGCCGCCGCGCCCTGAGAAGTCGGAGGGCGGCCGCAAGTTCAAGATCGTTTCGGAATACGAGCCGAAGGGCGATCAGCCGGAGGCGATCCGACAGCTCGTCGAGGGCGTCGACGCGCGCGAGCGCGATCAAGTGCTGCTCGGCGTCACCGGCTCCGGCAAGACCTTCACGATGGCCAAGGTGATCGAGGCGACGCAGCGCCCGGCGCTGATCCTGGCGCCCAACAAGACGCTCGCCGCGCAGCTCTACGGCGAGTTCAAGAGCTTCTTCCCGGAGAACGCGGTCGAGTATTTCGTCTCCTACTACGATTATTATCAACCCGAGGCCTACGTCCCGCGCACCGACACCTATATCGAGAAGGAATCCTCGATCAACGAACAGATCGACCGGATGCGCCACGCCGCGACGCGCGCGGTGCTGGAGCGCGACGACGTCATCATCGTCGCCTCCGTCTCCTGCATCTACGGCATCGGTTCGGTCGAGACCTACACCGCGATGACCTTCTCGTTGCAGACCGGCGACAAGATCGACCAGCGTCAGGTGATCGCCGATCTCGTGGCGCTGCAATACAAGCGCTCGATGGGCGATTTTCAGCGCGGCGTGTTCCGCGTGCGCGGCGACACGATCGACCTTTTCCCCGCGCACTATGAGGACCGCGCCTGGCGCATCAACTTCTTCGGCGACGAGATCGAGTCGATCTCGGAGTTCGACCCGCTCACCGGCGCCAAGACCAACGACCTCGAATTCGTGAAAATCTACGCCAACAGTCACTACGTGACGCCGCGCCCGACGCTGCTGCAATCGATCGACGCCATCAAGCGCGAACTCAAGGATCGGCTCGACGTGCTGCACGCGCAGGGGCGATTGCTTGAGGCGCAAAGGCTGGAACAGCGCGTGTTGTTTGATCTCGAAATGCTGGAGGCGACCGGCTCCTGCGCCGGCATCGAGAATTATTCGCGTTATCTGACGGGCCGCAACCCCGGCGAGCCGCCGCCGACCTTGTTTGAATACCTGCCCGACAACGCGCTAGTGTTCACCGACGAGAGCCATGTGACCGTGCCGCAGATCGGCGGCATGTATCGCGGCGACTACCGCCGCAAGGCGACGCTGGCCGAATACGGCTTCCGGCTGCCGTCCTGCATGGACAATCGGCCGCTGCGCTTCGAGGAATGGGAGGCGATGCGGCCGCAGACTGTGCATGTCTCGGCGACGCCCGGCGATTGGGAGCTAGAGCGCACACAGGGCGTGTTCGTCGAGCAGGTGATCCGGCCGACGGGCTTGATTGATCCGCCGGTCGAGATCAGGCCGGCGCGGGCGCAGGTCGACGACCTCCTGGGCGAGGTGAAGCGCGTCGCGCAAGCGGGCTATCGCTCGCTGGTGACGACGCTGACCAAGCGCATGGCCGAGGATTTGACGGAGTATCTGCACGAGCACGGCGTCCGCGTGCGCTACATGCACTCTGATATCGACACGATTGAGCGCATCGAGATCATCCGCGACCTGCGATTGGGCGCGTTCGACGTGCTGATCGGCATCAACCTGCTGCGTGAGGGCCTCGACATTCCCGAATGCGCGCTGGTGGCGATCCTCGACGCTGACAAGGAAGGGTTTCTCCGCTCGGAGACGTCGTTGATTCAGACCATCGGCCGCGCGGCGCGCAACGTCGACGGCCGGGTGATCCTGTACGCGGATCAGATCACCGGCTCGATGAAGCGGGCGATCGGCGAGACCGACCGTCGCCGCACCAAACAACAGACTTTCAACGAAGCCAACGGCATCACGCCGACCACGATCAAGCGCGGCATTCAGGACATCCTGAACTCGGTCTATGAGCGCGACCACGTCACGGTGGACGCCGGCCTCGCGCAGACGCCGAGCATCGGCCACAACTTCCAGGCCACCCTCGCTGAGCTGGAGAAGCGGATGAAAGAGGCGGCCGGCAATCTCGAATTCGAGGAGGCGGCGCGGCTGCGCGACGAGATCAAGCGCCTCCAGGCGGTGGAGCTAACGGTCGGCGACGACCCGCTAGCGCGGCAGGCGGCGGTCGAGGCGGCGGGCGGCCACTACGAGGGCGCGCGCAAATACGGCCGCGCCGCGAACACGCCGCCGAAAAGCCTCGCGCACAAGCCGACTGACGAAGATATGGGTCCGCACAACTGGGGCGGCGGCGAGGCGCGACCGCGCCGCGGCGGCCGCGCCCGCCGCTAGTCGGCCTGCGCGACCTTCAACTGGTCCAACATGCCCTTGCGGCGCGCTTCGTAGTAGTAGCCGCCGGCGTAAAGCCTGAGCGCCCGATCCGCGTCGCCGCCCGAAACGACATAGGCGTTGGCGAGATAGGCGACCGCGTATTTGAGGTTGGTGTCGGCGTCGAGCAGGCCGCGCGGCGGCCCGCGATAGCCCATGCCCCGCGCCGTGTCATAACGGATTTGCATCAGCCCCCAGTAGGGCCCAGCGTGCGCCTTCGGGTTGTAACCGCTTTCGCGCTGGATCGAGCGGCGGATCACCGTCTCCGGAACGTCGTAGAGCGCCGCGTAGTGCGCGATGCGCTCATCGAGCGGGCTTTGCGCGGTTGCCTCTTGCGGCGGCGCGGCGGCCTGCGGCGCAACGGCGCAGCCGGCGAGGCAGGGCGCGAGCAGCGCCAGGGCGCAAAAAAGCCTTATCATGCCATGTCTTGCGGAAATGAGGCCACGACGCGTCGCTTTCCCCGGTGGGTCCGGCCGCCTTTTTGCCGCTTTGCGACAAAGAGTTCAAGCGCCGGGGCGTCGTCGGACCGGCTCGCCGATCAGTCCCCGCGGCCGCAGCACGATCATCGCCGCCAGCGCAGCGCCGATCGCGGCGAGCCGCAGCGCGGCGGCGCGGGCCTCGAACGCCGGCGCGACGAGATCGGCGATGACGAGGCCGGAGCCGGCCCATAAGGCCCAGACGACGATCGCACCGACGATCGCGCCTAGGTTGCTGCCGGCGCCGCCGACGATCAGCATCGCCCAGATCTGAAACGTCAGCCCGGAGAGGAAATTCTCCGGCGCGATGAAGCCGATGAAATGCGCCTCGATCGCGCCGCCGAGCCCCATCAGCGCGCCGCCGAGCGCAAAGGCTTCGAGGCGATAGCGGCGCGGGTTCTTGCCCAGCGCCATCGCCGCCCGCTCGTCCTCGCGGATCGCCTGCAACACCCGACCCCACGGCGAGCGCGCCAGCCGCTCCAGCGCTAAGTAGAGCGCGAGCGTCACCGCCGCGATAAGGGCGAGATTGGCGGCGTTGAACTTGAGGGCCTCCGGCGCGAGAGGCTCGAACGGCCGCGGGATGAAGGCGATCCCGAACGCGCCGCCGGTCAGCCGCTGCGCGTTGAGCGCGACAAGCTGCGTGACGACCGCGACGCCGAAGGTGACGATGGCGAGATAATCCGCGCGCAGCCGCAGCGTCAGCGCGCCGACCGCCGCCGAGGCGGCGCCGCTGGCAAGCATCGCGGCGAGCCAGCCGAGCGCGATCGGCCACGCGAAGCCGCCGAGATGCGCGTCGCTCGGCGGCGTCGTCAGCACCGCCGAGACATAGGCGCCGATCGCGACGAAGCCGGCGACGCCGACATTGAACAGCCCGGTCATGCCCCATTGCAGGTTCAGGCCGAGACAGACGATCGCGTTGATCAGCGCGAACGCGAAGAAGAAGCTCGCGTAAGCCAGCACGCCCGAGGGATCGAAGCTCACAACGGCCGCCCGGCGAGCCCGCTCGGGCGGATCAGCAGCACGCCGATGAGGATCGCGAACGCCACCGCTGCGCGCCATTCGGCCCCGGCGACCTGCACAGTGATCGATTCCGCGAGCCCGACGATCAGCGCCCCGGCGAAGGCCCCGGGGACGCTGCCGACGCCGCCGAGAATCGCGGCGGCGAACAGCGGCAGCAGCAGATCGAAGCCCATGAACGGCCGAATCTGCACCAGCAGCCCGAGCATCACGCCCGCCGCGGCGGCGAGCGCGCCGCCGAGCAGCCAGACGAAGCGGATCGTCGCCTCGACATCGACCCCGGCGAGCCGGGCGAGAGCCGGGTTCTCACTCACCGCCCGCATCGCCCGACCGACGCGGCTGTAGGCGATGAGCCCATGCACGGCGATCACCAGGCCTAGCGCGATGGCGAGCAGCGTCATCTGGTCGGCGGTGGCGCGCAGGCCGAAGCCGAGCGGCCTGGCGATCGCGAGATCCCTGGTGAAATAGGCGGGGCGCGAGGTGAAGGCGAACTCGATTCCGGCGCGGATCGCCAACGAGGCGCCGAAGCTCGCCATCACCATCGCGATCGGCTCGCCGCGCCCGCGCAGCCGCGCGAACAGCAGCCAGTCGAGCCCGAGCGCGAAGCCGCCGGTCAGCACGAACGCCAGCGGCGCGGCGAGCAGCAGCGCGGGGCTGAGCGAAGTCGGCCCGAGCCCGTCGCTCGTCACGTAGCCGGAAAGCGCGGCCGAGAGGAGCAGCGCCGCATAGGCGCCGAAGGTGATGAACTCGCCTTGCGCGAAATTGGCGAAGCGCAGGATCGAATAGGTCAGCGTCACGCCGATCGCGCCGAGCCCGATCAAGGCGCCGCTGACGAGGCCGTCGACGAGGAATTGCGGGTTCATGCCGGCCGCCGAGATAGAGCGCGGCGAGCTGCGGATCGCCGGCGATGTCGCGCGCGCGGCCCTCGCGGCGGTTCTGGCCCTGCACGAGCACGCAGGCGCGGTCGGCGAGCGCCAGCGCGGCGCGCACGTTCTGCTCGACGAGCACGATCGCGACGCCGCTCCTCGCGATGTCGGCGAGCTTGGCGAACACCGCCTCGACGAATTTCGGCGACAGGCCGGCGGAGGGTTCGTCGAGCATCAGCGCCTTCGGCCCGACCAACAGCGCGCGGGCGATCGCCAGCATCTGCCGCTGGCCGCCGGAGAGCCGGCCGGCGAGCAACGCGCGCTGGCGGGCGAGATCGGGGAACGTCGTGTACATCGCCTCGATCCGCGTCGGGCGCTCGGCCCGTGCGATGGCGTCGGCGGCGACGCGCAGATTGTCGGCGACGCTCATTGCGGCGAACACGTTCTCGGTTTGCGGGGTGAAGGCGAGTCCGGCGGCGATGCGCCGATGCGCGGGCAGCCGCGTCACGTCGGCGCCATCGAAACGCACGCGGCCCCCCGAGATCGGCGTCAGCCCGGCGATCGCCTTGACCAGCGTCGACTTGCCGGCGCCGTTCGGGCCGAGCAGCGCGACGATCTCGCCCGCCGCGACCGCGAGCGAGGCGCCGCGCACGATCGGCAAGCCGGGCTCGTAGCCCGCGACAAGGTCCTCGACTTCGAGCAGCGCTCATGCCGCCGCGCCGCCGAGATAAGCCTCAACCACGCGGGCGTCGCGCAACACTTCGCCGGGCGCGCCCTCGCAAAGCAACCGCCCTGCCGCCATCACATACACATGCCCGCACAGCGCCGCGATGCCGTCCATGTTGTGCTCGATGACCAGCACGGCGACGCCTTGCGCATTGATGTCGAGAATGCGTTGCAGGATGATCTCCAGCAGGCTCGGATTGACGCCGGCCGCCGGCTCGTCGAGCAGCAACAGCTTCGGCTCGGCCATCAGCGCGCGCGCAAGTTCGAGCAGCTTGCGTTGGCCGCCGGAGAGTACGCGCGCTGGCGCGGCCTCGAGCCGCTCCAGGCCGACGAAGGCGAGCAGCGCCAGCGCTCTGTCCGCGCGGCGCGCTCTTGCCGGGCGACGCGGCCGGGCGCGTAGAAATTCGGCAGGATGCGCTCGCCGCTCTGGTTCTGCGCGCCGAGCATCAGGTTCTCCAGCACTGTCAGCGCCGGAAACGGACGCGGAATTTGGAAGGTTCGGCCGAGCCCGTGGCGCAGCCGTGCCTCCGGCCCGAACCGTTCGACCCGCGCGCCGTCGATTTCGATGCGCGCCCGCGTCGGCCCGCTGCTCGCCGGCGATCAGGTCGAACAGCGTCGACTTGCCGGCGCCGTTCGGCCCGATCAAGCCGGCGATGCCGCCTTGCGCGAGCGCTAGCGAGACGCCGTCGACCGCGGCAAGGCCGCCGAAGCGCTTGACGAGATCATAGGCCGCAAGCGTCGGCGCAAGGCTGGGGGTCGTCGGCATGATTTGAACTTTGATCGCGAGACGCTAGGATGAATTCGGGACTTGCGCGCAAGCGCTCGACGAAACGAGAGGAGCGCGGCGTGAGCGCGATCGACGACGCCTTCGAGCTCTACGATCTGCGCGTCGAGGCGGTCGTCCCGCCGGGCGCGAAGATCTATTGCGGCGCGAAGCCGGGCGACTATTTCGAGCTGAGCGGCGAGATGCTGACCCTGCCGCCCGGCCAGGGCTTTTCGATCTATTCGCTCGCCGCCGTGCTGCCGCTGCTGGCCGCCAAACAGCGGCCGACCCATCGCAACGACTGGATGACCAGCGACGCCGAGATCGCCTGCCCCGATCCCAACTGCCAGAGCCGGCTGCGCATCGTACGGCTAGGCCGCAGACAATTCCGCCACAGCGAAACCACAGCAACGCCAAGCGCCGCATGAGCCTGCCGACGCGCGAAATCGCTCCGGGCTACGCGATCACGCGCATCATCCGCGGCGGCTGGCAGCTTGCCGGCGGCCACGGCGAGATCGACAAGGCGCAGGCGCTTGACGATCTCGTCGCCGCGTTCGACGCGGGCGTGACGACCTTCGACTGCGCCGACATCTACACCGGCGTCGAGGAGCTTTACGGCGCGCTGCGGCAGCGACTGCACGCGACGCGCGGGGCGGAGGCGGCGCGCCGGTTGCATGTTCACACCAAGCTGGTGCCCGACCTTGCGCTGCTGCCGACGTTGCGCCGCGCCGACATCGAAGCAATCATCGACCGCTCGCTGCGACGGCTTGGCGTTGAGGCGGCTCGACCTCGTGCAGTTTCACTGGTGGGACTATGACGCAACCGCGCTGGCTGGAAGCGCTGGTCTGGCTCGACGACCTGCGCCGCGCCGGCAAGGTGCGCCATCTCGGCGGCACCAATTTCGACACGCCGCACTTGCGCGAGATCCTCGCCGCCGGCCTGCCCGTGGTCTCGATGCAGGTGCAGTATTCGCTGCTCGATCGGCGGCCGGAAAACGGCTTTGCGGCGCTGTGCCAAGCGCACGGCGTAGCGCTGCTTTGCTATGGCACGGTCGCGGGCGGCTTCCTGTCCGATCGCTGGCTCGGCGCGCCGGAGCCGACGGCCGCCGTTCGCCAACCGTTCGCTCGTCAAATACAAGCTCATCATCGACGATTTCGGCGGCTGGGATCTGTTCCAGCGGCTGTTGCGTGCCCTGCGCCGCGTCGCCGACCGGCGCGGCGCCGACATCGCCAGCGTCGCGACGCGGCTGACGCTCGATTATCCTGGCGTCGCCGCGGCGATCGTCGGCGCCACCTCGCGCGCGCATCTCGAAGCCAACGTCGCCGCCGCCGCGTTTGGTTGTCGACGAAGAGGATCGTGAGGAGGTCGAAAGCGTCGCCCGCTTGCGCAGCGGCCCTGCTGGCGATGTCTATGCGCTCGAGCGCGATCGCGCCGGCCGCCACGGCGCGATCATGAAATACAATCTCAACGCCCAGCGCGAGCTGACAGCGCGCCGGCCTATCCAGATGGAATTCGTCATGAAGGGTCTTATTCTGTTATGGCCGCCGTCCTCGCGCTGGCCGCCCCGGCGCGCGGCCGATTGCACGATCACCATCGGCGTCGTGATGGAGCTGACGGGGCCGGCCGGCGAATACGGGCAGGCCGGCGCCAAATCGGTCGAGATGGCGTTCCGCGACCTCAACGACGCCGGCGGCCCGCATGGCTGCAAGCTCGTCGCCGACATCGCGCGACTCGCAGAGCCAGGGCACGCTCGCCGTCGACGCCGCCAACCAGCTGGTTCAGTTGAAGAAAGTCCCGGTCATCATCGGCGGCATCATTTCGTCGGTGTCGATCCCGATCCTCACTTCGGTCACGGGGCCCGCCAAGATCGTCCAAGTGTCGCCGGCCTCCTCGTCGCCGACGCTGACCGCTCTCGGCCGCGAGGGCAAGACCAACGGCATGTTCTTCCGCACCATCACCTCGGACGCGCTGCAAGGCACGGCCGCGGCCAAATATGCGCTCGACCAGGGCTTCAAGAAGATCGCCGTCATCCACGTCAACAACGATTTCGGCGTCAACATGCTGACCGAGTTCTCCAAGGCCTACAAGGCGCTCGGCGGCGAGATCGTCTCGGTCTCGCCCTACAACGAGAAGCAGTCGAGCTACGACGCCGAGGCCAGCAAGGGCATCGCCGCCAAGCCGGACGGGCTTTATCTGATCGCGACGCCGGTCGATGGGGCGACGATCGCCCGCGCCTGGATCAGCCAAGGGCGGCCCGCAAAGTTCCTGCTCAACGACGGCATGAACAGCCCGGATTTCATTTCGAGCGTCGGCGCCAAATATCTCAATGACGCCTATGGCACCTCGTCAGGGACGAGCCCGACCGCGTCGACCAAATATTTCAACGACAACTACAAGGCGTTCTCCGGCGGCATCGACCCGAGCAACCCGGCCGCCGACCGGGCCTATGACGCGGGCGCGATCGTCGGCCTCGCCGTCGCCGCCGCGCCGACGCAATCGTCCGCCGACATCCGTGACGCGATCTACAAGGTCACCGCCAAGGACGGCGAGCCGATCCACGCCGGCAAGGCCGAATTCGCGCGCGCGCTCGATCTCATCAAGAGCGGCAAGGCCATCCGCTACGAGGGCGTGATCGGCCCGATCGCGTTTGACGCCTACGGCGACATCACCGGCCCGTTCCGGTTGTGGAAGATCAGCGACGGCAAGGTGACGACAACCGGCGAAATGTCGACCGACGACGTCAACGCCGTCAAGGCGAAGCTCGGCAAATAGGCGCGGCGGTGAAGCAACCGCCCCGCGCGGCGCTCGCGCCCGATCTCGAAATCCCGCGCGTCGTCGTCGGCCTGTGGCAGGTCGCCGACATGGAGCGCGACGGCTGCGAACTCGACCGCGAAGCCGCGTCCTCGGCGCTGCTCGCCTATGCGCGGCGCGGCTTCGACGCGTTCGACATGGCGGATCACTACGGCAGCGCCGAGCTGATCGCCGGCAGGGCGATCGCGCGCGCCGACGCGGCGCCCGTCGCCTTCACCAAATGGTGCCCGCCGCCGGGGCCGATGACGCGCGCGATCGTCCGCGAAGGCGTCGAGCGCAGCCGGAAACGGCTCGGCGTCGAGACGATCGAGCTGCTGCAGTTTCACTGGTGGCGCTTTGATCATCCCGCCTATCTCGACGCGATGAAACATCTCGACGCGCTGCGGCGCGAAGGATTGATCCGCCGCCTCGGAGTCACCAACTTCGACGCCGCGCATCTTAACGTGCTCGTCAAGCATGGAATTCGAGGTGGTCTCCAACCAGGTCTCGTTCTCGCTGATCGACCGCCGCGCCGCGGGCGAGATGAGCGCCGTCTGTCTCAAACACGGCGTGAAGCTGCTCGCCTATGGGACGCTGGCCGGCGGTTTCCTTTCGGAGCGGTGGATAGGGGCGCCGGCGCCCGATGAGATCGCCGATTGGAGCGGGATGAAATATCACCGCTTTATTGAAGCTGCGGGCGGTTGGGACGCGTTCCAGACCCTGCTGCGGGCCGTCGCCGAGGTCGCGGCCAAACACCGCGTCGGCGTCGCCAATGTCGCGACGCGCTGGGTGCTCGACCATCCCGCCGTCGCCGCCGTCATTGTCGGCGCGCGACTTGGCGAGCGCGATCACGCCGAGGCCAACCTGGCCGCATTCGATTTCACGCTCGACGCGGAGGATCGCGCCCTCCTCGACGCGGCGCTCGCGCGCCTCACGCCGATCCCCGGCGACTGCGGCGACGAATATCGCCGCCCGCCGTTCCTCACCGCTTCCGGCGATCTCTCGCATCACCTTGCCGAGACGGCGCGCGTCTACGTTGCCACGCCGGTTGAGGGCCGGCCGAGGCGTTGGCGCGTGTCCTCGGGCAGCGCGTTCGAGCCGATCGCCGGGTACAGCCGGGCGGTGCGCGTCGGCGACCGCATCCTCGTCAGCGGCACCACGGCGACCAACGGCGCCGACGAGATTGTCTGTCCCGGCGATCCCGCGGGACAGACGACGTTCATTCTCGACAAGATCGCCGCCAGTCTCGCCGCGTTCGGCGCAAGCCTTGAGGATGTCGTGCGGACGCGGGTCTATCTGGTCCACGCCGACGATTGGGAGCCGGTGTCTCGCGCCCACGGCCGCCGCTTCGGCGACATACGGCCCGCCAACACTTTGTTGCAGGTCGGCAGGTTGATTGGCGATTATCTGGTGGAGATCGAGGCGGAAGCGGTGCTGGGCGGATAGCAGCTCGTGCCGTCATGGCCGGGCTTGTCCCGGCGCTGGTTGACGATCGTGCGACGTTAGCTGCTCTTTTCGGCGTGGATGCCCGGGACAAGCCCGGGCATGACGGCGTTGGATATTTGAAGTGTGGTTGGACTGCAATGGCGGGGCGCAGCGAAGCGTTCGTCAGCCGGATAGGACAGTTCGGCGGCGCCATGGATGGCTTCGCTTCGCTCGCCATGACGAATGTCAGCGCGGCAGCACGATCTCGACGACTTCGCTCAAATGCGTCAACCGCCAATCGCTATCAACCACCAGCGGCCCGACTGTCGCCAGCTTCAGTCCCGCCGCACGCGCTGAGCGCGCGCCCGCTGCGCTGTCCTCGACGGCGAGCACATGCTCCGGCGGCAGCGCCAGCCGCCGCGCCGCCAGCGCGTAGGGCTCGGGGTCCGGTTTGCCGTTGGTCACGTCGTTGAGGCTGATCGAGAATTCCACGAGGCCGGTCGCCTCCAGGCGCACGAGGTTCGCGTCAACCACGCGGCGGCTCGAATTGGAGACGCAGGCCTGCGGCACGCCCGACGTGTGCAGACGTCGCATCGCCGCCATCGCGCCTTCCCTCTCGCGCGTCTCGCTGGCGCGCTCGACATAATACGCCTCGATCGCCGTCAACCATGGCTCGCGTTCGATCGTCGCCGGAAACCTCGGCGCGAGCGCGCGCCACACGTCGAGCATATGCACGCCCGCGAACGCGTCCGGCGCGAGATCGGCGAGATCGACGCCGAGCGCGCGGCTCGCCGCCAGCAGCGCCTCGTGGTGCAACGGCTCGCTGTCGATCAGCAGGCCGTCGATGTCCCAGGCGACGGCTGCGATCGTCACGTTTCAAACCCACGCATGCGGCGGTAGAAGTCGCGATAGGCGGCGTAACCGTCCGCGTAGGCCGCGGCGTTCTCGCGTTGCGGCGAAATCGTCTTGCCTTCGCCAACCATCGCCGTGATCGCGCACCATTCGTCGACCCCGCCGACACCCATCGCGGCCGTCCAGGCCGCGCCCAGGCAGGAGCCCGGGTGTTGTTTGGCGAGGCGCAGCGGCTGTTGCAGCACGTCGGCGACGATCTGCATCCAAATACGGCTGTTCGACCCGCCATCCGAGGCGCGGAAGTCGCTCGTCTCCGCACCGGCCTCGGCGAACACTTCGACATGGTGGCGGATCGCGTAGGCGTAGGATTCCAACAGCGCCCGCCACAGATGGCCGATGTCGTGGCTGAGGCTGAGGCCCGAAATCATGCCCCTCGCGCGCGCGTCATGCACCGGCGTTTTCTCGCCGAGGAAATAGGGGACGATCGCCACGCCGTCGGCTCGGGCGGGGACACGTTCGGTGAGACAATCGAGATAGGCGTGCAGACTCACGCCCGCCTCCCGCGCCGCCTCGCGCTTGCCGCCGGCCAAGGTCGCGGCGAACCAGTTGAGCGCGGAGCCGCCGGTCGCCATGCAACCGTTCGGCACGAACAGGCCGGGGATCAGATGATAGTCGAGAAACAGCCGCGGATCGGGCCGCGCTTCAGCGGAAACGGCGAGCACGTCGATCGCGCCGCCGAATTTCAACAGACAATCGCCGCGCCGCGCCAGGCCCGAGGCGAGGCCGGAGGCGATGAAATCCGCCGCGCCCCCGACGACGGGCGTCCCCGCCTTCAGCCCGGTCTCCGCCGCCGCGCGCGGCGACACCACGCCGATCACCTCTGTCGACAGCGCGCGCTTCGGAAGGGCGCGCTCGGACAGATGGGTATGGGCGATCAACTCGGCGCTCAGCGCCCCGGCGCGTAAGTCGGTGAGGCCCGCCTCCAGCGCCCAGTTCTGCTCGATGCGCTTCTCGCCGGTGAGGCGGAAGTTGATGTAGTCATAGGAACCGAACGCCGTGGCGATCCGCGCAGACACCTCGGGCTCGTGCGTCTCCAACCAGCGGGTCTTGGCCGCCAGCAATTGCTGATTGACGCCGTTGCCCGCAAGCTGCGTGAACGCCGCCTCGTCGATCTCCGCCCGCAGCGCCTCAACCTCCGCAGCCGCGCGGCCGTCGCTCTGCTGGATGCTCGGCCGCAACAGCCGATCCTGATCGTCGAGCAGCACGACGGCCGGCAACATGCCGGCGACGCCGATCGCCGCGATCTCCTCGGGCCGGACGCCGCTCGTCTCGATCAGCGCGCGGGTGATTTCGCAGACGTTGCGCCACCACTGCTCCGGGTCTTCCTCCGCCCAGCCGGGGCGAGGCGAGCGGAGATCGACAGGGCGCTGCTCCAGCGCCAGCCGCTCGCCCGGCGGGCGGATGAGCACGCCGATCGTCGACGTCGTGCCGATGTCGAGGCCGAGAAAGCAGGGGGATCGCATCGGGCGATGCTGTACGATCTTTGCGCCGAGTCAACCGATCGATATTGCGCCGACGCCGCTTACCCCGCTATCCTCGGCGGATCGGATCAGGGAGCGAACGCATGGGTGAGGCTTATATCGTCGCGGCCGCCCGCACCGCCGGCGGCAAACGCAATGGCAAGGTCAGCGGCTGGCATCCGGCCGATCTCGCCGGCGTCGTGCTCGACGAACTCGTCGCGCGCGTCGACGCCGATCCGGCGCTGGTCGAAGACGTCATCATGGGCTGCGTCATTCAGGCCGGCGAACAATCGCAAAACATCGCGCGCGGCGCGGTGCTGGCCTCCAAGCTGCCGCAGCACATTCCGGGCGTGTCGGTCGATCGGCAATGCGGGTCCTCGCAGCAGGCGCTGCATTTCGCGGCAGCGACCGTGATGGCCGGCGTAATGGATTGCGTGATCGCCGCCGGCGTTGAGAGCATGTCGCGCGCGCCGATGGGGCTGTCCTCGGACGTGCTCGCCAAGAACGGCTACGGCCGCGCGAAGAGCCCGCGCATGGAGGCGCGCTATCCCGACATCGTGTTCAGCCAGTTCACCGGGGCCGAGATGATGGCGGAGAAGCACGGTTTCTCGAAGGACGAGATGGACGCCTTCGGATTTGAAAGCCAGCAAAAGGCCGCGGCGGCGACCAAGGCCGGTCGCTTCGAGAAGGAGATCGTGGCGATCGAGGTGGTCGGGCCGGACGGGCAGCGCCAGCGCCACGCCGTCGACGAAGGCATCCGTTTCGACGCGACGCTCGACGGGATCAAGGGCGTCAGGCTCATCAAGGAGGGCGGCCGGATCACCGCCGCCACGGCGAGCCAGATCTGCGACGGCGCGTCGGGGCTGATGGTGGTCAACGAGCGCGGCCTGAAGGCGCTCGGCGTTGCGCCGCTGGCGCGCATCCACGCGATGTCGATGTCGGCCGGCGATCCCGTCATCATGCTGGAGGAGCCGCTGTTCGCCACCGACAAGGCGCTGCAGCGCGCCGGCATGACGATCGACGACATCGACCTCTACGAGGTCAACGAGGCGTTCGCGCCGGTGCCGATGGCGTGGCTGAAGCACACCGGGGCCGACCCGTCGCGGCTCAACGTGAACGGCGGCGCGATCGCGCTCGGCCATCCGCTCGGCGCCTCGGGAACCAAGCTGATGACGACGCTCGTCCACGCGCTGCGCGCGCAGGGCAAGCGCTACGGCTTGCAGACGATGTGCGAAGGCGGCGGCATGGCCAACGTGACGATCGTCGAGCGGCTATAAGGCTTTCGGACGGGAACTTCCCCACTGTCTGCACGCGGCGCAGGCGGGAGGGGGTGGCCGACCTTGTTGGCGGCTCCAGCCGACTCAGGACTCCAACCTGTGCGACGCCGCCAGCTCGGCCTTGGCGATCTTGCCGGTCGGCGTCATCGGCAGCGCGTCGAGCACCTCGACGGTGAGCGGCGTCACGTCATAAGGCGTCTTGCCGACGATCTGCTCCTTGAGCCGGCCGCCCTTGTGGTGGTGGCCGTCCTCCAAAGTGACGAACGCCGCCGGTCGGGCGCCGAGAACGGCGTCGGGCAGGCCGATCACCGCGGCAAGCTTTACGCCCGGAATGCGTTGCAATGCTTCCTCTATGTCGCGCGGAAACCAAGTGACGCCTTTCACCACGAACAGCTCGGCCCGTCGCCCGCGCAGCGTGACGTAGCCGTCGGCGTCGAGAAAACCGACGTCGCCGGTGCGCAGCCAACCGCCGCGGGTGGCTTCCGCAGTCTTGTCCGGCTTATTCCAGTACCCGGCCATGAAGCCGCCGCGGAGGCATAATTCGCCCGGCTGCCCGGGACGCAGCGGCTGGTCGTCGAGATCGCAGGCAATCACCTGCTTGTCCGGCAGCGCCGGGCCGATCCGCATCAGCTTGGCGTCGTCCGGCTCCAACTCGGGATAGCCGAGCGCGACGAAGCCGCCGAGTTCGCTCTGCCCGTAGCTTTCGACTAGCGGGATTTTCAGCTCGTCGCGCCACGCGGCCCTCAGCGTCGGCGGCACGGGACCGCCGCCGGACAGCGCAAAGCGCAACCGCCCCGGCGGATGGCCTTTGGCGCGGCTTTCCGCGAGAATCTCTTCAAGCAGCGGCGGATTGCCGACGAACATTGTCGCGCCGACGGCGTCGATCGCCGCAAAGCCCGTTGCTTGCGACCAGCGGCCCATCACGTTGATCGTCGCGCCGGCGGCAAGCTGCGGCAGCAGGTTGCCGACGAGTTGGTACGAGCTCGACAGCGCCGTCGGCCCGAACGACACGTCGTCGGCGCGGATGCGCAAGCGCTCGCCGATGCAGCGCGCGGCGCGGATCGTCGGCTCGTGCGCGAGGCAGGCGCCCTTCGGCTTGCCAGTCGTGCCGGAGGTGTAGGAGAGATGGGCGATCGCCGTCTCCTCCGCGGGGTCGGGCGGCGCGCCGAAGCCGGCGTTCATCAGCTCAGGCAGGGCGTGCGCGCCGTCCTGCGGGCCGTCCATGCAGACAAGCTGCGCCGTGGACCCTGCCGCCGCCTTGGCCCGCCGCACCGCCTCGCCCATATCGTGCGTATAGACGACGATCCTCGGCGTATGATCGGCGAGATAGTCGGCGAGTTCGTCGGCGAAACGAACATTGACCAGCGCCGCGATCGCGCCGAGCCGCCAGGCGCCGAGCATCGTTACGAGATAGTCGAGCCCGTTGTGGGCGAAAACGGTGACGCGGTCGCCCTTCTGGACCCCGAGCGAGGCGAGGGCGCCGGCCATGCGCTCCATCGCCGCGACCGCCTCGGCGTAAGTGAGAGCGCGGTCGCGATCGACCCAGCGCAGCGCGATGCGGTCGGGATGGCGCTCGGCGCCGGCGATGACGAGGGCGTGCATCAGCATGGAGGTCTCTCCTTGCAAAAAGCGCCGGAGCGCTCTCTCTGCAACCCCCGGCGTCGGCGATCGTTCAGAACGAAGCCGCTCAGTCGCGTAGCGCCCGCTCCGCATGGGCGGCGCCGGCGATGTTGACGCCGGCGTCGACCCGCGCCGAATCGAGATCGAGACCGCGCGCCTCGACGCCATCGAGGTTGGCGCCACGCAAATCGGCGCCGCTGGCGTCGGCGTCGCGAAGTTTCGCATGGGCGAAGTTGGCGCCGGCGCATTTGGCGTAGCGCAGATCGGCGCGCGCGAGATCCGCGTCGGAGAAATCGGCGCCCTCAAGATTGGCGGACATGAACGAAGCGCGCATCAGGCCCATCGACTGGTTCTTCTCGTCCGCCGCGCCGTTCGCGCCGCGCAGATTGGCGCCGGTCAGCCGGGCGCCGGAGAAATCGGCGGCGATGCGGGCGCGCGAGAAATCAGCGCCGTCGAACCGCGCCTTCTGCAACTGCGCCTGAAACAGGCTCGCGCCGACGAAACTTGCGCCGCTGAAATCCGCCCCCAGCGCCCAGACTTGATCGAGATTGGCGCCATCGAGGCGGGCGCCCGTCAGTTTGGCGTGATTGAGGCGTGCGGCGCGAAGCACCGCGCCGCGCAAGTTGAGGCCGGAGAGATCAAGCCCCGACAGTCGCTTGCCCGTGAGATCGAGCGCCTTGCCGTCGGCGGCGCGGATCGCGCGCTCCAGATCGGCGCGCGACATTTCCGCCGAGGTCATATCCGGCGAGCTCATGTCCAGGCCGCGCAGCATGTCTTGCGCCGAAGCGAGCGGCGCGAACGCGAGAAGAGAGATAACGGCGAGCAGTGCGCGCATCCGCGAAGCTTAGCCGCGCGCGCGAGCAGCGTCTATGTGAGACGGCCGAAACGCCGTTCGTCAACTCGTCATGGCGAGTGAGCGACGCTATCGGGGGCGCCGCCGATGCAGCCCACCCGATTAATCAATCTCTCAGTTGGATGGCTTCGCTTCGCTCGCTAGGACGGCTGCTTTGTTTTAATCCAGCAACCCGCTCGGCCGCCGCGCCAGTGGATTTTCGGCGAGCGCCGTCCAATCGGGCGCGTCGGGGGCGACGGCGCCGGTCAAGGCGCCCCACAGACGCTCCGCCGTCGCGCCAATCCCTTCGCCGATCGCCACCAGCGTCGTCTCGCGCGGCCCCGGGGGCCAGGCTTCGAGACGCAGCGGCGGCGCGAAGGCGTGCTGCGCGCCCTGGATGAGCCAAGGCCGCCCGGACGCGTCCAGGCAGCCCGAGCCCGTACCGGTCTGCGCGAACCCCAGCGCCCCGCTCACGAGGCACCGCCCTGCGCGGCGACCAGGGCGAGCCAGCCCTGGGCGGCCGCGGTCGAGGTGTCCGGGGTCGTGTCCAGACCGGAGTAGTCCGTGCCGCCGCCGACCGCCGCGAGCTTCCAGTCACCGGCGGCCCAGCGCATCTGCACCGGGAAGACGCCGGTCGTCTGGGCCATCCCGCCGCGCGCGTTCACGAACGTGCTGTCGGTCAGCAGCAGCACCAGGACGTCGTTCGTCGTGGCGGCGCGCACCTGGTACATCTCGGCGATGGTCTGGAACGAGACCGGCGGTGCCAGCGGGCCTGCCGTCGGCAGGTCCAGGTCGCCGCGCAGTTCGACCGTGCTGTGTGCCAGGTCGGCCGTGAGCTGCGCGTTGGCCGGATCTCCGGCCACGCGCATGACGGAGGCGGCGTAGTCGGGGTCGAGCGTGGAGGCGACGGCGTCGAGATAGTCCGCGGCGGCGCTGACCGCGCCGACCACGGTGCGCGGATAGCCGACCTCGACCCCGTCGAGCGACCGCGCCCCGGCCACCAGGGTCACCGCGCCCGAGGGCACCGGCATCGGGGAGGCCGAGGGGGACGGCGAGGCCTGCGCCGGGGCCGCGTTCGAGTTCGCGCGGTGCAGCGTGAGCATCGGGACTACGACCAGGAGGGCGAGCAGGACGGCGCCCACGGCGAGGACTGCCGGGAAAATACGCTTAGAGACGATAAGATCACGCATCGTGACTCCTCGGGGCGACACGGCGCCCCTGTCCGAAGAAAGGGGGTCAGGCCAGCCCGTACGAGGAGGTCACCAGCTTGCCGGCGCCTCCGATGATGATGGCGCCGATCACGGCGCAGATCAGCGTGACCTTCCCGCGCTCGGCCATCTCCGCGCGGCGCGAGGTGTTGCCCAGCGGGATCATCCCGCCGCCGATCACGGCCGCCGCGAGGCAGCACATCAACGACCCGTACTTGATCCACTGCACGAGCGTCGTCATCGCCCCCGCGCCGGTCGGCGCAGCGGGGGCCGGGTCGGGGATAACACCGCTGGCGTGGACGAGCATCTGCGCGGCGGCCTGCTGGATGGCTATGGCGATCATTGCTTTCACCTGCTCCTTTGGGTAGATCGGCGATGTTCGGTGAGCCCGAGTCGCTAGCTGTGAAGTTCGCCCGACTCTCGAATCTGGGCCAACTGTTCATCTATGCAAACGGGGTGAAACCACCATAAGATCACCCATGCAGGGCCTGTCAACCGCAACGAACGAGGTAGACTGAAATGACCCAGAAGTGTTCACGACAGCCGACAGTGTTTCCACAGTTGGCACACCGAGAAGGGATGGACGATGAGCGAGCAGACCGCAGGTGCGGCCGAGGAGCCGGCAGAGCCTGCTGGGACTGCCGAACCGGCTATGTCCGACGAGCAAGAGCTGCCTGCGATCGAGCAGGCCGAGCCGGGCGTTATCGCACAGCGGCTTCGGTACTTGTTCGACAACAAGCGCAAGTCCGACGGCAAGAAGTACTCGTACCGAGAAGTACTCAGGGCGATCGACGACCAGGGTGGCCCGTCGATGTCGGTCGGCTACCTGTCCCAGCTGGTCACAGGCGTCAGAACGAACCCGATGATGGATGCTGTCCAGGCATTGGCGAAGTTCTTCGAGGTGCCTTTGTCGTACTTCGACGCGCACGAGAACACCGAGGACACCAACGAACAGCTCAAGCTCGTCGCTGCGCTTCAGCACGCCGGAGTTCAGGATGTTGCGATGCGCACGGTCGGCTTGCCGCCGGAGAGCGTCAAATTGGTGCTGGACATGATCGAGCGCGTACGCATGATCGAAGGACTTCCCCCGGCCGAGTAACTGGACATGAGCGAGTAGTTCGGATCCATCGGTTCACCCGAATGCGCGGACTTGCGTGCGTTCGAGGGGCGGGTGAACGGCGATGAACCGCGAGCAGTCGCGCCGCGAGTGCGAAGCGCTGGTCGCGAAGCTTGACCTGCCGGACCCGTTCAACCTCAAAGAGTTCTGTGCGCGTCTGGGGCACCAACTCGAACGGGATATCGTCCTGCTCTCGCACGCGATGGTGATCGGCGGGCTCTGCGGTACCTGGATGCGCACGGCTAAGGCCGACTACGTGTTCTACGAAGAGGACACCTCGCAGCTGCACCAGCAACACATCGTTTTTCACGAGCTCGGGCACATCCTGCGGCGCCACGTCCCGGGCAGCGAGCTGAGCAAGGATCTCGCCCGCAACCTGGCACCGGGCATAAAAGTCAGCGATGTCTTCCGCGTGCTCGGACGCGACTCCTACACCGACGACGACGAGTTCGAAGCCGAGCTCATCGCGACGCTGGTTCTCCGCCGAGTCAGTCGCCAAACAGTGCGTGAGGCACCGAAGGCCACAGAACCGACGGCCAGCGACATCATCGCCCGCATCACCAACTCGCTGTCGCGAGGTGAGCAATGAACAGCACCCTGTATCTGCTGGCTGCGCTCTTCGCCTGGGTGGTCGTACTCGTCGGCGCCAGGCAACTTCCAACGATGATCAAGCAGCCGGCGCGCTTGGCCACGTGGACGCTGTACCTGTTCTTCGCCTTGATCTTCACCTCCGGGTGGGAAGTGGTCTGGAACAGGTTGGATGCCTGGACCGGCCTGCCCGAGTCGAACACGCTGATCTCGATGTGCCTGGTCGTGTGCTACAGCGCGAGCGCACTTGTGCTGCTGCAAGTGTGGTCATACGCGCCCGGACAGGCCCGGAAGCGCAGCAAGATCACGGTCTGCGCCGCCGTGGTCGTCCTCGTCGCGATGGTCACGCTCTTCCTGCGCAGCGACACCGCGCACCACCACCAGCAGTCATTCGCGGCCTGGTATGGCGGATCGGTCGAGTACGAAGCCTACCTGCTGATCTACCTCATGACGTACACGGTGGCCGAAGTCGAGGTCATCAGGCTGTGCCGACGCTACGCGAAGTTGACCTCTCGAAGCTGGCTGCGCACCGGCTTGAACACCACGACGGTCGGCGCGGTGATCGGACTGCTCTACGCGTTTACGCGCTTGGCGGACATCGCCGCCGCCCACATCGGCGTGGACATCTCCCGCTTCGAAGCCGTGGCCGAAGTCGGTGCCGGGCTCGGCGCCCTGCTCGTCATGATTGGGCTGACGCTGCATTGGTGGGGACCACGGATCTCCACGCTCGCTCGTCGAACGCGGCGTGTGATCGGCTACGTCCGGGTGCGACCGCTGTGGGCGCGCTTCTACACGCTCGATCCATCCATCGCGTTCGACGATCGCCGTCGAGCTGGCTCCGTACCAGCATTGGGCAGCGCGCGCGCCGCAAAGCGCGTGCTTCTGGACACGGAGTATCACGTCGGGCGCCGTGTCGTTGAGATCCTCGATGGCATTCTCACGCTGCGCCCGTACCAGGATCCCGACTTCGCGGAACGAAGCCGTGCCTACTACACCCGTCACGGGCTCATCGGCGACGATCTCGACGCCGTCGTCACCGCGGCTGGGATCCACGCCGCTCTCGATGCACGCGACGCCGCACCGCGTCGCGACCAACCCTCATCTCTCACCGCCGAAAAAGCCCCGGCTGACCTCGATGCAGAGCTGGCGTGGCTGTTGAAAGTCACCCGCCACTTCAGAAAGCATCCGGACCCGCTCAACGAGCCCGCGAGCACTGACCCCGACACCACACCCACCGGAGGTACACCGTGAACCAGCCCCAGCCCTTCCCCGAGCCGATCGAGATGGTCCCACATCTGGCGGGCTGCCCGTACGAGGCGTACGCGAAGCTGCGCGAGGCCGGCGGCGCCCACCAGGCGGTCAAGCCCAGCGGCGGACAGGTATGGGTGATCAGCCGCTATGACGACGTCAAGGCACTGCTGTCCGACCCGCGCATGTCCATCGAGGCGAGCAACTCCCGCCACGGCTACCAGGGCTTCGGCCTGCCCCCGGCGCTCGACGCGCACCTGATGAACGTCGACGACGAGGCGCACGCGCGACTACGCCGCCTGGTCTCCTCCGCCTTCACCCCGCGCCGTATCGACGCCCAGCGCGAGCGTATCCAGGCAGCCGCCGACCGCCTGATCGACGCGATCGCCGCCGACCGGCCAAGCCGACCTGGTCGCCGACTACGCCGCTCCGATCCCGGTCATCGTGATCTGCGACCTGCTCGGCATCCCCGAGCCGACGGCGCCGCGTTCCAGGCCTACACCAGGTCGCTGATGAACCCGAACGACCCGGACCGGCCGTCCACCCGCGAGCTGGTCACCGGCATGCACGCACTGCCTGGTCGGGCTGATCGAGCGCAAGCGCAGCGAACCGGCCGACGACCTGCTCACCGCGATGATCGCCGCGCGCGACGGCGAGGACCGGCTGAGCGAGAACGAGCTGACCTCGCTCGCCTTCCTGATCCTGTGGGCCGGCTTCGAGACCACCGTGCACCTGATCGCCAACGGCATCGCCGCCCTGCTCACCGAACCGCAGCTGGCCGAGCTCGTGCGCGCCGAGCCCGACCCGCACACCGCCCGGATGGCCGCGCTCGTCGAGGAGCTGCTGCGCCGCGACGGCCCGATGCTCACCGCGATCCGCCGCTTCCCCCTCGAAGACCTGCGCCATCGGCGAACGCACCGTGCCCGCAGGCGAGACGGTGCTGCTCGCGCTGGCCTCGGCCAACCGCGACCCGCAGCACATCCCCAACCCCGACGAGATCGACCTCGACCGGCACAACGCCGGCCACCTCGGCTTCGGCCACGGCCCGCACTACTGCCTCGGCGCACCGCTCGCCCGCATGGAAGCACGCACCGCGCTTGTGGACCGCGATCCACCGCCTCCCGGACCTCGCCCTCGCCGTCCCCGAGAGGAGCTGCCGTGGAAGATCGACCACCGCCAGCACGCCCTGACCGCCCTGCCCGTCACCTTCACCGCGCAGCCCGCCGATTGAGGAGAAGCAGATGCCTGCCAAGACCGCCGTAGTCGCCGCGATATCCGCGCCCCTGTTCGCCGTCGCCGCCCTCGCCGCCGTCGCCGGAGCCATCGCCGCGCACCCGACTCGTCCACCACCTCGATATGCACGTCCGGGCTCCGGCGGGGCACCGGCGGACACCGAGAACCTGAGCTCCGCCCAGCTGGCCAACGCCCAGATCATCGCCGAGGTCGGCGTCAGCATGGGGGTGCCGATGCCCGGCGAGACCATCGCCATCGCCACCGCGCTGCAGGAATCCGACCTCCAGAACCTCGACTACGGCGACCGCGACAGCCTCGGCCTGTTCCAACAGCGCCCGTCCCAAGGCTGGGGCACCCCGGCCGAGATCATGACACCCGAGCTACGCGGCCCGGCAGTTCTACACGCAACTGCTCCAAGTCCCCGGCTGGCGCTCGATGTCCACGACGGCCGCAGCGCAGGCCGTCCAGCGCAGCGCATTCCCGGACGCCTACGAAAAATGGTCGGGAGAAGCCGCGGCGCTCGCCGACCGAGTTCACCGGCAACCTCACCTGCACACCAGCCGACTCCGGCGACAACACCGCCGAGACGGCCGCCGTCAACGCCGCCGGCTACCACATCCCCGCCGGCACCCCCGCGCCCATCGTCGAGGTCATCACCTTCGCCCTCGCGCAGCTCGGCAAGCCGTATCAATATGGTGCGACCGGCCCGGCATCCTACGACTGCTCCGGCCTGGTCCAAGCCGCATACGCGCGCATCGGCGTGCAGCTGCCGAGAACCACCTTCGACCAGGTGAACGTCGGCAGCCCGATCTACAGCACCAGCCAGCTTGAGCCGGGCGACCTGCTGTTCATCCCCGGCTCCGACGGAACCCCGCAAGCGCCCGGTCACGTCGGCATGTACCTGGGAGACAATATCCTGATTCAGGCGCCGGAGACGGGGGAGGTCGTGAAACTCAGTCCACTGAGTCAATGGGTAGATTCAATTGTCGCGATGCGACGCGTAGCCTAAGTGTGGCGATAAGTTGCTCGGCACGCCGACCTGAAGTTCCGGGGAACTACCCCGCTGGCGCGGGGACAACTGCTGTCAGTCCAGCTTGTACACGTAGTCCGCGGAACTATCCCTGCTGGCGCCGGGACGACAACGTCTACAGCAAGATCCTGGACCGCGACAAAGAACTACCCCCGCCGGCGCGGGGACGACGAGAGCGGCCATGCCTGCACCCCTAGACGTCCAGGAACGGGGACGAGGCCATGGATCGAGTTGCGTGAGCCGCTGACCGCGGGGCGTGACTTGCGGGGGCGATGTGTGCGGCAGGTGCGGTTGCTTTGCTTGGCTGTTGCTCCTCGGATGAGCGGTGTGGGCCGCGCCAATGGCGCGGCCCACCCTGTTTTGATCCGCTTGTTTTCTAGTCGAAGTATCCGTCGGTGTCGATGATGATTTCGATGGTTCCGCTGGAGTTGTTATAGATGTTGATCTCGTTGCTGCTGCTGGCTGCGGCGACGTTGAGGTTGGCTACGTTTTCGTCAGCTGACCAGTTGATGGCGCTGGCGAGGGGGAGTGTTTCGCCTTGGGGGTAGATGTTGAGCGTTCCGATCGAGGTGCCTTCGGTGACGGTGATGTTGAGGTCGAGGGTGGGGTTGTCGGCGACGATGGCTGCGGGTGTGGTCAGGACGATGGTGCTGTCGCTGGCAGTTGCCGATGGGGTGCCAGTAGTGGGGTTGTAGGAGCGGGTGTCGAAGATTCGGACGGAGGACCGGGGGGAAGTATACTGGCCGGTGATCGGCGGTGGTGTAGTAGCCGGAGACGTCGCCGACGATGTTGATGGCGGATCCGGTGGAGGAGTTGTAGATGTCGATGTCGCCGTCGGAGCCGACGGGGACGACCAGGGATGCGGCGATGGCGTCGTCGGAGTCGTAGGCCAGGCTTGAGGTTGCTGTGGTGCCGGTGTGTCGCCGTCGGGGTAGGCGGTGAGTTCGCCGAGGCCGGTGCGTCGATGGCGGTGAGGTTGATGGCGACGGCGGTGATTTCCGCGCTGGTGGCGTCGGCGGGATGCCGGCGGTGGTGTTGCCGTCGATGGTCAGTGCGACTTGGCGTCTGCGGGGATCGCTTCTTGCGTGGCGCCGAGTCCGGAGCGGGTGTCGAGGATGCGGGTGGGGTCGGGGAGGGGTTGGTAGGTGCTGGCGTCGTAGGTTGGTGTCACGGTGGTGTAGTAGCCGGTGACGTCGACGAGGAGTTGGGCGGTTCCGGCTGGAGCTGTTGTAGATGTCGATGTCGCCGTCGGTGCCGAGGGGGACGATGGCGGCGTTGGTGAGTGTGGTGGTGTAGTAGTTGAGGGTTGAGGTAGCGGGCGGGGGGTTCCGTCGGGATAGGCGGTGAGGTATCCGTTCTCGGTCTGACTGGTGACGGTGACGGAGACGGCTACTGCGGTGACCCCGGAGGAGGGGATGTCGGCGTCGTTGACCGTGGAGCCTTCGATCGGGACGATTGTGGTCGAGTC
>CAWEDI010000054.1:0-12775 GCA_963807735.1 uncultured Pseudomonadota bacterium | reverse complement strand
CCGGCGACGCCGAGCGACTTGCCCTTGAGATCGCCCAGTGAGCCGACTGCGGAACCCTTGGGGACCATCACCGCGCCAAGCGCGCTCGAATAGGGGGTGAAGAGGAGATCGTCGCCGAGCGAACGCTCGCGCGCGACCCACAGCCAGTCGGAGACGATGAGGTCCGCCGCCCCGCCTTGCAGCGCGATTTTGCCGGCCTCTGTGGAGGCAAGCTCCTGCGTCTCGACGTCGAGGTCAGCGGCCTTGTCGAGGGCGCGCGCTTTGGCGACCGCGATCTCCCAGGCGACCGTGCCGGTCTTCTGCACCGCGACGCGCAACACGTCAGCGGCGAAAGCGGGAGCGGCGAACGTCATCGCGAAAACGACCGCCGTCATGGCCGGGCTTGTCCCGGCCCTCCACGTCGGCGTGCGACTAAAATATCTCACGACATGCGCCGCCGTCGCCTCCCCCTGAGTCTGCGACTCACTGCGGGGATAAGCCCGGCCACGACGGAACCAACCGAACCTCATCTCATCCCCCTCGTCGCATGAGTATGCCGCGCGCCGGATCGTAAGCGTAGATCGCGGCGGCGAGAAACGCCGCCGTGCAGCCGGCGACGACGGCGAGCGAGGTCGGCTCGATCTGGCCGTAGAACGCAAATCGGATCAGCTCGACGGCGTAGGTGAACGGATTGAGCTCGCAGACCAGCGCCAGCCACGGGCTGCCCTCGCGCACCCGCCAGAGCGGATAAAGCGCGGAGGAGGCGAAGAACATCGGGAAGATCACGAAATTCATCACCCCGGCGAAATTCTCGAGCTGTTTGATGAGCGAGGACAGCAGCATGCCGAGCGCGCCCAGCATCAGGCCGGAGAGCATCAGCGCCGGCAGCACGGTCAGATAGTTCCACCAGCTCGGCGGCTCGATCTCCCAGAAATAGGCGATCACCAGATAGGCGTAGACCTGCAGGATCGACACCGCCGACGCCGGCGATCAGCTTGGCGGTCAACAGGAACCAGCGCGGCGCCGGGCTCACCAGCAACATCCGCATCGAGCCCATCTCGCGATCGTAGACCATCGAAAGCGAGGACTGCATGCCGTTGAACAATTGGATCATCGCCATCAGGCCCGGCGTGATGTAGACCTCGTAGAGCACATAGGTGTCGTAGGGCGGGATGATCGAGACGCCGAGGGTCTGGCGAAAACCCGCGGCGAAGATGAACAACCACACCAGCGGCCGCACCAGCGCCGATATAAAACGCTCGCGCTGATGCAGGAAGCGCAGGCTTTCCCGCCAGACGATGCCGTTCAGGCAAATCCACAGGCGCGCGAGGCCGAACGGTCGCAGCGTTTCGTCATGGGTCGTCGCGCTCAAGCCTCAACCTCCTCGGCTTGCGCTCGGTCGCCGATCAGTTTGGTGAACGCCTCGCCAATGCCGGCGACTTCGGCCTCACCGACAATCGCCGCGCAGGCGGCGTCGGCGCGTTTGACGCCCTTGTGCAGGATGACGACGTGATCCTGCGGCCGAATTTCGTCGACGAGATGCGTGGTCCAAAGCACGCCGACGCCGTCGTCGCGGGCGAGCTCGCGCACGATCGCGAGAATATCGGCGCGCGCCTTGATATCGAGCCCCGCCGTCGGCTCGTCGAGCAACAACAACCGTGGCCGATGCAACAGCGCGCGTGCGATCTCGATGCGCCGCATCTGCCCGCCGGAGAGATGCCGCGCCTTGTCGCGCGCGCGATCGCCGAGCCCAACCCGGTCGAGCAGGATCTTTTGCCGTTCCCGCCGCTCCGCGCGCCGCATGCCCTGCAGCGCGCCGTGATAGGCGAGGTTCTGCTCGACGGAGAGATCGGGATCGAGCGTGCGGCTCTGGAACACCACGCCGAGCCGCGCCAGCGCCGCGCCGCTCTCGCGTGCGACGTCATGGCCGAAGATGCGCACGACGCCGGCCTTCGCCGCATAGAGATGGGTGATGACCGAGAACAGCGTGCTCTTGCCCGCGCCGTTGAGCCCGAGCAGAACGCAAAAACTTCCCGGCGCGACGGAAAAGCTCACGTCGTCGAGCGCCACGCGCGCGCCGTAGGCGTGGGTGACATGCTCGACCGATAAGGCGTGCGAGGTCTCGTTCATTGCGAGGAGATCGCCACGCCCCACGGAAACGATCCGACGGCGATCGACTTCACCACCTTCAGCGTGGCGACGTCGATCACCGAAATATCGTTGGTGACGCCGTTGGTGGAGACCAGAGTTTTGCCGTCCGGCGTCAGCTCCAGTTGCCAGACGCGCTGGCCGACCAGCAGATATTTGACCGGCTTGCGCGTCGCCGTGTCAACCACCGCGACGCGATTGGCCGGGCCGAGCGCGACGAACGCGAGCTTGCCGTCCGGCGAGAAGCGGATGCCGACCGGCTGGATCTGCTCCTTGGCGAGCCCTGGCACCTCGAAGGCGATCTTGGCGACAACGACGTGTTTCTCCGGATCGATGACGCTGACGCCGCCGCCGACCTCGGACGTCACCCAAAGCTCCTTGCCGTCCGGCGTAAATTCGGCGTAGCGCGGGCGCGCGCCGACGAGGATGTTGGCGACGATCTTCTTGGCGCGCCAATCGATGAGATGCGCCATGCTGGTCGTCTCGGAGGTGTTGACGACGATCGAACCGTCCTTGCTGACGGCGACGCCTTCGGGCTCGACGCCCACGGGCACTTCGACGATCACCGTCTTGGTCGCCAGATCGATCGCGGTCAGCAGCGCGTCGTTCTCGTTGGCGACGAACGCGAGCTTGCCGTCCGGGCTCAACCTCAGTTGCTCGGGATCGGGACCGGAAGGCAATTCGCCGACGCGCTGCAGGGTCTTGGCGTCGACGATGGCGATGGTGTCGTCGTCGCCGAGGCAGACGTAAATGAGCTTCTCGTCTTTCGACAGCGCGATGCCGCGCGGACGCTGGCCGACATCGACAGTCTTGACCGCTACGAGCTTGTCGAGATCGACGACCGTGATCGAATTGCCCTTCTCGTTGGTGATGATAGGCGGTCGTCGGCGCGCGCCGGCGCGCGCCGCCAGCAACGCCGCCAGGGCGAGCGGGATCAGGGAAGCTTGCATTTCGTCTCCGGCTGATCGAGGCCGAGCGTATCCAGCTCCGACACCTGGTGCAAATAGCCCTCCTGCGGCGACACCGAGACCGTGGCGCGCCCGTCGGTCAGCAGGATCGGCTGGCGCAACTGCTGGTTCCACGGCCGCAGCGTCAAACGCTGCGCCCTTGAAATCGGCGACGTCGAAATCCGGCCCGCGCATATAGTCGCGCAGCGCCTTCGGCTCGTGCGACTTCGTGCGCGCGACCGCTTCGCCGATCATGCGCATCGCCATCCAGGCCTGGTTGTCGCGCGCGTTCATGCCGCGCTTGAACGTTCTGATGAAGCGGTTCTGCAACTGGATCGCGCCCCAGAGCTCATGCGCTCGCGTCCCAACTCGTCGGCATCAGCCCGGCCGAGCCCGCGACAGGCCGCGGGTCCCAGGTGCGATAGGGCAGATAGCCGGCGAACACTTCGCTCTCGTCGGCGGCGACCAGCACATCGTAATCCGGGCGCGTTCTGCGTCGCGACCGGCATCTGCCGCTGCACCTGCACGACGCCGGAATCGGAGCGCCGTCCGCCGCCGGTGTCCTCGAACGTGCGCGTCTCGACGATCTTGGCGCCGAATTTCTTCGCCGCCCGCGTGTAGGCTTCGCCGAGCAGCTTGTCCTCGGCATGCGAGCCGACCACGAGAAACCAGCGCCGCCATTGTTTCCACATCAGATATTCCGCGAGACCGTCGGCGAGCATGCTGCGGCTCGGCGCGGTGTGGAACACGTTGGCGCGGCAATCCTGCCTCGCGCACGCGATCGTCGACCGCGCCGGCGTTGAACACGAGCGCATCCTTCGCATGATCGGCGACGGCGAGCAGTTTGTCCGGCGGCAAATCGACGACAAACAACTTGACGCCGTCGCCCAGCATGGCGTCGAGCTTCTTGACGGGGTCTTCGTTGGCGGCGATCTTCGCATCAACGAGCGTATAGCTTTGGTCGATGAACCGGCCCGTCGTGTTGTTGTCCTCGAGCGCCATCTTGGCGCCGGCGAGGAAATCGTCGGCGGCGGGAATGTCGAGGATCGAAATCGTCTCGCGGCTGTGGGTCTGCCGCAGCACGCCGATCTTGACTTCGAGCGGGTCGGCGGCGGCGGGCGCGAGGGTCAGGACGAGGGCCAGCGCGCATTGCGCGGCGCGCGGCAATCGTGCGAGAAATCGAGACAAGCGCCGAATCGTCGCGCCGACGGAGGAAACAAACATGAGCCGTCTTTGGTTGTCGGGCGTCCTCGCCTTGTGCGCCGGCGGCGCGATCGCGCAGGAAAAGCCGACGCAGTTCTGGAACCTTACGTCCGCGACCGTCGTCAGCTTGCGGCTCTCGCACGCGGGCTCCGGCGAGTACGGCGGCAATGTTGCGATGTCCGACCCGGATGGCGTCGACCACGACGAGCGGCTGAAGATCGCCGATTTGCCGAGCGGTCGGTACGACATCGAATTGAAGTACAAAGGCGGCCGCGTCTGCTTTGCGCGCAACGTCGAGATTGTCACCGGAAAAGTGTTCTCCGTCGAGGACAAGGCGCTCACGGCCTGCACGAAGAAGTAGGCGGCGCTGTGCGATCCTCGCTTGTCCCCACGACCTCCTCCCTGTTGCGACAAGCAAAGCCCTTGCGACGCCGCGCCTTTTCGGCGCGCGCTCTAACACGCGAACGCGTTGCGCGTCGACGCCTACGAGAGGAGGAGGCCGCAAATCCCCGCGAGCGCGGGCGTTTCGGCTGACGTTTTTCGGGAAAGTCTCCCGTCGCTAACGCCCGGGGTACCAGTATTCCGCCTGCGGCTTCGTGCGGTCGACGACGACGAACTGATTGGCGAATGCGCGATACGGATAGCTCCATTCGCCATCCGGCCATTGCACGCGGATTTCGGCGCGCTCCGCCGTGCCGAGGCCGACATGGACCCAGCCGATATGGCCGGAAGCGTCGCCGCCGCCGATCTCGATCGTTCGCATCTGCGTGCGCGTTCCGCTCTTCACCGCGATATGCGCGCCGACCGCGTCGCGATTGGGCGGCGGCTCGGCGAGCTTGATCTCGATCCAGTTGCCCGGCGGAATCACGCCGCCCGCGCCATCGTTCGATCCAAGATTGCGGAACAGCGACGCAGGCGCGGCGCGGTGCATCACGAGCAGGTCGAGATTGCCGTCAAGGTTGAAATCGGCGATCAATGCGCCGCGGCTTTGCAGGTTCTCGGCGATGCCCGCCTTGTCGCCCGCTTCGACGAATTTGCCGCTCCATTGTTGGATCAGCAGATTGCTGGGATCGAAGGCGGCGAAGTCCGGCATCTGCGCGACGTTGCCCTTGGCGATGAAGAGATCGCTGAGGCCGGCGTTGTTGAAGTCGGCGAACTCGGCGTGCCAACCGGTCGAGGGCCGCTTATCGCCGCCGACATAGGGAATGTGGGCGGTCGCGCCGAGGTCGCCAGCAATATCGCGATAGACCGGGAATTCGCCACGCTCGCTCTGCTCGCGGTCGAGCGTCTGGATCTTGGTGTCGCCCATCGAGGTGAGCGCGTATTGCGGGAAGCCGGAGCCATCGAGATCGCCCTCGGCAATGCCCATGCCGTAGATTGAGACATGCCGCCAACCTTCGGCCGGCGTGTATAGCTTCGGCGGCTTGCCCGGCTCGACGCGCCACAGTTGCTCCTCGCCGCCGCGATAATATTGTCGGTCGTTGGAGACGCGCAGCGAAGGCGTGCCCGAGCGGTTCCAGTCGGTGAACAGCATCGACAGCGCGCAATAACCGGGCCCCAGCGGCGTGCGTACGGAATAGTCGGGCGAAGTCAGCGATTGCGGGCGATACAGCGAGTTCTCCTCGCAAGTGCCATAGGGCGAGCCCGGCGCGAAGCGGTCGACGTAGTGGCCGATGGCCAGCGTCGGGTATTTCTGGCCCTTTTCCCACTCGGCGGCGAACGAGGTCGTCCAACCGGCGTCGCCGCCGAAACTCCAGTCCCTGTTGGCGAGCGTGAACGTGCAGTTCGGGCCGCCGCGCAACAGCAGATTTTCGCCGACCCGGAGCACGAACAGGTCGACATGGCCGTCGTCGTCGATGTCGAGCGGATAGGCGCCGATCACGTTGTCGAGCAGATGCGGATCGGCGCCGATGTCCAGCGGCTTCTCCTCGAACTTCAGCGGACCGCCGCGCGTGGACTTGTTGACGAACAGTTTGGCGCGGTTCTTGCCGCCGGCGAGGAAGACGCTGGGAAAGCCGGAGCCGTCGCAATCGAACGCCGCGCCGCCGCCGCCGACGAAGTTCTCCCAGGGGCCGTCGTAAGACTGATGAAGCCCGGCGGCTTCGGCCTCCTGGTGGAAAACCGGCACGTCGGCGATAGACGTCTCGGCGTGGGAGGGGATGGCCAAGCAGAGAGTGAAGATTGTCGCGAGGGCGAACCGGACTCTTGCGCAAGATGAGAGATCGGCGGCGCCGTTTCCAAATAAACGCATCACGGCGCCTCGATGACGAGCGAGCGCAAGAAGGCGATCACCGTGTCGCGCTCCGGCTTCGGGAGACCGAGATAGGCGTCGCGCGCGAAGCGGGCGTCGCCGCCGTGCGCCGTGATGATCTCGTTGAGCATGCGGAAATCGCCGCGATGGCCGTAGGGCGCGGTCGAGCCGACTCCCCATAGCCGCGGCGTCAGAAACACGTCGCGCTCGACGAAGCGTTGCGCCTGAAGCTCGTTGCCGAGCGCGGCGACCTCCGCGTCAACGACAAGATGGCGCTTGAGGTCGCTGAACAGCGGGATCAACCACTCGCCTTTGTCGTTGCGCCGCAGCTTCGCCGCGATCGGGTACTGCGAGAGGTCGATCGCGATCCCCTTCCTCACTTCGCCGTCGCGCAGCGTGCCCGCCATGTCGTAGGGCGCGGGATCCGTGAAGGTGAGCGACTTCAGCGGCAGGGTCGGACGGTGGCACGACGCGCAGCCGAGCGTCTCGAAGCGCTGTTCCCCTTGCGCGGCGGCCTGCCTCCAGTCGTCCGGCAGGTCGGCCTTGACGGTCGGCGGCGGCAGGGTCGCCTGGAACGCGACCAGCGCGGAGACGTCGCCCGGCGTCACCGCGTCCGGCACGCCGCTTTCGTCGAAATCGTGCGAGCCGGTCCAGCGTACGCCGAAACGCTCCGACGCCTCCATGCCGTGATGGATATTGAGCGCATTGATGGTGAACTGGCGAAGCGAGGTGAACACGCCCTTGCGGCTGAATGGCCGGACGATGAGGTCAGCGTCGACGCCGTCAAGCGCGTCGAGATCGACGAGACCGTCGGCATGGGCCTTCAAAGTTCCGAAGCGCACGCCTTTGGTCACGAGGTCGGCGTCGACGTCTTGACCCGTCGCCCGGGCGTGTGTGACCGCGGCGTCGCGTTCAGCGTGGAGGTCGGCGGTCATTTCGCGGGCGAGCAATTCGACGAGGCCGGACCCCATCAGCGAGGTTGTGTGTCTTTCGCTGGAGAACGACGGGTCGGTCGAATCAAACTGCGCGCTCTCGAAGCCCTCGGAGACGAATACATTGGCGACGAAGTCGCCGGCGCCGCCGAGCACGGGATCGTTGTGGCAGCCGGAGCAGGAGTTGGAATCCGGCCCGCTCAGCCGCGAGAAAGATGGGTTGACGCCGAACTTGCGCCGCGTCGGCACGATCGCCTGCGTCGCCTTCGGCCGGCCGGCGCCGTCGGCGGTGGTGAATTTGGCCTTGAACAGTTCACGCCCGCGCGCGATCAGCGCCGGCAACGCCAAGGGGCCGGCGCTGGCGACCGCGTCGAAATCAATGTGACTGCTGAAAACTCGCTCGTCCCAGCTCGCCGCCGTCGCCACGCCCGCCATGAGCGACAGCGCGCTCGCGGCCAACAAGCCCCGCCGATGTCGCCTTGGCTTCACGCTCGCCCTCCCGTTGTGCGCATGTGAACGCGCCTTATTGTCACGCAAAGATACGCCCGCGCAACCGCGGAACGTCGCCGGCGTTAACGACTATATCTGGACAGGCGGCCCAAAAAGCCGGGGATGCGTTGACCTGTCACAGGGTTTCAATATTAATGCGCGCAGCCCGCGTGCAAAGCGCGGGCGGGTTCGCGGGAGCCGGCGGGGGCCGGAAGCCCGGGCGAACGCCTTGGGAGGAAACCTTGAATCTCATCCGCACGTCTCTCGCCGCGCTCGCCGCCGGCGCCCTGTTGTTCGGCGCCGCCGACGCCGCGCTCGCCAAAGGCCACAAGATCGCCGTGTCCTGGAAGACCTTCCAGGAAGAGCGCTGGAAGACCGACGAGAAGGCGATCAAGGCTGTCGTCGAGGCCAACGGCGACACGTTCCTCTCCGCCGACGCGCAGGGCTCCGCGTCCAAGCAGGCTTCGGACATTGAGGGCCTCATCACGCAGAAGGTCGACGTGATCCTCGTCGTCGCGTACGATTCGGACGCGATCCTGCCTTCGATCAAGAAGATCAACGACGCCGGCCTGAAGGCGATCGCCTATGACGTTCAGTTCGAGGACCCGAACGCGCTCTACATCACCTTCGACAACATCGGCGTCGGCCGCATCATGGCGCAGGAGATCAGCAAGGCGAAGCCGGCCGGCAACTACGCGTTCATCAAGGGCGACAAGGGCGATCCGAACGCAACCTTCCTGTTCAGCGGCATCACCGAGGTGCTGAAGCCCGGCCTCGACTCCGGCAAGATCAAGAACGTCTGCGAGACCTTCACCGACGGCTGGAAGCCCGACAACGCCCAGAAGGAAATGGAGCAGTGCCTGACCAAGCAGAACAACAAGGTCGACGCGGTCGTGTCCGAGAATGACGGCATGGCCTCCGGCGTCGTCGCAGCGCTGAAGGCGCAGGGTCTCGCCGGCTACGTGCCGGTTTCTGGACAGGACGGCGACCTCGCGGCGATCAACCGCGTCGCGCTCGGCACGCAGACGGTCTCGATCTGGAAGGATTCGCGGCAGCTCGGCAAGGCTGCAGCCGAGGCGGCGATTGCGATGGCGGACGGCAAGGCGGTCGCCGACCTGCCGGGCGTCAAGAAGTTCAACCAGGGCAAGAAGGGCGTCGAGATGAACGCCATTCTGTTGGCGCCGACGCCGATCACCAAGAGCACGCTCAACCTCGCGATCGACGCGGGTTGGATCACCAAGGATAAGGCTTGCGCCGGCGTGAAGAAGGGCGCAGTCAAAGCCTGCGGCTGATCGTTTGCAAAACGGGCCGGACCCAAGCGTCCGGCCTCGCTGAAGGGCTTGACGAAACAGCGTTGGGGAGCGCGCGATGGCGGCGAGCGCGGAGGCCAGTACGGCCCATCTGGTGACGGTCGAAAGTCCCGTCAAACGTTTCTTTCGCGCGACCGAAATCGACACGCGCCTATTGGGCATGGTCGGCGCGCTGGTGCTGATCTGGGTCGGCTTCCAGATATTCGGCCAGATTCTGACGGGCGAGGGCGTGTTCCTCACGCCGCGAAACCTCTGGAACCTGCTGGTGCAAACCTCCGCGATTGCGGTGATGAGCACCGGCATGGTGCTCATCATCGTCATGCGCCATATTGATTTGTCCGTGGGCTCGATGCTGAGTTTCATCGGCGTCGTGACGGGCGTCGCGCAAGTCTATTGGCTGTCCCCCTGGCTCGGTTCGGACAGCCCCGTCATCTGGATCATCGGTGTCGTCGTGGCGCTGGGGACCGGGGCGCTGCTCGGCGCGTTCAACGGCTTCCTGGTCGCTTACGCCGGCATTCCCTCGTTCATCGTGACGCTCGGCGGCCTCATCGTCTACAACGGCGCGGCGTGGTGGGTGATCCGCGGCGAGACGGTCGCGCCGATGGACTCCAATTTCGAGCTGATCGGGGGGACGCCGTCAGGCTCGTGGATCGGCGGGACCGCGAGCTGGGCGCTCGGCGCGCTGATCTGCGTGGCGATTATCGTCGGCATCTTCGTCAACCGATCGGCGCGCTCGCGTTTCAAATTCCCGCAGCGGCCGATCTGGGCGGAGGTGTTTCTCATCGTCGTCGGCTGCGGGATCGCCCTGGGGGCGGTCGCCGTCGTCAACGCCTATCCCTGGCCGGACAAGGTCGCCGAGGCTTACGCCAACGACCACAATATCCTCATTCCGGAGGGCGGGCTGTTCTATCCGCACGGCTTCGCCTACCCGATGCTGATCGCCCTTGCCGTCGGCGTCATCATGACGTTCCTGGCGACGCGCACCCGCTTCGGCCGCTATGTCTACGCCATCGGCGGCAATCCCGAGGCGGCCGAACTCGCCGGCGTCAACACACGGCTCATCACGATGCTGATGTTCATGACGATGGGGATGCTTGCCGGCGTCTCGGCCTGCATCACCGCCGCGCGGCTCGACGCCGCCTCCAACTCGCTCGGCCAGTTCGACGAGCTTTATGTGATCGCCGCCACCGTCATCGGCGGCACTTCGCTCGCCGGCGGCGTCGGCACGATCTATGGCGCGATGCTTGGCGCCCTGGTCATGCAGTCGCTGCAATCAGGCATGACGCTACTCAACTTCGACAGCGCGGTGAAGGACGTCATCGTCGGCTCCGTGCTGGTCTTCGCCGTCTGGATCGACCAGATCTACCGCCGCCGCCAGTCGTGATGCGCCTATGACCGTCGAAACCCAACCGCAACCGCTCGTCGAAATGAAGGATGTCTCGATCGCGTTCGGCGGCATCAAGGCCGTCGATCACGCGTCGGTCGATCTCTATCCCGGCGAGGTGGTCGGCCTGCTCGGCCACAACGGCGCCGGCAAGTCGACGCTCATCAAGGTGCTGTCGGGCGCCTACAAGCGCGACGCCGGCGAAATCCTCATCAACGGCGAGGAGGCGCAGATCCACAATCCGCGCGACGCCAAACGCTACGGGATTGAGACGATCTATCAAACGCTCGCGCTCGCCGACAATGTCGACGCGGCCGCCAATCTGTTTCTCGGACGCGAGCTTCGCACGCGCTGGGGTACGCTCGACGATGTGGCGATGGAGGCGCAGGCGCGCGGCGTGATGGGTCGGCTCAACCCAAATTTCCGCCGCTTCAAGGACCCCGTGAAATCGTTGTCGGGCGGCCAGCGTCAATCGGTGGCGATCGCCCGCGCGATCCATTTCAACGCCCGCATCCTCATCATGGACGAGCCGACCGCGGCGCTGGGCCCGCAAGAGACGCGGCAGGTCGGCGACCTCATCAAGCAATTGAAAGCCGAGGGGATCGGCATCTTCCTCATCAGCCACGACATCCACGACGTATTCGACCTCGCCGACCGCGTGACGGTGATGAAGAACGGCCGCGTGGTCGGCACCGGGCCGGTGACGGCGATGACCAAGGACGAAGTGCTCGGCATGATCATCCTCGGCAAATGCCCGCCGGGGGCGGTTCCGGGGCCGGGGGCGATGGCGGCGTGACGGTTGGCGGCGGCGCGGCGCGGCTTTATGGTGCATGGCGAACCGGGAGCCTTCCATGCATATTTCCGTTGCGGAAGCGCAGTGCCAATTGCTTGAGCTTGTCCGCCGCGCCGAGGCGGGCGAAGAAGTCGTGTTGACCCACGAAGGCCGACCGCTCGGCGTCATCGCCCCCTTCGATCGACCGCAGACGCCCGAGGAGCGTCGCGCGATCATTCGGGAAATCGTGGGCAGACGGAAACGCTCGGCGGTCGGCTGGCCGGACGCCGCTCATAGCCAGGATAACCTCTATGACGACGACGGTCTGCCGGCGTGATCGTCATCGATACGTCCGCCTTGATCGCCATATTGCTGGAGGGGCCGGCGGCCCAGGCGTGCGAAGATGCGATCGCGGAGGCTGACGGCGTCTTGATCTCTGCGGGCACGTTGACCGAAGCCTATGTGGTCGCTGCCCGACGCGGATTAAGCGGGGATATGGCGGATCTGATCATGAGGCTGAAGTTTCAGGTGTCCCCCTTCAAGGCCGCCGTTGCTGAAGCCTGTGGCCGGGCCTATGCTCGCTACGGCAAAGGGCTACACGCGGCCTCGCTCAATTTCGGCGACAGCTTCGCTTATGCGCTGGCGATGGAGCGCGGCTGCCCGCTGCTATTTGTAGGCAAAGATTTTTCCCTGACCGACGTCGCCGCCGCGCTGCAATAGCGGTCCGCCGCCGCCCGCGCTAAACTCGTCGCCATGACCCAGTCCCATCGTCCCCTCGGCCCCGGCGATCATCTCTTCCTCATCGACGGTTCGTCGTTCGTCTTCCGCGCCTATTTCCAATCGATCCGCCAGGATCAGAAATACAACTATCGCTCCGACCGGTTGCCCGTCGGCGCGGTCCGGCTGTTCGCGGCAAAGGTGCTGCAATTCCTGCGCGACGGGGCGGCCGGCGTTATGCCGACCCACATCGCCATGATCTTTGACAAATCAGAGGAATCGTTTCGCCGCGAGCTCTATCCCGCCTACAAGGCGCATAGGCCGGAGCCGCCGGAAGACCTCGTACCGCAATTCCCGCTGATGCGCGCCACCGTGCGCGCGTTCGGCCTCACGCCGATCGAGCAGGACCGATACGAAGCCGACGACCTCATCGCCACCTACGCGCGGCTTGCGCGCGAGCGCGGCGCCGACGTGCTGATCGTCTCAGCCGACAAGGACCTGATGCAGTTGATTGAGCCCGGCGTCGCCATGTTCGATCCGGCGTCGGGGACCGGCGACACGCGCCGCGAGGAGCGGCGCATCGGCATGACGGAAGTGATCGAGTATTTCGGCGTGCCGCCGGAGAAGGTCGTCGACGTGCAGG
>CAWEDI010000053.1:0-116467 GCA_963807735.1 uncultured Pseudomonadota bacterium | reverse complement strand
CGATCTCAACGGCCTCAAGGAGATCAACGATCAATTCGGGCACGCGACGGGCGACGCCGTGCTCAAACGAACCTCGCAGCGGCTGCGCGGCGCGTTGCTGGACGGCGAGTTCGTCGCCCGCCTCGGCGGCGACGAATTCGCAGTGGTGCAGGTCGCCGCCGAGGCCGGCAGCCTCGGCGACCTCGTCGAGCGGCTGTCCGGCGTTTTCGCCGGCAGCGTCGAGGTCGATCCCTTCCGCGGCGTGGTCGGCGCCAGCCTCGGCGTCGCCGTGTTCCCTGAAGACGCCGGCAACGTCGAGAGCCTCGTCAACAACGCCGATCTCGCCATGTATCGCGCCAAGAGCGATCGCAGCGCTAAGGTATATTTCTACGAGCGCGCGATGGACGAGCGGGTGCGGGAGCGGCGAAAAATCGCCGCGGAGCTGCGCGCCGCGATCGCCAACGGCGAAATCGAAGTTCATTATCAAGTGCAATGCGCCGTCGAGGGCGGCGCGATTCAGGGGTTCGAAGCCCTGGCGCGCTGGCCGCGCAGCGCCGAGGGCTATCTGCCGCCGTCGGACTTCATCCCGGTCGCCGAGGAATACGGGCTCATCGAGGAGCTCGGGCATTTCGTGCTGCGGCGGGCCTGCGCCGACGCCGCGCTTTGCGACCCGCCGTTCAAGGTCGCCGTCAACCTCTCGCCGCTCCAGCTCACCCGCGCGAACCTGCCGCAGATCATCGCCACGGCGCTGCGCGAGACCGGCCTCGACCCCTCACGGCTGGAACTCGAGGTGACGGAATCGGCGATCATCCGCGACGCGAAAGCGACGCTGCGGGCGATGCGGCAAATCCGCGAGCTCGGCGTGACGATGGCGCTCGACGATTTCGGCACCGGCTATTCGTCGCTGGCGACGCTGCGCAACTTCCCGTTCGACAAGATCAAGCTCGACCGCTCGTTCCTGCGCGAAATCGAGACCAGCCCGCAGGCCAAGGCGGTGCTGCGTGCGGTGCTGGCGCTCGGCGACGGCCTCGGCATTCCGGTGCTGACCGAAGGCGTCGAAACCCAGGGGCAGCTCGACATGCTGCGGGCGGCGGGTTGCAGCCAGGCGCAGGGTTTTCTGCTCGGCCGGCCCGTCCCGTTGCGCACGCTGGTGGCGGAGGGGCGCGTCGCCCTGCGACGGCCGGGCGACGTCGCGAGCGCGCCCGCCTACGCTGCGGCCTGATCGGCGGGCCTGGACATCGGGGCGGCGAGGCCGGCAAATGCCGGCATGACCCCTGCCCCGCTCGCCGACCGGCTGCGCCCCAAAACTCTCGACGAAGTCGCCGGCCAGCCGCACCTGACCGGCGCGAACGGCGCGCTGACCCGCCTGCTCGCCGCCGATTCGCTCGGCTCGATGATTTTCTGGGGACCGCCGGGCTCCGGCAAAACCACAATTGCGCGCCTGATCGGGGCCGAGGCGGACGCGGAGTTCGTGCAAGTCTCGGCGATCCACACCGGCGTCGCCGAGTTGAAGAAACTGTTCGAGGCGGCGCGGCGGGCGCGCGCTGAGGGGCGGCGGACGCTGTTGTTCGTCGACGAGATCCACCGCTTCAACCGCGCCCAGCAGGATTCCTTCCTGCCGGTCATGGAGGACGGGACGATCTCGCTGATCGGCGCGACCACCGAGAATCCCTCGTTCGAACTGAACGCAGCGCTGCTGTCGCGGGCGCGCGTGCTGGTGTTTCGCGCGCTCGACGAGACGGCGATCGCCGAGTTGCTGACGCGCGCCGAAGCCGCGACCGGCGCCCCGCTGCCGCTGGACGCCGACGCCCGCGCCGCCCTGATCGGCATGGCCGACGGCGACGGCCGCGCCGCGCTGACGCTCGCCGAAGAAGTCTGGCGCGCGGCGCGGCCCGGCGAGACTTTCGGCGCCGCCGCGCTCACCGAAATCGTGCAGCGCCGCGCGCCGATCTACGACAAGGCGCAGGACGGCCACTACAACCTGATCTCCGCGCTGCACAAATGCGTGCGCGGCTCCGATCCCGACGCGGCGCTGTATTATTTCGCGCGGATGCTCGACGCCGGCGAGAACCCGCTGTTCCTCGCCCGCCGCATCGTCCGCATGGCGGTCGAGGACATCGGCCTCGCCGACCCGCAGGCGCTCGTCGTCGCCAACGCCGCCAAGGACGCCTACGATTTCCTGGGCACCCCCGAGGGCGAGCTGGCGATCGCCGAGGCGCTGGTCTATTGCGCCACCGCCCCTAAATCCAACGCGATCTACACCGCCTTCAAGGCCGCGCAGGCGCTCGCCGCCTCCAGCGGCTCGCCGATGCCGCCGAAGACGGTCCTCAACGCGCCGACGAAGCTGATGAAGCGCGAGGGCTACGGCGCCGACTACGCCTACGACCACGACGAGCCCGACTCGTTCTCCGGCCAGAACTACTGGCCGGACGCGATCGGGCGGCGGAAGCTGTACGCGCCGGTTGAGCGCGGGTTCGAGCGCGAGGTGCGGAAGCGGCTCGACTATTGGGCGCGGCTGAGGGGGGAAAGGGAGAAGTAGCGCGGACTGGCCCGATGGCGTGAGGTTGCAACGATTTGAGCGCCGGTTTTCTGTCCACTAAACCGTCATCGCGAGCGAAGCGACGCGATCCATCTCCGAGAGATCGTTCGCCATTCAGATGGAACGCATCGCGGCACCGTGGATGGCGTCGCTACGCTCGCCATGACGGCAAGCCTCGATCCTGTCGAACTGCGGCGCCACTCATGCCGCCGCAGGCGCGGCGTCGCGGAGCGCTACGACCTGTATGAAGATTTGATCGGGAGACGGTGAAAATGAGAGGTTGCTCATGGCGGCTTCCAGTTCAATGCGTTTCCCCAACCAAAACAGGCGATCTCTCACCCCTTCCCCGCAAATCCCGCCGCGAGCTTCCGCACCGCCGACGACGCCGCCACCGTGCCGCGGTTGGCGAAGGCTTCGTGGTTGGTCTCGATGTGGTCGAGGTCGTAGAGATAGTTGACCATCACCCCGAGCGATTGCCGCATTCCCGGCGGCGAGCGGTCGCCGCGCGGGTTGATGCGTTCGAGCCGCGCGCCGTTGCCGAGATGGAAACGCGCCACCGGATCGATCACCCGTCCGGACTCGGTGCGCGCTTGCAGGAAATAGGCGGCGGCCAGCGTTGACAACACGCGCTCCGCGCCTTCCGGCGTCTCGCCGGCCTCGATCGCCTCAAGCGTCCGCCGCGCCTCGGCGTTGACGAAGCGCGACGCCTCCTTGGCGCGCTCCTCGGTGAGCCAGCGCGCGAAGCCGGGCGCGGGCGATAGCGTCACGAAGGTTTGCAGGCGCGGCAGCTCGCGGCTGAGGTCCTCGACCACCTGCTTGATGAGGAAATTGCCGAAGCTGACGCCGGCGAGCCCGGCCTGGGCGTTGGAGATCGAGTAGAACACCGCCGTTGTCGCCGACTCTGGCAAGATCGCCACGCGGTCGGGGGCGAGCAGCGGCTGGATCGACTCCGGGATCGCGCCGGTCAGCGCCACCTCGACGAAGATCAGCGGCTCGTCGGCCAACGCGGGATGAAAGAACGCGTAGAGCCGCCGGTCGGGCGGATCCAGGCGGCGACGCAGTTCGTCCCAATTCGAGATTTCATGCACCGCTTCGTAACGGATGATCTTTTCGAGGATGTTGGCCGGCGTCGTCCACTCGATCCGCCGCAGCACCAGAAAGCCGCGGTTGAACCAGGAGCCGAACAGATGGCGGAAGTCGCGGTCGAAGGCTTCCAGCGCCGCGTCGTCCTTGAGCGCGGCGAGCAAGGTCTCGCGCATCTTGACCAGCGCGAACGTGCCGCCGGGCGCATGGTTCAGGCGCCTGACCAGCTCCTGCCGGGTCGGCTCGGCGCGGGCAAGCAGGTCGGCGGCGCCCTCGGCGTCGGGATGGTCGAGGAAGGCGCGCGCTGTGTCCTGAAGCGCGGCGAGATCGGGGCCGAACACGTCGCTGACCCGCATCAAAAAGGCGCGCTTCTGCGAATCCGTGAGCGCTACGAAACCGGCGAGCAGCGCCGCGGCGGTCGCCGCGCCCGAGGCTTCGCCGCGGCCCGACAACAGCTTGCGGGCGAGATCGATCAGCGCCTCGACATCGAGCGGCGGCGGCGGCCGGCGGATGCCGACCCAGGCGCGGCCGCGATCGGCGGCGCTCTGCCAAAGCCCGGAAATATACGCGAAGTGGGTGCTGCTCTCGGACATTGCGGCCTCGGGCGGATGCAAGCTTCTCTAGCAAAGCCCGCGCCGCGCGTCCCAGCGTTAACGTTCAGACGATCCCCGAGCTCGACCCCGCCACCGCCGGACGCTCCTCGGCCTTGTGGGCGCGATAGCCGGCCTTGCGATAGACCGCGATCGGATCGAGCGCGCCGCCGTTCCGGCGGCGCGCTTCGGCGAGGATCGGCGAAACGTCGGTGAGGAAACCCGCTTTCAACAGGCGATGGGCGCCCAGCGTATCGCTCGCCGCCTGCGCCGCCTCCAGCGCGGCGCGGTCGACGAGCAGCGCCTGCGCGTAAGCCCGCTGAACCTCGATCGCCGATTGCATGAGGCTTTCAATCGGATCGGTGACGTTATGCGATTGGTCGAGCATGTAGGCGGGATCGAAGCCGCGCGCGCCGCGCGCCGCCGCGTCGACCAGTTCGTTGAACACCAGGAAAAGCCGGAACGGGTCGATCGAGCCGGCGTCGAGATCGTCGTCGCCATATTTGGAATCGTTGAAGTGGAAGCCGGCGAGGCGGCTGACGCGGATCAACCGCGAAACGATCTGCTCGATATTGACGTTCGGCGCGTGGTGGCCGAGGTCGACCAGGCAATGGGCCTGCGGGCCCAAAGCCTGCGCCGCCATCAGGCTCGATCCCCAATCGGAGATAACGGTTGAATAGAACGCCGGCTCGTAGAGCTTGTGTTCGAGGAACAACCGCCAGTCGGTGGGGAGCCCGGCGTAAATCTCGGCGGTGGACTCCAAATACCAGTCGAACACGCGATTGAGGTTCGATTGCCCGGCGAAGTTCGACCCGTCGGCGATCCAGACCGTCAGCGCTTTCGAGCCGAGCTTGCGGCCGATCTCGATACATTCGAGATTGTGCGCTATCGCCTCGGCGCGCACGGCGCGGTCGGCGTGCGTCAGCGAGCCGAACTTGTACGAGCGCGCTTGGCCGGGTTGATCCTGAAAGGTGTTGGAGTTGACGGCGTCGAAGCCGAGGCCGAGCGCGTGCGCCCGCTCCTTAAGCTCGGCGTAGTCAGTCACCTTGTCCCACGGGAAGTGCGGCGAGCAGGTCGGCGTGGCGCGCGCGAGTTGCTGGATGGTCGCGCAATCCTCGAGTTTGTCGAACAATCCGCGCGGCTCGCCGGGTCCGGGAAAGCGAGCGAACCGCGTGCCGCCGGTTCCAACGCCCCAGGTCGGGACGGCGACGCCGAAGGCGGCGACTTTCCGGGTGATCTGTTCAATGTCGCCGCCTGCGCGGTCGAGTTTGCGCCGAAGCGCGCCATATTCGTCCTCGTGCGCGGCGGCGCCCTTGGCGTTATGCTCTTCGATCAGCGCATCGGGGATTCGGTAGGACATGCGTTTCCTCCCTCGTGTCTTTGTGATTGTCTTTGTGCCTTTGTGGTGAACCCTTTCACCACAAAGGCACAAAGGGAGTCACGAAGGCGCTAGCGCGTGAACGCCTGCGCGTTGCCCGCGTCGACGTTGAGGATGTTGCCGGTTGATTTCGCGCTGAGGTCTGAGGCGAAGAAATACACCGCCTCGGCGATGTCCTCCGGGTAGACCGAGAGCTTGAGCAAAGAACGCTGGCGGTAGACGTCCTCCAACTGCTCCTCGCTCACCTTGTTGGAGGCAGCGCGCTGCTGGCGCCACTCGCCCTGCCAGATTTTTGAGCCGCGCAGCACCGCGTCCGGGTTCACGGTGTTGACGCGGATGCCGTAGGGCGCGCCTTCGAGCGCAAGGCAACGCGCGAGATGCACCTCCGCCGCCTTCGCCGCGCAATAGGCCGAGGCGCCGGCGGAGGCGGCCATCGCGTTCTTCGAGGCGATGAACACCATCGAGCCGCCGAAGCCCTGGTCCTTCAACAGGCGATAACCGGCGCGGGCCGAGAGGAAATAGCCGGTGGCGAGGATCGCCATGTTGCGGTTCCAGAGCTCCAGCGACGTATCCTCGAACGCCGCCGCTGAGGCGATGCCGGCGTTGCAGACAACGATGTCGAGCCCGCCGAAGCCGAGCGCCGCGTCGCGAACCGCCGCATCGACCGATGCCTCCTGCGTCACGTCGACGGCGACGCCGGCGACGACGTCCTTCCCGAAACGCTTGCCGAATTCGGCGACGCGCGCGTCGAGGCTCGCGCGGTCGATGTCGGCGAGCACAACGCAGGCGCCCTCCCCCATCAGCCGCGCCGCGATCGCCGAGCCGATGCCGCCGGCGCCGCCAGTGATCAGTGCGACGCGGCCGGCGAGGGCCTTCGGCTTCGGCATACGTTGCAGCTTGGCCTCTTCGAGCAACCAATACTCGATGTTGAAGGCCTCCTGCTCCGACAAGCCGACGTATTTGCCGACGCTCGACGCGCCGCGCATCACGTTGATCGCATTGACGTAGAACTCAGCCGCGATGCGCGCCGTCGCCTTGTCCTTGGCGAAGGTGATCATCCCGACCTGCGGGATCAGATAGACGACGGCGTTGGGATCGCGCATCGCCGGGGAATCGGGATGCTTGCAGCGCTCGTAATAGGCAGCGTAATCGGCGCGGTAGGCGGCGAGCGCCGCGTCGAGCGCGGCCGCGTCGGCGTCGTGCGGCAGCACCAGCGGGCGGATTTTCGTACGCAGGAAATGATCGGGGCAGGACGTGCCGAGCGCGGCGAGCGGCTTCAGGTCGCGGGCGTTCACGAACTCCAGCACTTCCGGCGCATCGGTGAAATGGCCGACCTTGCGCTCGTCCGCCGAGATGCGACCGCGGATCGCCGGCATCAGCCGCGCGGCGATTTCGCGCCGCTTGTCGGGGCCGAGCGCTTCGACGGCGGCGCCGCCGAAGGCTGGCGTCGCCGCGTGGGCCGCCAACCAGCCGACGGCCTTGTTGATCGTCGCGATGGTTAACTCGTAGCAGGACTTCGAGGTCGGCCCCCAGGTGAACAACCCGTGGCCGCCGAGCACGACGCCTTCGAGCGCCGGATTGTCGCGCGCCATCTGCCCGAGCTTCAGCCCGAGATCGAAGCCCGGACGCTGCCACGGCAGGAAGCCGAGCTTGCCGCCGAACACCTCTTTCGTCAGCGCCTCGGCGTTTTCGGACGCGGCGATGGCGATGACCGCGTCGGCGTGGACATGGTCGACGTGCTTATGCGGCACGAAGCCGTGCAGCGGCGTGTCGATCGAGGCCGCGCGGGGATTGAGGTTGAACGTGCAGTGGTTGAACAGCGCCACCATCTCGTCCTCGTGATCGAGGCCGCGATAGGCGCGTTCGAGCCCGAGCAGCTTGTCCTGATAGAGCGTCGCGAAGCCGTCACGCTTCATCGAGCCGAGATCGCCGCCGGAACCCTTGACCCACAAAACTTCGACGCGCGCGCCGGTCAGCGGGTCTTTTTCCGCGACCTTGGCGGACGTGTTGCCGCCGCCGAAGTTGGTCACGCGGAGATCGCTGCCGAGAATGTTGGAGCGGTAGAGCAGCAGTCCGGGTTCGTCGAGATTCGCCGCCGCGGCGTCGTCCCAAAGGCTTGGCAGAAGGGCGTTATGGCCTTGGGTCACGCCGCTCATGAGGTTTCCTCTCGCATCGCTGGCGATCAAGCAACTTGATCGAAACTGAGCAAAAGATACGAGTTTACCAACCGCCCGTCAATTGTCGGGCGATCTTTTGCGCTGCAATGATCGTATTGTGCAGCGCAATGATCGATTGCGAGCGAATGTGATTGACAGACCGCAGTGCGCCGTGGCACCCAAAGGACAACAACTCCAGAGGAAACGGCCTTAACGCCATGCGCGAGCGACAGCGCGCCGACATCGCCCGCAACCTGCTCGCCGAGCGCGGGTTCCTGTCGATCGCCGACCTGATGGCCGCGACGGGCGCGTCTGCCGCCTCCGCGCGCCGCGACGCTGGCCGGCTCGCCGAAGCCGGGATCGCCGAACGAGTGCATGGCGGCTTGCAGGCGCTCGCCGGCGCGTTTGCGCGTCCCCAGGCGCCGCAGGCGCAGGGCTCGCGCTCGTTCGATAATTCCCTCGCCGTCCATATCGCCGCCAAGCGCGCCATCGCCCGCCGCGCCGTCGAGATGTGTGAGGAGGGCGACGTCGTCATCATCAACGGCGGCACGACCACCTATCAGATGTCGGGCTATCTGCGCCGGACGCGCCTGAAAATTCTGACCAACTCCTACCCGCTCGCCGAGTTCCTGATCCACGAGACCGACAACCGCGTCGCCCTGCCCGGCGGCGAGGTCTATCGCGACCAGAAGCTGATCGTCGCCCCGTTCGACGACGACGCGATCCAGCACTACACGGCGAAACTCATGTTCATGAGCGCGATCTCGATCGGCCCGCATGGCCTGATCGAAGGCGATCCGCTGATCGCGCGCGCCGTGGCGAAGCTGTTGAAGCGCGCCGATCGCGTCATCGCATTGGTTGATTCGTCGAAATTCCAGGTCAAGGGCAGCCTGGTTGTCTGCCCGTTGACGCGGGTGCATCGACTCATCACCGACACCGGCGCGCCCGAGCAGGGCCTGGCGATGCTGAGGGACGCCGGCGTCGAGACGATCGTCGTCGAACCGCTCGACATGACGGCGGCGGCATGAGCGCCGACGCCGCCACGCCGCGCATTGAAATGCGCGACATCGACAAGGCCTATCCCGGCGTCCGGGCGCTCAATGGCGTCTCGTTCGACGTGCGCGCAGGCGAAGTCCATGCGCTGCTCGGCGAGAACGGCGCCGGCAAGTCGACGCTCATCAAGATCATGTCCGGCGTCGTGCAGCCGGATCGCGGCGCGATTCTCGTCGACGGCGCGGAGGCGCGCTTTTCCGGCCCCGACGACGCCCGCCGCGCCGGGGTCGCGACGATCTATCAAGAGTTGCTGCTGTTCCCCGAGTTGACAGTCGCGGAAAACATATTTCTCGGCCACGCGCCGAAGGCCCGCTTCGGCCGCATCGACCTCGCCGCCATGCACAAGCGGGCGCAGGCGCTGCTCGATTCGCTGGAGATCGACGATCTCGACGCCGAGGAGACGGTCGGCCGGCTTTCCGTCGGCAACCGCCAGCGCGTCGAGATTCTGCGCGCGCTGTCGCACGACGCGCGCGTGCTCGTCATGGACGAGCCGACGGCGGCGCTGACCGAAGCCGACGTGCGCCGGCTGTTCGACATTGTCCGACGCTTGCGCGCGCGCGGCGTCGGCGTGGTCTACATCAGCCACCGCATGGACGAGATTTTCGAGATCTCGGATCGCGTAACCGTGCTGCGCGACGGCGCCTATATCGGCACGCGGGCGACGAGCGCGACCAATTCCGGCGAACTCGTTCATATGATGGTCGGCCGGCGCATCGAGGCGCTATTCCCCAAGATCACGGTTCCGATCGGCGCGCCGGTGCTCGAAGTCCGCGAACTCGTCGCCAAGCCGATGACGCGCGGCGTCAGCCTCACCGTTCATGCCGGCGAGATCGTCGGCCTCGGCGGTCTTGTCGGCTCCGGCCGCAGCGAACTGGCGCAGACCCTGTTCGGGATCACGCCGGCCGAGAGCGGCGACATCCGCATCGCCGGCAAATCGGCGACGATCCGCTCGCCGGCCGAGGCCCGGGCGTTGGGAATAGCCTATGTGCCCGAGGATCGCGGCACCCAGGGGCTCGTCCGGCCGATGAGCGTTCTGCACAATTTCTCGCTCGCCGGGCTCAATCGCCTGACTCGCCTGGGCTTCATCGACCGCAGCGCCGAGCGTCGGCTCGCCGAGGACGCGGTCAAGCAGTTCGACGTGAAAACGAGTTCGCTCGAGGAGCACGCGGGCCGGCTCTCCGGGGGCAACCAGCAGAAGATCGTGCTCGGCAAATGGCTGGCCAACCATCCGCGCTTGTTGATCCTCGACGAGCCGACGCGCGGCATCGACGTCGGCGCCAAGGCGGAAATCCATCGCCTGATGGGCGAACTCGCCCGGCAAGGCGTCGCGATCCTGATGATATCAAGCGAACTCCCCGAAGTGCTTGGCATGAGCGACCGCGTGCTGGTCATGCGCGAGGGCCGCATCGCCGCCGAGTTCCCGCGCGCCGAGGCGTCCTCGCAGGCGGTCGGCGCGGCGATGATGCGCGACGAGCGCGCGGCATGAGTTCCTACGCCCCGCCCGCCCGGAAACGCGCGTCGCTGACGCGCCGCTTCGCCACCCAGGAGGCGATGCTAGCGGTCGCGGTGATTGGGCTCGCCATCGCCGTCGGCTTCGTCAATCCGCGCTTTCTCTCCGCCAACAACCTCGCCGACCTGCTGCTTGGCAACGCCTATGTCGCGGTCGCGGCGATCGGCATGTCGATGGTGATCGTCTCCGGCAATATCGACATCTCGGTTGGCGCGCTGATCGGCGTGCTCGCCACCGTCTCCGGCTCGCTGGCGGTCGCCGGCTATGGGATCGTCATCGCCTGGGTCGCGCCGCTGCTGCTTGGCGTCGCGGTGATGGCGTTGCAAGGCGCGGTGGTCGCGTTCCTCGGGATTCCGGCGATCGTCGTCACGCTCGGCATGCTGTCGATCCTCAAGGGCGGGCTCATTAGCGTGACCGGCGGCAGGTGGATCACCGACCTGCCCGACAATTTCCATCTCGCCGACATCGAGCTGTTCGGCGTCTTGCCGATGCCGGTGCTGATCGTGATCGTCGCAACTCTAGTCGCGGCGGCGTGGATGCGCTGGTGGCCGGGCGGGCGGGCGATCTATGCGACCGGCGGCAACCGCGAGGCGGCGCGGCTCTCGGGCGTCTCGCCGCGCCGCACGATCGTATTCGTGTTCGCCGCGCACGGCTTTTTCGCCGGCGTGGCGGCGTTGCTGTTCGCCACGCAACTGCGGGTCATCCAATCGACGGCGCCGCCCAACCTGGAGCTTACCGTCATCACCGCGGCGGTGGTCGGCGGCGTCAGCATTCTCGGCGGCGTCGGCACCGTGATCGGCTCGACGCTCGCCGCCATCCTGATCGCCGAAATCACCAGCGCGCTCGTCTTCGTCAACGTCTCGCCTTACTGGACGCACGCCGTGCAAGGCGCGCTGATCCTCGCGACCGTGGTCGCCGACATCCTGCGCCGGCGCCGGCGCCTGCAAGGCGCCGCCTGATGCGCCGGCTGCTCGTCCGCCACGAAACGATCCTGCTGGCGATCCTGCTCATCGCCCTCGCCGGTCTCGGATACGCCAACGAACGTTTCCTGACGCTCGACAATCTGCTCAATCAGGGCCGGTTGATGACCGAGATCGGCCTGATCGCGCTGCCGATGACCTTCGTCATCATCACCGGCGGCATCGACCTGTCGGTCGGCGCGATCGTCGGCCTGTGCGCGATCCTGCTCGGCTATTCCTGGAAGACCTGGGGCTTGCCGCTGCCGCTCGCCATCGTCTTCGCGCTCGGCGTCGGCGCGATGGCGGGGTTTCTCAACGGCCTCGTCATCACGCGGCTGAAGGCGCCGCCGCTCATCATCACGATCGCAACGCTCGCCCTCTATCGCGGCCTCGCCGAAGGGATCAGCAAGGCGCACTCAGTGCGCGGCTATCCCGATTGGTTCTATGAGCTGGGCCAGGGCGAGGTTCTCGGCGTGCCGACGCAGTTGTGGATACTAGGGCTCGCGATCGTCATTTTCGGCGTCGCGCTCGACCGCACCTCGTTCGGCCGCACGCTCTATGCCATCGGCGCCAACGAGACGGCGGCGCGGTTCTCGGCGCTCGCCGTCGACCGCACCAAGCTGATCGTCTACACCTTGTCCGGGCTGATGTCGGGCCTCTCCGGCTTCGTGCTGGTGTCGCGGGTGACGACGACCCGCTCGGACATGGGGATCGGCTACGAACTCGACGTCGTCGCGGCGGTCGTGCTGGGCGGGGCCAGCATTTTCGGCGGCTCGGGCACCATCTGGGGCACGGTTATCGGGCTCGTCATGATCCAGTTGTTGAAGAATGGTCTGGCGCTGACGGGGGTCAAGGGCGATGCGACGATCATGGTGATCGGCGTCGTCCTGATCGCCTCGGTGCTGATTGCGAGTTCCCTCGAACGCCGCCGCGATTAAGCGGCGTTTCCCGAGGGTTTCACCGCCCGAGTTGAATGGGCAAGGGAGGAGTGCATATGAAGAAACTTCTGTTGACCACCGCCGCGATTGCGGCCCTCGCGTTCGCGAGCGCGCCGTCGCGCGCGGCGCAATGGGACGGCGGCGACGACCTGCCGACCAACCCGCTCGCCTGCGGGACCGGCGCCAACGCCGCGCCCGCGGCCAAGCCTTACGATGGCGGTCAGGCGACCAATGCGCCAAACCTCGCCGGCAAGGAAATCACCGTCGTCGACATTCCGAAATTGATCGGCATCGGCTATTTCAATGCGACGTCGAAAGGCATCGCCGACGCCGCCAAGGAGCTCGGCAACGTCAAAGTCTCCACGGACGGTCCGACCGAGGCCAAGATCGACGAGCAGATCAAGTTCATCGACAATTACATCACCCGCGGCGTCAACGGGATTCTGTTCGCGGCGAATGATCCCGTGGCGATCGCGCCGGTGTTGAAGAAGGCGCTGTCGAAGGGCATCCATGTCGTCGGCTACGACGCCAATTCGACGCCCGACGCGCGCGAGTGGTTCGTCAATCAGGCGCAGTTCAACGGCATCGCCAAGGCGATGATCGACAACATGGCCAAGGAGATCGGCGAGGACGGCGCGTTCGCCATCGTCACTTCGACGTTCACCACGCCCAACCAGGCGCGCTGGATCGCCGAGATGCACGCCTACGCCGAGAAGTGCCACCCCAAGATGCAGTGGCTCGAGACGGTCGAGGCGCAGGAGGACAACGTGCTGTCCTTCAACCAGGCGAACACGCTCATCAACAAATACGGCGACAAGCTGAAGGGCCTGTTCGGCATGACCTCGGTGGCGACGCCGGCTTCCGCCGAGGCCGTCACCAAGGCGAAGCTCTGCGGCAAGGTCGCAGTGGTCGGCCTGGCGACGCCGAACGCGATGAAGCCCTACGTCAACGCCGGCTGCGTCAAGTCGGTGGTGCTGTGGAATCCGGTCGATCTCGGCTACGCCGCGATGGAGGTTTTGCGCGCGGTGGTCGACGGCAAGCTGAAGCCGGGCGCGACGGAAGTCGAGGCCGGCAAGCTCGGCAAGCTGCAGGTGGTCAACGGCAGCGAAATCCTGCTCGGCGCGCCGTTCATCTACACCAAGGACAACGTCGGCAAGTTCGACTTCTGAACCGGTCGTAGCTAATACGTCATTGCGGGCGAAGCGAAGCAATCCAGCGGGAGATCGACCGCATCATCGGTTGTATCCGCGGGAAGGGCTCATCTCTGAGAGCCTGGATTGCTTCGCTTCGCTCGCAATGACAGAGACTTTGTCAGGAAGACTCCCTTGCCCCGCCACGCCTTCAAGATGTTCCTCCACCCCGGCCAGCGCGACGAGTACAAGCGGCGGCACGACGAAATCTGGCCCGAATTGCAGACGCTGCTGAAACAGGCCGGCGTCTCCAACTATTCGATCCATCTCGACGAGCCGACGAACACCCTGTTCGGCTATCTCGAACGCCCGGGGGATCACCGGATGGACGATTTGCCGCAACACCCGGTGATGAAGCGCTGGTGGGCATACATGAACGACATCATGGCGGCGAACCCGGACGGCAGCCCCGTGGCGATTCCGCTCATCGAAATGTTTTACCTGGAGTAGCGCATGGCCGTCGCGGTGCTCGACGTCGGCAAGACCAACGTCAAGGTCGCGCTGTTTGATCGCGCCGGCGCGCTCGTCGCCGAGCGCGCGCAGGCGAACGCCGCGCTGCCGCCCGACGCCGAGTGGCCTTACCCCCGGCTCGACGTCGCGACTATCTGGACGTTTCTCCTGGCTTCGCTGAAGGATCTCGCCGCGACCGCCGACATCGAGGCGATCTCGATCGCGACCCACGGCGGCGCCGGCGTGCTGGTCGACGACCACGGCCCCGCGCCGCCGCCGATGGATTACGAGTTCGCCGGCTTCGGCGAACTCGACGCCGAATACGATGCGTTGCGCCCGCCGTTCCAGGAGACTTTGAGCCCGCGCGCCCCGCGCGGTCTCAACCTCGGCCGCTGCGTCTATTTCTACGAGCGCCGTTATCCCGAGTTGTTCGCCAAGGCGCGAGCGTTCCTGATGTATCCGCAGTTCTGGCTGTGGCGGCTCAGCGGCGCGCTCGCCTCGGAGGTCACGTCGCTCGCCTGCCACGGCGACCTTTGGCGCCCGCGCGAAGGACGGCTTTCGAGCCTCGTGGAGAGCCGCGGCTGGTCGCGACTGATGCCGCCGCTCCACAACGCCTGGGACGCGTTCCCCGTCTTGCCGGAAATCGCCGCGACGACCGGCCTCTCGCCGACGACGCGCGTGTTGTGCGGCGCGCACGACTCCAACCTGTCGCTCGTCCCTCACATCGTCACGCGCGAGGGTCCGTTCAGCGTCGTCTCGACCGGCACCTGGGTGATCCTGATGGCGGTCGGCGGCGTGGGGCCGCTCGATCCCGCCTGGGACATGCTCGCCAATGTCGATGTGCGCGGGCAGCCCGTGCCCTGCGCGCGCTTCATGGGCGGGCGCGAGTTTTCCGTGTTGGCGGGGACGACGCCGGCGTTGATCGAGGCCAGTGACATCGCCGCCGTCGTCGCCTCCGGCGCGCTGGCGCTGCCGGCGTTCTCCGACCAGGGCGGCCCGTTCTGGGATCGCGCCGGACGGATCGAGGGCGCCGCGCCTGACGCGCCTGCGGCGCGGACGGCGCTCGCCACCCTCTATGTTGCGCTGATGACCAAGCTGACGATGGACAAGCTCGAAGCCCCCGGCGATTGGATCGTCGAGGGCGGCTTCGCAAAAACCCCGGCGTTCGCCAGCGTGCTCGCCGCGCTGGCCCCGGATCGTCGCGTGCTGCTGGCGACGACGACCGCGGGATCGGCGGAGGGCGCGGCGCGGCTCGCTTGGTGGGGCGCCCCGCAACCTCCGGCGCCGAGCCAGCGCGTCGCGCCCTGGGCGATCGCCGGATTGGCGGACTATGAGACGCGCTGGCGCGCGCTACTCTGAGACCCAGCGCAAAACCGCGCGGTTGCAAGCTCCTTAGGGGCGGCGTAGCTTCCCGCGCACGGCGGAATTTTTTCCTGGCGGCCCGAGACATAAAGCGGGGCAATCCAGACCGCCTGACGGGGAGGAAAGCATGAGCTTCAGGACAATCACGGCCAGACGTTGGGTCAGCCTCGCGGCGCTGGCGCTGGCGGCTTCGGGCGCGCAGGCGACCGAAGAGATCAAGGGCGGCGCCGGAGCCGCCGCGATGACCATGGCGACGCCGAGCGCCGTCAGCCAGGACATGCACAACAACGCCGGCAAGGACGCGAACAACTTCCTGCAAACCAACGGCAACTATTGGCAGACGCGCTACCACCCCGCCGCCAAGATCACCGCGGCCAATGTCAAGGGCCTGCATGTCGCCTGGATCTTCCAGACCGACGTGATTGATTCGCTGGAGACGTCGCCGATCGTCGTCAACGGCGTGATGTATGTGACGACGTCGTTCGACCACGTCTATGCGCTCGACGCCAAGACCGGCCAGCAGATTTGGGAATACAAGCACAAGCTCGGACCAATCACGACCTACTGCTGCGGCCCCAACAATCGCGGCGTCGCGGTCTATAACGACAAGGTCTATGTGGCGACGCTCGACTCCAAGCTGGTCGCGCTTGACGCCAAGACCGGCGCCGTCAAATGGGCGAAAGACGTCGCCGACCCGGAGGCGGGCTATTCCGAGACGATGGCGCCGACGGCGGTCAAGGGCCTGATCCTGATCGGCACCAACGGCGGCGAATACGGCATTCGCGGCTTCGTCAAGGCGTTCGACGCCGAGACCGGCGACGTCAAATGGACCTTCAACACGATCCCCGAGAACAGTCAGGGCGTCTGGGCGACCAAGGACGCCACCGGGCGCGACATGCACCGCGACATCGCGGCGGAGAAGGCGGCTTATGCAGAAGAGCGGCGATCCCTATAAGACGCTCGGCGGCGGCGTGTGGCAGAACCCGAGCGTCGATCTCGCAACCAACCGCATCTATTTCGTCGTCGGCAATCCCTCGCCCGACCTCGACGGCGCCATCCGGCCCGGCGACAATCTCTACACCGACTCGATGGTCTCGCTCGACCTCGACACCGGCAAATACGTCTGCCACTTCCAGTATATCGCCCATGACGTATGGGACCTCGACGCGGTTTCGCCGACCGTGCTTACCGAGGCGACCGGCAAGGACGGCAAGCCGACCAAGGTCGTCCTGCACGCCGGCAAGACCGGCCACATCTACGTCAACGACGCCAAGGATTGCAGCCTCATCCGCTTCTCCGAGGCGATGATCCCGCAAGAGAACATGTGGGTGCTGCCGACCAAGGACGGCGCGCGCATGTTGCCGGGCGCCAACGGCGGCGTCGAGTGGTCGCCGATCGCCACCGACCCGACGCAGCATCTGGCCTTCGCGTTGAACCTGCATCAGCCGATGAACTACTTCGTTGAATTCCTCGCCCTACCCCGACGGCAAGCTGTGGCTCGGCGGCGCATTCAAGACCATCCCGAGCGAGCAGCAGTGGGGGCAGTTCGTCGCCGTCGACTACAACACCGGCAAGGTGAAGTGGAAGGTCAAGACGGCGGAGCCGATGATCGGCGGCGCACTGGCGACCGCCGGCGGCGTCGTGTTCGCCGGCGAGGCGAACGGCGCGTTCAACGCCTACGACTCCGCCTCCGGCAATGTCCTCTGGTCGTTCAGCGCCGGGGCCGGCGTCAACGCGCCGCCGTCGACCTACATGGTCGGCGACAAGCAGTTCGTGGTGGTCGGCGCCGGCGGCAACGCGCAGATCGACTCGAAGCGCGGCAACTCGATCATCGCCTTCACCCTCGATTGATGTTGTGACATGATCGGACGAGGCCGGCGCCCGCGCCGGCCTCGTTGTTTGTAAACGAGCCCGGCGGACCCTTCATTGCAAGCAAAGCGAAGCCATCCGGTAAAACCGTCATTGCGAGCGCAGCGAAGCAATCCCTCTCTCGGAGATCGGCGGCCAGCCAAGAAAGCTCAGACAGGCGGCGCGATGGATGGCTTCGTCGCTGCGCTCCTCGCCATGACGATGGTCCTAGCGCCGAACGTAGCGGCGGCCGACGACATCGCCGAAAAGGCGACGGTCTGCTCAGCCTGTCACGGCGACAACGGCGTCCCGACCGACAAGGCGATGCCGGCGATCTGGGGCCAGAACGAGGGCTACATCTATATCGAGCTGCGCGACATGAAAAAGGGCGCGCGCAAGAACGAGCAGATGGCCGAGGTGGTCAAGGATCTCAGCCGCGACGACATGCTGGCGCTCGCCGCCTATTTCGCCGCCAAGCCCTGGCCGACCCTGCCGCAGCCGCGCGCGCCGAAGGCCGAGCAGACGCATTTTGACTCGATGGCCAATTCCGCCGGCTGCGTCGGCTGCCATCAGGCCGGCTACAAGGGCGCCGGGACCCAACCTCGTCTCGCCGGACAATCCGCAGCCTATCTCGAAAAGACGATGCTCGATTTCCGCTCGGGCGAGCGCGCCAACAATTCCTGGATGACGGATCTCCTGAAGACCTATTCGCCGCAGGACGTCGCCGAAATGGCGCACGTGCTGGCGGGGATGTGAGCCCGCGGCGTCTGGCGATCGCGGCCGCGCTCGCCGCGGGATTTTCGCATGGCGCCGCCGCGGCGGAGCCGAGCGAGCGGGTCTGCGCGGAGTTTCGCGGCGAGGTCGAGCGGGTGTTCGCGACCGCGCCGGACTCGTTGCAGATCAACAACCTGTTGTTCGAGGTTGCGCGCAACGGCTGCGTCAGTTCGCTCGATCGATTGTTCAAGGCGGGCGCCTCGCCGCTCGCCCGCAATCGCGAAGGCGCAACGCCGCTCGCCGTCGCCGCGCGCTCCGGCCGCAAGGCGGTGGTCGACATCCTGCTCGCCGACGCCTCGCCCGAGGCGCGACGTCAGCTCGACGAACCCGACGCGCGCGGCGCGACGCCGCTGATGTTGGCGATCCACGCCGGTCGCGCCGAGATCATCCGCGAATTGCTCGAAGCCGGCGCCCGTGTCGACGCCGTCAGCACGCAGGGCGAGACGGCGCTGAGCGAAGCGGCGTTCGCTGGCGACGAGGACACCGCCGCGCTGCTGATGAAGCGCGGCGCCAAGCCCGACACGCTCGACCGCTACGGCAAGTCGGTGATCTGCTACGCCGCCGCGCGCGGCGCTTCGCGTCTCGTCGCCTCGCTGCTCGACGCGGGCGTCGACCCCAACGCGCGCTACGGCGGCGAGTTGACGGCGCTGATGTGGGCGGCGGGATTTCCTGATTTGACTCGGCCTGAACGCGCCGCCGAGACCGTCAAGCTGTTGATCGCGCGCGGCGCCAAGCTCGATCTCGTCGACGATCGCGGCCGCAGCGCGCTGATGACCGCCGCCGGCCTCAACCGCTTCGAGACGGCGCGGGTTCTGCTGGAGGCCGGCGCGGACAGGGCCTTGCGCGATAAGGAAGGCAAGACCGCCGCCGATCTATCGGCGACGCAGGGGATGCGTCAAATGCTGACGCCGTAAGGCAACGCGGAGCGTCGGCCTCCAGGCCGACGGCATCGCCGACGGATAGGCTCCGTCGGCCTAGAGGCCGACGCTCCGACGGATAGCCCAAGTTGCAAAATGGTCGCTATGCGCCGGCGGTAGGCGCAATCTTGAGATCGCGGCCAGCGTCGAACAAACCCAATCGGACTCACACCGACAGGCAGACGTACTTGATCGACAGATAATCCTCGATCCCGTATTTCGAGCCTTCGCGCCCGAAACCCGAGGTCTTCACGCCGCCGAACGGCGCCTCGGCCGTCGAGATCAGGCCGGTGTTGACGCCGACCATGCCGTATTCCAGCGCCTCCGCCACTTTCCACACCCGCGAGAGATCGCGCGCGTAGAAGTAGGAGGCGAGCCCCGCGTCGGTGTCGTTGGCGGCGGCGATCGCCTCGTCGACCGTGTCGAAGGCGAAGATCGGCGCCAGCGGTCCGAATGTCTCCTCGCGCGCCACCTTCATCTTGGCCGTGGCGCCGGAGATCACCGTCGGCGTATAGAAAAGATCGCCGGCGGGATGACGCTTGCCGCCGGTTTCGAGTTTCGACCCATGCGCCAGCGCGTCCTCGACATGCGCCTCGACCTTCTTCACTGCGGCGGGGTTGATGAGCGGGCCGATCTGCACGCCCTCGCCCATGCCGTCACCGACCTTCAGCTTCTCGACGGCCGCCGCGAGTTTTTTGGCGAAGGCGTCATGCACGCCGCGCTGGACATAGATGCGATTGGCGCAGACGCAGGTCTGGCCGGCGTTGCGGTACTTGGCGATGATCGCGCCCTCGACCGCCGCGTCGAGGTCGGCGTCGTCGAACACGATGAACGGCGCGTTGCCGCCTAGCTCCAGGCTCAGCTTCTTGATGCCCTCCGCCGCCTGCCGCATCAGGATCGCGCCGACCCGCGTCGAGCCGGTGAACGATAGTTTGCGCACTTTCGGGTTGACGCAGAACTCCTGGCCGATCGCGGCCGGCTCGGTGGTCGTCACGACGCTCAGCACGCCCTTCGGCACGCCGGCGCGCTCGGCGAGCACGGCCATCGCCAGCGCCGACAGCGGCGTCAGCTCCGAGGGGCGCGCGACGAATGAGCAGCCGGCGGCGAGCGCCGGGGCGACCTTGCGGGCGATCATGGCGTTAGGGAAGTTCCACGGCGTGATCGAGGCGGCGACGCCGATCGGCTGCTTCAACACCAGGATGCGTTTGTCCGGCTGGTGGCCCGGAACGATGTCGCCGTAGAGGCGCCGGCCCTCCTCGGCGAACCAGTCGAGAAAGCTGGCGCCATAGCCGATCTCGCCTTTCGCCTCGGCGAGCGGCTTGCCCTGCTCGGCGGTGAGGATGCGGCCGAGATCGTCGGCGTTGTCCTGCATCAGCGTCGCCCATTTCTTCAGGACCGCGCCGCGCTCCTTGGCGGTCCGCGCCGCCCAGGCGCCACGCGCGCTCTCCGCAGCGTCGATCGCTGCGCGCGCGCCCTCGACGCCGACGTCGGCGACCTCCGCCACCACGGCCCCGTTAGCCGGATTGCGCACGGCGAAGCGCGAGGCGCCGCTGCTCCATTCGCCGGCGACGAAGGCGCGGGTCTCCAGAAGACTGCGGTCTTTGAGTTCGAGCGACATTCTCTCCTCCATGCTCCGCACGAAGGCGCGGCGGGGCCTCCCGCCCTAGTTGGGACCGCGCAGGCCGCCCGTCAACGGTTCGGCAGCGTCGGCGCGTAGGCGTTGGCGGGCGAATCGGCCGATGGGGACGGCGTCGTTCCGTCGATCGCTCCGAACATCTTGCGCAGGAAACCCGGCGTCATGCCGGACAGCGGATTGACATTGAGCGTCGGATCGCTCGCCGGCCCGGTCACCCGGTAGTTGATGGCGAACACGCCTTCGTTCTGGCCGCCGCTCAGCAGCGTCCCGAGCAACGGGATGCCATTGAGCGCGCTGTTGAACTGCTGCAACGGCACATAGACGCCGTTGAGATCGACCTTGTCCCTGCCGAAATCGATGAACCCCTGAGTCGTCAGCGCGAACGACGACGCCGCGACCACGCCGTCACGCACTTCGAGCTTGCCGCCGGACCGGCTGAAACTGGCGGACAGCTTGTCAAAGCGCGCCGCCGACGAGGGATCGGCGCCGAACAGCGGATTGGAGCCGCGCGACGTATTCTGCGACGGCGGCGCGGCCGCTTCGAGCCGGCGCAACGACGGTTCGTCGCGGATGCCGAAGCGCTTGATTGTCGCTGTGCCCTTCACGCTCTCGCCCGACGCGCGCAGCGACAGATCGATCGCGCCGCCCTCCAGCTTGGCGTAGACGTCGAGAAAGCGGGCGAGCGCGCCTGCGTCCTCCGACTTAATGGTCATCAGGCCCGCCTCGCCGCCGCGCGCGGTGAAGCCGCCCTGCCCGAGCCTGCCCTTGGCTTCGAGCGTCGTGAAGGCGCCCCCGCGTCGGGCGCCGATCAGCTCGAATCCGGAAATCTGCTCTTTGTTATAGCCGACCGCCGCGCCCACCTTGACGTCGAGATCGAGGTCGCGCGCGTCGCGCTCGCCCTCGCCGCCGGTCACGCTCTTGACGAGGCTGCGTGCATCGAGCGAGGCGCCGCGGATCGTGATCTTGGTCGTAGCGCCGCCGTCGAGATCGAGCTTGAGATCGTCGGAGGCGCTCATCCGGAACGGCGCAAGTTTCAGCGATTTCAACGCCCCGTCCGCCGCGAACAGCGCCGAACCGCGCCCCGCGAGCGAGCCGGCGTCGATGGCGAGATTGTTGACTTGCACGCCGTCCGCCGCCGCCTTGAGTTGGAAAGTGGCTTTCCCGGGCGCCCCGCCGACTTCCAAGGCGGGCCGCCTAGCGAATTGAGCGAGGCCTTGGCGAGATCGACCTCGACCTCCGCGCCCGATTTGTCGAGCGGCGCTTTCAGCTTCAGCGTGATCGGCCCTTTGACGCGCGGACCGGAGCTGAAGCCGAATTTGGCGCGCGCCGCTTCGTCGAGCGTGCTCGTCAGCGTCAGCGCACCCACATCCTGCGCCGCCTTGGCGACTTCGAGCTTGGCCGGGGCGCCGAATACCTGGCCCGTCCCGGTCATCTTGAGTTGCGAGCGGTCGGACTGGAAATCGAGCGCACCCTGTTCGAGCTTGGCGTTGCCGAGAAACTTGTCGATCGCCAGCCCGCTCAGCGTGCCGGTGGCGCGGAATTTCTGCTCCTCCGGCTGGACGCCTTTGCCGAGCGTCAGATCGAGCTTCAGATCGCCCTGGAACTGGCCCTTGATCGCGGCGGGATCGAGCGCCACGCCGACGTATTTCTTCAGCGCGTCACGCGACAGCAGATCGGCGAGCGAGTCGGCGCCGCCGGTGATCCGCGCGCCGCCGGTGGCGGCCATGCGCGGCGCCGGTGCGGTGTCGGGGACGGCGAAGCTGAGATCGGCGCCGTTGAGGCGGCGGCCCTCGCCGAGCTCCATGACGCCATGTTCGGCGCCCACCTCGAAATGGCGGCCAGTGATGACGCCCGAGGCGTCGAGGCCGGTCGTTGTCGGCAGGCCCGGCAGCAGATCGACCGCCGCATCGCGCAGCGTAAAGCGGCCGTCGACTGATTCCGCCGGCGGCGCTTGTTTGGCGAACACGGCGGCGACCGCGGCGGCGTCCCAATCGACCTTCAGCTCGCCGGACGCAAGCTCGCCGCCCCTGATGTTCTCGACGCACCACTTGCGCGCGTCGGGATTGATGAAGGTCGGCCACAACGCCAGCGCCTCCAGCAGCGCGCCGCCGCCGGTCAGATCGAGTTTGATCTCGGGGCCGGCGTCGCCGATATGGAATTGCGCGCCGAAATCGCCGCTGAGGTGAGGGCCGCGCAGCGCGAACTTGTCGAGCGCGAACGTCGCGGTCGCCGGATCGAAATGGCCGTCGAGATCGACGTTGTCGAGCTTGGCGGCGGGGTTGCCGGGACGGCCGCCCGCGAACGCGATGTCGCCGCTGTGCAATTGCAGGCGCCAGATCGCGCCCGCCTGTCCTGGCGGCGTCAACAGCCCGCCGAAGCGGACATGCGTGGCGTCGGCCAGGACCTCGAACTTCTCCAGGCGGTAGCGCTGCTCGGCGTCGAGCGACACTTTGCCGGTCGCCTCGTCGATAGCGAGCGGCGCGACGTCGGGATCGTGCAAGTCGAAGCGGCCCGCGCCGATCGAAAACGCCCCGTCGAGCGCGGTGAGCGCGCCGCTCAGCGACGCCTCGGCGTCGAAATGGAACGAGATCGCCGAATCGAAACTGAACTGCGGCGGATGCGGGCTAAGCCGGAAGAAATCGTCGACCGCGAGGTCGCGCGCGCGGACGCCGAGCCGCGGCGTGGCGCCGGCCTCGGCGCGCGCTTCGAGGCTCCAGGGCCCCGAGGGGCCTTTCGCCGACAGCGCCGCGGTCGCGGCGCCGCCGGAGCGGTCGAAGGTGAGGCGGAGATCCTCGTAGACCGTCGCCGTCGGGCGCGCCGGGGTCTGCACCGCAAGCCGGCCGTCGATGATGGCGACATGATCGAGCGGCTGATCGGCGCCGGCCATGGTCTCCGCGAGGCCTGCGACGATCGCGCCGATGTTGGCCGCGACCGCGCCGCCGCTCGGCGGTCCCAGAGGAATCGGCGTCGACTCGCCCGTCCCGGCCGCCAGCGAAAGCGCGCCATCGGGCCCGACGCGCAGCGCGAGCTGGAGGCCGTCGAGTTCGAGCCGGCGGACCTTGATGCTGAGGCCGAGCAGCGCGAACGCGTCGAGGCCGATGCGGCCGCCCGGCGCGTCGACCACAACGCGGCCCTGCGGATCGCGAATCGAAAGGCCAGTAAATCCGATGCCGACGCCATGCGGACCGCGCGCGATCGAGGTCGGTCCGAGCGCGACCCGGTAGCCCGGCCTCAGCCGGCTCTGCAGGCTGTCGGCGATCGCCGGTTGCAGCGACTCCAGGCTGATCGGCCCCCGACCGAGATAGGCGAAGCCGGCCCCGGCCACGACCAGCGCGAGCGTGACAACGACCGCCGCCGCACCGAGCCCGAATCTCAGCCATCCGCGCGAGCGACGCCGGCGCGGCCGGCGCAGCCGCGAGGCTGGCGCGTAAGGCTCGTCGAAAGGCTCCTGCGAACCCTCGTCAGGCGACGGATAATCGGAATCCGCAATCAACGCGATGCGATCTCCATAGAGGTGTCGCGCCTGGCGCCGCGCCGTTGATTCGAGGGCGATCTCCCTCGCCGCCCGTCGGTCTTGAACGCAAGCGCCGTGTGCGTCAATCTCTCGACGCCGGCGGCAACCGGCGATCTGCGCTGCAAATAGGATCAAACGAGGGCATTTATGGGCGCATCTTGTGAAGCCGGCGACCCCGCGCCTGAATTCGAATTGAGCACCGAGGCCGATCGCCGAATTAAGCTGAAGGACTTCCACGGAAGAAAGCTGGTGCTTTACTTCTATCCGAAGGACGACACGTCCGGCTGTACGGCGGAGGCGATCGCGTTCAACGGTTTGCGAAAGAAGTTCGCTGAGGCGGGCGCGGCGGTTCTCGGCGTGTCGCCCGAACTCGGTGAAGAGCCATGCGAAGTTCAAGGCCAAGCACGAGCTGACCCTCGACCTCGCCGCCGACGAGGGCAAAGAGGTCGCAACCGCCTACGGCGTCTGGGTCGAGAAGAGCATGTACGGCCGCAAATACATGGGCGTCGAGCGCACGACGTTCCTTATTGGTCCCGACGGCCGGGTGGCGCGGGTCTGGCGCAAGGTCAAAGTCCCGGGCCACGCGGACGAGGTTCTCGCCGCCGTGCGGGAGATATAGTGCGTCCGTCGATGGGGCGGAGAATGAACCAGGGCGTCGCGCGCTCTTCCCTTGCGCAAGCCGCAATGCCCGGCGGGGCTGAGCAGGCCGTTGATCTTGTCTTGCAGAACAGGGCCTTCTCCCCGCGTGCGGGGAGAAGGCGGCCTAAGGCCGGATGAGGGGGCGCCGCGCTTGGCCGACCGTCGGCCAAGCGGCGAGACCCTCGGCCCTTCCGCTAGGGCGAGGGCCGCCCAACCTACCTGTTGACGATGCCGGCGCTCGGGGGCGTGCCGGTAAATATGCTGAGCGTAGCGGTGTTGTCATTGACGACGGCCAGCCGCGGCGATTGCGGGAAGGTGGTCGTCCACCCCGTTGCAATGCCGAACGCAGCGCCGACGGCGGGATCGATGTTGAATTGGCTGACGAAGCTTCCGGCCTTGGTGAACTCGACATATTCGCTGGGAGAGGCAGCGTTGATGTTGACCATGTCGCCCTGTGCGACGACCAGATTGCCGTCTGGCGCTTGCACCATGCCGAGCGGTCCGTGCAGTGCGGTTGTGCTCTGGAAAACCAGCGTGCCTTTGTTCACCCTGGTCGTTGCCGTAAGGGCGTTCTCGACGGCGTAGATAGCGTTGTCTCCCGCAGAGGCGACATAGAGTATGCCCGATTGCGCATCGTAGACGAGTCCGTTTGGCCCGGCGAAAACGCTGGGAATGACAGTATAACCCACTGCGATGATCGAACCGCCGGTCACGGTTACGCTGGTCGGGGTGACCGAAAGTTTCAACCGCGTGACAAACCCGTTGGTCTTAATCCCGATATTGGAAATGAACAGGTAAGCGACCGAGCCCTGATCGACCACCGCCAAGTCCCACGGCCCATTGATCCCGTCCGTGCCGCCGGAAATTGTGTTGACGACCGCGTTTCCGGCATTGTTGAGAATGAGAATTGAGCCGGGACCGTGGGTCGCGTAGGTGCCGTCGGTCGTTGGCAGGCTTGAGACGAGAACGTACCCGGCTTGAAGCGTGACCAGCCCGTTATTGAGGCCAGGCGTCGTCCCCTGCCAAAACAGTTTGGCTTGGCCCGGCGGCTCAATCTGGCCCGCGTGGACGACGTCAATCGTCGTGCCAGTCCCCGCCAGATTGTTTTTGTTGTTGAAATTGGCGACTAATATGTCGCCGGGCACGATGGTTCCGCCCGTCGAATTGAATCCCGGCGGTACGATCCACACCCCGTAGGGGTTGAGGTCGCCATTCGGAGGCACTGTCGAGGTCACCAGATAGTTGGGAATGAATTGCTGCGCCGTGGCCGCGCCCGATAGCGCCCCGAACGCCGCGAGCGCGCCCAACAGAAGACAACCGGCGCGCCGGATATATCGGTACAGCGCGGCATAGCCGCCGTCGCTGCGAGATGTTTGCAGGAACTGCTCGCTCATTAGGCTTCGCTCCCTTTGGCCATTCAACGCACTGGGCGTTGATTTCTTGTTTTGCATTGCTCCCCCTACGGATCGCCCTGCGACCGCGGATCAGGTGTGAACAATCAATGAATTTTACCGAACGGATCGGGAAGAGGCAAGCAGACACGCTCCGGAATCCCACGGACGCAAGGGCGAGGACGCGTGAAATCGTTTGCGGGGCGGTTGCCGATTCTTGCCCGCAATCCGTCTCGGAGCGCGACGCGGTTGGACCGCGCGGCGGCGCCGGAAAGCGGTTTTTTGTGGCCTGCGCGGAGAATGACCTCCGCCTGCCCTCGATGCTTCGACTAGGCGCCTTTGGCCGTTAGCCCGCCCCCCGGCGCCGCGCGGCGATGACGGCTTCGGCGGGTTTGCCGGACAGCTCCGCCAGATGATCGAAGCGCGCCTCGAACGCGCCGACCCCGGCCGTCGCGGAACGCAATTCGACGATCAGATCGCCGATCTCGGCTTCGGGGATCAGCGCCTTCGCGGTCTCCCAGCCGTCCCAACCGGCGCGCGGCTCGAAGCCCAGAATCTGCCCGCGCCGGCTCGACACCAGCGCGCTGGCGCGCGCGATGGCGTCGGCCGGCGCGTGGATGTCGACCGCCTGCACCGGTTCCAGCAATACCGGCCGCGCTTTCGGCAGCGCCTCGCCGAGCGCGATCTTGGCGGCGGCGCGGAACGCCATGTCCGAGGAATCGACGGTATGGTAGGAGCCGTCGAGCAACGTCACCGCGACGTCGACCACCGGGAAGCCGAGCGGCCCGCGCTGCAACGCCTCCTTCGAGCCGATCTCGACGCTCGGGAAATATTGCCGCGGCACCGTGCCGCCGTGGATCTTCTCGGCGAACGCGAATCCCTCGCCGCGATCAAGCGGCGCGACCTCGACCAGCACGTCGCCGAACTGGCCGTGGCCGCCCGACTGCTTCTTCAGGCGCCCGCGCGCCTGCACGGTTTCGCGGATCGTTTCGCGATAGGCGACCGAGGGCCGCGCGCTCTCGACCTCGACGCCGAACCGCGCCGCGAGCCGTTCGATCGTCACCCGCAGGTGCATCTCGCCCTGGCCGTGCAGCTTCAGTTCGCTGCTCTCGGGGTCATGCTCGAAGCCGAGCGCGCCGTCCTCCTCGGTCAGTTTGGCGAGCGCGGCCGAGAGGCGGGTTTCGTCCTTGCGGTCCTTGACCCGGATGGCGATCGACTGCGTCGGCGCCGGGGCGCTGATCGACGGCCCGGCGGCCGGCGCGGTCTTGCCCTCGCTGAAGCGCTCGCCGGTCGACAGCCCCTCCAGACGTTGAAAGGCCGCGGTGTCGCCCTCCTCGGCGCGCGAGATTTTGGTCGACATGGCGCCCATCAACCGCTGCAAGCCGGCGATGCGAGCTTCGCCGCCGTTCGACCCCGTCACCGTCACGCCGTCGGGGAACGTCCCGCGCAGCACCCGCGCCAGTGACAACTTGCCGCCATGCGCGGTGTGGATCGTGCGGATGATCTCGGCGAGCGGCGGCCCGCTCGCCGGCACGCCGAGCCGCGCCCGGGTCGCCGAGATCGCCGGCGCCTCGTGGCGCAGCGCCTTCAATAGCCGCGTCACGCCGTGGCCCGCCGTCGCCGAGCCGATCAGCAACGGCGCGACATGGCCCTCGCGCAATTCGCGCGCGAGATCGTCGAACACCATGTCGCGCGGCGGCTCGATGTCGTTGAGCAATTGCTCCATCAGCTCGTCGTCGTAATCGGCGAGGCGCTCCAGCATCGAGTAGCGCGCGCGCTTCTCGTCGGGCTCGACGCCGTCGGGCATCTCGACGACTTCCGAGGGCGCCGATTCGCGATAGACGAAGGCGCGCTCCAGCGCGAGATCGATGAAGCCGGTGGCGACGCCCTTCTCCCAGATCGGAATCTGGCGCAGCAGCAACGGCGTGCGCGACGCCGGCTGCAACGTCTCCAGCGCCTCGCGGATGCCGCCGCCGGCGAGGTCGATCTTGTTGAGGAACAGGAAGCGCGGAATGTTGAGCTCTTCCAGTTCGCGCAGGATCATCCGCAACGGCTGGACTTTGCGCGGGTCGGCCTCGCACACCACCACCGCGGCGTCGCAAACCGGCAGCGCCACTCGGGCGACATGGGCGAACTCCACCGAGCCGGGGCAATCGAAGAAGGTCAGCCGGTCGCCCATGTAATCGACGTGGGCGACATTGGGCTCGACGCTCATCTGATGCGCGCGCGCCTCCTGGCAGGAATCGCCGACCGTGGAGCCTTCGCGCACTGCGCCCTGCCGCGCTAGGCCGCCGCCGCGCGCCAGCAGCGCCTCCAACAGGCTGGTCTTGCCGCTCTGAAACGGCCCGACGATCGCAAACAGCCGAGGTCCCGCGATCCGGTGTTCGCCATGCCCAGCGGCATCAACCATGATTTCCTCCCGAACGCGCGTCTGGCGGCGCGTCTCGGCTCGGCGCCGTGGGCGACATGCTCGCAAAGGTTTCGCCGCCGCGCAAGACGACATTCGCGTGACGGCGAATTGGCCTGCTTGTGCGATCGCGTGATCGCACGCAAAATGCCGGACATGGCAAAGTCCCCCGTTTTCGACATCGCCGTCGTCGGCGCCGGCGCCGTCGGGCTCGCGCTCGCGGCGGCGCTGAAGCGCGACGCCGGGGTCAAACTGAAGGTGGCGCTGATCGACCCTGCGCCAGAGAGCCGAGACGGGCGGTTGCGCACGGTCGCGCTCAGTCCGGGATCGCGCGCGCTGTTGGAGCGCCTCGGCGCCTGGAGCGGGCTGCAAGCGGAGCCGATCGTCGAGATGACGATCTACGACGGGACGCCGCACGACGCCGTGCGGCTGGAGCAACTGCGTTTCGCCCACCCCGACGGCGCGCCGCTCGCGCATATGGCGTTCCAGGACGACGTGGCCGCCGCGCTGCGCGCCGCGGCGAGCGAAACCGGCGTCGAGACGATCGTCGGCGCCGTCGAGGGCTTTTCTGTCGAGCCGTTCGTCGCCGCGCTCACGTTTGCCGACGGCCGTGAAATCCGGGCGCGCGCGATCGTCGCCGCGGACGGCGCGCGGTCGCGACTGCGCGGGCTCGCCGACATCGCGACCACCGGCTGGTCGACCGGGCAATCGGGCATCGTCGCGACGATTTCGCACGCGCGAAGCCACGAAGGCCGCGCCGAACAGCATTTCCTGCCCGCCGGCCCGTTCGCCATGCTGCCGCTGAAGGGCCGGTTCTCCAGCATCGTCTGGAACGAGCCGCCCGAGGAGGCGGAGCGGCTTTGCGCCGCGGCGCCCGAAGCGTTCATCGCGGCGCTGGAGCGGCGGTTCTCACCAAAACTCGGGACGTTGGCGTTGGTCGGCCGCGCCCGCGCGTTCCCGCTGGAGTTCCGGTTTGCCCGCGCCTATGTCGCCGACCGGCTGGCGCTGATCGGCGACGCCGCGCATCTCGTGCATCCGCTCGCCGGCCAGGGCCTCAATCTCGGCCTGCGCGACGTGGCGACGCTTGCGGAGGTTTTGGTCGAGCAGTTGCGCCTCGGCCTTGATCCCGGCGCGCGCGAGCCGCTCGCCGAATATCAGCGCCGCCGCCGCTTCGACGCTCTGACGTCGGGCCTCGGCATGGACGCGATGAACCGGCTATTTTCCAACGACGTCGCCGCGCTGCGCTTCGCCCGCGATCTCGGGCTGCGGGTCGTCGAGCGCGCGGGGCCGCTGAAGCGGCGGCTGATGGCGGAAGCGGCCGGCGACGGCGCGGGCGCGCCAAGGCTGTTACGGGGGTTGGGGTTGTAGCGTAAACGTCAATCAAGTCGTACACTTCAGATAAGGATCATACTCAAAACTAACATGGAAGAGTTTTGGTTGAGGCGCATTCTTGATTTTGTCAAAGGAAGGCGTAACAAATATGTCAAATTTTTTGCCTGGGAGATCCTTTAATAATTTTCGTATAGTTTCACAGGAATCTATGTATACATAGTATGCCGGCCGATAATCGGCACTGTAACCCTTAGAAATAGCTATAGGTTTATCTAAGTTTATATAAATCGCATCGTTAAGTAGATCGTAGAAAATTGGATCAAACTCGCCGTTGGATTTAACGGAAATTTTTCTTCGAAAACTGTCATCGGGTACGATTTTGAATCCATTGAGTTGCGACGACCCCGCACCCTCAGTAGTAACAAGAGCGGGTATCGTAAAGAAAACTTTGTAAGCACCCGAGTCCGGCACAAAAGACACATAACCGCGGAGATTTTCATCTTTAGATGCACTGTAAACCACAGCAGTTTCAGCCGCAAGACCACCTGTCCATTTATCGACTTGAGATTGTAGATTATTTTTGAACTCAGCAATATTATCGGAATTAATCTTATACGCAACAAAACCAGATACGGCTATTACGGCAGCCAAGGCGGTGATAAACTTAAAAAAATGATTCAATACTCTATTTTCGTGCTCAAAGTGCATGTTTTTATTTATATCTTCGAATTTTTCATTTAGTTTTTTTTCGAAATTCGCAATATTTGTCTCTAAGGCTACAATCCTTTCCGACGCTTCGTCAATGTTCATAGTGAGCTCCCCCCCACGCACGGGCGAAGTTGAACTTATCAAAGCAATCTGAGCGACGCAATCTTGTCAATGCTACTGACTTGCTGCTCGACAGCGGTCCTAGTGCCTGAAATGCCGCATGCCCGTAAACACCATCGCCACGCCTGCCGCATCCGCCGCGGCGATCACTTCGGCGTCGCGCTGCGCCCCGCCCGGCTGGATCACCGCGGTCGCGCCCGCTTCGATCGTCGCCACGAGGCCATCGGCGAACGGAAAGAACGCGTCTGACGCCACCACCGAACCCTTGGTCAGCGGCGCGCCGCCCTGCGCGGCGTCCTCGGCCTTGCGCGCCGCCACGCGCGCGGAATCGACGCGGCTCATCTGTCCCGCCCCGATCCCGACCGTCGCGCCGTCCTTCACATAGACGATCGCGTTCGACTTGACGTGCTTGCATACTTTCCAGGCGAACCGCAAATCGGCAAGCTCCGCTTCGCTCGGCGCGCGCTTGGTGACAATCTTGAGGCCGTCGTCGGGAAGCGCGCCATTGTCGCGATCCTGCACCAGCAGGCCGCCGGCGACCGAGCGCACGGTGACGCCGGGCGCCTGCGGATCGGGCAAGCCGCCGGCCAGCAGCAGCCGCAGGTTTTTCCGCGCCGCGACGATCTCGATCGCCTCGGGGTCGGCGTCCGGCGCGATGATGACCTCGGTAAAGATCTCGACGATTTTGCGCGCCGCCTCGGCGTCGAGCCGTCGATTCAGCGCCACGACGCCGCCGAAGGCGGAGACGGGATCGCAGGCGAACGCCTTTTCGTAGGCTTCGCGCAAGCTCGCGCCGACGGCGACCCCGCAAGGGTTGGCGTGCTTGATGATGGCGACCGCGGGCGCCTCGAACTCGGCGACGCATTCATAGGCCGCGTCGGTGTCGTTGATGTTGTTGTAGGACAGTTCCTTTCCTTGCACCTGCCGGGCGGAGGCGACGCCGGGGCGGGCGTCGGCGGCGACGTAGAACGCCGCGCCCTGGTGCGGGTTCTCGCCGTAACGCAACGCGGAGGCCAACCGGCCGCCGAACGCCCGCCAGGCGGGCTGCGCCTCGCCGATTTCGCCGGCCAGCCAATTGGAGATCGCCGAATCGTAGACTGCCGTCCGCCCGAACGCCTTTTGCGCCATGGCGCGGCGAAAACGCAGCGTCGTGGCGCCGCCGTGCCCGGCCATTTCTTGAAGCAGCGCGTCGTAGTCGGCGACATCGACGATGACGACGACGTCAGCGTGGTTCTTCGCCGCCGCGCGGATCATCGCGGGGCCGCCGATGTCGATATTCTCGATCATGTCGCCGAACTCGGCGCCGCGCGCCAGCGCCGCCTCGAACGGATAGAGGTTGACCACGAGCAGGTCGATCGGCCGGATCGCGTTGGCGATCATCGCCGCCTGATGCGCCGGCTCGGCCCGAATCGCCAGCAGCCCGCCATGCACGCGCGGATGCAGCGTCTTCAGCCGGCCGTCCATCATCTCGGGAAATTCGGTGAGCTGGGCGACGTCGACAACGTCGACGCCGGCCTTAGCCAGCGCGGCGGCGGTGCCGCCGGTCGAGACGATCTCGACGCCGCGGGCGCTGAGCGCCCGCCCCAGCTCGACGAGGCCGCTCTTGTCGGAGACGGAGATCAGGGCGCGGCCAATCGGCGCGTCGTCGGCTTCCATGACGGCTCCCAGCGTGCGAAAACGCGGCGCGTCCTATCACGCAAGGTTGCGGATCGAAACCGCGATTATGATGCGCTGCAACAAAATTAGTTAGGCCCCGCAAAAAATTTTACGGGGGTAGGAACGTAATTTGGGCATAAATCATTGTCACTCGGGGGAGATCGAAATAGGGAGCGACTATGCGCGATACTTTTCTTCTATCGGTGCGCCGCAAGGCGGCGCCGCTCGCTCTCGCCGCAGGTTTGCTTGCCTCGTCGTATAGCGCCGTGTTGGCGCGCGACCTCGACCCCGATCTCCGGCAATATGTCATTGTGAGTTGCAGCCAGGACGCCTACCGCCTCTGCCCGCAATCGCTGTCGAACGAGAAAGACGCGGTGTTGTGCATGCGATCGAAGCGGTCGCAACTCGATCAGATATGCCGCGTCGCATATGAGAAGGCGGTTCGCGTTCTCGCTCAGTAACACTGGCGACGCCGCTCCGCGGGGCGGGAAGCGAAGATGATAGCAATCTCCGACCGGGTCGACACGGTCGCGCACGTCATCCAGATCGCCTTGACCCCCGTGTTCTTGTTTTCGGGGATCGCTTCGCTGCTGGGCGTGCTCTCGACCCGATTGGGTCGGGTCGCCGATCACGTCGACTCGCTTTCCGAGAAACTGGAGAGCGCCGACGCGCGTGAGCGCGCCCGTCGCTCGACGGAACTGCTTTATCTACGAAGACGAACGCTGATCCTCGACTTCGCCGTGATCCTGGCGACGCTTGGCGGCGCGATGACGCTCGGCGCCGGGCTATTGCTGTTCCTCGGCGGCCTGCGCGAGCGCACCGGCGCGTCGCTGTTCGTCGTGTTCGGCCTGGCGCTGGTGGCGACGATTTGCGCGCTGATGTGCTTCCTGGTCGAAATGCTCTTGTCGAGTTGCGGCATTCGCAGTGAAGCCGCGGCGAAATCCGCCGAGAATGACGAGCCTGCCGACGCCGCCGACGACGCCGAGCCGTCGACGTCCTGACCGTCACAGCGCCGACGACAGCGCTGCGGCGAGACGCGCGACGACCTCGTCGATTTCCGCCTCGCTGGCAATGAACGGCGGGGCGAGCAGAACGTGATCGCCGCGCCGTCCGTCGACTGTCCCGCCCATGGGATAGACGATCAGCCCGCGCGCAAACGCCTCGGCTTTCACCCGCGCATGGACGCGCCGGGCCGGATCGAACGGCGCTTTGCTGGCGCGATCCTCGACGAGTTCGACGCCGACGAGCAGCCCGCGTCCGCGCACGTCGCCGACATGCGGATGCTCGGCGAAGACGCGCTTCAGCTCCGCCTGCAATCGCTCGCCGCGCGCCCGCACCTGCACCAGCAGCCCCTCGTCTTCGATCGTCTCCTGCACGGCGAGCGCCGCCGCGCAGGCGATGGCGTGACCGATATAGGTGTGCCCGTGTTGGAAGAACCCGGAGCCGCCGACGATGGCGTCGCGGATGCGTTGCGTGCAAAGCGTCGCGCCGATCGGCTGATAGCCGCCGCCGAGGCCCTTGGCGATCGTCACGATATCGGGCATGACGCCGTCCTCCTCGCAAGCGAACAGCCGCCCGGTGCGGCCCATGCCGCTCATCACTTCGTCGAGGATCAACAACACGCCGTGGCGGTCGCACACCGCCCGCATCTTGGCGAAATAACCGACGACCGGCGGAACGGCGCCGAGCGTCGCGCCGACCACCGTCTCCGCCACGAAGGCGGCGACGCGGCGCGGCCCCGCCGCGACGATAGCCGCCTCCAGTTCGGCCGCCAGCCGGTCGCCATAGTCGGCGTCGCTCTCGTCGTCACGGCGGTCGCGATAGGCGTAGCACGGCGAGACATGGATCGTGGGGGCGAGCAGCGGCAGGAACGGCTCGCGCCGAAACGCGTTGCCGCCGAGCGCCAGCGCGCCGAGCGTGTTGCCATGATAGCTCTGCCGCCGCGCGATGAACCGATCGCGCTCCGGTTCGCCGATCTCGACGAAATACTGCCGCGCCAGTTTCAGCGCCGTCTCGACGGCCTCCGACCCGCCTGAGACGAAATAAACGTAAGTCAGGCCCGGCGCGCGGGCGACGAGGAAATCGGCGAGCCGCTCCGCCGGCTCGGTGGTGAAGAACGCGGTATGCGCGTAGGCGAGCCGCTCCGCCTGACGGCGGATCGCCTCGATGACCCGGGGATGCCCGTGACCAAGGCAGGAGACCGCCGCGCCGCCGCTGGCGTCGAGATAGCGCTTGCCGTCCGCGTCGAACAGATAGACGCCCTGCCCTCCGGTCGCCTGCGGCAGCGGCGTGCGCGGCGTGCGATGGAGAATGCTGGTCATACGGAAACCTCCTCGCGCCGCACACCGGGGAGACGCAAGATGAAATCCGGCCCAAAATGCCCGGCCGGCGTCCAAAAGCCCGGCCGAGCCTCGCCGCCCAGCACCCGTTCGGCGATGGCGATGACGCAGTCGCGGGTGAACGTGTAGACGTTCGGCGTGAACAGTCGCGCCGCGGCCCGACGGCCGTCGACATCCTCCGCCTCGGCGACGATCACCTTGGGCGTCGAACTCGCGCTCCGCCTCGGATGGCCCCTCGGGCCAGCCGCTCGTCATGGCGTCGACGGTGCGCCGGGCGGGCGCGAGCTTCAGCGCCGGGGCGAACAGGGACGCCGCGCGATAGGTCGAACGGGTCAGCGAATCGGCTTCGAGATAAGCCTCGATGTTGGGAATGCCCGTGGTGAGACAGGCAGAGAACGGGTCCGGCCAGGGGGCGACCATCGCCGAAGAGGCGCCGGCGCCGAAGTCGAACTCGCGCGCGCGGCTTCCTGCGGGAATGGCGACCAGCCGGCCGCCGCGCCGGATCGTCACGCGGCTGTCGGCGAGGTCGAGCATCGACCCGAGGCTGCCGCGCGAGATCGGGTCGGCGCGGGAGAAGCCGAGCCATAGCGATCGGGCGTTGGGGAGACGCGCCGCGACATGCGCGGCCAAGCAATCCGACGCCGCCACCACGAAGCCGGCGCCCGGCATGACAAGGATTTTCGCATGCCGCGCCGCGTCGTTGTAGCCGTTCAGCGCCTCGAACACCGGCCCCTCGCCGCCGACGTTGAGGTAATGCGCGCCGACGTCGAGACAGGCCTGCAACACCGGCCGCGCCGTCAGATGAAAAGGCCCCGCGGCGTTGACGACGACCCCGGCGCCGGCGAAGGCGGCACGTAAGGCTGCGGGATCGTCGACCACGGCGACGGCGGCTCGCGGCCCCAGCGCCGCCAGCCTTTCGCGACTGCGGCCGGCGAGCACGGCGTCGAGGCCGCGTTCGCGGGCGCGGGCGGTGAGCAGGCGGCCGGTGTAGCCGGTCGCCCCGTAGATCACCAAGCCGCCGCTCACAGGAGATCAGTGGCGACGACGAACTCCGGCCCGCCCGGCCCTGGCGTCCGCGCGAGGCCGCGTAGCGACGCCCAGTCTTGTCCCGGTTCGCCGAACGGGCCAACGCACGAGGCGGGAATCCTCGCACGCGGGCCGGCGCGCGGTGGACCCTCCGCTTCCCAGCGATCATCAAGGATCGCCTCGAACACCAGTTGCAAATCGGCAAGCTGCAAGACGGCTTGCCTCGCCTCGCCACGGGTCATGCGCAGCCAGCGCGCCGGCTCGCACCAATCCTCGACGGCGGCCGCGAACGCGTCCGTGAACAGCGCGAGCGCGGCGGTTGGATTGAACGCGCCTTGCACGGAGTCCGCGCGGCGCTGCGCTTCGGGGAACGTGCCGCTTTCGGCCACGTGAGCGAGCGCTCGCGCGGCCTCCCAGGCGCCGGGATCGAGCGTGGCTTCGAGCCAGCCGAGGCGCGTCGCGTCGAAATCATATTCGGCGACGAAGCGTTTGGTGCGCAGTCGGTTCAGCGCCTGCTCCACGGCTTGCGAGACCCCTTGCGTCCAATCTGGCGGCTGCACGATCCATTGTTCGATGCGCTTGGCGAGGTCGATCAAACCAGAGCGACCGCCGCGTTCCGGCGCGGCGAGGTCCGCGTCCGGCGGCGGCGGGGCTTGCCCGCCCAGCGCGCGCCGCAACGCGACGCCGATCTCGTACAAGCTCCGCGCAGTCGCGCCGCGGAAACCCTCGTCGGAGTCGCGAGCCGGTGCTGCGAATATCCGCATCAGGCTTTCGCAGCGCTCCCGCATTGCGGAATCGCCAAGACGGGTCAGCGCGGCGTCCCGCTCGTCGTCGCTGAGCCTCTCCATCGACAGCGCGAGCCCGGCCAGCCGCTCCAGCTCCGCGGCGCGCGCGCGCCGCGCCGCCGGCGGCCGCCAACCGGGGAGCTTGGCCCTCAGCGCGTCGGCGAGTTCGGCAAGGCGATCGAGCGGCTGCGCGTCGAGAAAAGCCGCGAACGCGCCGGGCGGCGGGCCCACGTCGGGGCCGGTGAACTCGCCTGGCAGACCGGCGACGGCCGCTTTCCTCGCCTCGTCGGGAAGCTCACCGAGCCCGCTGCGTAAGGCGTGCAGTTCCTTCGAGAACAGCCGGCGCGAAAGAAGCTGCACCTTGTCGGCGAGATGACGGCGATCGCCCTCGCGCAACGCCTCGGGCAGCCGGGCGCCGATCGTCGCGGCGCCGGCGCCGTCGAAATAGCGCGGCGCCGTCGCCGTCGGGTGACGGAGCGGCGCATGCGCCGGCGGCGGCGCGGCGGACCAATGGCGCGGGGGGTCGCCGGCCGTGTCCGGCGCCAGGTGCGGATCAACCAAAGCGACGACGCGGCCGAGGTCCTCGGTGACGCCGACGCGCATCCAGAACGGACGCACCGGCTCCAGATAATCGACGACCGCCCGGCCGGGGCGCGTGTGTTTGATCTTCAGCCCCAGCGTCTCGACGATCGGATAATTGGCGAGCCGGTGCAGCGCGACATGCGGCGGCCGCTCGATCTCGCGGATCGCATGCACGCGGTTGATGCGACGCTGCGTATGCACCACCGCCTGATAGCAGGCGCGATCGAAATCGGCGGCGTCGCGATATTGTTTGAGCAGCAATCGGTTGAGCGGCGCGCCGCGCGCCAGGATTTCCAGCGCCAGCGCCTGCCCCGCCGCGATCTCGCTCGCCTGCTCGCGCGTCAGGCGCGACTTACGCTTGAGGTCGTCGACGATGTCCCGGCCCCAATGGTCGGCGACGCCCTGCCACGCTTCGAGATCGCCCTCCGGCAGCGGCGCCGCCTCGTCGATCTCGATCAGCGTCTGCATTCGCGATTCGAGCCCGAAGCCGAGTTCAACGAAGGATTCCGTCGCCACCCGCGTCAACCGGCGCGGCGCAGCCGGACCGCCGGGCGAGGCCCATACGTCCGGCGGGCTCTCGATCAGCGCCATGAACGCGTTGCGACCATTGACCTCGCGATCCGTCACCACCGCCCGCGGCTTGTTGGCGAACACCAGCGGCTCAATCATCGCGAGCCCCATCAACTTGTCGTTGCTGTACCAGCGCACCGGAATGGCGAAGACCACCTCGCGCTCCGCCCACCAACCAATGTTCTCGGTCTCCGACCACATCTTGCCATAGGTTTCGCCGACGGTCGCCGTCGTCAGATAGACATAGGCGCCGGCGAGCTCCAGCCGCAGCTTCGCCGCAGAATGGCCGTCGAACAGGCGGTTCCAGCAAGCGTCGACGAGCGCTTGCAGCTTGCCGCGGTCGGCGAGCAGCGGATAGACCTGCACGGTCAGATCCGGAAAGTGCATGGGGCCGAAGATCGGCAGCGTCGCCGCGCCGAGCGCGGTGGAATAGCCGTCGCGGCGGGCGCTGTGACGGTGCTGAGTTCCCTTCTTGCGGCCGTGCCGCACTGCGCCCGCCGCGCCGGTGGCCTGCGTCTCCTCGATCCATTCGCCGTCTTGCAGACGCGGGGAGCGCGAGCAGATGACGTCGCCCGCGCCATAGACGAGATCGACGTCCATCCAGAACGGAAACGACGGCCTGAGCGTGACGACGTCGCCCTCGCGCGCCGTTTCGTAGAGGTTGGGGACTTCAAGGCCGAGCGTCTCGATGATCGGCTGCGCGCGATAGCGGGAAATGGTGATCGAATAGCCGCCGGACCTGTCGCCGCGCAGCAAGTCCCAATCGCCGAGCATGCCGATCTGGTTGAGCCGATCGACGCCCATCGCCGACTCGACCAGCGCGGAGTAGCAGGCGAGTTCAGGCCGCTCGGCGTCGCGGAACTGTTTGAGGTTGATCGTCGAGGTGAAATATCGCGGCAGATCCTCAACGAGCATCGCGCGCGCATTGGTGCCGGAGAGCGGCGCATCGAGCCAGTCCGGCTGCGGAAACGGCGACAGGCCGGCGAGCATGTGGCCGTAGAGCGCCAAACTCTCGCGCGCCATCTCGACGAGCGAGTCCGAGGTGCGGAAATCCGGGAAGCCGCGCAAACGCAGGTTGGAGAGCAGGTCCGCCGCCTCCTCCATCAACGAGAGCGAGGCGGCGTACATATTGGGGAGCGCCGAGGTGATCGACCACGGGCATTTGTAGTTGAGCGGATATTCCGCGTAAGACGCGGCGACGTCGCGGTCGATCGTCACCAGCGTGCGCGGCGGCTCGCGCTCGCCGGCGTAGACTTGATGGAACAGATCGACGCTCATCGTGAACAGCCGCGTCGGCGCGCGCGGGTGCGTGGTCCAGACCGGCCGGTCGGCTTCGATCCACGCCTGCGTCTTCGGCCAGCCGTAGACCTCGCGGCCGGTCATCATCGACAGCGGATCGTCAACAAAAATGAACGGCGTGACGCCAGTCCAACCCTGAAACACCAGCTTGCCGTGCTCGCGCCGCCAGCGTTGCAGCGGCACCAGGAAGAACGCCTCGTGTTGCGCCACCCAGCCCATCCGCTGCGCGTCGAGCGTGGTCGCCGACATGCCGCCGTAGTTGAGCGCCATGAAATAGACGTACGGCAACGCCGGGGTGAAATGGACAATCTCGTCGGGGATGTTGAGGTTCAGATATTGGTCGCAGAACTCGGCGAGCCTTGCGATATTGGCCTTCAGCGGAAACACGCGCGCGCTCACCTCGCGAAACAGCAGCGGCGGCCGGAAGGTCAGTTGCTCGCCGCCGCCAATCACGATGGGGTCGACGTATTTCGGCTTGACGATGCGCCCCATGTCCGCTTCCGTCCAATCAATCGCGTCGAAATATCCAACTCGCCACCGCGGCGATGAAACGCTTGTCGCGGCTATCCGGCAGAGCGCCAAACGCCGCTTCGTGCTCGTGCAGCGCCGCGCCGGCCAGGCTGTGGGCGATCCCGCGCGCGTAATTGATCGAGCCGTGATCGCGCATGAGACCCCGAATCCAGGCGACTTCGCACGCCTCGCGCGCCAAGCGCGGCTTCGACAGGAAGGCGCCGAGCCGCCGCCGCTCGCAAGGTTCGGCGCAGCGCGCGACGTGGATCAGCATCAGCGTGCGCTTGCCTTCGTAGAGATCGCCGTCGATCTCCTTGCCGTAGGTGGCGTCGGGCTCCAGATTGAGAACGTCGTCCTGAATCTGGAACGCCGCGCCGAGGAAGAAGCCGAGCCGCAGCAGCGCGTCGAGATCGGCCGCGCCGCGCGCGCCGATCAACGCGCCGACCCGCAACGGATGGATCGTCGCCAACCAGCAGGTCTTCTTCATCACCATCGTCAGATAATCGGCGTCGTCGACGTGTTCGGAATTGTCGCGTCGCCAACCCAGCTCCAGGGCCTGCCCTTCGACCGTCTCCCACGCCATGCGCTCGGTTTCGGCGAACACCGTGGCCGCCAGACGCGGCCCGAGCCGCGCGATGTTCTCGATCAGCGGACGCAGGCTCGCCAGCGCCAGCGCGTCGCCGACATTGAGCGCCATCGCGACGCCGTGGAGCGCGTTGAGCGCGGGGCGGCCGCGCCGCTCCTCGCTTTCGTCCTCGATGTCGTCATGGATCAGCAGCGCATTGTGCAGAAGCTCGATCGAAACCGCCGTCAGCAGCGCGGATTCCAGCGAAGCGCCGAAGGCGCGAGCGGCGGCGAGGCAGAGGCTCGGCCGCATCATCTTGCCGCCACGACCGGGATAGTCGGGCAACAGGTCATAGAGGTAGCGGGCCGGCTCGCCCTTCGGGAGATAGTCGGCGAGCCGCGCGCGCACCAGCGCGCCGTATTCTTCAAGCGTCTCGCGAACCAACGCGCCGGCGGCTTGTGCTGTCATCCGCCGGTCGCCCGTTCGCTCAACCGGGGATGCGAACAGTCAGCGTTCCGCAAGCCTCGCCGCTCGCGGCGTCAACCACGACGGCGTTGTAGACGCCGGGCGGTTGATCGTCGGCGATCTCCAGACGCAATCTCGGCTCGCGGTTTTGCGGCTCAGCCTCGAAGCCGACGGTCGCGATCGGCGTCGCGACTCCGATCGCGTGCAGCGGGCCGACTTGCAGCGCGCGCCCGCGCGTCTCCGGCCGCGTGTCGAGTTTCACGCCGACGCGGCGGGACGATCGGATCTCCAGCGCGATCGCGGCGCCGGCGACCGGCGCGGCGGGTTCAGGCGTTGCGGGGACCGCGCGGCCGGCGCCGAGCGTCGGGCTGCGCGCCAGCGCCTCGGTCGCGGCGAAGGCCAGCGCGCCAATGTCGCGATAGATGTTGAGCGCGCGCTCAACCAAGGCGCCGACGTCCATCGTCCCGTTGCGCGCGCCGCCGCTGAGCCGCTCGGCGAGCCGCTGGCCCTGGCGCATCTGCTCGTCGAGCACGGAATAGCCGAGCTTGACGCCGTGCGCGATCGGATCGTCGGCGGCCGGCGCGCGGCCGCTGAGGCCATGATTGCGCGCATAATGGGGGAAATCGCGGATCGGCCCGTCCCGCGCGGGGTCCTGGCGATGCAGGCGCTCGGCGTCGTTGCTCATGAATTCCCGCAAGCCCCCCGTCACGCAAGTCTAGAAAATGCACGGCGCAACCGCGTGAACATGACATAGACCTAGCGTCAACGCGACAGCTAGATTGCGAAAATGTGCGCGTGGCTAGGGGTGGTCGTAGCCGACGATGTCCTCCAGCGCCGGGACGCCGCTCAGCGCGTGGGCGACGAGCCGGCCGGACATCACCGCCGCCTCGACGCAGCCGGCGTTGTAGCCGCAGTCGGTCCAATCGCCGGCGAGCGTCAGGTTGTCGTAGGTATTGTCGAGCGGCGAGATGCGGTGGGCGAAGCTGCCCGGCAGCATCAGCACGTAACGATCGCTCGGGTTGATGTTGGCGGTCCAATATTGCGCGGCGAAGCGCGCCTCGCCGACGAGCGGCGTTTCGACTGGAACCGCGAGCCAATCGAAGCGGAAGCCGCCCGGCGTCGCGGCGTTCGGCCATAGCTCGTGGATATGGCGCTTAAGAAACGTCACGGCGTTATCGCGCACCGCCCCGCGCAGCGCCGCTTCGTGCTCGGGATGCTCCGGCCCCGGCCACGGGCCGCGATCCGCGAGCACGTTGCAGAAATAGCCGACCGATTTCGGCGCGACGCGCCAGTTTTCGGCGGCGATCACATGCGTCATGTCGGCCCAGGTGTCGAACGGCTTGGTGAAGCCGGCGAGCGTGATCGGCGGGTCGGTCCAGCCGAGTTCGGCGGCGTCCTTATCGAGCCAAATTTGGAACGCCTGGGTGGCGACCGTCTTGACGTTCTCGACCATCCCCCGCCAGCGCGCGTCGCGGGCGAGGATTTCCCTGGCGACGAACGGGATCGCGCCGACGCCAATCCCCAGCACGACGAAATCGAAATCCTCTGTCACGCGCAGCGTTTTGGCGCCGACGCGGCGGCGATCCCAGTGCGACTCGAACCGCTGGCCTTCCACGTCCCCGACCAACTGGCTGAAATCCGGCGCCGACGGCCAGCACGGGAGGCCTTTGACGTCGACGAGCGGCCGGTACTCGCCGCCGCCGGCGATTTCCGCCTGCACGTCGAATTCGAGCGCTGCGACATAAGGCCGCTCGCCGGGGCCGAGCCGTTCCGGCAGCTTGATGTTTTCGAGGCGATGAAAGAATTCGAACCGCACGCCGCGCCGTCGCAACACCTCGTACAGCGGCGCGAACACGCAGTCGCCCATGCCGGCGCGCATCTTCCAGAAAAACGCGCCACGGTAGGTGAAGAACATCCGCATGGCGCCGCGCAGGCCCTGCCCCGCCGCGAGCCCCGGCTTCTCGGGATCGCCGTCCTCATAAGCGAGCGCGAGGTCGTAAAGCGCCCGGACGAAGCCGGACTCGAGCGCATGCTCCGAGGCGCCGTTGAGCCGCAGGAACTCGCGGCAGTCATACTGGTCGATCGCGCTCAAGCCGCGCGGGTCGCTCAACAGCCCGAAACGCACGACGCCGACGAGAAACGCCAGCACCAGGTCGATGACGTCCCATTTGCGGCGCAGGTTCGGGTCGAGATCGACGAACTGCACGAGTTGGCGGCGCACGGCGACCGCGAGATCGTCGACGACACGGCGCAGCAGCGCCTCCGGAAACAGCGGCACGGCGCGGAACGCCACCGTCAGCACCGCCAGCGCCTCGCTGACGCCCGCCGCCGCCGACAGCGCGCCGGCGCTCAACAGCCGCGACGCCCGCTCGACGAGACCCTGCACGCCCTCGGCGGCGACGCCGGCCTCGGCGGAAAGCCCGCTCTTGTCGCGGGTGCGCGCCGTGAACAGCAGCGCCCGCAGCAGCGCCACGGCGCGCGCGACATAGTTGGTCAGCGTGAACGGGCTGTTCGGACCGATCGGATCGCCGGGCAGGCCCGGCGCCGGCGGGAACAGCGCCATCCACTCGCCCCAGTGTCCGGCGCGCGAGCGGTCGGCGACGCCGACATGGGGATCAGGGAAGAACGCGTCGCGCCACGTCGCCATCGGGGACGACGGGTCGCGCGCCAGCTCGGCATAGGTCTCGCGCATCAGCCGGAACGCGTTCTCGTAGAAGCCGAGCCAGATGTGCAGCCCGTGCTCCTCGATGCGGCCCTCGGGGCCGCGGCCCGAGGCGCCCTTGCCGCCGAGCCGCCAGCCGACTTGATAGACCGTGACGGCGTAACGTCCGCCATGTTCCGGCCGGGTCAGCTCGAAGGCCGCCGTCATCGCCGCGCAGCCGCCGCCGATCACCGCCACCTGGATCGGTCGCGCCATCTGGTTCAGCCGGCGGCTGCGCCATGGCGGGCGCGCAAGAGGGCGAGACGATTGGAAATCCTCTCGACCGTCGCCCGCGCGCCCTGCGCCTGCGCCTGTTCGACGCCACGCAAGAGATCGGCCTCGGCGGCCAGGTAATCCGGCTGCGGCTGCTCGGCGAGGATTTGCGCCCGCGCCTCGTAGGCTCCAGGCAGATTGACGAAATCGTGGAACTCACGGTCGAGCGTGATCGCCTCGTCGGCCAGTGATAGCGCTTCCGCAAACCGTCCGCGCCGCATCTCGATCAGCGCCAAATGCTGGGTGAACAAGCCGAGCAGCGTGTTGCAGCCAGCCTTGCGCCAGGCGGCCATCGTCGAAATCATCAGGTCCCGCGCCGCGTCGAGATCATTGAGCCCGCCCATCGCCATGGCGCTATAGGCGCGCGCGCTTTGCAGCCACAGGCCGAAGCCGTACGCCTCGCAGATCGCGATCGCCTCGCGCGACTCCTTCAGCGCCTGCGCGAAGTCGCCGCGCTCGACCAGATAGGACGAGGTGAAACAAAGCGTATGGGCGAGATCGAACGGCCGGTTGAGCCCGCGCGCCCAGGCGAGCGCGGCGCGATAGGCGCGTTTGGCGCCTTCCGCGTCGCCCATCCTGTAGAGCGCATTCGGCGCAACGCTGAGCGCCGACGTCTTCGCGTCGGTTTCGCTCCAGTTGTCCCGGCAGGCGGCCTCGTTGCGGTCGTAGACTTCGGCGGCGCGTTGCAGCAGCGCGACGAGCTCCTCGCCGAACTGGCCCGTGATGTTGAGCACATAGGCGAGCGTCGCGCTGCTCTCGACGACAAACAGCGGCGCGCCGGTCTCGTCGGCGATCTTGGCGCAGGTGCGGATCAGCTCCTCGGCCTGGCGCTGGTCGCCGCGCACTGTCCAGAATTTCGCGAGCCCGTGCAGGACCGGAAACAGCGCCGCCGCATCGCCCATCAGGCCGCAGATTTCGCGCGCCCGGTTCAGCGCGTCGCGCGTTTCGTCGGCGGCGTAGCCGCGGGCCGAGGCGAGGCTCAACGCCAGCGGCAGCAGAGCGCCGAGCTCCTGTTGCAGCCGCTCGACGCCGTCCAGCAGCCGAGGGATCAACGCCAGCGCCGCCTGGTAATGCGCGATCGCCTCGGCGTGGCCGCCGCGCGCCGCCGCCTTCTTGCCCGCCTTGAGATAGTGCGGAATGGCGTCGGTCGGCGTCGCGCCGTTGCGCAAATGGTTGGCGAGCCGCTCGGGCTCCGCCTCGCAAGCTTCGGGAAACTTGGTTTCGAGCGCGTGCGCGACTTGCTGGTGCAGCGTCTGCCGCTCCGGCCGCAGCATCGACTCGTACGCCGCGTCGCGCATCAACACGTGGCGGAACTGGTACCGCGGCGTCTCCCCGGCGCCGCTCTGACTGATGAGACCGGCGCGCTTCAGCGTCCCCATGGCGGCGCGCGATTGGGCGAGCGGCGCGCCGGCGACGGCGGCCAGCAGGTCGAAGCTGAAATTTCGCCCGATCACCGCGCCGATATTGGCGAAGCGTCGCGCCGGTCCCAGCCGGTCGAGACGTGCGACCAGCGAATCGTGCAGCGAGATCGGGATCCGCGCGCCCTCGCTTTCGTCGTCGCTCGTCGCCGCGACCTGCTCGACGACCGAGCGCGTCAACTCCTCCATGTAGAACGGGACACCGTTGGCGCGATCAATCAATTCCGCGACGAGTTGCGACGGGATCGCCCCGGCGGCGACGTGCGTGCAGACGGCGAGCGCGCTATCGGCGTCGAGGCGCTTCAACGGCAGCGTGGTCACCCGCTCCGAACCGCGCCACGGCGAGGCGAACTCGCGCCGCGCGGTGACGATGGCGAGCACGGGGCGCGTCGAGACCGCCGCGAACAGCCGTTGCAGCATCTCCAACGTGCTGGCGTCGATCCAGTGCGCGTCTTCGACGATCATCAATAGCGGCCCTGGCGCGCTCCAGCCGAGCGCCAGCGCGAGCAAAGCCTCCATCGTCAACTCGCGCCGCTTCTCGGCGGTGTACCCGTCGAGCGGCGAGGGCCCGGGCAGCGCGATTTCGAGCAACGAGGCGAACACCGCCTGCACGGTCGGATCGGGCGGGCGCGGCCAGTTGAGCAGCCGCCCGAGCTTGCCGAGCCGCGTCGCCGGCAGATCGCGCCGTTCGATCCCCGCGGCGCGCTCCAGTTGCACGGCGACCGGTCGGAAGGCGCTGTTGACGCGCTCCGGCGTGCAATGGAGGTAGACGCGCGACGGCGCCGCGGCGCCGAGCCTCCGGTCGAACTCCTGCGCGAGCCGCGACTTGCCCATCCCCGCGTCGCCGATCAATTCGACGACCTGCCCGCGGCCCTTCTGCGCCTGCGTCCAGCATTTCGCCAACACGTCGAGCTCCGTCGGCCGGCCGACGAACGGCGTCGGATCGCCGAGCATGCGCGCCTGAAAGCGGCTGACCGCGAGGTTGGATTGCTCGACCTGCCACGCCGGCACGGCCAGCGGAAACCCGCGCAGGCCGATCGCGCCGAGGTCGCGGTAATTGAAGAAGCCGCGCGTGACTTTTCGCGTGCCTTCGGCGATCAGCACCGCGCCGGGGGCGGCCGCCGATTGCAGGCGCGACGCCAGATTGAGGATGCGGCCGACCACCTCGACGGTGCGCTGCCGCGAACGGCTGACCCGCCCGCGCAGCACGACGAGGCCGCTGGCGATGCCGGCGCGCGCCTCGATCGGGAAGTGGTTTTCGCGCTCGAGCTCGTGCACAGCGGCGACGATCTCAAGCGCGGCGTTGACGGCGTTGGCGGCGTCGTCCTCGTCGGCGCGCGGGTAACCGAAATAGGCGAGCACGCCGTCGCCCATGAACTTGGCGAGAAATCCGCCGCGGTCGCTGACGATGTCGTCGCATAGGGTCTGATAGCGCTCGATCAGCGCCATCAAGTCCTCGGGATCGAGCTTTTGCGACAGCGCGACGGAATTGACGATGTCGCAGAACATCACGGTGAGCGGCCGCCGCTCCGTCGGCGCCAGCGCGTTGGCGGCCTTTGGCCGCCGAGCGCTGAGGCGGGCGGAATCCAAGCTCCGTCCGCAAAACGGACAATCAACCGCCGTCGCCGGCGCGCGCCGTCGGCAATGGGGACAGATCACGGGTCTGTTCCGCGCCTACGTTCAGTCACGCTCGGCCCCAAACCTCCGCCTTCGCCGGCCGTCCCTACGGCGCCGCGACAGCCATCGCAACGTCGCGAGGGCCGGGAGCATCGAGCGGTCGCGGGCTTGAGGCTTTTGCAAGTCCGAACGTAACCTGCGATGAGCCTAGGCGTCAACGCGGGCGCCTATTTTTGCGACTCCGTGCCGGGGTGCGGTGCGGTTAAGCGCTCGACAACGCCGCCTCGTCGACGAGAAAGTCGCGCAAGGCTTGGATGCGCGGGGTATCCGCGGTGTCGGGGCGGCTGAGAAAGTAATACCCGAACGGGGTCCGCACCGTCGTCGCGAACGGCGCGACCAGTCGCCCCGAGGCCAGATCGTCGGCCGCGATCGCCAGCGAGGCTAGCGCCACCCCCTGCCCCTGCGCGGCGGCGGCGATCGCCATCGACATCTGGTTGAAAAACACGCCGCGCGTCGCCTCGACCTCGCTCGCCCCCGCCGCCTTCAGCCAGTCGCTCCACGACGGCCAGGTCGGAAAGCTCGGATTCCATTCGAGATGCAGCAACGGATAATGCACGAGATCGCGCGGGGTTTTCAGCGGCGGCTCGGCTTCGACCAGCTGCGGCGCGCACACCGGAAACACCTCCTCCTTGAACAGCCGCGTCGTCGCTAGGCCCGGAAAGCTGCCGTCGCCCCAGCGGATCATCGCGTCCGCGCCGCCGCGCCCCAAGGTATCCTCGCGCGGGTGGGCGTCGACGAGCACGTCGATTTCGGGATAGCGCGCCTTGAACTTGCCGATGCGGCCGACGAGCCACGTTGCGGCGAACGACGCGCTCGCGTTGATGACGAGAAACCGTCGCCCTTTCGATTCCCGCATCGCGCGCGCCGCGCGCGCCAGCATGCCGAAGCCGTCGGTCAGCCCCGCCGCCCCCGCCGCCCCCGCCTCGGTGAGCTTCAGCCCGCGCCCCGAGCGCTCGACCAGCGGCGCGCCGATCTCGTCTTCGAGCAAGCGGATCTGCTGCGCGACCGCGGCCTTGGTGACGAACAGCTCCTCCGCCGCCCGCGCGAACGACAACCGCCGCGCCACAGCCTCGAAGGCGCGCAAAGCATTGAGAGAGGGTAAACGGTGGGTGGGTTGAATCGTCAATTTTTTCTATTCCACACGGATATAAGCATGACTTGTCGCGTCGCACAATCGGTCTATATCAACATTCGTAAGGCGCTCGTTTGCGCCAAAAGCACTCAGAAGGACCACGAAAGTGAGCAATTCCGCCCTCGAATCCCCTGCGGCCGGCCATTCGGCGATGTTCGGGTTCGGCCGCCTCGGTCAACAAATCCTTAACCACATCGACCTCGGCGGGACGCGTGCGGCGGAGCGTCGCGAGCTGCTCTCGATGGACCGCCGGGAACTCGACGACTGCGGCCTGACGTTCGCCGACGTCGAGCTTGGCCTGCCCGACCTCTACGCCAACGACTTCCGCGTCGCCCACATTGCCGAGCTTCGCGCCGCGTAAGGCGCCGCCCGCGTCTCTCGTACGTATAGGGGAAGCTTCGCCGGAGCTTCCCCATGACGTCCCTCATATGGTTGCGTGACGATTTGCGGCTGGACGACCAGCCAGCGATCCGCGCCGCCGGTTCTGATCCCGCCTTGTTCGTCTATGTCTACGACGAGACGGCGTCGCGGCCGCTCGGCGGCGCGAGCCGTTGGTGGCTCGACAAATCCCTTTCCGCCTTCGCCGAATCGCTCGCGCGCATCGGCGGCCGTCTCGACATTGTCCGCGGCGAGGCGGAAACCGTCATACCCGCCCTCGCCCCCGACGCTGTGTTCTGGACGCGGCGCTATGGCGCAGCGGAGCGGGAGACCGATCGACGTATCAAAGCCGAGTTGCGGCGTCGCGGCGTCAAAGTCGAAGACTTCAACGGCCACCTGCTGCGCGAGCCGTCCGAGGTCAAGACCGAGGCCGGGGCGCCGTTCAAGGTGTTCACCCCGTTCTGGCGGCGTTGCCGCGAACTCGGACCGTTTGAAGCCCCGCACGCCGCCCCGAAGCGCCTCGAAGCCGCGCCGTGGCCGAGCGGCGCGCCGCGGCGCCTCGACGTCGCTGATCTGAAGCTGCATCCGACGAAGCCCGACTGGTCCGCCGGGCTCGCCGACGCCTGGCGGCCCGGCGAGACGGGAGCGCGTGCGCGGCTCCGGCGTTTTCTCGACCACAGCCTCGCCGACTACGCCGACGCCCGCGACCGGCTCGCCGACGAAACGACCTCGCGGCTATCCCCGCATTTGCGCTTCGGCGAGGTTTCGCCGCGACGGATTGTCGCGGCGGCGGAAGCTGCGGCGCACGGCGGCGCCCATCGCGGCGCCGAGAAATTCCTGGCCGAGCTCGGCTGGCGCGAGTTTTCGCACGCCTTGCTGCTGCAACAGCCGGCGCTGGCCGAGAAGAACTGGAATCCGCGCTTCGACGCGTTCCCGTGGCGCGACGACCCCGCAGCCCTGGACGCTTGGCGGCGGGGACGCACCGGCTACCCCGTCGTCGACGCCGGAATGCGTGAACTTTGGACCACCGGCTACATGCACAACCGCGTGCGGCTGATCGCCGGATCGTTCCTGGCCAAGCACCTGGGCCTCGACTGGCGCGCCGGCGAGGCGTGGTTCTGGGACACGCTGTGCGACGCCGACCCCGCCAACAATCCCGCCAACTGGCAATGGATCGCCGGCAGCGGCGCCGACGCGGCGCCGTATTTCCGCGTGTTCAACCCGGTCCTGCAAGGCGAAAAATTCGACCCCGAGGGCGCCTACGTGCGCCATTGGGTTCCCGAACTCGCCCGGCTCGACGCGCGCCATCTGCACGCGCCGTGGAAAGCGCCGGAAAGCGCGCTGACCGCCGCCGGCGTGAAGCTCGGCGACAATTACCCGCGTCCGATCGTAGACCACGATCAAGCGCGGGCGCGCGCGCTGGCGGCGTTCGCCGGGCTCGGCGAAGCTCAGCGCAGCCCGAAAGCGCGGAACAGCGCGAAGAAGGCGGGATAAGGCAGCGACTGGGTCAGGCGAACCAGCGTGGCCAGGCGCCCGGGAAAGCGCACCTCGAAGCCGCCGCGTTCGAGGCCGTCGCAGATCCTGCGCACGGCGGCCTCGCCCTCCATCAGAAACGGCATCGGATAGCGGTTGCCGGCGGTAAGCTCGGTTTTCACGTAGCCGGGATTGATGATCTGCACGGATATTCCGTGCGGCTCGGCGAGGAACTTGAGGCCGACCGCCAGCGAAATGACCGCCGCCTTGCTCGGCCCGTAGGCGTAGGCGTTGGGGACGCCGCCATAGCCGATCAGCGAGCCGACGATGGCGATCTGGCCGCGCCCGCGCGTCCGCATGGCGTTGAGGGCGGGATTGACGGCGTTCGCCACGCCCTGAACGTTCAGCGCGAACGTGCGCTGGAACGCTTCGCCGCCGAAATCTCCGGGCGGATCGCGGTAGGCGCCGCCGGCGTTCAAAAGCGCCAACGCCACCGGACGCGTCTTCTCTAGGGTCTCGTAGAGCCTCGCCAAGGCGACGCGGTCGGTGACGTCGCCGGGCGCGCCGATCACGCGCCCCGAAAGCCCCGCCGCTTCGGCCTCCAGCGCGGCGAGCGCCGCGGCGCGGCGCGCGGTTGCGAACACGGTGAAGCCGCGTCGCGCCAGTTCGAGCGCGACGCCGCGGCCGAGCCCCGAGCTCGCGCCGGTGACCCAGGCGGCGCCGTCCTGCGGCTGCGCGCGGTAGACGGTCACTCCGCCGCTTGCAGCGCGGGCGCCTCCTGGCGCCGCGGCATCAGATAAATATAGCGATTTCCCCGCTTGACCGACTCGATCGTGTCGGGCTCCAGCGTCTCGACCGGCAGATCGAGGCTCATCGCCACGGCGGCCATGCCAATGTCGTGGTAGATGCCGGCCAGCAATCGGCTGGGACGCACGAGGGGGGCGGTCGAGGGTGCGAGGGTCTCAGAGGGCGTCATTCAGCTCACTCGGGGGATCAAGCCAACGCAAAGGGCCGGGCGCGGTCGAAGAATGTCCCGCGGCGTGATTCGCGTGCAAAACCGGGCGAGTCCCGCACAAGTGTTTTCCGCCGGAATGGTTAATCCGGCGTTTAAGGCGCGCGGCGTTGAGCCAGCCAAATCTCCGACGGGTCGAACTTTGCGGACTTGCGGATCGGCGCCGTCCCGGCCGCGACCGGTTGCATCGGGAGAGATCGCCGGCGACCGCATCTTCGCCAGATCGGAAGCGCGCTTTGCCGCGAAAACTGATTCGTAACCCGAATGCGGCATTCTCACAGGGTGACGCGTTGATCGAGCGGAGCGCAGGCTCGCCGATCAGGGGCATGACGCCGAGCGTTCACGCCGGTCGAAACCCGGAATGTCCCACCCGTCCCGACAAAGTTTCTCGCAAGACCGGCTGGCGGCCGCGTGTTCGCGGTCGTCCGAAGGTCTCGCAGCGAGCGCAGGGAGGGGAGCTTAACCGCTCGTTTCGACGACGCGCAGAATTGTGGCGGGCAAGCCTCCCGTCGAAGCGTCAAGGCAACGCGGCGGCGCAATGGATCACACGGGGTGGCGCGGGTGACGACAACCAAGGCCTCTCGCGCCCCGGCCCCGCTCGGCGGGTTCCGCGCATTGTTCAGCGTCCGGACCGACAACCCGGAACTTGTGCAGGCGCAGATCAAGGCGCTTTCGAAGCAATTGCCGCTGCTCTTTTTCATCAGTTTCGTGAACACGCTGGCAGTCGCCTGGACGCATTTTGACGTTGCGCCCATCCCGATGACGATCGGCTTTCCCGTCCTCGCGGCGATAGCCTACCTGGCGCTGGCGCGGCGGTGGGTCGCGGCGAGCTATCGGCCGCCCAATCACGCCGATGCCTGCCAATTGCTCCAGCGCACAACCTTTGAGGCCCCCTTGGGGACCGCGACAAGCCTCGCTTTTGCGTTGGCTTTGTTCCGCTACGGAGACGCGTACGCGCAAAGCCATGTCGTTTTCACCGTCGGCGTGACGATGATCTGTTGCATCTTCTGTCAAATGCATCATCGACCCGCCGCCTTGGCGGTGACCGGCGTCACCGCCATTGCCTTTGCGGCTTTCTATCTGGCCACGCGGCGCCCGGTTTTTCTCGCCATCGCGCTGAGCATGCTGCTGGTCCTGGCGGCGATGGTCTATATCCTGCTCGTCTTTTGGCGCGATTTCGCCAGCATGATTGACTTTCAGAAGGAGCTTGGCGCGACGCAATTGGAAAACCTGCGGCTCGCCAATCTCGACAGCCTGACGGAGTTGCCGAACCGGCGCCAATTCTTCTCCAAGTTGCGTGAACTGCTGCGCCGAACCGCGGGCGGCCGGCAGCGTTTCGTCGTGGGCGTCGTCGATCTCGACGGCTTCAAATCCGTCAACGATCTCTACGGCCATACGGCGGGCGACCGTGTTCTCGTCGAAGCGGCCCGGCGAATGGGGGATATCTGCGACGACGAGATTTCACTCGCTCGCCTTGGCGGGGACGAGTTTGGCGTCATCGTCGACGAGGATTTGGACGATAGCCAAATTCGGGCGCTCGGCGCTCGCATTTGCAATGTCTTGGAAGCGCCGTTCGCGCTGCCCGACGGCGTTGTCGAGATTTCCGGCTCGGTCGGCTTCGCGGCTTTCCCTGCAGGCCGGGACAACATCCGAGCTGCTTTATGAGCGCGCCGATTACTCGCTTTATTACGCCAAGAATCATCATCGCGGACGCCCCGTCATTTTCTCGACGGAGCACGAGACCGAAATCCGACAGTTCGCAAAGTTGGAGCGTTGTCTTCGCGACGCCGATATTGAGACCGAAATATCGCTCTTCTTTCAACCTATCGTCGATGTCGAGCGCGGCGCGACCGTCGCCTTCGAGGCGCTGGCGCGATGGGACAGCCCCGTCCTCGGCAGGGTCGCCCCGGACATCTTCATTCGGATCGCCGAACGCAGCGATCTCATCAACAAACTGACTCGGATGCTCTTACGCAGGGCGCTGGCCAAAGCGAAAACTTGGCCGGACGAAATCCGTGTTTCGTTCAACCTCTCGATGCGCGATCTTAGCTCCCGCGAGGCGATCATGAACATGGTCGCGATCATCGAAAACAGCGGGATCGCCCCGAGCCGAATCGACATGGAAGTGACCGAGACCGCCCTGATCCAGGATTTCGATCAGACCAACGCATCTCTGCGAAACCTCAAGGCCCTTGGCGTCGGCGTCTCGCTCGATGATTTTGGCACCGGCTATTCGAGCCTGAGCTATGTCCGCCGCTTCCCGATCGACAAAATCAAAATCGATCGCAGTTTCGTTCGCGAAGTCGAGACCGACGAATCCTGCCGCGCTATCGTCAAATCGGTGATCGACATGAGCACGAACCTCAAACTTGGCTGCATCGTCGAAGGCATGGAGACGCGCGATCAGGTGCGCGTGCTGCGCAATCTGGGCTGCACGACGATGCAAGGCTATCACTTCGGCAAGCCGATGCCGGCGACCGAGGTGCTGGCGTTTCTCGAAGCCGCCGACTGGTCCTGGTGTCGCGAAACCTCCAGCGTTCACGCTTCTCCTCTCCGGGCTGTCTGAATTTGAACATGTTTGCTGTTTGGCCGATCGCCGGCGCCCGCTATATCGATTGTCGTGGAAGAACATCCCAGAGAACCCATCAATTCCGTGAGTTCCGATTCCCAATTGAGGGTCGACACCTAGGAAGCGGCCGGCAAATCCGCGCTCGGTCGCTCGTTGCGAAAAGTAGCGCCGGACAGCATCGCCGAATGCGCCTCTGTCATTGATCTGAACGATGGACCCGCCGCGCCACCCGAATGAGCTCGTGGCAGGCTTTCTCCCAATCTTGAATATGCTGGAAAAGCTTGGATACGACGACGGCGTCGACGCTCGCATCGTGATTTGGCATGCAACGGACGTCGGCGACAGTGTAGCGCGCGCTCCAGCCCCGCCTAACCTTGCAACGCGCCAGCGCGATCATGTCCGCCGAAATGTCGACGCGGAGCACCTTGTATCCGCGTTTTGCCAAAGGCAGCGACCACGGCCCGGCGCCGTATCCGACATCCAACACGACGCCGCTTGGCGGGAAAAGTCCACGCTCGATCAGACCATCAAAGCAGGCCAATAGATGCGGCTCCGGCATGTCACGCGTGGCGCCGTAACGGGATGCGACGGGCGAAAAGTCGGAGCTGAGACCAAAACTGGCCTCTTGCGCCACCCTGACGTCGCTACGCGGCCCGGGCGAGCACGCCGGCCTCGACGGCGGCCAACGCCTCTTGCGCCTTCGCCCCGTCGGGGCCGCCGGCTTGCGCCATGTCGGGCCGACCGCCGCCGCCCTTGCCGCCGAGCGCGGTCGCGCCGAGCCGCACCAGGTCGACGGCGTTGAAGCGCGCCGTCAGATCCGGCGTCACCGCCACGACGAGGCTCGCCTTGCCGTCCGCCGCGGTCGCGGCGATGGCGACGACGCCGCTGCCAACCTTCGCCTTCGCCTCGTCGGCCAGGGATTTCAGGTCCTTCATCTCGACGCCCTCGACCGCGCGGGCGTAGAATTTGACGCCGCCGACCTCGCGCGCGGCCTCGTCGCCGCCGCCCCCGCCGAGCGCGAGCTTGCGCTTGGCGTCGGCAAGTTCGCGTTCGAGCCGTCGCCGGTCCTCGATCAGCGCGTCGAGCCGCTCCGCCGCTTCGCCGGCCGGGCTGCGCAAACGCTGCGTCAGCTCGGCGAAGCCGCGCGCCTCCTGGTTGAGCCGCCGCCGCGCCGCGTCGCGCGTCAGAGCCTCGACGCGGCGCACGCCCGCGCCGACCGCGCTTTCGCCGAGCACCGAGACGAGGCCGATCTCGCCGGTCCGCCCGACATGCGTGCCGCCGCAAAGTTCGATGGAATAAGGCTGCGGCCCGTTGCCGCCCTCGATCGTCCCCATCGAGACGACGCGCACCTCGTCGCCATATTTCTCGCCGAACAGCGCCCGCGCGCCGGAGTCGCGCGCCTCCTCGATGCCCATCAGCCGCGTCGTCACCGGTTCGTCCTGAAGCACGACGCCGTTGGCGATGTCCTCCACGCGCGCCAGTTCCTCTGCGGAGACCGGCTTCGGATGCGCGAAATCGAAGCGCAGTCGGTCGGAGGCGACCAGCGAACCCTTTTGCGCGACGTGGTCGCCGAGCACGATGCGCAGCGCCTCATGCAGCAGATGCGTCGCGGAGTGGTTGGCGCGAATCGCAGCGCGGGTCGCGTGATCGACCTTCAGCTCCAGCGCCGCGCCGACTTCGAGCCGGCCCTCGACGACCTCGACGGCATGCGCGAACACGTCGCCGAGCTTCTTCTTCACGTCGACGACGGCGACCCTCAGCCCCGGACCGCTCATCACGCCGACATCGCCGACCTGACCGCCGGATTCGGCGTAGAACGGGGTCTGGTTGAGGACGGCGAAGCCCGTCTCGCCGGGGCCAAGCGAGCCGACCTCGGCGCCGTCGCGCACCAGCGCGGTGACCACGCCCTCGGCGCTTTCCGTGTCATAGCCGCGGAACTCGGTCGCCCCGACGCGTTCGCGCAACGCGAACCACAGCGTCTCGGTCGCCGCCTCGCCAGAGCCCGCCCAGGCGCGGCGCGCCTCGGCGCGCTGGCGCTCCATCGCCGCGTCGAAGCCGGCGAGGTCGACGCTCAAATTCCGGGCGCGAAGCGCGTCCTGCGTCAGATCAAGCGGGAAGCCGAAGGTGTCGTAGAGCCGGAACGCCGTCTCGCCGGCGAGCTTCGCGCCCGGCCCGAGCTCGCGGGTTTCGTCCTCTAGAATAGCGAGGCCGCGCGCTAGGGTCGCGCGAAATCGCGTCTCCTCGAGCTTCAGGGTCTCGGCGATCAACGCCTCGGCGCGTATGAGTTCGGGATAGGCCTGCCCCATCTCGCGCACCAGCGCCGGCACCAGCCGCCACATCAGCGGATCGCGGGCGCCGAGAAGCTGGGCGTGGCGCATGGCGCGGCGCATGATCCGGCGCAGCACGTACCCTCGCCCTTCGTTCGACGGGAGCACGCCGTCGGCGACGAGAAACGACGAGGCGCGCAAATGGTCGGCGATCACCCGATGCGACACCTTGTGTGGCCCGTCGGGATCGACCCCGGTCGCCTCGGCGCTGGCGCGGATCAGCGCGCGCATCAGGTCGATGTCGTAATTGTCGTGCTTGCCCTGCAGCACGGCGGCGAGGCGTTCGAGCCCCATGCCGGTGTCGATCGACGGCCGCGGCAGCTTGACCCGCTCGCCGCCCGGTAGCGTCTCGAACTGCATGAACACGAGGTTCCAGATCTCGATGAAGCGGTCGCCGTCGGCGTCGGCCGATCCCGGCGGCCCGCCGGGCACGTCGGGCCCGTGATCGTAGAAAATCTCCGAACAGGGTCCGCACGGGCCGGTGTCGCCCATCGCCCAAAAATTGTCGGACGTCGCGATGCGCACGATGCGCTGCTCCGGCAATCCGGCGATCTTCTTCCAAAGATCGAACGCGTCGTCGTCGTCGTGGTAAACGGTGACGGTGAGCTTGTCCTTGGACAGGCCGAAATCGCGGGTGATGAGCTTCCAGGCCAGTTCGATGGCGAGCGGCTTGAAGTAATCGCCGAACGAGAAATTGCCGAGCATCTCGAAAAACGTGTGATGGCGCGCGGTGTAGCCGACGTTGTCGAGATCGTTGTGCTTGCCGCCGGCGCGCACGCATTTCTGCGACGTCGTGGCGCGATGATAGGGGCGGCGCTCGACGCCGGTGAACACGTTCTTGAACTGCACCATGCCGGCGTTGGTGAACATCAGCGTCGGGTCGTTGCGCGGCACGAGCGAGCCCGACGGCACGACCTCGTGGCCGTTGGTCCGGAAGAACTCCAGGAAATGCGATCGAATCTCGTTTACGCCGCTCATCCGCCCCACGCCTTCAACCGACGCCCCAACGGCGCCCTCGGCCGCCGCGCATCACCCTGTGAGGCGCGGCCGGGCGTCGCGCCCGCCGGCCGGCTTGTAGAACAGGTTGCGACAAACGCCAATCGCGCCGCCCCCAGCGGGGCGCCTGCAAGATCGGTTCCGCGCGGTCGCGACGGGAGGCGGGCCCGGCGCGACCGCGCGCGCGATGCGAAAATCCCGGCGGAGGAGCGCGGCTAAGAGGGGGTTCCGCGCTCCAAGGACTTACGCTTCGACGTCGGCGTCGGAGGGGTCGACGTTGTCGAGGATGCGGTCGGCGATGAGCCCGGCGTTCTGGCGGATGTCCGCCTCGATGCGCGCCGCCATCTCCGGGTTCTGGCGCAGGAAGGATTTCGAGTTTTCGCGGCCCTGGCCGAGCCGCGTCGAATTGTAGGAGAACCAGGCGCCGGACTTGTCGACCACGCCGGCTTTCACGCCGAGATCGATCAGTTCGCCGAACTTCGACACGCCCTCGCCGTACATGATGTCGAACTCGACCTGCTTGAACGGCGGCGCCACCTTGTTCTTGACGACCTTGACGCGGGTCTGGTTGCCGACCACCTCGTCGCGCTCCTTGATCGCGCCGATGCGGCGGATGTCGAGACGTACGGAGGCGTAGAATTTGAGCGCGTTGCCGCCGGTGGTGGTCTCCGGGCTGCCGTACATCACGCCGATCTTCATGCGGATCTGATTGATGAAGATCACCATCGTGTTGGAGCGCGAGATCGAGGCGGTCAGCTTGCGCAAAGCCTGGCTCATCAGCCGCGCCTGCAGGCCGGGCTGACTATCGCCCATTTCGCCCTCGATCTCGGCGCGCGGCGTCAGCGCGGCCACGGAATCGATGACCAGCACGTCGATCGCGCCGGAGCGCACCAGCGTGTCGGTGATTTCAAGCGCCTGCTCGCCGGTGTCGGGCTGGGAGATCAGAAGGTCTTCGAGATTGACGCCGAGCTTCTTGGCGTAGACCGGATCGAGCGCATGTTCGGCGTCGACGAACGCGCAGACGCCGCCCTTCTTCTGCGCTTCCGCGATGACGTGCAGGGTCAGCGTCGTCTTGCCCGAGGATTCCGGGCCGTAAATCTCGATCACGCGGCCGCGCGGCAGGCCGCCGACGCCGAGCGCGATATCGAGCCCGAGCGAACCGGTCGGGATGGTCTCGATCTCGACCGCCTTCTGGTTCTTGCCCAGGCGCATGATCGAGCCCTTGCCGAAGGCGCGCTCGATCTGGGAGAGGGCGGCGTCGAGCGCCTTCGATTTGTCCACGAACGATCCTTCCACGACCCGAAGATTGGCGTTGGCCATGAAACTCTCCTTCTCTCACGGTCCGCGTCGGCTAAGCAAATCCTTCAAGCCGCGTCGTCCCCTCTGAAAAGCAACGTACATGTTTTGTTCTAGCGCGCAAGTTCTTTTTTTGTTCGCACCTTCGGTAAGGTTGATCCGCTTCCCTACTCCAGCGCCAACCGCGGAAACTCCTCCGCCGACCCCATGTTCGGCCCCGGGTCGTCGGGCGCGTTGGCGATGACGATCGCGGTCGAGCCGCCGGGGCGGCGCGCCGGACGCGGCGCGGCGGGCGCGGCCACCGCCGCCGGCTCCGGCTTCACCGCGGGCGGCGGCGGCGCGGGCGGCGGCTGCACGACGATCGGGGCGACCGGCTCGGCGGTGCGCTCGACCGGCGTGCGCCACACGAACGCGTCGAGCGTCCCGTTCGGCGCGGCGGGCGCCCAGCGGTCGGCGATGATCCCGTCGGCGACCCAGGCGCGGTCGCGCGGGGCGCGAGCGGCGCGGTTCAGCCATTCGCGCACGGCGCCGTCGTCGCCGGCGGCCTCCTCGATGCCGGCCATCAGCAGGCAGGCGCGGGCGGTCGGGCGGCCGCCCTCGCCTTGCAACAGCGGCGCGAGGGTCTTTCGCGCGAGCGGCAAATCCTGCGCTTCGAGCGCGCCGCGGGCGACCGTCAGCACGCTTTCCGGATCGTTCGGGGCGATGCGGGCGAGCGCGCGGGCGCGGGCGAGCCGATCGGCGGCGGAATCGCCGGGGCGGAGCCGCAGATAGGCCATGGCGAGATCGGGGTGCGGGCCGGCGCGATAGGCGGTCTCCAGAATGCGGGCCGCCTTGCGCAGATCGCCGGTCGCGGCGGTGAGGCGGCCGCACAGCACGGCGGCGGGCACGAGGCTCGGCGCGAGATCGAGCGCCTCGCGGGCGAGCGTCAGCGCGCCCTTGGCGTCGCGGTCGGCGCGCTCCTCGGCGAGCGCGGTTTTCAGGACGGCGCGCCAGCGGTCGGCGGTCGGGCGGTCGATCAGCCGGGCTTTGGCGTTGGCCTCGACCGCGGAAAGCGCGTTCGCCCAATCGCCGCGCGCGGCGAAGTCGTCGAGCACCGCCTGCGCCGCCCACGGCGGCATCGCGCGGGCGTAGGCGCGCTTGGCGTAGCCGAGCGCCGCTTCGACCTGACCGGCGCGACGCGCCTCGACGTGCAGACCGCGCAGGCCCAGCATGTGCGTGCGTTCGTTCGCCAGCATGGCGTTGAACGCGGCGACGGCGCCGGCGCGATCGCCGGAAAGCTGCGCGGCTTGGGCGCGAAGCAGCTTCGTTAGCGATTCGTCGCCGAAATATCTGTCGGCCTCCGCCGCGCAGCGGTTGGCCTCGCGCGCATCGCCCGCGCCGACGGCGATCATGCCGCGCGAGAGCGCCTGAAACCCGCGCTCGCGCCGGCGGGCGCGGCCGGCGAGCGCCAGCAGCGCGGGCGCGCGCAGCAGGAGGCTCAACAGGCTCCACGCCAAAATGAGCGCCGCAACGGCGCCGCAGGCGATGCCGAGCGCGACCATCAGCGAGACGTTATATTCGACGCCGCGCCAGCTCAGCGTCACCTCGCCCGGATTGTCGGCAAGCCACGACAGTCCCCAGGCCGCGAGGCCGAGCGCTGCGAGGAACGCCAACAAGCGCCACATGCCCCTATCTCCCGCTGAGCTCGGCGACCGCCCGTCGCGCCAGCGCCTCGGCGGCGCGATCGGCCGACCGCCGCGCCTCGATCGCCGCGGTCGCGGTCCGCGCCGCGTCCTGACCAGCCGACGGCCAATCGCCGATCGCCGCCAGGGCGGCGTCGAGATCGTCGCGCGCCAGGGCGGCCTCGACGCGCGGCACGCCAGCTTCCGCGCCGTAACTCTCGCCCAGCTTGCGGACTTTCACCAGCCCCTGCATTTCGCCGAACAGCCGGTCGACGGCGCCGGCGGGCGGCGGCGGCCGCAAAGCGACGAGGAGTTGGGGTTTGACGCTCTCGAACGCGCGCGTCAGCGCGTCGGCGCTCGGCGCGCCGCTGTTCGCGAACGGCCGCAGCGGCGCGAGCGCCGACGCGTCGACGCCGAGACGGTTGAGGGTCGCCAGTTCGTCGCCGATCGGTTCGCCGAGGCGCCAGCGCTGGCGCAGCGCCAGCGCCGCGACGGCGCGCGCGGTCGCGCCGCCGCCGCTATCCGACGACGACGCGGCGGCGACCCGGGTCTCGGCCTTGGACGCGAACATCGCCGCTTCCAGCTTGTCGAGGCGGCCGCGCAGGGCGGCGAGCGCGTCCTGCTCCGCCGAAAGCGACGCCGCCAGCCGAGCCTGATCAGCGGCGAAGTCCGGCTTGGCGCCGGCGACTGCGAGCGCCTTGTCGGCGGCCTCGCGCGCGGCCCGAGCGTCTGCGGCGACGGGAGCCAACACATCCGCGCGCAAGGCCCCGGCCTCCAGCGCCGCGAGGCGCTGGTCGAGCGCGGCGGCGTCGAGCGCGGCGCTGCGCAGCCGGGCGATTTCATCGGCGAGCGACTTCTGCTGCGTCGCCGCGGCGGCAAGATCGGCCCTCAAGCCGGCGAACGCGGCGTCGACGGCCTTCGCCTTGGACTCGTCCTCGCCGCGCGCCTGCTCCAGCGCCGTCAGCCTCGCCTCCAGCTGCGCCGCCGCGGGCGGCGTGGCGGCGGCGAGCGCCGCGAGCCGCTCGTCGCGCGCACGCCCCTCCGCCTCGGCGGTCTTGTCGGCCGTCACGAGCGCGTCGATCTGCGCTTGCGATCCCGTCGCGGCCGCCTCCAGCGCGTCGAGTCGACGCGAAAGCGTGATCCAATCGGGTCCGGGCGCGAGCAGCGATGCGCCGGCTAGCCCGACCAGCGCGCCGATCAAGCCGGCGGCGACAAAACGAAATTCGCGCGCGCGGCCGAAGAGACCCGCGGCGGCGCTCCTGGGGGGGACGGGATGGGTCGCCTTGCCTTCGATGACGATCGACTCCCGTGGCGGTCTGGGCGGCGACGGCCGCGGCGGCGCGCCGTCGAAAGGTTCGCCCGTTCCGCTCATCTTCGATCCAAAGCTTTAACGACCAATCTATAGGCGGGCGGCCGCGAAAACGCCATCGCGCGCTAAAACCCGCCGTAGTCGGCCAGCGCGGATTTAAGCGTGTCGAATAGCGCCTCTTCGCTCGGGGCTCGCGGCCAGAGCACGCGAGAGGCGCCGAACGCCGCCAAAGGCGCAGCGACCTGACGCGACAGGCAGATATGCGGAAGCCGCCGGAAGGCGGCGGCGAGGCCGGCGGTTTCCGCCAATTCGGCGGCGAGCCCGGCGCTGCGTTCGGAATAGTGCAACGCCGCCGCGGCGGCGGCGACCGCTTGCGCCTCCGCTTCGTCCCAGCCCGCGCGCGCCCGCGCTTCGTAGACCGTGACCACGGCGACGCGGCCGGCGAGCGTGGCCTCGATCTCCGGCTTGCGATCCTCGCCGGCGAGAAGCAGCGCGCGTCCGGAAAGCGCGGCCAGCGTCGGCAGCAGCGCGGCGACCTCGGCGGCGACAGGGGTTTGCGCCGCCAGGCCGGCGAGCCGCGCGGCCGTCGCGGTCCTTTCGCCGACCGCATAGAGCGGCAAGCCGCCCGCCGCCGCCAATATGTCGGGCGTGGCGAAGCGGATCGCCTTGGCGCTGGCGGCGATGGCGAAATCGAACGGCCCCGCCGGCGGGGCGGCGCCGGTCGCGAGAATTTCGACGACCGGGGCCAACGCCGCCGCGACGCCGCGCGCCGCGAGCGCCTCCGACGAGGCGACGGCGTCTTCACGCGCACGAAACAACGCAACGGGGGGCAAACGCGGCATGGCCCAGGGTTAACGCCTGTCGCGGCGAGCGCCAAGCGTATAGACAGGGCGCCACAAACGGGAATCATCGGAAGGCGCATGCGGGTTCTGGGAATCGAAACGACCTGCGACGAGACGGCGGCGGCGGTGGTGCGGCTGCGCCCCGACGGCGCCGGCGAAATCCTCGCCGACGAGGTGATGAGCCAGATCGCCGCGCATGCCGCGTTCGGCGGCGTCGTCCCGGAAATCGCCGCCCGCGCCCATGTCGAGGTGCTCGACGGCCTGATCGCGCGGGCGCTGGAGAAGGCGCGCGTGAAAGCCAGCGAGCTCGACGGCGTCGCCGCCGCGGCGGGGCCGGGCCTGATCGGCGGCGTGCTGGTCGGGCTTTCCGCCGGCAAGGGCGTCGCGATCGCCGCCGGCAAGCCATTCCTGGCCATCAATCATCTCGAAGGTCATGCGCTGATTCCCCGGCTCGACGGGCGTCTGGCCTTTCCCTATCTGCTGCTGCTCGCCTCGGGCGGCCACACGCAGATCCTCGCGGTCGAGGGGGTCGGCGACTATGCGCGGCTCGGCGCGACGATGGACGACGCCATCGGCGAAGCGTTCGACAAGACGGCGAAAATACTGGGCCTCGGCTATCCCGGCGGCCCCGCGGTCGAAGCCGCCGCGCGGACCGGCGATCCCGCCCGCTTCGCCTTGCCGCGCCCGCTGCTTGGGCGGCCGACCGCCGACTTTTCGCTGTCCGGCCTAAAAACCGCGGTGCGGATGGCGGCGCTCTCCGTCTCGCCGCTGAAGCCGCAGGACGTCGCCGATCTCTGCGCCTCGTTCCAGGCGGCGGTGGTGGACATGTGTGAAGACCGGCTGCGCGTCGCGCTCGGGCTCTACCGCCAGCGTGGCCGGACCCCGACGGCGCTGGTGCTGGCGGGCGGCGTCGCCGCCAATTCGGCGATCCGGGCGACCCTCGCCCGCTTTGCGCAGCAAAGCGGCCTGCCGCTAGTGGCGCCGCCGGTCCGGCTTTGCACCGACAACGGCGCGATGATCGCCTGGGCGGGAATCGAGAAACTGCGACTCGGCCGCGTCGACGACCTCTCCGCCCCGGCGCGGGCGCGCTGGCCGCTCGATCCGAACGCCGAGCGGGCGCGCAACAACAAGGCTTAGCTCGGGGTCGGCGACGGGGTCGCGGCGGGCGCCGGGCTCATCGCCGGCGAGGGCGCCATGGTAGGCGACGGCGACGGAGCGGCCTTCATGGCGGCCCGCTTCTGCATCTGCACCTTGTGCATGTGATGCCCGGCGATGCAGCCGCCGATCGCGCCGAGCACGGCGTGATGGCCGGCGTAATGGCCCGCGACCGCCCCGGCGGCGCCGCCGGAAATGCAGCCGACCGCCTGCGCGGGCGCCGGCATCATTGCGGGCGCCGCGGCGAGGCTCAGAGCCAAGGCCGAGGCGGTGAAAATATGGCTAGGTTTCATAGGCAACCCCTACGGAGCGCGGCGCGCTTTGGACCCGAATGCGCGCCGACGGCGCGCGCTCAGGGTTTAGGCGGCGGCGCTTCGAGGCGCAAGAGCGCGCGCGACGGCGTTGTTGATGGCGCTCGGCTAGGCGATCCGCGACACCGCGAAGTGCGGGCCGCCCAACGTAGTCGACGCCAGCACGACGCGATTTCGGCCCAGCGTCTTGGCGCGGTAGAGCGCCTCGTCGGCGTGCGCCAACAAGTCCTCGAAACTGTCTCCGTGTTCCGGGCGCGTCGCCACGCCGACGCTGACGGTGGCGTTGACGATCTTGCCGTCGACGAAGCGGGCGTCGTCCTGGAACGCGGCGCGAATGCGCCGCGCCACCAACAGCGCCTCCTCGACACCACAACCAGGGAGCACGAGCGCGAATTCCTCGCCGCCCATGCGGCTCGCCATGTCTTTCTTGCGAACAACCCGCCGGAGCGCGTCGGAGAACAACCGCAAGACCTGATCGCCCGTGGCGTGGCCGTGGGTGTCGTTGATGGTCTTGAACCTGTCGAGATCGAACGTCAGCACCGAAATCGAACGGCCTACGGAAGCCCTCGCCTCGAACGCGTCCGCCACGAAAGCCGTGATCGCGCGGCGATTGGGGAGTCCGGTGAGCGGATCGGCGAGCGCGGCGCGCTTGTGGTTGATCTCGCTGCGATCCTTCAACATCGTCACCAAGGCGATGGCGGAGCCTACCGAGTAAATCAGCCCGAGAAATTCGATGAGGTCGGACCAGTCCACCTCTGGCCCTCGCCAAAGCAGGTCCGACTTTTGGTTCGCGATGACCAGAAGAGTCGCAAATCCCTCCAGGGCGAGCAGAAGAACCATGGCGCTTCGCCCGCGCAAGCGCTCGTGTCGTTCGCGAACGAACTCCACGGCGGCCATCCCGTGGAAGGACGCCGACAGGCTCGTGTTCAAGATCACGGCCAGCAGAACGCGACCGGACGCTCCGGCGCATAGGACCGCCGTCACGCCCATCGCCAGCGCTGCGATCACGGGGCGCCGCTGCGCCGAGCCGCGCGCAAAGATTCGCGCCGCCGCCCAATACTCGGACGCGCTGATCGTGATGATCAGCGGGCCAACCATTTGCGCGGGGCCGTCCGGCATTCCGGCTTGCAGCGAGATCAACGTGATGCCGATCGCCACGCCGAAGTTCGCCACCGCCCAGGAAAGCGCCGGCCGATCTTCCCGGGCCTGCCACCAATGCAGAACCAGAAACAAGCCGCTGGCGAACGCAATCAGGGCGCCGGCGAACAGCAGGGTTGTAGCGTCCAGTTTCATCGCATCGTCACGCAGCAGGAATCGTTCGGCATTTGGTGTTGGCATGGCAATATTAAAAAGATTTATGCCCGTTGCGCGAAAATGAGGGGTTCCCGAAACAAGCCGCGTCAGGATTTTGTTAACATCACGCGTCCTACGCAGGGGCCGCAAGCCCTGCCGCCAGCCCGGCCCGCATCTCGGCGACAGTCGCCGGTTCGCCGCCGGCCGCGCGCACGCGGCGTATGGCGTCCTCCACCAGCGCGACATTGCCGGTCCTGCAGCCGAACGGCGCATCCTCCAAGCCGACCCTGACATGACCGCCGCGCGCCACAGCGAGCGGAATCAGCGCCCGATGGTCGACGCCGAGGCCGGCGATCATCCACGGCGCGCCCGGCGCTTCGCGATCGAGCAACGCAAGGTGAGCGTCAAGCGCGAACGGCTCGGGCGGGAAGCCGAAGGCGAAGGTCTGCGAGAACATGAAGCGGTAGATCGGCGTCTTGCCGCCGCTCGCCCAGGCCAGCGCCGCGCCGGCGCGGGTGAAGCCCGGTTCGTAGATCGCATAAGCCGGATGGAACCCGTAGCGTTTCGAAAGCGCCAATCCAAAGCGGATGTCCGCCTCGCTGTTCTGATAGGTCGCCGCCGGCTCTCGCCCCGGCTTCGCCAAAGTGAAGTTGACGCTGCCGGGATCGACCACGGCGAACTCGAGCAGCCCGCGCTCGGCAAGCGCCTCGATATGTGCGAAGCGCGCCTCCGGCGACTGGCCGTCGGCCATCGGGATCGAAGGGTAGACGGGAACGTCGACCGACGCGCGCACGCCCTCGATGATGCGGGCGTAGACCTGCCAATCGAACGTCTGCGGGCCTCCGCCGTCGTAGGCGTGAACGTGGATAATGCAGGCCCCGGCGCCGGCGCAGGCTATCGCTTCGGCGACGATGGTTTCGACTTCGTCGGGGATGCCGGGTTGCCGCAACCGGCCCCAGGGACCGTTGAGGGCGGCTTCGATCCAGACCTTGCCCATCGTCACCTCGCCGCCGCGCGCCGGACGATCGCGCCGGCGTCGATGTTGGCCGGCAGCGCGCCGTAGTGATGCGCGCCGCGCGATTCGAGCCGCGCGCGGCAGAACGCGTCGGTGATCGCGCCTGGCGCCGCCTGAATCAGCGCGCTCGCTTGCAAGCCGAGCGCCAGCCGGTCGCAGAGATCGCGCGCGCGCGCCTCGAAATCATTGGCGGCGCGCAAGTCGTCCTTCAGCGCGGCGACATGCGCGTCGAGCGCGGCGCTCTCGCCCTGGACGCGCGCGACCTCGGCGAAATAGGCGTCGAGCGGCTCCGGCGACTTCTGGATCGCCCGCATGACGTCGAGGCATTGCACGTTGCCGCTGCCTTCCCAGATCGCGTTGACCGGCCCCTCGCGATAGAGCCGCGGCATCGGCGAATCCTCCATCACGCCGGAGCCGCCGACGCACTCCATCGCCTCGTAGGCGTGCTGGGGAACGCGCTTGCAGATCCAGTATTTGCCGAGCGCCGCGCCGAGCCGCGTCAGCGCGCGCTCGCCCGCGTCAATCGCGCGCGCGAGCCGCAGCGTCATCGCCAGCGCGGCCTCGGCCTCCAGCGCGAGATCGGCGAGCACGCCGCGCATAATCGGCTGGTCGATGAGCTTCGCGCCGAACGCGCTACGCTGGCGGCAATGGTCGATCGCCTCGGCGACGGCGCGGCGCATCCCGCCGGAGGAGCCGATCATGCAATCGAAACGGGTCATCGCGACCATCTCGATGATGGTGGCGACCCCCCTGCCCTCGGCGCCGACGCGCCAGCCGATCGCGCTGCGCCACTCGGTCTCGCCAGAGGCGTTGGAGACGTTGCCCATCTTGCGCTTCAGCCGCACGAATTCGATCCCGTTCTTGCGGCCGTCCGGCAGCCAGCGGGGGCTGAGAAAACAGGTCAGGCCCGCCGGCGTCTGCGCAAGCATGAGAAACGCGTCGCACATCGGCGCGGAGACGAAGAACTTGTGGCCGGTGATCTCGTAGAGCCCATCGCCGATTGGTGCGGCGCGCGTGGTGTTGGCGCGCACGTCGGAGCCGCCCTGTTTTTCGGTCATCGCCATGCCGAAGGTCGCGCCGCGCTTGCCCGCCGCCGGCGCGTTGGCGAGGTCATAGATTCGGGAATGCAGGCGCGGCAGCCATTCCTCAGCGAGCGCCGGTTCGAGCCGCAGCGTCGGCGTCGCCGCGAAGGTCATGGTGATCGGGCAGGTATGCCCGGCCTCGACCTGGGTCTGCATGTAGAATTTCGCCGCGCGCGCGACATGCGCGCCGCGGCGCGGCTGATCCCAGGGCGAGGCGGCTAACCCTTCGGCGATCGCGACCCGCATCAGCTCGTGATAGGCGGGATGGAAGCGCACCAGATCGACGCGGCGGCCATAGCGGTCGTGGGTGTCGAACTCCGGCGGATGACGGTTGGCAAGCGCTCCGAGTTCGACGTAATCGGCCACCCCGGCCAGCGCGCCGAAGCGGGCGAGATCGCCGGCCGCCCAGGATGCCCCCTCGCGCGCGATCCCCTCCTTCAGCGCCGCGTCGGCTTCGAAAAGGTTGTAGTCGACGAGCGCGTAGGGCTGGTTCAGCACCTCGTGGGTGGAGAGGCGATTTTCGGCGAGTGCGGTCATGGCGGCCTCCGAGGGGTCCGATCATAGCGCAAAATCGCAGCGTCAGCGTAGACTTGGGCGCCGGCCGCATCTACATCGCCTATCGGTACAGGGGGCAAACATGGGCGATATGGCGATTGGCCTTGAGGTCGGCGTTCTGACGTTTCTTTTCGGCTTCGCCGGCATGTGGCTGCAAAGGCTATTGCCCCAGGCGCACATGACATCCGGGGCGCGCGACATGATCGGCGCGGTGATGGGGCTCATCACGCTGCTGCTGGCGCTGGTGCTCGGCACGCTCGTCGGCTCCGCCTACGGCTTCTTCGCCACCCAGAAGGCCAATGTCGAGACGATGGCCGCGCGGGCGATCCAGCTAGATATGGCGCTAAAGCAATTCGGCCCGGAAGCGGCGCCGCTCCGCATCGGCCTGCAAGCCGCGATGGAGGGCGCCTACAAGGCGATCTGGATCGACAATCTCGATCCGCGCACCTACCAGATCGGAAATCTGGTGGAGAGCTTCGAGCGGCTCAATGAAGGCGCCGCCACCTTGCAGGCCAAGACGCCCGAGCAGGTGTTCGCGCTGCCGACGATTAACATCAGCATCGGGATTATCGAGCAGACCCGCCTGTTGATGTCGTTGCAGATCGTCAGCCCGATCTCGTGGCCATTAATTATCGTCGTCATCTCCTGGGCGCTGCTGCTATTCGCCGGTTACGGCGTGCTGGCGCGGCTTAATGGGACCGCGGTGATGGCGGCGCTGATCGGCGGCTTCGCCGTCGGCAGCGCATTGTTTCTCATCCTGGAGCTCAATCAGCCGTTCACCGGCCTGTTCCGCATTCCCGGCGTCTCGATGCAGCAGGCGAATTCGGTGCTCAACAAGTGAGTGTTCGCGCCGACTCCTGATAAATCTGGCGGGACGAAACCCGACTCCCGCCGTCGTGGCCGGGCTTGTCCCGGCCATCCACGTCGCCCCGTCACGACGTGGGCGCCCGGGATAAGCCCGGGCATGACGGCGTTGGACTTCAATCGGCCGCCTGACTGAATCCTAATCTCAGCGTCCCATCGCATAGAACTCGTCGTTGGGACGCACGCCGAACGCGTTGGCGAGGCGGTTCGACATGGCGAACATCGCGGCAATGGCGGCGATGTCCCACGCCTCCTCGTCGCTAAACCCATATTGGTGCAAGGCTTCGTAGTCCGCTTCCTCGATCTCGGCGCTGCGCTCGGCGACTTTCACCGCGAAATCGAGCATGGCGCGCTGCCGCGGGCTGATCTCGGCTTTGCGATAGTTGGCGGCGACCTGATCGCCGAGCCGCGGGTTCTTGGCGCGGATACGCAGAATCGCGCCATGCGCGACGATGCAATAGAGACAATCATTGACGGCGGAAGTCGCAACAACAATCATCTCGCGCTCGGCCTTGCTGAGGCCGACGCTCTTTTCCATCAAAGCGTCGTGATAGGCGAAAAAGGCACGAAATTCCGCCGGCCGGCGCGCCAGCGACAGAAAGATGTTCGGCACGAATCCCGATTTTTCCTGCACCGCCAGAATGCGGGCGCGGATATCATCAGGCAGATCGGAAAGCTCGGGCACAGCAAAGCGAACGACAGAGTTTGACATGCGCTCTCGCAATTTGGGAGAGCTTCAAAATCCGCCTTTCGCCGCATCGGGTCAAGTCGATACCTCAAAACGGCCGCAGCGGGGCGCTGCGGCCGTAGCTTTTAGCTTCTTACTGCTCGACCGGGCACGGCCGCGCGCCAGCGACGCGGGTCGTAGTCTCCTCAGTCGCGGCGCGGCCCTCATAGGCGATGGCGCCAACAATCTCATGGGTTTCCGGAGCGACGAAGACAATCTGGTCGTTGCTGACGAAATAGTCGTAGCCACGATAGTCGGGCGCGATCGCGATGACCTCCGCAGGAAGCGGCAGCACCTCGACATCCTGGGGCACGCGCTCGCCGACGCGGATGTCGATGTTCACGTTCTCCCGGCGGGCGTTGCGGCCCAGGATTTCGCTGATGCGGGTGGCGTGCTCCGACGAAATCTTGACGTTGCCGGTCACGCGCGCCGCGCCTTCGGGATGCGCCGCGTTCCTGTCCTCGTTGGCGCCGGTGCGCGTCGCGGGTTCGCCTTGCCGCTTCATCTCGTTGGACGCCGGCCGCATCTGGTCCTTGCGCTCGCCTTCTGCCGCGCGCGGAGCTTCCTTGCGTTCGCTTTCGGCCGCCTTTGGCATTTCCTTGCGTTCGCCTTCAGCGGCCTTCGGCATCTCCTTGCGATCGCTCTCAGCGGCCCGCGGCGCCTCTTTGCGCTCGCCTTCTGCCGCCTTCGGCATCTCCTTGCGGTCGGTTTGGGCGGCTCTCGGGGCCTCCTTGGCCGCCGGCGCCTCGCTCTTCATGGCGTTGTCGCGCTTCTCCATCTGCCCCGCGGGAGCCTTCGGCTCAACCCGCTCGGCGGCCGGATTTTGATCGCGCTTCGGATTCTCCTGCGCCTGCGCCGCCACGCCGGCGGAGATGAAAGCAATCGAGGCGACTGCCGAAAGAAGTTTATATTTCATGAGCCATAATCCTCCGTGAAATTGACTAGCCGAGACAAACGCATGGAGGTCGCGGCCGTTCCCATTGACGAACAGCAATTCGCCGCGCATCTGGCGGGCCATGCCGGAAATCGATTCGCGCGCCGATTTGGCGGCCCTGCTGACAGCGCTCTGCGCCGGGGCCGGCCCAACCCGCACTCTCTGCCCCACCGACGTCGCCAAGGCGTTCGCCGACGCGCGCGGCGAAGACTCGCTCGGCTGGCGCTTGCACCTGCAGGATGTGCGGCGCGTCGCGGTGCGTCTCGCCAACGAAGGCCGGCTTGTCATCTATCGCAAGGGAAAACCGGTCGATCCTGAGACCTTCCGCGGCGTCTATCGTTTGGGAGCGCCGCGCGACGATTGAGTTCACGGCGGCGTCATCCTGTTCTGCTCGATTTGCGGCAACCTATTTGTCGGAGACCTAGAGATGACGGACCTGACCGAAGTGACCCGCCGCGAGGCGATGCGCTTAGGGATTGCCGGCGCCGCCGCCGCGCTCTCGGGCGCACCCGTTTGGGCGGACACATCTGACGAAGCCGCGGGATTGGTGTTCGTTGATCGCGACGGCAGCGGCCGCGCCGGCCCCGGCAATCCCGGCCTCGCCAACGTGCTGGTCTCCAACGGCCGCGACGTCGTGGCGACCGACGCCGAGGGCCGCTGGCGGCTGCCGGCGCCGAACCCTTGCGTGTTGTTTGTCGTCAAGCCCGCCGGCTATATGCCGCCCGTCGATCCGATCACCGGCTCGCCGCGCTTCTACTATCTGCATAGCCCCGACGGCTCGCCGGCCGCGCTCGATCTCACCTTCGCCGGCATCGCGCCGACCGGCCCGCTGCCCGCCTCGATCGACTTCGCGCTGAAGCCGCAATCCGAGCCCGAGGATTTCGAGGTCGTGCTGTTCACCGACCCGCAGCCGGAGTCGGAAGTCGAGGTCGATTTCATCCGCGAGGACGTTATCGAGGCGCTCGCGGGGACGAAGGCCCGGTTCGGCCTCACCGCTGGCGACATCATGTTTGACGATCTGTCGTTGTATGATCGCTACAACCGCATCATCGGGACGATCGGCCTGCCGTGGTGGAACATCGGCGGCAATCACGATCTCAACTTCGAGGCGCCCGACCGCACGCTGTCGCGAGAAACTTTCAAGCGGGTGTTCGGCCCCAACTATTACGCGTTCTATTACGCGCGAACGCTGTTCCTGATGCTCGACGACGTCGACTATCTCGGCCGCGACCCCGCGCGCCCGAAAGGCGCCGGCAAGTACGAAGGCCGTCTCGACGCGCCGCAGCTCGAATTCGTCCGCGAGATCCTGGCGCAAACGCCGGCGGAGACGCTCATCGTCGTAGTGATGCACATTCCGATGATGAACGTCATCGACCCGCAGGAGAACTACGATCGCCTCGTCAATCGCGACGCCCTGTTCGCGCTGTTCGAGGGACGCAAATACACCGTGAGCTTCTCCGGCCACACGCACACGACCGAACATATGTATTTCGACGCGAGCCTGGGATGGAAGGGCGACGGCGCGCATCACCACCATATCCTCACGGCGGTGTCGGGCTCCTGGTGGAGCGGTCCTTACGACCACCGCGGCGTCGCCGTCGCCGACAGCCGCGACGGCTCGCCGAACGGATTTCACATCTTGTCGGTCAATGGCCTCGCTTACAAAACCCGCTTCGTGCCCGCCAAGGAGCCGAACGGGCGGCAGATGCGGCTTTCGCTCGACAGCCGCTTCCATCGGCCCAACAAAGAGATCGACCGGGATTTCCGCCCCGGCCAGTTGCTGAGTTCGCCGATCGCCAAGGCGAGCCTCGGCGCCGCCGCGCTGATCGCCAACGTGTTTGACGGCGGACCGAAGTCGAAGGTCGCAATGCGGATCGGCGATCGGCCGCCGATCGAGATGCGGCGCCAAATCATGACCGATCCGTTCGTCGAGGAACTGTTCGCGCGCAACGACGCGGTCAAGAAGCCGTGGGTGAAAGCCGAAGTCTCCTCGCACATCTGGACGGCGCAGTTGCCGATGGATCTCGCCGTCGGCGCGCATCGCGTCGTCGTCGAGGCGACGACCGAGTATGGCGACCGCGTCTGGGGCCGGCTCGCGCTGGAAATTACCGGCTAGCCCGCGAGTTCGTCATGGCGAGCGAAGCGAAGCCATCCATCTCTCGGTGATTGAAGGTCGGCGGGTCGGCGCAGGGCGATACGAAACTCAGCGGGAACGACCCACTGAAGCAAAATCGCGACGCCCACTGCCGTCATGCCGGGGCTTGTCCCGGGCATCCACGGCGTGAAGCGCTGCAAGCGTTGATGGCTTGCTGCATCGGCGCCGCGTGGATGGCCGGGACAAGCCCGGCCATGACGACATATGGTCGTGCGCCAACCAACGGGACTCACTTTCGGCAAATCGCAAAAGCCGTCAACCAACTTTTGCGAACACCCGGCTTTGTCGGATGTCCTCGGCCTCGATCGTCACCAGCGCCTCCAGATCAATCTCGACGCCGGCGGCGAAACATCGGTTGGCCTGCCGCAGCCGCGCGCGATCGAGCGCATTGCGAATGGAGCGCGCATTGGCGAAATGCGGCTGCGCGCGACGGATCGGGATATATTCCGCCAACGCGCGCCGCGCCGCCGGGCTCAGCTTGTAGTGCAGCTTGCCGAGCATGCCGTCGGCGATCGCCAACAACTCGTCGTCGCCGTAGTCGGGAAAGTCGATGTGATGCGCCACGCGCGAGCGGAAGCCCGGGTTTGATTGGAAGAACTTGTCCATCTTGTCGGCGTAGCCGGCGAGAATGACGACGAGATCGTCGCGGTTGTTCTCCATCACCTGTAACAGGATCTCGATCAACTCCTGCCCGTAATCGCGTTCGTTCTCGGCCTTGTAGAGGTAGTAGGCCTCGTCGATGAACAGCACCCCGCCCATCGCCTTTTTCAAGATTTCCTTGGTCTTGGGCGCGGTGTGGCCGATGTACTGGCCGACCAGATCGTCGCGCGTGACCGAGACCAGATGCCCGCGCCGGACATAGCCGAGCTTGTGCAGGATTTCCGACATCCGGCTCGCCACCGTCGTCTTGCCGGTGCCGGGATTGCCGGTAAAGCTCATGTGCAGCGTCGGCGCCTCGGCGATCAACCCGAACTTCTGCCGCACGCGATCGACTAGCAACAGCGCCGCGATCTCGCGGATACGTTGTTTGACCGGCGCGAGGCCGATCAACTCGTCGTCAAGCTGTTTGAGGACGGGTCCGACGCCGGAGCGGTCGAACTCTTCGGCAAGATTGACTTTCGTCGGCGCCGGCGCGTCAGTCATCAGTAGCGCTTTCCTTCGGGCCGGTCGAGCGAATAGGCGCGCGTCGCATAGCGTTGATTGCGGCCGCGGGCTTCCGTGCGTTCGAGCCGGAAGCCCTCCTCGTTCTTCGGCCGGTTGACGATGAACGAGATACGCAACGACTCGATCGTATGCGTGCTGTCGAACGCGGAAAGGCGGATGTATTCGTCGCCGTGCAGTTCGCGGCACTTGGCCAGTTCGATCAGCACGCCCTTGGCGTCCTTCAGATCGAACATCGGCAGGCCCCACATCTCCCAATAGGTGTTCCGGGGATGCGGGTCGTCGGTGTATTCCAGATTCACCGCCCAGCCGTTGTCGAGACAATATTGGACCTGCACGAGAATCTGATCGTCGGTCAGATCGGGGAGGAACGAGAAGCAGCCCTGTGTGATGCGCATATTTGCCTCGATGTCAGATGAGGAAGGGTGCGGACGCCTGAGAGAATGTTGAGGGGAGGCTCACGCCTATCGGACGTTGATGAGCGAACCTCCCCTCGCGCCCCGAACGCGCCGCCCTTCGCCCCGCCAAGGACAAGCGCGCCGCGTCGCGGGAATTTCTTAAGCCACGCTCGGCGTCGGGACGAAGTCGAGCTGATCGGTCGAGGCGTAGTTGAACGTCACGTCGCCCCAAACATCGAGGGCTTGGCGCAGCGGCGTGCAGGTCTTGGCCGCTTCGGCAAGAATGGTCGGGCCTTCGTGAACGTAGTCGCGCCCGGAATTGCGGGCGAAGATCATGGCCTCCAGCGCGACGCGGTTCGCAATGGCGCCGGCCTGGATGCCGCCGGGATGGCCGATCGTGCCGCCGCCGAATTGCAGCACCACGTCCTCGCCCAGATGGTCGAGAAGCTGGTGCATCTGTCCGGCGTGAATGCCTCCGGACGCGACCGGCATGACCTTGTTGAGCGAGGCCCAGGCCTGGTCGAAGAACACGCCATGCTCCAGGCAAAGCGGGTTGAAGTTCTCGCGCAGGATGTCATAGAAGCCGCGCGTCGTCGCCGGATCGCCTTCGAGTTTGCCGACGACCGTTCCGGCGTGGATGTGGTCGACGCCGGCGAGCCGCATCCATTTGGAGATGACGCGGAACGAGACGCCGTGCGACTTCTGCCGGGTGTACGTGCCGTGTCCGGCGCGATGCAGGTGCAGAATCATATCGTTCTTGCGCGCCCATTTCGCCATCGATTGGATCGCCGTGTAGCCGATCACGAGATCGATCATGATGATGACGGAGCCGAGATCGCGGGCGAATTCGGCGCGCTCGTACATGTCCTCCATCGTGCCGGCGGTGACGTTCAGATAAGTGCCCTTGATCTCCCCGGTCGCGGCCTGCGCCTTGTTGACCGCCTCCATGCAGTAGAGGAAACGGTCGCGCCAGTGCATGAACGGCTGCGAGTTGATGTTCTCGTCGTCCTTGGTGAAATCGAGACCGCCCTTCAGCGCCTCGTAGACGACGCGTCCGTAGTTTCGTCCAGAGAGGCCGAGCTTGGGCTTGACGGTCGCGCCGAGCAGCGGGCGACCGAACTTGTCGAGCCGCTCGCGCTCGACAATGATGCCCGTCGCCGGCCCCTGAAAGGTCTTCACATAAGCGACCGGCAGCCGCATGTCTTCGAGCCGGAGCGCCTTCAACGGTTTGAAGCCGAACACGTTGCCGATAATCGACGCGGTGAGGTTGGCGATCGATCCCGGTTCGAACAGGTCGAGATCGTAGGCGATATAGGCGAAATACTGCCCGGGCGCGTTGGGCACGGGATCGACGCGATAGGCTTTGCCGCGGTATTTCTCGCAAGCCGTCAAACGGTCGGTCCACACAACCGTCCACGTCGCGGTCGAGGATTCGCCCGCAACCGCCGCCGCCGCTTCGATCGGATCGACGCCGTCCTGTGGGGTGATGCGGAACAGGGCAATGATGTCGGTGTCCTTCGGCGTGTACTCGGGCTCGTAGTAGCCCATTTTGCGATATTCCATCACGCCGGAACGGTAGCGGTCCTTGCCTTTGACGGTCTGCGAAACTTCAATATTCATCGGGCTCTCCTTGGTCGGTCAGAGGGCGCGGCGACGCCGCTCGATCAGTTTGAGTATCATCGGGGTCAGGATCAGTTGCATCGCCAAGTCCAATCTGCCGCCGGGGATGACGATGGAGTTGGCGCGGCTCATGAACGAGCCGTCAATCATCGACAGCAGATAAGGAAAGTCGATGCCGTGCGGGTCGCGGAAGCGGATGACGACGATCGATTCGTCGGGCGTCGGAATCCAGCGCGCGATGAACGGATTGGAGGTGTCGACCGTCGGCACGCGCTGGAAGTTGATGTCGGTCTTGGTGAACTGCGGACAGATATAGTTGACGAAGTCGGGCATGCGCCGCAGGATGGTGTCGGTCACCGCCTCGGTCGAATAGCCGCGCGACGCCTTGTCGCGATGCAGCTTCTGGATCCATTCGAGGTTGATGACCGGCACGACGCCGATCTTCAGATCGACATGCTTGGAGACGTCGACTTCTCCCGCCTGCACGCAGCCGTGCAGACCTTCGTAGAACAGCAGATCCGACCCCGGCTCGAACTTTCGCCACGAGGTGAACGTTCCCGGCGCTGCGCCATGAATCTCCGCCTCCTCCGCGTCATGGATGTAGGTGCGGGTGAGCCCGGTCCCGGTCTTGGCGTAGTCGGAGAACGTGCGGTCGAGTTCCTCGAACAGGTTCGCGTCGGGGCCGAAATGGCTGTAATGATGGTCGCCGCGCGTTGCCGCTTCCTTCATCTTCTCGCGCATTTCGGTGCGATCCCAGCGATGAAACGCGTCGCCCTCGATATAGACCGCGTCAATCTTCTCGCGACGAAAGATCTGCTCGAACGTGCGCTTGACCGAGGTCGTGCCCGCGCCTGACGATCCGGTGATGGCGATGATCGGATGTTTGACCGACATGGTTGCCCCTCAGACCCGCCACAATCCGCGCCGGCCGAACAGCGGCGCGCGCGCCGCCGAGCGATGGCCGTCGAGGAAATAATCGCGCACCGTCTCCACCTTGTCGGTCGAGCCGAAAATCAGCGGCGTGCGCGCGTGCAGCTCGCTGACTCCGAGGTCGAGGATGCGATTGACGCCGTCGATGGCGAGCCCGCCCGCTTGTTCGATCAGGAACGCAACCGGGTTGGCTTCGTAGAGAAGATGCAACCGGCCGCGGCCGTAGCCGGGCCGCGCGTCGTCGGGATAGAGATAGATGCCGCCGCGCATCAGCACGCGATGGGCGTCGGCGGCCATCGAGGCGACCCACCGCATGTTGAAATCCTTGCGCCGCGGGCCGTCGGCGCCCATCAGCAGATCGTCGACATAGGCCTTGATCGGCTGCGGCCAGTGTCGCGAGTTCGCCATGTTGATGGCGAACTCGTAGCGCGCCTCGGGCACGGAAAGATTCTGCGTGAGTCACGAAATAGCGCGAGGTCGCGGGGTCCAGCGTCGCCGCGTGCGTCCCGGCGCCGGTGGTGAACACGAACGTCGTCTGTGGGCCGTAGAGCACGATGCCGGCGGCGCGCTGCGCGTGACCGGGTTGCAGGAAATCGGCCTCGGAAATCGGGTCGTGCGCCGGGGCGTCGAGCACCGAGAAGATCGTGCCGATCGTCATATTGACGTCAATGTTGGAGGAGCCGTCGAGCGGATCGAGCGCCACCAAGAACCGGCCGTCAGCCGCGATCGGCGCGATCCCGGCGCGCTCTTCGGACGCGAGCGCCCGCACCGAGGTTTCGCGCAAACCCCGCTCGAACGCGTCGTCGGCGAACAGGTCGAGCTCTTTCTGGGAATCGCCGTCGCTGTTGACCCCGACAGCCGCTCCGAGCGCGCCGGCGAGTGCGCCGCGCCGGATATGCGCGGCGACCGATCGCGAGGTGGCGGCGATCGCGGCCAGCGTATCGGCGAGATCGGGCGGCGCGGTCTCCGCCAAGAACGTCTGGAGTTCGCGGCCTGGCGCATCCATTGGCGACCTCCCTTAAGTTTTGATGCTCTCTTGGGTCGTGACGATATCGGCTTCCGCCTCAAAGAAAACTGAATTAAATTTCCTGTCCCTTCAATTCCATTGAATGCGGGACTCATGAGACCCACCGCCTTCGACGAAGCTCGCGACCGCCAAATCACGCTGGCGCAGTTGCGGACGCTGCTGGCGATCACCGAGGCGGGCTCGCTCGTCGCCGCCGCCGACGCGCTCAACATGACGCCCGCCGCGTTGACGGCGCGGGTGAAGGGGCTTGAGGAAGCGATCGGCATGGCGTTGTTCGCCCGCACCGCCGGCGGGCTGAAGCTCAACGCCGCCGGCGAGGCCGCGCTCGGCCATGTCGAGACCATCGAACGCGCGGTGCGCGAAATGCTCGAGGCGATGGAGGATTTGCGCAACGGGCGCGGCGGACGGCTCGCGGTCGCAACGGTCTCGACGGCCAAATATTTCGCGCCGCGGCTGATCGCCGCCTTCGTCGCGGAGCACCCGAAGCTGGAGCTCAAATTCCTGGTCGGCAACCGCGACGAGACGATGGCGCTGCTGCGCGCGCAGGAGGCCGACATCGCGCTTTCCGGACGCCCGCCCGCCGACATGAGCGTGGAGAAGGCGCTGATCGGGCCGCACCCTTACGTCATCATCGCTCCGCCCGATCACCGGCTCGCCGGCTTGCACGGCCTCAAGCGCGAGGCGCTCAAGGGCGAGGCGTTCCTGTTCCGTGAGGCCGGCTCCGGCACGCGTTCGCTGTTCGATTACTTCCTCGGCGACATGGGCGTGCGGCAGGCCCAGCCCGGCATTGAGATCGGCTCCAACGAGACGATCAAGCAGGCGGTGATGGCGGGGCTCGGCGTCGCGCTGATCTCGGCGCACACCATCGCCGCCGAACTCGCCGACGGGCGGCTCGTCACCCTCGACATCGACGGCCTGCCCATCGTCCGGCAATGGTTCGTGCTGCATCGCGCCGACCGGCCGCTGTCGCCGGCGGCGCGGGCGTTTCAGGAATTTGCGCGCCGGCGCGGGGCGGAGTTTTTGCCGAAAGCCTGAGACGCCCTTGCAAATAGGTCAGCAATGCTGTCTTATCTATCGCGGGAGGAGACCGCCATGACCGCATCGACCGCTCGCCTCGCCCGCCGCATGGAGGGCATGAAGGCTTCCGAGATCCGCGAGCTGTTGAAGCTGATCGACCGGCCCGAGGTGATCTCGTTCGCCGGCGGCGTGCCCGATCCCGCGCTGTTCCCGGCCGACGCGGCGCGCGCGGCCTACGCCAAGGCGCTGCGTGATCCCGCCGCGGCGCTGCAATACGGCGTCAGCGAGGGCCATCCGCCGTTGCGCGCCTGGATCGCGGCCGAGATGGCGCGCGACGGCGTGCCCGCCCACCCCGACAACATCCTTATCACCGCCGGCTCGCAGCAGGGCCTCGATTTCCTTGGCAAGGCGCTGCTCTCGCCCGGCGACACCGCGCTTTGCGAATACCCGACTTATCTCGGCGCCCTGCAAGCGTTTTCCGCCTACGAGCCGCGCTATGACCGATTGCGGCTCGACGGCGGCAACCGCACGCCTGCGTCCTATATCGGCCGCGCAGCGGCGGGCGGCGGCGTGAAGGCGCTCTACCTCGTCCCCGACTTCGCCAATCCGACGGGGCTCAGCCTGACGCTGGAGCAACGCCAAAACGCTCTGGGCCTCGCCCGCGAGCTTGGCGCCGTGATCATCGAGGACGCGGCTTACCGGGCGCTGCGCTTCTCCGGCGCCGACTTGCCGAGCCTGCAAGCGCTCGACGTCTCGGCGAACGGCGATCTCGAAAGCAGCCGCGTCGTCCATCTCGGCACGTTCTCGAAGACGGTCGCGCCGGGGATGCGGGTCGGCTGGATCTGCGCGTCGCGCGCGCTGATTGGCAAGCTGACGCTCATCAATCAGGCGAGCGCGCTGCACGTCTCCTCGATCAACCAGATCGCGATGCTCGCGATCATCGAGTCGGGGCTCGCGCCGCTGATCGCCGCCGCGCGCGCGCATTATCGCCGCAAACGCGACGCGCTGCTCGACGCGCTGGAGCGTTACGTCCCAGGACTTGATTGGACGCAGCCGGAAGGCGGGTTGTTCTCGTGGCTGACGCTGCCTGACGGCGTCGATGCGACGGCGCTGCTGGAGCGGTCGCTTGCGGAAGTCGGCGTCGCCTTCGTGCCGGGCCGGGCGTTCCATCCCGACGGCGGCGGCGCCAACACGCTGCGGCTGTCCTATTCGCTGCCGTCGACGGAGCGCATCGAGGAAGGCGTGTGGCGGCTGGCGAAGCTGCTGTGAGCTCCGTCATGGCCGGGCTTGTCCCGGCCATCCACGTCGTGACGTTCATGCGAACATCGGTGTTTGCTCGCACCTCGGAGCTTCAACCAATCTGTAACTATCGAACGTCCGTGCGACGTCACGACGTGGATGCCCGCGACAAGCGCGGGCATGACGCGAAACCACTCTGTCTCCCCTCATCGCGAACGCGGCGAAGTGATCCAACACCCGCCGCGCTCGCCAAGACGGCGGCGACCTCACCGCGCCGCCATGATGTGATTGCGCACGACCGGGTAGATCTGCGCCTCCCAGCGCTTGCCGTTGAACACGCCATAGTGTCCGACGCCGGCCTGGAGGTGATGCGTCTTCATATAAGGCCGCAACCCCGAGCAGAGATCCTGGGCGGCCAGCGTTTGGCCGACCGAGCAGATATCGTCCTTTTCGCCCTCGACGGTGAGCAGGAACGTCTTGCGGATGGCGCGTGGCTCCAGCGGCCGACCCTCGAACATCATCTCGCCGCGCGGCAGCAGGCAGCGCTGGAACACCTGATCGATCGTCTCCAGATAAAAGTCAGCCGTCATGTCCATCACCGCGAAATATTCGCGGTAGAAGTCGGCGATCGCGTCGGCCTTGGCGTCGTTGCCCTCGGCGCGATAGCGCCAGAAGTCGATGAATGCGCCTTGATGCCGGGACGCATTCATGCTGAGGAACGCCGAGAGCTGCACAAAGCCCGGATAGACCTTGCGGCCGCCGCCAGGAAATTTGCGCGGCACCGAGCCGATCAGATTGTCGCGGAACCAGGCGAGCGGCTTTTCATTGGCGAGCTTGTTGACGCCGTTGGGCTGGATGCGCACGTCGATCGGCCCGGCCATCAGCGTCAAGCTCGACGGCTGTGTGTTGGCGCCGTCCATCGCCAAAAGCGTCGTCGCCGCCAGCGCGCTGACGGTTGGCTGGCAGACGGCCACGACGTGGCAATCCTCGCCGATGAAGCGCACGAATTCGACGAGATGGCGGGTGTAAGCCTGCAGATCGAACTCGCCGTCCTCGGGCGGCACGTCGCGCGGATTGAGCCAATCGGTGAGATAGACCTGATGATCGCGCAGCATCGTGCGCAAGGTGCCGCGCAGCAGCGTCGCGAAATGGCCGGACATCGGCGCGACCAGCAGAACGCGGGGGTCGTTCTCGCCGCCGTCGCGGCGAAACAGCGTCAGCTTGCAGAACGGCGTCGTCATCGCGACGCTATGCGTCACCGCGTAGGTTTCGCCGCGCGTCTCGACTTGCGTCACCGCGAAGTCGGGCCGCACGTGGGTGAAGCCGAACAGCGCGAAGCCCTCGGAGGCCGCCGCGCCCCAAGCGAGCGGCGCGCTGGGAAACAGCGCGTTCCACGCGCCCATCGATTTGGCGGCCTCGGCGGCGAAAGCGCGCAGGGGATCGACGGTATCCATCACATTTTGATAGGATTCGTATAACATCGCCGCCTAGCGCTTCTAGCGGGACTCTTCGGGGACAGGCTGCGCCTTTGGCATGGCGTTTGCTCACCCCCGGATGTTCCGCCGGTAGAGAAAACCTTTTACGAGCAGGAAACGACTCATGGCCGCCGCCACTCTGTCCCTGAGTAGCAAGAACTATTCCTCTTGGTCTATGCGGGGCTGGCTAATGTGCAAGCTGGCAGGCATAGATTTCAAGGAGGTTATCGTCGAGCCCGACGACGCCGACGCGCGCGCCGAAATTCTTTTGCTGTCGCCGTCGATCCTGGTCCCCTGCCTCGTCTACGAGGGCGTGCGCGTATGGGACACACTCGCCATCGGCGAGTTCTTGCACGAAATCGCCCCGAATAAGAGTCTTTTGCCGAAGGATCGGGCGGCGCGGGCGCACGCGCGGGCGATCTGCGGCGAGATGCACTCGGGCTTCGTGTCGTTGCGGCAGGCGCTGCCGATGAACATCAAGGGCCACTTCCCCGGGTTCAAGATCTGGTCGAAGGCGGAGGCCGATATCGAGCGCATCAAGGCGATCTGGGGCGAATGCCTGATGCGCTATCGCGGGCCATTCCTGTTCGGCAAAGTCACGCTCGCCGACGCCATGTACGCCCCCGTCGTCAGCCGCTTCAAAACCTACGACGTGAAGCTCGAGGGCGCGCTGCAAGACTACGCCGAGCGGATTTGGGCGTTGCCCGCGGTCGCCGAATGGCGCGAGGCGGCGCTCGCCGAAAAGGAGGAAATCGAAGAACTCGAAGTTGAATTTTAACGTCGCGGCAAGCCGGATGCGCAATCCTCCGCCGCGTGTTGCGTAGCGTGGAGTGAGCGATGTCGACGGCGGCCTTGAGCGAGAATGCGGCCGCGTTGCGCCGGTCTATTTATGACAAGGGCGCGGCGACGCGCACGGATCTCGCCGGATTGCTGGCGCTCGGCGGCAAGGCGGGGGACGACCCCGAGTTCATCGCTCTGATCGCCGACGTCGCCCGCGATGTCATGACGCTCGACGTCGATCCCCGCGGCTACGTGAGCGAGGACGCTGCGGACTGGCTGACCGCGCAGCTCGGCGACGGCAGCGGCCTCACCTGCCGGGCCGAGTTCGAGGTGCTGAAGGCGGTCGTCGCCGAGGCGGTCAGCGTTCCCCCGTCGCTGGTCGCCTTCGCGGTGCGCGAGGTGGAGCGGGCGATCCTCACCGGACGCAGCGGGCCGCTCGGCGGCGTCGACCACGAGCCGGGCGTCGTCACCGCCGAGGATGTGGAGGCGCTCCGCGCCTTCTGCTTCGCCGCGACCGCCGGCGAGGCTTGCCACGTCGACCGCGCCAGCGCCGAGGCTTTGTTCGACATCGCCCACGCCACCGCCACCGCCCGTAATGATCCCGGATTCGCAGATTTCTTCGCCAAGGCGGTCGGCAACTACCTTCTCGGCGCGGCCTTCGTCGTCGCGCCGACCCGCGCCGAGGTCCTATCGCTGGAGCGCGAAATGGACCGGCGCGAGAGTTTCGGCGGCTTCCTCGGCGGCCTCGCCGGCGGCCTCCTCGCGCCCGAGGCGGCCGATGGCCGCAAATCGGTCGATCAACTCGCCGAGGAGCGTTATTACCTTGAGAACGCGGAGACCGAGGCGCGGCTCGACGCCGCCGCCAAGATCGACGCTGGCGAGGCCAAATGGATCCTCGCCCATCTCACCCGCGGCGGCGAGTTGTCCGAGGCGGAGAAGCGATTGATCGGGTTCCTGCGCGAGGAGGCGACCGCGGCGCCGCCGGAGATCGCCGCCCTGTTTGACCGCGCCGCCTGATCCCGCAAGGCTTAAGCAAGCGCTAACGTCTAGAACCTGCCTTCTCCTCCTTGTCGAGGAAAGGGAAGGTGATCGGAATCCCTCGCGCCACGCTCGCCGGCTTCGGCGGGCTTGCCTTGTCCGCGCTGCTTGCAGCCGCGGCCGGCGCGCTGTGGCCGCCTGCCCTGCCCGCGGGCCTCGGCGGCTTGCTTGCCCTCGGTCTCGCCTACGCCCTCGTCGACCGGACGCTGGCGGCGCGGCTCGCGCGGATGAGCGAAGGGGCGAGTTCAGCGATGGCCGCGCTGCGTAGCGAGCGCGAACAGGCAGCCGCGGCGCGCGCCGACGGCGCCCGGCGCGTCGCCCGCGCGGAGGCGGACGGACGCACTGAGGCCGAAAGCGCGCGCAACGACCTCGCCCGCGCCGTCGCGCTGGCGTTGAAGGGGCTCGCCGAGGGCGACCTGACGGCGCGGCTCGCCGAACCCGAACTCGCCCGCGATTTCGAAGCCGCCGCGGCGCGCTTCGGCAAGATCGTCTTCGCCTTCGCCGCCAGCGCCGGCGCGATCGACGCCCGCGTGCGCGACATCGCCGCCGCCGCCGAGACGCTAACGCTACGCGCCGACGCGCAGGGGCGGCGATTGGCGCCGGCGCGCCAAGCGCTCCAGGCGGCCGCCCGCGACTACGCCGAGATCGCCCGCGCCGGCGAAGAGGCGCGACGGCGCAGCAGCGCCCTGCGAGAGGCGCTCGACAAGGCGATCGTCGCGCTCGACGACGGCGCCGCCGCGCTGGAGCGGACCGTCGGACAGCGCGCGCAGTGGATCGGGATCGTCGAGCGGATCGACGGCTTTGCGCGGCAAACGCAACTGATCGCGCTGAACGCCGGCGTCGAGGCGGCGCGCGCCGGCGAGGCCGGCCGCGGTTTTGCCGTCGTCGCCCAGGAATTGCGCGCAGTATCGCAGCGTTCGGCGCAATCGGCGCGCGAGCTCATCGCCGGACTCGCTATCGGCGCGCGCGACGAGGCGGAGGCGTTGCGACAGGCCGCGCGGGCCGCGCAGGGGACGGCCCCGGCGCCGACGCCAGAGCGCGCCCCCGGCGATCTGTTCGCGCCGATCGCGGCGGCGATCGAGGCCGCGGCGGCTTCCGCCGCGCGCGACGCAGAGACCAGCGCCGAGGTCAGCGAGGCGACCCGGTCGTTGCAGGATTTGACCGCCAGGCTCGCGGCGCTGGTCGATCATTTCCGCCTGCCGGGCGCGCCGGCGGCGTCGCGGCGTACCCGCGCCTCAGAACAGCTCGTAAGTCTCTAGCGCGGCGGCGTTGGGATCATGGCCCGGCGCGTCCGCGTCGCCGAGCCGCGCGCCGAGTTCGGCGAGCAGCACGCAACGCGCCGCGCCCTTGGCGTCCACCGTCCATTCCGGCGGCATCGCCAAGCCGAGCGCCTCGAGAAAATCCGCGACGCCGAGGATTTTCTGCTGAATGTGATCGAGCTTTTGCAGCTCCAGCATTTGATCGGCGCCTGCCTCGCCGGCGAGCGCGATGGCGAGCCCGACCACCTGTTCGAGGTCTTCGACCATGGTGAGCGTCTTGCGCAATTCGCCGGACGCGCGGCGCAGCGTGACGGCGGCCTCCTCGCGAGGCGCGCCCCGAACCTGCATTCTCATGCTGAACTCCCACAACGCGCACGCCGACAAATCAGAACAGATCGACATCACCCCCGCTGAGGCGCGGCGCCGCCGCCCGCGGCGGCGCCTCGACCACCTTAGCGATATAGCTTTGCAGGGCGCGGCCGGAACTCGGCCAAAACTGAATGCGCCGCCCCTGCTCGCCGCCGGTGTCGCCGCCGACGATCTTGATCCCCTCGTAAGCGAGAAATCGCTTGGCGAATTCCGCGTTCTTGCGACCGACGTCGGAAAGCCCGCTCATCATCCGCGCGCCGCCGAACAGCTTCGCCTCCAGCCGGTCGCGCTGCGCGCCCTGGCGCATCAGACCGTTCAGCAACAGCTCCATCAGATGGACGCCGAGCCGCTCCGAGTCCTTGGCCGACCCGACCTCCGCGCCCGGCAGCAGGAAGTGGTTCATGCCGCCGACGCCGGCCGCGGGATCGCGGATGCAGGCGGCGACGCACGAGCCGAGCAACGTCGTCAAAACGACGTCGGGATGGTCGCTGACCTTGAACTCGCCCTGCACGATGTTGATGCGACGCGCGTCCGACATGGTCATGTGAGGCGCCCCACCACGGCCTCGATCGCCGCGCGAATGGTGCTGGTGGTGAAGGGCTTAGCGATAAAGTTGTTCAAGCCGAGCTGGCGCCCGCGCTCGACCAGCGACTTGTCCGGCGTCCCGGTTACGAGAATGAAGCCGATCTTGGCGGTCGGCGTATGACCCCGCAGCGCCTTCAGCAGTCCGAGCCCGTCGAGGTTGGGCATGTACTGATCGGAGATGACGAGATGCACCGGCTTGGTCTTGAGCTGGGTGAGCGCCTCGGCGCCGTCCTTGGCGAGCGAGAGGCTGGTGATCCCGATCGACTGCAACGATTCGGTCATCAGCATGCGACTGACCGACGTGTCGTCGACGACCATCACTTCGAGTTGTTTGGCGGCGGCCATGAGCGTCAGCTCCTGGTTCGAGTGGTGAGCGCGGCGATCTCGGCCGCGAGAAGCTGCAACGGCGCCTGCTTCTCGACCGCGCCGATCTCGAAGGCGACCTTCGGCATGCCGTAGACCACGCAGGTGGCTTCGTCCTGCCCGAGCGTGCGTGCGCCGGCCTTGCGCATCGCCAGCAATCCTTGCGCGCCGTCCGCGCCCATGCCGGTCAGGATGACGCCGACCGCTTTCGCCCCGACGTGTCGGGCCACGGAATGAAACAGCGCGTCGACCGAGGGACGGTGCCCGCTGATCGGATCCCCCTCGCGCAGCACGCAACGCATGGAGTCGGTGCGCGACGCTTCGAGATGCGCATGGGTCCCCGGCGCGATATAGATGTTGCCTGGCAGGATCGGCGCGCCGTGCGTCGCCTCGCGCACGCGCGGCGCGCAGATGCGGTCAAGCCGCTGCGCGAAGCTTGTCGTGAACGGCGACGGCAGATGGATCGTGACCAGCGTCGGCGCGCAGTCGCGCGGAAACTGCGAAAGCAGCGTCACCAAAGCCTCGACCCCGCCGGTCGAAGCGCCGATCGCCACCAAGCGTCCCGCCAGCGCGAGTCCGGTCGCGGCGCCGAGCTCCGGCGCGGCGGGGCGTCGCGATTCCGAGGGCGGCGCCGGACGCTCGCGCATCCGCGCGCCGGCGGCGGCCTTGACCTTTTCGGCAAGCGCCGCGAACGCGGTCGGCGAGTGCAGCGTCGGCTTGGCGACGCAGTCGAACGCCCCGATCTCCATCGCGGAGATGGTCACCGCGCCGCCGCGCTCGGTCAGCGACGACACCATGATGACCGGCAGCGGCCGCAGCCGCATCACCTTTTCGAGGAATTCGAGGCCGTTCATATGCGGCATTTCGACGTCGAGCGTCATCACGTCGGGATTGAGCGCCTTGATCGCCTCCCGCGCCTGCAGCGCGTCGGCGGCCTCGCCGACGACGCTGACGCCAGGGTCGGCCTCGAGCGCGGTGCGAATGAGCGCGCGCATCGACGCGCTGTCGTCGACGATCAGGACCCGGACCGGCTTCAAAGGCTTCGTCCTCCCGTCAGCCGATAGGTCGAGACGCCGTCGCTGCGCATCAGCGCGACTGCCGGCCCCGTCACCCGTTCCGAATGACCGATGTAGAGCGCGCCGTCAGGGGCGAGCCGCGGCGCGAATTTCTGCCAGATGCCCTGCTGCGTCGGCTCATCGAAATAGATGACGACGTTGCGGCAGAAAATCGCGTGGAACTGACCGCTCATCGGCCACGCGTCGATCAGATTGAGCTGGCGGAAGGTGACGAGGCGGCGAACCGCCGCGCTGACCCGGCTCGCGCCCTCCCCCGCCGGCTCGAAGAAGCGGCGACGCTGATCGGCGTTGACGCCTTCGAGCAGGGCATCGGCGTAGAGCCCGGCCTCGGCGGTGGCGAGCACGGCGCGGTCGATGTCGGTGGCGAGGATTTTCACGTCGTGCTGCGCCGCCTCCGGCCAGGCCGAGAGCAGCGTGATCGCGATGGAGTAAGGCTCCTGCCCGGTCGAACAAGCCGCCGACCAGAGCCGCAATCGCGCGCCGCGCGTCGCCCGCGCCGCGAGCGGCGCCAGGACGTGCGTCTTCAGATGCTCGAAATGATGCGGCTCGCGGAAGAACTTGGTGACGTTGGTGGTCAGCGACGTCAGCATCTCCTGGCGCTCGGCGGCGCCTTCGGGACTGGCCACGAGATCGCAATAGTCGCGAAACGCCTGCATCCGAAGCGCCCGCAGACGCTTGGCGAGCCGGGAATAGACGAGCGCGGCCTTGCCTTCGGTCAGATGGATGCCGGCGTCGCTGTAGATCATCTGCGCGATACGCCGGAAATCGTCGCGGCTCAGCGTGAATTCGCCGGGCAGCAATGTGTCACCCGTCGCCGCATGGGCGGTCGCTCGCACAGGCGCGATCATGCCGCCTCGCCGGCCAGCGCCGGCATCACGCTTTCGAGCGCGATGAGGCTGATCATGCGATCGTCGATCGCCATCACGCCGAGCACGAACGCGCGGGCCGCCTCAGAACCGACGTCGGGCGTCGGATGCACCTTGTCGGCCGCCATGTTGATGATGTCGGAGACGGCGTCGACCAGCAGGCCGACGACCTGCCGCCCTGTCTGCGCAACGATGATGACGTGGCGCGGCGTCGGCTCGGCGGGCGCAAAGCCGAGCCGGTCGGCAAGATCGATGATCGGCAGCACGACGCCGCGCAGGTTGATGACGCCGCGCACGAAGCCGGGCGCGCGCGGCAGCGCGGTCGCCGGCGTCCAGCCGCGGATCTCGCGCACCGACATGATGTCGACGCAGTAATACTGTTCGCCGATACGGAACGTGATGTATTCGCGCGCGGCGTTCGCTTTGGATTCGAGCTCAGCCATGACGTTATCCTGCTAGCAGCATTTCGGAGGACGTATTTCGGACGGAGGACGCGTTGACGATCGCGTCGGCGTCGAGGATCAGCGCGATGCGGCCGTCGCCGAGAATGGTCGCCGCCGCGATGCCCTCGACGTGGCCATAGTTGGCCTCCAGGCTCTTGATGACGACCTGGCGCTGATCCTGGATCGCATCGACCATCAGCGCGCTGCGCACGCCGCCCTCGGTCTCGATCAGCAGCGTCACGCCGGACAGCGGGTCGGCGCGGTGCGAACGGAACCCGAGCGCGTAGCCGACGTCGATCAGCGGCGTGAATCCGCCGCGGATGCCGATCACCTGGCTGTCCGGGCCGAGGCCGTAGACCTCTTCGGCCTTCGGCTTCAGCGTCTCGAGGATCGCGTTGAGCGGCACCACCAGCGTCTGATCGGCGACCTTCACCACCATGCCGTCGAGCACGGCGAGCGTCAGCGGCAGGCTCATGGAGAAGGTCGATCCTTGGCCGGGCTTGGTGGTGATCGCGATGCGGCCGCCGAGCGCCTGGATCGAGCGTTTGACGACATCCATGCCGACGCCGCGGCCGGAGATGTTGGAGACCGTCTCAGCGGTCGAGAAGCCGGGCAGGAACAACAGATTGTCGATCTCGCTGTCGGTGAGCAGCGCGTCGGCCGGGATGAGCCCCTTCTTGATGGCGATCGCCTTCACCTTGGGCCGATCGATGCCGCGGCCGTCGTCGGCGATCTCGATCACCACGCGGCCCGACTTGTGCGCCGCCGACAACCGCACCTCGCCCTGCGCCGGCTTGCCGGCGGCGACGCGCTCCTCGGGCGGCTCCAGGCCGTGGTCGACCGCGTTGCGGATCATGTGGGTCAACGGATCGGCGAGCCGCTCGATGACGTTGCGGTCGACTTCGGCGCCCTCGCCTTCGGTCTTCAGCCGCACGTTCTTGCCGGTGGCGTCGGCGATCTCGCGCACGATGCGCGACATGCGCTGAAACAGCGGGCGCACCGGCTGCGCGCGGATCGCCATCACGCTTTCCTGAATGTCGCGCGTGAGATGTTCGAGGTCGTCGAGACCGGTGGCGATGCTGGCGTTCTTGACCGCGCCGGCCTCTAGCACGCGCTGCGTCAGCATCGCCTGGTTGATGACGAGTTCGCCAACCAGATTGATAAGCCGATCGACGCGGTCGAGATCGACCCGGATCGTGTTCTGGGCGGCGTTGGCGCTCGCCGCCGCTTCGGTCTTGGCGGCGCGCGATTCCGCGGGCGCGGCGGACTTGGGCTCTTCGGCCGCGACAATCTTCGGCTCCTCCGACGGCGGCGGCGGTTCGGGGCTCGTCTCGAACGCCGCCGGCGCGGGCTCGTGCGCCGCGGCGTCGACCGCTTCGATGTCGAGCTGGCAATCGCCGTCGACGAACTCGAACACGGCCTGCACGGCGGCGAGGTCCTGATCGCTGCGCAACGTGGCGCGCCACGACAGATAGGATTGCTCCGGCTCGAGATGGCTGAGCAGCGGGATGTCGGCGGTCTCGCAACGCACGGTGAGCTCGCCGAGCCGGGCCAGCTCGCGCATCAGCCGCGTCGTCTCGTTGCCTTTGGCGTAGAGCTCGGACTTCGGCCTGAAGGCGATGTGGTATTCGCTGATCTCGGGCGCGATCGCCAGCGTCACCGGCTCCCAGCCGAACGCGGCGAAGGGATTGTCGCCCTCCTCCTCTTTGGTCTCCGCCGGCTTGTCGTCGCAATGCGCGTTGAGTTCGGCGATCAGCTCGTTGGAGCGGGCGTCGTCGAAGGCGCCGCCGTCGCGCGAGGCGGTGACGAGATCGGCGAGTTCGTCGGCCGAGCGCAGCATCGTCTTCATCACCGCCGCGGAGGTTTGCAGGCGTTCGGTGCGGATGCGGTCGAGCGTGGTCTCAAAGACATGCGCGAACTTGACGAGCCGGTCGAGCTTGAACGCGCCCGCGCCGCCCTTGATCGAATGCACCGCGCGAAACACGGCGTTGACGGTTTCGTTGTCGGCCGAGCCGTCCTCCATCGCGAGCAGCCCGGTCTCGAGTTCGCCGAGTTGCTCCTCGCATTCCTGGAAGAACGTATCTCTGATCGCCTGCATCGGATCCATGGCGGCCCCCAAACGCTTGTTAGGCCGCGACGCGACGGATGACGTCGATCAGCTTGACCGGATCGAACGGCTTGACGATCCAGCCGGTCGCGCCGGCGGAGCGCGCCCGTTGTTTCTTGTCGGGATCGCTCTCGGTGGTCAGCACCAGAATCGGCACGACCCGGAAGCGCTCGATCTTGCGCGCGCCGACGATGAAGCCGAATCCGTCCATTTTCGGCATGTTGATGTCGGTGATGACGAGATCGGGGCCTTCGCGCTCCAGCACGTCGAGGCCGTCCACGCCGTCTACCGCCTGCACGACGTCGAAACCGGCGCCGCTGAGGGCGAGCCGCAACATGTCGCGCATGGTGCGGGAATCATCGACGGTGAGAATTTTCATACTCATGGGGCGATCACTCCATCGAGAAAGGTTTCCGGCGCCAGGCCGAGCAGTTTGAGATCTTCGAGAAAGCGGGGCGAGGCGCTGGACAGCGTGAGGGCGTCGCCTTCGGCCTTCCAGGTTCGCGCGGCCGCCAGCAGCACCTGTAAGCACGAGGCGCCGAGCCGCTGCACGCGCGAGGCGTCGACCGCCAGGGGTTCGCCGACGCGTTTGAGGACGGCTTCGGCCAGCGCGGCCGCGGCGGGCATGTCGAGGTTTTCGGGCAATTCAATCACGCGGGGAGACGGCACGCGGAGCTCCTGAAACTGGCGGCGCCTACGGCCGACGGCGCGTCGGGAGCGAATTCGAAAACCATCGTGAACGGCGCTCGGGACGGTTAAGCGAACGGCGCGCAGGCGCGCAGCGGATCGCTCGGGGAGAAGGGTGAAAAGGCCGGGTCGTCCGGCGGAATCTGGCGGCTTCATGCCTCCCGACGGCGCCTTGCAGGCGGCGTCGGGCAGATCGCATTTCGGGAATAAATGACGCTAGTTAATATCGGCTGAAGTTCGCCGCGGGGTTCGGGCGATTGCGATTTGAACGCGGCGGCGCGGGCTCGTCCTCCCCGCGCAGGAGGACGGCCGACCGTCCCTTGCCGGGCGTGGGCCTTCTCCCCGCCCGCCCGGAGAAGGTGGCCGAAGGCCGGATGGCGCGCCGCTTGGCCGTCCGCCAATTCAGGCGAGCGGCGGTGACTTGTACCGGGGGCGGTTGTCCGGAGGGGGAGGCGCCGTCCCTCTCGGGGGGTGACCGTTCGGCTCGGCGCGGTTACTCTCGGCGCCGCGCCATAAATCCACCACGCCGGACCTGCATCTCGCGTCGCATGACCCTCGCCCCGCCCGCCGCCATCCGCAGCCCGTCCCGGCCGCGGCAAAACTTTCGAGGTTCGCTCGCGGTCAACGCCCGCGTCGTCGGCGCGCTCATCATGCGCGAAGGCACGTTGCGCTTCGGCCACGAAAATCTCGGCTTCTTCTGGATCATCGGCGAGCCGCTGGTGCTGACCGTCGGCGTCATGGGAATGTGGACGATCTCCGGGCAGACGCACGGCCACGGCATCGGCGTCGTGCCGATGGCGCTGTCCGGCTACACCATGATTACGCTCTGGCGACATCTGACCGGCCGGCAGGTGCACGCTATCCGCCACAGCATGGGCCTGCTGTTCCATCGCAACGTCAGCCTGCTCGACGTGTTGATCGCGCGCTGCCTGCTGGAGGTCGTCGGCGTATTGGCGGCGTTTTTCGTGGCTTGGACGCCGCTCACGCTGCTCGGCTTCCTCGATCCGATGCCGGACCCGCTGCTGTTCGCCGCCGGCTATTTTTTGCAATGCTGGTTCGGCATCGCCTTCGGGCTCATCATCGCCGCGCTCAGCGAAATCTACGAGATGACCGAGCAGTTCCTGCCGCCGCTGCTCTATATCACGTTGCCGTTCACCGGCGTGTTCAACATGGCGGCCTGGCTGCCGCAACGCTGGCGCGAGGCGACGCTGTGGTCGCCGCTGGTTCACAACATCGAAATGCTGCGCGCCGGGATGATCGGCGGCGACATGGTCGCCTACTACGACCCTGTGTACGTGATCTATTGTTCGCTGGCGCTGACCGCCATCGCGTTGCCGCTGGTGCAGTATGCGCGGCGCTTCGTGACGTTCAGCTGAGGGCGCGCTCCTCGAAGCCCCCGGCGCGCAGCCCCATCGCGGCGGCGAGCCATTTGAGCCGCTCCGCCACCACTTCGCTGTCGGGCGCGCGGGCGGCGGGGGCGACTTCGAGCACGAGCCGATCGCCGTCGGTCTTCAGCTTGGCGCCGGCGAGCACGGCCTGCGAGGCCCCCGAAAACCGATAGGCGAGCCGCAGCGCCGAGCCGAGAATGCGCGCGCGCCGTTTCGCGTTTTCGCCGATCAGCCGGATCGCCGGATCGAGCCAAGGCGCGTCGGCCTTGTAGTCGTAGCGGAAATGCAGCGCCGCGGCGAGAAACACGCGGTCGGGATGGTCGACGCCGATGAACGGAAACTGCAACACGCGGCGGAATGTCTCCTCGGCGCGCAATTCCGGGGCGTCCCGCCAGGCCATGTCGGAGAGCGCGCAAGCCGCGACCCGCAGCCGCCGCTCCGCCGCGGTCTCGCCGGGGAACAGGCCCGCGGTCCAATCCGCCAGCGCTGCGGCGAATTCCGGCACCCGCGCCGCGGGCAGACCGATCAGCCGCGCGCCCTCGACCAGGGGATCGCGATATTGCTCGTCCTTGGACAGCTTCGAAAACAGCAGCCCCTCGCGCAAGCCGAGCGCCGAGAACACGACCCGCTCCGGCGCGAGCCGCTTCAGCACCCGGTCGAGCGCCAGCGCGGCCGCCGGCAGGCTGCGGGCGCGGCGCGATGGCACGCCGGGCGTGGCGGCGAGCTTCGCCGGCGCCGGCCGCCAGATCGACTTGGCGAAATCGCGCGCTTCCGCAGCGCTGAGGGCGTAACCGTGCGTGACCCGGACGGGCGCTTTCGTCGACGCCATGTGCGCTTTGGCGAGCGCGCGCCATCCGCCGCCGACGGCGTAGAATGTCGGCTTCGACAGCGACATTGGCAATCCGGCGCGCAGCCGCTCGTCGACCTCGCGCTTAGCCTCCTCGCGCCCCGCCGCGAACATGGCCTCGACGGGCAACGCGCCGAGCGGCAGGCTGACGGAGATCTCGCCGACCCGATCGTCGAGCGCCAGCGCGACTTCGAGCGAGCCGCCGCCCATGTCGCCGACCGCGCCCACGGGGCGAAAAAAACCGGAGATGACGCCGAGCGTCGAGTAATACGCCTCCTCGGCCCCCGCCAGCACGCGCACCTTTAGCCCCGACTGCGCTTCGATCGCCGCGGCCAGTTCGGGGCCGTTCGAGGCGCGGCGGATCGCCTCGGTCGCGGTCACGTCGAGCTGCTCGACATGCATCGCCTCGGCGATGGCGGCGAAGCGCCGGGTCGCCTCGATCGTGCGGCGGAAATTGTCGGCCCTGATCGCCCCAGTCTCCGCGAGCCCCTCGCCGAGGCGGCACAGCGACTTCTCGTTGAAGCGCGGCAGCGGCGCGCGGCCGAGCTGATCGTAGACGACGAGGCGGACCGAATTGGAGCCAATGTCGACGATGCCGTAGGGCGGCTTGCGCTCCACGACGGAGCTGATGTCGAGCGGGCGAACGGGCGCGTCGTCGGTCATGAGGGCCTCCGCGCGCGGTCTAGCACGAGGCTACGCCGCCCGCCTATCGCGCCCCCCGAACAGCACGGCGCCGAACGCGGCGAGCCAGATGAGAAAGGGATACGCCGCCAGCCGCTCGACCACGCCGACGCCGAGGCCCGCATCAGCGTGAAGGAGCAGCGCGACGCAAGCGGCGAGACCCAGGCCGCCCGCCAGCACGCCGGCGCGTTGCACCGGCGTCGCGCCCCGCGCGCAGCCAAGGGCAAGTGCGCCCAGGTTGCAGCCCGCCAGATTGGCCGCCGCGCCCAGATAGTGCCATCCGGGCGCGACATCCTCCGGCGCCGCGCCGACCACAAAAACGCCCGCCGCGCAGAGGACGAGACAAGCTTTGCCGAAGCCCGCGCCGAGCTCCCGCCACGCGCCGGCGACCCCGGCCGCGATCAACGCGCCTTGCAGCAGGAAGGACGCCTTCATCAGCGCGTCACGGGGCGAACCCTGCGCCGCGCCGAGGTCGGAGATGTAGTCGAAGCGATAGCTGTAGCCGTCAAACGCCCGTGCGGCCAAACCCTCCGCCGCGAAGAATTGCAGGCAGGCGATCCACGCGAGGCCGCCCAGACGGACGCGGGCAAACACCTCCGCTTGACGCGCGGGAAGCGCCGGCGTGGTCATCCGCCGAGCGGTCCGGCCGGCCGCGCGCCGCCGACCTCGGCGCCGCGCCAGTTGCGCAGGCTCGGCTGGCGAAGGCGGGCAAAGGCGGCGGCGGTCGCCGCGTCGAGGCTCAGAAAGCGGGCGATCAGCGCAGCGATCATCACTTCCGCCGCCCGTGTACCCCCGTCATCCGCCTTGACGGCGAGGCCGATGCCGAGCTCCGGCAGCGCAGCGCAAAACACCCCCTCCGCGCCGGTCTTGGTGATCACGCGTCCGCGCAGCGCCGTCATCGCCTCGGTGTCGAACCGGCCCGTCCCCGCAACATGGAACGGATGCGCCGCCACGGCCGCAAACAGCCGGCGCGCCGCGGCGGCGCGGACCGGCGCGAGACCCCGCCCGGTCGCCATGCGGGCGAAGCCGAGCGCCAAAGCTTGCAGCGAAATCGCGTAGGTCGGGATCGAGCAACCGTCCAAGCCGCGCCGCGATTCGTCGAGGGTTTCGCCGCAAACATTTTCCAGAGTGGCCTTCAACTCGCGCTGAACCGGGTGGTCGGCGTGCTCGTATCCCGCCGCGGGATGCCCGGCCGCGCAGGCGAAACAAAGAAAGCCCGCGTGTTTGCCCGAGCAATTGTTGTGCAGTTGCGACGGGGTTTCGCCAGCCCGCGCGAGCGCCCGCGCCGCGTCGGCGCTGAGGGGCCAATGCGCGCCGCAAGCGAGCGCGGCTTCGCCCAACCCCGCCTTGGCCAGCATCGCCGCGGCGCCGGCGACATGCGCCGGCTCGCCGGAATGCGAGGCGCAGGCGAGCGCCAGCTCCGCATCGGTCAGTGCGAATTGATCCGCCGCGCCGCTCTCGATCAGCGGCAGCGCCTGGATCGTCTTCACCGCGGAGCGCGGATAGACGGGGCGGGAAATGTCGCCGCAGCCGAATGCGAGACCGCCGTCCGCGTCGACAACCGCCGCCGCGCCGCGGTGCGCCGATTCGACGCGATCGCCGCGGGTGATTTCGACGACGACAGGGTTTTCAGGCAACGGAGGGCTCATGGGCATCGGTTGAGAAACGGCGTCGTCTCGGTCCAATATGTCAGGAATCGCGCCGGTTTATACCTAGAAGGCCCCTCATCACGGCCCTTTGCCCGCAAATCGGGGCGAGGGGACGGCGGGCCGTCGATTCCCCCGGCAGAACGGGGGCCTTCTCCCCGCTTGCGGGGACCAAGGGAACGCAAATCGCTCCCGGGGGGTCGCCGAAGGCCGGATGAGGAAGCGGCGCCGCTTGCACGAGGCACATCGGCCGCCCTCGCCGCGTCCGGCTCAGTTCACCGCGCGGTCCCTGCCCTCCCAGAACGGCTGACGCAGCTCCGTCTTGAGAATCTTGCCCGCCCCCGACAGCGGCAGCGGCACGTCGCGGAAGCTCACCGAACGCGGACATTTGTAGCCGGCGATCCGCCCGTGGCAATGCGCGATGAGATCTTCCTCCACCGCCGTCGCCCCCGGCTTCAACCGGACGACGGCATGCACCGCCTCGCCCCACCTCGCGTCGGGGACACCGATCACGGCGCATTCGGCGACGTCGGCGTGCTGATAGAGCACCTGTTCGATCTCGGCGGAATAGACGTTTTCGCCGCCCGAGACGATCATGTCCTTCAGGCGATCGACGACGAACACGAAGCCGTCGTGGTCCATGTAGCCGCCGTCGCCGGTGTGCAGCCAGCCGCCGCGCAGCGCCCTCGCCGTCAGCTCCGGTTGGCGCCAGTAGCCGAGCATCACATTGTCGCCGCGCCCGCAAATCTCGCCGACCTCGCCGCGCGGCGCCTCCTCGTCGTTAGCGTTGAGCACGGCGACCTCACAACCCATCGCGGCGCTGCCGGCCGCTTTCAGTTTGCCCGCCTTCGGCCCTTCGAGCACGTGCCGGTCGGGATACATGAAGGTCATGCACGGCGCCGCCTCGCTCTGCCCGTACGCCTGGACGAAGCCGGTATGCGGCAGCGCGACGAAGGCGCGCCGGATCACCGCCTCGGGCATCGGCGAGGCGCCGTAGATCAGCCGCTTCAGCGAGGACGTGTCGGTGCGCTCCACTTCGGGATGATGGACGACCATGTTGATCATCGTCGGCACGATCAGCGTCGACGTCACTTTCTTCTCGGCGACCAGTTTCAGGAACCCGCCGGGATCGAAGCGCGGCATGAACAGGTGCTTGCCGCCGACGGCGGTCACCACGAAATTGACCGCGTTGTCGGCGGCGTGGAACATCGGCGCGGCGTGCAGATAGATCGTGTCTTCGTCCCCCGCCAGCGCTTGCGCGGTGTTGAGCGCATTGGCGACGATGTTGCGATGGCTCAGCATGACGCCTTTCGAGCGCCCGGTGGTGCCCCCGGTGTAGAACAGCGCCGCGAGATCGTCGCCGCCGCGCCCGGCGTCCGGCGCGGGCGCCGCGCCCGCCAGCAGCGTCTCGTATTCGAGCATCCCAGCGGCCGCCGCGCCTTCGCCGAGAAACACCAGCTGCTTCAGGGTCGGCAGCTCCGCGCGCAACGAGGCTGCGACGGCGGCGAAATTTTCGTCGACCAGCAGCGCCGAACACTCGGAATCAGTGAGCCAGAACGCGATCTCGCGCGGCGCCAGCCGGGTGTTGATCGGCACTGCGACAAAGCCGCCCCACAACATTGCAAACAGGGTTTCGAGAAAGCGGTCGCTGTTCAGCGCGAGAATTCCGACCCGATCGCCGGGCGCGAGGCCGAGGCTTGCGAGCGCGCCCGCGAGCTTCGCCACGCGCTCGCCGAAGCCGGACCAAGTTCGGATGCGGTCAAGGTGCTCGGTGGCGATCTTTCGCGGCGCAGTCTGGATCGCGCGGCGCAGCAACTGCGTAACTTGCGTCATCGGCGTCTCCCCTCGGAGACGCGAGCCTGCCGTCCGCCGATCGCAAACGCAAGCGCTCAGACGCCGCCGCGGACGCGGACCGGCGGGCTGGCGGCGAACTCGCGTCGGCCGCCGTCGCTCCCCTCGCCCTGCGTCGCCAAGGCGCGCATATTTTGCAGCGGACCCGCATCGACGGCGACGCCGTAGATCGCCATCAGCGCGCACGCCGCCTGGTGGCGCACCAGCGCGTCACTGTCGTCGAGCGCCTCCACCAGCGCCGCGTCGGCCTCCGGCGTCGGCATCTGCGCCAGCGCGGCGGCCGCCTCCATGCGCTCGCAACGGCTCGGCGCAAATTTCAGCCGCTCGATGATGGCGCGGACGTAGCGCGGCCGAGGTTCGCGGCGCCATTGCGCTAGCGCGGCCGCGATCAGGCCATAACCCCGCCATTCCGCGTCGCCGGCCGCGCGCGCCGCCTGCGCGGCGGCGCGCTCCGCCTCGAAAATCGCCGCGGACGTCCCCGACGCGTCGCAGATCGCCGAGGGCGTCCGCCTTCCCCGGAGGATGGCGCGGGCGCCGCTTTTTCCGAGCGCGCGTTTCTTGCCTCGGCCGAACAGAGCCAAGAACAGCGCATCGAGTCTCAGCAACATCTTCGCTCGCATCGCTTTCTCCCGCGTCGCTCTCGACACCTGATGGCTACTTACGGGTTGGTCGGGCGAATGTTTCCTGGGCCACACTGCGCGCGCCCAACGATGTTCCTGCGCCACATTGCGAACATAGCCGCGGAATTTTTGATTACCCTGTCGAAAGACAGCTGCCCCGCCCGTCTTTCCGTCAGCGCCGGCGAGCGGCGCGACAACAAGGAGATGTTCGATGCAATATTTGCTGCTGATCCATTCCGATGAGGCGGCGCTGATGACGGCGCGAAAGGAGGACGTGCAAGCCGTCTCGGCCGCCTATGGCGCCTATACCCAAGCGATGCGCGAGGCCGACGCATGGCGCGGCGGCGAGCGGCTGCATCCGGCCGCCAACGGCGCGATCGTCAGGGTCAAGGACGGCAAAACCTCGGTGCTCAACGGCCCCTATGCCGAAGCGAAAGAACAGCTCGGCGGCTATTATGTCATCGAGGCGCCCGACCTCGACGGCGCGATCGCCTGGGCGGCGCGCTGCCCCGGCGCCGCGATGGGAGCGATCGAGGTGCGACCGATTTGGCCGATGTAACCCAGCAAGCGCGCGCCGCCGCCGAGCGGGTGGCCCGCGAAAGCTATGGCCGGCTCGTCGCCTATCTCGCCGCGCGAGATCGCGACGTGCCAGCGGCCGAGGACGCGCTCGGCGACGCCTTCGCCGCGGCGCTGCAATCCTGGCCGCGGCAGGGCGCGCCCGTCAATCCCGAGGGCTGGCTCGTCGTCGCCGCCCGCCGCCGGCTCGCCGATGCGTCGCGGCGGCGACGCACGGCGGTCGAGGGAGAGGAGGCGCTGCGGCTGATCGCCGACGAACTCCTGGGCGAGCAACCGTTGCCCGATCGCCGTCTCGCGCTGATGTTCGCCTGCGCGCATCCGGCCATCGAGGCGGGCGTCCGCGCGCCGCTGATGCTGCAAACCATCCTCGGCCTCGACGCAGCGGCGATCGCCTCGGCGTTTCTCGTCGCGCCGACGACGATGGGCCAGCGGCTCGCCCGCGCCAAGGCGCGAATCCGGCTCGCCGGCGTGCCGTTCCGCGAGCCCTCGCCCGACCTTTGGCCGGAGCGGATCGGCGCGGTGCTCGACGCCATCTACGCCGCCTTCAGCCAAGGCTGGCTCAAGACCCTCGACCCCAGCGGCCGCGAACTCGCAGAAGAGGCGATCTGGCTCGGCCGGGTCGCCGTCGAACTCGCGCCCGCGGAGGCGGAGGCGGGCGGCTTGCTGGCGCTGATGCTGTATGCCCACGCTAGGCGAGCGGCGCGGCGCGACCAGGCGGGCCAATTCGTGCCGTTGAGCGAGCAGGACGTCGCCGCCTGGGATCACGCCGCCATCGACGAGGCCGAACGCCGGCTGGCGACCGCCGCCGCGCTGGGCCGTCCCGGGCGGTTTCAGTTTGAGGCGGCGATCCAATCGGCCCACGCCGCGCGCCGCCGCAGCGGCGCGACCGATTGGGCGGCAATAGCTTCGCTTTACGACGCGCTGCTGGCGTTGACCGGCTCCGCCGTCGTCGCCGTCAACCGGGCGGTCGCGATTTCGCATGCCGAGGGAGCGGAAGCCGGCTTGGCGGCGCTGCGGGCGATCGCCGCCGACCCGGCGCTGGCCGAGTTCCAAGCTTATTGGGCGGCGCGCGCCGACCTTGAGGCGCGCGCCGGGGTCGACGCGTGCGCGTCCTACGATCGCGCGATCGGGCTGGAAAGCGATCCGGCGGTGCGGGCTTTTCTGTGGGAGCGGCGGGCCGCGTTTGAGGCCGGGCGCCCTACCCCGCCGCCTGCGCCGTGACGATTTCGGCGACGCCCCCGCGCAATATCGCCATTTTGGCGATGCCGGTCATCGCCGAGCCGCCGTCGAGATTGAGGCGGAAGCGCTCGACCTGCTCGGCGTGACCGCGCGTGTGGCCGCGATCGAGCGGCGTATGGCCATGAACGACGAAGAAACCGGAGAACCCGCGCGCGTCGGGACGATGGTCGAGGAACGGCCCGCGCACCCAGGCCCAATGCGCGGACTCGTCGAAGCCGTCGAACGGCATGTCCCACGGCAGATCGAGGAACGCCTCCAGCGGCACGGTCGGATTGACGCCGCCGTGAACGAACAGGACGGCGCCGGAGCGATAATAGGGCCGCAAGCCGTCGAGCCAGGCGCGGACCCACTCCGGAGTCGCCAAGCGCAACTCGCGCAGCAACCCGCTGGCGCCGTCGACCGGCGCGTGAAAGCCGATCAGCTCCTCCGCCACCGCGTCGCCGCCGTTGCCGAACCACACTCGCAGCGCCGCCAACGCGGGCCGCGACGGCGTCGCCAGGTCGAGAGTCAAGCGCATCAGGATCTCATGATTGCCCATCAGGCCGATCGTCTCCTCGGCCCCGATGCGTTCGCCGGCCGCCGCAGCCAGCGCCAGGACGCCGAGCGAATCGGGGCCGCGATCGACGAGATCGCCGGTGAAGACGAGACGGCGCGCCGACGCCCGCGGCGGCGCCGCCTCCGCCACCTCGAGCAACGCGTCGAGCAGATCGGAGCGGCCATGGATGTCGCCGATGGCGAAAATCTCGACATCCGACGCGACGGCGCGTCGCAGCGGCAGAACTTCGCGAAGGGTGCGCATGGTCGCAATGTAGACGCTTCGCGGCCTTGCCGCGAGGGCGATTGCAGCGCGGACGCCGCGCGGCTAGGCTGACCTCGCCATGTTTCTCGAATTCTTCGCTGAGCTCCGCAAGGCGCGCGTACCGGTAACGCCGCGCGAATTCCTCGACCTCATGCGCGCCCTGGAGCGCGACGTCGTCGATCATTCGCCAGAGGATTTCTATCGCCTTTCGCGCGCGCTGCTGGTCAAAGATGAGCGCAATCTCGACGCCTTCGATGTTGTGTTCGCTGCGGTGTTCAAGGGCGCGCTGTCGCTTAGCGACGCAGTCGAGGCGGCCGACATTCCGCAAGAATGGCTGCGCAAGCTGATCGAGAAATACCTTTCGCCCGAGGAGCGGGCGGAGATCGAGAAGCTTGGATTCGAAAAACTAATGGAGACGCTGCGGCAACGGCTCGCCGAGCAGAAGGGCCGCCACCAGGGCGGCTCGAAATGGATCGGAACGGGGGGAACGTCGCCGTTCGGCGCCCACGGCGACCATCCCGAAGGCGTGCGAATCGGCCAGGACAAGGGTCGGCGCGGGAGCGCGGTCAAAGTTTGGGACAAGCGCGAATTCAAGGATTTCTCCGGCGACGAGGAGCTAGGTCCGCGCAACCTCCGCGTCGCGCTGCGCCGTCTGCGCCGCTTCGCCCGCGAGGGCGCAGAGGAGGAGCTTGACCTCGACGGCACGATCCGCTCGACCGCCGACAAGGGCTATATCGACGTGAAACTGCGTCCCGAGCGGCGCAACGCCGTGAAGGTGCTGCTATTCCTCGACGTCGGCGGCTCGATGGACTGGCACATCGAGGAGGCCGAGGCGCTGTTCTCGGCGGCGCGGCTGCAATTCAAGCGGCTCGAACATTTCTACTTCCACAACTGCCTTTACGAGAGCGTGTGGAAGGACAACCGCCGTCGATTCGAAGCGCGGACGCCGACCGCCGACCTTCTCAACGCCTACGGCCGCGATCACCGCGCGATCTTTGTTGGCGACGCGTCGATGAGCCCATACGAAATCCTGAGCCCCGGCGGTTCGGTCGAGCATCTCAATCCCGAGGCGGGTGAAGTCTGGCTGAAGCGGGTGACGGCGACCTGGCCGCGTAGCGTCTGGATCAACCCGACGCCGCGCGAGAACTGGACCTATTCGCAATAGACGCGGATCATTTCGGCGCTGTTCGGCGAGCGCATGTTCCCGCTCACCCCCGACGGGATCGAGGCGGCGATGCGGGCGCTGTCGCATTAACCCAGCGGCGCCGGGTCTGGCTGCAAGGCGTCCATCCCCGTCTCGCCACTAGCCTAAGCGGCCCCACCGCTCGCCCCTCGCCGCAGGCGCGCGGTCGGCGGGCTGAGCGGGCCGTTTCGACGGGAGCGGAATCAGAACGAAAGAAAAGTCAGCCAACGGCGATTCCGTTCCTCGAAAAAGCTCCAAATCGTTGCCATTCAGTATTGGGCGCCATTTCAAATCCAGGGCGACATGCGAATCCTGTTGGGGATTGTGGCGGCAATCGGCGCCGCGGCAGTCGCTTCCGCCGACGAGCCGGTTGCTCCCGACGGCGCACAGACGTGCGATTTCTTTCAATCCGAACTGACCTATGTCTCCTGCGGCAATACCGCCTCGTTCTCGCTTTCCGCCGACGGGACCGAAATGACCGTTAGACGAACGGTGTTGGCGCAGCCTCACAACGCCAGCGCCGACACGATACAGCATTACAATTATCTGGAAGCCGACGAGGGCGCCGCGCTGGTCGTCTCGCCGTGGCAGGGGGTGCGGCTGATCGCGTCAGGCGCGGCCTTTGAATACGACAACTCGTATTCCGAACAATTCACGCCGCTTGGCGGCCTGCTCGGACCCGCGACCCATACGACCGATCGGCTCGGGGGCGATGTGGGTTGGGAGTCGGTCGGCGCCGAGGCGACGATCTGGGAGCAGGAGACGGACACGGGCCGTTACGTCCTCAGCGTCTCGGGCGGGGCCGAACTGTTCCCCGGCGGCGGCGCGTATACCGCGCGCGACCTTCAACAAGTCGGCTTCGCGTCAGCCGCTCTCTGGCGTCTTGGCGACTCCGGTTATACGCTCGATTATTCCGGGACGATCAGTTTGCAGCGCTTCGACAACCCCGGCGAATATATGATGGCGAGCCAAGCCCGCCTGTTGCTCGCCAGCGTCGATTACGGGATCGCCGCCGGACCGCTGCTGATCGAAACCAACGTTCTCAGCCATGCCGCGCGCTTCAACACCGGCTGGAGCGAGACCGATGTCGGCGGCGAGGCGGTCGCGGCGCCGTTCCGCAAGACGACGATTCCCGTCCTTAAGGACATGACGATCAATATGACAGCGACACATTCGATCGGCCAGGCCGCGCTGATTCCCGTAGCGGGCGGATCGGCGAGCGCCTTCAACTACCGGATCCTCGCGCAGTTCAATTTCCGGTACTGAGCGGGGGTCGCCCCCATTATACCCCCATTAAGCATCCACAACTAGAAGTTGTCATCATGTCGACGGCGCGACCCCGCGGGATGTCGGCGCCCTGCGCTTCGCGCCGCACCCAAGCGAGACCCCATGCACAATTTCGCGGTGGAGCGATTCCGGCGTCCGGGCGTGCTCGGTAAATTCGCGTTCGGCTTCGCCGCGTTGCTGCTTTGCGCGCTCGCGCTCGGGGCTTACGCAATGATCCGGCTCCACGATGTCGAGCGTTCCGCGCAGGCGATCCGCGGCCATTGGCTACAGACGACGCGCGCGCTCGGCGATATCGCCTTTCTGGCGCAGCGGTTTCGCGTCATCGAAGCCGCTGTCGTGCTCGCGCCGCCGGAGGGCAAGGCGGCGGAGGCGAAAACCCTCAACGCTATCCGCGCCGAGATCGAGGATGCGCTCGAGCGGCAGGCGAAGCTCGTCCAATCGACGGAAGAGCAAACCGCGCTTGCGAAGTTCAGGTCGCGCTGGGCGGCCTATCTTGACCTCGATGACCGCTTCCTGAAGGCCGCAGCCTTGCCGGGCGACGCGGCGGCCGCACTCTACCGCGCAGCGATGCGCGAGGCGATCCACGACCTCCAGGACGCGCTAAAGCAGGCGATCCAATATAACCTTGCGCAAGCCGACCTCGCCGCGAGCGCCAGCGCCGCGGAGGGCGAGACGGCCAGGCGCGACATCCTGCTCGGGCTGGCGATCGCTTTGGCGTTGTCGCTGCTCGTCGGTCGCCACCTGCACGGGGCGATCGTGCGCCCGATAGGCTGGCTCACCGCCGCCATGACCCAGCTCGCCGAGGGCGCGGCGGACGTCGACATACCGTGCCTCGCCCGCGCCGACGAAATCGGCGCAATGGCCCGCGCGGCCGCCGTGTTCAAGGACGCCTCAAGCGAGCGCCGCCGCCAGCTCGAGCTTGAGGCCGACGTGCAGCGCGCCGCGGCCGGCGCGGCGCGCGACACGGCGACGGCCGAGCGTGAGCGAACCGCCCGTGCGCAAGCTCAGGCGATGCGGGCGCTCGGCGCAGGCTTGCGCGCGCTCGCCGAAGGCGATCTGAGTTGCTCGCTCGACGCCGATTTTCCACGCGAATTTGCTGGCTTACGCGACGATTACGAAGAAGCGCGCGAACGGCTCGCGGAGACGTTGCGGGCCGTCATCGACAGCGCCGCGGCGCTGGCGCACGAATGCCGCGATCTCAGCGTCGGCGCCGACGACCTTTCCGCCCGCACCGAACAGCAGGCCGCCAGCCTCGAACAATCCTCCGCCGCGCTGCAACAAATCGCCGCGACCGTGAAGGACGCGTCGGCGTCCGCCACGCAGGCGCGGGCGGTCGTCGTTGCCGCCGACGGCGAGGCCAAGCGCGGCGCCGGCGTCGTCGGCGAGGCGGTCGCGGCGATGGACGGGCTCGCGCGGTCGTCCGACGAAATCCGCGAGATCACCGGCCTCATCGACGAAATTGCGTTCCAAACCAACCTCCTGGCGCTCAACGCCGGGGTCGAGGCCGCGCGGGCGGGTGAAGCCGGCAGGGGCTTTGCCGTCGTCGCAACCGAAGTTCGCGCGCTTGCCCAACGCTCCGCCGGCGCGGCCAAACGCATCTCCGATCTGATCGCCAGTTCCGGTCGACAGGTCGTGGCCGGCGTCGCCCGCGTCGGCGCGACGGGCGAGGCGCTGAGCCGCATCGCCGTCGAGATTTCCCGCCTCAACGCCATTGTCGACGCCGTCGCCAGCGGCGCCGTCGATCAGTCGCGCGGCCTTAACGAAATCAGCGGCGCGGTGCAGGAAATGGATCGGGCGACGCAGGGCAACGCCGCCATGGCGCAAACGACGAACGTCGCGACCCGCCGGGTATCCGAGGAGATCGAGACTCTCGACGGACTGGTGCGACAGTTCCGCATCGCCAAGAAGACGCCGCAGCGCTCGGCGGCGTGAAACCGTGATCGCGCCCAACAATGGACACGGCCAGACCGATAAACCCATGACGCGTCGATAAGCATCGCGCGATGGATTGCGCAGAAAATCTTTACTAATCGGCGTTGACAGTCAAACTTGACATGAATTACTTTGCGCGCCCTGACCACGCTCGAGGCGGCATGATGATGGCTACATTGGGAAGCCGCGTGAAGGTGGCGATCTCGAAGGCCCTGTTCGACGAGCGTTTCTACCGTCGCGCGCATCCCGACGTTGACCACGCAATCCGCGTCGGCGCGCTCGATTCGGGCTTCACCCACTACGAAGCCTACGGCCGCAACGAAAAGCGAGCGATTCGGCGGAAGCTGCTGCCCGGCGTGTCGGCGCCGACGGTTATCTGCGTTTTCCGCGGCGACGGGGATTATCTCAGCGGGGCGAAGATCAAGCTGCTGGAGACGCCTGCGTTCGCCTATCGGCTGCGCATCTATCGTTTGGGCCAGCCCGTCGCCGAGCGCGTCGTCGACATCGAGATCGACGGTGAGGCGGAGCTTGGCGGCGGTCGCGGCTACGTCATGTGGGACCCGGTGACGACGGCGAAGGGGCGAATGTTTTTTGCCCGCATGACGCGTCTTTCGAGCGATCGGACCCCGCTCGGACGGGCGAAATTCCTGTTCGAGTCGCAGGAGTTCTCAGCGCCCGAGGCGCCGACGGCCAACCCGAAGCTGGTCGTGATGAGCCCGATCACCCAGTGCAACCTCAATTGTATCCACTGCATCTCGCGCCCGACGCGCAAACAGGCGCGCGAGATCTCTACCGAGGTCTGGTCGACGTTTCAGAACCTCGCGGCGACCGGGCAGCTCGACCACATGTCGGCCGATTATTCCGGCGACATCCTCTATGCGCAGGGGCGGACGCCGAGCAAATGGCTGGATCGATTGATCGATCTCGACATTCCGCTGCGGTTCGACACCCACGCCAACAATCTCAATGACGAGAACGCGCAAAAGCTGCTCGATTCCAAACTCGCCGGGCTGAACTTCTCGATCGACAGTTTCGACCCCGTCGACTACCCGAAAATCCGCAAGGGCGCCGGGCCGCTGGAGCAGGTGCTCGGCAACGTCGCCCGCTTCATGGCGCTGCGCAACCGCCTGCGGCCGACGCTGCCGACCACCCTTTCGCTGGTGATGATGCGGCGCAACCTCAGCTCGATGATTCCGGCGATCGATTTCGCCGCCGAGCACAAGATCGACGTCGTCAGCATCTCGCATGTCATGGTGTTCACGCCCGACATGACCGAGCAGTCGTGCATGCTCGACCTCGCCGGCTACCGCGCGGCCTACGACGCCGCGAACGCCCATGCGCAACGGAAGGGCGTCGGCTTCGTCGCGCCGCTGCCGATCACCAAACGCAAGGGGCGCAAGGGTCACGAGCCGTGCGAATTCCCGTGGGTCGGGGTGATGATTACCGGCGAAGGCAACGTCAACGCCTGCTGCATGCCGGGCTCCGTGGTCGGCAATCTCAACGAGCAGCCGCTCGAAGAGATCTGGAACGGCGAACGGATGCGCGGATTCCGCGCCCAGGTGAACACCCCCGACCCGCCCAAACCCTGCGACGCATGCGGGGTCTACCGCCACGACAACAATTTCGAGACCTACGTCCCCGGCCTCAGCAAGCCGGAGCGCGAGGCGTTTGTCGCCCGGGTGCTGGCGCAGTTGCAGTGACCGCCGGAGGGGCTTTCGCGACGGTTAACGCGAAACGTCGTGCTGGCCAGTCGGGGTCTCTCCTACGGAGCCGGGCCCGATGAGGTCGGCGCCAACCCCCTCCTCCTCAACCTCCGGCCGCCAGCCGAAGGCCGGCAGAGCAACTTCGGGCGCAGACGCGCGGCCCTCGGTTACATAAACGTCGCCGCTACCGTATCGCGGCCGGCTTCTGTGGGCGACACTGACGCGATATCGCGCGTGCGGGTGTGACCGTTCAAAATGCCGGTGTGCGGCCGGGTTCTGCGCGAAGGCGGGGGTAGCCAGGGCCAGCAAGGACGTGGCGGCGAAAACGACAATCGCTCTCACAACAAATTCTCCTGGGCGATGCTCTGGCCTAAGAACCCGGCGCCCAGCCGCGGCGTTCCCCAAGTTACGATAGATTTAGCCAGCGGACCCCTACTTCGACCTTGCGCTCCCGAGGCGGCGGCTGCCCGCGTTGCCCAAAAGCCTAGCTTTGCGGGGCAAAATCGCTGCGCTATAGGTCGCTAACGCGCGCCGCGCTTCCCGGGGAGACTCCATGTCCAAGATCAAGGTCGCCAACCCCGTCGTCGAGCTCGACGGCGACGAGATGACCCGCATCATCTGGCAGCTCATCCGCGAAAAGCTGGTCCACCCGTATCTCGACCTCCAGCTTCAGTACTTCGACCTTTCGGTGGAGCACCGCGACGCCACCAACGATCAGGTGACGGTCGATGCGGCGCACGCGATCCAGGCCTGCGGCGTCGGCGTCAAATGCGCCACGATCACACCCGACGAGGCGCGGGTGAAAGAGTTCAAGCTCAAGGAGATGTGGAAGAGTCCCAATGGCACGATCCGCAACATCCTCGGCGGCGTGATCTTCCGCGAGCCGATCATCTGCAAGAACGTGCCGCGGCTGATCCCCGGCTGGACGCAGCCGATCATCATCGGCCGCCACGCCTATGGCGACCAGTACCGCGCCACCGACTTCAAGGTCCCCGGCAAGGGCCGGCTGACCATCAAGTTCGAGGGCGACGACGGCACGGTGATCGAGCGCGAGGTGTTCAAGTTCCCCGGCGCCGGCGTCGCGATGAGCATGTACAATCTCGACGACTCGATCCGCGACTTCGCCCGCGCCTCGCTGAACTATGGGATGCTGCGCAAGTACCCCGTCTATCTCTCGACCAAGAACACCATCCTGAAAGCCTACGACGGCCGCTTCAAGGACATCTTCCAGGAGGTCTACGAAGCCGAGTTCAAGGCGAAGTTCGCCACCCTCGGCATTACTTACGAGCACCGACTGATCGACGACATGGTCGCCGCCTCGCTGAAATGGTCGGGCGGCTATGTCTGGGCGTGCAAGAATTACGACGGCGACGTGCAGTCGGACACGGTCGCGCAGGGCTACGGCTCGCTCGGGCTGATGACCTCCGTGCTGATGACGCCGGACGGCAATACTGTCGAGGCCGAAGCCGCGCACGGGACGGTGACGCGCCACTACCGCCAGTATCAGCAGGGCAAGGAGACCTCGACCAACTCGATCGCCTCGATTTTCGCCTGGACCCGCGGCCTCGCGCATCGCGCCAAGCTCGACGGCAACGAGGCGCTGGCGAAGTTCTCCTCGACGCTGGAGAAAGTCTGTGTCGACACGGTCGAGGCCGGGTTCATGACCAAGGACCTCGCGCTACTGGTCGGACCGGAGCAGAAGTGGCTGTCGACCGAAGGCTTCCTCGATAAAGTCGACGCTAACCTGAAAGCGGCCATGGCGGGGTGACGACCGGCGTTAAACGATCCCGTCGAGGGCCTGCACGGCCTCGGCGGGAAGTTTCAGCGCCGCCGCCGCCAGATTTTCGCGCAAGTGCTCAACAGAGGACGTGCCCGGAATCAGCAGGATGTTCGGCGACCTCTGCAGCAGCCAAGCCAGCGCGACCTGCATCGGCGTCGCCTGCAAACCGGCGGCGACGTCATCAAGGGTCTTCGACTGCAACGGCGTAAACCCGCCGAGCGGGAAATACGGCACATAGGGCAAGCCGTCCTTCGCCAGTGCGGCGATCATCGCCTCATCCTCGCGGCGCGCGAGATTGTACATGTTCTGCACGCCGACGATGTCGGCGATGCGCCGGCCTTCCGCGAGTTGCGTCGGCGTTACGTGGCTCAGGCCGAGATGCTTTATCAATCCGCGGCGCTGGCAATCGGCGAGCGCGCTGAGCGGCGCTTCGATCGAGCCTTCCGCCGGCGCGTGGACGCCCGTCATGCTGCGGAAGTTGACGACCTCGATCATATCCAAGCGGAGATTGCGCAGGTTGTCCTCGACGGCGCTTGTGATTTCGAGGGGCGAGAGCGCCGGCAGCCATTCGCCCTTGGGTCCGCGTCGCGCGCCGATCTTGGTGACGATGAGGAGGTCCTTCGGATAGGGATGCAGCGCCTCGCGGATAATTTCGTTGGTGACGTGCGGGCCGTAGTAATCGCAGGTGTCGATATGATCGACGCCCGCGGCGACCGCCTCGCGCAGCACAGCGACCGCCGCCGCGCGATCCCTGGGCGGCCCGAACACGCCCTTGCCGGCAAGCTGCATGGCGCCATAGCCCATGCGTTTGACGGTTCGGTCGCCCAACCGGAACGCGCCGGCCTTGCTTATATCGGACAAACGACGTCTCCTGTTATGATCGGTCAGCGCGCCGCAAACGGCTCCGCCCTGGGGCTCGACAAAGCGTCGATGTCCAACGCGGTGATCGGCTGGTCGACGATGAACAGATAGGACGCTGCCGAAGCAAGCCCCATCAGCGCGCCAACCACCAAGGCGGGCACAAAACTTCCTGTATGCTGCACGATCAGCCCGGTGACGGTCGGCGCGAGCGCGCCGCCGAGATAGCCGCCGAAATTCTGCATCGCGCCGATCGAAGCGGTGCAATTGGTCGGCGCGGCGACTGAGCTCAACGCCCAGGCGCAGGTGCTGGTGAGATAGACCAGGAAAAGCGAGGCGGAGATGAAGCCGATCGCCAGCGCGTTTGAGGAGACGAAGGCCGCGGCGACGGTGCACAGGGCGGTGCCGGTGAGCGCGATTGCCGCCGGGTAGCGCCGGCTCTTCATCGGCGGCACGCCCCGCCGCACCAGGAAGTCGGCGACATAGCCCCCGGCGACGCCGCCGACGACGCCCCAGGCGAAGGGAATCGCGCCGGCGAGGCCGGTAAACTTCACGCTCATGTGCCGCTCGATCTCCAGATAGCCGGGCAGCCAGGCGGTGTAGATCCAGGTCAGATAGATGCAGCCGAAATAGCCTAGAATCATCCCCCAGGTCGTGCGGAAGCGGAACAGCAGCTTCCACTCTCGCCAGGTCACGCGCGTGCGTTCGCCCGGCGGATTGCCTTCGGTGCGATAACGCGTTTCGTCAGCGTCAAGCGCAACCTCGGTCGGATTGCGATAGGCGGCGAACCAGACGGCGGCCATCACGAGACCGGCGACGCCCATGATCGCGAACATCGCCCGCCAACCGAAACTCAGCATCAGCCAGGTCAGCAGCGGAACCGCGATCGCCGTGCCGAGCGAGGACGCGCAGTTGAATATGCCCGTGGCGAGCCCCCGGTCGCGCGGGTTGAACCAATCGCGCACGACGCGCGCGCCAGTCGGAAACTGCGGCGCCTCGCCGACGCCGAGCAGCACGCGCGCGCCGAAGAACTGACCGAAGTTTTGCACAAGGCCGCCGAGCACTTGCGCCAGCGACCACAAGCTAAGGCCGAGGGTTAGCAGCAGGCGCGGCCCAAGCCGGTCGACCATGGCGCCCGTCGGGAGTTGCGAGAACGCATAGGCCCACAGGAACGCCGACAGGAGATAGCCCATGTCGGCGATCGACAGGCCGAGATCGCCGCGAATCAGCGGATTGGCGACCGCAAGCGTGGCGCGGTCGACGTAGTTGATCGCGCCGGCGACGACCAGCATGGCCAGCGCGCCGCGCTGGATCGCTTTGAGGCGGGGACTCGCCGGCAACGCGGTGTTTTGCATTTCCTCGCCGAGCCATGTTTCGCACGGCGTCGCGCCGTCGCAGTCGGCGTGCAGGATTGCGCCTCACCAGGCGCTTGGCAAGGCGGGCGTGCCGCTCAGCACTCGACGAAATTGACCGCCAGCCCGCCGAGCGAGGTCTCCTTGTATTTCGTCTGCATGTCGGCGCCGGTCTGCCGCATGGTGGCGATCACCTGATCGAGCGAGACCTTGTGCAAGCCGTCGCCATGCAGCGCGAGCGAAGCGGCGGCGATCGCCTTGATCGCGCCAAAGGCGTTGCGCTCGATGCACGGGATCTGCACGAGCCCGCCGACGGGGTCGCAGGTCATGCCGAGGTGATGCTCCATCGCGATCTCTGCCGCGTTCTCGATTTGTGCATTGCTGCCGCCGAGCGCGGCGCAGAGGCCCGCCGCCGCCATCGACGAGGCGACGCCGACTTCCCCCTGGCAGCCGACCTCGGCGCCGGAGATCGAGGCGTTGAGCTTGAACAGGGCGCCGATCGCGGCGGCCGTCAGCAGGAAATCCCGCATCTGCTCGCGGGAGGCGCCCGCGCAATGGTCGCGATAGTATCGCAACACCGCCGGGATAACGCCCGCGGCGCCGTTGGTCGGCGCGGTGACGACGCGTCCACCCGCGGCGTTCTCCTCATTGACCGCCATCGCATACACGGAGACGAAATCCATGATCTCGTGCGCCGCGCGGGCGTTGCGGCCGGCGTCGGCGTTGAGCCGGTCGTAGATGCCTTTGGCGCGTCGTTTCACCTTCAGACCGCCGGGAAGCTGGCCGTCTTGGCCGAGGCCCCGATCGAGGCACGAATCCATCGCCGCCTGGATTGCGTCGAGCTTGGCCTCGACCGCGAGCAAGCTCGACGCCGCGACTTCGTTCCGGCGCATCAACTCGGCGATTGAAACGCCGTGGGCCGCCGCAACGCGGAGGAGTTCGGCGGCGTCGCGAAACGGCAGCGGATAGGCCGGCCCCGCCTTTCCCTCCAGGGTTTCTCCGTCGCGCACGATGAAGCCGCCGCCAATCGACAGCCAAGTCTCGTCGGCGACGGTCGCGCCGGCGGCGTCGTAGGCGGCGAGCTTCAGCGTGTTGGGATGGTGGGTCGGCGGCGTGACATAGTCGAACACGATGTCGCGCGCCGGGTCGAAGGCGATACGCCGCCGTCCGGCGAGCGGGAGGGTATGCGCAGTATGGGCCGCACCGACGATCGCATCGGCCTCGACGGGATCGAGCGTGTCCGGCTTCACGCCGGCGAGGCCGAGGATCACCGCGCGATCAGTGGCATGGCCCTTGCCGGTGAACGCGAGCGAGCCGAGCAATGTCGCCTTGACCGACGCCACGCGCTCGGTGGCGAGCCCGGCGACGAACGCGCCCGCCGCGCGCATCGGGCCGACGGTATGCGACGAGGACGGCCCGACGCCGATCTTGAACAGCTCGAACACGCTGATCATGGCGCTTTCTCCGGATTGCTCAGGGAAGCTGCCACGGAAGCATGCAAAAAGCTAAAGCGTTAATTTGGGGCCGCCATCCACATCGTCATATGTCGGGAGAACAATTCCGCCGATTGCGGCAAACTCGGGAGCGGATAGGCTGAGAGCTTTTGGGACAGGGAACGCATGGCCAAGCTTGCAATTGTCGCAACCTTCGAATTGGCCGCCGGGCGAATAGATGAGTTAATCGCGCTGCTGATGGCGCATCGCGACCGGTGCTTGAGGGACGAGCCCGGGACCTTGCAGTTCGACGTGCTGAGGCCGCGTGACGAGGAAAACAAGGTTCTGCTTTACGAGGTCTACGCCGACGACGCCGCGTTCAAGGCGCACTGGGAGGGTGCATCGGTGGCTCGCGTACGGGAGGAGGCGAAGGATCTGATCGTCAAACTCGTCGGCACGTGGTGCACTCTGCAAGAATGACGCCGCTTACTCGTTTGCGCCGGCCCACCCTCCCCCGGTCGGCGTGACGATCTCGATGGCTTCGCCGGCCTCCAGCACGGTTTGCGCACAGCCCTCTAGCGTCTCGAGGGCGCCATCGAGCCGCCGCACCGTGTTGCGGCCGAGTGCCCCTACGGCCCCTCCGTCGACGCCAAAGCTCGCCACCCGGCGGCGACCGCTGAGCAAAGCCAAGTCCATCCGCTCACGGAAGCGGATGCGCCGCAGCGTGCCGTCGCCAGCGCGCCATTGCCCCTCGCCGCCGGAGCCGCGGCGGATGTGGAAATCCTCCAGCACAACAGGGAACCGGCTCTCCAGCACCTCGGGATCGGTCAAGCGCGAGTTGGTCATATGCACATGCACGCCGCTGGCGCCGTCGAAGCCAGGACCGGCGGGCGCGCCGGAGCAGATCGTCTCGTAATATTGATAGCGGTCGTTGCCGAACGTCAGGTTGTTCATCGTCCCCTGCGCCGAGCCGAGCGCGTGCAACGCGCCGAACAGGCAATCGGTGACCGCCTGCGAGGTCTCGACATTGCCGGCCACGACCGCGGCCGGGTAGCGCGGGCTCAGCATCGAACCTTCTGGAATGATGATGCGGATCGGCCGCAGGCAACCGGCGTTGATCGGGATTTCGTCGTCGACCATCACCCGGAACACGTAGAGCACCGCCGCCCGCGCCACCGGCTCCGGCGCATTGAAATTGTCGCCGCCCTGCGGCGACGTGCCAGTGAAGTCGACGGTCGCCTCGCGCTTCTCGCGATCGACGCGGATTTTGACCTTGATGACGGCGCCCTGGTCCGTCTCCAACGCGAACTCGCTGTCGGTCAGCCGGTCGATCACCCGACGCACGCTCTCGGCGGCGTTGTCCTGGACATGGCCCATGTAGGCTTCGACAGTGCGAAGGCCGAACTGTTCGACCATCTGCCTCAGCTCCGCGACGCCTTTTTCGTTGGCGGCGATCTGCGCCTTCAGGTCGTTGACGTTCTGCAGCGGATTGCGCGCCGGCCAATCGCCGGAGCCGAGCAGATCGTAAAGCGCCTTCTCGCGGAAGCGGCCGCCCTCAACCAGCTTGAAATTGTCGATGTAAATCCCTTCCTCGTGAATGTTGGTGGCGCGCGGGCTCATCGACCCGGGCGCGACGCCGCCGACATCGGCATGATGGCCGCGCGAGGCGACCCAAAACAGGATGTCTCGCCCGCCCTTGTCGAACACCGGCGTGCAGACGGTGATGTCAGGCAAATGCGTGCCGCCGTTGTAGGGCGCATTGAGCGCGAACACGTCGCCCGGCCGCACCTTGTCCTGGTTGAGTTTGATGACCGTCTCCACCGATCGGTCCATCGAGCCGAGATGCACCGGCATGTGCGGCGCGTTGGCGACGAGCCGTCCTTCGCCGTCGAACACCGCGCAGGAGAAGTCGAGCCGCTCCTTGATGTTGACGGAATAGGCGGTGTTTTGCAGCGTCACGCCCATCAGCTCGGCGATCGACATGAACAGATTGTTGAAGATTTCCAGCCTGACCGGATCGACCGTCGTCCCCGCCGCCGAGCGTTGCGGGGCGGGCAGGACTCGCTTCATCACGACGTGATTTCGCGCCGTGATCTTGGCGCGCCATCCGGTCTCGACAACGATCGTCTGGTGCGGCTCGATGATGAGCGCGGGGCCATCGATCCCCGCTCCGAGCGTGAGATCGTCGCGCACGTAGACGTTCGCCTCGCGCCATTCGCCGTGGGAAAAGACGCGCGCGCGCTGCCGCGCCACGGTGAGCGGCGCCTCGGCGACGGTTCCCGGCTTTTCGGCGAAGCGCGCCCCGCCGCCATGCGCCTCGGCGTGAACGCTCTCGAACACGATCGGCTTCGTCTTGTCGATGAAGCCGAACCGCGCCTTGTGAGCACGCTCGAAATCGCGGCGCATACGCGGCGCGTCGGTGAACGGGACTTCGAGCGCGGTGTCGGAACCCGCATAGCGCAGCCGCGCGGAGATTTTCCTCTCGACGCCGCTGGCTTCGACGCCCTGCGCCTCGACCTCGCGGGCCGCGGAGACGGCGAGCGCATCGGCCTGCGCCTTGAAGCGGACGCAAGTTTCGTCGTCTAGCGCGCCGTCGACCCCCTGCCCGCGCAAGCTCCCGATCTCGGCGAGGCCCATGCCATAAGCCGACAGCAGCGACGACAGCGGATGGATCAGCACCGTCTCGATCGCCAGTTCGTCGGCGACGTCGCAGGCGTGCTGGCCGCCTGCGCCGCCGAAGCAGTTGAGCGCGTATTGGGTGACGTCGTAGCCGCGCGCGACGGAGATCTTCTTGATCGCCTCCGCCATCTTGGCCGTGGCGATCGAGAGGAAACCGTCGGCGATCGCCTCCGGCGTGCGTCCGTCGCCGACCTGGGCCGCGAGCTCGGCGAACTTCGCCCGCGTGGCGTCGGCGTCGAGCGGCAGATTGCGCCAGGGGCCGAAGATTTTCGGAAAATACTCGGGGATCAGCTTGCCGGTCATCAGATTGGCGTCGGTGACGGTCAGCGGCCCGCCGCGTCGATAGGCGCAAGGGCCGGGATCGGCGCCGGCGCTCTCGGGCCCGACCCGGAAGCGGGCGCCGTCGAAGCTGAGGATCGAACCGCCGCCGGCGGCGACGGTGTGGATCATCATCATCGGCGCGCGCATGCGCACGCCCGCGACCTCGGTCTCGAAGGCGCGCTCGAACGCGCCGTCGTAATGGGCGACGTCGGTGGAGGTGCCGCCCATGTCGAAGCCGATGACCCGGGAAAAGCCGGCGCTCTCGGCGGTGCGCGCCATCGCCACCACCCCGCCGGCCGGACCCGACAGGATCGCGTCCTTGCCGGCGAACAGATGCGCGGACGTAAGGTCGCCCGACGACATCATGAACATCAGCCGCGCGCCGGTGCGCTCGACGTCGAGCATGCGCGCGACGCGGTCGCGGTAGCGCGACAAAATCGGCGAGAGATAGGCGTCAACTACCGTGGTGTCGCCGCGCCCGACCAGCTTGATGAGCGACGAGCATTCGTGGCTCACCGACACCTGGGCGAACCCGAGTTCGCGGGCGATCCGCGCGACGATGCGCTCGTGTTCGGGATAGGCCCAGGCGTGCAGGAACACGATCGCCAGCGCATCTAAGCCCTGGTCGCGCACGGCCTCCAGCGCAGCGCGCACGGCCGCCTCGTCGGGGACGGTTTCGACGGTCCCGTCGGCGAGAACGCGCTCGTCGATCTCAACGACCTCGGCGTAGAGCTGGCTCGGCTTGACGATCTGCTTGGCGAAGATTTTCGGCCGCGCCTGGTAGCCGATCTCCAAGGCGTCGCGGAAACCGCGCGTGATGAGAAGCGCGACGCGCTCGCCGGCCCGTTCGAGCAGCGCGTTGGTGGCGACCGTCGTCCCCATCTTGACGAAGCCGATCGCGCCTTCGGGGATAGCGGCGTCCGGGGCGAGACGCAGCAGATCGCGAATCCCTTGCACGGCGGCGTCCTTGTAGGCCGGGCTTTCGGACAGCAGCTTTCGCGCGTGCAGCGCGCCTTTCGGATCGCGCCCGATCACGTCGGTGAAGGTGCCGCCACGATCGATCCAGAAATCCCATCGCTTCGCCTTGACGGCCATTTGAACTCCTTCGCCTGCGGGCGCGGTATACAAATTCGCAGTCCCATCGCGCAAACGGAGACCCCCATGGATTACGTCCGCTTCGGCAAGACTGGCCTCAAAGTCTCGCGGCTGTGCCTCGGCTGCATGACCTACGGCTCAACGAAATGGCGCGACTGGGTGCTGGAGGAGGACGCCGCCCGGCCCTATTTCCGCGAAGCGCTGGAGCGCGGCATCAACTTCTTCGATACCGCCGACGTCTACAGCCTCGGCGTCAGCGAGGAGGTCGTCGGCCGCACGCTCAAGGCGCACGCCAAGCGTCACGAGGTCGTCGTCGCCACCAAGGTGCACGGCAAGATGGGCGACAGCGCCAACGCCGCCGGCCTCTCCCGCAAGCACATCCTTGAGGGGATCGACCAGTCGCTGAAGCGATTGCAGATGGATTACGTCGATCTCTACCAGATTCACCGCTTCGATCCGGCGACGCCGATGGAGGAAACCCTTGAAGCGCTCAACGACGTCGTACGCGCCGGCAAGGCGCTCTATGTCGGCGCCTCGTCGATGTATGCTTGGCAGTTCGCTAAGATGCTGGCCATTTCCCGTGAATACGGGCGCGCGCAGTTCGTCTCGATGCAGAACTTCTACAACCTCGTCTATCGCGAGGAGGAGCGCGAGATGATGCCGCTGTGCGCCGCCGAGGGGATCGCAGTGATTCCGTGGTCGCCGATTGCGCGCGGCTATCTCGCTGGCTCCGGCGTCGGGGCCAACGCGGCGACGACGCGCGGACGAACAGACGCCTTCAGCGTGGCGCTGGGGCTGGGGAGCCCGCAGGACGAGGAAATCCGCCTCAAGGTAGTCGAAGTCTCGCGCGATCTAGGCGCCAAACCGGCGGTGGTGGCGCTCGCCTGGGTGCTGTCGAAGCCGTTCATCACCGCCCCGATTATCGGCGCCTCAAAGCCGCATCACCTCGAAGACGCCGTGGCGGCGCTGGCGGTGAAGCTCGACGCCGAGACGATCGCGAAGCTGGAGGCGCCGTACAAGCCGAAGGCGGTGGTGGGACACGTGTGAAGGCGAAGGGCCGCCTTTGTCGGTCGCCATCACGGGTAGCGGATCGAGCGCCGTGTGGCGCTCGGTCGGTCGCGGGTGAAGAGGAACTTACGAAGCGCCCGCATTGTTCGCCTTATGCTCTTCAAGCGAAACGAACTCACCCCGATCAAGCGCAGCTACGCTCTCGTCGACATAGGGTTTCGCCAATGCCATAAAAGCGGTCGCCATTTCGCTACAATGCTGCGCCGCTAGACCCGCCGTCCCTAGGGGGTGTCCTCATTTAGGGGATTCGCAAATCAGGAAAAG
>CAWEDI010000052.1:0-128709 GCA_963807735.1 uncultured Pseudomonadota bacterium | reverse complement strand
GTTTCCTTGCACACGCGACTAAGGGATTCCTGCTCGGAGGGCTCCATAGCGCCGTCCGCGAGTGCTGCCACAACGCCAATGGCAAGTGTTGCCTGGGCTGCGCGAAACGCCTGGCCCGGCGGGGTTGTGCCATCCACAGCCCGCTCAAGGGCGAAGACGACGAAGCGGCCATCCGGTTTGGGCTTGCGCAGCGAGAAGAGTGGATCGGCAGTGTGCCCAAACCCGAAAGTGCCCAGAAGGCGACCCCATTCCATGAGGACGCCCTTATCCGTGCGCTCGATCTTACGCAGACCAAGCCGCGTAACGAACGCCTGCGGCGTGAGGAGCTCATGATCGCGGGCAAGCGTGTTCAGCACCGCAAGTGGCGCCCCTCAAGGTGGCCAATGGCCGCTGGCCGCAGTTCGCGCGGCAGATACGCGATCGCTTCAAGATTCGGCGTCAACCCCTTCGCGCGACCTAGCTCTCGGCTATAAGGGTCCAACTCCTTCGTGCACGCATCAAAGATCCGGCGCAGGGTTATCGTTGGTTCGCGCAGGCCCGAGACATCCTTCAATCCCTTAAGGCCCGGCAACAGGTCGATCTCGAACGATCCGCTTGCTGCTCGATAGGTTCGACTAAGGAGCGGCAGTCGCGCGGTCTCGCTCAGGTGCACGCCTTTTGGAAATTCCCGTCCCACTCCCTCCTGCTCAAAGAGCATCTGCAGTTCTGATTTCGCGCGTTTGGCCGGCGTCAAGAGCCGTGTTTCCGGATGGCAGCGGATGAAATCAAAGAGCAGGGCAGGTTCGACTACCTCTCCGTTTCCGTGTGTTGGGCCATCGCCAGAAGGATCGCGAACGGGACCTGATAGCCGTTCGAAGCTTGCCTCGCCATCGGAAGAAGGCCCGCCATCGCGATGCGCCACCGCTTCTAGAAGAGCAGCAGCGCAGCGGTGGAAAGAGCCGTTGGCCCCGTACACCGTCAGTAACCTGCGCACCTCCGCAAGAAGGGTCGTGAGTTCCGCTGCGGATTGGTCGAGAAGCAGGCGCCGTTCGAGCCCGTACAAATACAGGGTGGACGTAGCCGGTATTGTTGCCGGATCGTTGCGGTTGCTGGCTAGCCAATCGAGAAAAGCTCGCCGGGACGACGGGGTGAGAGATTCGTAAGCAGGGTAATAGCTAAGCTGGCTGTCCGATTTGTCCGGCCGCGAACCGACCGGAAGGTCGGGATTGATGAGGCAATTCTCGTCGCCCACACCTTGCTGCCGCGCCAGCGATCGGCCAACATAGATCATGCCCCCTCGGATCACGCGGCCCGAAACAGTGACCGGCTGACCTGGGGCGTCCACCCGGTCCCGGCCGCAACTGATTTGACGGGCTCAGCAACGGTTGTTGCTTTGACTGACTCCGGCGTCCCTGCTGTCGCGGGTCGATCAATCGCAACAATGTCAGGCAGCGGATCAATCTGCAGGAACTCACCGCGCGCGGGCGTCAGTTGGACAGGCTGTGCGTGGCCCACAAGGGCCGCTTTCAGCGCCGTGTCATAGGCTTCCATGGCGTCGGCGAGGCCGACCCTACGCTCGGGCGCTGCCTTCGTACCGAGTGGAACCGGTGGCCAACAGATTTGGCTGTTCCCCGTGCCGGCTGTGACTGGTTCACCGCCCCGCCTGACGACGAAACGGGCACACTGGTCGGCGTCGAAAGCGGTCGGTCGGCTGGTCGGACGGGCGCGGTTCTTTTTTTGTCAGCGCGGCGCGACCAGCCCCATGCCCCGGCGAGGCTTATGCCGGCGCCCACGATGCCAACGCCCAGTAGCAGGCTTAACGCATTTATCGGTCCCGTGTGCAGGGCAGAGGCGGGTTGCACGTCGTTGCGTTTGGATACCAAGGGGACTGCCGAGGAAGATATTGGCGTATGAGGGGTCGACAAACCATATGGCTCCCGAGCCATGGCCGGCTTCGGCGAAACGCTGGGGGCAGGGGCAGGTGTCGTGGCGAGATTTGTTGGCACGGAGCCTGTCGGCGCGAAATCGATCGGCGGAATTGGCTTGCCAATGACATTGGCCTCAGGTTGCGGAAAAAGTCGCTCGAGAACGGCGCCCGACAAACGCCCGTCGGTCCGCAACCCCTCGTGCTTCTGATAAGCTTCAAGCGCCTTAATTGTCCGAGCGTTCCACCGCCCATTTACGGGACCCGGATTGAAACCAAGCGCGCTAAGGCGCCGCTGGATTTTCACCGTCGGCATAGCGTCCGTTTGCGCACGGGCAGCCTGGGCAAGGCCGAACGCGCAAAGCATGACCAATGCAATTTGTAGTCTCATCGGGCGTAACAAATGGCTCGAAGGTATCCCTAAGGCGTAACGGGGGGCACGTGAACATATCCGCGGAGATTCGTCGAGGAAACCTCCTTCCGAGCTGACGTGCACAGGAATTCAATCGCAAAGCAACTTTCTGTACAAGGAGGAAATTTTTCATCGAATTTGTAGAAATTTTATCGATTGCCTATGTCTTGGCGCAGCCCCTGGGCACACTAATATAAGTCAACCAAACATTGAACACCCCAACCTCGATCGGAAACTGTTGCGAGGCCCATGCGATTATTAGCGTATTGTTGCTTAAAGCCGCGCTCACGCAAGCGATTCTCCCCGTGGTACTGCCAACAAACACGATAGTGGATTTGTCTTCATGTGCACTATTGACTCGTTGAGTTCGAATTCGGCGCCTCAAGGCGACAGTGTGAGCGCGGTCCATTTCCAGGACGACAGCTCATCCGCTCATCCGCTCGGACAGCAGGAGGGCCGGCGAGGCGTTCGACAACTTTGGCATAACCATGCCAGCGCATGTTCAACTCGGCGATCGCGCGGGAAGAAGAGGATCGCCGTATGTCGGCGTTGAGGTCCATGTCGCGCGCCCGCTGTCTCCGCCGAACTGCCCAGAACGAGGGAGTAGTCCTGGGCCTACAGCAGCCATCGGCGGCGCCCACTTGCCGGAGCAGCGGACCTGAGGCTGGCACGGCAACTGCCGCCTGTTTTTGGCGTTCTGACGCTCGGATACACTTAGACGGCAAGGGACCGTTCCGCACTGGCGCGCAAGCCTCGCTGATCGAGCATCCAATCGAAGCATCCCGTGCTGAGCGAATACCTTAATCACGGGCAGGGTCTTCTCTGAGATCGGAAGTACGACCTCAAAGTTGGATTGCTCGTCGCTTATCACCGCTACTCGCGTGGCCGAGCTTCCGGGCAAATAGACCAAAGGGAGGTGAGCAACGTAAGCTTCAAGAAGGCGAGCGTCGATGGTCTCAACGTCTTCTATCGCGAGGCCGGGGAGAAAGACGCGCTGGCGCTCCTGCTGCTGTATGGCTTTCCAAGCGCCAGCCATATGTTTCGAGATCTGATCCCTTTGCTCTGCGATCGTTTCCGCGTCGTCGCGCCCGATCTTGAGGGCTTTGGTCAATCCGACATGCCGAATCGCGCGGCGCTCGCCTACACGTTTGACAGCGTCGCGCGGGTCATCGACAGATTTACGGAAGTCGCCGCTTTGCGCCGCTTCGCCTTGTACGTTTTCGACTACGGGGCGCCGACGGGCGTCCGATTGGCGTCGCGGCGCCCGGAGCGCATCAACGCCATCATCTCGCAGAATGGCAACGCGCGCGACGCGCGACCCACTCTGAAGAGTTGATTGCTCGGCACTTGATAGTCCGCTATCGAGATAAATAGGGACGGCGAACGCCTCATTTGCGCAAGTGACCTCGCGCGCGAAATGCCAACGCCGAAGTGTGTCCTCAGCGATGATACCGTCTGTTTCGTCGTTGAGCCGCCCTACGCTGATGACGGTCTTGCGGTGATGATGATTGCTCGTCCCGCTCCAGCCTCTGCATAAGCTTCACGACGCCCGGAACAACACCCGGCGGAAGCCGCGGACCGTTCACGGGATCGGGATAGTGGAGATCGTAGATGAACTGCGCGTTCGCAACCCCTTGATCAGACGCCAGACGCAACCATTTGCGGGCTAACCTGTCATCCTGTTGAACACCGCTACCTGTCGCGTACATCGTACCAAGTAACCCCTGCGCGTCGGCGTGACCCTGCTCTGCGGCTTTTTCGAACCAGTGAAACGCAAGTCTGTTGTCTGGCTCGGTGCCTATGCCCTCTGTGTATGCTGCGCCGAGCCGATGCTGGGCGGCGGCCAACCCCTGGGCGGCGGCTTTGCCATACCAATAAAAGGATTTCTCAAAGTCCGTTAGTACGCCGGTGCCCACCTCATACATTTGTCCCAGCTCGAATTGTCCATCCGCGAATCCAGCATCAGCCGCTTTTTGAAACCACGACACGGCTTCACCAAAACTCTGGGGAACGCCCTCGCCGCGATCGTAACTGCGGCCGATTGCAACATACGCGTCGGCATAACCTTGGGCGGCGGACCTGTGATACCACTCGAGTGCTAGGGTGGGGTTTACAGAGACACCAAGTCCGCGACCGAACATCAAGCCAAAAATGCATTGTGAAGGGGGGTGCCCCTCTTCCGCGCAAGAGCGTAAAATGCTTAGCGCAACAGGGTAATTGCCTTCTCGCAGAGCGAATGACGCCGCTCTGAAACTCGTCATATGATCATTCCGTTCCATGCCTTACTCCTGTAGTGATCAACCTAGACGTCCATATTTGTTGAGCGCAACGTCGTCAGACCCGGGCGCTTAGCGGTCAGGTGTCTGACGAAAAGGTTGATTCCTGATGTCGAGTTCAACCATGAAAGCCGTAGCGGCTTTCTCAATTGCACTCATGGTTACACATTTGATTATTGCGCCTGTGTTTGCAAGAGCCGCTGCGTAGCCAGACTATCGTTCAATTGATACCAAAGGGCCGTGGTTGGTCACCACTGTTCGCTGGCGGCTCAAAATAATTTTTTAAGTTGCGAGAAAGTCTCCTACGTTTCGGAGCAGTCCGCAGGTTCCGGTGTCTCAGCGAAATGATTGCCCGCGAGGCAGCAGCGATTTGAAAAAAAGGATTAGCTTAACTGCCAGTCCACGAAATCGGGTAGCAACCCACAAAGATCGGCTAATCGTCGCATCCGCATCTTTGCAGCGATATCGATAAGAGAATCATGCAAAAAGCCGAGGCGCAATACTCACACGGAGTGAGTCATAGAGTTGCTAGGCTTCGATCCGTTCCGCGTGTAGTTGATCGCCCTGACCATACCGTGCCCGCGTCGGAGCTGCACTCATTGGGGCGCGAAGATTGTCAATCGGCGGCGAGCTCCCCGTCCGTAGCACCACGAGGCTATGGGGCGGTCTCTTGTTGTTGATGCCGCGCTCGATCGCAAATAGCTCGGCGACGCCGGCAGTGACCTCGATGGCGATACGGCGAGCCGGCGTCGTTCGCTAGATGCGCATGGGGACGTTCGCCTCGTTGATCGCGCGAGTAGCGGAAAATTGCGGCCGGCCGTCGGACGTCGCTGAATGGCGGTCGTCGCGGACCTTGGACTTGGGTCCAATGTCGCTCGGTGTCGGTCCCATCTCGGGCGCGTAGCGCTCGGCCTGCCGGCTCAGCAGCCGGTGCTGACCGAACTTCGTAAACGCGATCATCGCCAATAGGGTCGGTCTGCCCAAGCCTCTTGAATCGGATGATACGGCGCCGGCGTCTGGCTGATGTCTCGCAGTCCCGGCAGGTGAACTTCTCCGCACGGTTTCGATCACTCTCACGGCGCGCGGGTTGCTCTCCATCGTCCGCGTCACTTCCTCGCCCAACGTGCGCGATCCGCCGACGGCCTGCGAATACTACGGCCGTCGGCGGATCGCGCGCGACGCGCTCGCGCGGCAGATGCTCGGTAAAGGTAGTGCGATCGGCGATGTGCAGCTTCTTGCGCCGCGATCAACGCCTGTTCCCCTTCGTGCGCGCCAGCGCCGATTCGGCGGCAAATGATTCGGGCTCGGCGAGGGAGGGCTACTTTCAGCGCGCCGACAACGGGTTTGTTCGCATGCCAGCTCGCACCCGCCGCCTCTCCGCGCCCATATGCCGTTTCTGCAAGCAAAACCACCGTTTCAAAGCAGATTCGCACCCTGGTAGTTCATGTCGAGCCCTGTCCGGTCGTTTGTCCTGGCAGGGATCCTTGCTTATCCGCTGCCTCGGCAGCCGCTTTGTAGTTATCGAGGATCGTGAAAAGTTGGGCTGCATACTCGTCGGGCACGGTACGCTCGTCGTCGTCCCCCGGCTCTTCTATCTCATCAGAAGGTAGCGGTGCCTGAGAGTCCGGCTCTTCGGTATCGGGCGCGGTCCACCGACCTAAATTCGCATTCTCGGGGATCTTCAGGCCCATTGATTGCATGACATAGAGCTGAAGCTGGCAGCCTTCATGTGCTTGGGCGGCGCCAAGACCGAACCAATGAGACGCACGGTCAACATCTACGGGTACCAACGCGCCCTCGGCGTAGGCCATGCCGACCTCATATTGTGCTTCATCAAGACCATTCTCGGCTGCGCGACGAAGTAAGCGCAGCCCGCGTCTGCGGTCGACGGCGACACCAGCGCCCATCAAATACATTCGAGCAAGCCCATGCTGAGCGAGTGCATCTCCCTGACTGACGGCCCTCTTCAGCCAAAGGAGTGCCTGGGCATTGTCTTGCTCAGCACCCTCGCCAGATAGATACATTGTACCGAGCATCGCCTGCGCTGCGGCGTGGCCCTGGATAGCGGATTTTCGATACCATTTGGCGGCTTCGATGTAGTCTTGCTCGGTTCCCCAACCGCGCAAGCACGCTTCGCCCATACAGAACTGCGCGACCTTGTGTCCATGCTCGGCAAGGACGCGCGTTTCCGAAAAGGTCGCTACTGCATTTTCTTTCAATTCACTCTCAGCTTGATCGTCGAGGGTGAAGTACTGCGTCGAGTCCATATTCTGCTCTCCTCCGGCCATAATCGATGTCCAATTCAAATCCGCTCTGTTCATGTGACCTCCTACGCGATGCGATTATCTATGGGGGAATAGGTCGATGGTCCTTGATTGGCGACGCCAGAGTGCACATCATGCAGACCGTGTGGAAACTCGGCCTGATGGGATTCACGAATCGCGGGCGCCATAGTAGAATCGGGCATGGCGCACATATCCGGCTTTGAACGCGACCAGATCCTGCTTCTACCCGAAGCGGTTGACGACTACGTCGGCGCCGACAATCCCGTCCGCTTCATTGACGCCTTCGTCGAAAGCCTCGATCTGGTCAAGGCGGGTTTCGCGCGGGTGCAACCGGAGGCGACCGGTCGACCCGGCTACGCGCCGGGCGATCTGCTCAGGCTCTACATCTATGGCTATCTCAACCGAGTTCGGTCGAGCCGTCGATTGGAAGCCGAAACGCATCGCAATATCGAGGTCATCTGGCTGATACGGACGCTGAAGCCGGACTTCAAAACCATCGCCGATTTCCGCGCCGAAAATCGGGCCGCGTTCAAATCGGTGTTTCGCCAATTCACCCTGCTGTGCAAGCGGCTCGACCTGTTCGGACGCGAGTTGTTGGCGGTGGACGGGACGCGCATCAAGGCGGTCAACAACAAGGATCGCAATTTCACTCGCAATTCGCTGCAGAAATTCATCAAGCAGGCCGACGAGCGGCTGGCGGATTACCTCGAGCGGCTCGATGAGGGCGACGCGACGGAAAAGGCGACGGGCGGCGCGCGGGTGAAAAATCTCACCGAAAAGATCGAGGCCGTGAGCAAGAAGCGCGGCAAATACGACGCCATGCTGAGGCATCTCGAACGCACGGGCGAAGATCAAATTTCCCTCACCGATCCCGACAGCCGGGCGATGGCGGCGCACACCAAGGTTGCTGTCGGCTACAACGTCCAGATCGCGGTCGACGCCAAGCACAAGCTGATTGTCGATGAGGAAGTGACCAACCAGGTCGTCGACATGGGGCTGTTGCAGGCGACCGCCGAGCCGGCCCGCGAAATCCTCGAAGTCGACAAGATCGACGTCGTCGCGGACGCGGGCTACTTCAGGACCGAGGACATCGAGGCTTGCGAGAAAGCCGGCCTTACGCCGCACGTTCCCCGCCCCCAACGCGGCTCGTCGACGAGCAAAGGGTTCTTCCGCAAGGACGAGTTTCGCTACGATCCGGAGCGGGACGCCTATACTTGTCCGGCGGGTCACGAACTGACGCCATTCCGCTTTGGCAAGCTGCGCGAAATGGCGAAAATCGACTACGCCAACAAAGCGGCGTGCGGCCATTGCCCGCTGCGCCGGCGCTGTACGGATGCCGGCTATCGCGCCGTTTCGCGCCTGGAGCACGAGGACGCGCTCGACCGCATGGCGGCTCGCCTGGAAGCGAGGCCGGAGATTCTCGACCGTCGTCGCGAGACCGTCGAGCATCCCTTCGGCTCAATCAAGCAATGGATGAACCAGGGCGCGTTCCTCATGCGCGGTCTCAGCAAGGTCCGCGCCGAATTCGCCCTCACCGCGCTTGCCTACAATTTGCGGCGAGTGTTGAATATCGTGGGCCTCGAAGGGTTGATGGCGGCCGTCGCCGCCTGAGAAAGCCCAAATTGCGGTGTTTAGCAGCAAAACGGGGTCATGGAGGTGGCTTCCGACGCCTTCCAACACGCCACAGGCGCGATTTCGGGCTGAACCGCGAGAATAACGCCGGCCGCGAGGCCAGTCGTCACATCGATGGCGCGCCGAGCGAGTTTCCGCACGGTCTGCATGACAAATGCACTCTGGCGTTTGGACGACGTTCGAGGCTCCTTAAGAAGGCGCTATCGACAGCGTCCTGCCAGTGTGCAGCCTCAATCTTGCCTTCCGGGATACCTGCAAACAGCCGGCGACTGCCGCTGTCGGGGTCTCAGGCTTTGCCTCATCGGCAATCGGTCGCATGGATGCTCGTAACGTTATATGACGGCGGGCTCGCAACCTCTCACTCCAGCAAATTGATCTCTGAGCGCAATCGGGCATTGCTCTGCGTTACGATGAATTGCGCGGAGTTGAGATCCGGCCGGTTTAATTGTGTCGAGTCGAATTGTTAAAGCCGCTGCGACCCTTATCAACTAAACTCGTAATCCGATAATTGGCGGTCGATTGGAATTTTGCAAGGGCTCCGAGCTGGTCGAACTCTCACTCCGGCCGTGAGAATATGCCGTGATTGACCGCCGCTGTTCGCGCCTGTTCTAAAAATATTTTTGAGAGGACACTTAAACGCGATGCCCTGAGTGCCGCGCGCGCTGATCGAGCGGGTTCGGGCGGATGGCGTATTGAGGATTGCCCGCTGTCTAACGCGTTCTAGGTCAATCGGCGTCGATGTGCTGGCGTCCATCTCTGGGCCATTCGTGGCGGCGGCGCTGCCGATCGCTCCTTGCGTCGAGAGCGAGAGCCAGGCGTCAAGGCGATAGTCAGACTTTGCACTTTGTCTGACCGAAAGGCGCTCCATGCATGTTGCGCAGCCTGTTTGACCGAAGCCAACGGCCACGCCGAGTGCATCTCGGCGTTGCAAATGACGGAACCGCGAGCTGGCCAATCGACGGCGGTTACGTTTGGCGCCGACAAGGCTTACGATACGCAGGACTTCGTCAATGAACTGCGCTCGATGAACGCCACGCCGGCGGGAACGGGTTGGGTGGGCGTTCATCTTTGCGACCGCCACCTACAATCTGGCGCGGCTGGCGATGAAGCCGTCCTCAAAGCCAAACGCGAAACTTCTTCAACAGCCTGCTAGTCGGCCGCGTCCACGACATACAACGTACCACTCGACGGCGGCAGCTCGCCCATCGTTGCACACGGCGGCCGTGAATTGATGGCCGCCTCAGACGTCCTTTCGTACCTGACGGGAGAGCCGTTGCCGTAGTCGAGAGGTGACGCGGTGCGCGAGGTTAGAAATCATTTCAAGTCTGGCGTGGGCCGACGTAGAAAGTCACGCTGGAGGGGGGCGAAACGTTTTTTGGGCGGAGTTGGGATGCAGGATTTGCGAGGCGAATTGGCGGCCTACGCGCCCGATTAGGTAATCGAGGCCTTAACTGTCGAGCCGGCACGAGCGCCTCCGTTCGCGTACCGGCGTTGCATCTGCGCTCTGTTTGCCGATGTTGAGGGATTTTCGTCCGAAGCCGAGAAATTCGCGCTGCGCGGCGCGCACGGCGCCGAGGAGCTTTCGGCTTTGCTCAACGACCGGTTCTCGCGCGGTTTCTTGTAAGCGGCGCGCCTTTGCGACGTGCCTGCGCCCACTACCGCAAGGGCAAAGCGGGGCAAGTGGTGCTCTGTCCCGGCGCCCGCGCGATCCTTGGCGACCTGTGCGAAGGCGAGGCTGTCGATTTTGAGTTTCTACGTGTAACGCGCGTAGCGCCTGCGCGGCCACGCGCGGCGCCCGCTGTCCGTAAGGCGCCAGTGGCGAAGGATCTCGCATCCCTAGCCCCTCAAGTTGCACGGGATCGCCTAGCCGTCGCGGACCGGCGCTGGCTCGCCGAATTTCGCAACCTCTCGATCATCGCAGCGCAATTCCCGCAAGACGACGACGACCAATTCCTGCATTCGCTACAGCACGCGACGCTCGCGCTTCAGACGACAGCGGCGCGATACGAAGGGGCCATCCTGGATTTCATTCCGAGCGAATGCGGCGCCTGCGCCTACATCGTGTTCGGCTTGCCGCCGCTCGGTCACAGCGACGACCCCTACCGCGCGGTCGAGGCCTCAAAGACCTTGCAGCGAATATTGGGCGACGCAGGCGTCGCCAACTCTATCGGCGTTGCCAGCGGGCGTCTGTTCTGCGAGCCGCCTGCGCGGCCGCGTCTGATCCCCAGCGCAACTGCGCGCAAAGTCAAGCTGACAGTTGTCGCGCATGATTCTTTGACCCCAAGTTAAAAGCGTCTGTCTTTGCCCCTCCGCTCCTGAACGCTCCAGGCTCGACCATTCTCGCGGCGCGTAAAAAAACGCTAAATTTGGTATTTGATTGCAATCCTCACCGATAACCGACAGAGTCCATGTCGCTCAGGTTCACTTCTCTTATTGATCGAAGCTTTTCGAAGCCTCCGTTACGCTCGATCGGGTCGCGAAGTTTTCGGGCAATGCGTCGGCGACAGGATGCTGAGATTAATCCAAAAAAGATGCCCATCGGGGCCCGCCGAGGTATTCCGTTTATTGGCGAGCCGCCGGCCGAAGGCAACAGCAATGCGGAAGCCCGGTGGCCCTCGTCACGTTCGCATACTGACAAAGCCGAAGACGGGTTATGGGCGAGTTCGCCGCATAAATTGGAGCGTGCCGCCGCGACTATGTTAACAAGGGGCGCTTTTCGCGCTCGAACTGTCGACTCCCTGAAGAGACTTCGAAATCCCTTTGCTGACGCACACCGACGCCGGGCAGCTGCTTTTTGAGCGTCGCTGCGGACCTGACGAGGCTTTCGGTCGTCTGGGGTGTGTACAGCGCAGGACCACGACGTTGCGCCGCCGGCCGTCTGCAAGCGTGCGCTTGACGACGTAGCGAACCCCATTTCCCTGGCGATCGACCACGATCAACCCACGAGCGTGAAGCGTTCACTTGTTGTCGCGATTCGCGCCTGACTTTGTGCCGCTGTCTCACGCCTCGCTCGCCGGGCGAGGCGCGGGTTCGGCGATCCGATGGGGTGTTTCTCCGAATCCACACTCTGGGGAAACTTTAATTGGTCATACGAAAGACGCACTCAAGAAATCGCTCGAGCGCGTCAAGCCGAGCATCGACGCGCTCATTTCCACTCATTCGTGGAGTTCTCCGCTAATTGAGCCAGTTCGAGACTAGCGTCATTGTCAACGGTGATAACATCATCGAATTCCAGAAGCGGGTCAACCACGTCACCGACCTTATCATAAAGCGTTGAAAAAGTACGATCGGAACCACACCACAGCTCTATACTCCATGCCAAATTCTCCATTAACGCCTCGTTGGTCGGTTCACCAAATAGATCCTTCAATTGCGCCAGCTTTTCCTTGGTTGACGCCGACACAATCATTACGCGCGTTTCGTGCGGATCCGTAAATCGAAGATAAAGACGACCGCCCCGTGTTTCGTGCGCTGTCACTGCCTCGTAGTCCCAAGATCCTTTATAGAGCTGCTTGTCCTTTCGCGTATCATAAATTGACCCATCTTCGCCTACGACGCGGACGGGCGCTTGGATCTTCTCTCGAATGAGATGATATAGCCCCCACCGCGACTCGAACTCGTATATCTTTGCTGCTGCATCTACGCTAACACCGAGATCTTGCTGAGACACTGGCCCGACGGTGCGTACGAAATAGCTGCCAGCGCCACGTTGATACAGAGCGTACCGCCCGCCGCCTAACCTCGACATCGGGATCAAGAGTGTGACGGGGATGTCTTCGACGGCTTGTTTACGACCCCGCTGGGCCACGGCAAGTGAAGCCATTCTCGTCTTTATGAGTTTGGATTTGGCGTATTTCATATGGTCCTTCTCCATCATAGAAACAGTCGCACCCGACTGGTTTAATTGTGTCGAGCTCGATTGATGGAGTCGTCACGACCCTCGTCAACTAAACTCGCGATCTTAGAATTAGCCGGCATTCGGGGATTTGCAAGGGTGCCCGGCTGGTTGAACTTTCTCCCAGGCCGTCAGAATTTGCCGTGGTTGACCGCCGCCGTTCGCGCCGGACCGAAAAATAATTTTGGCGCGAACGCCTGAATGCGGTGCCCGGAGGCCTCGCGCGATCGCCGAGCCGGTTCGAGCAGACGGTATATTGAGGATTGGGCCGCCGTCGAACGCGTTCTAGGACGTCCGGCATCAGTATGCTTGCCTCTCTTTCGGGGCCATTCGGGGCGGAGGCATTGCCGATCGCTGCGTGATCGCTCCTAGCATGTCATCTCCTCGAAACAGGCCTGTGCCCAGCGCCATTTCGTATCTTGGCAATCTCCTTCAAGTCCGACGCGGCGGAAAACCTCGGCGACAGAGTGCGAAAGCGCTGCCCGCCAGAGCTCGCCTATCGGTTCGCCTCCATGACTTTCGACGCCTTTACGAAGAGCCTTGTCGACCGCTTCTTGGATGCGATACCGGAGGACCGGCGGCCAACACGTCCCTACGAGATCGTGTTTCCCAAACGCCCCCAAATCTCCGGCTTTCTCAACGGGTCGCGAGTCGCGTCTCCGAACGCTACGTGGGGCTCTGAAACAGCCGGGCTCGACGATAGAGAATTTGAAACCCATCAAGTGGGCGCATATCGATTGCCGATTACGCGACCCACTCCGCGCTCGGCAAACGAGTTTGTGATACTGCGCTGGTGGCAAGGCCAACTCGGCGCTCGGCCGCAATCACGGCTCTCGTTCGTGAGCTTGAACAGGCTTGCCGAGCTGCTGCTAAGATCAATCCCAAACATTGGGCGGGCGTTACACGTCACATATCCGTTCGCTTTTGTCGATGAGTTTCAGGACACGACTTACGCTCAGTATGATTTCCTGCTTTCGGCCTTCAAAGGTGGAGAGGTGGCGGCCACTGCGGTTGACGACGACAAACAACGAATCATGGTGTGGGCGGGCGCGCGGATCGACGCGTTTCAGGCCGTTCAAGCAGATTTCAAGGCAACGCGCATACCGTTGCAATTTAACTTTCGATCGTCACCGGACTTGGTGCGCATCCAGCATGTCGTGGCGCGAGCAATCGACCCGACGTCCTCCGCTGGGCTGGCGCAAGCAGCCCGTGAGGTTGACGGGGATGTCGCACAAGTATGGACCTGTCCGACGAAAAGGGGCGAGGCTGACCATCTCGCCCGCTGGCTAAAGGCCGACATGGCGCAGCGCAATCGATTGCCGCGTGACTACGCCGTATTGGTCAAGCAAAAGGCGGACGACTTCCAAGCGGACCTGTCGACCGCGCTCGAGCACCATGGACTGCGTCTTCGAAACGAAAGTCACGTGCTGGGGCAAACGACCTTGCAAGATCTCCTAACCGGCTCATTCTCAAAAATCGCTGCATCTCTGCTTCGGCTTGCAGCGACTCGACGAGCGCCGATCGCTTGGCAAATCTGCATGGCGGCTCTGAGGGACATTCGAACGATCGCAACGGGCGATGAAGTTGCCGATGCTCGGGTCGAGAAGGAACTCACTGACTTTGTCTCGGCGCTCCGCTCAGAAATGGGTAAGACGCCGCCGTCGGGGTTCAGCGCCAGCGTGTTCGCCGATCGAGTTTTCAATTTTCTCGACCTTCGCGCAATCGCGCGCTCTTATCTTGAGTATACGACGGGCGATCTCCTCGCCATCATGGTTGACGCGTTCCGAACCCACTTCATCGATACTGCAGCAGAAGCGAGCTGGGCCGAATGCCTCGATCGATTCGAGGGGCTCGGCCAAATTCCTCTTATGACCGTGCACAAGAGCAAGGGCCTGGAATACGACACGATCATTTTTGTCGGACTCGACGACCAAGCTTGGTGGGCGCACCGCCCGGGCGACACAGAAGGCCTTTCGACCTTCTTTGTCGCTCTTTCGCGCGCAAAGCAGCGGGCGATCTTCGCATTCTGTCAAGAGAGAGGCCAAAGGGTCAAGGTGGCCGAGCTTTACAACCTACTGAAAGATGCCGGGGTTCGGGAAATTGCGGTTTGAGAGGATAGAGTTGTGGGATTCGTTTCACGCGCGCCGCATTTCGGCCGCGCTATCGACGAGAGAATGATTCGGAGAGCCGGGAGGCCTCGATTGGAGCGCGCGCACCATGACCGCATTAACAAGAGGCCGCTTTTGCATTTAAGCGGTCGAACTCGGTGCTGACGCGCGCCGACACCGGACAACTGCCTTTTTGAGCGCCGATGCCTGAGCGATTGCTTAACGTGTCTTCCGGCCATCTGGGGTAGGGTAGCGCAGGACGACAAAATTGGGCCGCCGGCCGTCTGGTAGCTTCCGCTTGACGACGTAGCTGACTCGATTTCCCCGGCGACTGACCACTATCAGGCCGCGGCCGAGCAGTTCCCTTTTGAGTTCATCGCTTTCTCGCTCGCCGCCGGCATTCTGTTGGAATGTCGGATTGGGTATCCAAAACTCTTTCCAACCACCATGCTCGCCGAGATAACCCAGCACTTGGACGGTTTTGGCGGGCATTCCACGCGGCCGTCCGTCAGGACGCCTGCGGAGGTTGTGGAAGCCCTTCCTGCGGCTGTCGTTGACGAACTTGCGAACCTTCTCGAACGGCGTCCCGGCGGGCACGGCAACGCCCGCGACAACGCCTTGCGCGACGATCGCTGGCTGAGGTGGCATCGTCCGACCCGACAACCTCGCCACTTCGGCGTCCACAAATGCAACGTGGTCGCGATGGCACGACATGATCGCTTTCAAGAGCTCGGGTCTCTTAAAGGGCAAAATGTTGTAGCGGCGGGCCAAACAGCCGGCTGCGTACACCGTCGCAAAATACCCGCATACGCGACTCACGCCGCGAACCGGGGAAGTGATCTCGGCCGCTGCGGTTTTGTACTTGGCGACATTCGCCGCGACGACCGCGGCAAGCGCACCCCGGTCCTTCGAAAGCTCGCGAGTCAGCCCGAGAAGAAACGCGTGGAGCGGATGGCCAAAATTCCGGGTGGCGAGATCGAACAAATGCTGACCGAACGCGTCAGCGTCTTTGAAGTCGTGGAGGTTTTCGAAGAACGACGTCGATCCATTCGGTGCCGGGATGTCGATGAGACGATCGACATAGGCCATGTACTGTTCGCGGCGCTTGGCGTCGAGGAGCTGACAAACGGAGAAGTTGGAGGTACTGACGAGGGTCGCCGACCATCGCTCAATCCCTCGCCCTGATCGCTTCTTGCCTTGTCCTTGGGCCAACCGCATCAGGGCCTCGCCGAATGGCAGCGCGCGCCCTTTGTCGTCGGTCGGCATCAATGACGTTTCGTCCAACACCATGAGCGTCTGATTGTGCGCCGGGGCGTATTCTTCCAATCCGTTGGGGGTGCCGTTCCATGCCGAGCCGAAGCCGATGGTGCTGTCAGGTACGCCGCCGTTGGTCGCGCCGGCGATGATGCCAAACACGGTTTTGCCGCTCGCCGCATCCCCGACCGCTTGAACGCCAGGCGGACGGAGCCCGAACGGTTTGCAGCACGGTCCGACGAAGCTCAACGCGGCGGCGAACATCAAACGGGAATTGCCGCCGCAGAGCCGGAAGATCTCCTTCGACCCTGACCGCTCGCCGTAGCAGCGGTACCGGGAATGCACGTCGTCATCCTTGGCGTCCAAGTGCACCAAGACTCGCGACCACCCTTTGGGCATCCCTGCGATCGGAGGCTGCTGCGGATAAACGAAGCGCGGCAAAACGAACACGTCGCCGAACCATCCAATCTGGGTAGCAACCTTGAAAGTGGTTGGCATGCCAACGGCTTCTTGCGCGCGCACGAGAAATTCGGCCTGCGCCTTATTCAGAATCAGATCAACGTCCAACGCCTCGAGCCGCTCGAGCTCGTCTTGCGGCTGGCGCTTCAGAGCCCTAACGCTCAACACTGCATGCTTGTCGCCCTTCTGCACGAGAAGAAATTTGCCGCGCTTCTCGCTGACGCCGACACCGAGGAACTCGATCTCGTGAGTGAAGGGATGCAGCTCCTTGTCACCCTTTATAGTCTGAGGGGTGATCGTCATTGCCTTTGCCGGCATCGCGCTGACGCGCTTCGCCTCATTCGTTGGACGCTTACGCAACATAGTCGATTTCCTTTTTTTCGTCGTTCCGACATTTAACAATTGCATGGGGGGCGCGTGTCATTCTCGCGTTGAGAATACCGCTGCCTACGACAGAAATTGCATCTGATCAGGTAGGGGTTGCCTACAGCAATAGTCGGTGCCTACGGCAATAGGCGGAGGGATCGTGAGAATGATGGGTGATGGTCATGTGGGGTGTCTTCACGAATTTTGGGGGAAACGCGTTCTAGCGATTGCGGGGTGAGTTTGGGTGCCCGGAAACCATAGGAATTTGGCTAACACTCAAAATCGCTCTCTGTAGTTAGTTGGGCGAGCGTCTCCGTTTTCAGATTGAACCCCCAATATGACGTAGGCGACGTAGGCCAGGTGGGCGCGGTAGGCGAAGGGCCGGAATTGTTCTGGCACGGCGCAAGTGGATTGCGCTCCTGGCAAGAGTAGTCTCTCGCGTAGCGCCGCCTTCTGTTCGCCTGATAGATTGTTGTGCAGCCGCGCACGAAGCGGAACTCCACTTGATGACGCGGCCTTCGTGCGATTGCGGGAGGAATGGTCTGAATGCGCAGACAAGGGGCCACTTCGGCGGTACTTTCGATAAAGGCGTCAACGTCACCGACGGCAAGCGCGGTCTCGCGTAGAAGGGCGGTTGCGCGGGCCATAATCAGGCGCACAGGGTATCGGTCGAACCGGCGGATTTTGCCGTGTCGGGTCGCCGAAGCCGTCCTTGAGCCCCTGGAGGGCCCGTGAGCGTCGCCTCGCCGGCGCAGGTGGACTTGCCGCTGTGACACCGCGCTAGGCCTGAGGCATCGCTGAGCAATCGCGCGCCAAGGCTGAACTCGTTGACGCCGATGCAGCCGTTCTCCGTGAACGAGTGGAAATGCGTGGTTGACGGCGCGGGCCATCGAGTGCCTACGGTTGCGTGCCGTCATGAGGACGGCGAATTCCCCGACGTCACAATTTTTCGAAGAGCCCGCCGGGTGCGACGACCGATCGCAATGCATCGCTGGTTCCACTCAGTTGCCCGCGGATCGCGTCGGCTTCGATTTTTCGGTGACGATTTGGTCATCGCCGAGTTGACCGAGACTTGAGGATTTCGACCACAGGCGGCCGTGCTCGGGCAGCGAGTTTCGTCAGACCGATGGGCGGTGGAGGTTTACCAGTTCCGATAGCGCCGGCGGGTGTAAGTGCGTCTGCCAAAGGTAATGTCCACTCCGGTTCTCGCGATGGCTCGGCGATCGTCGAAGGTGTCGGCTCACGTTCTGGCGGAGAGACGAGCGAGGTCGGCGATCCCGTGCGCGGCGTCTCGTCGTCGACAGCTGGAGGTGAGACACCGCCCTCCTTCTTTTCCTCGTGCTCGCCGTGGCGGGTCGAAATCATATCGGGCGGTACGGTACCGTCCCACGGTCGGATGTGCAGCGCCTCAACTTCAGTATAGTCGACTTCAGCGTTCAGCGCGCCGATTTTCACAAAGACGGCGGCGTACTTGCAGCGCAAAGTTCGCGCGATCTTCCCGTCAAGTGCCTTCACGAATAGATGCTTCTTGCGCGCTTCCGAGACCGATGCCGGCCAAACCGGAAGGCGGTTAGTTCGAACGTGGGCGAACCGCTCTTCGGCGCTATCGCCCAAACTTGCGGCGACAATGTCCGGATCGCGGTGCTCCGCTATTTCGATATCGGGGTTGCCATTTTCAGGTGCCGTTTCCTCTTCTTCCAGCGGGACCTGGGAAGCGTCGGGCGCCCCTACGCGAAGTGCGATCGATCGCGCAGCCGTTCCGGGGCTAGCAACGGCCGCGGGATCGACTGCCACACGGGCGAGCAGATCAAGGTCACCGTTGACGCCGTCACACTCCGCCCCACCGGCAGAGATGGAGCGGCAGATTTTGACGAAACCATTCCGCTCTTTGAGAAGCCGCGCGACATCTTCGTGGTAAACCTTTTCCGTTCGAAAATGCGCCAGCACCTTCGCAGGTTTGCTCCATCGATTCCGCTCTTTTTCCGTTTGAGCGTCAGCGATAAAATAGAGCAATTGTCGACACAAATTCTCCTTGTCGGGTTTTTGCCGCGAGCATTGAAAAAACTCGTGTTCGCGCAGACGGTCGAACTCCGCATCGTTCTCTAGTAGTTCGCCCCAGGCCCAGTAAACAAACGCGAGAAGGGCATAGAGAGCTGCTAGCGAACGATCGAGTGCTCGCGCATGCTCTTCCAACATTCGGCTGTGTTGTTCGCGAAGAGCGTTGAATTTTTCTCTCTCATCGCATACAGCAACGAACGCGCTTTTCGATCCTCCGCGATCCTTCGTTTCGATCGACGTCTCCGCCGAACAAATAATCGACAACTCGTTCTCTTCCATTTTCACCTCCACAAAATGAATCCTGAAACTTTCAGGATTCGACACCTTCAGTTCTTACTGACGCGATAGCGGCGTGCACCGAGGGCTGCATCGATGGCGCTTGTCTGTCACTCCTTCACCAAACTTCGATTCGCCAAAGCGGCCATGGCGCTAGGCTCAACATCGATCTTGCGACCACGGCGCCGCGCGCCAAATAGGAAGACGAAATCGTCGTGCTGATAGTGGGCCCACCAGCTCGCCAGCTCGGCGAGCCGGTCCGGGGGCAGCGAAACCTTGGACTCCCGCCCGCCCCGGCGGAGCTTGTAGTAGGTGACGAATTTAAGGGCGTAGGAGAGCCAGCGCTCCGGGTTCACCAGTTCTTCGTGGTCCACGGGATCCGAGCGACCGCAGTCTGCCAGTTTGTCTTCTAGCCTAGCCCATGCCTCGGCCGAGACGCCCACTGCCATAACGTGCACGTGGAGAATCCACTTCCGGTCGCGGCTGAGCCAAGCCACCTCAATACCGCCGATCAACAGCGATCCGGCAAAGCCGCATCGTTTCAAGCGCGTGCGGAATCGACCGACAGCTTTCTTTAGATCGAGGGTCTCAAGCGCGTCCGCAGTCGCGAGATGTATGGTTGCCGCCTCTCTCCCCGCGGGAAATCGTTTGGCGGTGCGAACGAATTGGCGGATCCTCGAAAAGCGGAAGCGTCGCGAACTCAGCGCGCAAATGATCAAGCCGCAAGGCGCGCTTGCCTCGGAGGCTTCGAGCGCAATTGCTGTCTCGGGTACAAGGTCAACTAACTGATCTGCCCGGTCTCGATTCTGGGCCTCGGCGTCAGCGACGGATTCGAGGGTAGGACGCCCGCGGGCGTGGGGACGCTTCACGACAGCCTTTCAATTGGGATGCGCTAGATGAGACCGAACGAACCGGCATTCCGGCCGGCCGATCGGCGATCGCGCGTACGAAGACGCTGTTGTTCGTCGCCTGACAACGCATCCGCAGACCACGCGGAAAAGCGCTCGGCTTTCCGCAGCGATTGTGACCGTCACGTTTGCGGTGTTGCGGTTAGTCGACAGGTACTGGCAGCTTCACCAATATCGTTGGGCGCGCCGGCAAGCGTTTCGAATCTTGTCGGGCGCGCTCTATGATTGAGGGAATGTTTTGTCGGCCGGTTACTCGGGTTTGAGGCCGAATTTCTCCAGCAGCGAGGGGACAAAGATGAGGCGGCTCCGCCCCTCTTTCTTGGAGACGATCTCGCCGGACGCGAGTTTGTCGTACAACTTGGTGCGGCCTTCACCGACTACTTCGACCGCTTCTTTGACTTTGCACCACAGGCGCTCATTGAAAGGTATACGACCGGACACTGACGCTCTCCTTGTAAACCACCGTTTTCTGGCCGGTGGCGAGACCGTCTTGAACTAAACCGACGAACGCGCTTAGGGATTTTTGGGGGCGTTTTTTGCGGTCTATTGCACCCCAAGCAATTCCCGAAACCAGAGGTTAAGCCGCTCGGTCCGTTCTCGCTCTTCGCGGAACCTCGGAATGGATTCAGTTTCGCCGCGGCGAGACATCAATCTGGCTTCGGGACCTGTGGTTTCGCGAAGTTCATCAATCACACATCGGAGGACGTCGTCGCCAATCGGTGGCCGCGGTACCGCAGTGTCCATAAATTTCTGGAACAACGTCCTTGCGCCTTCGGAGTTGTGCGTCAGTGTAGGGTATTTTCCGGTGTTTTCGAACCACGCGTATGCCAAAGCGCTCGCGCATTGATACTCGCAAGGAAACCGAATTGAGGATGCTGCAGATAGATCTTCGGCCATCTGCTTGAGAATCGCGATAAGCGGAAGAAGCGCCGCGCCGAGCTGAATCGATATTGGCAGGGGACCTAGTCCTCCGTACACTCCGCTTACTGCAGAATTCGAACCCTGTTTCGCTAAGACGGCAAACAAACTGCTCAATTCGTCGTCTACAATTGCACTCAAAACTTTTTGTTTTTGCAGCTCTTTCAGCTGCGAAGACGCCAGAAGCAAGCTATCTAGAAGATCGCAAACCACTTTTTCTGCGCTACCAGCTGCTTCTTCCTCCTGTTTCGCTCGGGCTCGGGCACCGACAATTTGGTTAATCGCCACATCCGCCGTTTTCATCATTTTGTCTCTCTTAGCGCAAGGTATTAATGGCTTAAATAGAAGCAAGAGTGCATCCAATTTCTGCTCAGACTGCAAGAAATGGGCGTGTGAGTTGTCAAAATTTTGTCCGTGATAGTCTAATATACACGATTGTATCTTGGCCTTTCCGATCGCCCTGCGCGCCTTGTTGGCTCTTTTGGACTTAGCGGAGACTTGTGAATCTGCTTCATAAGTACTATCTTGTGCGGATAGAGTCATTTTCGCCATCGGCATCTCCTGTGCCGATACTGTAGTGGCGGAAAGGTTGCATTTGAGTTCACCGTACTCAAGCCTCACGTAGGAGTTGCGGGTCGGCGAAAGCGCACCCGCTTGCCCAAGCATGATTTCCGGCCTGACCCGCAATCGTTAGTGTCGGCGCGACAGCGAATAGGGATCGACGGAAGTCCGTCCCCCGATCAATCCCCGACGCGTGGTCGGATGAATCAGTTCGCATAGGATCGCCAGGTTCGGCCGTCGGCCAGGCCGCGCGGAAAATGTCCCTGATCAATTTACGATCCGAGTGATGAATTGCGCTGTCAGGCTTTTGCGAGACGCGGCCCTTCCGCTCCTCGCTTCCGCGTTCGTGGGACAGTGCGTTAGTGCTGACAAGGCCTACGAGACCTCTCCAAGAGCGCAGCGTCGAGCCTGTCATGCCCAACAAGGCCAATTGCAAACGTCTCTTTGCTTTCGCCCCCGAACGTTAGTGGAATCTGATCGTCGTCTGAAAGATTTTCGAGCCGTCGCGACACGATACGATAAAGGCGCGAAACTTCCTCGCCGGTCTCGCGATCGCCGCTGCCGTCCGCGATGGTTCAATTGAGTCAGAACTCCCTGGGATACAAACTGTTGCGATAACGTTGCGACCAAACCGATCTCTGCGACAAAATGTCCCATAAATCATTGAAATACGTGGAAATGGTCCTCGCCTTGACAAGGCGCATCCAACCCTTCTGCCAGCGCGTGCGTTGCCGGAACCAGTTGGCGAGTTCGTTGGGCGCCTCCTCGACCGTCTCGGAATCGAGCGCGCCGACGCGGGCGCCAAAGCGGGCGAGGCGGAGGCCGAGATCGGCGTCCTCGGTGACGTTCCAGGCGTCCCAGCCGCCGACCCGACGCAACACGGCGGTACGGAAATGATTGGTCGTGCCGCCGAGCGCCACCGGCAGATCGAGCGCCGACAGGCCGGGATTGATGAGCTCGAACAGCGAGGCGTATTCGACCGCGAACATGAAGCTCAGCCAGCAATCGCGCCAATTCGCGATGGTCAGGCGCCCCTGCAACGCGTCGAGCGTCGCGTCCGCGGCGAAGCGCGCGGCGGCGCGGCGCAATTGATCGGGCGCCGGCTCGTCCTCGGCGTCGTAGACGCACAACAGGTCGCCGCGCGCGACGTCGAGCGCGACATTGAGCGCGCGCGGCTTGGTCCGCGGTTTGCCGGGCGGGACGACGATTACGTCGTAGCGCGGCGGCAGGCGCTCGGCGATGATGGCGTCGAGCGTCTCCTCGTCGCCGGCCTCGATGACGAGTTTGATGTCGAGCTTGGCTTTCGGATAGTCCGGTATTATGGCGCAGCCGCCACAAGCGCCGAGGCGAGGATTTCCCACATGACCCGGGAGAGTCCTAGCTAGGAGGTCGCGCCTTGACCGGCGCAGCGCGCCGCGCGCTAATAAGGGCAAAATCGCTTTTCTGCCGGCAAACTATCAACGATGGTTTTGATCTGCTTTTGAAAACGGTCTTGATCGTATTTACATTCCTCGTCACTACAATTCCAGTAGGGACACAAGCCGTCAGATTTAACGGTCAAATTGCCTCCGGACTTTGTCCCCTTCAGAACGTAGCAGAATTTGGTGATATGTTCAGGCGTTCCGTCGAACATGTCAGTGTAGTGAATGGAACCGAAAAGAAAGTGAATAGAGTATCCTTCTGCGTCCCAATCGGCGCTTCCGTTAAGTATTGGGAGCCCATCCCCTCTGTTGTTGGCCCTGTTTCCAGTGCCGAGCGGTACGCTTTTAGACGGGAATATTCTGACGATTTGGTCAGGGCTTTCTCTCCTGTAATACAACTCGGGGTCTTTGGGCGCGTACATACTGAAAAGAGCCGGGCAGTCTTTATTAGCCTCTCCCAACAAGGTGATACTTCTAATATTTGCCGGTGTTTGACCCTTGTTCACGGCGACGCTGCGTATTCCCCAACCCATTGGCTGCGGGAGCTTAGGATCGGGGATGGGCGTGATAATCGGGTCGTCGCCGACGACGATATACGGGCGCTGGATCGCAATATAAGCCTCTCTAGTGTAGCGGGCTTGTTCACTCATCGGCTCGTATGCCTTCCTCATTTCTTCCACTTGGTTTATTATAGCAACACAGGTGATGGTCAAAACGACAAAAGTAAAAATGCCAATACCGATAGCTATCCATTCTCTAAAGGATTTTGCTTCTTCCTCGGAATTATGTTTATTCCGATAAGTTTTATATTTGCATACGAGATGAAACATTACCGCAGTAAAGATTTTATTGTTGCTCTTGTATTCGCTGTTTTCTGCGGGGGCTCTGCTATCATTTCTGGAATTTTCTTGGGGGTCTATCTTCTCTGGTAAATAGGCATGAAGTATTATTGATATGCAGATAACCCCGATAGCCCATATTGAGAATATTATGACAATACCAGCATAATTCATTTTTGTTTGCCCTAAATTTCTTCAAGAGCCACGCGGTCCTTTCCTATAGCGGCCAAGCTAGCGAGAAAAAAGTGGGCGCTCAACGTTGCTCGCGCCAGCTTGTTTGCAATGCTCGCTTTGGTTTCCTCAAACCCGTGCGCCTTTAGGCGCTCCGCCAGTTCCTCATAGGTGACTTCGGCCCGCTTCAGTTCGGCTTTGAGATGGCGAGCGGCGGCCTCGGCCCATTCCTGCTCCGTCTTTTTGATTCCCATGTCGCCCTCGTTCTCGGAAAGGAACGAGAGTTATCATATACGATATTTTCTTATTGACAATGATACCGCATATGGCATGATGTTCTCACTTTCGGGAACATCGTATCATGGCGCAACACTTCCTTCTCTCCCGCCCCGCCAAGACGCTTACCTTGGCGCAGGTGATCCGCATGACGGAAGAGGAAGCCGAAGGCGCTTTCCGCCGCGTGCGCTGGCCAGAGACGAACGGCGCGCCGGTCTGCCCGAACTGCGGCGGCTTGAACGCCTATGACTGCCGTCGCCCGAACGGCGCGATCCGCTTCCGTTGCCGCGCTTGCAAGGCCGATTTCTCTGTCACGTCGGGAACGATCTTCGCCTTTCACAAAATGCCGCTGCGCCAGTACCTCGCGGCCATTGCGATCTTCATGAATGAGGTCAAGGGCAAGTCCGCGCTGGCGCTCAGCCGCGATCTTGGCACGTCGTACAAGACGGCGTTCGTTCTCGCGCACAAGCTCCGCGAGTCCATGGCTGAGGAACTGAAGGGCCGCGTTGTCGGCGGCGAGGGCAAGGTTGCCGAGGTCGACGGCGGCTATTTCGGCGGCTACGTGAAGCCTCGCAACCTCGCCGAGAACCGCGTCGATCGCCGGCTTGCCCGCAATCAGAACGGCAAGCGCAAGGTTGTCGTCATCGTGCGCGAGCGCAACGGCAACAGCGTCCCGGCCGTGTTTCGCACAGAAGGCGCGGCGCAGGCTTGGATCAAAGCGCGCATCGCCAAGGGAACCACGGTTCACGCCGACGAAGCGACGTCATGGGATGGCTTGCACGGCGCGTTTGAGATGAAGCGCATCAATCATCAAGAGGCGTACAGCTTCGACGGCGCTTGCACGAATTGGGCTGAGGAATATTTCAGCCGCCTGCGCCGCGCGGAGATCGGCCACTACCATCACGTCGCGGGCGACTATCTGCTCCGGTACGCGCAAGAGTCCTCTTGGCGCGAGGATCACCGCCGCATGAGCAACGGCGATCAGACGTTCCGCGTCGCCGGGCTGGCGATGCACAAAGCGTCCAGCGTCGATTTTGTCGGATACTGGCAGCGTCACTTGGCGGCCTAAACTTGGGGGTGTGTTAACCCGTTGTTCTGACTCATTAAAAAAATTCTTTACATTTCAATGAGATAGTTTAGTGTGTCGACGCAAAAAAAATACGGCCCCGAAGGGCCGCTAGTCATCGCGCTATGGAGTCTACTTTAGGCGATCCCGCGGGCGGCGGGGTCGCCGAAAGTGGGCAGGTATATGCTCCAACTTGCCTAACCGAAGCCGATCGTAATCCCGTACAAAGACGGTTTTTGCTTCGGCTTCGTCCCAGGCTTCTATAAGCTTCGCAGTGGACATTAGTCCGGCCTCACTGGGGCGAGATGCCCCCCGTGAGGCACCGCGCGTAGTGAGGTTCTGAGAGTCGCTGTCCTGGTTCGCTAATTATGAACCGTTGTTTGATTCGCGCAAGTGAATGTTCACGATTGGTTCAAGGCCAGCCGCGCGCGCTGGCTCCAGCTCACCTTCTTTCACGATAGCCCTCGCACCTTGGCGAGATGGAGCAGGTTCGATCGCACGCGGCCATTCACGCGCGCAGGGCATTTTTAATGCTGGTATAATTGCCTTGTTTACATTTGCTCTATAAGATGCGAGATGGTTACGATACAAAAGCATATCGTCACGCAACTCTTACGCATCAAATAGGCATGACGGCGTGATTATCCAAGCAAGAGTCCAGTTCGTGATTACGGGAGATTCTGGCCCGGAAATCATAGCCATAGGCGGCTACAACCCGGAGGGGAGGCTTTGGAAGCTCTCCGTCCCGGACGCCATTATCGGCCGCAAGGCGGGATGGTGGCGCTTCTATCTGAAGCTCGGTCAAACCCCGATCGAAGTCACCGTGAGGAAATCAGCGGACGGCTCGGAATGTCTGACGACTGAGGCCGGCGACAAATTCCTTCATGCGCTTCCGCACTATTCCCTCAGCGGGGCGGCTGGGGCGCCGAAGTCGGAAGCCGCTCTCTCTTAGTTTCCGCGGAGGATAGGGGCATGGACAGGATTGCCGAAACGATAAGCATTAAGACGCCGCGCCATCTGGTCTACCACGCGCGAGTTAGGAACGTCATCGAATGCGCGGTCTTGCCGCCGTTCAGGCATATCATCCCGACTGATGTTCAGGACTTCTTTTATCTTCGCTCGCGGTCTAAATGCTCGGCTAAGACAACGCCCAAACCCTGACGCCTTTTTCCTTGCCCTTCTCAGCCAAGCCGCCCCGCCGCCATTGCTGACGTAGGGCATGGATCATCCGCTGCGCCATAGCGTGCGCCAGCACCTTGTCACCCGTGTCCATGCCCTTGGCCGCCATGACGTGAAGGGCGAGCTCTTTGGTCGTCTTAGGGCCGCTGGCGAGGGCTTGCTTGCATAGGGCGATCATCTCGCCACGGGCGAATAGGCGGTGAGTGTCGACGTAGGAGGAAAGCTCTTCCTGATCGCCGCTCGCCTCGAAAATGGAAATGCACGCGGTGACGTGCGCGAGATCGGCGCGAGCTTGCGCCAGGCGCTTTTCGTACAGCATGATCGAAGCCAAAATCTCAGCGCGCTTGGCGCGGAGCGTGGTGACTGTGCGTATCTCGGCCATGCCCCGGAATGTAGGGCGGCCGGGGATTCACTTCTTGTGGCGGCTGCGCCATAATACCGGGATAGTCGAACGCGTTGAGCCCGGCGATCAGCTTCGGGATGACCGCGCCTTCGCGAAACATCGCCACGATCACGGTGTAGACCGGCAGATCGACGTCGGCGAGCGGCGGCGGCGGCGGCGCGACGTCCGCCGCGATGGCGCAAGCGAAGCGCAGGCAGATCATCGCCGAGAACAGCGCCCACAGCAGCGCCGACAGGACGAAGCGTTCGACCCCCGGCGCAAATATGGCGAGCAGGATCATGCCGAACCCGAATCCGCCCGCGCACAGCGTCTGCGAAACCCGCATCTCGCCGCGCGCGCAAAGCGCGGGGTCGATGCGCTCCAGGCTAAGCGCCGCGAGCGAGGCGATCTCGCGGCCGCGCTCGACCCGCACCAGCGCGCCGAGCCGTCTCGGCGAGGTGATGGCGAGCCCGGAGATGGCGCGTCCGTGATCGACCGCGTCGAGCAGCAGTCGCAACGCCTCGCCGCGCGGCGCGGCGATGGCGCGATACGGCGCGCCCAGCGGGGCGAGATAGGCGATGCCGAGCTTGATCGCGCGGGCGGGCGAGGACGCATTGTCGAGCGCCACGGGGCCGATGTGGAACGGCGCGCCGACCCGGTTGGCGAGCGCGCGATAGAAGAACTCCTCCTGCGCCAGCCCTTCGCCGAGCAGCGCGAAATCGGGCGCCACGCCGATCGCCTCGGCGATTTCGGCGGCGTGCAGCAGCGCCTCCATCGGCGCGCCGTAGGCGGCGAGAAAGCCGATCTCGCGCGGCGGCGTGCGGATGCGCGACGCCGGTCTGTTGAACGGCTCCAGTTCCATCGCGTTGCTTCACCTTGCAACGTCAATTTACCCCTTCCTTAAAGTTTGTCATGCGGATTTGCGCGAATTTTGCTTTGATTAAGCTTCATTTCGTAATATTTTTGTGGATTATGTCTTGGAGTTGCGGTATCGAGATTTGCGATAGACTTCGAGCGCCAGCGGACACAGCAAAACGCGGCGAATCAGCCGATTGGTCTTGACGCGCGAGCGCGACCGGCGACACCGCGCCGGGCTAGACTTCGCAATTTCAGGCTGGCGCCGGACGGCTTATTCAGCGAGCGAAGGCGGTAAGATCCGCGTTGGCGCCGCAAACCAGCACGCCGACGCGTTCGGAGCTTTCGGGGACATAGGCGCCGCTCGCCAACGCCGCGTAAGCCGCCGCGCCGCCGGGTTCGGCGACGATGTTGAACTCGCGCCACAAGGCCGTTTGCGCCGCGCGGATCGCGTCGTCGCCGACCAGCGCGACCCGGTCGACCCAGGCGCGGCAAATCTCGAAGTTGAGCGCCCCGACGCGCCGCGCGCCCAGCGAATCGGCGGCGACCGACTGCACCCCGACATCGACCGGCTCGCCCGCCGCAAGCGCCGCGTGCAGCGCGCGCGAACCTTCGGGCTCGACGCCGACGACCTTGACGCGGCCGGCGAACCACGCCGCCACGCCGGCGATCAGGCCGCCGCCGCCGACCGCAACCAGTACCGTGTCGAGCGGGGGCAAGCCGAGCGCGGCGAGGTCGCGCTCCCATTCGAGCCCGACGCCGCCCTGCCCCGCGATCGTCTCCGCCGCGTCGTAGGCGTGCAGGCTCAGCGCCCCGGTTTCCGCGACATGGGCCTCGCAGAGCGCCAGCGCGTCGAAATAGGCGTCGCCCTCGACATGGACTTCGGCGCTGTAGCCGCGAATCTTGTCGACCTTCACAGGCGAGGAAATCTTCGGCACAAACACCTTGGCGGCGAGCCCGAGACGGGACGCCGCGTAGGCGACGGCGGCGCCGTGATTGCCGCCGGAAGCGGCGGCGACGCCCGCCGCGGGCGCCGCTCGCGTCAGCAGATTGTTGAACGCGCCGCGCGGCTTGAACGAGCCGGTATGCTGCAAATATTCGAGCTTCAACGAGATCGGCGCGCCGTCGATCGAACGCGATCCCGCCTCCAGGAGCGGCGTCCGCCGCACATAGGGCGCGACGCGGGCGTGCGCGGCTTCGATGTCAGCGCGTGAGATCACGGCTTGGCCTCGACGGGGATGACGTCGACTTCCACGTCGAGATCGTGCTCGCCGTGAGAAAGGATGAGGCCGTCGACAGGCGGCACGTCGGCGTAATCGCGGCCGCGCGCGACGACGATGTGATCGTCGCCCTCGGCGATCGCGTTGGTCGGATCGAGGCCGAGCCAGCCGAACAACGGCCCGCACCACACGGCGACCCAGGCGTGCGAGGCGTCGGCGCCGGCGAGCCGCGGCTTGCCCGGCGGCGGAATCGTGCGGATGTAGCCGCTGACATAGAGCGCCGGCAGCGCCAACCCGCGCAAGCCGGCGATCATCACGTGGGCGAAATCCTGGCATACGCCGCGGCGCGCCGAGAACGCCTCGGCGGGCGACGTTCGCACGTCGGTCGCCTTGGAATCGTAGGCGAAATCGTGGTTGATGCGCTTGCTGAGCTCGATCGCCGCCTCGTAGATCGGCCGCTTCGCGGCGAAGCTCTCGCGCGCGTAGCCGGTCGCCGTCGGGAACAGCGAAACCAGCCGGCTCGGGTAGAGCGCGAAGGCCGGGGAATTGGGGGCGAGCGATTCCGAGTCGGCGGCTTCCGCCGCGATCGTCTCCCACGGCGGCGTAACCGCCGCGAGCGGCGGCGCGGCGCGCAGCACCTCGACGCGCGACATCGCCTTGACCGACATCTCCCGATGCGGCGTCTCGATCCGCATCCGCGCGACGCGGTTGTCGAACGCGTCGCGATGTTCGCGCCACTCGCGCGGCGTCGGGTCCGTCTCGACGCGGAACTTCTGGACTTGCTGACCCGCCTCGTCGCGCGGCCGCAGATGCAGCACGCAGTCGTTCACGACGACCGTGGAGCCGTAGTGGTAACGCGTCAGATGGGTGATGTCGTAGATCATCCGAGACCCATCACCTTCTCGGCCCGCGCCGAGGCGCCGTGCAGGAAGTAGCGGCGGCCGATCGCCTCGGCGAGCTGGGTGAGCCGATTCTCGATCGCGAGAATGCCGCCGTCTTCGAGCTTCTCGGCGGTCTCGCCGTCGAGTTCGGCGCTGAGCCGGGTCGCCAGCCGCATCGGCTCCTCGGGAATGCCGTCCTGCCGCAGCACCGGCAGCGTCGCGATGTGCTCGGCGATGCGGCGGGTTTGAAATGCGACCGAGCGCGGGTTGTAAGGGTCGAGCAACGCCATGTCGCGCACCGGGGCCAGCGCCACGCCGATCAGCGTGCGCGAATGATAGGTGATCTGCGAATCGATGAGATCGAGCAGCACGTCGAGATCGGATTCCGTCGCCTTCTGATGCGCGAATTGCCTGGAGATCCGGCAGGTGTCGATGCCGCGTTCGATGCGCCGCCCGAGCTCGTAGAAACGCCAGCCGGCGCCGCGATTGAAGTTTTCGTCAAACAGCCCCGACAGCGCCGCGATCGTCGTCAGTTGTTCGTCGATGCGATCGAGGATTTCGGCGTCGCTCAGCGCGCGGCTCGGCAACTCGACGAGCCCCGCCTTGAGCCGGCCGATCAGCGTCCAGGTCTGCTGCGTCAGCCGCTCGCGAATGACCGAGGCGGCGAGGTTGGCCGCGTTGGCGATGGAGAGCGCGGAGCCATAATTTTCGGGATCGCGCAACGCGGTCTCGGCCGGGCGCGGCGACATCGCGTGCGGGTCGATGGCGCCCCAGGCGATCAGCAGGTTCTTCAGGTGTTCGACCGACTCACGCGTCCCCGTCATCGGCGCTTCGGGATCGACCTCGCGCGCGCTCAAGCAGCGCACCAGGCGCAGCGTCGCCTCGACCCGTTCGAGATAGCGACCGAACCAGAACAGATTTTCGGCGGCGCGACTCGGCAGATTGCCGAGCAGCCTCGCGATATGCGCCCGCTCCGGACTCGGCAGAAGAGAGGCGGTGACCACCGGCTCGTCCGCCAACACCCAGACGTCGGCCGATTCGACGCCCTCCCCCATTGACACAGCGCGGGCGTCCGGCTTGCCGGAGACCCGTGCGAAACCGCCCGGCATCACCTTCCATCCCTCGGGCGTCGCCGCGGCGTAAACCCGCAGCACGAACGGACGCGGCGTCAGCTTGCCGTTCTCCCAACGCGGCATGGTCGAGAGGCGAACCACCTCCTGGCCGACGTAGTCGAGCCCGCGCGCCGAGATGCCCGCTTTGAGAGCGACGCGCTCCTCCGCATTGAGTTCTGAGCCGAGCGCGACGCGGCGTTTCTCAAGACCGCGCACGTTGTCGCCGAAGGCGCTGGCGATCGAGATATTGCCCAGGTTCTCCAAGACGCGCGCGCGTTCGCCGGGCTGCCCGCACCACCAGGTGGCGATGTTGGGCATGTCCAGCGGCTTGCCGATCAGGCGCCCGGCGAGGCGCGGCAGGAAGGCGAGCATCGCCCGCGATTCGATGAATCCCGTGCCCGGCATGTTGCCCACCGCCACGCCGCGCGACCGGATCGCGTCGAGCAGCCCCGGCACGCCGAGGCGCGAAGCGGAATTGAGCTCCATCGGATCAATCCACTCGGAATCGACCTGCCGCCAGATCACGTCCGCGCGCTTCAGGCCGGCGATGGTGCGCACATAGACGCGCTGCCCCTCGCCGACCACGAGATCGTCGCCCTCGACCAGGAGAAAGCCGAGGTAGCGCGCAAGATAGGCGTGCTCGAAATAGGTCTCGCTGTAGGGGCCCGGCGTCAGGATGCAGATGCGCGGCTCGCTGCGCTCGCCGCTCGCCTTCATGCCGGCGCGCAGGTCGCGAAAGAACGGCGCGACGCGCTCGACGTTCATCTCGTGGTAGAGTTCGGGGAACGCCTGCGAGACGACGAGCCGGTTCTCCAGCGCATAGCCCGCGCCCGAAGGCGCCTGCGTGCGGTCGCCGAGCACCCACCAGCGCCCGTCCGGACCGCGCCCGATGTCGGCGGCGTAGAGCCGCAGCCATCCCCCTTGCGGCGGCTTCACGCCGCGCATCGCGGCGATCAGGTCGGGCGAGCCAGTCAGCGCGGCCGCCGGCAGCGCGCCCGATTCGATCAGCTTGCCCTCGCCGTAAACGTCGGCGAGCACCTGATCGATGAGCTCGGCGCGCTGGATGACGCCGCTCTCGATCTGCCGCCACTCCTCCATCGGGATCAGCAGCGGCAGCCGGCTCAGCGGCCAGACCCGCTCGGCGGTCTCGCCGCGCACGCGATAGGACATGCCGCGGTTGCGCACGCGGCGGTCGGCGGCGGCGAAGCGCTCGGCGACCACGCCCGACGGCGCCGCCGCCAATTGCTTCAAAAGACGCATCCAATGGGCGCGGCGCGCACCGTCGGGGCCGATGAATTCGTCAGGGATTCCGGGCAGCGGCGCGTAATCGGCGGTCCACGCCGCCAGCTGGGCTTCGACTTGGACGGCGGCGGAAGCAATTCGGGCGCTGACAGGCAAGGGCTTCTCGCGTCTTGGGGCGGCGCACTATGGGGCGAAGTTTCCCCGCGCGCCAGCCGTGGCGCCGGCTTGTCCCCGCTCGACAAGGCCCTTGGGATCGTCATATCGGTTCGGCTAGTTCGGAAAAATGGAGTTCGTCATGCGCCGCGTCATTCTCGCCGTCCTCATCGCGCTTGGCCTTAGCGCCCCGGCTTTCGCCGCCGACAAGGTCGTCGTGTTCGCCGCGGCGAGCCTCAAGACCGCACTCGATGCGGCGGCGGCGGCGTTCGACCAAAGCGCGGACGCCGACGTTTCTTTGAGCTACGGCGGCTCGCTCGGGCTGGCGCGCCAGCTTGTCGCCGGCGCGCCCGCGGACGTATTCATCTCCGCCGACGAACCCTCAATGGACGCGGCGGCGGAAGGCAAGGCGATCAAGCCTGATACGCGCGCCGATTTTCTGCGCAATCACCTCGTCGTCGTGGCGCCGAAGGCCTCGGCGATCGACAAGCTCGCGCTTGATCCCGCCGCCGTCGAGGCGGCGCTCGGCGCCGGCAAGCTCGCGACCGGCGAGGTCAAGACCGTGCCGGTCGGTCGCTACGCCAAAGAATCGCTGATCAAACTCGGGCTCTGGCAGATCGTCGAGCCGCATCTCGCAATGACCGACAACGTGCGCGCCGCGCTTGAATTCGTGGCGCGCGGCGAGGCGCCGCTCGGCGTCGTCTACACCACCGACGCCGCCTCGGAGCCACGCGTCAAGATCGTGGCGGAGCTGCCTGATTCCTCGCACGCCCCGATCGTCTATCCGCTGGCGATCGCCGCGAATTCAAAGAACCCGCTCGCCGAGCGCTTCGTCGCGTTCCTTCGCTCCGACGCCGCCGCAACGCTGTTCAAGCAACAGGGTTTCGAGGTCATCAAACCATAGAGTTGCCCTCAATCCGGCAATGGCAGCTTGTATCCGGTCGCGGCCTCGAAGCCCTCGGCGTCGAAGGGCGGCCCGCCGCGATCCGTCTCGTTCGGGCTGGTTTGGTAGCCGGCGAAATAGCGCTCGGGCATTTCACACATTACCACGTCGGGCTTCTCGCTCCTGATGAGATCGTAGTGCGCGTTTTGAGTCGCCACCGCGACGATGCGTGAGAAATGCCGCAACAGGAAAGGAACCAGGCGCGTCGAGTTGGAGCTGCGGAACAGCACGAGCCGCGGCGCCGCCTTCGCCTCCGTTCGCCAAACGTCGACCTGGTTGCGCTTGAACGCGGTCCCCTTGATGATCTCGCGGGCGGCGACCGGCGGCGGTTCGTGAACCTCGACGCGCCGCGCCGGCAAGCCGACGCTGCGGGCGACGTCGCCGGCGATCAGGATCTGCCGCGCCTTGAGTTGGTCCTCGCGCACGACATGCGCCGGATCGACGCCCGGCAGCGCCGCCATGAGCGCGCGATAGACGAGGAAGCAGCCGTAGCCGGTGACATGAACGTCATGCGGATACGAGGTCTCGGCCGTCGCGCGGCCCGCGATCAGCGCGTCGAGCGGATAGATCGTCCGCGCGCGAATGGGCTCGCCGCCGTATCGCAAGATTTGCATGAGCGGCCGGTCCGCCGCCAGGCTTGGCGCGCCGGGAATCGCGTCGGCATAGATCGCGTGGCCGTCGGGAATGACGAGGTGGCGATAGACGATCCCCTCCGCCTCGCAGAAGGCGATGCGCCGTTCCAGCGTTTGCACCCAGCCGGCGAGCCCTCGGGCGCCGAGCACGTCGCTCTCGAACGCCTGCTCGCACGCGGCGTCGCCGATCAGGAACAACCTGTCGCCGGCGCCGCGAAACACTTTTTGCGGCCCGAGGCCGGTCAGGGCTCGCCAATGACGCCGGCCGCGCAGCGCCCAGATCATCGGGCTCCACTCGATTTCGGGACCGGCGAGCGCGTCCGCCGGCGCGACGACGCGGACTTCGTCGCCGCCGCGGACGCGGATCATCACCAGCGGATGATGGAACGCAGTCTCGACCCCGCGCTCGGTCTGGCGCGGGGCGCCCCAGGGCGTCCAGTCCAGCATCTCCAGGACGCCGTCGCCCGACGGTTCAATCAAATGGCGCTCCCGTTTCGCGCCGGAGCGCGGGCTTGGCTTGGCCCTCCGGCGCTCGCAGGCTAAAGCCGGAACGCCCGGACCGGAAACGAAAACGCCGCGGAAGAGGAGCGCCGTTGAATATCGTCTTTTTCGGAAACCGGCAGGCGAAATGGCTTTGCGACATCTACGGCGAACTCGCGGAGCGCGATGACGCCCAATGGATCGACATCGAGGCGCCGTTGCAAGCCCGCGACCGGGAGCGACTGGCGGCCGCCGATGTGATCGCGACCCAAGCGAACGGTAGGCCGCTCGACTTCGACGCGACCGGCGACCGCGTCGCCTTTCCTGAAGTCGCGCTCGACTTTCTGTGGCCGTTCGGCGGCCAGCCGCATCTGCGCAACACGCGCGACACCTATTTTCCGTCCGGGCCGTTCGGGATCGAACTCGGCGACGCCTATCTCAACCGCCGTCTGCAAGCCCGAGATTCCGCCGCCGCCATCGAAACCGACTACCTCGCCCTCAACATCGCCGCGATGCTCGACCTCGACGCCTACAAGACGCTGGCGCTCGAACGGCAGGCCGAGATCGACCGCGCTTGCGGCGAGGATTTCGCCTCGCGCCTCGCGGCCGGCTACTGCGACGCCCCGCTGTTCGCCAATCCGCAGACGCCGAACCCCGATCTGTTGCGCGACCTCGCCAACCGGCTGTTCGCCAAGCTGCGCGCGCGGTTCAAGCTCACCAAAGACTGGCGGCCCGATTTCAGCCGCGTTGCGGAGCTGCCGGTCCATCCGAGCGTAGCCGCGCATTTCGGCCTGTCCTGGACGAAAGGACGGAACTACCGCACCGCGACCGGCGAGCGCATCGAGTTCGCCGAATACGTGCGGCGCTACCTCGCCTACGCGGAGGGACCGGAACTCGAAGCCGGCGTTTGGCTCGTCGTGAACGGTCGCGCCGAGGAGGGCATTGCAAAGCTCGAGATCGCGACGACGCGTCCCATGGGGCGGCGCTCGACGTCAGCGCGGCGCGCGATCATGGCGGCCGTCGCCGCGGAGATCGGAGTCAACGATCTGTCCGCCGCGCCGGAGGGCGCGCTGCCGCTGTTCGCCGAACAGCGTTGGCCCGAGGCGGAGGCGGCCGTGCTCGCCGCGCTCGCCAAGACGCCGTCGTCGCTGCCGGCGTGGCTGCTGCTGGCGAAAGTCCGCGAACGACGGCTGGACAAGGACGGCCGCGTCGCGGCGCTGCGGTCGGCCGCAAGGCTCCGGCCGCACAACTCCGTGTTGCAGAGCCGGCTCGCCCGCTCGCTCGCCGACGGTAGCGATCTCGCCGACGCCATCGCCGCGGCGGAAGCGGATGTCGCGCTCAATCCGAACGATCCGCAACGTCGCGCGCTGCTTGCGCATTTGCTCGAACGCGCCGGCGATCCCGGACGCGCCAAAGCGGAACTCGCCGAGGCGATAGCCATCGTCGCGCGCGACCCGGACTATGCGAAATTGCGCAGCGCGCTCGGCGAACGCCGCGTCAACCTCGAAGCGAAGCGCAAGCTTTGACTTGGCCTTACGGGGCCTCGGAGCCGCAGGTCTCGACGATGGCGCCGATCCTACGCCGCTCCTCGGCCGATAGCGTGCGCGAGGACAGCCGTCCGGCGAGGCCCGCGGCGGAGGCGTCGCGCACCACGCAGGCGCAGGCGCGCTCGCAAGTCTCGATCTCCCCGCCGGCCTCAACGCAGGCGGGACGACAGGCTTTCCCGTAAGCCTCGACCGACAGACGCTCGGAATAGCCGGTAAGGGTCAGCGCGGCGTAGAGCAGGCCGAGCAGCACGGGCTGGTGGATCAGATAGATCGCCAGGCTGTGCCGCCCCGCGAGAGCCAGCGCGCGCATCGGCGCCGCAGTCGCGCGCCACACGGGCAACGGCGGCGCGAGCCGCGCCAGCGCGAGCCCGAGGATCAGCACGCCGCCCCAAGGCGCAAGCGGGCGCCAATCCAACGTCGCGGGCTCCTGGGTTCCGAGGCCAAGCCAGACGAGCCAAGGCGGATTGAAGGCCGGCGTCGAAACGACGAACGGCAGGACGACGATCGCCAGGCCCGCGGCCAGCGCCAGCGCCGGCCTTGCGACGAGCGGCGCGGCGAGCAGGCTCGCGACGAAGATGCAATGCAGAATGCCGAAACCGATCGGCGTCTGCGGGGCCACCGCATAGCTCGCCGCTGTAACCAGCGCCGCCGCCGCGCCGATCCGCAACTGCCGTTTGGCGTAGTGGCTCGGGCGAAAGCCGCCCCCGTGCGCCAGCGCCAGCGACACCCCGGCGAGGCCGAGAAACGCCGAGCCGATGACGTGCGACGCGATCCGCATCGGCGGCGTGAACGGCGTCTCCGGCGCGATGGCGCCGAAATAGGCGAGGTCCCAGGTGAAATGGTAGGCCGCCATCGCGACGAGCGCGAGCCCGCGCGCCACGTCGACGGCGTCGAGACGGCTTGGCCTCATGCCGCGAAGATCGACGGCGTCAGCTCAATCTCGCGTTCAAATTCGACGGGCCCGGTCATCCGCACATGCCCGTCGCTCGCGCCCCAGGCGATGAGAAGCTCGCCGCCCGGCAGCTCCACCGTCGCCTCGCGCTCGGCGAGGCTGCGGCGCACCGCCGCGACCAGCGCGGCGCAGGCCGCCGAGCCGCAAGCCAGTGTCGCGCCGACGCCGCGCTCCCACACCCGCAAGCGAAGGCGTCGCGCCCCGAGAACTTGCGCGAACGAGATATTCGCCTTCTCCGGAAACAGCGGATTCGTCTCCAGCGCCGGCCCATGTTTCTCAAGCTCGACGGCCGCGACGTCGGGGACAAAGAACACGGCGTGCGGGTTGCCCATGTTGACCAGCCCGGCCGGCCCGAACGCGCCGGCCTCGGGAATGTCGACCGCGCTGGTCTCGGCGACGGCGTGCGCGATCGGAATTTCGCGCCAATCGAGCCGCGGCGCCCCCATATCGACGCGGTAGGTCCACTCGCCGAGCCGCTCGCAGACGATGAGGCCCCGTTCGGTCTCGATCATCAGCGCCGTCGCGCCGGTTTCGCGCGCGAGCCGGTCGGCGACGCAGCGCGTTCCGTTGCCGCAGGCGCCGGCAAGACTGCCGTCGTTGTTGTAGATCACCACATTGGCGAGCGTCGGGGCCACGCGCGGATCGGTCAGCGTCATCATCTGATCGTAGTCGAGCCCGGGCGCGCGATGGATCGCGCGCGCCTCGTCCGGCGTCGGCAAAGTCGCGCCGCCGCGCAGGTCGAGCACGAGGATCTTGTTGCCGGCGCCGTTCATCCGCGCGACGCGCCGACCGGCAAGCGAGGAGACTGCGGTCATCCCGCGGCTCTAGCGCCTCCGTCCTGCGCGCTCAAGCCGCGCGCGGGTTCAGCCGAGAACGCTGTAGTCCATCTTTTGCAGATCGGCGATCAGGCCCGGGCCGCTCGGACGCCAGTCAAGCCGCTCACGGGTCCAGGCGCTCGACGCCGGCATGTCCATCGCGATGAAGCCGCCGAGCCAGCCGAAGTGCTCGCCGGCCTGCTCCGGCGTCAGCGAGGACACCGGCACGCCCATGCCTTTGCCGATCGTGGTGGCGATGTCGATCGCGGCGACGCCCTCCTCGTCGACGGCGTGGAAGCGCTCCCCTGCCCGCCCCTGCTCGACCGCCAACCGATAGAGCCGAGCGACGTCCGAGACATGCGCCGCCGGCCAGCGATTGCGCCCTTCTCCTATGTAAGCCGCGAGGCGCTTCTGGTGCGTCACCATGATGTAGGGCGAGACCAGACCCTGCCGATGCGTGTCATGCACCTGCGGCAGCCGCATCACCACCACCTTGACGCCGGCCGCCGACATTTCCGCGCCCGTCACCTCCGACGCGACGCGCGGATTGCCGTGGCCGGGATTGAACACGTCCTCCGTCGCCAGTTGGCCCGGCGCGCCGGCGCCCATCCCCGTACCCGACGTGATGAGAAGCGGCCTATCGGAGCCGGCGAGCGCCCCGCCGAGCGCCCGGATCGCCCGCTGGTCCTTTTCGCAATTCGCCGCGAAGCGCGAGAAATCATGATCGAAAGCCAGATGAATGACGGCCTCCGCCTTGGCGGCGCCGGCGGCCAGGGTCGCCGGGTCCTCAAGCGCGCCGCGGTGCGGCTCGACGCCGGCGGCGACAAGCGCCTTCGCGCCGTCGTCGGAGCGCGTCAGCCCCAGCACCGAATGACCGGCCGCGAGCAGTTCGGGGATCAGATGCGAGCCGATGAAACCGGTCGCGCCGGTGAGGAAAATGCGCATGGGAAAGTCTCCGATGGGGTCCGGGGCCAGTTAGAGCGCTTCCGCGTCCCGGTATAGCCGTGACATTATCGTGGTATAATTCATACCTGTCGGCGCGTTTTCCTCGCCCGGTCGATCACCCGCGCCCCGAGCCGGGCGAGCAACTCGCGCAACTCCGCGTCATCCACCGGCGCCGCCGCGCGCGCCTCGGCGAGCGCGGCGGCGCTCGGCTCGGCCACGAGAGCTCTGGATTCGGGCGTAGGGAGCGGCCCTTGCCGAAACACCGCTTTGGCTACGCAGCGCCAGCCGAGATGCGTGTTGACGCGCTCGACAATGAGCTGCGCCAGATGCTGCGCCTCGATGGCGAAGGCGCCGTCGATCCTCAACACCAGCGTCGCCGGGGCCCGCGGAGCGGCGGGATCGCTCTTCTCGCCGCGCGGCGGCCAGTTCAGGCGCTCGAAACGAGCGAAGCGGGCAATGTCGAGTCCGACGATTTCTGGCCAGTGCGACACCAGGCTCGCCTCGCTCAAGCCGCGCGCGGCCAAAGCCGGGCCGAGAATCGGCGCGAGATGCGCGCCCAACTGCGTCGTCCAGGGTTTCTTCTTCGGAGGCGTGGGGCTAGAGGCGTCGGCCATGTCCGTCGTTCTAGCTGAAGTCCCGGTCGCCGCCAAAGCGCTCGCCTGGTTCGACCGCCACCGCCGCGAACTGCCGTGGCGCGCAGCGCCTGGCGAGACGGCCGACCCCTACCGCGTGTGGCTCTCGGAAATCCTGCTGCAACAGACGACGACGGCCGGCGCCGCCCCCTACTATCGCGAGTTCCTGCGGCGCTGGCCCGATGTCGGCGCGCTCGCCGCCGCGCCGCTCGAAGCGGTGATGAGCGCCTTCGCCGGGCTCGGCTATTACTCGCGCGCCCGAAACCTGCACGCCTGCGCGAAAGCCATCGCCGAGGCGGGTGGCGCGTTTCCTTCCGAGGAGACGGCGTTGCGCGCCCTTCCCGGCGTCGGCGCCTACACCGCTGCGGCCGTCGCCGCCATCGCGTTCGACCGGCCGACGACGCCGATCGACGGCAATATCGCGCGCATCGTCTCGCGGCTGGCGGGCTTTACCGCGCCGATCGCCGCCAATCGCCGCGCCATCGAGGATTTCGCCCGGACGCTGACGCCGGCGCGCCGCGCCGGGGATTTCGCGCAAAGCCTGATGGACATCGGCGCGACGATCTGCCGGCCGAAGGCGCCCGCCTGCCTGACCTGCCCGCTGCGCGCCGATTGCCGGGCGGCGGCCAGCGGCGACCCCGAGGCGTTTCCCGGCCGCACGCCGAAACGCGAGCGGCCCGAGAAGGTCGGCGCGGTGTTCTTCGCCGAGCGCCCCAACGGCGCCTTCCTCGCCCGCCGCCGGCCGCCGAACGGCCTGCTCGGCGCGACGATGGAGCTGCCGGGCGGCGCGTGGCGCGCGGGCGATGTCGGGGAAGTCGGTGCGGAGGAGGCCCCGTTCCCGGCGCCGTGGATGCGGCTGGCCGGCCACGTCGAGCATGGGTTCACCCATTTCATGCTGCGGCTGGCGCTGTTCCGCGCCACGGCGCCGAACGCCGCACCGCCCGAGGGTCTGGCGTTCATCGCGCCGGACGAGATCGAGAGCGCCGGTTTCTCCGGCCTGATGCGCAAGGCGATCTCGCTCGCGCGCGGTTGAATCCGCCCGACTTGCGCTTTGCCCGCCAATCTGCTGGCTTCGAGCGAAACCGGTGCGGAGGATGCTGTGGCGCACGGAAGTTTTGCCTGGAGCGAACTCTATACGCGGGACGTGGAGACGGCCAAAGCCTTCTACGCCGCAACCGTCGGCTGGACCTTCGAGGCTATGCCGACTCCGAAGGGCGTCTACTGGGTCGCCAAATCCAACGACGCGCCGGTCGCCGGCATCCTCGATATGCAGGGCATTGTCCCGGACTCCGACCCGCCGCACTGGTTGAACTATCTGGAAGTCGATGACATCGACCGGCGCCTCGCCGACATCGAGCGCCACGGCGGCAAGATCGTTCGGCCGCCGTTCGACGTCCCCAATCTTGGCCGCATCGCCATCGGCGCCGATTCCACGGGCGCATTCCTGGCCTGGGTGACGAAGCGCTAGACCTCGGCACGCGCGCAGCCACTCACCACGCGACAGCCTTGCCGAGATAGTCCAGGTACTGAAGGCCGCTTTTGCCTTCCTGCGCTTGGATGACTTTGACCAGGTTTGGAATGCTGTCCTGAATTTTCAGCCGCGCGCCCGGGCCGCCCATGTCGGTGCGCACCCAGCCCGGCGCGAGAAGCAGCAGCGTGCGCGGGTCGTCGCGATGCCGGGCGGCGAAACTGCGCATCATCGTGTTGAGCGCCGCCTTGCTGGCCCGATAGACCTCGTAGCCGCCGGTCTCGTTGTTGCTCACGCTTCCCTGACCGGACGACATGATCGCGAGGGCGCCCGTAGGCGGCACGAGATCCTGGAATGTCTCGACAACCCGCATTGGGCTCAAAGCGTTCGTCACCATCACGCGGACGAACTCCTCGGTCGAGACGTCGGCGATCGTTTCGCCATCGGCGTTCTTGACGCCCGCATTGACAAACAGCAGGTCAAACCGCCGGGACTTGAGGCGCTCATGCAGGGCGTGAACCTCAGTCAGGTCGGTGATGTCGACGATTTCGATTTCGAGCCGGCCGTTAGCGCCGCCGAGCAGATCATGGAGAGCCGTTCCCGACCCGCTCCGGGCTGTGGCGACCACACGCCAGCCGAGTTTTAGGTACTCTTGCGCGAGCGCCAAACCGAGGCCCCGCGAGCCGCCGAATAGCAGAAGACTTCTTTCCGGCATTGCGCTTGTCTCCTTGGGAGAAACAGGCTTCCCCCGCCGTGGGTGAGATAGCAGTTCCAATCCAGGCCGGAATGCGCGGCGCACGCAGGGTATGGCTGCACGCCGCGCATTCCGGACGGGGCGATCAGGCGGCCGCTTGGAGGATCAACTTGGCGAGCAGCGACCGTCGTTTTGCCGGCGAGCAGGGCCTTCTGAAACGGTTGCTGGACGGCGTAGAGGACTTTCGCCTCCGCTTCCGGCAAACCCCAAAGGAATGGAAAGATACTCGGCGGACGACGTCAGCGGCTGCGCTTAGAGCAGATACCGGTCAAACAGAATCGGCCCGTCATTGCGAGCGAAGCGAAGCAATCCAGCGCGCCGAGATCGTAGGCTAGTCGGTGAAGCTCGGCTCGGCGGAGACGTGGATGGCTTCGCTTCGCTCGCCATGACGGCGGTACAACTTGATCGGTAATCGCTAATTCGACTGTCGTTGCGACCCAATTCACCCCCGCATGCGTGCCCCGTATTGTAACTTGGCGTCAAAAATCACGCATCGGCGCGCGGCGACCGTCGCAAACCCTTCTGCGCCTCGCGAAGATCGCAACGCTCTAAAACCCGGGCAGCCTCAACGTCGCCCTCAGCCCGCCGAGCCGGCTGTCGCCAAGCTCCAGCGCGCCGCCGTAATTGGCGGCGAGGTCGACGACGATCGACAGGCCGAGACCGGAGCCGGGACGGGATTCATCGAGCCGACGGCCGCGCTCGATCGCGGCGGCGCGGGCGGCGGCGTCGAGTCCCGGCCCGTCGTCGTCGATATGGACGAGGAAATAGCTGCGGCCGGAGGGATCGGGCGAGAGATCGCGCTCCGCGGCGACGACGACCTCCGAGCGCGCCCACTTGCCGGCGTTGTCCAGGAGGTTGCCGACGAGATCGGCGAGATCCTGCGGCTCGCCGCGAAACCGCAAGCCGGCGGGCGCGGACGTCTCGAACCGCAGGCCGCGCTCGCGATAGACCTTCTGGAACGTTCGCAACAAGCCCTCGATCACAGGGGCGAATTCGGTCGCCGCGCCGATCGAGGTCGCGCGCGCGGCGGCGCGGGCGCGGTCGAGATAGAACGTGACCTGACGCGACATCACGTCGGCCTGCTCGCGCACCTTGTCGGCGAGCCGCGGGCTGCCGGCCTCGGCCTCGTTGACGATGACGCTGAGCGGCGTCTTCAGCGCGTGCGCGAGATTGCCGACTTGCGTGCGCGCGCGCCGCACCACTTCGCGATTGGCGTCGAGCAAAAGGTTAAGCTCGGCGGCAAGCGGCGCCAGGTCTTCGGGAAACTGGCCGGCGATATGCTCCGCCTCGCCGCGGCGGATCGCGATCAGGCCGTCGCGCAGCACGCGGAGCGGACGCAGGCCGAACCGCACCGCGAGCGCCGTCGAACCGATCAGCGCCGCGGCGAGCGTCAGGAAGGTGGCGCTCAGCGCGTATTCGAAATGCACGACCTGGGTGCGGATCACGTCGGCGTTGGCGGCGACCTGCAGCAGATAGCGTCCGTCCTCGCCGGCGTCGATCTCGCGCTCGATGACGCGCAGCGATTTGTCGCCGGGGCCGTTCACGTAGCCGCGCGAAAAATTGTCGGCGCCGGCGGCCGAGGCGGGCAGTCGCGCCAGTTGCGAGCCGAACAGCGATTTCGAGGTGCGAATTTCCGGCTTCGGCCCGTCGAGCCGGGTGATCTGCCAGTACCACCCGGAGAAGGCGAGCTCGAACTGGGGGGCGATGACGGCGGATTGCGTATTGCGCCCTTCTTCGTTGCCGACGGCGACATTGGCGACCAGCGCCTTCGAATAGACCTCCAGGGTGTCGTCGAAATTGTCCTCGGTGGCGTTGGCGTTGAGCGCCGACAGGCCGACGCCGGCGACGATGAGGATCGAGGCGCTCCAGAACGCGGCGGCGAGGAACAGCCGCGAGGCGATCGAACGCCCTTGCAGCAGACGCCGGACCCGACGCCTGGGCTTCGGCGGATCGCGCTTGGCGTCCAAATTCAGCGCGCCGCCTTGGCCGGCGCGTCGCCGGGGACATCGGCCTCGACGATATAGCCGAGGCCGCGCGCCGTCTGGATCACGTCGACGCCGAGCTTGCGCCGCAGGCGGCCGACGAACACCTCGATGGTGTTGGAGTCACGATCGAAATCTTGATCGTAGAGATGTTCGACGAGCTCGCTGCGCGAGACGATGCGGCCGACGTGGTGCATCAGGTAGCTCAGCAGCCGGTATTCATGGCTCGTCAGCTTGACCAGCGCGTCGTTGACGGTGACGCGCCCGGCGCGAGCGTCGAGCCGGACCGGGCCGACGACGATCTCGCTGGTGGCGTGGCCGGAGGCGCGGCGCAACAGCGCGCGCAGGCGCGCCAGCAGCTCCTCCATGTGGAACGGCTTCGACACGTAATCGTCGGCGCCGGCGTCGAAACCCTCGACCTTGTCGCTCCAGCGGTCGCGAGCGGTGAGGATCAGCACCGGCATCAGCCGGCCCGCTTTCCGCCAGGCTTCGAGCACGGTCACGCCGTCGCGCTTGGGCAGGCCGATGTCGAGCACGACCGCGTCATAGGGTTCGGTGTCGCCGAGAAACCAGCCGTCCTCGCCATCATAGGCGCGGTCGACCGCGTAGCCGGCCGCCTCCAGGGCGGACGTCACCTGCCGGTTGAGGTCGCGGTCGTCTTCAACAACGAGGAGGCGCATGAAGTTATCCTGTCGGCGCCTGCGCCTCAGGTCTTGGGCGGCGCGGGCGGAGCGTGCTTGTATTCGACCAGCTTGCCGGTCGTTGCGTCGACATGGGCGTGGAAGTATTTCCCGTCTCGATGCAGCAGCGCGATTTCATAGACGAATTCGTCGTCAATGCGGCAGAGTTTGGCCGACAACGCCTCCGCCTTGAAATGTTGCGCGGCGAATTTCAGCGCCGCGAACGGTTCGCGCAAGTGCATAGACTTGATCTCTTCGCGCGTCTCGGCGGCGGAAAGGCAAACGCGCTTGACGATCGTATGCGGCTCGCCGTCCGCCAGGACGGCGGGCGATTGCGCCATCGCGCTGAGCGCAAGCGGAACAAGGGCAAAGAGACGCCGCATCGCTCGATCCTACAACCTGTCAAGCTGAATGGGCCATGAATGCGCGAATTAACACCGGGCTTGCGCCCCGCGCCGCCGACGCGTAGCGCGAACGCATGACCGGCGCCAGACATTTCCTCCTCGCCGCGGCGCTCGCCGGATTGGCGGCGCCTGCCGCGGCGATCGTCGGGCCGGCGCGCGACGGCGACGGCTACGCCGACCGCGTCGTCATGGTGCTCGCCCGTCAGGGTCAGCGGCAAAGCGTATGCAGCGGCGTCGCGCTCGCGCCGCACGTCGTGCTGACGGCCGCGCATTGCCTGGCGGGCGCGACGGATACGCTGATCGCCGCTCGGGTCGACGGCCGCACCGTCCCGTTCGCGGTGTCGGCGGTGGCGCCCCATCCCGGCTACGACGTCGCGGCCGTGCGCGCCCGCCGGGTGTCGATTGATCTCGGACTCGCCAAGACGACCGATCCGCTGCCGGCCAGCTTCAAGTTCGCCGAGATCGCCGAAGGCCCGGCGCGCGATGCGCCGGTGGTGGTGGCGGGCTTCGGCGTGACGCGCGAGGGCGGCCCGATGAGCGACGGCCACGCCCGCGCCGCCGACCTCGTCGTTTCCGATCCCGTGTCGAAGGTCACGCTTTGGGCCAGGGACCCCCGCAATTCGGGGCTCGGCGCCTGCCACGGCGATTCCGGCGGCCCGCTCTATGCGGCCGACGGCCGCCTGGTCGCCGTCGTCGCCTGGACCAACGGGTTCAGCGGCCACGGCTGCGGCGCGATCACGCAAGGCCCGCTCGTCGCGCCGGCGCGGGAATGGATCGCCGCGATCCGCGCCCGCTGGGGCGAATAGCTCAGGGCCAGTTTGCCAATTCCGCCCCGCTTGGCGTAAGGACCGCGGCGATTGTCGGCGTGTTGGGCTGCCGCTGCGGGCGACGGCTGCAAGTTCATTATCGGTCGATCGACGCGCGAATGGGGACGGCTCTCGAATGAATTCTGATCCTTCTTTCCAACCAGGAGGTTCGGCGTCGCCGGCGGCGGCGTTTCCATGAACGACGAAGCCTTCCTGCTCAATCCGCCCGCCAAGAACGTCAAAATCGGAATGATGGACGAAACCGAAAAGCCGACGGAAACGCACAGCGACCCGTCACGACGACGCGACGCGCGCGACCGCCAGGTCCTCTATTTGGACCTGTCGGATCTGATGGAGTACGCCAAGCACAACGGCACGTTGAGCGGGATTCAACGCGTTGTCTCCAGTATTCTGACCTACGCCGAGGACTGGCGCAGCGGCCAATCCGGCTACGACATCGTGCCGGTCGTGCCGGAGTACGATCGCAGCCGCGTGCTGGCGGTGGACCTCGCCCGCGTCGTCGAAATGATCAAATTGATCGAGGAGCGCGTCGGCGGCCGCGATCGGATCGACGCGGCGATCGCGGCCGTCTACGATTCCCGGTTCGAGGTTTACCCCCGGCGCCGGGATCTGTTCGTCATCGCCGGCGCCTTCTGGATTTACGCGCACTACGAGCTGATAAAGAATTTGCGCGCGAACGGCGTCATCTTCGGCCTGTTCGTGCATGACTTGATCCAGATCAAGAATCCGGAATTCGTGCACAAGGAGGCGACGCTCGTTTTTCGTCGCAGCCTCATCGACTCGCTCAGCATCGCCAATTTCGTCTTGGCGAATTCGCTGTTCGTCGCCGCCGAGGTCAAAGAGTTCCTCGCCGAACGGCTTGGCTTCGCGTTGCCGATCGCCGCCGTCCCGCTGGCGACGGAGCTGCGCATCAAGGCGAACGCCGCCGACGCCGGCTTGCCCAACGACGTCGCCGAAATCCTCGGCCGCGAATATGTCCTGTGCGTCGGCACGATCGAGGTGCGCAAGAACCACCTGTTGCTCGTCAAGATATGGGAGCGCCTTGCCGAAGAGCTGGGCGACGCGCTGCCCGACTTGGTTTTCGTCGGCAAGTGGGGCTGGGATATCGCTCCGTTGCGCAAGCTGCTCGACGAAACCAGCTTCCTCGACGGGCGCGTACGCGTCGTCACCGACGCTTCGGACGCGGCGCTGGTCGAACTCTACCAGAATTGCCTGATGACGGCCTATGTCAGCTTCGCGGAAGGATTTGGCCTGCCGGTCGGCGAAAGTCTCGCTTATGGCAAACCCTGCGTCGCTTCGCGCGCCACTTCGCTGCCGGAAGTCGGCGGGAACTTCGCAAAATACATCGATCCGAACGACCCCGAAGAGGGCGTCGAACTTTTCAGGACGCTGCTGACCGACCGCGACCAGATCGCCCGTTGGAGCAAAGACATCAAAGCCAATTACGCGCCGAAGACCTGGCGCGCGTTCACCTCTGAGTTTTTCGACGATTGCTGCCGGCTGGCCAAGGAGAGCGCCGGCGCGCGCTTCCCCAACAATTGCTTGTTGCCGGCAGGCGCCGTCTATTATCTGGGCAACGACGCCGTCGGCCACCTCGACGACGAAGGACGATCGCTCGCCACGCTGCGCATGGCGCGCGACGAGGGTTGGCATCCGGTCGAGGACTGGGGATGTTGGGCCGCGGCGCCCGAGGCTTCGCTGAAATTTCGCACCGACCTGCCGGCGGGAACGCCGATCGTCGTCGCCCTCAAAATGCAGTCTCCGCCGGACGGCGGCAAGCCGGGCGTGACGGTGCAAGTCAATTCGGGCCCGCCGCGACGATTCGCCGTGTACCGTTCGTCGGCTTGGTACGTCGTCTCGGGTGCGGTCGCGGCCGACGGGCTGGTTCACGTCGATTTGCAGTGTCACGGCGAGTTCGGCCGGCCGGACACCCGTCGCTTGTATGTCGGCTTGCAGGCGCTCGAGATCGACCGCGACAGCTGGAGCGTGCGGAACGCGATGCTGCGGCGATCGGTGGCGACGCGCTCCCGCGCCGCCGCGCGGCGAGCGGTCGCGCGGGCCAAGCAAAGCGTATTCCGCGAAACGCGACGTGACGACGCGGTTCGCCGAATCGCCGCGGAGGCGGCGGCCGAACGTTTCACCGCGCTCGACCGACGCCTCGCCGACAGCGCCGCCAACCCGCAGCTGCCTTTCGTGCTCGCCAGCGGCCACGTCAGCGCGCCGCTCACGCTCGCCCTCCCCGGCCTCGGCGTGCTGACGCCGCCGGCCGGACAGTACATGACGTCGGCCAATTGCCTGGCGCGCGACTTCTATGCGGCCGAGTTCGCTGCGTTCTGCGAAAGCATCGAGAGACCGCCGGCGCTGCATAGACGGCAATGGGAATACGCGTTTGCGGCGCATCACCTGATTCAGCGCGGCGTGCTCGGCGCCGGAAAGCGCGGCCTCGCGATCACCACGCCGGACGATCCCCTGGTGGAGTTGTTCAGCGCGCAGGGCTACCAGATCGAGCTTCATTCCGACGAGATTCTGGTCGACCGTCGCTACGACTTCCTTTGGTCGATTTCGTCGGTCCTGAGCGAGCCGCAGACGCAGGTCCGCCAGCGAATATTGGAGATCGTCGAGCGAAAGCTCGTGCGCGGCGGCGTTGCGGTTTTCACCGGCGAGTTCAATATAAGCGCCTATGCGCGGGCGAGCGTTTCGGAAACCGACAAAACATTCACACGCGCCGACGTTGAGGAATTGGCGCAAGCGTTGGCGCTGCGAGGCCACAAACTGGCGCCGCTGCCGTTCGAACTGGGGCTGACCGCGCTCGATGCGCTCGTCGACATGCCGCCTTACGCAAGCGGCGTCCACCTGAAAATCGTGCAGGATCGCTCGGTAGTCACGTGCTTCGGCATGGTCGTCGTCCGAGGGGAGCCGAAGGCCGAGGGACCGCGGGTCGCACCTATCGACGGCGCCCTCGGTCGATTTGACGTCGACCAGACGGGGAGCGGCGCCTGAACGTGGACGCGAACGCCAGGAGATGAGGAATCGATGCTATCGCAATCCGATGTCGTAGATGGCTATCTCGCCCTGCTCGGGCGCGCCCCGGAAAACCAGCAAATCATTGATTCGCAGGTGATTGGAGGCAATCTAAGGGAGTTCCTCGCAGGCCTCGCCTCGTCTTGGGAATACCAGATGAAGCAACGTCCCGGGGCGCTGTGGAACTATACGGCTTCGTTCGATCCCGTTTCCCTGGTGCTGGCGTATGAAAATCACGAACGGCGTCCTGTGCCCGGACATCGCGTCAATTACCTGGGCGTGGCGGTCAACGTCGACAAATTTTTCAAATATATGTCGCTCGAAAATATCGTTGAACCCGCTCCGATCCCTAACAACTGGCACACCGACATAGCAGAATTCGGCGCGGCATTGCGAGCTGTCGATTTATCCGGTGAGACGTTTTCCATGATTGAATTGGGCTGCGGGTGGGGATGTTGGATGAATATTACCGGCATGGCGGCGCGGCGGCGAGGCAAGAAGGTAGCCCTGCTCGGCGTTGAGGGGGATCCGGGCCATGTCGCGTTCGCCCACGAGGCCATGGCGACGAACGGCTTCAGCGACGCCGACTACAAGGTTTTTCATGGAATTGCCGCCGCGGAGTCAGGCGTCGCGTTCTTCCCCCTGCAACAAGACGCCAGTCAGGAATGGGGGCTGCAAGCCAAGCTGCATCCGGCGCCCGAGGAAGCCGAAGCTCTGCGGCGGAGCGGCGCCTATCAGGAATTGCCAATCTTCTCCCTCAATCAGATCGCGGCCGACATTCCTCGCATCGATTTGTTGCATATAGATATTCAGGGCGGCGAAACAGACCTCATCCGGGACTCGCTTGAGTTCTTGAACAAGCGTGTCGCGTATATCGTCGTCGGCACCCATTCGCGAAAGATCGACGGCGATATTATCGAATTGCTCGTCGCCGATGGTGGTTGGGCGCTCGAGGTCGAGCGGCCGGCCATAATCTCAATCGACGGCGATCACCTGACCTTGCGCATCGATGGCGTTCAGGGTTGGCGCAACAAGCGCCTTTGACCAAACGAGATCGAGTCCGTTCCGCCGTCAGGCTTCGCATCTTCGAGTGGAGAGAGGCGTCCGATTCATTCACGTACCGTGATGACCGTGCAAGGCCAGCATATTGAGGCGGTCCGGGGCACTCTCCGCGTCGCGCCGCGATCGGCTCGCGCTCCGCAATAGCTGAACGGCCGCCGCCACCACGTGTTGCGGCGTGAGCGAGCGCAAGCAGGCGACTTCGAACGGACAGTCCTTCTCGTGCTTCAGCCCGCACGGCGAGCATGGCGTCTCGCCGGTGAGATTGACAACCCGAGGACCGACAGGCCGCCAGACCGCGAGCGGCGAAACCCCGGAAAGCAGCGAAACTGTCGGCACGCCGAGCGTGGCGGCGAGATGCGTCACGCCGGAGCCGAGCCCGACCAGCAGGGACGCCTGCGCCACGCGCGCCGCAAGTTCGATCAACGGCAGATCGACGCAGGCGAAGGCGCGCCCCTCCGGCAATTCCGCAAGAATGACGTCGACGATCGGCTTTTCCGACCAGCCGCCGACCAGGCAAACGTCGAAATCGAATTCATCGATCAGCTTTTGCGCGAGTTCGACGAATTTATTCGGCGTCCAGCGGCGAATGGAGTCGCCGGCGCTCACCGCCAAAACGCAGAACGGTCGCGGCGGTCGCTGCGCACCGGCCGCCGCCAGCAAGGATATGGGGTGCGACGCGGCGCCGCCGGCGTAGGCGGCGACTACGGCGTCGGCCAGCAGTTCGAGCCGTAGTTCGGCGTGCAGCGAATATTCCTCGCCGTTCGACAGCGGCAGTCGCTCGACTTGCGGCAGCATGAGATCGAGTGGCGGCAAACCGCTCTCCAGCGGCGCCATGAATCCCGCGCGCGCTCGCGCCTGCACCCGGTAGAGGCAGGGCCGCGTATCGGCGTCATGGCGCAAATCGACCGCGATATCGAAAGCGCCGAGGTCCAACGCCGCGAAGGCCGCGAAAAGCTCGGGCGTCGGGCCGTCCCAGTCCTGATTCAGGCGGGAAAAGAAATCGAACGCGACGACCCGATCGAAGAAGCCGGTTCCCTTCGCCCATTCCACATTCCAGGACGCGCAGACGAGCGTGATCGAAGCGCCCGGAAAGCCGTCGCGGAGTTTCTTCGCCGCGCGCAAGCTCAACACAAAGTCGCCGATATGGGCGAGTTGCAGGACGAGAATGGCGGGGTTGCGGAACTCCTCCTGGTGTCCGGAGCTTCGGGTCGGCAACTCGGTCACGCGCGCTGTAACCTTCAGCGACGGATTCCGCCGAGCTTGTTCAATCCATCGCAGCTGCTTGTCGGCTTGGGTATCCGGCCACGCGCCATAGCGCCGCATCAGCCGCAAGAAACGCTTCCTCGTGACTGCCGCGGCCCTCCGCGTCCACTTGCCGATCATATTCGCAACGCCTCGCGCCGACGCCGCCTCGCGTCGCGTTCCCATATTCGCAATCGGCGCGCCGCGACAACGGAAAAAACGCGCTGCCGGCCCGCAGTTCTATATACTCGTGCGCGCCTATCCGAAGCGAGGCCCGAATTGGTCAATGGCGCGCAACCCGTGGCGGATCACAGCCACGTCTTCCTCGGCGAGGAGCACCGGACGAGCGAGCGCCGGACCTGGGCCGTCATCTGGCTCTGCGCCGCGACGATGGTGGCGGAGATCGTCGGCGGCTGGCTGTTCGGCTCGATCGCGCTGATCGCCGACGGCTTCCACATGAGCACCCACGCGGGCGCGCTGCTGCTCGCCGCGCTCGCCTACACCTTCGCGCGACGCTACGCGAACGACGCGCGCTTCACCTTCGGCACCGGCAAGTTCGGCGACCTCGCGGGGTTCACCAACGCGATCCTGCTCGGGATGATCGCGCTCGGAATTGGCTACGAGTCGCTGTCGCGCCTGCTCGCGCCCGCCCCGATCCGCTTCGCCGAAGCGGTTCCGATCGCCTGTCTCGGCCTGGCGGTCAACATCGCCAGCGCGTGGCTGTTGAGCGGCGGCGGCCACGCGCACAGCCACGACGACGGGCGCGAGCACGTCCACGACGCCGCGGGGCGCGACAACAATATGCGCGCGGCGATCGTCCACGTCATCGCCGACGCCGCCGTCTCGGTGTTGGTGATCGTCGGCCTGCTTCTCGCCTGGGCGTTCGGCTGGCGATGGACCGACCCGGCGGCCGGCGTGGTCGGCGCGATCGTCATCGCGAGTTGGACCGTAACGCTGATCCGCGCCACCGGCGCCGTCCTGCTCGACATGAATCCCGCCCCGGATACGGCGGCGAAAATCCGCTCGGTAATCGAACGCGACGGCGATCGTCTCGCCGATCTGCACCTCTGGCGGCTCGGTCCCGGCTGCCTCGGGGCGATCGTCTGCGTCGTCACGACGCAAGGGCGAAGCGAAGCGGACTTCCGCGCCAAGCTCGCGCCGTTTCACGCGCTCGCCCATCTGACGATCGAGGTTCGGCCGGCGGCCTAGTCAGAACGTCGGCGGCGTGCAGGCGGAGACGATGACGAGGTCGGAATCGCCGGCGTTGGCGAAACTGTGCGGCCGACGGCTGTCGAAGCGATAGGCGTCGCCGTGTTCAAGTTCGTAGCGCCGGCCGTCTACCTCCAGCGCCAGCCGGCCCTGAATGACTAGCCCCGCCTCCTCGCCCTGGTGCGACAGCAGATGACGGCCGGAGCGCGCGCCCGGCCGGTAGCGTTCGTGGATCATTTGCAAGGCGCGCCCGCGCAGGTCGGCGCCGACTTGCCGGTACGACACCGCGCCGCCGGCGATCTCCGTCAGCTCGCGCGCGCGAAACACCACCTGCTCGCCGGCCGCGTCGCTGCCGGCGAAAAACTCGCCCATCGACAGCCCGAGCGCCGAGAGGATGCGCCGCAGCGCCGATACCGACGGGCTGACCTTGTCGGCCTCGATGGTGGAGATCGCGCCGTTGGAGACGCGCGCCCGCCGGGCAAGCTCGCGCTGCGACAGGCCGGCGCGCTGACGCAACGTGCGCAACCGACGGCCGAGCGGTTCTTCCGTGTTCATGCGTTCAAAATTTAGAACGTATTGAACACGGGAACAACTGGACTTCCCCGCGCCCCGGCGGCAAGGCTCAGGAAAGCGATCACGCACCAGGAGCCGCCCATGTCCGCCGCCGCCCGCTCGGAAGTTCCGAACGACCTCGCCGCCTTCTGGCTGCCGTTCACCCCGAACCGCGCGTTCAAGAAGCGCCCGCGCCTGATCGCGCGCGCCAAGGACATGCACTACTTCACGCCGGAGGGCCGGCCGATCCTGGATGCGACGGCGGCGCTGTGGTGCTGCAACGCGGGCCACAATCGCGAGCCGATCGTGCGCGCGATCCAGGAGCAGGCGGCCGAGCTCGATTTCTCGCCGACGTTCCAGTTCGCCCATCCGAAGGCGTTCGCGCTGTCGTCGCGGCTGGCGGCGCTGGCGCCGGGCGACCTCGACCATGTGTTCTTCTGCAATTCGGGCTCGGAGGCCGGCGACACCGCGCTGAAGATCGCGCTCGCCTATCACAACATCTCCGGGAACGGCTCGCGCCAGCGGCTGATCGGTCGCGAACGCGGCTATCACGGCGTCGGCTTCGGCGGCATCACCGTCGGCGGCATGGTCAACAACCGCAAGTTTTTCGGTACGCTGCTCGCCGGCGCCGACCACCTGCCGCACACCTACAATCTGGAGAAGCAGGCTTTCACCAAGGGCGAGCCGGAGTGGGGCGCGCATCTCGCCGACGAACTGGAGCGCATCGTCGCCCTGCACGACGCCTCGACCATCGCCGCCGTCATCGTCGAGCCGATGGCGGGCTCGACCGGCGTGCTGCCGGCGCCGAAGGGCTATCTGAAACGGCTGCGCGAGATCTGCGACAAGCACGGGCTTCTGCTGATCTTCGACGAGGTCATCACCGGCTTTGGCCGCCTCGGTCACGCCTTCGCCGCCGAACGCTACGGCGTCATCCCGGACATGATCACCTTCGCCAAGGGCGTGACCTCGGGCACGGTGCCGATGGGCGGCGTGATTGTGCGCAAGGGCATCTACGACGCGTTCATGAAGGGGCCGGATCACGCGATTGAGCTATTCCACGGCTACACCTATTCCGGCCATCCGCTCGCCTGCGCCGCCGCGCTGGCGACGCTCGACGTCTATCGCGACGAGAAGCTGTTTGAGCGCGTGCAGAAGCTGGAGCCGAAATGGTGCGATGCGCTGATGACGCTCAAAGGGTTGCCGAACGTGATCGACATCCGCTGCGTCGGTCTGACGGGGGCGATCGATCTGGCCCCGATCGCCGGCAGCCCGACCTTGCGCGGCTACAAGGCGCTGGAGCACTCGTTCCACGAGGAGGGGATCATGCTGCGCCTCGCCGGCGACACGATCGAACTGACCCCGCCGTTCATCATCAGCGAGGACCAGATCGGCGAGATCGTCGATAAGGTGGCGAGGACGATCAAGGCGGCGGCGTAGGCGCCGACTTTGAACGACTGATACCAAGTCGCAGAGAGACTGATATGAGTCGTGGCGACGCGACTCATGCGTCCCGCAGCGACTCCATGAGATGTTCGGCGAACGCCCGCGCCGAGGGTTTGGCGGTGCGGCCGCTGGTGAACAAAGCCTGGAGATCGACCGAGCCCAGATCCCAATCGGGCAGCACGGGGATCAGCGACCCGTTGTCAATCTCGCGCCGCACGGCGCCGGCGGCGAGCATCACCAAGCCCATGTCCGCCAGGGCCGCGGCGACTGCGCCCTCCAGGGCCGGAATACGCAGGCGACCGTCGACGCGGATCGAGGTCGTCGTCGCGCCCTTGCGAAACGTCCAATCCCGCACCCCTTGCGGCCCGACGATCACGGCATGGGCGGCTAGATCCGCCGGACACGTCAGCGGCGGCGCGCTGGCGAGATAGCCCGGCGAGCCGACCAGCGCGCGCGGCCAGGTCCTGAGCTTGCGGACGGTTGCGGCGGAATCGTCAAGCGCGCCGAAACGCAGCGCCACATCCACGCCCTCGGCGACGAGGTCCTGACGGCGGTCGTCGAGGATCAGCTCGATTTGCAACGCAGGATGCCGATCGACGAACGGCTTCAGGCGCGGGATGACCACCCGAACGGAAAGGCTCGTGCCCAACCCGACTCGCAAGACCCCGCGCAACTCGCCCGATCCGCGCGCCGTATGCTCCGCCTCGTCGAGATCGGCGAGAATGGGCTCGATGCGAGCGAGGAAGTCGGCGCCGGCGTCGGTCAGCGTGACCGCGCGCGTGCTGCGGATCAGCAGTGACGCGCCGATCTCCCGCTCCAGCGCGGCGATTGTGCGCGAGGCCGTCGATTGCGGCACGCGGAGTTCCCGTCCGGCTGCGGAGAAGCTGCCAAGCCGCGCCACGCGCGCGAACAGCCGCAGGGCTTCTAGGCGATCGCTCATAGCGGAAATGGATAATTCAAACCCATATAGCCTGACTACTGCGCTCCGAAGGATGGGTCCATCTTCAGTGTACGGCGCCCAGCGCCCCGTCAGGAGCACAACGATGTCTTTTCAGGAAACTCTCGCCGCGATCGCGAAGTCCGGCCTGCCGCTGCAAGCCAAGCTCGACGCCATCAAAACCGAATTCGAAACCAATATCGCCCCGCCGTCCGTCGTCGCGGCGCTGCATCGCGCCACCGAAGAGCTGATCGCGGCCGGCGCTCAGGATAAAGCGTTGAAGGCCGGGGCGCCCGCGCCGGAGTTCGTGCTGCCGGACGCCGACGGCCAGACGTGGTCGTCGAAGGCGCTGCTCGCCAAAGGGCCGCTGGTCGTTACATTTTATCGCGGCGTCTGGTGCCCCTATTGCAATTTCGATCTGTCCGCGCTCGAGGCGGCGCGCGGCGAAATCGAAAAGCGCGGCGCCTCGCTGGTCGCGATCTCGCAGCAGACCGCCGCCAACAGCCGCAAGTCGCAGCGCCAGAACGGCCTCGGCTTCCCGATCCTCAGCGATCACGGCGGCGAAGTCGGCGCCCGCTTCGGGGTGCGCTGGACGGCGCCCGAATATCTGCGCGAGGTCCAAAAGGCGCTCGGGGCCGACGTGACCCTGTTCAACGGCGAGGAGAGCTGGACCCTGCCGATGCCGGCGCGCTTCGTCATCGGCGCGGACGGCGTGATCGCTTACGCCGAGGTCAACGCCGACTACACCCGCCGGCCCGAACCGTCGGCGATCCTGCCGGTTCTCGACCAGCTTCGGGCGCGCTTGGTCGCCTGACCTCGGGGCTTGTGGCGCCGAATAATGGCCCCCACATCTCCGCCATGTTCGACCCTCCCTCCCCCACCTTCGTGCTCGACGCCGACTCCGACTCGCTCGGCGCCGGCGCGATCTCGCAACCTTCCGACGACGAGGCGCTCGACGCCTATTCGCGCGTCATCACCCGCGCGGTCGATAAAGTCGGCCCCAGCGTCGTGCGCATCGACGTCAAACACGGCGCGTCCGGCGGCTCGGGCTCCGGCGTCATCGTCTCGCCCGACGGGCTGGCGCTGACAAACAGCCATGTCGTCAACGGCGCGCGTACTGTCTCGCTGATTATGCTCGACGGGCGGCGGCTTTCCGCGCGCGTGCTTGGCGACGATCCGGACACCGATCTGGCGCTGCTGCGAGTCGACGACTCGGTCAGCCTGCCCGCGGCGCGCCTCGGCGATTCGGCCGGGCTGAAGCGCGGCCAGATCGCCATCGCGATCGGCAATCCGCTCGGCTTCGACGCCACGGTCACGGCGGGCGTGGTCTCGGCGCTCGGGCGCTCGCTGCGTTCGAAATCCGGCCGCCTGATCGAGGACGTCGTGCAGACCGACGCCGCGCTCAATCCCGGCAATTCCGGCGGCCCGCTGGTTTCTTCGGCTGGCGAGGTGATCGGCATCAACACCGCCATCATCATGGGCGCGCAGGGCATCTGCTTCGCCGTAGCCTCGAACACCGCGCATTTCGTCGCCGGCGAGATTGCCCGCCACGGCCGCGTGCGGCGCGCCTTCATTGGCGTCGCCGCCGCGACGACGCCGATTCCTCGCCGCATCGCGCTCGCGCAGGATCTGACGCAGACTCATGCCGCGCAGCTGATCGAGATCGATCAATCAGGTCCGGCGGCGCAAGCCGGGCTGCTGACCGGGGATCTCGTGATCGCGCTCGACGGCAAGCCGGTGGCCAGCGTCGCCGATCTGATGCGCGCACTTGACGCCGAGAAGATCAATCGCGCCGTCAGCGTCGACTACTTGCGCCGTTCGCAGCGGCAGCGGCTGTGGATCGGCCCGGTCGAGCGCCGCGCGGCCTGACCCTCACGGCTTCGGCGCGAGGAGCGGCCCCGGCAACGCCGCGTCCGCCTCGGCGCGCAACGACTCGGCGTGGCTGGCGACGAATCGGCTCGCCACGACGGCGCCGATGACCGCGCAAGCCAGCGCGCCGAGCCCGACAGGACGCGCGTAGGTCTCAAACGCGACGCCGAGGAAATAGCCGCCGAGCCCGAACAAGGTCGCCCAGACCACGCCGCCCAACGCGTTGAACGCGAAGAAGCGCGGCCAGGGCAACCGGTTCACGCCGGAGAGAAACGCAGCGAAGGTGCGCAGGATCGCCACGAAACGGCCGAAGAACACGATCTTTCCGCCGTGGCGCAGGAAAAGGTACTGCGCCACCTTCAGCTTACCCTCGTCGATACGCAGCACGCGCCCGTACCGATAGAGCAGCGGGAAACCGAACTCGCGGCCGACCCAGTAGCCGCAATTGTCGCCCAGAATCGCCGCCGCCGCGGCGACGGCGATCACCCACTCGATTTTGAGCGTTCCTTGGCCCGCGAAAACGGCCGCTGTGAGGAGGGCCGTCTCCCCGGGCAGCGGAACGCCGGCGCTTTCGAGCGCGACCACCACGAACACGGCGAAGTAGCCGTAGTCCGCGATCAGGTGCCGTAAGGTCTCGACCAGCGTCAAAGCGGCGGGGGCTTCAGTGTCGCGACAATCGCCGCGCATTGGCGCGGACGGTGCGGCGCGCCGGCGCTGACGCCGCTTCCGCTACATCAAACAAAGCGTGGGAAAACTGGGACGGAGTTGCGCCGCCGCGCATGGCGGACGCGAACAGGAACGCGCCCCAGGCGAGCGAGGCGCTGACGGCGCCCTCGTAGGCGGCGGTAATCTTCTCCTCGACCATTCGCGTCGCCTCTCGCGCGTTGTCGTGGCTTGGAAGCAGCAAGCCCGGGGTACGCGCCGCAATCGTCACGGCAGCGTCATGACCCGATTGTGTAGAGTGTTTGGCGAATTGCACAACGCGGCGCGATAAAGAGCTCATTCGACGATTCTCCGGATCCAGCATCTCGTCAACGCGCGACGGTGGCAATAGGCCAATAGCCTTGTGAATTTATTCCGGGAACTCCCGCGAAATAATCGGGCAGGTTGGGGAACCAAATTTATGCACGGCGTGACCACGCCGCAACATCCCGTAAAAAGCGGTGACTTTCGGGATGACGAAACCGTCGATATGGTGCGATAATGTGGCCGCAGGAGCCCATCATGCTCGAGACCGTACAAAAGGCGCCGATTGCGGCCGCCAGGGCCGAGACCAGAACTTTGGCCAAAGTCCCGCTGTTCGCCGCCCTGCCGCCCGACGAAATTCGCGCGCTGGACGCGCGATGCCTGTGGCGGCGCGTCGGCGGCGGCGAGTGGGTGATCGACTACCAGGCCGAAGGCGAGGACGTCTATTTCGTGTTCAGCGGACTGGCGCGCGTGGTGATCGTCAGTGCGGGACGCGAAATGATCCTGCGCGATATTCGCGAGGGTGAGTATTTCGGCCACTATTCCGCGATCGATGGCAAGCCGCGCTCGGCCGCGATCGTCGCGGTGACGGATTTGGTCGTCGCCCGCATGTCAGCCGGAATTTTGTGGGAGGCGATTCACGGGCATTCGACCGTGCGCGAGGTGGTGCTGCGGGATCTCGTCACCGATATTCGCACCGCCAACCAGCGCGCGCACGAGCAGGCCAATTTCGATGTGCGAAAGCGCCTATGCGCCGAGCTGATTCGCCTTTCGCGGACGACCGGCGAGGGCCGCGTCGTCGTCTCGCCGCCGCCGACTCATGCCGAATTCGCGGCGCGCATCAGCACGCACCGTGAAGCGGTGACAAAAACTCTGTCTGCCCTCGAACGCGAAGGCATGATCGCCCGAAGCCCCTCAGCCATTGTCCTGAAGGACGCCGCGCAACTCCGCCGGGTGCTGGCGTCCGACGTCTGAACCGCGACCGGGACAACCTTACGCCGCCCGGCGCAGGCCGCCGGTGAACTGCGCGAGGTCGGCTTCGAGCGCCTGCATCACGTCGTCCTGCCACCCGTCTCGCAGCGAGGCAAACACAGGCGTCTGCGAAGCGCGGCGACGGCTGCCCGCGATGCCGGCGGCGACGAACGCGCCGGAAGCCAACGCGAGGGCGCCGAGCGTCACAATGACGTCAACGTCGAAATAACGCTGCGCCATTTCCTTCGACGCCTCGCCGCGGGACAGCGCCAACCGAGCCGGCACGCCGCCGACCGCCTCGTGCCCCTGCACGAAATCGGCGTTGACGATCGGGCCCGGGGCATAGCCGAGCTTGGAATCCGGGGTGAAGGCCACCGCCGGGGACATCGCCACCGACGCGAGGATCACAGCGGCACTTAGGGCGGAAACGTTCATATCCAGCTCCCATCGCGGTCGGCGTCCTCCGAATCTCGGGGTCGCCTTGTTCGAAACATGCATTAACACTTCGTTTACTTCTTGACTGTGGCAAAACTCACACGCCGTGAGACCCCCTTGTCACTATTTCGTGACCCACCCAACGGGGCGGAAAAGGTCCAGTTCCGCACGAAAACTCTGGCGTTAGAACTAGCCGGCGCCGGGAAGGTTCCCGGCCGCTTGGGCGCCGCACGGCGCCACAGCGAAATCTTGTCAAGCGGCGCGACGATAGCCGTCGGTGAACTTCCACAGGTCCGCCTGCAGCGTCTGGAACACCGATTCGCGCCATTCCGGTTCAACTTCCTCCGGCGTGTCGGGCGGAGAGGAAGGCTTACCGCGGCTGCCGGCGAACGCCATCGACGCCACCGCGCCGATTCCCAGCGCCAGTGCGCCGAACGTGATGAGGGCGTCGAAATCGAAGTAGCTCTCGACCGCGGCCTCCGCCGCATCCGCGTCGACCCGGTCCAGACGCGAAGGCCGGCCGGGCACGAGTGGCTCGCCGAACACGAAGGCGGCCTTTTCGACGGGCGCCTGCGCGACCAGGGCGGTGAGGGGGGCCGCGGGCGTAGCCGCCGCAGGATGCGCGGCGGAGAGCGAGACGGCGGCGAATAGCGCGGCGGTGGCGAAGGTGTTCATGGTGAACTCCCGAGGCTTCTGGCTTCGTTCGGGCGAAGCCGTTGGCTCGTTGGAGCTTGATTTAGGGGTTCGTTAATAGAATGGTTGTGACAAAAGTCACACGCCGGGATCGCGAATCACCGCCGCAGTTGGGCGAGCCAGGCGGTGACGGCGGCGGGGTCGTCGAAGGCGAGCGTCACCGGCAATGCGCGCACATCGTCCGCGCTTTCCGGCGGGAGACGGACCAGGTCTTTCTCGGTGCAGACCAGTGTCAGGCCGCGCCGCGCCGCGCGGGCGTGAAGCCGGTCCAGGTCGCGGCGCCGGAAGCGCCAATGATCCGGAAAAACTGCGGTTTCCACGAGTTGCGCACCGATCCCCGCCAGCGTGGCGAAGAATTTCTCCGGTTGCGCGATGCCGGCGAAGGCGAGCACTGGCCGGCCGATCAAGCCCGAGGCGGCGATCGCGTCGGCCTTGAGCCGGGCGCGGAACAGCGGCGTCTGCGGCGCCTCGGCGGCGAGCAGCGCCGCCGTCGCCGCGCCGCCGTCAATCATCAGCAGCGCGTCGACAAACGGAAGCTGCGCCCGGATCGGCGCGCGCAGCGGTCCGGCCGGCAGGCAGAGGCCGTTGCCGAACGGACTTTCACCGTCGACGACGGCGAGCGTCAGCGTCTTGAACAGCGACGGATTTTGCAAGCCGTCGTCCATCACTAGAACGCTCGCGCCGTCCTCGATGGCGAGCCACGCCGAGGCGACCCGGTCGGCGCCGACGAAACACGGGGCGACGCGCGCCAGCAACAACGGCTCGTCGCCGACCCGGCGGGCGTTGTCGGTGCGCGCGGCGACGCGCACGCTGTCGGCGCGCGCCTCGCCGCCGTAACCGCGCGACAGGAACGCCGGCCGCTCGCCGCTCGCCCGCAGCAGCCGCGCCAGCGCGATCGCCGTCGGCGTCTTGCCCGCGCCGCCGACGACGAAATTGCCGACGCACAGCACCGGCGCGCCGACGCGCGCGCCGGGCTGCGCCATCCGCCGCGCGGTCGCCGCGCCGTAGAGCGCCCCGAGGGGTCGCAGAATCTGGGCGATGAGGCCGGGACGGGGGTTGCGCCAGCCGCGCGGCGCCCTCATGGACCGAGCGCCGCCAGATGCGTCGACAGGGCCGCGAGCGCCCGCTCGACCGCGCCGCCGCGCCGCTCGACGACCTCCGCCGCGACGCGCGCCATCGCCCGCAATCGGCGCGGGTCGCGAAACAGCGCGCTCAGCGCGGCGCCCAGCTCCGTCGCGTCGCGCGCGACGAGCGCGCCGCCCTCGGCGTCGAGCGGGCGATAGACGTCGGCGAAATTGTCGACATGCGGTCCATGCAGAATGGCGCACCCGAGCTTGGCCGGCTCGATCGGGTTCTGCCCGCCGCCGGCGAACAACGACTTGCCGACGAACACGACGCCGGCCAGCCGATAGAACAGCCCGAGTTCGCCAATCGTGTCGCAGATATAAACGCCGCACTCTCGATCCGGGCGCTCGCCGCGCGAGCGCAGACGCAGCGTCAGGTCAAGATCGCCGAGTTCTTCGGCGATCTCCGGGCCGCGCTCGGGGTGACGCGGCGCGATCAGGGTCAGCAGATCGGGATGCTCGGCGGCGAGCTTGAGATGCGCCTCGGCCGCCACGCGCTCCTCGTCGGGATGTGTCGAGGCGGCTATCCATAACTTCCGCCCCGAAACGAGGCCGGTAAGCTCGGCGAGTTCGCGCAAATCCGCCGGCGGCGGCGGCGCATCGAACTTCATGTTGCCGATCACCCGCGCCGCGCGGACGCCGAGCCGCGTCAGCCGCTCGGCGTCCGCCGCGCTCTGCGTCAGCGCCAGCTCGAACCGGCCGAGAAGCGCGCGCGCGAACCGCGGCAGTTTTTTCCAGCGGCGATAGGAGCGCTCGCTCATGCGGGCGTTCACCATCGCCAGCGGCACGCGCGCGCGACCCGCCTCGATAATCATGTTGGGCCAGATCTCGCTCTCCGCGATCAGGCCGAGATCGGGCCGCCAATGGCGAAAGAAACGACGGAAGAACAGCGGCGCGTCCAGCGGCGCGAATTGATGCAGCGCATGCGGCGGCAGGCGGCGCGCCATCAGCCGCGCCGACGTCACCGTGCCCGACGTCATCAGCGCGTTGAGGCCGCCTTGGGTCAGTCGCTCGACCAGCGGCAGCAGCGACACGGTCTCCCCGACGCTCGCGCCATGCAGCCAGACCAGCGGCCCCTCCGGTCGTGGCGCGCAGGCGAGCCCGCGGCGTTCGTCGAGCCGATCCGGATCTTCCTTGCCCTTGTTGAGCCGCAGCGACAGCAACGCCCCGGCGAATGGCGCCGCCGCCGCTGTCGCGAGCCGATAAGCCGTCAGCGACAAGGGCGTCCTCATGCCGGCCGAAGGCTCGCGCCGGGCGCGGGCCGGAGGCCGGCGCCGGGATCGACGCCGCCGACCAGCCCATAGGCGCGGGCGTGGACGGCGTCGAGGCCGTCCTGCACGGCGAGCCGCGCCGCCTCCAGCGCGGCCGCGCCCGCATCGGGCGCGACGCGAATCGGCTCGCCGACGACGATCGCGCCGCGCCCGAACGGCAGGCCGACGCTCGCCCGATCCCAGGATTTGAAATCGAGGCGACGGCTAGTGACCACCGCCACCGGCACGATCGGCCGGCCGGAGATGCGTCCCAAGGTGACGATGCCGAGCCCCGCCACCCGCGCGACTTTCGGTACGTCCGCCGTCATGGCTACGGTAGCGCCGCCGTCGAGCTCCCGGCGCAGGGCGATGAGCGCCTTGGCGCCGCCCTTCTCCCTGACCTTCTCGCCGCGCGCGCCCGAGCCGCGCACCGGCAGGATATTGAGCCGGCGCAGCGCAATCGCCTGCACGCCGGCGTCGCGATGCCGCGACACCATCGCCAGCACCCGCGTCATGTTCGAAGCGCGCGCGAACGGAAGCATGATGTGCTGCCCGTGCCACATGGCGACGACGGCGGGATGATGCGCGCCTAAACAGGAATCGAGGTCGGAGGGCTCGATCACGAATCGGTTCGTCCGCCCCACCAGCTTCAAATATTGCGCGAGCGCAAAACCCAGCGCCTCCGCGGCGAAGCCTCCGCCTCCTCCCTCGTCGCTCATGCGCGCCTTCAACCGACCTTTCGGGCGAGGCCGGGCGGCGCCATCATCCGATGCAGATGCACGATGAAATAGCGGGTCTGCGCGCTGTCCACCGTCGACTGCGCCTTGGCGCGCCAGGCCCGCTCGGCGGTTTCGTAGTTGGGGAACACGCCGACCACGTCAATTTGCGAGACGTCGCGGAACTCCATGCTGTCGATGTTCTTCAGTTCGCCGCCAAGCACCAGATGCAGCAATTGCTTGGATTCGTGAGCGGAGGCGTCATGATCGGACATGGCTTCAAATCCTCGAGGAGCGCGAGAGCGCGCGACGCCGCGCTGCGATTTTCATGCCCGCCGGCCCGGCGGCGAAACGGCCGCGAACGCCGGCGCCAGTCGGGCGAGCCAAGCGCGCGGCGCGGCGAGCAGCGGGTCATGGCGCGTGCGCGCTTGATTGTAGCTGACTTCCGCGCCGCCTTCGAGCAGACCCGCGCCGGCTTCGCGCAAAATGACGTCGGCGGCGGCTATGTCCCAGTCGTGCGAATTGGCGCCGGCGAGGCCGATCTCGATGCGTCCGGCGGCGACGCAGGCGAGCCGATAAGCGAGCGACGGGGTTTTCTGCGCCGGCGCCCAACTGAAACCCGCCGCCGCGGCGAGCGCCGCCGCCGGCCCGCGCGGTCCGGCGATTTTCACCCCGTCGAGCGAGGCTCGCGTCGCCGCGCGGATCGGCGCGCCGTTGAGCGTCGCCCCGCGCCCCAGCGAGGCGGCGAAGGTTTCGCCGAGCGCCGGCGCGTGGACCACCCCCGCCACCGGCCGGCCGTTCTCGACCAGCGCGATCGCCACCGTCCAGCAGGGGTCGCCGGTCATGAATGCGCGGGTGCCGTCGATCGGGTCGAGGATGAGCAGCCGCGCCTTGCCGAGCCGGTCCGGGTCGTCCTCGGTCTCCTCGGAGAGCCAGCCGGCGTCGGGAAATTGCGGGCGCAGCGCCGCGGCGAGCTGGCGGTCCACGGCGAGATCGGCGGAGGTGACGGGCGAATTGCCGGCCTTGTAGGCGATGGTGGCGCGGGTCGGATGTCCGAGCCGGAATTCGGCGAGCGCCGCCGCGCCGCCGAGTCGCGCCGCCGTCACGAGCGCCTCAAGCGCCGCGGCGGCCCGATCCAAGCCGAGCGATCCGACGTCGTCCATCTCCGGGCCTTATCGAAGCGGCGGGGCGGCCGTCAATCCGGGCGGGTTTTCCGCTTTGGGTTCGGCCGCGCGTGGGCGTAGGCCATTTCGAGCGCCGCGTGCAACTCGCGCTCGGTTAAGCGTTCGAGACGGGCGAGCGTCCAGCCCTTCGCGCCCCAGGCGTTGGGAAGACGGGAAAAGGCGTCCGGCGCGACTTCGCATTTGAGCGCCTGCTCGTCGGGGGCGAGTTTGAGATTGGCGGTGAGCCGGTCCGGAGCGAGCGTGGCGAAGGTCACGCGCGCCTTGAAGGCGATGCGGTCGAAGTGCGGATATTGCGCCGCGCCGGCGAAGCTCAGCGCGAGACGGATGAGATCGTCGGCGTCGGCCATGTTGGTCCCCGGGGCGGCCCCCGCGCGGGGCGATGCTGATCTCGTGAACTTAGTGAAACCTTCGTGTCCTTCGTGGTGAACCCTTTTCAACACAAGGGACACCAAGGTTTCACGAAGGACACCAAGGAACTACCCGCCGATGCGCGAAAAATCCGCCACCGCATGCACTGCGTCGCGCAAGCGCCCGAGCAGACGCAGCCTGTTGAGGCGCAGCGCCGGATCGTCCGCGTTGACGGTGACGGCGGTGAAGAACGCGTCGACCGGCGCCCGTAGCGTGCTGAGGCTGCGCATCGCGGCTTCGAAATCCTCGCGCGCGACATGCGCCGCCGCGTCCTTCGCCGCCCTCTCCAGCGCCTCGGCGAGCGCCTTCTCCTCGGCCTGCGTGAGCAGCGCTGGGTCGTAATCGCCGGCGAAAGCCTCGCCCTGCTTCTTTTCCTCGGCCTTCAGGATGTTCGCGGCGCGGCGGTAGCCGGCGAGCAGGTTCTTGCCGTCGTCGGAGTCGAGGAACCGTCCGAGCGCCTCGACGCGGCGGACGATCATCAGGAGATCGTCCTGGCCGGGCAGCGCGAACACCGCGTCGATGAGATCATGGCGGGCGCCTTTGTCGCGGAGATGGACCTTTAGGCGGTCGGCGAAGAAGGCGAGCAGGTCAGCCACCTTCCCATCGAAATCGCCAAGGCTCGCGGGCACATGCTCGGCGAATTCGAATTCCTGAATTGTCGCCTCTCGCGTTTTCATTTCCTCTTCGTTGAGGGTATCTATCGCGCCAAGTTGGACGCGGACGCTCGATCGCCAACTCTCGCGGACATACATCTCTTTGACCAGCGCCATAAGTTGGCTGCGCATAACAACAGCGAGGTTGAGCCGCAGCTCATTCTCCAGCACAATCCGTATCACCCCCAGCGCCGCGCGCCTCAGCGCGTACGGGTCCTTGCTGCCCGTCGGCTTCTCGTCGATCGCCCAGAACCCGACCAACGTGTCGAGCTTGTCGGCCAACGCCACCGCGATCGACTCCGGCGAGGTGGGTACACGGTCGTTCGGTCCCTGCGGCTTGTAGTGCTCCTCGATCGCCTGAGCGACGCTGACGTCCTCGCCTTGCGCCTCCGCGTAGTAGCGGCCCATCAGCCCTTGCAATTCCGGGAACTCGCCGACCATCTCGGTGACCAAATCCGCCTTGGCGAGCCGCGCGGCGCGCTCGGCGAGGTCCGGCACGCAGCCGACCGCCGGCGCCAGCGCGCGGGCGAGCGCGGCGATGCGCTCGATCCTCTCCGCTTGCGTGCCGAGCTTCTCGTGGAACACGATGCCGAGCGCCTTCAGCTTGGCCAGCCGCTGGTCAAGCGGCTTCCCGCTGTCCTTGTAATCCGGCAAGTCGCCGAGGTCCGTCGCCCAGAAATGCCGGGCGTCGGAGAGCCGCGCGCGCACCACGCGGGCGTTTCCGGCCGCGATCGCCGCGCCGCCGTCGCTCGCCACGAGATTGGCGACCAGCAGAAAACGGTTCGCCAGCTTGCCGCCGGCGTCGCGTAGCACGAAACATTTCTGGTTGGCGCGGATCGTGGCGCGGATCACCTCGGGCGGAATCTCCAGGAATTCCGCCTCGAACTCGCCCATCAGCACCACCGGCCACTCGACGAGACCGGCGACTTCCTCGACCAGCCCGGCGTCTTCGATCAATTCCAGCCCATGCGCCAGGGCGAGCGATTTCGCGTCGGCGAGGATGATCTCCTTGCGCCGGTCGGCGTCGAGCACGACCTTCGCCTTCTGCAGCGCCTCGGCGTAATCCTCGAACCGGCGGACCTTGATCGGCGCCGGCGCCATGAAGCGATGACCGAAGGTCGTATCGCCCGCGACGAGCCCGTCGAGGGCGAAAGGCACGATCTCGATCGGCTCGTGCGGCGCGCCGAACGTGCAGACGATCGACCGCAGCGGCCGCACCCAACGCAGCGCGTCGGGCTTCGTCGAGCCCGCGCCCCAGCGCATCGACTTCGGCCACGGGAAGGCGCGCAGGATCGGCGGCAGCAGTTCAGCAATCAGCGCGGGCGTCGCGCGGCCCTTCTTCTCGACGACGGCGACATAGATTTCCCCCTTCTTACCGTCGGAAACCTTTTGCGCCTGATCGAGGCTTGCCAGCCCGGCGCTTTTGAGGAAGCCCGCCACGGCGGCCTCCGGCGCGCCGACGCGCGGCCCCTTGCGCTCCTCGCGCCGATCGGCCTGCGCCGCGGGCAGTCCGACGACATGCAGCGCCAGCCGTCGCGGCGTCGCAAAGGCTTGCGCGCCCTCGTACACTAGGCCCGCGTCGACGAGCGCGTTGGTGACGAGCCGCTTCAGGTCGTCCGCCGCTTGCCGCTGCATGCGAGCTGGGATTTCTTCGCTGAAGAGTTCTAGCAGGAGGTCGGGCATGGATCGCGATCGAGTTAAAGTAGCGGCGGACTAGGAGCGATCTCTCACGACGAGCGTCACCATCAGTCGGATTTGTCGGACGAGTTCGAGACCATCAACAAACCTAATGGCGATGTCCGCCTTCCGATAATAGCTTTCGGCCTCGGCGTGAGGAAAGATCAAACCGGACTTTGCGACCCAATCCTCCGGGTGTGAGGCTACGCTGTAGTCTGCCCATTGCCGAATGTCTTGAAGTTCTGCAAACGGAACGCCAAGGTCGGTTTTGAACTCCGCGCTTCGACTCAAATAATCTCTGCATTGCCTGTGGTCGACAACTCTGAAGGTGCGACGATATTCACGCGAACCGACGTCAGCCCGAGACACGCAACTCGCAACAAGAGCGCACAAACGCTGGAATAGCGCATAATAGGCGCTTGAGACCGCCCTCCGCCGAGCAAAGCCGCCGATTTGATCGCCGTCGAGGAGGAGGCGAGCAGCCAGCAAAGTATCCTCGTGCAGAGCCGGCATCAGGTCGCCTCGCGCGTCCGCGTATTTTTCGGATCGGCGGAGCGCGGGCCGTAGAAAACATAAGGAAACCTGTCGTCGTCCATTTCCCGCAGCGACGACAACAACTCGCTGCTCAGACGATTTTGCGTCGGAATATCAGGAATGTCCCGTTCGTCTGGCATAGTGACAGAGACATACAAGGCAGGCTCGCCAGAGTGGTTGTCATGCGCTGAAACGGCGATCTCCCTGGGAGCGGGCGACTGCAACGCGCGTCGAATAACAGCGTCCACTGTGGCTCGCGCCCGCTGATCACGGCTTGTAACTGTCTGCGTCGTCATGCCCCGCCGCCCTCTGTCTTCAGCCAAGCCGCGCCGCAGGCCTTCGCCAGTTCGCGCACCCGCAGAATATAGCTCTGCCGCTCCGTCACCGAGATCACGCCGCGCGCGTCGAGCAAGTTGAAGGCGTGGCTCGCCTTGATGCATTGGTCGTAGGCCGGCAGCGCCAGCCGATGCCGCTCGCCGTCGCCCTTCTCCAGCAGCGCGCGACATTCCGCCTCGGCGTCCTTGAAATGCTGAAACAGGATCGCGGTGTCCGCGTACTCGAAATTGAAGCGCGAATATTCCTGCTCGGCCTGCAGAAACACGTCGCCATAGGTGATCTTCTCGGCGCCTTCGCGGCCGTTGAAGTTGAGGTCGTAGACGCGCTCGACCCCCTGCACGTACATGGCGAGCCTTTCGAGCCCATACGTCAGCTCGCCCGACACCGGCGCGCACTCGAAGCCCGCGACCTGCTGGAAGTAGGTGAACTGCGACACCTCCATGCCGTCGCACCAGCATTCCCAGCCGAGTCCCCAGGCGCCGAGCGTCGGGCTCTCCCAGTCGTCCTCGACGAAACGCACATCGTGCAGGGCCATGTCGACGCCGATGGCGCCGAGCGAGGCGAGATAAAGCTCCTGCAGCTTCTCGGGCGACGGCTTCAGGATCACCTGGAACTGATAGTAATGTTGCAGCCGGTTCGGGTTCTCGCCGTAGCGCCCGTCCTTCGGCCGGCGCGACGGCTGCACGTAGGCGGCCCGCCACGGCTTCGGGCCGAGCGACCGCAGGGTCGTGGCGGGGTGGAAGGTGCCGGCGCCCACTTCCATGTCGTAGGGTTGCAGCACCACGCAGCCCTGCGCGGCCCAGAAATTCTGCAGGGTGAGGATCAGCGCCTGGAACGAGCGCGTCGGATCGGCGTGTGGCGGCATGGCGCGCGCTCTTTAGCGAGCGCGGCGGCTCAAGGCCAGAGCGACGCGCGGCCCTCGTGGATCGCGCGGGCCTGCACCGTCGCGGCGCCGTCCGTCTCATGCAGCACCAGCGCAGTGCGCAGCCGCGCCGGCGCTCGCGAGCCTTTGACGCCGCCGACGAGCACGCGGATGGCGTCCTCGCCGGCGCGAGGATGCACCGGCCGCACCGCGACGTCGCCAAGTCGCGCGCCTAAAGCGGCGAAGATCGCCGGCAACGCGTCGGGGCGATGGATCATCGCGAAGCGCCCGCCGGGGGCCAGCAACGCCAGGCTCGCCCGCAGCCAATCCTCTAGGGGGTCCGCGCCTTGGAGCGCGTGCGCCCTTGCCCGCGCCGGGTCCGGAGAGACGCGCGCCGTAGCGGCGAGATAGTAAGGCGGGTTGGTGACCACGAGATCGGCGGCGCCATCGGCCAGACCGGCGGTCCGCCGCTCGCCGGGCGCGGTCACGTCGGCGATGACAATGCGGGTCCGCTCGGCGACGCCGTTGCTCGCGGCATTGTCGCGCGCCAGCGCCGCTGTTTCGGCGTCGATCTCGACCAGATCGACCGCGGAATCGGGGAACCGTCGCGCCAGCGCCAGCCCGACCGCGCCAACGCCCGCGCCGACGTCGACGATGCGTTTGCCCGGCCCGGCGGCGGCGGCGAGCAGCACCGCGTCGAGGCCGACGCGATGGCCTGCGCGCTTTTGCCGCAGCGTCAGTCCCAGGCCGGAAATCGCGTCGATCGTGTCAGGCATCGCGCAATTCGGCGGCGAGGCCGGCGTCGCGGAGCAGCCGCCGCGCAGGCTCAAAGTCGTCCTCGTCGACGAGGATGCGGCGCGGCAGAAAGCCCAGCGATCCCTCGACCGCGCTCATGTGGCGGTCGGCGACGAAAAAGCCGAATCGCGCGCTTTCGAGCAGCGATTCGATAAACGAGATCAGCACCAAATCATTGGTGCGCACCAGTTCGCGCAATGCTCGACCCAAACCCGGAACAGGCCCGACGCAACTTGCCGCGCGAGGGCCGTCTATCTATGTTCCCGCCGCGTCGAATAGGCAAGGACGGGCGTTCGTGGGACAAGTCATTCCGCTCGAAGAAAAAGCGGCGAGCCGGCTCATCGAGCCGCTGACGAGCCTCGTCGCCGCCGACATGGCGCTCGTCAACCAGACGATCCTGTCGCGCACGGGGTCGGACGTGACAATGATCCCCGAGGTCGCCAATCACCTTATCGCCTCGGGCGGCAAGCGATTGCGGCCGATCCTCACGCTGGCGACCGCCGGCCTCTGCGGCTATCGCGGCGAAGGCCACATCAAACTCGCCGCGGCCGTGGAATTCATGCACACCGCGACGCTGCTGCACGACGACGTCGTCGATCACAGCGACATGCGGCGCGGCCAGGCGGCGGCGCGCGTCGTCTGGGGCAACGAGGCGAGCGTGCTGGTCGGTGATTTCCTGCTCGGCCAGGCGTTCAAGATGATGGTCGAGGTCGGCTCGCTGCCGTGCCTCGATGTGTTGTCGACCGCCGCCGCTGTCATCGCCGAAGGCGAGGTGATGCAGCTTTCGGCGGCCAAGAACACCGAGACGACGGAAGACGCCTATCTCGCCGTCATTCGCGCCAAGACCGCGGCGCTGTTCGCGGCGGCCTGCGAGGTCGGTCCGATCCTCGCCAAGCGCGCGAAGGCGGAAATCGAGGCCTGCCGGGCCTACGGGTCCAATCTCGGCGTCGCGTTCCAGCTCATCGACGACGCGCTCGACTACGGCGGCTCCGCCGTCAAGCTCGGCAAGAACGTCGGCGACGATTTCCGCGAGGGCAAAATCACACTACCGGTGGTGCTGTCGTTCCGGCGCGGTTCGCCGGCGGAGCGCGAGTTCTGGAAACGCACGCTCGAACAGGGCGACGTGCGCGACGGCGACCTTGAGGCGGCGCTGGCGGCGATGAAGAAACACCGCGCGATCGAGGATACGATCGAACGCGCCCGCCACTACGCGGGCGTGGCGCGCGACGCGCTGGAGCTGTTCCCGTCCTCGGCGTGGAAGCACGCGTTGCTCGACGCGGTCGAGTTTTCGGTGCAGCGGGCGCATTGAGGGGCCCGGAGCCGCCCATCGTCCATTTCGGTGAGGCGTTCCGGCCACACGGCTTTGGATTCGTGTCGCGATTGTGCCCAAGGTAACAGCGCCGCAGCAAATTCGACGTTAGGCTCATTGAAATTGGCGCCGGGATCGACGAGCAAGCGCTCTCAGTCCGCAACGCCGAAGGAGGCTCGCATGCGCCACCTGGACACTGAGTCGCACTTTCGCCACGCGCTTTTCGCCCTGCAAGACGCGGATGGGTATGTCGACGCGCTGCTCGAAATGGCGCGCAGTCATGCCGTAGGTTCAGGATCGGCGGTCAGCTTCCGCCATGCGCAGACGCGCCTGCGCGCCGAGCGTGCAAAAGGCGCGACGCAGAGCCGAACAGGGTCGCCCAATTAAAGCGCTTTCCTGACAGGTCATCGGAGACCCGACCTGGACATCGGCCGGCTAAATCCGATCGAAAGACACGCAAGCGCGAACAAGCGCGGAATTGACACGGCGGCCGCGCTCAATGGCTCGCCGGCGAGAGGTTGTAAAGGCCTAACCCTTCTTGCCCGGGGGAGTCATCGCCTGACCGCCCTTCCCCTGCGACGCCTTATAGGCCGAGACATTGGCCTTCGGCTTCTCGGCTTTCGGCTTCTTGGCCTCTTTGTTGCCCTTTATCTGACCCTTGGCCATGTCGTCCTCCCCGTTGGATGAAGGCCGCTTTATAGCCTGTTGGAGCGCGCCTGTAACGTCATCTGAACGGCTCGCGAGCTATTCCTTGATCCTCGGCCGCACTGCAACCCCTATTGCCTCGGCGGGCGCGACGTGCTTGAACTTGTCCAGTCAACCGTGTGACTGGCATGACCGCCGCGCTCAACACCGATCTCGACCGCCCGCTGTACCTGCAGCTCGTCGATGTTCTGCGCCGCGAGATCGCGGACAAGCACGCCGGCGAGCGCATCGAAAGCGAGCCGGCGCTCGCCGAGCGCTTCGGCGTCAGCCGCTTCACCGTCGCGCGCGCGGTCGAGATTCTCGTTGCCGAAGGGCTGATCCGCCGACGGCAGGGTCTCGGCAGTTTTGTCGCCCCGCCGCCGCTGCGCCGCCAGCCGTCGTATCTGGCCAGCTTCACCGAGGCCGTGGAAGCGCAGGGACGGGTCGCCACCCACCGGCTGCTCGCCTTCGGCGAGACGCCTTGGCGGGAAGACCTGCCCTATGAGGAAAACGAAGAGCTGGTCACGCTTGACCGGTTGCGGCTCGTCGACAACATCCCGACCGCGCTGCATGCCTCGGTCCTGCCGGCCGCTTTGACGCGGAGGCTGGGGCTCACGCGAAAACTCGCGGCGGCGCCGTATTTTTCGCTCTACCGGCTGTTCGCCGCCTCGGGGCTCGCAGTCGCGCGCGGCGTCGAAGCGCTGCGGGCGCGCGCCGCGAGCCCTCGCGAGAGCGAATTGCTGGAGCTCGGCGAAGCGCAGGTGGTGATGGAGGTCACCCGCTCCAGCTACGACGCCTCGGGCGCGCTGCTCGATTTCGTCCATGCCGTCTACGATGCGCGCCGCTACGCGTATCAGGCTGAAATCCGTGGCGCCGCGGCGGCGCCGCAATCCGATCAATCGAAGGAGGATACGGATGACTGGAAAACGCGTAGGGGCGATGCTTTCGGCCCTCGTCTTGGGCCTTGGGGCGATGGCCCCGGCGACGGCGGCGGAAAAGCCGGTGGCGCTCATCATCGCCCAGGGCGGCCTCGGCGACCAATCGTATAACGATCTCGCCTATTCCGGCTTCAAACAGGCGATCGCCGAGACCAAGCTGGTCGGCAAGCCGGTCGAATCCAAGGACGTCGTCGCGCAAGCCGCCGACATCCTGCGCCGCGCCTCCGACGCCGGTTTCGGGCTCGTCGTCGATCTCGAATATTCGCACGGCGACGCGTTGCAGACGGTGGCGAAAGATTACGCCGACACCGATTATGTGATCCTCAATCAAGTGAAGTCGGGCGCCAATGTCGCCTCGGTGCTGTTCCAGGAGCAGGAAGGCTCCTATCTCGCCGGCGCGCTGGCGACGCTGGTGGCCAAGGATGCGTCGATCAAAGGCATGAGCGGCAAGCCGGTGATCGGCGTGATCGGCGGCACCAAGTCGGTCGGCATCGACAAGTTCATCGTCGGCTATATCCAGGGCGCGCGCGCCGTCGACCCGGCCGCCGAAGTGAAGGTCGCCTACTCCAACAATTTCGGCGATCCCTCGATCGGCTTGCAGATGGCGAAGGCGATGTACGAGGCCGGCGCGAACGTGGTCTATCAGGTCGCGGGCGGCACCGGGCTCGGCGTCATTCAGGCGGCGAAGGAGACGGGCAAGTTCGCGATCGGCGTCGACACCGATCAGGACGGCATCGCTCCCGGCGCCGTGCTGACCAGCATGATCAAGCGCACCGATGTCGCCGTCGAGACCGTCATCAAGGATTACGCCGACCAGCAAGTTCCCCGGCGGCAAAACGGTGACGCTCGGGCTCGCGCAAGACGGCGTCGGCCTCTCCCCGATGAAGTTCACCAAAGACAAGATCCCCGCCGCCACCCTCGCCAAGGTCGACGACATGAAGGCGAAGATCTTGTCCGGCGAGATCAAGGTCTGGAACGCGGTCGACCAGGGCTACCCGGACTTCTTCAAGTGACAGTGCCTGGCGGCGTCCAGGTTCGCCTGGGCGCGCGAGGCTTGACGCGGCGCTTCGGCGCCGTCGTCGCCAACGATCATGTCGATTTCGCCGTGGCGCCGGGGACGATTCACGCGATCGTCGGCGGCAACGGCGCCGGCAAGTCGACGCTGATGCGCATCCTACAAGGCGTCGACCGACCCGATGAGGGGGCCGTCATCCTCAACGATTCGCCGGTGCGGCTCACTGGCCCCGCCGATGCTTACGCGCGCGGCGTCGGCATGGTGCATCAGGAATTCATGCTCGCCGCCCCGCTCACCTTGTTGGAGAACCTGATCCTCGCGCGCGAGCCGATGGCGTACGCTTTGATTGACCGCCGCGCCGCGCTCGCGGCGGCCGAGGCGCTGGCGGCGAGCGCCGGCGTGCGGCTCGACTGGCAGCAGCGGGTTGCTGACGCGCCGGTGCATGTGCGGCAGATTCTGGAGATTCTGCGCCTGCTTTATCGCGGCGCCGATGTGCTGATCCTCGACGAGCCGACCGCGGTGCTGGCGCCGGCGCAGATCGGCGAACTGATGCAGCTGATGCTGAAGCTGCGGGCGGAAGGCCGAACGATCCTGTTCATCAGCCACAAGCTCGAAGAGGTCTTAAGCGTCGCCGACGAGATCACGGTGATGCGCGCCGGCCGCGTGGTGATGACGACGAACCGCGCCGGCGCGACCGCCGCCGCGCTTGCAGAAGCGATGGTTGGCGAGCCGGTTGAGACGCCGCGCATCGCGGCGCGACGCCCCGCTCCCGGCGCGCCGCTGCTTTCCGCACACGGCATCGTTGGCCGCGACGGGCTCGGCGTCGAGCGGCTCGGGCCGGTCGATCTCGACGTCTTCCCCGGCGAGATCGTCGGCGTCGCCGGCGTCGGCGGCAACGGGCAGGATGAGTTGATCGCCTGCCTCGCCGGCCTCGCAACGCCCTCGGCCGGCTCGCTGACCTTCGCCGGCGAGACCATGCGCGGCGCGACGACAGCCCGCTTTCGCGCGGCCGGCGTCGGCTACGTCAGCGCCGACCGCGCCGAGGAAGGGCTTTGCCTGACCGCCTCGATCCGCGACAATTTCATCGCCGGCCGCGAGGCGGCGTTCGCGCGCGGCGGCGTGCTGCGGCGCGGTGCGATTCGCGCCCGCGCGACGGCGGCGCTGACCGCGCATTCCGTCCGCTACGGTCGGCTTTCCGATGCCGTCGCCAGCTTTGTCGGGCGGCAACCAGCAACGCCTCGCCATCGCCCGCGAACTCGACCGCGCGCCAAAACTGCTCGTCGCCGCGCAACCGACGCGCGGCGTCGATATCGCCGGCGAGGCGTTCATCCACGGCGAACTCGCCGCGTTCCGCGATCGCGGCGGCGCGGTGCTGCTCGTCTCGGAATCGCTCGACGAAGTGCTGGCGCTGTCCGACCGGGTGATCGCGATCTACAACGGCCGCTTCGTCGGCGAACAGCCGCGCGGCGAAGCCAGCGTCGAGACGATCGGCCGCATGATGCTCGGACGCCGCGCGGCATGATCGCTGACATGCTCGACGGCGGCGGCGCCGTTTCTGCTCGCGCTCGCCATCGGGGCGGCGCTGCTGGCCGCCACCGGACATCCGCCGCTCGACGTCTATCAACTGATGGTTTCGGAGGCGTTCGGCGGCGAACGCCGCTTCGCCGCAACGCTGACTGCCGCGACGCCGCTGTTGCTGACCGGCCTCGCGGCGGCGGTCGCGTTTCGCGCCGGCACGTTCAACGTCGGCGCCGAAGGGTGTTTCTACCTCGGCGGCCTCGCCGCCGCCGTCGCCGGTTATCGTCTCGCCGGCGTTCCGGCCGTAGTGCTGATCCCGCTGGCGCTGGCGCTCGCCGCGCTCGATCGGCGGCCGCGTGGATGATCCTGCCCGCGACTCTGCGGGCGCGGCTCGGCGTCGACGAAGTCGTCACCACGCTGATGCTCAACTTCATCGCCGTCGAGCCTGACGAGCTGGCTGGTCAACGGCCCGCTTGCTCGCGCGCGGCTCCGCAAATTCCGCGACGCCGCCGATCGACGCCGCCGCCGAACTGCCGCGCCTGCTGCCGCCGACGACGCTGCATCTGGGCTTCGTCATCTCGCCTCGCGCTGGTGATCGCCTACGGCCTCTGGGGCGCGCTGACGGTCGGCGGCTTCCGTTCGCGCTTGGTCGGCCTCAACGCGCGCTTCAGCCGCGCCGTCGGCATCGAACCGCGCGCGGTGATGTTCCGGACGATGCTCGCTTCGGGCGCGATCGGCGGGCTCGCGGGCGGCATTCATGCGCTCGGACTCGTGCATCGCTTCGTCGCCGGCTTCTCTCCGGGCTACGGCTTCACCGGCGTCGCCATCGCGTTACTGGCCCGCAACTCCGCGATCGGCGTCGTCCTGGCCGCGATCCTGTTCGGCGCGCTGTCGTCGGCGGGCGCGAACATCCAACTGTTCAGCGACGTGCCGATCGAGATCGTCGAAATCCTGCAAGGCGCGGTGATGATTTTCGCCGTCGCGCAGTTCCGCTTCGCCGGCTTCCGTAGGCGCGCGGCATGATTGACCCGTTCCTCAGCGCCGCCTTGCTGATGACGACGCCGATCCTGCTGGCGGCGATCGGCGGCCTCATCAATCGCATCGGCGGCCTCGTCAATATCGGCCTCGAAGCGATGATGCTGGCCGGCGCGCTGGTCGCGGTGCAGGTCTCCGCCGCGACCGGAAGCGCGGCGCTGGCGACAATCGCCGCCGCGCTGGTCGGGGCGCTGGTTGGTCTGGCGATGTCGCTCGTCATCACGCGGCTGCGCGCCAACGAGATCATCGTCGGCCTCGGCTTCACCGTCGCGATCGCCGGCCTCGTCCGCTTATTTGTTGAAGACGCTGTACGGCGTCTCCGGCACCTACAACCCGCCGGGCGTCGACCATGCTGCCGCGGCTCGACATTCCCTGGCTTGACGGCGTTCCCGTCCTCGGCGCGCTGCTGTCGCGCCAGGACCCGCTGACCTGGGTCGCCTGGTTGCTCGTGCCGATCACCGCTTTCGCTCTTGCATCGTACGCGCGCGGGCCTGCGGCTGCGCGCCACCGGCGCCGCCGAGGCGACCGTCCGCGCGGTCGGCCTCGATCCGCTTGACGATCCGCGACGCCTCGACGGTGTTCGCCGGCGCGCTCGCCGGGCTCGCCGGCGCGCATCTGTCGATCGGCGTCGTCGGGCTGTTCAACGAGGGCATCACCGGCGGGCGCGGCTTCATCGCGCTGGCGGCGTTCTACTTCGGCCGCGAGAGCGCCTTGGCGCACGGCGCTCGGCGCCTTGCTGTTCGGCTTGTTCGACGCCGCGCAAATTCGCCTGCAAGGCCACGGCGCGCCGGCGGAACTCGTGCAGACGCTGCCCTATATCATCGTCATCGTCGTGCTGACCGGCCTTGGCGCTCGCCGACCGCCGCGCCGAAGGATCTTCAATGGCGCCATCCGAGCGAAACGAACCGACGGCGCTGCATTCTCGTCGACGTCACCAACTCCTTCTTCCTCGAAGGGATGCCGAACCACTATCCCGCCGCCGCCGAGGTGTCTGGAGCCGCTGCGCCGGCTGCTCGCGGCGGCGCGCGCGGCGGGCCGCGTCGTCGTCCATGCGGTCGAGCAGCACTATCCCGGCTTCGACGATTACGAATGGCGCAAGCTGCCGCGCCATCATTTCATCGGCGAGCCTGACGCGGCAATTCTTCGCCGGCTTCGAGCCCACGGGCGAGCGCGAGATCGTAATCGGCAAGCGCCGCTACAGCGCGTTCTTCGCGACCGATCTCGCGCTGTTCCTGCACGAGCAGAAAATCGAGCGCGTGATCCTCGCCGGCGTCAAGACCAACGTCTGCATCCGCGCGACCGCGCAGGACGCCTTCGCCAACGGCTTCGACGTCGTCGTGCCGCGCGAGGCGACCAACTCCAACCGTCCGCATCTCGCCGCGGCCTCGCTGGAGGACATCGACCGCTACATCGGCACGGTGGTCTCGCTCGACGCAGCGCTGGAGATGCTGGCATGAGCAGTCGTCGTCACCGGCTACGCGAGCCTCGACTATGCCGTGCGCCTCGATCGCGCGCCGCGTCGCCGACCGCACCGCGACCATCCTGTCGCGCCCGCGCGAATGGCCGCGCCTCGGCGGCTCGCCGGCCTATGTCGCGCCGCGCTCGCCGCTACGGGCGTCGCCGATGCGACGCCGGTAAGCTGGGTCGGCGACGATGACGAAGGCGCGCGCTATCGCGACGAGTTGCGGCGGCTCGGCGTTTCAACGGACGGCGTCGCGCGGCCGCCCCGGCCGCACGCCGGTTTGCCTTCTCGCCTATCAGCCCGACGGCGGCTGCCATCTGCTTCTACGATCCCGGTCTCGTCACGCCGATCAGGCTCGACGCTTCACAGCGCGCGCTTGTCGCCGCCGCCGACGCGTTGTGCCTGACGGTCGGCCCTGCGGAGGCGACGCGCGAAGCGCTTGCCGCTCGCCCGACGCCCTGGTCGTCTGGGCGGTCAAGGCGGACGCGCGCGCGATCCCGCCTGATCTCGCCGCGGCGTTGGTTGAGCGCGCCGACGTCGTCATTCACAACCGCGGCGAGGCGGCGTTTGTCACCGCGCGCCGGCGACCCGCGCGTGCGCATCGAGACGCGCGGCGTCGCGGGCGTCGCGATCTACGACGGCAGGGGCGAAGAGCTCGTACCCGTCGAACCGCTCGCCGCCGACGACACCACCGGCGCCGGCGACGCCTGGGTCGGCGGCTTTCTCGCCGCCTATGCCGCGCGCGGCGCGCCGCTGCGCGAGGCTGTCAGGGCCGGCGTCGAGAGCGCGCGGGCGATGCTCGCCGCGCGAACCAAGGAGACCGCATGACCCGCAGCGCCTGGTACATCGGCTGTAGCGCCGACGAAGTCGGCGAGGCCGCGCTGCTGGTCGGCGATCGCGCGCGCATCGACCGCATCGCCGAACATCTGGAGGACCCGCATTTCCCGCCGGAAAATCGCGGCCTGCGCACGGTGACGGGCCTGCGCGCCGGGCGGCGCGTCACCGCGACGGCGTTCGGCATGGGCGGCCCGATCGCGGCGATTGTGCTGCACGAATTGTTCGATCTCGGCGTGCGGCGGTTCCTGCGCATCGGCACGGCGATGGCGCTGCCGCCGGCGACGCTCGGCGATTTCGTCGTCGCCGAAGGCGCGGTGCGCGGCGACGGGGCCTCGCTGACCTACGCGCCGCTCGGCTATCCCGCCGTCGCCGATTTCGGCCTCGTCGCCGCGCTGCGGGCGGAGCTTGAGCGCCGCGCCGCGCCGTGGCGGGCCGGCTTGTTCGGCACCTACGACGGCTTCTACACCGAGATGTTCTCGCTCTCCGACGGCGAGGCGCGGCCAATTGAAGCCATGCGCGCCGAGGTCCGCCGCCTCGGGTTGATCGCCACCGACATGGAGACCGCGACGCTGCTGGTCGCCGGCCGCGTATTGGGCGCGCGGGTCGCGAGCTTATGCCTCTCGACCGTCGACGGTCTCACGCAGGGCAAGATCGACGCCGCCACGCTCGGCGAACGTGAGCGTGAAATGTTCGAAATCGCGCTCGGCGCGCTGGTCGGAGACGCCGCATGAGCGACATCATCGACCGCTATTTCTCGACGCTGATTGACCGCCTCGCCGACATTCGGGCGCGGCAGACAGAAGCGATCGACCGCGCCGCCGACGCCTGCGCCGACTCGATCGCCGCCGGCAAGCTGGCGTTCAGCTTCGGCACCGGGCACGGCGCGCTTGCCGGCGCTGGAGATGTTTCCGCGCACCGGCACGATCGTCGGCTTCCGCCCGATCGTCGAGAGCACGATGATCTCGTTTCACCGCGTGTGGGGCGACATGGGCGCGCGGCAATATCGCTTCATCCACGCCGTCGAGGGCTATGGCAAAGCAATCCTCAGTTCGCATCAGCTCGACCCCGCGGACTCGCTCGTGCTGTTCTCGCATTCCGGCGTCAACGCCGTCATTCTCGACATGGCGCTCGGCGCCAAGGAGAAGGGCCTCACGGTCATCAGCGTGACCTCGCTGCCGCATTCGTTCGCCACCGCGTCGCGCCATTCCTCCGGCAAGCGTTTGTTTGAAGTCGCCGACATCGTCGTCGACACCGGCGCCAGCCTCTCCGACGCTTCGCTGAAGATCGACGGGCTCGATGCGCCGGTCGGCGCCAACTCGACGAGCCTCACCATCGCCATCGCCCACGCACTGGTCTCGGCGACGGCGGAGAAGCTGGTGGCGCGCGGCGTCGAGCCGTTCGTGATGGTCAATCCGAACACCGCGGGCAAGGCGGCGGCGAATGTCGCCAACGACCGCAACTACGAAGAACTGTGGCGACGCCTGAAGGCGCGCTGACGGAGCGACTATGCGCGAGCGCGAACTTTTCATCGACGGCCGCTGGACGCCCGCGCGGAACGGCGGCCGGCTTCAAATCCACGATCCCGCGACTGGCGAGAGCATCGGCTCGTCGGCGATCGGCGCCGCCGCGGACATCGACGCCGCCGTGCTCGCCGCCAAGCGCGCCCTGCCCGGCTGGGCCGCGACGCATCCCGGCGCGCGCGCGAAAATCCTGCACGGCGCCGCGGACATGATCGAGGCGCGTGTCGGCGAGATCGCCGATCTGCTGACGCGCGAGCAGGGCAAGCCGCTGCCGGACTCGGAGAAGGAAATCCGCTTCGGCGTCGAGGTGATCCGCTACTACGCCGAAGAAGGGCGACGGATCGAGGGAGCCTTACGTCCGTCCTCCCGCGCCGACATCCGCAGCCTCGTCGTCTCTTCGCCGGTCGGCGTCGTCGGCGCGATCACGCCGTGGAACTATCCGGTCGACCTCTACGCCTGGAAGGTCGGCCCGGCGCTCGCGGCGGGTTGCGCGATCGTCGTCAAACCGCCGCACGAGACGCCGTTGGCGGTCGGTCTGGTCGCCCGCTGCTTCGCCGAGGCGGGACTGCCCGCCGGCGTCCTCAACGATGTTCCCGGGACCGGCCCCGTTGCCGGCGCCGCGCTCGCCGCCCATCCCGACGTGCGGATGATGACGGCGACCGCCTCCGTCGCGGCGGGGCAGTCGATGATGCGCGCCGCCGCCGACACCATGAAACGATTGACGCTCGAACTTGGCGGCCAATGCCCGTTCGTCGTGCTCGACGACGCCGACGTCGCCGAGGCGGCGGCGGCGGCGGCGCGGCGGGCGTTCTCCAACATGGGACAGATTTGCATCGCGGTGAACCGCATCCTCGTCGCCGCGCCGCTCCACGACGCCTTCGTGGAGGCGATGGCGGCGGAGGCGGAGAAAATCCGCCTCGGCCACGGCGTCACGCCGGGCGTGCTCTACGGCCCCGTCCTGCACGAGGGCGTGCGGGCGCGCACGCGGGCGCATCTCGACGACGCGCTGCGCCACGGCGGCCGGCTCATCGCCGGCGGCGACGCGCCGAAGGGCGAGGCCTTCGATCGCGGCTTTTTCTTCCGCCCGACCGTCGTCGACGGCGCCGACGATGCCGCGCTGGTGATGACGCAAGAGAGCTACGGCCCGATCGCGGCGGTGCGCAAGGTGCGCGACGACGTCGAGGCGCTCGCGGTCGCCAACGTGCTACCGTTCGGCCTGGCGGCTTACGTCTTTTCCGGGGATCTCGAACGCGCCTGGGGCTTCGCGGAGCGCCTCCAATGCGGCGCGGTCGGCGTCAATGTCAACGACACCACGGAATTGCAGGCGCCGTTCGGCGGCTGGAAGCTTTCGGGCGTCGGCCGCGAACTCGGCCGCGAGGGGCTCGCCGCTTATCGCGAGAGCAAGCACATCAAGCTGCGGGTCCGGCCCCGCTAGTGCGCGTTGACATTCTCTATAATGTTAATAGAGTTTCGCGGCCCCTTATTGCGCAACGGAGCCGCCGGTGAGCCGCAGCGAAACCATCGTCTTGGCCACGGAGCGCCGCGGCGGCGTCAGCGAAGATGTGCTCGCCCTCGTGATTGGCCTCGCGGTGTTCGCCCTGGCGCTCGCCAGTTTCGCCGGGGCCGATTGGCTCGGCTTCGTGGCGACGACGGCGGTCTGGAGCGACCCCTCCAAGGCGCTGGCGCCGCTCTCCAAAGTCTATGCCGCGCTCGGCGGCGCGGGCGCCCTGCTCGCCACCTATGCGGCGCTGCTCGTCGTGCTGACCGCCGGCGCCGTCGCGATGGGCCGCGACGCGGTGCGATTCGCGGCGGCGTTCACGGCGACCTTCGCGATCGCCTACGCCAGTTGGTTCGTCGGCGCCTGGGCGCGGCTTGCGGCGGTGACGCCGGCCGATCAGGCGAAATTCGGGGTCGGTTGGTCGCTCAAACTCACCAACGAGGGCGGCTACATCGTCGCGCTGATCGTCGGGCTCGTCATCGCCAATTTCGCGCCGAAATTCGCGGACTGGTTGAAGGAGGCGATCCGCCCCGAGCTCTACATCAAGATCGCCATCGTCATTCTCGGCGCCTTCATCGCGGTGACGGCGGCGGGCAAACTGACGCTTGCCTCCTCGCTGCTGTTGCGCGGCGTCGCGGCGATCGTCGAGGCGTATCTGATCTACTGGGCGGTGGTCTATTACATCGCTCGGAAATGGTTCGGCTTCAGCCGCGAATGGGCTGCGCCGCTCGCCTCCGGCATTTCGATCTGCGGCGTCGCCGCCGCGATCGCGGTCGGCGGCGCAATCCGCGCGCGGCCGCAGGTGCCGGTGCTGGTGTCCTCGCTGGTCGTCGTGTTCGCCGTGGTCGAGGTGCTGATCCTGCCGTGGGTCGCGCAAACCTTCTTCGCCCACGAGCCGCTGGTCGCCGCCGCTTGGCTCGGCCTCGCGGTCAAGACCGACGGCGCCGCGGTCGCGGCCGGAGGCATCACGGAATCGCTGATCCTGGCGCAGAACGCCGCCGAGGGCGTCAAATACCAAGCCGGGTGGATTCTCGGCGTCACCGCGACAGTGAAGGTGTTCATCGACATCTTCATCGGCGTCTGGGCGTTCATCCTCGCCTATATCTGGACAAACTACATCAACCCGACGCCCGGCGACCGCGCGCAGGTCAGCGAGATCTGGGCGCGGTTCCCCAAATTCATCCTCGGCTTCGTCGCCACCTTCGCGATCGGCCTCATCCTCGCGCTGACGCAAGCGCCGGCCGGCGTGACGAAGCTGAGCGCGGCGATCGCCGAGGCCAACGGCTTCCGCGTCATCTTCTTTGTGCTTACATTCTTTTCGATTGGCGTGATGTCGAATTTCCGCGCGCTGTGGCAGGAGGGTCTCGGCAAGCTCGCCGCCGTTTATTTCGTCGCGCTGTTCGGGTTCGTGATCTGGGCCGGGCTGATCGTCTCCTGGCTGTTTTTCGCCGGCGTGAAACCGCCGCTGGCGTCTTGAAGGAGGCGGCCGTGCCCGACATTCGTGACGAGCTCAAGGCGCCCGTCGAGCCGCTGCTCGACATCGAGAAGAAGCTGATTGGTTGGAGCCTCGGCGTCGGGCTTGGTCTGCTAGTGGTGTTGGGGCTTATCAGCCGGCTGTTGCCGCTGCTTTAGCGGGTTCGGCGATGAAGCGGCCCGTTATCAACTGCGAGCGAAGCGAAGCAGTCCGGCGCGCCTTTGTTGCTCCGCTCTCCGGCCGGCGAACGATCTCACGGAGATGGGTGGCTTCGCTTCACCCGCGATGACGGCTCAGCTTGGTTGCAAAGCGCTCAACCGCAGCCGCTCTCGCCTCAACCGAGCCGCATCGAAAGCTCCACGTCCTCGGCGAATGGCGTCGACAGATAACCGCTCCCCGGCGCGCGGACATGGGCGAGATAATCCGGGCTGTCGTCGGCGTTGTCGGCGACGATGAAAGCGCCGGCCTTCAGCCGGCTCTCGGTCAGGCGCAGAATTTCCGGATAGAGCGCCTTCGCGCCGTCGAGCAGCAACAGATCGATCGTTTCGGGGAGATCGACGCTCAACGTCTGCAAGGCGTCGCCTTCGCGGATCTCGACGAGGTCGGCGACGCCCCCGGCCGCGAGATTTTCGCGCGCCCGCGCGGCTTTCGACGGCTCGAACTCGGTGGTGACAAGCCTTCCGCCGCCATTGTCGCGCAAAGCGGCGGCGAGATGCAGCGTCGAAATCCCAAACGACGTTCCGAACTCGACGATCGTCCGCGCCCGCGCGCCGCGCGCCAGCATGTAAAGCAGCGCGCCGGTCTCGCGCGACACCGGCAGCGGGACATTTTTCAGGCGCCCGTAGAGGTCGCGATAGTCGGTCTTGCTGCGCATCAGCCGGGTCCGCTCGGCGCCGGAGAGATCGGCGAAGGCGGCGGCGGTCGCCGACGAACTCGCGTCGGCCTCCGCGAACAAACGGTCGAGCAGCGGCGCCAGCGGCGCTCGTGTCAGGGTGGTCATGCGGGTCGTCCCATGTGTTTGAAAGGGGCGTGATCTTGTCACGCCGGCAAAATACGAATATTTCGTCAGTCCGCCAATTCGCATTGCCGCGTTATCTGATGAGCGATCGCCGAACCGCCTCGATTTCCTCGCGAAAGCGGCCGCAGCAGGCGCGCTCTAACGACCTTGTCGGAGCGATTCTCGAAGCCGCTGTTCAGGTTTTGGCGAGCTACGGCGCGCAACGTTTCACCACGGCGCGGGTGGCGGAGAAGGCGGGCGTCAGCGTCGGGTCGCTCTATCAGTATTTCCCCAACAAGGCGGCGATCCTGTTCCGGCTGCAAAGCGACGAGTGGCGGCGCACCAGCGACATGCTGCGCGACATTCTCGAAGACGCCGCGCGCCCGCCGCCGGCGCGGCTGCGCGCCGTGGCGCACGCGTTTCTGCGATCCGAATGCGAGGAGGCGGCAATCCGCGTCGCGCTCCACGACGCCGCGCCGCTCTATCGCCACGCGCCGGAAGCGCGTGAAGCGCGGGCGTCCGGCGACAGCGCGATGGCGACGTTCCTAGCCGAGGCGCTGCCGGACGCGCCCGCCGCGACGCGACGCCTGGCGGGCGAACTGATCGCCACCACCCTCAGCGCGGTCGGAAAGCAGGTCTCGACCTCGTCGCGCGCCGCCGCCGAGATCGAGACCTACGCCGATGCGCTCGCGGACATGCTATGCGCTTACCTAAAGGCCCTGGACTGAGGAGATGCGCATGTGGAGCCCCGCTGTCTCGATGAACCCGGACGCGGTCGCGCCGGAGGCGATTGAAACGCTCATCATTCCCCGGGCCCGCGACATCGGCGGCTTCGAGGTGCGTCGGGCGCTGCCGGCGCCGAAACGGCAGATGGTCGGGCCGTTCATTTTCTTCGATCAGATGGGCCCGGCGGAATTCGTCACCGGACAGGGGATCGACGTGCGGCCGCATCCGCATATCGGCCTCGCCACCGTCACGTATCTTTATCGCGGCGAGTTCCAGCACCGCGACAGTCTCGGCTCCAACCAAGTCATCCTGCCGGGCGCGGTCAACTGGATGGTCGCCGGGCGCGGCGTCACCCATTCCGAGCGCACGAGCGTTGAGACGCGCCGGGCGCCGCATGATCTCTACGGCGTGCAGACCTGGGTCGCGCTGCCCACCGCGAACGAGGACGACGCGCCGAGCTTCGAGCACCACGGCCGCGACGCGCTGCCTGTGCTGGAAGCCGAGGGGGTGCGGCTCCGGCTCATTCTGGGAACGGCCTATGGCGAACGCGCGCCGGCGCACGTGTTCTCCGAGACGTTCTATATCGACGCGGCGCTTTCGCCCGGCGCGCGCATGCCGCTGCCGGAAGATCACGAGGATCGCGGGCTCTACGTGATCGAGGGCGAGATCACCGTCGCCGGCCAGGTGTTCGAGACCGGCCGGATGCTGGTGTTCCGGCCCGGCGACAAGATCACCATCGGCGCCGGCGCGACCGGGGCGCGGCTGCTGCTGCTCGGCGGCGCGACCCTGGACGGCCCGCGCTACATCTGGTGGAATTTCGTCGCCTCCAGCCAGGAGCGGATCGAGGCGGCCAAGGCGGCGTGGCGGAAAGAAGACTGGGGCCACGGCCCGTTCGACCTTCCCCCCGACGACCGCGCCGAATTCATCCCCGCGCCGTGAGCCCTCGGCCTAGTGCGCGGCGGCGCCGGTCTCGGCCTTCAGTCGCTCGATCTCGTCGTCCGAGCGCTCCTCGACGCCGACGATTTCGTTCCGCGCGGGTTCGAGCGCGCGCAACAATTCGTCGAGCTTCAACTGAATAGCGGCGGCGTCGCGATTCTGCGTGGCCTGAATAAGAAAGACCATCAGGAAGGTGACGATCGTCGTGCCGGTGTTGATGACCAGTTGCCAGGTGTCGCTGTAGTTGAAGATCGGGCCGGTCACGCCCCAGATCAGAATCAGCGCCACGGCGGTGAAGAACGCAATCGGCCGACCGGCGAAATAAGAGGTTCTGGCCGCAAGCGTGCGAAACCAATCGGGGTGTTGACCGGAAGGGGCGCCGCCGATGGCGCTCGCGGGGACGGATGCGCGCATGAGGAGCCTCCGTGGGGTTCTGCAGGCTCAAACCGGTAAACCCGCGACAAGTTCCGTCGCCATCTGCTATCGGGCGCGATCTGTTGGAAGGTAGTTCGCGCCCTATTGGCCGGTGACGCTGTCGCGGGCGGAGGCGCTCGTCGAAGATCGTCGGCGGAACGGCGCGAGCGTTAGGTCGCCCGTGCGATCTCGCCGTTGACGCGGGCGAGGAACGCCGCGAGGTCGTCGGTGATGAAATCCACAAACGCCGGCGCGAGCGCCCGGTCCTCAAGCTGGCGGTGGTCGATCTGGTTGGGCTTGCCCGTCACCATCACCGTCGTCATCCCCCTCGCGCGGGGCACGGCGAGGTTTTTGGCGATGTCCTCGAACATCGCCGCGTGGGTGGGATCGACGCCGTGGGCGCGGAAAAACGCATCATACGCGGCGTCGAGCGGCTTCGGCACGAGGCCGGCGGCGACGATGTCGAACGCCTCCTCGAACAGGCCGCCGAGACCGAGTTGCTCGACCGTGGCGAGCGCGTGGTTGCGCGAGCCATTGGTGAAGATGAGCTTTCGGCCGGGCAGCCGCGCGATCTCCACGCCCAGCGCCGGATTGGGCGCGAGCTCCGAGCGGTCGATGTCGTGGACGAAATCGAGGAACGCCTCCGGCGCGAGGCCGTCCTCGTCGACGAGCCCGCGCAAGGTTGTGCCGTGGCGATGGTAGTAATAGCGTTGCAGCGCTCGCGCCGAGGCGCCGTCGAGCCCGCTGTGATGGATCAGGAACAGCGTGATCCGATCCTCGATCGCTGGCCAAAGACCGCTGTCGGGCGGATAGAGCGTGTTGTCGAGATCGAAGATCCACGACGTCACATGGCCGAACTTGGCCAGAAGCGGCATGCGGGCGGACGCGTTCATGCGACGAACTTCATCAAGAGGAAAGCATAGTCTGCCGAATTTCCGTTAACCAAAACGATCATTCCGTATCGTAAATGAATTCCGCGGCTCAGGACAACGCCTTGGCGGCTCGCACGCCAGAGCGGATCGCGCCCTCGATCGTCGCTGGCAGCCGGGTCTGCGTCCAGTCCCCGGCGAGCACGAGATTGCGCCAGCGTGTCGTCGCCCCGGGGCGGAGCGCGTCCTGTTCTGGACTGGCGGCGAAGGTGGCGCGGCGCTCGCGCACGATCTGCCAGCGCGGCGGCTCGCCTGACAGCCCGGCCACCTTGGCGACATCGGCCCAGATGCGCTTCGCCAATTCCTCGCGCGGCGTCTCGAGCCAGGCGTCGCCGGCGCTGATCGTCACCGACAGCCGGTCGGGAAACGCAAACAGCCATTGCGCGAGCCCGCCGACGATGCCGGTGATCGGCGGCAGCCCCGCCGGCGGCGCGATGCGGAAGTGCGCGTTGACGATGGCGCGGAACTCGGTCGGCGTCGCGAGACCGGGCGTCAGCGGGCCGGTCACTTGCGGCGGCGTCGCCAGCACGACCGCCTCGCCGGACGCGACCGCGATGCGCTCGTCGCCGAAGTCGAGGGCGCCGACCCGGTCGCCCTCGAATCCGAACGCGCGCAGCCGACGCCCGTACACGATGACGCCGCCGTGGTTTTCGAGAAAGCTCAGCGCCGGCCGCACCAGCGCGTTGGAGAGGCCGTCGCGCGCCACCAGCGGATGATAGTTGCGCCCGCCCGCCGCCAGCGTCTCGCGCACCACGCGCCCCGCCAACGCCGCCGAGCCAAGCTTGGCTTCGATATTGAGCGCGGCGACCAGGAACGGCTCGGTCAGCCGATCCCACAGCACGCCCTCGCAGGCGAGAGTGTCGGCAATCGTCGCCTTGCGGCCAGCCGGCAGCAGCTTGGCGAGTTCCAGATATTCGCCGAGCCGGGTATCGGGGACGCGGCGCGAGCGGCGCAGCATCCAGAACGGGATGCGGCCGTCGTTGGCGCGCAGCGTCCAGCGCCGGCCGTCGCCCAGGTCGATGAACGGAAAGGTCGCCGATCCCGGCCCGACCAGCTTGTCCCGCGCGCCGATGCGCTCGGCGTAGGCGAGCGTCGCATAGTTTCCCGACAGCACCAGATGGTTGCCGTTGTCGATCTCCATTCCGATCGTCGCGTCGTAATAGGAACGGCAGCGGCCGCCCGCCTGCGGGCTCGCCTCGTGGACGACGACGGGCCGGCCGCGCTGGCTAAGCTCGACCGCCGCCGAGAGCCCCGCAAGCCCGGCGCCGATCACATGCACCCGGCCTGAACTCATGCGAGAAAGCAGCGGGCGACGATGAGCAGGAGCCGCAACTTGCCGAGCTTGAGCGGCGCCCGCGGCGCGCGCCAGCCGCGGGCGCGGAGCTGCGCCAGGATGTAGTGATAGGCTTCGCCCATGATGCGCGGCGTGCGCGCCACCGCTTTCGGGGTACGGTCGAAAATCGCCTGCGCCGCCCGGAAATGCTCGTCCGCGCGGGCCGCCACGGCGAGACAGGCCGATTCGATGCGGGGGTGATCGACGGTCGCGCGCGCGCCGACCGCCTCGACGCCGGCCGCGCGCAGCGCCTCGGTCGGAAGGTAAAGCCGGTCGATGTCGGCGTCCTCGTCGAGATCGCGCAGGATGTTGGTGAGCTGTAGCGCGCGGCCGAGATGATGCGCCAGCGCGACGCCGTCAGCCTCGTCCATGCCGAACACCCGAACCGAAAGCCGGCCGACGGCGCTCGCCACCCGGTCGCAATAGAGATCGAGCGTCGCCCACTCGGTCGCCCCGGCGCCGACGGTGCGTTCGACGTCCATCTCCATGCCGTCGATGACGGCGAGGAAATCCTCGTGCTTGAGGCCGAAATCCGCAACCGCCTTGGCGAGCGATTGCAATCGCGCCGGCGCCGACCCCGCGTAGAGCGCGGCCAGGTCTGCGCGCCAGCGGTCGAGTTGCGCGGACGCCACCTCGCGCGCGTGGCCGTCGTCGGCGATGTCGTCCACCGCGCGGCAGAAAGAGTAGATCTCGAACATCGCCTGCCGTTGGGCGGGCGGCATCAGCCGCATGGCGAGATAGAACGAGGATTTCGCGGCGCGGGCTTCCGCCTCGACCGGCTCGGACATGGCCAGCGTCACGACCGCGCCTCCGACATCGGCGCGCTGGCGGGGACGCCATAGAGAAAACCGCCGACCGCCGCGCCGAACGCCACCAGCCCCATCCGCCAGCGCGGCAGTTTCGCCCGCTCGGCGAGCGGGTCCATCCGCAACAGCCGGTCGATGTGCGCTTCGGCGAGCGCGTAGATGACCTGGATTTCCAGCCGTAGTCGGCGGTCCACGACGTCGCCGGCCAGCGTCCGCCCCTCGCGCAGCAGCACACGGGTGCGCTCAGTCAGTTCGACGATCGCCGTGCGCAGGGCGTGAGTGGCGCGCGGCGCGCCGAGCGCCTCGGTCGGCGCGCCATGGGCGGCAAGCCGGTCCTGCGGCAGGTAGACGCGATCGAGCTTGGCGTAATCGTCGCCGCAATCCTGAAGATGGTTGATGATCTGCAGCGCCGAGCAGATCGCGTCCGAAGCCGGCCAGCGCGCCTCGTCCTCGCCGTGGACGTCGAGCACGAAGCGGCCGACCGGATTGGCGGAATAGGCGCAATAGCCCATCAGCTCCCACCAATCGGCGTAGCGCAGCTTAGTCGCGTCCGCCCGGAAGGCGATCAGCAGGTCGCGGGGATGCCGGGCGCTCATCCCGCGGGCTTTCAGCGCCGCGCGCAGGGCCTTGGCCGCAGCATTGTCGTCAGCGGCGCCGTCCGTCGTCAGCCCCGCCTCCATGTAGTCGAGCCGGCGCACCTTCTCCTCTGGCGAGAAGCCGGGATCGTCGGCGATGTCATCCGCGCCGCGCGCGAAATCGTAGAACGCCAGGATGAGCGGCCGATGCTCGGCGCGCACGAGTTTCGACGCGACCGGGAAGTTTTCGGTCTCCTGCGTCTTGCCCGAACGTGTGGAACTGTTCTCTGTCATGACTCCGGCCGCCTCGGCGATCGGCGCCCCCCTTCGGCGGGCGCCCCGTAGCACATCCCCCGCCTTCCGTCGATGGTATTTATGGGGACATGATACCAATTGACCCTGTTGGCGACGTCACTCGCGCTCTGCTGGTTTTCTCCCCGGCTTCTTGCGCGCGAGATCGCGGCCGAGGCGGCGCTCGATCGCCGCCACGAAGGCGGCGTCGCCGAGCGGTCGCCCATTCGCGCTCTCCGCCTCGAAGGCGGCGACATTCGCCGCTTCGCTCGCCGACAGGGCGAGAAGATCCTGAAAACGCGGCGCGATCTCCAGCACCGGCGCGACATCGACGAGGCCGTCGCCGCGGCGCGCGAGGTGGGCGGCGACGCTGCTCCAGACCCAGTCCTGCGGCCGGACGACGAGCCGGGCGCGAACCGGATTGAAGGCGAGATAGCGCACGGCCGTCAGAAGATGCGCCTCGTCCATCGCGGCGCAATGGAAGCGTCCCTGAAACAGGTGCCCGGTCACGCGGGCGCGCGCGTTGACGAAGGCGGTGTAGCGCCGATGCGCCTCGCCGACGGCGCGCGATAAAGCCGCCGCCGAAGCCGCGACGTCCCCGTCGGGCGGGACGAGGACGAGGTGAACGTGGTTGGGCATCAGGCAATAGGCCCAGCAGGCGACCGAGTGATGCTTGAGCCGCTCGGCTAAGAGATCGCGGTAGAGAGCGTAATCTCCCGGCTCAGAGAAGATCGCCATCCGGCGATTGCCGCGTTGGGTCACGTGGTGGGGCGCGCCGGGGACTACGACGCGGGCGAGGCGGGGCATGGAGGACGGTTAATCGATCCAAGCAAATGTTGCAATGGGTATCATGTCCCCATAATAAGGGGTTGCCGAGGGCCGCGTTCCGAGGCCGCGTTGGGTTACGGGGACATGATACCGATTGTACTGGTTACTAGTCGTTAAAAACTTCGTTGCTTTCTGAAAATCCAAATTCATGCTACACTTCGCTCCCCTCCGGAGCCCGCCCTGATGCCTGTCGCCGCCGCAGACCGCCCGATCTCCCGCCGCGACAAGCGGCTCGCCAAGCTGAAGGCGCGGCGTGCGGAATTGGCGAAGCGTCGGGAGGACATGCTCGACGATGTCGTCCGCGGGTGCAATTACGCCGTCATCGCCGAAAAGCACGACATCAGCGTGCGGACCGTGCGGCGGGAAGTCGATCGCGCGCTCGATCACCGCCAGCTCGACCGGCCCGACCGCTACGTGCGCCTACAGGTGGAACGGCTCACCAATGCGCTGAAGACCGTCGACAACGCGCTTCTCCACGGCGACTATCTCGCCGTCGATCCGCTGCTGAAACTGATCGAGAAGCTCGATCGCTACCACGGGTTCGCCCGTCACCGCTCTGGCGATCCCCTGGACGCCCCGCTGCGCCTGGAAACCCGTTCCGCTCCACTCGCGCTCACCGACGGGCGCGAGGACATCAAAGACCACTCAAGCCCCTGATGACGAACGCTCGCGACCTGTCCGGCGCCGCCTTGCGCCGACCGCGGATATCGTGCGCTCTCGCCGATTACAGCTTGGCGATCCGCCCTTGCGCCTCCAACAGCGCGATCACCTCGTCGGCGCTGGCCTCGGCGCTGGCGATGGCGGTGTCTAGCCTGAGCTCCGGCGCCTCGGGCGCCTCGTAGGGCTGATCGACGCCGGTGAAGTTCTTGATCTCGCCCGCCAGCGCCCGCTTGTAGAGCCCCTTCGGGTCGCGCTGGATGGCCGCGTCGAGCGTGGTGTCGACGTAAATCTCCAGGAACTCGCCCTCCGCCGCGATCTCGCGCGCCAGCCGCCGCTCGGCGCGGAACGGCGAGATGAACGAGGTCAGCACGATCAGCCCGGCGTCGGTCATCAGCCGCGCCACCTCGCCGACGCGGCGGATGTTCTCGACGCGGTCGGCGGCGGTGAAGCCTAGGTCCTTGTTGAGCCCGTGGCGCACGTTGTCGCCGTCGAGCAGCGCTGTATGCACCCCTCTCGCGTGCAGCTTCTGCTCGACGAGGTTGGCGATGGTCGACTTGCCGGCGCCGGAGAGGCCAGTGAACCATAGCACCGCCGGCTTCTGGTGTTTCAGAGCCGCGTGCGCCTCGCGCGTGACAGTGAAGCCGTGGCGGTGCACGTTGGTGGCGCGACGCAACCCGTGCTGGACGACGCCCGCCGCCGCCGTCTCGTTGGTGCGCCGGTCGATCAGGATGAACGCCCCGGTGTCGTGGTTGTCGAGATAGGCGTCGAACGCGACCGGCATGGTGGTCGCGATGTTGCAAAGGCCGATCTCGTTGAGAGCCAGCGTCTTCGCCGCCAGCTCCTGTTGCGTGTTGACGTCGATGCGATGCTTCAGATCGGTGACGGTCGCCGGCGTCGTCTTGGCGCCGAGCTTCATGAGATAGGAGCGGCCCGGCAGCATCGGGTCGGCGCTCATCCAGATCAGATGCGCGGTGAACTGATCGGCGACCTCGGGCCGCGCTTGCGTGTGGCACAGCACATCGCCGCGGGCGATGTCGAGTTCGTCGGCGAGCGTCACCGTCACCGCATCGCCCGCGCTCGCCGTCTCGGAAAGCGCGTCGGCGACGTAGAGGCTGGCGACTTTCGACGTGCGGCCGGAATTGGCGACGACGATCTCGTCGCCGAGGCCCAGCCGGCCGCTCGAAATCGTGCCGGTATAGCCGCGGAAGTCGAGGTTCGGCCGGTTGACCCACTGAACCGGCATCCGGAACGGCGCCGAGGCGCGGTCCTCGTCGACGTCCTGCGTCTCCAGATGCGACAGCAGCGTCGGCCCCGTGTACCAGGGCGTTCGTTCCGAGCGCGACGAGATGTTGTCGCCGAAACGGGCCGACAGCGGCACGGGAACGAGGGTCTTGAAGCCGAGCGGCTTGGCGAATTCGCGGTAGGCGGCGACGATGTCGTCGTAGACCTTCTGGCTGAAGTCGACGAGGTCGATCTTGTTGACCGCCAGCACGACGTGGCGAATGCCGATCAGCGAGACGATCAGCGAATGGCGGCGCGTCTGCGGCAACAGCCCCTTGCGCGCGTCGACGAGGAGGATCGCGAGATCGGCGTTGGAGGCGCCGGTCGCCATGTTGCGGGTGTATTGCTCGTGGCCGGGCGTGTCGGCGACGATGAACGAGCGATGCTCGGTGGCGAAATAACGATAGGCGACGTCGATGGTGATGCCCTGCTCGCGCTCGGCTTCGAGCCCGTCGACCAGCAGCGCGAAATCGATATCGGGGCCGGTGGTGCCGTGCTTCTTGGAGTCCTTCTCCAGGGCGGAGAGTTGGTCGTCGAAGATCAGCTTCTGCTCATAGAGCAGGCGTCCGATCAGCGTCGACTTGCCGTCGTCGACCGAGCCGCAGGTGAGAAAGCGCAAAGTGGGAAGAGGGGTCATGCACTCGATCGAATTGGGTTGAGAGTTTCGTTTGGAGTTGGGACGGCGGGCGGACGCGGGAGCGCTTCGTCCAAGCTGAACCGCCCCTTGCCTTCGCCCCGCGAGCGGGCAGCGGGGAGCGGCAAGCATTCGCCCGAACCCGACATCAGAAATAGCCCTCGCGCTTCTTTTTCTCCATCGACCCGGCTTCGTCGGTGTCGATGAGCCGTCCCTGCCGCTCCGAAGTCGTCGACGCTTTCATTTCGGCGATGATTTCGTCGAGCGTCTCGGCGTCGGACTCGACGGCGCCGGACAACGGATAGCAGCCGAGCGTGCGGAAGCGCACGCGCCGCATTTGCGGAACTTCGCCGGGATTCATCGGCAGACGCTCGTCGTCAACCATCAGCAGCGTGCCGGCGCGCTCGACCACCGGCCGCGGCTTCGAGAAATACAGCGGCACCACGGGGATGCTCTCGTATTTCACATATTCCCACACGTCGAGTTCGGTCCAGTTCGACAGCGGGAACACCCGCATCGACTCGCCTTCGCGAATGCGCGTGTTGAACAGCCGCCACAGCTCGGGGCGCTGGTTCCTAGGGTCCCAGGCGTGCGTGGCGGAGCGGTGGGAGAAGATGCGTTCCTTGGCGCGCGACTTCTCCTCGTCGCGCCGCGCGCCGCCGAACGCCGCGTCGAACTTGCCGGCGTCGAGCGCCTGCCGCAGCCCCTCGGTCTTCATCACCTGCGTATGGAGCTGGCTGCCGGAGGCGATCGGGTTGATTCCGCGCGCGAGGCCGTCTTGATTGATGTGCACGCGCAAGTCGAGGCCGTAGCGGCGCGCCGTCTCGTCGCGAAACGCGTACATCTCCTTGAACTTCCACGTCGTGTCGACGTGCAGCAGCGGAAACGGCAACGGGGCGGGATGGAACGCCTTCAGCGCGACATGCAGCATGGCGCTGGAGTCTTTGCCGATCGAATACAACATAACAGGCGAGCGAAATTCCGAAACTACCTCGCGCATGATGTGAATTGATTCTGCTTCGAGGCGCCGCAGATGGGGCGGCAGGTTTTCCGACATCGAAAACTCCACTCCGGCCGGTCGGCGCCGCCCGTGCTCGCGCCTGCTGCGGCGCCGAAGCGCGCGACGTAGGGCGGCGAGGCGGCGCCGTCAAGCGGGACGGGAGAGTCAAATCCGTTCGATTTTCTTGGCCGCCTCGTCGAGCGCGTCGGTGATCGCCTGGATTTGCTCGCGCGTCGCCTGACGCCCGCGCAGCCGCAGTTTGACGGTTGCGCGCAGGTTCCACATCGCCCGGATCACCGGCGCGGCGGTTCCCCACTCGGCGTCGTTCGCGCCCTGGAGGCGTGCGAAGATCGCGTCGACCTGCGCCTTGTTCTCAGCGAGAAAGGCTTGCCCCCCGGGGGTGATCGCGTAGAGCTTGCGGTTGGCGTCGTCGACGCTCGCGCTGGCGTAGCCCATCTCCTCGAGCAGCGTCAGTGTCGGGTAGACAACGCCGGGGCTCGGGCTGTAGTCGCCGCCGACGCGCTCACCGAGTTCCTTGATGACCTCGTAGCCGTGGCGCGGCTTCTCGGCGATCAGCGCCAGAATGACGAGCCGCAATTCGCCGCTGTCGAACATGCGCCCCTCGCGGCCGCCGAAACCGCCGCCCTGACGCCAGCGCCCAAAGCCGGCCGGGCCGTGGCCGTGACGACGGAACGCCTCGTGATCGTGGAAGTGTCTGAAAAACATGATGTTTCCTTTTGAGTCAATGAGACATATCTAAGATATGTCGTAGCCAAGATAGTCCTAAGATATATCTTTTACAAGCCCCCTTGAAGCCTGCGTCCGCGCGCCCCGGCGGCGCGCTGCTAACAAAGCGGCAAGGTTACGAGCCCGTAAAATAAAGGAGCAAGTCGTATTTGAGTAATCTTTGTCGACGACGCATCAACGTTAAGAAGAATCCCGTCTCTCGCGAGGCCGGATACATAAAATTGCGCAGGTTTTTTTCTCCGCCAGCCAATTCACGGCGGCGATGCTCAGCCCACCAAAGGGGCTGGGCATGTTCAAATCCTTCGTCATCGCCACTGTCGCGCTGTGCGCCGCCGCGTTCGCCAATTTCAGCGAGGCCTCGGAGGCCGCCGCGCCGAAATCCTCCTACGCCGCCGTCGGCGCCGAAACCTCGGTGCCCTACGGCTGGGTCGATTTCTGCGGCCGCCGCCCCGAGGAATGCTCGCTCGGCAAGCTGAAGCCGCTCGACGTGCGCCTGACCAAGTCGAGCTGGGCGGAGCTCAACCGCATCAACAGAAGGGTCAACGGCGCGATCGAGCCGATGACCAATCTCGCGCATTGGGGCACGATGCTCGACCATTGGGACTATCCGGTCGACGGCAAGGGCGACTGCAAGGTTTACGCGCTCTATAAGCGCAAGCTGCTCGTCGAGGCCGGCTTCCCGCGCCAGGCGCTGCTGATGACCGTCGTCAAGGACCTCGAAGGCGAAGGCCACGCCATCCTCACGGTGAAGACCGACCGCGGCGAATACGTGCTCGACAATCTGACCGACGAGATTCGGCCTTGGGACGCGACCGGCTACACCTACCTCAAGCGCCAGGCGCAGGACGACCCGAACGTGTGGCTCGACCTCGGCGGCGTCCGCGGCGCGCCCTCGCTGGCGACATCGGAATTGGCCGGCGGCTGATCGTTGTTTGATCGCGCGATTTTGTGGGGGCGGCAATCAGGGATGGCGCTGACCACTCGCCAACCTTTCTACGCCGGCTGCGCGCGTCGGCGCGATCGGCGCGGATGAAAGCGCGAGCAGCGAGGGCGTGCGCCTGATCCGCGAGGACGGAAAGGATCAGACCGCTCTCCGCCCCAGGGTCGCCGAGAACGTCGATCAGCAAGACGCCCGCGTGTGACATGCGGTCCGATGGACCAATACGCCGATATCGCGATCTTCGTAACGAAGACGCGATTCTGCGCCGCAGCTTCCGCCACAAGTGCGGCGTCGCCGGGGCCCGTCGCGCGCTCGCCTGCAAATAGGATCCCGTGTCCCGCCGCGCGCAGGTCGCGAACCGCCTGCGCGACGATGTTCGAATCCGCCAGAATTCGCAATTCAGCGGCCGGAGACCGCGATTGCTTCCGCGCCCTCGCTCAGCCTGGCGGCGTAAAGCAGGCAAGCGTCGATGTCGGCGGCTTCAAGCGCGGGATAGGCGTCCAGCACCGCGTCGCGCGTTGCGCCCTTCGCCAGCATGTTCAACACCATCGAGGGCGTGATGCGCCGGCCGCGAATGACCGTTCTGCCGCCCATCTTGCCGGCTTCGGGCGCGATGCGATCCAATAAGTTCAAGCTGCCCATGGCGCCGGACATTAGCACGTCAAAGACGAACACGGAACGCGTCGTCACGACGCCTCAGCGCTAGGAGGCAATCCGCTCTCAATACCCGCGCGCACGATCAACCAAATTACGCAACCCCGCTCCCTGCTCGTACTCAACTATCTGCACGGCGATGTAGCGCGCGACCGCTCCCGGCGCGGAGATCGCGGCGTTGTGCGGGCTGATGAACACGTCGTCGCGCGCCCACAACAGCGACGACGGCGGCAGCGGCTCGGTCTCGAACACATCGAGCGAGACGCCCTTCAGCACCCCCGTCTCCAACGCAAAAAGTATATCGGCCTCGACTTGGACGCCGCCGCGTCCGGCGTTTATCAGGCAGGGACCGATGCGGCCGTCGAGCGGCAGTCGCGCAAACAGCTTGGCGCTCAGGAGCCCGCGCGTCTCCGGCGTCAGCGGCAGCAGCGAGACGAGAATGTCGGTGCGGGCGAGCAACGCGTTGAGGCCGTCTTCGCCATGATAGGTCGCAAATTCGGCGAACGACTTCGGCGTGCGGCTCCAACCGGCGACGTCGAAGCCTAGCGCCTTCAGCTTCAGCGCCGCGTCGCAGCCGAGCACGCCGAGGCCGAGCAGGCCGACGCGCACCTCGCGCGCCGCTGGCTGCGCCTCGTCCTCGTCCCAGATTTTGTCGCGCTGCTGGCGGTCGTAGCGGCGGAACTGGCGATGATGCAACAGCACCTGCAACACCACCCATTCGCTCATCCGTTCGGTCAGATCGGGATCGACCACGCGCACGATCGGAACCGCCGGCAGCTCGGGATCGGCGAATACGTGATCGACGCCCGCGCCGAGCGAGAAGATCGCTTGCAGGTTCGCCAACCCGGCGAGCGAGCCGGGAGGATGGCGCCAGGTCAGCGCGTATTGCACCTCGGACGGCTGCGTCAGCGTCTCCAGCGTGTCGATCCGCCGTCCCGGCAGCAACGCGGAAAGCCGCGCGATCCACGGCTCCGGCCGCCAGCCGGTGATCGCGAGCAGCAGGCTCACGCGACAATTCGCTCGATCACGGCCGGCCCCCGCGGCGGCGGCGCATCGCCGAGGCTATAGGCGGCCCGCAATCTCGCGGCGGCGGCCGCGGCGGCGGCCTCGTCACGTGCGTGAACCCGAGCCAGCGGCGCGCCGGGGCCGACCTCGGCGCCGATGCCGGCAAGCTCGGCCAGGCCGACGGCGGGGTCGATGCCGTCGCTCGCGGTGCGGCGCCCGCCGCCGAGTTCGACCACCGTCAGCCCGACGGCGCGCGCGTCGATCGCCGTCACAAATCCTGCATGGGATGCCGACGCGGCGACGACGACCGGCGCCGCCGGCAGCCGCGCGCGCGCTTCGCTCAGCAAGGCCGAGGGACCCCCGAGCGCGGCGACCATGCGCTCAAATCTCTCCGCCGCCGCGCCGCTGTCGAGTGCGCGTTGCAGCGCCGCGCGGGCCGCGTCCAGATCGGCGGCGAGCCCGCGCGCGACCAACGGCTCGGCGGCGAGCGCCAGCGTCACTTCGTGCAGACGCGAGTCGCGGCGGGCGCCGGTGAGATAATCGACGGCGTTGAGCACTTCGAGCGCGTTGCCGGCGGCGCTGGCGAGCGGCTCATTCATGTCGGTGATGAGCGAGACGGTCGGCACGCCGGCGCCGGTCGCCACCGTTGCGATGCTCTGCGCCAGCTCGCGCGCGGCGGTAAGTGACGGCATGAAGGCCCCGGAGCCGCACTTCACGTCCATCACCAGCGCCGACAAGCCGGCCGCCAGTTTCTTGGCGAGGATCGAGGCGGTGATGAGCGAAATCGACTCGACCGTCGCCGTCACGTCGCGGATCGCGTAGAGCCGCTGGTCGGCCGGGGCAAGCGCCGCCGTCTGGCCGATGATCGCGCAGCCGACCTCGCGCACGACCTTGGCGAACAGCGAATTGTCGGGCTTGGCGACATAGCCGGGGATTGACTCCAGCTTGTCGAGCGTGCCGCCGGTGTGGCCGAGGCCGCGGCCGGAGATCATCGGGACATAGGCGCCGCAGGCGGCCAGCATCGGGGCGAGCATCAGGCTGACGTTGTCGCCGACGCCGCCGGTCGAATGTTTGTCGACCACGGGTCCCGGCATGTCGGGCCAGCTCAGCGTGTCGCCCGAACGCATCATCGCGCGGGTGAGATCGACGCGCTCCTTGATATCCATGGCGCGGAAGAACACGGCCATCGCGAAGGCGGCGACCTGCCCCTCCGAGATCGACCCGTCGGTGATCCCGCGCACGAAAAACTCGATCTCGTCGCGAGAAAGCCGCGCCCCGTCGCGCTTGGCGCGGATGACCTCCTGCGGCAGCATCAACTCTGCGCCCGGATGAAGGCGCGCAGCAGTTTGCGGAACTGCTCCGAGCCGCGCGCGGCGTAGTCCTGCGTCTCCGCGTGGCTCGGATCGCCGCTGGAGAGCCCGGCGGCGAAGTTGGTGACGACGCTGACCGCGACGCAGGAGAGCCCGTGCAGTCGCGCCAGAATGACCTCGGGAACCGTCGACATGCCGACGAGATCGGCGCCGAGGATTTTCGCCATGCGGATTTCCGCCGGCGTCTCGAACGACGGTCCGTTGAACCACATGTAGACGCCCTCGCGCAGCGTCACGCCGGCTGCGCCCGCCGCGTTGCGTAGCGTTTCGAGCAGCGCGGGGTCATAGGCGCGGGTCAGCGGCACGAAGCGGTCGTCGCTGGCGCGGCCGATCAGCGGATTGACGCCGGCGAAGTTGATATGGTCGGTGATCGCGACCAGCGCCGGCGGCGTCCATTCCGTGTGCAGCCCGCCGGCGGCGTTGGTGAGGAACAGCGTGCGGCCGCCGAGCGTCTTGAACGCCTCGATCAGGACCGCCATCGCGCCCGGATTCCCGCGCTCATAGTAGTGGCCGCGCCCCTGGAACAACGCGACGCGCCGGCCTTCGAGGTCGCCGACGACCAGCCTGCCTTTGTGGCCGGCGACGGAGGGCTGCGGATAGCCCGGAATCTCCGTGTAGGGGATAGAGACCGCGTTTTCCGCCTCGTCGGCCAGCGGGCCGAGCCCGGAGCCGAGCACGAAGGCGAGCGAGGGGAGCGACGTCACGCCCTTCTGTGCGAGGACCGAGAGGGCGGCGGCGAGGTCGCTCATGCGAAATCCAGTCTGGGGCGGGCGAGGGGCACCCTATTCGGCCGCCCGCCGGTCGCGCAAGCGACGGCTCATCCCCTGCCCCGCGATGGAAATCTAACCTCCCGCTTTGTCACTACATACCCGCGCAGTTCTCGCCCTCCCATCAGGTGGGAATAGCCGACGACGTCGACGGCCATGATCGCCGCAAGGCGGTCATCGCGATCATTGCTCGGGCGTCCCGGCCATGCGCATGGCTTCGAAAAGAGGCTCGAGTTGGGCCAGATATGTCGGGTCGTCGGAACACCCCGTCCACACAGCGCGGGCGCGGGATATGGCGAAGGTCGGGTTGAGCGTGAGACCGGACTTAACCGCGGAGCGCGCCTCGTCCAGCCGGCCCAGCCGCGCGAGCGCGGCGGCCAACTGAAAATGCGCTATCGGAAAATTTCGATTGGCCTCGATCGACCGCTGAAGCCACGGAATCGCCTGTTCCCATTTGCCGAGGAGGATGTTCGCTTGGCCGGGCATTTGCACCCAGATATGCGCCGCAGTGTCACGCGGGCTGAGGCGCAGGGCCTCGACAATGTGAGCCTCTGTTTCCTCAGCCCGACCGGTAAAAGTCTTGCCAATTCCGATAAAGGCATGGGCCTGAGCGAGATTTCGATCCAGCGTCAGCGCGTGTACGCATTCGGCTATGCCCTCCGCGCCGCGCCTGGTGAATATCTTGACGCAACCCAAAAACACGTGGCCCCGTGCATGGTCTGGGACCAAGGACAAGACTCTGGTTAACTTGGCTTCGGCCGCCGCGAAGGCGGCCCTCGGATCAATCGCAGATGCGCTTGCGCCCTCGCGTGTGTCCACGCGCGCCGATCCGAACAGCGCCTCTACGTTGTCGGGGTCGGTGGACAAAGCGCGATCGAATAAGCTTCGCGCTTGCGCATTATTGTCAGGCGTATAGCCTTTATTGAGACAAGCGATGCCCTGAAAATACAGGTCCATCGAGTCTGGATTCGCGGCTTTTTCCGCGCGGCGCGCCTCGGCGGCGATCAGTTCGGTGTTCAGCGCGCCCGCCAGTCGCGCGACGATTTCGTCTTGCATGTCGAAGAGATCGGCGAGCGGCTTGTCGAACCGCTCGGCCCAGAGGTGATGGCCGGTTTCCGCGTCGATCAGCTGCACGTTGACGCGCATGCGGTTGCCGCCGCGCTGAACGCTGCCCTCCAGCACGTAGCGGACGCTCAACTCGCGGCCGATCTGCTTCAGGTCGACCGCGTTGCCCTTGTAGGTGAAAGCGGTGTTGCGGCCGATCACGAACGCGCCGCGAATGCGAGAAAGATCGGTCGTCAGGCTCTCCGTGACCCCGTCGACGAAATGATCCTGCTCCGCGCCGGCGCCGATATTGGCGAAGGGCAAAACGACCAACGAGAGTCGTGGCGGCCCTGGCTGACTGGGGGAGGCGGCGATCGGCTCGGGCGCCGGGGCCTGCGAGCCAAGCTTCAGCGCATAGGCCCGCACCGGCCGCGCGATGTTCTTCAGCGCCTGCTCGCCGAGATCGACGAACTCGACGTCAATCTTGCCGCGCACATGCTCATAAGCCGCGCTCGAAATCAGAACGCCGCCGGGCTTGCAAACGCCCTCCAACCGCGCGGCGATGTTGACCCCCTCGCCGAGGATGTCGTCGCCCTCGATCAGGACATCGCCAAGGTTGACGCCGATCCGATAGACGATCCGCCGGGGCTCGGCGATCTCGGCGTTGCGCGCGACCATCAGTTGCTGGATCGCGACCGCGCATTCGACTGCCGCGACCACGGACGGGAACTCCAGCAGCAGCCCGTCGCCCATCGTCTTGACGATGCGGCCGCCGAGCCCGGCCACGAGCGGCCGCGCGGCCTCGCGATGCGCGCGCACGGCGAGCGCCGTCCCGGCCTCATCCTCTCCCATGAGGCGAGAATAGCCGACGACGTCGATCGCCGCGATCGCGGCCAGTTTGCGGGCTTCAGCCATTGCGCGTCCGATCCTATCACATGTCATGCCGGAGCGAACGGGCGCGCCGATTTCGGCCGGCCCCGCCGGCTCGACGGCGCCATCCGCCGAGCCAGGGCTTGCGCGGCGGGCGAAATCGGGGAATTTGCGCCGAAGCCGGTGACAGGAATCGCGCCATGAACGAAAACGACGACCACGGTCTGGGGCCGAAGATCGACGCGCGCGCCGCGCCGCGCCCGGAGCGCGTCACCCTGCGCGGCCGGACGGTGACGGTCGCGCCGCTGACGCACGAGCACGCCGAGCCGTTGTTCCAGGCGTCGAGCGGGCCAGGGCGCGACGCGCTGTGGACTTATCTGTTCAACGGCCCGTTCAACGATCTCGACGAGTTCACGACCGACGTTGACGCCAAGGCTAAGGCGAGCGACCCGCTCTATTTCGCCGTGCTCGACAATCGCGACGGACGTCCGGTCGGCTACCAAAGCCTGATGCGGATCGACCCCGTGAACCGCGTCATCGAGGTCGGCGGGATCATGTACACGCCGCTTTTGCAAGGCACGATCGGCTCGACTGAGGCGCAATATCTGTTCGCCCGCTACGTGTTCGACGATCTCGGCTATCGCCGCTACGAGTGGAAGTGCAACGACCGCAACGCGCCGTCGCGGCGCGCGGCGGCGCGGCTCGGCTTCTCGTTCGAGGGCGTGTTCCGCCAGCACATGATCATCAAGGGGCGCAACCGCGACACCGCCTGGTTCTCGATGCTCGACGGCGAATGGCCGGCGTGCCGCGCGGCGTTCGAGCAATGGCTGGCGCCGGAGAATTTCGACGCCGAGGGCCGGCAGAAGCGACGGCTGGAGGATTTCGGCGCGGCCTCGCAGACGGCCTCGTCGAGCTAGCGCGTCTTCCGATCGGACTGACCCTCCGACGTTCGCAACCTGTTCGGGTGGCGCTCCAGCGCGTTCGAATTCCCTCCGCGACGCACGGTTCGGCGCGCCGCCCAAATCTTCCCCGGTAGGTTTATGTTAAGCTGAATAGTTAGGGTTAAGTCGGCATTAAGGTGTCGATGGCATGTTCGTCCCCGCTGCATCATGGCGCAGGCCCCGTGGCCTTCGCGAGTATACGAGGGACGTAGTCATGGTCGATCTGAGGGCCTTCGCCCTGACCACCGTCGCGGTCGTTGCGCTCTCAAGCGCGGCCACCGCGGCCGATTTGCTGCCGCCGCCGCCCGCGCCGGAGCCCCCGATCGTCTCCGCCGATCTCGGCGGATGGTATTTGCGCGGCGACGTTGGCGTCGCCTTCAACAACAATCCGACGTTCAGCACCGGCAACAACGCCGCCGGGCTGGTCGGCGCGACCGACGTCACCTTCAATCCGACGATGTCGCAGTCCGAACTGTTCGACGTCGGCGTCGGCTATCAATTCAATCATTGGTTCCGCGCCGACGTGACCGGCGAATTGCGCGGCGGGGCGACGTTCCAAGGCCTCGAAGTCTGCTCCAACTGCAACAACGCCGGCCTCAACACCCAGCTCTCCGACTTCTACCGCGCCAACCTCTCCTCCTACATCGGCTTGCTGAACGGTTATGTCGATCTCGGAACCTGGTACGGTCTCACCCCCTACGTCGGCGCCGGCGGCGGCTTCGCCTACAACCGGCTGTCGGGCGCGACCGACCAGGGCTTCAACTACATCAACACCGCGACGACGCAGGCGGGCTACCCGACCGGCGGCTTCTTCAGCAACGCCGGCACTTCCAACTTCGCCTGGGCGCTCATGGCCGGCGTCGGCTATGACGTGACGCAGAATCTGAAGCTGGAACTCGGCTACCGCTATCTCAACTACGGCGGCTTTTCGTCCGGGTCTTCGCACTGCCTGAGCGGCGTGGCCGCGCCGACGTTCAATTGCCAGAACTTCAACATCACCGGGCGCCAGCTCGCCTCCAACGATTTCCGGATCGGTTTGCGCTGGACGTTCGACAACGCCCCACCGCCGGCCCCGGAGGCCCCGCTGGTCCGCAAGTACTGAGCGGTTTCCAAAGGTTCGAGCTTGTCGCGGCGCCCTCTCGGGCGCCGTTGTCTTTATAGGGATCGCGCGCCTCCCGCCCGGCGCCAAGCGGCTGGCGGTTGCGCCGGCCCGGCGGGACGGATAAGTCCGGCCCCCTTCCGCGGCGCCGTCGTGGAGTGCGCCGGGGGAACGCCTTGAGCGAAGCGATTGCCTTGCGGGTCGGCCGCCGCCTATGGGACCGGCCTATCCTTTTGTTGGCGGCGACGTCGCTGATCTGGGCCGGCCACTCCGTCGTCGGCAAGCTCGCGGTCGGCGAGATCGGTCCGATGACGCTGACCTTCCTGCGCTGGAGCCTGGCGCTCGGGCCGATCTGTTTCGCCGCGCGTCACGAAATCGTCGCCGATTTCCGCATCCTGAGGAAGCGGTGGCTCTACGTGGCGAGCCTCGGGACACTCGGCTATACCGCGTTCAACGCGCTGTTCTACCTGGCGGCCCACTACACCGGCGCGCTCAATATGTCGCTCATTCAGGCCGGCATCCCGGCTCTCGTGCTGATCGGCGCGGCGGTCGGCTTCGGCGCGCGGCCGAACCTGGCGCAGGCGTTCGGCGCCGCCGCCACCATCCTCGGCGTCGCGACGATCGCGGCGCAAGGCGACCTGACCAGATTCGCGGCGTTGACCTTCAATTTCGGCGACGCCCTGCTGCTGATCGCCTGCGTGCTCTATGCCTATTACGCCCTGGGACTGCGATATCGCCCGCCGGTGTCGACGATCGGCTTTCTCGCCGGCATGGCGCTGGCGGCGTTCCTGACCTCGATCCCGCCATTCCTTTGGGAGGTCTGGCGCTACGGCTTCCCCACCCCGAGCCTGAGGGGCCTCGGCGTCCTGCTCTACGCCGCCCTGGGGCCGGCGTTTCTCGCGCAATTGTTGTTCATGCGCGGCGTGCAGCTGATCGGCCCCGGACGCGCCGGCGTGTTCGTCAATCTCGTGCCGATCTTCGGCGCCTTTCTGGCGGTCGCGCTGCTCGGCGAGCCGCTGGCGCGCTATCATCTCGTCGCGCTGGCGCTGGTGATCGGCGGCATCGTGCTCGCGCAACAGGGCCGCGCCGACACAAGATCGTGAAGCCGGCCGACCCTCGAGATGCGCTAGAGCCTGCCCGCGACACAAGTTTCAGAGGTTGGCATGAGCGAGTGGATTAAGCTGAAAGCGTCGGACGGCTTCGAACTGGCTGCGTGGCGCGCCGCGCCGCAGGGGAAGGCCAAGGGCGGCGTCGTCGTCATCCAGGAGATTTTCGGGGTCAATCATCACATCCGCGCGGTCGCCGACCGGTTCGCGGCGGCCGGCTATCTGGCGATCGCGCCGGGAATATTCGATCGCGTCGAGCGCGACGTCGATCTCGGCTACGACCAGCCGGGGCGCACCGAAGGCATGGCGATCGCGGGCAAGATGGACCGCGAGAAGATCCTGCTCGACATCGCCGCGGCGATCGCCGCCGCGAGCGAGGCCGGAAAGGTCGGCATCGTCGGCTTCTGCCTCGGCGGCTCCTACGCCTGGATTTCGGCGGCGAAGCTTCCGGGCCTTTCCGCGGCGGTCGGCTATTACGGCGGCCACGTCATCGCCCAGAAGGACCTGCAACCGAAGGCGCCGACGATGCTGCACTTCGGCGAGAAGGACGAGCACATCCCCGTCGCCGGCGTGCGCGAGGTCCAGGCCCAGCACCCTGACGTGCCGATCTACCTCTATCCGGCCGATCACGGCTTCAGCTGCGACGAGCGGTCGAGCTACGACAAGGATAGCGCCGCTCTCGCCTGGGATCGCACGCTCGCCTTTCTCGGCCAGCACATCGGCTGAACCCGGGCGTTTGGCGCGATTTTTGCCCGAGCAGCGCTGCCCCGACGGAAACTTGGCCGATCGGCGGCGCAACGGTATACACGAGCGCCATGTACTCCGCTTCGACCCGCAACATCCGCGTGACCGTGCGCCCGGAATTCTCCAATGAGCGCTCGGAGCCGAGCGATAACAACTACTTCTGGGTCTACACGATCGAGATCGCCAACCAGGGCGGCAAGTCCGTCCGGCTGCTGCACCGCCACTGGCGGATCACCGACGCGCTCGGCCATCTGGAGACGGTCGACGGTCCCGGCGTGGTCGGCGAACAGCCGACCATCGCGCCGGGACAAGCCTATCGCTACTCCTCCGGCTGCCCGCTGAAGACACCGAGCGGCTTCATGGCCGGCAGCTACGACATGATCGACGAGGAAGGGCGGAGTTTCGAGGTCGAGATCCCCGCGTTTTCGCTCGACAGCCCGTTCCTGCGCCGGGTGGTGAATTAGCCCGCGGGAGCCCATTCCGGCGCCGGCGCCTCTACCGCGCGGGGGAACGGGCGGAAGGTCGTGGCGATCAGCGCCGCGCCGAGGCCGAGCCCGAACGACAGCACGTACAGCCAGACGTAAGTGGCGAAGGTGTCGTAAATCCAGCCGCCGACCAGCGGCCCTAGCGCCATGCCGAGGCTTCCGGCCATGCCGGAACTGCCGATGACGAGACCCATCATCCGGAGCGGGAAGTTCTCGCGCGCCAGCACGGCGTAGAGCGGCATCACGCCGGCGTAAGTGAAGCCGAACAGCGCGGCGACCGCGTAGAACCCGTCAAGCTCACGCACCAGCGAGTAGGCGAGCGCGCCGAACGCCTGCACGAGCAAGCCGGCCACCAGAATGCGCTTGGCGCCGAAGCGGTCGCCGAGCAGCCCGAAGCCCAAGCGTCCGAACAAGCCAGCGAAGCCTTCGACGCTGTAGATCGAGACCGCGACGGCGGCCGGCAGGCCGCAGGACATCGCGTAGCTGACAGTATGGAAGATCGGCCCGGAATGGGTGGCGCAGCAGGCGAAATTTGTGGCGAGCAGGACCAGGAACTGCGGCGAGCGCACCGCCTCGGCGATGCTCATCGACGGCGCCTCCGACGCCGCGCGACCGGCGGGGCCGTCCAGCGCCGGCGGGCGGCGTACGAACAGCGCCGCTGGGATCATCAGCACGAGCACGAGGCCGGCGAGAATTAGGAACGCCGAGCGCCAGTCGTAGCGGCCGATCAGCCAGGCGGCGAACGGCGCCATCGTCATCGGCGCCATGCCCATGCCGGCCGAGACGAGCGAGACGGCGAGACTGCGCTGCGTCTCGAACCAACCCGTCACCGCCGCCATCATTGGCGCCAGCACCGCCGCCGCGGAAAGCCCGACCAAGAGCCCGAATACGATCTGGAACTGCCACAAAGCCTGCGCCCGGCCGGCGAGCGCCAGGCCGATCGCCAGTAAGATCGCGCCGGCGAAGGCGGCCGGGCGCGGGCCGTAGCGATCGGCGAACGCGCCCCAGCCGACGCTGCCGAGCGCCATCGCGAGAAACGCGATCGTCATCGCGCTGGAGACGCCGGTGCGGCTCCAGCCCGTCGAGGCGGTCATCGACACGAGAAATACGGGCAGCGAAAACATCGCGCCGATGGCGACGCAGCCGAGCAGGCCGCCGGCCGCGACGATCACCCAACGATAGGACGACATCCGGTCGCTCCCTGCCCCGCTTGCTTGCGGCGTGAAGGGTTGATATCAACCGAATATGATTGAATCAACCCCCCTCCCCGCCTCGGCGATTTTGGAGGTGCGCGACAGCTGCTTGTGCCTTGCCACGCAGCGGGCGGCGCGACGCGTGGCGCGCCGCTTCGATCGGGCGTTCCAGGAGATCGGGCTCAGCAACGGGCAGTTTTCCGCGCTGATGTTTATCGCGGGCGCAGGCGTGCAGACACCGGGAAATCTCGCCGAACTCCTCGGCATGGACCGCACCACCGTCACCGCGCTGCTCAAGGCGCTGCGCCGGCGCGGCTTGGTCGAGAGCGCCGCCCCCAGCGAGGATCGCCGCGTCCGCGGCGTCGCCGTCACCCCGCAGGGACGCGCGCTGCTCGCCGCGGCGCTGCCGATCTGGCGTCGCGAGCACGCGGCGTTGGCGGCGACGCTCGGCGACGCACGACGCGGGCGCGAGGTCTTGACGGCGCTTTCCGACGCGCCGCTGCCCTACTTCTCCGGCTCCGGCGCCTTCAAGAATGAGCCCAGCACCGCCGCCGGCCCTTCGAGCCCGCCGCCCGCCACGTAGACCTGCGGCAGCTTGAGGTTCGAGACCAATTCCGGGTGTTCGGCGAGCAAGTCGAGCAGCAGTTTCAGCGCCTGCAGCTTCAACACGCTATCCTTGCCGAGCACGTTGGCCTGCGCCGTCTGTCCGGCGGCTTGCTCTTCGAGGAACAGGCGCTCGGCGTGACCTTCCGCCTGCCGGCGCTCTTGCGCGAGCTGCGCGGTCTTCACCGAAATCTGCGCGGCGACGAGATCGTTCTGGCGATCGGCGGTGGCGCGCGCCTGCTCGGTCTGCTGGCGCTGCTCCTGCGCGACCTGCTCCTGGATGTAGGCGGCGCGCAACTGTCCGGCGAGCTGCTCGCGCTGGCGGGCGAGCAGCAATTCCGGAGGAATGGCGGATTCGCCGAGCCGGATTTCCTTGATGTCGACGCCGGCGCGGCGGCCGTCGGCTTGCGCGCGCTCCAGAATCGCCTGCTCCAAGGCCGCCCGGTTCTCGATCGTGTCGAGCACGCGCGTCGGCCGCGTCACCATTTTAGTGGAGCCGTCGGGCTGGCGTTCCGGCACCGTGATCGCGCCGCCATAGACGTTTCGCACCAACGAGCGGATCGACGGCACGACGATGCGTTGGTCGACCTCCTTCTGGCCGCCGACCGCGGCGACGACGATCGGCGCGTTCTCCGGGGTGATCTGCACGATCGCGCGCAGTTCCTGCGGAATCTCCCAACCTTCGATCTTGGTGTTGATCGCGGTGTCGGCGGCGTCAGCCGTCACTGGGAAGCTCGCCGAGCGCTCGTTCTGCTGGAAGTCGCCCTTGGCGTCGACCTTGAGGTCGATGTAGCGACGGGTGAAGCCGCCCCTGAACTCCAGCGCCGTGACGCGGGTCGAGACCAGCGTCACGTCATAGGCGTCGCGGTTGAGGTAGTAATCGTTCGGCGGCAGCGAGGTCTCCCAGACGCCCTTGCAGTTGGGCGTCACGAGTTCCGCGGCGAGGCCGCCGCTGTCGGTGGTGGCGGTGCGGGCGTGGCAGTCGGCGCCCTTGATCTGCACGGAGGAGCGCACGACCCCGACCGAGCCCGCCGGCACGCGGGTGATCGAGGTGTCCAGCGGCGTCTCCTCGCTGGTCTTGCCGCGCAGGTCGTAGACATCATCGCTGTCCGTGGTGATGTCGCGGCCGTTCTTCTGATAGCCGATCCGGACCTGGAACAGCGCGAGATTGAGCGGATAAACGCCGGGCTTCAGGATCGACAGTTGCAGGCCCTTCTGGCCGCCGTGGGTCATGAAATATTCGGCGTCAAGGAATTTCTGCTGTTCGTCGTCCGGCCAGGAATCGGCCATAATCTGCCCAGCCAACAGGGACTCGCCGTCGCTGGCGACGATGCGGCCGTAGAACCCGTTGGGCACGACGACGATCGGCGCGAGGTCGATGCGGTTCAGCACGTTGAAGAAGATCGAGATCCGGAACGTGCCGGGCGGGATGATGTCGGCCTGATAGCCGGTCTCGCCGTGGGTTGCGATGAGGTGGCCCGACGACAAGTTCGAGAGACCGTAGATTTTGCGCACGATCCCGACCTTATCGGCGGGAATCGTGATGATGCTGGTGGCGAGCACTTCGTAAAGCGCGACCAGCGCGAAGACGAACCGCAGCGCCCCGATGGCGGCGACCCGCCGCCATCCGACCACTGCGTCGGGAATGACCCGCGGCGCGAACAGAATCGCCACCAGGGCGGCGAAGGCGACAATAATCTCGGTCATGGACGGCTGATCCCCGCGCCCTTCTAGTCGAATTACGGGACGCCGTCGCGGCGGCGCGCGCAACGCCGTTAAGGACCGTTCGCCTTTTGGCAGGATTTTGTGGTGAAGATGCGTTATGCCGAACGGCAATCATCCCAAAGGGGCCGCAAGGACATGGGGCGCAAATATTTCGGCACGGACGGCATTCGCGGCCGCGCCAACGCCAAACTGACCGCCGAACTCGCCCTGAAAGTCGGCCAGGCCGCCGGCCTGGTGTTCCAGCGCGGCGAGCACCGCCATCGCGTCGTCATCGGCAAGGACACCCGGCTTTCAAGTTACATGCTGGAATACGCGATGGTCGGCGGTTTCGCCTCGGTCGGCATGGACGTGCTGCTGCTCGGCCCGGTGCCGACGCCGGCGGTGGCGATGCTGACGCGCTCGATGCGCTGCGACCTCGGCGTGATGATCTCCGCCTCGCACAACCTTTTCGAGGACAACGGCATAAAATTGTTCGGCCCCGACGGGTTCAAGCTGTCCGACGAGATCGAGCAGAAGATCGAGACGTTGATGGACTCGGACCTGACGCCGCAACTCGCCCGCGCCCCCGAGCTCGGCCGGGCGCGGCGCATTGACGACGTGATTGCGCGCTACATCGAATACGCCAAGCGCACGCTGCCGCGCGACGTCTCGCTGGAGGGCCTGCGCGTCGTCGTCGATTGCGCCAACGGCGCGGCCTACAAGGCGGCGCCGGAGGCGTTGTGGGAGCTCGGCGCCGAAGTCATCAAGATCGGCGTCGAACCGGACGGCATGAACATCAACGAGCACGTCGGCTCGACCTCGCCCGATTCGCTCGCCCGCAAGGTGCGTGAGATGCGCGCCGACATCGGCGTGGCGCTCGACGGCGACGCCGACCGCATGATCATCATCGACGAAAAGGGCCACATCGTCGACGGCGACCAGATTCTCGCTGTCATCGCCGAGAGCTGGCTTGCCGACCGGCGGCTGTCGAAGCCCGGCGTCGTGGCGACTGTCATGTCGAACTTCGGGCTGGAGCGTCATTTGGCCGGCCTCGGCCTCGCGCTGGAGCGCACCGCCGTCGGCGACCGCTATGTGCTCGAGCGCATGGTCGAAAAAGGCTACAACGTCGGCGGCGAGCAGTCCGGCCATATGATCCTGACCGATTATTCGACCACCGGCGACGGCCTCGTGGCGGCGATGCAGGTGCTGGCGATGGTGAAGAAGCTCGGCCGGCCGGCGAGCGAGGTCTGCCACCGCTTCGATCCTCTCCCGCAAGTCTTGCGCAACGTGCGCTTCAACGGCGGCCGGCCGCTGGAGAGTGATCTCGTGCGGGCCGCGATCGCCTCGGCCACCGAAAAGCTGGGCGCCGCCGGACGGCTGGTGATCCGCCCCTCGGGCACCGAGCCGGTGATTCGCGTCATGGCCGAGGCCGAAGATCGCTCGCTCGTCGACACGCTGGTCGCCGAGGTTTGCGACGCGGTTGCACGCGCGGCGGCGTAGAAAGCCGCCGAGTTAGGCGCCCTGCTTAAGAAAAAGGGCGGGACGCCGGCAAACAAGGCTTGGCGTCGCCGCGAATCGCGCTAATCTGAGGGCGTCGTCAACAACCTGAAAGGAGGTGATCCAGTGTCTCATTGTCACTCGCCGAGCGAGTCGTTCAAGGCCTGGAGCATCGTCCGCGCGCAAGGGCGCCGCGGGTAGCCGACGTTTTCCAGGATTTTTCTTGCGATTGCTGCTTGGTCGCGACAATGGAAGAGCCGTTTCTCCTAGGGGAAACGGCTCTTCTCCTGTTTGGGTCTTAGACATTTCCTCTGTGAAACGAGGGTTCCACCGCCTTGTGCGGCGCTTGGGCTTCGCCTAAGAGGCGCACGAGTCTGACGACTTACGTCGGCTCAACGGATTTCTCTCGTTCGGAAAGATTCTGGACCCATGAAGCTCTATCTTCTCGCGGCTGCGTTCGGCCTCAGCGCCCTCGTGTCCGGCTCGGCGCTGGCGACCGACGCCGCCGCTCCCGCCGCCAGCCCCTCGCCGATGGCGTCCGGGATGGCCAAGCCGGACAAGGCGGCCATGGAGGCCAAGTCGCAAGAGTGTTCCAAGGAAGCAGACGCGCAGGGCCTGCACGGCCACAAGCGCAAGGTGTTTCGCGAGAAGTGCAAGAAGGGCGAAAAGTAATCGCCGCGCTCAAACTTCACGCCGGCCGCTGCGTCTGAGGCGTCAGCGATGGGAGGGAACGCCGACGAGCGGCTCGCGACGTTCGCGACGCCGCGCGACTGGTTCCGCTATGCGGTGAGCCGGTTCCAGGCGGCGAGGCTGGTGTTCGGCCACGGGGCGACCAACGCGGTCGACGAAGCCGCCTTCCTGGTGTTGGAAGGGCTGAATCTCCCGATCGACGCGCTCGATCCGTTCGCCGACGCCAAGCTTCTGATAACCGAGCGGCGCCGGCTCGATGCGTTGATCGAGGCGCGCGTCGTCACCCGTAAGCCCGCCGCCTATCTGCTGCAACGCGCCTATATCCAAGGCGTGCCGTTCTACGTCGACGAGCGCGTCATCGTGCCGCGCAGCTTCATCGGCGAGCTGCTGTTTTCCGGGCTCGTCGGCGACGGCGGGTTGATCGAAGAGCCCGAGCGGGTCGGCCGGGCGCTCGATCTCTGCGCCGGAGGCGGCTCGCTGGCGATCCTCGCCGCGCGCGTATTTCCCAACGCCGTCATCGACGCCGTCGACATTTCGCCCGATGCGCTCGCTGTCGCTGAGCGCAACGTCGACGAGCACGGCCTCAGCGCGCGCATCCGTCTCGTCGAGAGCGATCTCTTCGCGGCCCTAGGCCACGATCGCTACGATCTGATCCTCGCCAATCCGCCTTATGTCCAAGCCGCCGCGGCAGCGGCCTTTCCGCCGGAATACGCCGCCGAGCCGCGGCTCGCCCATGTCGGCGGCAAGGATGGACTCGCGGTCGTGCGCCGGATCGTGCGCGAAGCGCGCGGCCGGCTGACGCCGGAAGGCGCGCTGATCTGCGAGATCGGCCAAGGGCGGGAGCGCTTCGAGGCGGAGTTCCCCGAGTTGAACGTGGTCTGGCTCGACACGCGCGAAAGCGAGGGCGAAGTGTTTTACGCGTCCGCGCGCGATCTGCCCGCCCCGCGCCGTCGAGGGCCGAAGGCCTAGGTTTCATCGTGAAATCCTTCGCGCCTTCGTGGTGAAAGGGGTTTCACGAACGCGCGCGGAGTTGCCGGGCCGCCTCGGCGAGCGCGACCGCCGCCGCGACGCCGACGTTCAAGGACCGCAGCGACGTCCGGATCGGAATCCTCACCCGAGCATCCGCCGCTGCATGCACCGCCTGCGGAACGCCCGCCGACTCGCGCCCGACCATCAGCACATCGTCGGGCGCAAAGCGGAAATCCCAGAGTTCGACGTCGCCCTGCGTCGTCAGCAACAACAGGCGTCGCTTGTCGACCGCTCGCCACGCCTCGAACGCGGCGAAGGAAACGTGGCGCTCGACACGCAGCGCGTCGAGATAATCCATGCCCGCGCGCCGGAACTTGCGATCGGAGAACACGAAGCCGGCGGGCTCGATGATCGCCGCGTCCGCGCCGAAGCAAGCGCTGGTGCGCAGCATCGCGCCGGTATTGGCGGCGATGTCGGGTTCATACAGCGCAAGCACCAGGCGGCGGTTCATGCAAAGGCTCCAGCGCCCGGCGGCGCGCGTCGTCGCGTGTCGCCGAATTAGCGCCTCGCGACAATCCCTTGGCGCCAACGTCGGCGACCAGCCGACGCTGCAGCTGCGACGATTTCTCGCGTTCGCGGCCTATGGACAACCAAGGGGATCAATGCGAAATAGCGGCGAAATTGAGGGGGCCTCATAGCCCTCGGGCCGTCATGCCGGCCGAAAAGCTCGGACAAGAACGCGCGCAAGTTCGCGCGAGCGCACGGGGGTTGATTTGTCGCACGCGGAAGCCATCAGTCCGAGCCGGCGGGATTTTCTGTTCCTCACCACCGGCGCGGTCGCCGCCGTGGGCGCCGCGGCTGTCGCGTGGCCGCTGATCGATCAGATGAACCCCGACGCCTCGACCTTGGCGTTGTCGTCGATCGAGGTGGATATCTCGCCGATCCAGGAAGGCCAGATCCTTACGGTGAAGTGGCGCGGCGGCCCGGTTTTCATCCGCCATCGCACCAAGAAGGAGATCGAGGCCGCCGAGGCGACGCCGCTCTCCGAATTGAAGGACCCGCAAACCGATCAAGCGCGCGTGCAAAAGCCGGAATGGCTGATCGTCATCGGCGTCTGCACGCATCTCGGCTGCGTGCCGATCGGCCACGAGGGGCAGTACGATGGCTGGAAATGCCCATGCCATGGATCAGTCTACGATACCTCCGGCCGAATCCGTCAGGGCCCGGCGCCGCTGAACCTGTTCATTCCGGAATACGCCTTCCTCACGCCGACCAAGGTGAAGATCGGCTGATCGCTGTTTGGCCATCGCCTCGCATCTGAGCCCCCCTTTAGAGAACGCTGCCATGGACGGACATTCCACCTACGTTCCCAAAAGCGCGCTTGCGCGCTGGTTTGAGGCGCGCCTGCCGATCGTCGGCCTCGTGCATTCCTCGTTCATCGCCTATCCGACGCCGCGCAACCTCAACTACTTCTGGGCGTTCGGCGCGATTCTGTCGGTCATGCTGGGGATTCAGATCATCACCGGCATCATTCTGGCGATGCACTATGTGCCCTCGGCGACGATGGCGTTCGCCTCGATCGAACACATCATGCGCGACGTCAACTACGGCTGGTTGATCCGCTACCTGCACACCAACGGCGCGTCGATGTTCTTCCTCGCCGTCTATGTCCACATCTTCCGCGGCATGTACTACGGTTCCTACAAAAGCCCGCGCGAGGTGTTGTGGATCCTCGGCGTCATCATCTACGTGCTGATGATGGCGACCGCGTTCATGGGCTACGTGCTGCCGTGGGGCATGATGAGCTTCGCCGGCGCCACCGTCATCACCAATCTGTTCACCGCTATTCCGCTCGTCGGCACCGGCGTCGCGCATTGGCTGTGGGGCGGCTACGCGGTCGGCGATCCGACGCTCAACCGCTTCTTCTCGCTGCACTACCTGCTGCCGTTCATGATCGTCGGCGTGGTCGTGCTGCACATCTGGGCGCTGCATGTGGTCGGCCAGAACAACCCGGATGGCGTCGAGGTCAAGGACGTCAGGCGCGATACGGTGGCGTTCACGCCCTACGCTACGGTCAAGGACATGTTCGCGGTTTGCGTGTTCTTCATCGTCTACGCTTGGTTCGTGTTCTTCATCCCGAACTATCTGCTCGACGCCGACAACTACAACCCCGCCAACCCACTAGTGACGCCCGCGCATATCGTGCCGGAATGGTATCTGCTGCCGTTCTACGCGATCCTGCGCGCCATCCCCAACAAGCTGCTCGGCGTGGTCGCGCTCGCGCTCGCCATGCTGCTGCTGGCGTTCCTGCCCTGGCTCGACACCTCGCCGATCCGTTCCGGCAAGTATCGGCCCCTGTTCCGGTTCTTCTTCTGGATCTTCGTGATCTGTTGCGTTGGCCTCGGCTATCTCGGCTCGCAGGAAGTGTCCGACTCGGCGACGCTGGTGGCGCGCATTCTGGCGCTCGGCTACTTCGGTTATCTGCTCGTCGTCCTGCCCGTGTTGGGTCTGGTCGAAAAGACCAAGCCGGTGCCGATGTCGATCGCCGAGGCCGTGCTGCCCAAGGGCGCGGCGCCGGCCGAATGAGAGCGACCCGAGACGCCGCCGAGAGGAACATTCGCATGACCCGTTTGATAGCGCCCTTCCTTGCGCTGGCGCTGCTCGTCGGCGGCGCCGCGTCCGCCGCGGCGGAGGACGCGCCGGCCGCGGGCCCGGCGCCGTCGACCGCGATGGACGAGGAGAGCCCGAAGCCGACGCCCCAATCCTGGAGCTTCTACGGCGTGTTCGGCAAGTTCGACCAGGCGCAGTTGCAGCGCGGTTTTCAGGTTTACCGGGAAGTCTGCTCGAACTGCCATCGCCTCAGCATCGCCTTCCGCACGCTGGCGAGCCCGACAGGTCCGGGATTCTCGGAGGATCAGGTGAAGACGCTCGCGGCGAGCTACAAGGTCACCAACGACGAACCGGACGACCAGGGCAAGATCTTCCAGCGCCCCGGTACGCCCGCCGACATCTTCCCGCCGCCGGACGCCTTCCCCAACGATCAGGCGGCGGCCGCCGCGCTCGGCAAGGCGCCGCCGGACATGTGGCTGCTCGCCAAATCGCGCAAATACGAGCGCGGCTTCCCTTGGTTCGTGTTTGATATTTTCGACGCCTATCAGGAGGTCGGCTCGGACTACATTTATGCGATCCTGACCGGCTACACCAACAAAGACGATCCGCAGTGGAATCTCTACTACCCCGGCCACAAGATCGCGATGCCGGCGCCGTTGCAGGACGGGGCGGTGAAGTACAGCGACGGCACCCCGGGCACGATCCCGAACTACGCCAAGGACGTCGCCGCTTTCCTGAGCTGGGCCGCCGAACCGACCATGGTCGAGCGCAAGAATATCGGCTTCCGCGCCATCATATTCCTGATCGTGCTGTCCGTGCTGATGTACCTGGTGAAGAAACGCATCTGGGCCGACGCGCACTGAGTCCGACGCTCCAACCCTCGGCCTTGCGCCGGGGGTTTTGTTTTGTGCGCCGCGGGAGTTTGCATGGCGCCGGAAACGCGATACCCCCCAGTGGTCAGGTCCTTGCATCCTGACGGCGGGAACGGAGGAGCGTGAGATGGCCAAGGCGATTATCGGCGTCATCGGCGGGTCTGGCCTCTATTCGCTCGCCGGCTTCACGGCGACGCGCGAGGAGCGCGTGGCGACGCCCTGGGGCGAGCCGTCGGACGCGTTGCGGTTCGGCCGGTTCGGCGAAACGGAGGTCGTGTTCCTCGCCCGCCACGGCCGCGGCCACAAATATTCGCCGTCGACGATCAACTATCGCGCCAACATCGACGCGCTGAAGCGCGCCGGCGTCACCGACATTGTTGCGGTGTCCGCCTGCGGCTCGTTCAAGCGCGAACTTTATCCGGGTCTGTTCGTGCTGGCGGACCAGTTCATGGACCGAACGTTCAAGCGCGAGACGAGCTTCTTCGGAACCGGCTGCGTCGCGCATGTGCCGTTCGCGCATCCGACCTCAGCGGTATTGCGCAGGCGGGTCGCCGAGGCGGCGACGGCGGAGGGCGTCGCCGCCCAGGTCGGCGGAACCTACGTCTGCATGGAGGGGCCGCAATTCTCGACCTATGCGGAATCCCGTCACTATCAAAGCCTCGGCGCCTCGGTGATAGGCATGACCGCGGCGACCGAGGCCAAGCTCGCGCGCGAGGCGGAGATCGCCTATGCGCTGATCGCCATGGTGACGGATTTCGATTGCTGGCACGACGAGCACGGGCCGGTCGACGTCGCCTCGGTGATGAAGGTGATGCACGACAACGCCGAGAAGGCGAACCGCCTGGTCGCCCGCGTGCTCGCCGACTACCCCTCGAACGCGGGAACCCTGCCCGCTCTCCGACCGCGCGCTCGACGGGGCGATCATGACGGCGCGCGAGGTGCGGGATGCGGAACTGGTACGAAAGCTCGACGCGGTGGCGGGGCGGGTTTTGAAAGGCGCTTGAAACGCGAAGCGTTTCCCGCGGCCGGGAACGACGGGTATACTCGATCGCCATTTGCTTTAGCGCTGCGGCCGCATGTCCTCGCGCCGCACCCCCGCCACGGGCTGCGGCTTCTTCATCGCATCGCGGCGGAACGGCTCGCCGAGCTCCTGATTGAGCATCACTTCGAGAAAGGTCGTGACGCCCCTGCCTTGCGCTGCGATCGCCTCGCGCAGCCCCGTCTCCAGCGCGTCCGTCGTATCGACCCGCCGTCCCTGGAAACCGCAGGCCTCGGCGATCTTGGCGTAGCTCACCTTCGGGTCGAGCTCAGTGCCGACGAAATTGTCGTCGTACCAAAGCGTCGTGTTGCGCTTCTCGGCGCCCCATTGGAGATTGCGGAAGATCACCATGGTGATCGCTGGCCAGCCGTCGCGGCCGATCGAGGTCATTTCGTTCATCGAGATGCCGAACGCGCCGTCGCCGGCGAAGCCGACGACGGGCGTGTCGGGACAGCCGATCTTGGCGCCGACGATCGCCGGAAAGCCGTAGCCGCACGGCCCGAACAGGCCGGGCGCCAGGTATTTGCGGCCCGCTTCAAAGGTCGGGTAGGCGTTGCCGATCGCGCAATTGTTGCCGATGTCGGAAGAGAGGATCGCCTCGCGCGGCAGCGCCCGCTGGATCGCCCGCCACGCCTGACGAGGCGTCATAAGCTGCGGGTCTTTGGCGCGGGCGCGGGCGTTCCAGGTCGTGCCGGGATCGTCGTCCTCGTGGTCCATCGAGGTGAGTTGCTGCGCCCAGGCGGATTTCGTCTGATGGACGATTGCTCGGCGGCTTTCGCGGTCGCGCTCGCCGGCTGACGGGGAAAGCGCGGAGAGCAGCGCCTTGGCGACGCGACCGGCGTCGCCGCAGATGCCGACGTCGACGCGCTTGGTCAGCCCGATCCGGTCCGGATTGATGTCGACCTGAATGATCTTCGCGGTTTTCGGCCAGTAGTCGATCCCGTAGCCCGGCAGCGTCGAGAACGGATTGAGCCGCGTGCCTAGCGCCAGCACGACGTCCGCCTTGGAGATCAGCTCCATCGCCGCCTTCGAGCCATTGTAGCCGAGCGGGCCGGCATGCAGGCGATGCGAGCCAGGGAACGAATCGTTGTGCTGGTAGCCGGAGCAGACCGGCGCGTCGAGCGTCTCCGCCAGTGCGACGGTCGCGGGGATCGCGTCGCCAAGCACGACGCCGGCGCCGGAGATGATGACCGGAAACGCGGCCTCGGAGAGCAGTTTCGCCGCCGCCGCGATGGCCCCGTCGCCGCCCATCGGCGGCTCGAAGCGCACGATCGTCGGCAGTTCGACGTCGATCACCTGGGTCCAGAAATCGCGCGGCACGTTGATCTGCGCCGGCGCCCGGCCACGCTCCGCTTTCAGGATGACGCGGTTCAGCACCTCGGCCATGCGCGAGGCGTCGCGCACCTCTTCCTGGTAGCAGACCATATCCTGGAACAGCGCCATCTGTGGAACTTCCTGGAAGCCGCCCTGCCCGATCGTCTTGTTGGCGGCCTGCGGCGTGACCAGCAGCAGCGGCGTATGGTTCCAATAGGCGGTCTTCATCGCGGTGACGAAGCCGGTGACGCCCGGCCCGTTCTGCGCCACGGCAAGCGCCATTTTGCCGGTCGCCCGCGCGTAGCCGTCGGCCATGATGCCGGCGTTCGATTCGTGCGCGCAGTCCCAGAACGTGATGCCGGCTTTCGGAAACAGGTCCGAGATCGGCATCATCGCCGAGCCGATGATGCCGAACGCATGCTCTATGCCGTGCGCTTGCAGGACCTTGATGAACGCTTCCTCGGTGGTCATTTTCATGGCGCGCGGCCCTTGTTCGTTGCCGTCCCGACCTGTAGCCGATCGCGGGAGCCCGAGGAAAGAGCGATGAAGGCCGGGAATTTTCTGATCGACGAGCGCGAGCTGATCGAGACGTTCGCGCGCGCCTCGGGCCCCGGCGGGCAGAACGTCAACAAGGTCTCGACGGCGGTCGAACTGCGCTTCGACGCGCGCCGCTCGCCGGCGCTGCCGGCCGACGTCGCCGTGCGGCTGATCCAACTCGCCGGCCAGCGGGCGACCCAGGACGGCGTGATCGTCATTTTCGCGCAGCGCTACGCGAGCCAGCCGCGCAACCGCGAGGACGCCCGCGCGCGGCTCGCGGCGCTGATCGAGCGCGCCGCGCACCGCGACAAGCCGCGCCGCCCGACCCGGCCGACGCTCGCCTCGAAGAAGCGACGGCTCGACGCGAAGGGCCGTCGCGGCGAGATCAAGGCGCTGCGCGGGCCGGCGGGGGAGGAGTGAACGGCGCGCTTGCCGGGACGGGGAACGGACCGTTACCGTTGCCGGAATCGGCGAGGGCGGACAAAATGCGCGAAGAAACCATCACGATCCCGCGCCCCGACGGCCATGCTGTCTTTACACGCGTTTGGCGGCCCGACGCCGCGCCCCGAGCCGCCGTGCAAATCGTCCACGGTCTCGCCGAACACTCGGCCCGCTATGCGCGCCTCGCCGAAGCGCTCACCGGCGTCGGCTACGCGGCTTACGCCCACGACCACCGTGGCCACGGCCCGAGTTCGCCGCCCGCCGATCTCGGGTTCTTCGGCGAACGCGACGGATGGCGAAAGTTACTCGACGACATGCAAGCCGTGGCCGACCGGATCAGCGCCGATCAACCTGGCCTGCCGCGCGCGTTCCTCGGCCATTCGATGGGTTCGTTTCTCGGCCAAACCTATCTCGCCGAGCACGGCGGCGAACTCGTCGCGGCCATGCTGTCGGGCACGTCGGGACCGCCGCCGGCGATCTTGGCCGTCGGCAAGCGCCTCGTCGCTTTCGAGCGCTGGCGCCTGGGGCCGCGCGGCAAGAGCCCGCTCGTGCAGGCGCTGTTGTTCGGCGAGCAGAACAAGCCGTTCCGCCCCGCGCGCACCGACTATGATTGGCTGTCGCGCGACAACGTCGAGGTCGATAAATATGTCGCCGATCCGCTATGCGGCTTCCCGCTGACCAACCAGCTTGCCGCCGATCTCGTCGAAGCCCTCGCCGACCTCGCCTCGCCGAAACTCGCCGCGCGGATTCCGAAGACGCTGCCGATCTATCTGTTCAGTGGCGCGCGCGATCCGGTCGGCGCCAAACTGCAAGGCCTCATCGACGTCTATCGCGCCGCCGGCCTCGACGTGACGGCGAAGATCTATCCCGACGCGCGCCACGAAACGCTCAACGAGTTGAACCGTGACGAAGTCACGCGCGACCTCATCGCCTGGCTCGACGCGCGCGTCGGATAGGTTCACGGCAGCGGAAACACCAGACAGGTCGTCGTCCCGTGCGCGAGCAATCGGCCGCGCCCATCAACCAGACGGCCCTCGGAGGTGGCGATCTGCCGGCCGGCGCTCAAGACGCGACCCTCCGCGCGCACCTCGCCGGTCGCCTCCGACAGCGGCCGCACGAAATTCACCTTGAGCTCGACGCTGGTGTAACCCTGTCCGGCCTTCAAGGTTGAATGCACGGCGCAACCCATGCAGGAATCGAGCAGCGTGCAGACGTAGCCGCCGTGCACGGTCCCCAACGGATTGTACACGCTGCCGTCAGGCGTGGCCGCGAATACGACCCGGCCCTCTTCGATCTCGACGACGTTGAACTTCATCAACGTCGCGATCGGCGGCGGCGGCAGTCGCCCCTCTTGGATGGCGCGCAGGAATTCAATCCCGTCCATCTCGCGCAGCCGCGCCTCCGGCGGAATCCGCTCAGCGCTCTCTGTCATCAACGTTCTCCCCGCGCTGCGGCAAGCAGTTCGTCGCGCAAGGCGCCCTCGCCGACCGCGCGCGCCGTAACGACCGCGCCAACCAACGTCAGCAATCGGTTGATCGCCTTTTCCCGCGATCCTTCCGCGTCGGCGAACCGCGCGATCAGCGCCTCGACCCCGTCGGCGAAAGCGGCCGAAAGCGCTTCGGGGCGTCGCCCCGCGTCAACGCCGCAAGCCGCAACTGGGCAGCCGCGCTCCGGTCGCGCCACATGCGCCGGCGACAGATAATCGGCGATATAAGCCGCTCGCGCCGCCGCTTCGCCGGCCCTCGCGGCGCGGCGGTCGAATTGGGCGATCGACTCGCCGAACGCCGCCACGGCGGCCTCGGCCAGCATTTCGTCCTTGGTTTCGAAGTGTTTGTAGAAGCCGCCGTGCGTCATCCCGGCCGCCTGCATGACCTCGGCGACGCTGGCGCCGTCGACGCCCCGCGCGCGCAAAAGCCGCGCCGCCGCGTCGATGATTCGCGTTCTGCTCTCGGCCGCCGCCGCCTTCGACACGCGCATCAGCGCCTCCGTGGGAGGCGCTTATAGATGACAATCGACATCTAAACAAGAGCGAATTTGATCTCAGCGAGCGAGGTCCTCGCAGACCCGCTTACGCGAACAGCGAGAACCCGCCGTCTACGCGCAGCACCTGCCCGTTGATGAACTTCGCCCGCGGGCCGGCGAGAAACGCGACGGCCTCGGCAATCTCTTCCGGTTCGGCGTAGCGATTGAGCGAACGTTGCGCGGCGTCCATGCGCTTGGGGTCAACGACCCGCGTAGCCTGAAAACGCGCGGTCTTGGTGGCCCCGGGACTCACCACATTGACGCGCACGCCGTCTTCAATGAGTTCCTTGGCCAGACAGCGCGTATAATGCACGACGCCGGCCTTCAACGTCGAGTAGACGACCTCCGGCGAGACGCCGAGATGCGCGGCGACCGAGGCGATGTTGACCACCGATCCCGACCCCGCCGCCTTCATCGCCGGCACGAACGCCTGACACACCAGCATGGTGCCGATCAGGTTGTTTTCGGTGAGAACCCTGATGTCCTCCAACGAAATATCGAGCGCATTGTTGGGGCTCGGCTTGCCGCCCGCCGCGCCGATGTCGCCGCCCGCGCAGTTGATGAGGATATGCACCGGCCCTAGCTTCTCCTCGATGGTTTGTTTCATCGCCGCGACCGCCGCCTTGTCGCCAATGTTGCCGCTCACCGCGCATACCTTGACGCCCGCCTGCGCGATCTCGTTGGCGACCGCGTCGAGATCGGCCGCCTCGCCATATCTGGCCGGCGCGTTCCACGTGATGTCATGGATGGCGACGTTCGCGCCGAGCGAGGCGAGCTTCTCCGCCATCGCACGGCCGAGCCCACGCCCCGAGCCCGTCACGAACGCGTTCTTGCCGCTAAGTTCTCCAGTCAACTTGACTCTCCCGATGTTGGCGCGCGCCGGCGCCGATCACAAACCAAGCGCGCGCATGTTCGCGGCGCTGCGGCGGATCATCGCCGAGCTCATAGTCGGCGAGCGCCGCGTCGTCGCCCTTCTCCCACGGCGTTCGATAATCCGCGTCGTCCGACAGCCGATGGACCCTCGCCGCGGCCAGACAGCGCGCCAGCGCCTCCGCGCTTTTCGGCGCATAGCTGCGCCACCAACCCGGCGTCAGCAACCGCACATGCCGCGCCTCCAGCGCGCCCGGCTCCAGCACAGCGGTCAAACGCGGGTGATGCGCGGCGAACAGATCGAGCATCTCGGCGATCGGAACCGCGCCGTCGCCGATCGCGCAGCGCACCAGCCGATAGCCCTCATCGGTGAATTGAACCCGGTAATCCTTGAGATGCACGTGCCGCACATGCGGCGCGACGCGCGCATAGAAATCGAGCGGCGCCTCGGCCACGGGGAACGTGTTGCCCGCGTCGACGCAAATGCCGACGCCCGCCGTCGCCTCGCAGAAATCAACCAACTCGTCGCTGGTGAAATCCTGATGGTTTTCGATCGCCAGCATCCGCCCGTCATCGGCGACGATCGGGCCATATGTCTTCAGCGCCGCGCGCACGCTCTCCTTCAGCTCCGGCCATCTGTCGCCGAGCGCCGCCCGATCGCCGCACAGCACGGTCGTCAACCCGCAGCGGATCGTGGTCGCGCCGAGCGCACGCGCCGAACGCAAGGCGCTCTCGAACGGCCCCATCATCAGTCCCCAACTGACAATAGGAGTCATGCCGAGGCCGTCGAGACGCCGCTTGAGCGCCGCAAGCTCGGCGTCGCTCAATGCCCGAAGCCAGGGATCGAAGATTTCAAGCACGGTCGCGCCAAGTTCCTCGGCGATCGCAATGAATCCTTCGAGCCCCGCTCCCCGCGGGTTCGCGCGCGGTCCGCCCGCGCCCTGGAGCCCGAGATGATAGGTGAGGCCGTACGGGTTCAGGCCGAACTTATAAGCTTCGGCTCGGCTGCTCATCGGAGACCCGCGTCGACGGTGAAGCTCTGTTTGGTGATCATCCGGCTGTCGTCGGCGCCCAGGAACAGAATCATGCGCGCGATCTCCTCCCCAAGCAGCACGCGCGGGAGCAACTGCCGCGCCACCATCGCCTGCACCGATTCCTCGGTCTTGTACCAAAGCTGTCGCTGCCGCTCCGTCATCACCGCGCCCGGCTCGATCGCATTGACGCGGATGTTGTCGGGTCCGAACGCGCGCGCCAGCGCCCGAGTCAAACCGAGCACGGCGGCCTTGGCGGCGGCGTAGGCAGGCATTTCCGACGCGCCGAAGCGCCATGCCGTCGACGACATATTGATGATCGAACCGCCGCCGAGTTCGCGCATGTGCGCGCGCACCGCCTGGGCTGCGAAGAAGTGGTGCCGCAGGTTGACGTTCTGCGTCTGATCCCAGAACTCCACCGACATCTCGTCAACCTTGTGACGTTGGTCGTTGGCGGCGTTGTTGACCAGCACGCCGATCGGCCCCAGCGTTTGCTTCACGCGCGCGATGGCCCCCTGTAGCGACGGAATGTCGGTCACGTCGGCCGAAAGACGGAGCGGCCTTGGGTCGCCGGCCGCCGCGATGCGATCAACGAGCGCCTCGCCGGCCTCGGTCTGCAGATCGACGAACGCCACCTTCGCGCCCTGTCCGGCAAAAGCCTCGACGATGTCGGCGCCGATGCCAGTCGCCCCGCCGCTGACAAACACGACGCGGCCCGCGAGGCTCGGATATTGGGCGAAGGTCAAGGGTCAGGCTCTCGGAATAAGCGTTTCGTCGGCGGGATCAAACAAACAGGCGTGCGCCATGTCGACGCCGACCTTCATCCGCTCGCCGAGGCGCGGCGCGCCGTCGGGATCGAAGCGACCGGTGATGTCCCGCTCGCCGAGCTTCAACACCGCAATCGTCTCGGCGCCGGTCGGCTCGACGACCTCGATCGGCGCCTCGAACGCAGCCACCGCCGGCTTGCGGGCCTTGAGATCATCGGCGTACCGGAACAAATGCTCCGGCCGCAGGCCGAGCACCACACGGTTCCCAATAGGCGCGCGCGCCAACCTGAAGGGGAGCGGCAGAGCGACTGAGCCGCCGCCGTGCAGCGCCAGCTCGACCGCCGCGCCGCCGTCAATCAACGTTGCGGGAATGAAGTTCATCGACGGACTGCCCATGAAGCCGGCGACAAACATGTTCGCCGGCCGGCTGTATACCGCGTGCGGTTCATCAAACTGCTGCAATTGTCCGTGATGCATGACGGCGATCCGCGTCGCCAGCGTCATCGCCTCGATCTGGTCGTGCGTGACATAGACCGTGGTCTTGCCAACCTTGGCGTGCAGCTTCTTGATCTCGGTGCGCATATCGACGCGCAACTTCGCGTCGAGATTCGACAGCGGCTCATCAAACAGGAACAACTTCGGATCTCGCACCAAAGCACGCCCCATGGCGACGCGCTGACGCTGGCCGCCCGACAATTGACCCGGCTTGCGGTTGAGCAGCGGCTCGATCTGCAACAACGCCGCGACGCGCTTGACCGCCTCGTCCTGCTCCGGCTTCGGTACGCCGCGGCTCTCCATGCCGAAGGTGATGTTCTGCCGCGCCGTCATCGTCGGATAGAGCGCGTAGGATTGGAACACCATCGCGATGTCGCGGTCCTTCGGCGGCACCGCGTTGACCAGCCGGCCGTCGATGCGGATTTCGCCTTCGCTGACGGTTTCGAGGCCGGCGATCATCGCCAGCAACGTCGACTTGCCGCAGCCCGAGGGACCGACCAGCGCGATGAACTCGCCCGGTCTCGGCCTCGAGTTCGATGCCCTTCAGCACCTCGACGCGGCCGAAACGCTTGTGCAAGCCCGCGATCGTCAGCGTCGCCATGCCGGCCCTCTCATTTGACCGCGCCTTGCGTTAGGCCGCGCACGAAATACTTGCCGCCGAAGAAATAGATCAACAGCGGCGGGATCGCGGCGATCAGCACCGCGGCGCTGGTGACGTCGTAGGCTTTCGCGTTCATCACCGCCGTCGCCAGCGCGACGACCGACGGCGGTGATCGGTTGCTGCCGGCCGCCGGTGAACACGACGCCGAACAGATATTCGTTCCAGATGCCGGTGAACTGCCAGATCACGGTGACGATGAGGATCGGCGGCGATAGCGGCAGCACGATCTTGTAGAGGATGCGCCAGAATCCAGCGCCGTCGATGCGCGCCGCCTTGATGAGATCGTCGGGAATGCTGATGTAGTAGTTGCGGCAGAACAGCGTCGTGAACGACAGGCCCTGAATGCAATGGACGAGAATGAGGCCGTAGACGGAATTCGACAGATGCAGACGTGCCGAGAATGTAGGCCCAGGGCATCAGCGCGATCTGACCGGGCATGAACACGCCGAGCGTCATGCAACCAAACAGGAATCCGGAGCCGCGAAACCGCCATTTCGACAGCACATAGCCGTTGATCGCGCCGAGCAATGTCGAAATGATCGTCGCCGGAATCGTCATCAACAACGAATTGTAGAAATTGCGCTGTACGCCCTCGCAGGTGCCGGCGACGCAGAAATGCGCCCAGGCGTTCGGCCAGGCTTTCAGCGAAAAGCTGCGCGGGAACGCGATGAGCCCGTTCTGCGTGATCTCCTGCAGGTCGCGGAACGAATTGGCGACAATGACGAACAGCGGCAGCAGATAGATCACCGCGAAGAAACATCAGGAACGCGTAAACGCCGACGCGCCCGAGCATGTAGCGGCGTCGCTCCGTACGCACCGAAGCGGCAAACTCGGAATCGAAGGCGATGTCAACCATGATCGCCGGCCCTCCTGTTTGCTCGCCACACGCTCCACAGCGCATAGGGCACAAGCACGATCGCCGAGCGCCGCCAGCATCATGATCGACGCCGCGGCGCCGATGGCGATCTGCCCGCGCTGGAACATCAGGTCATAGACATAGGTTGCGGGAAAGGACGTCGCGATGCCGGGGCCCGCCCTGGGTCAGCGCCATCACCAGATCGAATGTCTTGATCGCGAATTGCAGCAGCACGACCGCCACCGCGATGAAGATCGGCGCGATGCTCGGCAACACCACCTTGCGATAGATGCGGAACCGGCTGGCGCCGTCGATTTGCGCGGCCTTGATGAGATCTTGATCGACCGAGCGCAGACCGGCGAGGAACAGCGCCATCGCGAAGCCCGAGGATTGCCAGACGCCGGTGGCGATGATCGCATAGATCGCGAGATTGCGGTCGGTCGTCAGCCGGAAGGTGAAATCCGTCCAACCGAAGCTGCGCACCAGATATTCGATGCCGGCGTCGGGACTGTAGAGCCAGCGCCAAACCGCGCCGGTTACGGCGAACGACACCGCGAGCGGATAGAGGAAGATCGTGCGGAACACGCTCTCGCCCCTGACGCGCTGGTCGATGGCGATGGCGAGCCCCAGGCCGACCAAGGCCGAAATGACGACGTAGAACACGCTGAAATAGAGCAGGTTTCCGTAGGAGATCTGCCAGCGCTGATTGCGCCAGAGATCGAAATATGGCTTTAAACCGACGAAGGTGTAGGTCGGCAGCAGCGTCGAGTTGGACAGCGAGATATAGAGCGTCCACCCGGTGAAGACGAACACGTAGATGAAACTCGCCACCAGCGACGGCGCGATGACGAGGATCGGCGTCCATTCAGCAAGCCAATCACGCCAGCCGCGCGGCGTCGGCTCCAGTCCGGTCGCGGCTCTGACGAGCATGGTCATTGGGGCGCCACCTTACAGCAGCGGCGCTTCAATCTGTCGCTTGCACCCGGCATCTGGGCCTTCCGCCTCGGCGCGCCGCCGCCCCGCTTGAAAGGCCGGGCACGGCGGCGGGCCGCCATCTCACTTCTGCGCGTCGACCGCGTCGGCCATCGCGTTGGCGGCTTCCTGCGGCGACATCTTCGGATTGTTGACGAACGAGGTGATGGTGTCCATCGCCGCGCCGCGGTATTTTTGCAGGATTGTCATGTTGTGCGCGAATGAGCGCACCAGCGTCTTGTCGGCGATCGACGCCTCAAGGTCCTTCTGCGACTTCTGCTGGCAGGCGTTGAAACCGGTCGACAAGTCGACGTCGAGGCGCGCCGGAATGGAGCCCTTCGTCTGGTTGAAGATCGTCTGGAATTTCGGGCTCAAGATCAGTTGCGCCAGCAGCTTCTGGCCCGCGATGTAGTCGGGATCGGTTTGCTTGAAGAACACCACCGAGTCGGAGTTGAGAATGAAACCGGGCTTTCCCCAATCCGTCGGCGCCTGCGCGCATTGGAAATCGGCCGGCGTCTTCATGCCCGCGGCGGTGAAGATGCCGATCTGCCAATCGCCCATAATCATGAAGGCGGCGTCGCCGTTCTTAATCATGCCGGTCGCCGTATCGTAATCGCGGCCGGCGATGCCGGGGTCCATGTATTTGTAGACCATCAACCGCATCTGTTCGAACGCCTTCACCATGTCCGGCGAACGCATCGCGGCGGTGTCGCCTTCGACGAACGCCTTGCGGAACAGGTCGATGTTCTGTCCGTAGACGACGACTTCGAAGGTGGTCGAATCGGTCCAGTCCTGGCTGAAATGGGCGATGCACTTGAGGCCCGCCGCGACGACCTTGTCGCAATCAGCGTTGAACTCGGCCCAAGTCTTCGGCAGCTCCTTGATGCCGGCCTTCTCCATCGCCTTGGTTGAGCCCCAGATCCAATTGATGCGATGGATGTTCATCGGCGCCGCGACCCAGTGGCCGGTCGGCTTCATCACCGGCAGTAGCTCCGGCGCCACCACCTTGTCCCAACCCTCGCTTTTGGCGAGATCGTCGAGATTGGCAGTCATGCCGGTCTCGTTCCACTCGGCGATCTCCGGGCCTTTCAACTGCACGGCGGGCGGCGCGTTGCCGGCGACCACGTCGGCGCGGAGCTTGGCGAGGGTGTTGGCGGTATGGCCGGCGATCGAGGTCTGCTCCCACTTGCCGCCGGCGGCGGTGAACATGTCGCCGAGCTTGGCGATCGCCGCGGCGTCCGAGCCTTCCGACCATTGGTGCAGGATGTTGGTCTTCGGCTCCGCGGCGGCGGCGCCTATCATCGTCAGAAGCGCCGCTCCGGCGAGCGCAATTCTCTTGGTCAACATCGTTACCTCCCTCGCGCGCGTTCGTCGTCGCGTCGCGGATTGCGCTTTTGCCAGCGCTCGATTATTCCTATTTCGAAAGAATGGAGCTTGTCAACACGACGCTCCCGGGGGAGGCGCCATGCTGAGGGACGAACTGAAGTCCCTGCTCGACGACGTCGACGCCAGCCACGCCGAGGCGCGGGTTGTGCGCGTGTTGAGCGAGCGCGGGGCCGTCTCCGCCAACGAGATCGCCCGCGCCACAGGCCTTGCGCGCTCCACAATTTCCGGCGCGCTTGCGGAGTTGCGCAGCGCGCGCGTCATCATCGAGACGCCGGTCAGCGAAAGCGCGCGCGGCGTCGGCCGGCCGGCCGCGAGCTTCGCGCTCAATCCGCAAGCCGGCGTCTGCGTCGGGTTGCAACTGTCGCTCGACGAGATCAAACTGGTGGCGGCGGATGTGTCGCATTCCGTCATTTTTGAAAAAACTGCGCCGTTGGCGCGCGATTACCCCCCGGCCGTGGCGGCGGAGGCGGCGCGTCGGACATTGCTCGCCTCGTGTCGCGAGGCGGGCGTCGCCTGGCGCTCGGTGATCGGCGTCGGCGTCGCCTTCTCCGGTCCCGTCGCTCCGGATGGGCGCGTGCAGCGGGCGAGCATCATCCCGA
>CAWEDI010000051.1:0-68795 GCA_963807735.1 uncultured Pseudomonadota bacterium | reverse complement strand
GGACCGATCGACAAAAGCTGGTTGATGCTGCGCGCGCTGGCGCTGCGCTCGGGATCCAATCTGGCGAAGGACGCCCGCCCCGAGTTTGGCGCTCCGCCGCTGATCGCCGAGAAACTCGCGCAAGGCGAATTCGACGCCGCGCTGGAGTTCTGGAATTTCTGCGCCGATCTCGAAACGCGCGGCTTCAAGCGCGTGCTCGACATGGCCGACGTCGAGAAGGCGCTCGGCGCCAAAGGCCCGGTGGCGATCACCGGCTATGTCTTCAAGGCCGAGTTCGCCGCGTACCCATCCCGCTGCGCTGAAACGCTATTTCGCCATGCTCGGCGAGGCGCGCGCCGCGCTGAAGGACCCGCCGCCTGGGCGCCGATCCGCGCTCGCATCGGCGCCAAGGACGACGCCGACTTTCGAGGTCTTGCGCCGCCGTTATCTCGATGGCGCGCCGAATCGTCCGGTCGCCGAGGAGGCGGCCGATGCGCGCGCGCTGTTCAAGGCGATCGCCGAGGTCGGCGGCGCCGATCTGGTCGGCGGCGCCGTCTGGTCGGCGGCGCCAAGGACCTCGACCCCGCCGCCTTCTACGATCCCGGAGGGTCTTAAGTTGACGGCGCGGCTGGGATCGTTGCTGGTGCTGCTGCTGCTCTGGCATGTCGCCGCCCATTTCGCCAACCCGCGCCTGCTGCCGAGCCCGCTCGCGGTCCTTGACGCCGTCCGCGTGCAGACCGCGAGCGGCGCGCTACCGGCGGCGCTCGCCGTGACGCTCGGCCGCGTCGCCGCCGCTTTCACGCTGGCGATGGCGGTAGGCTCGGCGCTCGGCTACGCGATGGGCCGTCGCGCCTTCGTGAATAGCTGGTTCGACGCGCCGGTCGTCATACTCCTGAACCTGCCGGCGCTGGTCATCATCGTGCTGGCTTACGTTTGGATCGGCCTCAACGAGGCGGCCGCGATCGGCGCGGTGGCGCTCAACAAATTGCCGAACGCGGTCGTCACCCTGCGCGAGGGCGCGCGCACGCTCGACGTCGGGCTTGACGAGATGGCCGCCGTATTCGGCTTTTCGCCGCTCAAGCGCTGGCGCCATGTCGTGCTGCCGCAGCTCGCGCCGTTCTTCGCCGCGGCGACGCGCTCGGGGCTCTCGCTGGTATGGAAGATCGTGCTGGTCGTCGAGTTGCTCGGCCGGCCGAGCGGGGTCGGATTCGAGATCGGATCGGCGTTCCAATTGTTCGACGTGGCGACGTTGCTCGCCTATGCGTTGCCGTTCACCGCGATCATGCTCATCGTCGAGAGTTTTATTGTCCAACCGTTCGAACGTCATGCCGCCCGCTGGCGACCCCGCGGCGCTCGAAGTTAGCGTCGCCCGCAAGGTGGCGAAGACGACGGCGGGGCGCGAGGTCGAGATCATCGCCGGCCTCGGCTTCACGCTGCGCGAGGGGGAAACGGCGGCGCTGATCGGTCCCTCGGGCTGCGGCAAGACGACCCTTATGCGCATTCTCGCCGGGCTCGACCGCGACTTCGACGGCTACGCGAAGCGCGCGCCGGGAACGAGGATCGCCATGGCGTTTCAGGAGCCGCGCCTGCTGCCCTGGCGCAGCCTCGAAGACAACGTCCGGATCGCTGCGCCGCAGGCGACGGACGGCGAGCGGGAGGCGCTGTTCGCCGCGCTCGGTCTTGCCGAGCATCGCGCGCATTATCCCGGCGAACTATCGGGCGGGCTGGCGCGCCGCGCTTCTCTCGCCCGGGCGTTGGCGGCGAAGCCCGATCTGCTGCTGCTCGACGAGCCATTCGTCTCGCTCGATCCACCGCTCGCGCGCGCCATCCGCGCCGATCTCGCCCGGCTGATCGCGGAGAAGCGATTGACGGCGGTGCTCGTCACCCACGACCTCGACGACGCGCTCGATCTCGCCGACGTGCTCTACGTGCTGGGGCCGCGACCGACCCGCATCCTGGGGGAATTGCGCCTGGACGGTTCGCGCGACGCCGCCCCGGAGCGTCGGGCGGCGCTGATCAGCGACGTTGAGCGGTTGCGCGGCTGAGGCGCCTTCGTCCATGAAGCCGACACAAAATTTCAGCAAGCGACCGCGATGTCCGTCATCGTCTTGATGTATCACCACACGCCGAACGGCGCGCCGGAAGGTTTCTATGACGTCGCGCTATCGACGTTCCGCGAACAGATCCGCACGCTGCTAGACGCCGGCGTGAATTTCATCAAGTTCACGGATTGCGACCGGGCGGCGATCGTCGAGCGCGGGACGCATGTCGCGGTGACCTTCGATGATGGCCACGCCAGCAACGAGGCGGCGTTTCGATTTCTTGCCGATTGCGGCGTCACGCCGACCGCCTTCGTCGTGCGCGACTGGGCAAGCCGTGACCCGCGCTATCTCTCGCCGCGCGCGCTTGGCGACGTGAAGTCGATCTGCCAGCTCGGCGCTCACGGGGCGACGCATCGGGCGTTGACTTCGCTCGCCGACGCCGACCTTGCCGACGAACTCTCCGCCAGCCGCGACTTTGTCGAGGCGATCAGCGAAGCGGCCGTCGCGACGATGGCGCTGCCGGGCGGCCACGGCGGCGCGCGCGAGATCGCCGCCGCCATGCGCGAGGGGTTCCGGCTGGTCGGCGATTCGCATCCCCTCCCGCACACGCGCGTCGGCGTCCGGGTCAGCCGGATTTGCGTGAACCAAACCCATGACGCGGGCGCGCCGCTGCGCTGGGCGCGATCGGGATCGCTGCATTGGAGTTTGCTGCGCGCGCGCTTCGCCGCGACCGCGGCGGCTCGACGGCTGGCGGGGCGCAGGCTCTACGGCGCGTTGACGGCCATCGCGAAATAGGCGTCGGCCTCCAGCGATTCCTCGGGCGCGCCGCCGCCGCGCAACTCGGCGACTTTGGCAAGAATCGCGCGCGCCCGGTCGTCTACGGAATTGCCCGAATTCAGGCAACGCAGATGCCCCGCTTCCGTGACCGCCTCGCGCTCATCAGGACGGTCGAGGTAGTATCCGACCTTGGCCACCATCTCCTCGGCGCCGGCGAACATGCCGCATTCGCGGCCTTCCTCGAAGAACTGGCGGACTTCGGCGGTGCGTTCGTGCAGCATGAAGCCGCCGCAGGCGGGGATGTGGAAGGTGCGGGCGGTGATGAGATCGCCGCTCGACGCGCCCTTGCGCACCTCGCTTAAAATGCCGAGGTTGACCTTGGAGAGGCGGATCGCCTTGGCGTATTCCGCCCCGAGAACCTCACGAGATTCGACCCAGCGCGACAGACCGCGGCCGGCCTTCTCCCACTGCATGCCCCAAATCTTCAGCGTCACCGCCGGCCGGGCGGCGACGAGCGCTTCGAGCAGCGCCTGCTTCTTCGGCGACCAGGTCCCGATGAAAGAGACGTCGCAGGCGTAGCGCTCCTGGTCGCTCGCGTCGCAGCGGAATTTGCGGTGGACTTCGGGATGGAATGCGTGCGGGAGGAACGACGCTTTGGTCACTCCGAATTTCGTCAAAAGGTCGGAGAGCCCGAACGTCTTGGTCGTGAACACCCAATCGTAATGCGGGATCGCGCGCGGAATCGACGGGCCGTGCGCGAAGAAACTGACGTCGGGCCACCACAGAGCCGCCAGCGCTCCAACGCGCTTGGCGGCCTCGATGGCGTGCGGTTCGACCAGTTGCCCCTTGCAGACGAACAGCAAATGCGGATGCAGCCCCTCGGCGTTCTTGATGAGAGAGTCGTTAAAATCGCCCACGATGAACGGCCGCAACAGCTTACGCGCGCCGCGGAGCAGCGGATGCCGCCATTCTCGCCCGTAATAGGTGCTGTCGGAGACGATCGTGACCGAATGGCCCTGGCGACGGAAGGCGCGCGCCAAGGCATAGGAGTCCGAGCCCTGCCAAAGGTCGCAGACCATGAGAATGCGCAGGGGATGGTCGGGGGGGCTCATTTCAGGTTATCCTCGGGCCGGCAGTCGTCCCCATAGTGAAACCTTGCGATCGACCAGTGACGCGCCCCTCGCCTTTTTTCGTCGGACTGGGAGCTCGGACCAGCCGTTGCCAAATCGCGGTACGATCGTCAACATCCTTTCTCGGCCGTCGTTCCGCGTCGCCCGTGAAATCGCGCCTTCCGCGGCAAAAACTCGCGCCCGCCTACCAGGCGGCAAGGGTGGCGTTTTGGAAATGTCAGGGTCCTATGATGGAAAGCGCGGGGGCCTTGGATAGCAACCCCACGTCGATCGCAGTCTATCTCTGGCGCCCGGCTGCTGAGAGGGTGTTTGAAATAATTCTAAGTTTACAGCCGTTCTAAATCGATCCCGCCGATATTTGGCGCATTGCGTAAGTTCTCCACCGCGACTAAATCGTAACTTACAGGCGGGTGGTTGGGGCAGGTGGGATATGGCGCGACGTCTTGGGCTTGCTGGAAGTTGTACGCTCTGCGGTTTTCTTTTCGTGGCGACGGCCCGGGCGGACGATCAGCCCGACTATAGCGCCAATCTTTTCGGCGACCTCGGCGGTTTCCGTAAGAACTTCGCCAAAATTGGCGGCACGTTCACTCTCAACGAGACCAGCGAGGCGTTCGCAAACCCGGTCGGCGGCTTGCGGCGCGGCGCGGATTACGACGGTCTCACCACCATGACCATCCAGTTCGATCCCAAGCCCCTCCTCGGCTGGGAGGGCGGCCAGTTCAACGTCAGCGGGCTGAACCTGCACGGCGATAATTTCACGACCCACGACATCGGCGCGTTGCAAACGATCAGCGGCGTCCAGGGCGATCGCGCGACCCGGCTGTGGGAACTCTGGTACGATCAGAAAATCGGCGACCATTTCGACGTGAAAGTCGGCCAGCAGAGCCTCGATTTCGAGTTCGGCACCAATCCGAGCGGCGGCTATTTCGTCAACGCGCTGTTCGGCTGGCCGGAACTGTTCGCCCTCGACATGCCCGGCGGCGGCCCAGCGTTCCCGCTGTCGGCGTTGGGCGTGCGCGGCAAATGGACGTCCGGTCCGGTAACGTTGCTCGGCGGCGTCTTCAGCGGCGCCCCGGCGCCCGACACGGACCCCGACCCGCAGCACGCCAATCCCTACGGCGTCAGCTTCCCGTTGCGCGGGGTCCTGGCGATCGCCGAGGCGCAATACGCAATCGGTCAAGGCGACGGGCAATACGCCGGCGTCTACAAAATCGGCGGCTGGTACGACAGCCTCGATTTCGCCGACCTGCGCTACAATGTCTACGGCCAGCCGCTCGCCAATCCCGGCGTCGACCCGACGGCGCTGTCGCATCGCGGCGATTTCAGCCTCTACGCGGTGGGCGAGCAGATGATCTGGCGCGGCGCCGAGAAGGAGCGCACTCTTAGCGTCTTCCTACGGCCCATGGTCGCGCCGCAAGGGGACCGCAATCTTGTTACGTTCGGCGTCAATGGCGGCATGGCGCTGCGAGATCCGCTGCCCGGACGCAAGGACGACACATTCGCGCTCGGCTTCGGAGTTGTCGACCTCAGCCCTGGCGCCATCGGTTTCAGCGCCGATTCGGCGTTCTACAACCCCGCGGTTTTCACGCCGAAGCGATCCTACGAAACCGTGCTCGAAGCGACCTACCAATACCAGGCGACGGCTTGGGCGCAGATCCAGCCGGACTTGCAGTTCGTCCATAACCCCGGCGGCGGCCTCGCCAATCTCAGCCAGACCGGCAAGGTCGGCGACGCGCTGGTCGGCGGGTTGCGCGTCAACGTGACATTCTGACGCGACGCTTCAGGCGGCGCGCTCCTGGCCCTCGGACGGGGCGCCGACGCCGACCGCCTTGATCGCGATCCCGTCGTCCTTGTAAGCGGCGCGCGCGCGCGCCTCGACGGCGGCGATTTCAGAGGTCGGCGCGACGATGAGCATCGCCGCCATATCCTGCACCGCCTGCGCACACGCCGCGGCGCGCCAGTCCGGCGCATGCACAACGACGAAAGCATACGCGCGTCCGAGAGCTTCGAGCGCCGCCGGAAGCTCGTCCGGCGCCAATTCGGACGTCCCCGAGGGGATGATCGCGAGCGGCGTAGAAATATCCCGATGCGCCACGTCGGCGACGGCCGCGCCGCCAACGAGATCGCTCAAGCCCGCGTTGGGGCGACCCTGCTCATGGAAGCGGTCGAACGTATCGGCAAGCCAGGAGGGGCTTGGGCCGAGATCGACGAGCGCCGTCGTTCCGCGCCGCGTCAGCTGTCTCGCCGCGACGAGCGCCGCCGGCAGCGCGCCGGCGGGACCGTTGCCCGCCACGAGCAAAGCGAGACCCTCGCCGTCACCGGTCTCGGCGAGGCGATCGACGAACGCCTCGACCGCCGACGTCCAGACCTGACGTTCGCCTGCGCCCTCCTCCCGGTTCGCGGGCGCCGACGCGGGCAACGGGTCGATGCCGAACGGCATTTGCGGGTCGCGATCGACGCGCGGCATGGGCGCGGGCGCCGCCGAACGCACCGCGACGACGGGCAGACTGTCGCCGAGCAGAATTCTCGCCACCACGAGCCCGAGGCTGACGCAGAACGCCGCCAATGTCGCCAGCAGCAGCGTCGGGCCTTTCTTCGGGAAACTCGGCGTGGTCGGAGTCAGCGCGTAGGCGATGATCCGGCCATTGGCGGGAACGGCGTTCTCGGCGTCGCGGGCGATCGCCTCGCGGTATTTGGTGAGATAGGATTCGAGCTGGTCCCGCGCCGTTTTGGCGTCGATCTCGAGCTCTCTCAGCTTGACCTGCTCGGAATCGCTCGAGGTGACGGTTTTGGCTTGCGCCGCCACCGCCTGTTGCAGGCTCTTGACTTGGCTGTCGGCGATCCGCGCGTCTTCCTCGAAGCCATGCACCCGCTTCATCGCCGCCGCGCGAATCTCCTCTTCGAGCCCGGCGAGTTGGCCCGCCAGCTCTTTCATGCGCGGATGGCCAGGCAACATGGTGCGGCCAAGCTCAGCGATCTCAGCCTTCAGCGCCACGCGCGACTCGGCGTAACGGCGCAGGGATTCGTCATTGGCGACGGAGGCGACGTCGTCGAGCCGGCCGTTGCGCACGAGGTCGCGCAAGGCGACGGCCTTGGCGTTGGCCCCCGCCTCGGTCGCTCGTGCGGTCGCGATCTGCGCGCTGATGTCGGACAGTTGCTGTGAAGGGACGGCGAGGCCGTTGACCCCCGCCAGCAATCCCGACTTCGCGCGCAAATCCTCGATGCGGCTCTCGGCGGTGGCGACCTTGGTCCGCAACAGGTCGATCTGCTCGGACAGCCATTTCGACGCCGATCTGGCGTCATCGTCCTTGGCGCTCTGTTGGGATTCGAGGAACGCTTGCGCCAGCGCGTTTGCGCCGCGCGCGGCGCGATTGCGATTCTCCGAGGAGAATTCAAATAACAGCACGCGCGTCTTGGTCTGCGGATAAATGTCGACGCGACGGCTGAACGCATCGAGCCGCTGATCCTCCAGACTCTCGTCAGAGTGTCCGGCGAACATCGAGAGCAGGCCGCCGCCGGAAAATTCCGCGAGATCCTCCGGCTTCAGCTTGGCCAGCGCGTTGCGCTCGACATCGGGCGATTTCGCCGCCTCCGCCTCGCTCTGCACCGTCATGTCGTCGATCAAGTCGACGCCCTGGGGAAGCGCCTTCTCGGGCTGCGTGAAGTAGCTTTCGCCATTCTCCAGCATGACTTTGGCGACGGCGGTGTAACTCGGCTTGGTCAGCATGACGAAGCCGAGGGCGCCGAGAAAGGCGGCGATCGTCGGGACGAGGATCCAGCGCTTGCGCGCGGCGACGGCGGCGAACAAGCGCGGCAGATCGAGGCCTTGCGGCGCCGTCCCCTCACCCAGTTCCATCTGCCGCTCCTAACGCCACCCGTCGTGATGAACGATCTATGAAAGAGCAAGGTTGCCTTCCGGTTAATGGATCGGGGCATCAGCCTTTCGTTAACTATGCGTCGCTAAAAATGGCCGCGGGTTAGGGAAGCGGTGCGGTCGTATGGCGATGAACCGAATGCTTGCGGCTTTGGCGCTCGGCGCGCTCGCCCTCGGCGGCTGCGCGACGCAACCCTACGGCGCCGACTGGCGCGCCTCGATGGACGCGCCCTATCGGCTGGCGAGCGGCGACCGGCTACGCGTCATCGTGTTCGGTCAAGACAATTTGACCAACTCGTTCTCGGTCGGCCCCGCCGGCAATATTTCGATGCCGCTGATCGGCCTCGTCCACGCGCAAGGCATGACGACGGCCGAGTTGACCGGGAGCCTCGAAGCCAAGCTGCGCGGCGGCTATCTGCGCGATCCCAAAGTTTCGGTCGAGGTCGAGGCGTTCCGGCCGTTCTTCGTGCTCGGCGAAGTCACCACCTCGGGTCAGTATCCGTTCGTCAATGGGATGACGGCGCAGACGGCGGTGGCGATCGCCGGCGGCTTCTCGCCCCGCGGCTATCAGGGCAGCGTCGACATCACGCGCGACATCGACGGCCGGCCGACTACGGCGAGCGTGCCGCTCACCTTCCCGATCCGTCCCGGCGACACGGTAACGGTCCGGGAACGCTTCTTTTAGGAACGCGGCCTAAACCTCGGGCGGCGCCATTCCCCGCGACTGGCGGCGTTTCCGCGGAGCTTGTTTCGTGTCGAGTGCGAGCGCGTTGCGTATCGTTCACGTGTTCCGCGCCCCGCTCGGCGGATTGTTTCGTCACGTGATCGATCTCGCGATCGAGCAGGCCGCGCGCGGTCACAAGGTCGGCCTGTTTTTCGACTCGGGCGGAGATGGTCCGCGCGTCCGCGACGCGATCGCCCGCATACCCGGCGGCGCCGCGCTCGGGGTCGCGACGACGCCGGTCAATCGCAACCCGTCGTTTTCGGATGTCGCCGCGTTCCGCGCCTTCACCCGGTTCCTCGAGGCCGCGCGCCCCGACGTCGTGCACGGCCACGGCTCCAAGGGCGGCCTCTATGCGCGGTTGAGCGGCGGTCTTGGGCGCGACCGCCGCCCGGTCCGCGCCTACACGCCGCACGGCGGCAGCTTCAACTATCGCCCAGGCACCACGGCGCATTCGCTTTACATGGCGGTCGAACGCGTGGCCGCGGCGCGCACCGACCTGTTCCTGTTTGAAAGCGCGCACATCGAGAGCAAATATGACGAATACGTCGGCGCGCGCCACGGCGTGCGGCGCGTCGTGGTCAACGGGCTCGGCGCGCGGGAGTTCGTCGCCACGGTCGCCGCGCCTGACGCCGCCGACGTGCTCTATGTCGGGGAGTTGCGCGCGGCCAAGGGCGTCGACACGCTGATTGACGCGCTCGCGCTCGTCGCGCGCGAGTTGGGCGCCGCGCCGACGGCGGCGCTGATCGGCTCCGGCCCCGATCGCGACGCGTTGATGGCCCGCGCCGACCGGCTCGACTTGCTGCACGCCGTCAGCTTCCTCGGCCCTATGCCGATCGCGCAGGCGTTCGCGCGCGGGCGCATCATGGTCGCGCCGTCGCGCGCCGAATCGATGCCCTACGTCGTGCTCGAAAGCGCTGCGGCGCAACTGCCGCTCATCACCACCCACGTCGGGGGCATTCCTGAGATCTTCGGCCCGTTCAGCGAAAGGCTCGGCGCGCCCGACGACCCGGTCGATCTCGCCCGCCGCATCGTCGTCGAACTCCGCCGCCCGCCGGAGCAGCGCGCCGCCCGCGCGGCGGAGCTCGCCGCTTACGTCAAGGGCCGGTTCTCGTTGGAGAACATGGCGGGAACGGTAATCGAGGCCTATCGCGAGGCGCTGGCGCGCCGCGATCTCGACGCCCGCTCCTCGCGGCGCGGCGCGAAGCGCGCCCATCTTCTCAACGAGGCGTGACATGTCGTGGCTTTCCGCCCGTCCCGCCGACAACGTCGAACCCCAGCCAAACCCGACGGCGGAGGGCGAGGCAAGCGCCGCTCCCGGCTATACGCGCATCCTGCTGCTCGCCGGCGCGCAGGTCCTCGACTTCGCGCTGATCGCCGCCACCGGCCTTGCGCTCTACGAGGCGCATGTCGTGCGGCAGATCGGCGCGCAGCCGGTCTACTATCTCCTGGCGTTTGGCCTCGCGATCATCAACTCGATCGCGTTCTATATGCTGCAAAGCTACAGCGTGCCGGCGCTGCGGCGACCGATCAACCAACTGTTCCGGATGAGCGGCGCCTGGACCTTCATCTTCGCGGCGTTGATCGCGCTGGTGTTTTTCGCCAAGCTGGACAACGTGATTTCGCGGTTCTGGCTCGGCGCCTGGTTCCTGATCGGCTTCAACGCGCTGATGGTGTCGCGGTTCGCGATGGCCTGGACGGTCGATCGGCTCGCGGTCTCTGGGCGCTTTCAGAAGCGCGTCGTGGTGGTCGGCGGCGGCGATCTCGCGCGCGACCTCATCCGCGATCTCGCCAAGGCCGACCCTTCGGAGATCAAGCTGCTCGGCGTGTTCGACGATCGCGGCGACGCGCGCTCGCCGATGACTGTCGAGGGCTTCGCCAAACTCGGCAACGTCGACGATCTCGTCGACTACGCGCGCTCGACGCGCATCGATCTGGCCGTCTTCGCGCTGCCGATCACCGCCGAACAGCGCATCCTGGGCATGCTGCGCAAGCTCTGGGTGCTGCCGATCGACGTGCGGCTCGCCGCCCACGCCAACCGCATCCGCTTCCGGCCGCGCTCCTATTCCTATCTCGGCGCGGCGCCGATGCTCGACGTGTTCGACAAGCCGCTCGGCGATCGCGACATCCTCGTCAAGATGGCGCTCGACAAGGCGATCGGCGCCCTGGCGCTGATCGCACTCTCGCCGCTGCTGGCCCTAACCGCTTTGGCGATCCGGCTCGATTCGAAAGGCCCGATCCTGTTCAAGCAGAAGCGCTACGGCTTCAACAATGAACTGGTCGAGGTCTACAAATTCCGCTCGATGTATGTCGACCAGCTCGACGCCTCGGCCTCAAGGCTGGTCACTCGCGACGATCCGCGCGTCACCCGCGTCGGCCGCTTCATCCGCAAGACGTCGATCGACGAGCTGCCGCAATTGTTCAACGTCGTATTGAAGGGCGATCTCTCGCTGGTCGGCCCGCGCCCGCACGCCATTCACGCCAAGGCGGCGGATCGCAAATACGACGAGGTGGTGGACGGCTATTTCGCGCGGCATCGGGTCAAGCCAGGCATCACCGGCTGGGCGCAGGTTCACGGCTGGCGCGGCGAGACCGATACGCAGGAGAAGATCCAGGCGCGCGTCGATCACGATCTCTACTACATCGAGAATTGGTCGCTGTGGCTCGACCTCTACATTCTCGCGGTGACGCCAATCTCGCTGTTGAAGAACAACAACGCGTATTGATCCGTCATAGCGAGCGTAGCGAAGCTATCCATCGCTGAGAGATCGTCCGCCGCGCGGATAAGGCGCCGTGGATCGCGTCGCTTCGCTCGCGATGACGGAAAAGTGCGCCTCAGCCGGAAGCCACGCGCGCCGGCGCCTCGTCAACCAAGCCATCGTAGAACTGCAAATGCCGGTCGGCCGCCTCGCGCCACACGGCGTCGAGCGAAACGCCGAACGCCGCCGACTTCCGCGCCGCGACCCTGACCAGCGCGTCAGCAAACTCCTCGGGCGACGCGCTCGCCGCGCACAGGGCGGTCGCGGCGCTTTCGATCTTGGCTTTCAGGTTCGGCATGGCGTCGAACTCGTCGTGGCTTTCCGGCGTCGTCGTCACCAGCGGAATGGCAAGCTGGCTCACCGCCTGAAAACTGCCGCGCCGAAGACTAACCCCGTCAGCGTAGGGCAGCAGGAAAACGTCGGACGCCGCCAGCGCCGCCATCAGATCACCCTCGTCGTCGATGCGGCCTCGAAAGTCGAGCCAATCCGTCAACTCCAGATCCTGCGCAAGCGACAGAAACGCGCTGCGATCCTGCGGCTTGTCCCAAAGAAAGTCGCCGCACACCAACAATCGCGCCTTGACGCCGCGTGCGTGCAGCGCACCGGTCGCGCGCAGCAACAGATCAGGCCGCTTGCTGGCGTAGAGCACGCCGAAGAAACCGACGATCAGATTGGCTCTCAGCGCGCCCTCGCCGCGAAGCTTTGCGCGTTCCGCCTCAACCTTCATGGGGTCGATGCGCGCCGGCATGATGTTCGGGCCGATCGGAATCACCGGCGCAGCCGATTTCTTCGTCGATCTCACCCACGGCGTCGCCAGGAATGCGTCGCGCTGGCGCGGCGAGACAAACACAAAACCGTCGGTCGCCATCAGATCGGGAATCATCGAGAGATAGCGCAGCCAATTGAGCGATGTCCATTCGTGCAGCGTAATGACGATGCGGCCCTTGCGGGTCAGCGCGCGGGCGGCAAACAGCGCAAAGCCGGGAATGAGGCTGTTGCCCCAGCCTTCGATCGGCAATTGCACATGCGCCACCTTGCCGGCCGCGAGCGCGCGGGCGATCGTCGCGATGAAGGCGAACGGCCGCTCGGGCTCGATCGTCTCGATCCGCGCGTAACCAGGGCGCTTCAAGTTGATGGCGTCGCAAAGCCTTCGCGCGTAGTCCAGCACAGCGCAAGTCACCGGCTTCGCGGAGCCGAAGATCACGACGTCGGCCTCGCGCGCCGGTTCAGGCTGCGGCGCGACGCGCGGCTCGAGGCGCGGGCGCGGGATCGCCAGGGCGGATGAGGATTTCATGCTCGATTGCTATTTGCGCACGAGCGTGAACGCGTAGGACGCCAGCCATCGCCAATCGCGCCGCTCCGCCCACACATGCAGCGCGCCCTCGATGTCGCGCACGACCGGGATCGGGCGCAGATAGCCATGCCCCCAGAACGGCGCGATCAGCACTTCGGAGAACCCGAGCGCGCGCAATTTGGGCGTCACGCCGCTCGGCTCAGCGACGCACATCTCGTAGCGGGCGGGAAACTTCGGATAGTCGCCGTCGTGGCGCCAGGGAAAGAAGAACTTGAGCAACCGCGCGGTGAGAGCTTCGGGCGCGAGCCAATTGAGCACGAACGGCGGCGAGTAGAGTGTCGGGTGATAGGCCAGCGCAACGCCGCCGGGCGCGAGCAGCGAAGCGACGTTGGCCCAGGCGCGCGGGGCGTCCTTCACATGCTCGAACACCATGCGCGAGAAAATGAAATCGAACTTGCCGAACAGTTGGGGGGCGACCTCGGCGGCGACGTTGAAGCAGGCGGTCGCGAAGCCGGGCGGCGCCAGCGAAAGCTCGCGCGCGTCGATGTCGTTGACCGTCAGCGCCACGCCGAGCTTCTCAGCCTCGGCGGGCGTGAACTGCGGCCCGCGGCCGCCGCCGATCTCCAGTACGCGAACCTTGCCGTCCTCGCCGCAGCGTCCCGCCTGACGAAGGCTTTCAACGAAGGCGAGCACCGTCGGCTTGTAGTTGTCCCAGGCCCAACTATCCCGGCTGTCGTAACTGAGGCGACGCAGCGGAGCGGCGAGAAACGCCGATTGCGACAGCCGCGCTTCGACGCGCGCGGCGCGCTCGTCGGAAACCGCGCTTCTTGATAACGCCAGACCGTCCATTGTTCTGATCTCCCGTGCACGGCCGACCCGGCCCGCCAATGTTTCCGCCGCTTACCGCCCGATCGCCGACGAAAGCGCCGGCGCGCCGCTCCGTTCCCGCCGTCTTCGCAGCGCCTCGGTCACGAAAGTCCTGACGCCGCCGACGTCGAACGCGAGATAGGCGCCGCCGAGCACCGCCCCGGCGATCGCGACCGCCGCGGCGGCGGCGGCGAGATGCGAGGGCAGCGCGTTGAGCGGACGGATAAGCGCGACCATCGCGCCCGTCGCCGCCGCGATCACGATGAGATCGACCGCGCGCGGCCGCACCGCCGACACCCGCCACGCCAGAACCGCTGTCGCCAGCATCGCGGCGCCGAGGCTCAACGAGGTGGCGATGGCGAGCCCGTCGATGCTCGCGGAAAGTTCGGTGAACGAGACCAGCGCGAGATCGACGGCCAGCGCCAGCAGCGCGGCGGCGGTCAGTCGTCCTGTCGCGCCTTTGAGCTGGAAGATCGGGCTGATCGCCGAGATGATCGCAAAGAGCGCGAAATAGCCGGGCGCCAACTCGGCGCTCAGCGAGGCGAAGGCGCCACGATAGGCGGCCGGCGCCAGCAGCGCCTCGAATGTCGGCGCCATGACCGCGTAGCCCGCCGCCAACGGCGCCAAGAGCCCGAGCGCGAGCGAAATGTTGTGCGCCTGCTGGCGTTCCGCCGCCGCGCGGCCCTCGGTGCGGTCGATCTTCAGCACGTATTGAAACAGCATCAGCTCGGGCAGCGAGTTCGCGGCGCCGAACAGGCGCTGGCCGAGATCGGTCGCCAGCGAGAATTTGCCGGTCGCCTCCGCCCCGAGATGGGTCAGCGCGACATGACGATTGATGAGCCCGACCAGTTGATAAATGACCAGCGAAAACACGATCGGCTTGGCGTAAAGGAAGAACGCCTTCAGCCGCTCGGCGCTGGCGGCGCCGAGCGCGGTTCCGGCGACGCGCGCGCGGGGCGCGAAGGCGATGGCCGGGATCAGATTGGCGGCGGCGAGCGTCGCCACGGTCAACACGGCGTTGCGCGTCGCCCAGGCGACGGCGACGACGGCGGTGAAACACAACAACTGCCGCAAGCCGTAGATGCCGGCGAACGCCGCGCCGTCGTCGCGCGCGCGAAACCGCGCGCCGGTGAAATCGACCCGGTGCGCGGCGACACCCAGCAGCGGCGTCAGCAGCAGCAGCGGTGCGCCGAGGCCGAAGTCGACGCCGAACACGACGCAGGCCGCGACCAGCGCGTAGGCCGCGAGCGCCAGCACGAAGTAGCCAGCCTCCAGCGACGAGGCGATGACGATTTTCGCCTTGTCGTCGCCGGCGAAGCGCAGCGTCGCATAGCGCAGCCAGTCGAGCATGCCGCCCGCCAGCGTAATCGAGGCCAACTGCACCGTGGAGTAGCGGCCGAACTCCGCCGGGCCGAGAATCGCGCTCAGCGTCAAACCGAAGGCGAAATTCGTCGCCGCGTTCAGGAAGAAGGAGACAGCGAATATCATGGCCAGCCACGGCCGTTCTAATCGAGAGCCGTTAAGGGCGGGCTTATGCGCAGGCCCGTGGAACCGCTGTGCGCGGTAACGGGCGGTTAACCACGCCGCCGCTAAATCACGGGGCCGGCAAGCGCGCCGCAAAGCAACGGCCCGCGCGAGGAGCGGCGATGTCCGAGCCCCTGCGCCTCAAGCTGCTTTGGTTGTTTCTCGCGGTGAGCGCCTTCGTGGCGATCGAGCCTTCGCCGTACGAAGGCATGTTCTTCGTTTGCCTCGTGGCGTTCGGGCGCAACGGCCTGATCTTCGACACGACGATGGCGCCGCTGTTCCTCTGCCTGATGGTGTTCAACGCGGCGGGACTGGTCGCGCTGATCCCTTATACGGGCGACTCGGAAAGCGTCTCGTTCACCGGCGTCACCGTCTACATCACGATGACGACGCTGCTGTTCGCCGCGCTGGTCGCCGGCGATCCGCTCGAGCGCATGAAGACTATCCGCTCCGGCTACACGTTCGCGGCGGCGCTCGCGGCGATCCTGGCCATTCTCGGCTATTTCGACGTGGCGGGCTTGAGCCCCTATTTCACGATGTACGACGGCCAGCGCGCCGAGGGTCCGTTCAAGGACCCCAACGTGTTCGCGCCGTTCCTGGTCGCGCCGATCGGCTGGGTCTGCCAGGATCTCCTGCTGCGCCGGCGACCCGTTGTGCGCAGCGTCGCGCTGTTGCTGGTGATGCTGACCGCGCTGTTCCTCAGTTTTTCGCGCGGGGCGTTGATCGACGGGCTGCTAACGCTCGCGTTAGTGCTCGGCCTCACCTATCTGACGAGCGGCTCGCCGAAGCTGAAGCGCCGCGTGGTGGCGACGGGGATCGGCTGTGTCGTCGGCATGGCGGCGCTGCTGGCGATCGCCCTGTCGGTTCCCTCGATCCGCGAACTCGCCACCGAACGGGCGACGCTGACGGAGGATTATGACGTCGGTGAGCAGGGACGCTTCGGCAACCAGCTGCGCTCGATCCCGATGCTGCTCGATCGGCCGCTGGGCTTCGGACCGTTCCGCTTCGCCAAGATCTTCCCCGCCGATCCGCATGAGGTGTTCTTGAGCGCGTTCGCGTCGTTCGGCTGGGTCGGCGGCATTGCTTTCGCGGTTTTTGTCGCGCTGACGCTCTACATCGGTTGGGTGTTCGCGTTCCGGCGCTCGCGCACGCAGACCGAGTTCATCGGCGTTTGGGCAGGGATGCTGCCGCAGCTTCTGCAAGGGGTGCAGATCGACACCATGCACTGGCGCCACCTGTTCATGCTGATCGGCTGCCTATACGGCCTGGCCGCGGCGGCGAAGCGCGAAGCGCACGCTGAGGGCGCACACGAATGGGCTGGCGCCAAGCCGGCGCGGGCTTAAGAGCGCGTCAGTCGATCCAAAGCGTTGACCCACCGGCGGCCGCGATGCGCGCCGCCCGCAAGCCCGCGGCGCCCCCTGCTTTCGCCAAAGTCACGGTTGTCTCCGCAAGCGCGAAATGCAGGCCGCCATCAGGCGCTTCCCGCGGCGGCGCATCCAGAAAGCCGGAAAGAAACCCGACGGCGGCCTCTAGCTCGGGATGGGCGATTGTCAGCTCGGCGACGCCGATCGCGCCGTTAGGGTGAACCTGCGCCGCCGCGTCCCAGAAATTCTCGGGGAAGCGCTGCTGGCAAGTGAAGAAGCCTGCATCCGGAAAGGCGTCGCTATGCGCGAACGCCAGCGAGAACGCGACCTCGACTTCGCGCCCTGCCCTCACCCCTTTGCGGGCGAAATCGAAGCGCGGGAAATCGCCGAGCCGCCTGTGCTGGAACAGTCGGCGATCCGCCTCGGCGTCGGCGGAGCGCAGCACGAGCATGGCGAGCCCCTCGCGGCGGGTCAGAAACTCCGCGATGAAGCCGGCGAACGGGTAAACCGGGTCGTCCACCGCGGGCGCCCGGAAGTCTTCTCCGAGGCCAACGAGTTCGAGAAAGGCGCCGTCAAACTGCACGATATGATTTTCAGTGCCCCAGGGATGGCGATTGCGTGGCCCGACGTTGAAGCCGAGCCGCCGATAGCGTTCGGCGGCGGCGGCGAGATCGCGGTAGGCGATGACCAGATGATCGAGGGCGCGGGACATGGGCTCTGGCGGCAAGGAAGGGCGGGCGCCATGATAGCGGATCGGCGCGAAAGCGTCGAAGGGAGTGTCCCGGTGTCCGCGCCGACCGAAACCGAACTGAAACTCGCGCTCTCCGACGACGCGTTGCACCGGCTCCGGAACAGCGCGACGCTTGCGACGGTGAAACGGCCGCGGCGCGCGCGGATCGTGACGACCTACTGGGACACCTTCGATCGGGCGTTGGCGCGACACGGCTTGACGTTGCGCGTACGCGCGGAAGGCAAGACTCGGCGCCAGACCGTGAAGGCGGAAGGCATTGCCGGCGTCGCGATGCAAAGAGGCGAGTGGGAATGGCCAATCGACGGCGACAAGCCCGATCTTCGCCTCGCCGCCGAGACTCCCGTCGCCGAGTTCGCGAAGGCCCGCCTCGCGCCGACGCTGACCACCGACGTCATGCGTACGTCCCGCTTATTACACGTCGAGGGCGCGCTGATCGAAGCCGATCTCGACGAGGGCGAAATCCGCGCCGGGACTCAGTGCGAGCCGATCCAAGAGCTGGAGCTCGAATTGCGCGAAGGTCCGCTCGGTGCGCTTTACCGCCTCGCGCTCGCCTTGCACGCCGAAGCGCCCTGCGCGATCGAAACGGAAAGCAAGGCCGCCCGCGGCATGCGCCTTCTCGACCGCCTCCCCGCGCAACCGCACACGTCCATGCCGCAGCCGTTGCCGCCAGGCATCACCGGCGCCGAGGCGCTTCGCCGTATCGTCGGCGAGGCGCTCGGCCACATGCTCGCCAACGCCGCGGCCACGCGGGGCGGCCACGCCGAGGGCGTGCATCAGCTTCGGGTCGGCGTGCGGCGATTGCGCTCCGCGCTGCGGCTGTTCGCGCCGGCGCTGGCCGAGCCGGCGGTCGCGGGGTTTGATCGCGAGCTTCAGGAGCTCGGCCGCCGCGTCGGCGAAGCGCGCGACTGGTGCGTGTTCTGCGACACACAATTGCCGGACATCGAGGCCGACCAACCGGACTGGGGCGGCCTGATCGCAGACGCCGCGCAAAAGCAACGGGACCAGGGGTTTGCGGAAGCGGCTGAGGCCGTGTCGGCGCCGAGCTTTACGTCGCTGGCGCTCTCGCTGGGCGCTTGGAGCGAAGACGCGGGACGACAGCCCCGCCTCCTCGGCGGCGCACGGCTCGATGAGGCTATCGAGGCGCTCGCGCCCGACCTCGTCGGCCAGCTGATGCGCAAGGTGCGCAAGCGCGGCCGGCAGGCCACGGACGGCGACCCTCTCGCGCTGCACGCGTTCCGCAAGGCGCTCAAGAAACTCCGATACAGCCTCGAATTCCTCGATGGCGTCTACGCCGTCCCGGACAAGGCGCAAGACCGCATCAAGAAACTGCTCAAACGCCTCGGCGATCTCAACGACGCGGCGACCGCCGCCCGTCTCGCCGAAGCGCTGAGTCAGCAGCACGTTGAACTCGGCCCCGCCGCCGTGGCGATCACCGAGCGCAGGGACTGCGTTTGGGCCGAGGGCCTGCCACGGATCGAGCGCCGGGCGCGCAAGCTCCGGCGCTGGTTGGAGGCTTAGAGCCGCCTCACGCCGTCTGTTTCAGCTTGACGACATTGTGCAGCGTCTCGTCGGCGTTCTCGAAGAACTTTCGCACGCCCCGCGCCGCCTGGCGAATCCGCTGCTCGTTCTCGACCAGCGCAAGTCGCACGTAGTCGTCGCCGTGTTCGCCGAACCCGACCCCCGGCGCCACCGCGACATCCGCCTTCTCGATTAGCAGCTTGGAGAACTCCAGCGAGCCGAGATGGCGGAACTTTTCCGGCACCGGCGTCCACGCGAACATCGACGCCTTCGGCGATTCGATCGCCCAACCAGCAGCGGCGAAGCTTTCGACCATGACGTCACGACGGCGTTTGTAGGTCGCGCGCATCTCGTGGATGCAATCCTCGGGACCGTTCAGCGCGGCGGCCGCGGCGACCTGGATCGGCGTATAGGCGCCATAGTCGAGATACGATTTCACCCGCGCCAGCGCCGCCAGCAACCTCTCGTTGCCGACGGCGAAACCCATGCGCCAGCCCGCCATCGAGAACGTCTTCGACATCGAGGTGAACTCGACCGCGACGTCGAAGGCGCCCGGCGCCTGCAACACCGAGGGCGGCGGTTCGCCGTCGAAATAGACTTCGCCATAGGCGAGGTCCGACAAGATGAAAACATCGTGCTTCTTGGCGAAGATCACGAGGTCTTTGTAGAAGTCAAGCGACGCCGTCATCGCCGTAGGATTGGAGGGATAGCAGACGACGACGGCGATCGGCTTCGGGATCGAATGCTGGATCGCGCGCTCTAGGGCGGCGAAATATTGCGGGCTCGGCTCGGCCGGCACTGAGCGGACGACGCCGCCCGCCATCAGGAACCCGAAGGCGTGGATCGGATAGGATGGATTCGGCGTCAACACGACGTCGCCCGGCGCGGTGATCGCCTGCGCCATATTGGCGAAGCCTTCCTTCGAGCCCAACGTCGCGACGACCTGGGTCTCGGGGTTCAGCTTCACGCCGAACCGGCGCGCGTAATACCCGGCCTGCGCGCGCCGCAGCCCGGGGATGCCCTTGGACGCGGAATAGCGGTCGGTGCGCGGCTTGCCGACCGTCTCGACGAGCTTGTCGATCACGTGCTTCGGCGCGGCGAGGTCGGGATTGCCCATGCCAAGGTCGACGATGTCGGCGCCGGCGGCGCGGGCCTTGGCCTTGAGCTTGTTGACCTGCTCGAAGACGTAAGGCGGCAGCCGCCGCGTGTTGTGAAAGTCCGACATCGCCTTGTTTCCTCGCAATTTTGCGACGCTTCGCCGACCGGCGAAGCGTGCGCGTGCTTTCTCCGCGCGCGTCCGCTTCTAATGCGAACCCGGGCGAAGGGAAACCTTTTCCGACGCCGCGTTTCGCGGACCGTCCTGACGGATGGCCCGCGCCGGCTTACGTCACCCAAGGCGATTGCGGATCGAGCAGCCGCGTCCCGCCGTGATTGTCGGCGGCGAGTTGGAAACTCGACTGCGTGTAGGTTCCAGAGAAATTCAGGGCGGCGGACTCCGTCGACCTGTCAAACAGCTTCTCACGCGGACGCGCAAATTACATTTCCTTTTGGCCGGTTGACGACTTTGCCGCCTTTCCCTTCCCGTGAGAGCTGTGCCCGGCGGCGGCGTTTGAACTGTCGGGGTCGGCCACGCCCAGGCGCGCTCGCTGCCCGCGGCCGGCCTTTTCGAGGTCCGCGTCCATGGCTTTCAACTCGCTCGGCGTCTTGACCTTGGAGTGCGGCTCCTCGGGCGGGGCGAACGCGGGGATCGCGGTCGGCTCGGCCTTCGGTCGCGTGGCTTTGACGAAGTCCGGAGGGTCGGGCGGCGTCGCCATCAATCCCGTCGATTTCGCCAGCGAATCCCAAAAGGATTCGTCGGCGACGGCGGGCGTCGCCGCGAGCGCGACGATCAGCGCCAAAAGGCGAGCCGCGCTGTTTGTTTGAGACACTCCCGCCTCCCCGGCGCGACGCAATCGCCAAAAGACTTACTGGCGCCGCGAAGGCTTGCCAGACTATTATGACGGAAAAGGGATCGGCCACGAGCCGCGACGTCAGAGGAAAGCCCATGATCGACCTGGTGCGAGGTAAGGGGAAGCGCGCGGGCGACGCGCGGAAGGCCGCCCTGGCCGGGGTCCCTTCCGCGTTGAAGACGGCCCCGAAGGGCGCCGGCAAGCCTGCCGAGCCTGTCGCGGCGAAAAAGCCGGCCACGCCGCTCCCTATTGAGCCGTCGTCGCGCCCGAAAACACCGCCTTCGCGGGCCGCTGCGCCGGACTTCGCCTCGGCGCGCGCTGACATCCGATCCGCGTCCCCGGCCGCCAAAAAGCCGCCAGCAGCGGCGATCCTAGCCGAACCGCCGCCTGCGCGTGCGAAATTTCAACCGTCCGCCGTTCCCGCCGCCGCGATTACGTCGCCGGCCCCCGCAGACGCCGTCGTCCCGCCCCCGGCCGTAACGGAGAACGCGCAGAAGCCGGCCGCGGCGTCGCCGCCTCCAACCAAGGTCGAGGCGCCGTCCCCGCCTGCCACGGCGATCCCCGCGGACCCGCCCCCGCCGACGAAAACCGAGGCCCCGCCGCCGCCCGCGCCCGACAAGGCGGCGAAGCCGGCCGCCGGCCCTCGCGAAACGCCGCTGCCCGATTTCGAGAAACTGTCTCGCAACGTCGCACGGTTCGTCCAAGAGAGCGGCAAGGCGATGGCGGCGATGTGGAAGCCGGTCGAAACCGGGACGGCGACGCCGCAGGTCGGCCCGAGTCCCGAACTCGCCGACGTGTTCGCGACGCTCGGCCGCGTCGCCGAATATTACGCGACCGACGCCCGCCGCGCGCTCGAAGCGCAGACGGCGCTGTCAACTAAGTTCTTCGCCTTATGGGGTTCGACGCTGAAGAAGCTCGCCGGCGAGAAAGCGCCCGACGTCGTCGCGCCGGAGGCGTCCGACAAGCGTTTCGCCGACCCGGAGTGGACGCAGAATCCCTATTTCGACTTCATAAAACAGGCCTATGTGCTGACCTCGCAATGGGCCGACGATCTCGTCAAGCACGCCGACGAACTCGATCCGCACACGCGCGAAAAGGCCGGGTTCTATCTCAGGCAGGTGACGAGCGCGCTGGCGCCGACAAATTTCCTCGCCACCAATCCCGAGTTGCTGCGTACGACCGTGGCGGAGAGCGGCGAAAATCTGGTGCGCGGCATGAAAATGATGGCCGAAGACATCGCCGCCGGCCAGGGCCAGTTGCGCATCCGCCAGGCGGACGCCGCCAAGTTTACGCTCGGGGTCAATCTCGCCGCCACGCCGGGCAAGGTGGTGTTTCGCAACGAGCTTATCGAGCTCATCCAGTATGCGCCCTCGACCCCGACCGTCTACAAGCGCCCGCTGCTGATCGTGCCGCCATGGATCAACAAGTTCTACGTGCTCGATCTCAATCCGGAAAAATCCTTCATCCGCTGGGCGGTGGCGCAAGGGTTGACCGTGTTCGTCGTGTCCTGGGTCAACCCGGACGAGCGCCATGTCGACAAGGGCTTTGAGGCTTATATGCGTGAAGGCGTGTTCGCCGCGCTGGAGGCGATCGAGGCCGCCACCGGCGAAAGCGACATCGCGGCGACCGGCTATTGCGTCGGCGGCACGCTGCTCGCGGTGACGCTCGCGTTCATGGCCGAGATCGGCGACAAGCGCATTTCGAGCGCGACCTTCTTCACCACGCAAGTCGACTTCACCGACGCCGGCGATCTGAAAATCTTCGTCGACGCCGAACAGCTTCGCCTGACCGAGAAGCGGATGGCCGAGCACGGCTATCTCGACGGCGCGCAGATGGCCAACGCCTTCAACATGCTCCGGCCCAACGATCTGATCTGGTCGTACTGGGTCAACAACTATCTCAAGGGCAAGGAGCCGATGGCGTTCGACCTGCTTGTCTGGAACGCCGATTCGACGCGCATGCCGGCGGCCAACCACAGGTTCTATCTCCGGCATTGCTACTTGCAGAACGATCTGACCCACGATCGCATGCTGATCGAGGGCCGGACGGTCAGTCTGCGTAAGGTGACGATCCCGGTCTACGACCTTGCCGCGCGCGAGGACCACATCGCCCCGGCGCGCTCGGTGTTCACCGGCGCGAAATTCTTCGGCGGCCCGGTGCGTTATGTGATGTCAGGCTCCGGCCATATCGCGGGCGTCGTCAATCCCGCCGACAAGCCAAAGTACCAATACTGGACCAACGGCGCCCCGGAAGGCCGGTTCGAGGACTGGGTCGCCGCCGCTAAAGAAACGCGCGGCTCGTGGTGGGTTGATTGGATCGCCTGGATCACGGCGCAAGCGCCCGAGCGCGTGGCGGCGCGCGAGGTCGGCGCCGGCAAGCTGAAGCCGATCTGCGATGCGCCGGGCGAATACGTGAAGGTGAAGTCTTAGCGAACCCCGGCGAGAAGTCTTGGAAGCTTATCTGCTTCGGCGTGGATGATACGCGCTAACGAGGGTTTGATTGGCGCTCTCCGCGTCTTGCCCGGGCTTGTCCCAGGCATCCACGTCATAACAGGGCGACACGGGTTCAGAACCACAAAGCTCTGTTTGCAACGAGCGCAGATATCGCTTTGCCGCAAGTTTGTATCGGCGCGACGTGGATGGCCGGGACAAGCCCGGCCATGACTGAAGCGGTCGTTCTTGTACCAAGCGCGCCGCTTAGCGGCGCGTCAGGTTAGCGCCACTGAGGACAAGCCCAGCCATGACGACGCGGGGGCATTCTCCCAACAACCCGCGCTACAACGCCCCGCGCTTGGCGAGATGGCGCATCAGCGCCGCCGTCCCGAAATCCCATCGCTCGCAGTCCTGCGCGTGTTTCATGCGGTTGACCAGCGCGCCGAGCTTGTCAGCCGCGACCGTCACGACGTCGCCAACCTTGTGCGTGAAACCCTTGCCGGGAGCGTCGCGATCCTTCACCGGCGCGAACATGGTGCCGAGGTAGAGCGCGGTGCCGTCGGGATAAGCGTGATGCGGACCGACGAGCTGCGCGGCGAGATCGGCGGGGTCGCGGCTGATCTCACGCATCGACGAGCGCCCCTCCAGCTTGAACCCGTCTTCGCCTTCGATGTTGAGCGAAATCTCCAGCGCACGCACGTCGTCGAGCGTGAATGTCGCGTCGAAGAAACGCGCGAACGGTCCGAGCGCGGCGCTGGCGTTCTGGTCCTTCGCCTTGCCGAGCAGCAGCGCGCTGCGGCCCTCGAAATCGCGCAGGTTGACGTCGTTGCCCAGCGTCGCGCCGACGATCCGCCCGTCGGAGGCGATCAGCAACACCGCCTCGGGCTCCGGATTGTTCCAGTGCGAATGGGCGTGAAAGCCGGCGTCGGCGCCGCAGCCGACCGCCGACATCGGCTGCGCCTTGGTGAAAATCTCGGCGTCGGGGCCGATGCCGACTTCGAGATATTGCGACCACGCGCCTTCCGCGATCAACGCGGCCTTCAATCGCTCCGCTTCCGGCGAGCCGGGCTTGAGCGACCGGAGGTCGTCGCCGATCAACCGGCCCATCTCTGTGCGGATGCGCGTCGCGCTGTCCGGATTTCCGCGCGCCCGCTCCTCGATAACCCGTTCCAGCATCGAGGCGACGAAGGTCACGCCGGCCGCCTTGATCGCCTGCAAATCGATGGGCGCGAGCAGCCACGGCTTCCGGGAATCGCGCGCGTCGGGCGGCGCATTGGCCAGCAGGTCGGCGAGCGTTCCGATCCGCTCGCCGGTCGTCGCCTTCAGCGCCGCGGCGGGGTCGGCAGCTTCCGCTAGGTCGCGCATGGTTGGAAACGTTGCAGTCACATCGAACACGCCGTCCGGCCGGATCGCGACCACCGCCGGCCCCCCGAGATCGGGTCGGAACGCGCGCCCTGCCAGCGCCCCGGCGAAACCGTCGCGCGGGAGAATCTCGGACTCGATCAAGTGGGGATAGGGCATCGGGCGTTTCCTCTTTTTTCCGTCATTTAACCCTTGCGCGCGCGTCGTCAGCCTCTAACATGTTAGCGGGAGGGGACAAAGCGACGATGCGGGAGCGCGTCACCAGCAAGGCGGAGCAAGTGTACGGCGCAGTCAAGGAGGCTATTCTGTCGGGCGAACTGGAGCCTGGCGAGGCCATCGACAAGCTGGCGTTGTGCGAAAGGCTCGGCGTGTCGCGGTTTCCGGTCTCCGCGGCGATCAGCCGGCTGGCGTTCGAGCGCCTCGTGCGCGTCGAACCTCAGCATGGCTCCTTTGTCGCGCCGATCTCGGCCGAGGCCGTGCGCGAACTGCTGTTCGTGCGCCGCGCGCTCGAAGGCGAGATCGCCGCGCAGGCTGCAATCGGGCTTGACGACGAGGCCCGTTCTGACCTCTCCGCCAATCTCGGCGAGGCGGACGACGCCGCGCGCGGGGGCGATCGCGCACAGTTTTATGCTCTCGACGTCGGCTTTCACGCGCTGTTGACCCAGCATCTCGGCCTGCATCGCAGCGAGGACATTCTCGACGGGGTGCGCCAACATCTCGAACGGCCACGCCGGCTTTTGATGAGCCCGCCGGGCCGCATGCAGGAGACGCTCGCCGAACACCGCGCGATCTTCTCCGCCATCGCGGCGCGCGAGCCCGAAGCCGCCCGCGCCGCAATGGCCGCGCATATCGCCACCGTCGCCAACACTTTCGAGGCGCTGGCGCAGGAAAAGCCTGCGCTGTTCGCGCCGTGACAAGGAGAGCTTCCGATGACTGCCCCCCGCGCTTTGCGCTTGAATCCGCAAGACAATGTCATCATCGCGGTCGAGGAGTTCTCCCCCGGCTCGACCCCGGTCGGCGTTACCGCGCGGGAGCGCGTGCCGCGCGGCCACAAGATGGCCTCCGCGCCGATCGCGGAAGGAGAGCCAATCCGCAAGTTCGGGCAGATCATCGGCTTCGCGGCGAAGGCGATCGCCCCCGGCGAGTGGGTGCATGAACACAATTGCGTGTTGCACGATTTCCACCGCGATTACCGCTTCGGCGAGGATGCGCGGCCGATCAACGTGCTGCCGGTTGAGGAGCAGGCGACCTTCGAAGGCTTCCGTCGCGCCAACGGCAAGACCGGCGCGCGCAACTATCTCGGCATCCTCACCTCAGTGAATTGCTCGGCCACCGTCGCCCGGCTGATCGCCCGCGAGGCGGAGAAGAGCGGCCTGCTCGACGACTACCCGAATGTCGACGGCGTCATCCCGCTCGTGCATGGCACCGGCTGCGGCATGGCCGCCAAGGGCGACGGCTTCGAGGCGTTGAAACGCACGCAATGGGGCTACGCCGGCAATCCCAACATGGGCGGCGTCATCATGGTCGGCTTGGGTTGCGAAGTGTTCCAGATCGGCCGCATGAAAGAGGAATACGGCATCGTCGAGAACGAGCTGTTCCACTCGATGACGATCCAGGCGACCGGGGGAACGCGCAAGACCGTCGAGGCGGGCCTGGAGCGGATCAAGGCGATGCTGCCGATCCTCGACAAGGCGCAGCGCGAGACGCGGCCGGCGAGCGAATTGATGCTGGCGCTGCAATGCGGCGGCTCCGACGGCTATTCCGGCATCACCGCCAATCCCGCGCTCGGCGCCGCCGCCGACATTCTCGTCAAGAACGGCGGCACCGCGATCCTCTCCGAGACCCCTGAGATTTACGGCGCCGAGCACCTCCTGACCGCCCGCGCCGCAAGCCGCGAGATCGGCGACAAGCTGGTCGATCTCATCCATTGGTGGGAGGATTATACCTCGCGCAACGGCGGCGAGATGAACAACAATCCCTCGCCCGGCAACAAGGCCGGTGGCTTGACGACGATCCTCGAGAAGTCGCTCGGCGCCGCCGCGAAGGGCGGCACGACGCCGCTCAACGGCGTCTATCGCTACGCCGAGCCGGTGACGGCGAAGGGGTTCGTGTTCATGGACACCCCCGGTTATGACCCGGTCTCGGCCACCGGCCAGGTCGCCGGCGGCGCCAACGTGCTCTGTTTCACCACGGGCCGCGGCTCCGCCTACGGCTGCAAGCCGACGCCGTCGATCAAGCTCGCCACCAACAACGAGACCTACCGCCGCATGACCGAAGACATGGACATCAACTGCGGCGATATGCTCGACGGCGTCTCGATCGAGGCGAAGGCGCAGGAGATCTTCGAGAAAGTGCTTCGCGTCGCTTCGGGCGAGCGCAGCAAGTCGGAGGAACTCGGCTACGGCGACGCTGAATTCGCGCCCTGGCAAATCGGCGCGACGATGTGAGGTAACTCGACAGAAACTCTCGCGTGGGGTAGATTCGACTAGTCTAATCGACCAGTCGTCAGGATTGCGCGATGCGAGAAGTTCAGGCGTCGGAAGCCAAAACCCACCTGCCCCGCCTTCTCGACGAGGTTGAACGCGGCGAGACGCTTATCATCACCCGCCACGGCCGCGCCATCGCGCGGCTTGTGCCCGAAGCAGACCAGAAGCGCGAAGACATTCGGCGCGTGATCGAAGACATGAAGGCGGCGGGTCGACGTCGCGGCAAGATCACCGCGGAAGAGATTATTTCGGCGAGGGACGAGGGTCGTAAATATTGATGTCCTTTGTCATCGACGCGTCGACGACATTGTGTTGGGCGTTTTCCGACGAAAGCGAGAAAGTCGCTGACGCAGCGAGAAACCGCATCGCCCGCAGCCACGCATTCGCCCCTAGCTTGTGGTGGTTTGAACTCCGCAATGCACTGATCGTCAACGAGCGGCGCAAGCGGATTACCGAACCGGAGGTAGACGAATTCCTCGATCAAGTGGCGCAACTCGCCATCATGATCGACCGCTCCCCCGACGAAGCCGCCCTGCTCGCACTGGCGCGCCGATATCGCCTCACCGTCTACGACGCCGCCTATCTCGAGCTCGCGCAGCGGCGCCGCGAACCCCTGGCGACGCTCGACCAAAAACTCGCCGCCGCGGCGCAAGCCGAATCCGTCGGGCTGATCGGAGCCGCATGACCGCCCTTCTGTTCGATCTCGACGGCACGCTGGTCGACAGCGACGCCGACCATCTCGTCGCGTTTCAGAAGGTGTTCGCGCCTTTCGGGATCAGCCTCGATCGCGCAATCTACACCGCGCACATCATGGGCGCCTCGAATGCGATGATCGGCGAGCGCTTCCTTCCGCATGTCTCGGAAGCGGAGCGCACGGCGGTGTTCGAGGCCAAGGAGGCCGCCTATCGCGACGGGCTCGGCGCCTTGCAAGCGACGCGCGGCGCCGGCGAATTGCTGCATTACGCGAGCGAGCGCGATTTGCGCTGCGCCGTCGTCACCAACGCGCCGCGCGCCAACGCGGAGCGCGTGCTGGCGGCCATCGGCCTGACGGAGCGGCTGCCGATTGTGGTGATCGGTGGCGAACTCGCGCGGTCGAAGCCCGACCCGCTGCCCTATCTGACGGCTCTGAAGCTCACGAGCGCACGAGCGGAGGATGCGTTGGCGTTCGAGGATTCGCTGTCGGGGGTGCGCGCCGCGGTCGCCGCGGGAATCACAGTCGTCGGGCTCACCACGGGCCTGTCGGCGGAGACGCTGATCGGCGCCGGCGCGGCGTTCGCGGTCGCGGATTTCACCGATCGGCGCATTTATGAAGCGATCGAACGCCCGCGGGGATAGCGCGTTTTCCGAAGAATTCGCCTATATCTGACACACGCCTCGCCGGAACTGAAAACCCATGCCCACCGAATCCGAAATCCGCGCCGCGCTCGCCGGGGTCGCCGGACCCGACGGCCGCACGCCGCTGCCGGAGTCCGGCGCGATCGACGGGATCACGCAGCGCGATGGCAAAGTGTTCATCGCCATCCGCGTCGACCCGGCGAAAGCGCCGACGCTGGAGCCGATGAAGGCCGCCGTTGAAAGCGCCGTCAAGGCGTTGCCCGGCATCACTTCGGCGCTCGTCACGCTCACGGCCGAGAACGCGCCGGGCGCGCCGAAACCCGCCCCGCACGCCCCGCATCCGCCTCGCGCGGCGGCGCGCGGCGGCCGGCCGATCGAGGGCGTCGAAAAGATCATCGCCGTCGCCTCGGGCAAGGGCGGCGTCGGCAAATCGACCACGGCCTGCAATCTGGCGATCGGTCTCGCCAAGCTCGGCCTCAAGGTCGGCGTGCTTGACGCCGACGTGTTCGGCCCGTCGATGCCGCGGCTGTTCGGCATCCGGGAAAAACCCTCGCTCGCCCCCGACGGGCAGAAGTTGCTGCCGATCGAGAGGTTCGGCGTCAAGGTGATGTCGATCGGCTTTCTCGTCGAAGACAATTCCGCCATCGTATGGCGCGGGCCGATGGTTACATCGGCGCTCAACCAGTTCCTGCGCGACGTCGATTGGGGAAAACTCGACGTGCTCGTCATCGACATGCCGCCCGGCACCGGCGACGTGCAACTGACGATCGCCCAGAACGCGCCGCTGGCCGGCGCGGTCATCGTCTCGACGCCCCAGGATCTGTCGCTGATCGACGCACGTCGCGCCATCGCGATGTTCAAGCAGGTCGAGACGCCCATTCTCGGCGTCGTCGAGAACATGAGCTATTTCGTCTGCCCGCATTGCGGCCAGCGCAGCGACGTGTTCGCGCATGGCGGCGCCCGCCATGAGGCGGAGGCGCAGGGCGTGCCGTTCCTCGGCGAAGCGCCGTTGCACATGCTGATCCGCGAGACCTCCGACGGCGGCCAGCCGGTCGTCGCCAGCGCCCCCGACAGCCCGCAGGCCAAGGCCTACCTCGGAATCGCGGAAAAGCTGCGCGCCGCCTTGTTCGAGGGGGTGAAGAAGCGCATCCTGCCGCGCATCTTCATGAGCTGAGGGAGGAGGACATGAGCGAGCCTTCGCCGCTGGCGCCGGGAGAGCCCTGGCCGGAGGAGCTGCGCGTGCAGAACAATGGCGCGCTGTTCAAGGTGACGTTCGACGACGGGATGATCGGCTCGATCACTGCCGAGCGCCTGCGCGACGCCAGCCCCAGCGCCGACAAGAACCGTAAATCGCCGCCGCCCGGTCAGCCGCTAGCGATCGTCGAAGTCGAGCAGGTCGGGAACTACGCAGTCCGGATCGGCTTCAACGACGGGCACGATACCGGGATTTATACCTGGCGCCTGCTGCGAAGCCTGACCACGCATTAGTGGCTTTGTGCTTCCTTTCGCGCCTTCGTGGTGAACCTCTTCACCCCGAAAGCGCGAAGGGTCATTACGCCGGAAATCTGTTCAATTTAGGCCCATTTTTTCTATTCGCTCGATCCGACGTTTGGTTAACCCTAACGCGCGGCGCCGAGGCGCGGCTGAGAACGTCTCGACGCATCTGTTGGAGGGACCCTCATGACTTACAAAGCCAGATCCAGCTCTATTTTTCCTGCGTTATTTGTCATCTTGGCGGGCGTAACGGGTGTTTTCGCCGGGGCGCGGGCCGATGAAATACAATTCAACTACAATCTTGCGGCCGGAGCGTCTTCGGCTTCGTTTGCGGTGCCAGCGGTGAATACGCCGGTGTCGTTGACTTGCACGCAAAATTCACCCGGCTTTTCCGGCGTCGGGCAGGTCACGATAATTCGAAACCTCCAGACGAATGACGATCTCATTTGGGCTGGCGTGGACTTTGCCTCGGGCGCGGTGGTTCATGGAGCCAGCCAGACCGCGGGCACTCATATCGTTTATTGCGACGGCTTTGAAACTGTCGATCTGAAGGTGGTGGATTACGCGCATTTTCTAGTCAAGAACATCCGCTCAGCCACGGCCTACGGCGTCATCACTCTCGTGTGGTGAAGGCGCCGGCGCCCGCTATTGTCGTCGTCATCCAGAATCGATCGGCAGACTCATGTCGATCAGCAGGCAAAACACTTTGAGGATTCGCAAACGGCTGTCGCGCGAACTTGAATTTGCGCGACACCGAGGGGTTGGTGGAACGAGCCGCCTAGCCGCGCTTCAGCCGCACGTCGGGCAGGAAGTACGTCAAGAGACCGATCGCCGGCAAATAAGCGCAAATCTTGTACACGAACGTAAGGCTCGTGTGGTCGGCGACCAGCCCCAGCGCCGCAGCGCCCAACCCGCCGAGCCCGAACGACAGGCCGAAGAACAGGCCCGCGATCGCCCCGACATTGCCGGGCGCAAGCTCCTGCGCATAGACGACCATCGCCGAAAAGGCGGACGATAGCACCAAGCCGATCGCCACCGAGTCGATAACCGTGCCGACAAGGCCGAGGTGCGGCAACAACAGCGTGAACGGCAACACCCCGAGGATCGACACCCAGATTACGTACTTGCGCCCGATCCAGTCGCCAATGGGCCCGCCGGCGAAGGTGCCCGCCGCGACCGCGCCGAGGAACACGAACAGCAACACCTGCGAGGTCTGAACGGACACATCGAACGTCTGAATCAGATAGAACGTGTAATAGCTGTTTATACTGGCGAGATAGAACGTCTTCGAGAACAGCAGCACGACGAGCAGCGCGATCGAGCGCCAAACCACCGCGCTCGGCAACCGGTCGCCGGCGACCGGCGCCGAAACCTTGCGGACGACGGTTGCATGCGCGATTTGCCATTGCGCGACGCGGACGAGCAGCAGGATCGCCACGAACGCCAGCGCGGTGAAAGCGAGGACCGAGATCTGACCGCCGGGCACGACGATGAACGCCGCCATCAGCGGGCCCAGCGACTGCCCGAAATTGCCGCCGACCTGGAACAGGCTCTGCGCGAACCCATAGCGGCCGCCCGACGCGGCGCGCGCCGCGCGCGAGGCTTCTGGGTGGAACACCGCGCTGCCGACGCCGACGAAGGCGACGGAGACCAACAGCATCGGATAGCTGCGCGAGAAGGCCAGCAGCACAAGGCCCAACATCGTGAAGCCCATCGCGAACGGCAACGCGCGCGGCGCAGGCCGACGGTCGGTCACCATGCCGATGACAGGTTGCAGCAGCGACGCGGTGATCTGGAACACCAGGGTGATCAGCCCAGTCTGGAAAAACGTGAGCGAGTATTCGCTGCGAAACACCGGGTAGAGCGCGGGCGCCAGCGACTGCATCATGTCGTTGAGCATGTGCGAAGCGCTGGCGGCCAAAAGGATGCCGATCGCGGTTACAGGCTTCGTCACGGACGCAAGGATCGGCCGCGCGCTCTCCGGCGCGTTCAGAGGTTCAGCGAGACTCATTCTACCCTCGAAAGAAGCTTGCTTCGCGCAAACGACGAAGCAGCGGCGCGCGCCTCCGCGCTGGCATGCCAGCGCTTAACGCGGAAACTTGTCCAAGCAAAGGCGGAGGATCACTTTGGCGCGAGCACCATCACCATTTGCCGCCCTTCCATGAGCGGTTCGGCCTCGACCTTCGCCACCTCGGCGGTCTCGCTCTTCACCTTCTGCAACAGACGGTAGCCGATGTCCTGATGCGCCATTTCACGGCCGCGGAAGCGCAAAGTCACCTTGACCTTGTCGCCTTCCTCGAAGAAGCGGAACACCGAGCGCATCTTGACTTCATAATCGTGGTCGTCGATGCCGGGGCGAAGCTTGATCTCCTTGATTTCGACGATCTTTTGACGCTTGCGCTGCTCGGCCGATTTCTTCTGCTCAAGAAAGCGGTATTTTCCGAAATCGAGAATCTTGCAGACGGGAGGCGTGGCGTTCGGGACGATCTCGACAAGATCGAGCCCCGATTCCTCGGCGAGACGCTGCGCGTCGGCCAGGTTGACGACCCCCTTATTCTGTCCTTCGCCGTCGATAAGCTGTACCTGAACGGCTCGGATGTCTCGGTTGACGCGCGGGCCGCCTTTCTCCGGCGCGGCGGTGGACTTCATGGGACGACGAATGGGCCTCTCCTGTATTCGTTGAACAAATTAACTGTCAAAACACAACCATCTTCGCAGACGGGGTCTGCGAAGTTAGTCGGCCAATCTGGTACGCAGCGGTGGCCGTGTCAACACGCCGGCGGCCGTGCGCCGCATTTTTCGCCAAGCCGACGCAAATGCGTCACAACGGCTTCAGCCGGCGCGCAACCCACGGCAACGCCAAGCTGATGAACAGGAAGCGCGCGATATGATGCGCGCCGACGAACAGCGGATCGAGGCCGAGCGCGAACGCCATCATCGTCATCGCCTCAAGGCCGCCGGGCGCGAAGGCGGCGAGCGCATCGGCGAACGGCGCCCCGGTCACGACGACGGCGGCGGCCGAGAACGCGGCGGCGACCGTAAAGGCGGTCAGAAACGAAGTCGTCGCGGCGAACAGCAATTCGCGCAGCAACCGCCAATCGAAACCGATGAACCGCGAGCCGACCCAGGCGCCGACCAGCGTTTGCGCGGCGATCTGCAGCCACGGCGCGAGCCTCCCCGGCGCCCAGCCGGTCCCATGCGCCGCCGCCGAGACCAGAATGCCGGCGTAAAGCGGTCCATTGGCGACGCCCCACCGTTCGAACCCCGCGCCGAGCCCGCCCGCCGCCAGCAACAGCGCCGCAGTGACGGCGACGGGATCGGCGGCGAAGCGGAGGCTTGCGGCGCCGACTCCGAGGCGCGCCACCATCGGCACGATCGCCATCAGCACGAAGATGCGGAAGACCTGAATGACCGCGACGCGGGCGAGGTCCGCGCCCGAGCCCGAGGCGACGAGAAACACATAGGAAAGCGCCCCGGGCACCGCGCTATAGAAGGCCGTCGGGCGCGTGAAGCCCTTTGCCCGCATCAGCGTCGCGTACGAGGCCGCCGTCATCGCCGTCACCGCGACGGCCATCAACGCCAGCGACAGCGGGTAGCGCCCCAAAGTATGCAAAGTGGCGGGCGACAGCCCCGACCCCATCCCGACGCCGGCGAGCAAAACGGTCAGCCGCTGCATCAACTTCGGCAGCGGCGCCGCTAACCCGAACGCCGAAAGCCCCGCCACGCCGATCATCGCGCCGGAGAGCCAGCCCGCCGGGGCGCCCAGCCCCCCGACCACCGCGCCCCCCGCGACCGCCGCCAATCCCGTCGCCGCCAACGCCCGCGCGTCGGACCTCAGCGCGCGAGCCACGCCGCCAGCCGCCGCGTCGCCTCGGTGACGATCTCCGGCGACCGCGCGAAGCAAAGCCGCAAACGCCCGGCCCCGCCGGGTCCGAAAGCATAGCCCGGCGCGGCGCCGACCCCCGCCTCATCGATCAGCCGGAACGCCAGGCGCCGCGTATCGTCATGACCGGCGAATTTGGGGAACAGATAGAACGCGCCTTCGGGCGTCGCGCATTCCACGCGGCCCGTCGAAGCGAGCCCCTCAACCATAATGTCCCGGCAGCGCGCCAGCCGAGCGACACTTTCCGCGAGGAACGGCTCGCCGTCGGTGATCGCCGCGGTCGCGGCGCGTTGCGCCGGCACCGGCACGCCGGAGGTCGAATATTGCACGAGATTTTCGATCACCGGCTGCAACGCCGGCGGCGCTTCGAGCCAGCCGATGCGCCAGCCTGTCATCGCCCAGTTCTTGGAGAACGTCTGCACGAACAGGATCTTGTCATCCGACGTCATCACGTCGTGAAATGACGCCGCGCGCTTGTCGCCATAGACCAGGCGGCCGTAGATCTCGTCGGCGATGATCCACAGGCCACGGCGGCGGGCGATGTCGAGCACCGCGACGATCTCCTCGCGGCTGGCGACATAGCCGGTCGGATTGGCGGGCGAATTGAATAGGATCGCGCGGGTCGCAGGCGTGACCGCCGCACCCAGCCGCTCCGGGTCGAGCCGCCATGATGGCCCGGCTTCGAGCTCGACGAACACCGGTCGCGCGCCGTTCGTCGCCAGCGCGCCGCCGAAATTCGGCCATGCGGGCGCGAGCACGAGCGCCTCGTCGCCGGGTCCCACCGTCAGCTTCACGGCGATGTCGAGCGCGTGCATGCCGCCGATGGTGACGAAAAACCGTTCGGGCGACAGGCCGTCGCCGTAGTGGGCGGTCATGTAGCGCGAAATCGCCGCCCGGAGTTCGGGGACGCCGGACTGGTAGGTGTAGAATGTCTCGCCGCGATCGAGCGAAGCCTTGGCGGCGTCGACGATGAAGCGAGGGGTCGGCAGATCGCCCTCCCCCACCCACAACGGGATGAGCCCCTGGATATGGCGACCGTAGTCGAACACCTCGACAATGCCGCTGGTTTCGATCGCGCTGGCGGCGGGGCGGATCAGAGCGCGCCAATCGGGTTCGGGGGTTTGCTGCATGCCCCGGTGATGAACGAGCCGCCGGCCGCCCGCAAGGGGGAGCAGCGCTCGAGCGCGCCCGGAACCCGGCGGGAAGGCGTGCGTTTAGGTTTTGTGGCGGCGTTCGCCTCGCGCCGGTTCGCCGAGAATTGATAACAGAAACCTGCGATTGACGGCGACGCTGGCTTGCGCGCCGGCGCCGTGTATCCGAAAGCCCGGCGGTATGCGCAGTTTCGAACGTGTCGATTTGCGGAATTCGCTCGCTCTTTAAGTTGCGCGCTCTAGAGAATTTGGCGACGGCGCCGGACGGCGCGTTCGCGCGTTAGGTTGTATCGTGGCGATTCGCCGCGGGGTCGGAGTCCAAGGGTTGGCGGACAAGGTTGACATCACCAATTGCGATCGCGAGCCGATCCACATTCCCGGCGCGGTGCAGTCGCATGGGTGTCTGGTCGCGTGCGACGCAACGATGGAGTCGGTTCGACGTCACTCCGTCAACGCCCCTGCGATCTTGGAGACCGACCCGCAAACGTTGAACGGCGCCGCGTTCACGAGCCTCGTCGGCGAGACGCTCGCCCACGAGCTGCGCAACGCGCTCAGCAAGGCGCGGGATCCGCGCCGGCCCGGTCTGTTGTTCAACCGGCGTTTGGACGGGCGCAGCGGCGCGTTCGACGTCAGCGTCCACACGCATGCCGGACAGGCGATCATCGAGTTCGAGCCCGCGGCCGTCGCCGAATACGGGGCGCTCGACATCGCCCGCAACCTCATCTCGCGCACGCAATCCTGCGCCAAGCTCAACGACCTGTTCGTCATCACGCCTCGGCTCATGCGCGCGATTCTCGGCTACGACCGCGTAATGGTCTACCGATTCGCCGAGGATGGCGCCGGCAAGGTGATCGCGGAGGACAAGCGCGGCGATCTCGAAAGCTTCTCTGGCCAGCATTTCCCGGCGGGCGACATTCCGCAGCAGGCTCGGGTGCTGTACCTGCGCAACACCATCCGCGTCATCAACGACGCCCACGATTGCGGCGTCGCGATCGAGCCGCTACTCGACGCCAGCGGCGCGGCGCTCGACCTGTCCTACGCCCATCTGCGCAGTGTCTCGCCGATCCATTTGGAATATCTGCGCAACATGGGCGTGGCGGCGTCGATGTCGGTGTCGATCATCGTCAACGGCGCGCTATGGGGCCTGATCGCCTGCCATCATTACGAGCCGAAGGCGCTGACGCTGGCGCAGCGCGTGGCGACGGAGATGTTCGCCGAAGTGTTCTCGCTGCGTGTCGAGGCGTTCGAGCGCGCCGAGGCGCTGTCGGCCGCGACGCGCGCCCGCGAAGCGCTCGACCGGATCGTCAGCGAAACCTCGGCCGAGACCAATGTCGCAGATTTTCTGCGCAACCGCCTGCCTTCGCTCAACGTCCTGATCCCGAGCGACGGCGTCGCCATCTACATCGACGGCGATTGGCGCGCCCATGGCGCGACCCCGCCGGCCGATCAGGTCGCTGCGTTCGGCGCCTTCGTTCGGGAGCGGGCCACCGGCCGGGTCTGGTCGACGCACGCCCTGGCGCGCGAATTCGCCGGCGCCGCAAGTTACGCCGCCGAGGCTTCGGGCGTACTGGCGGTTCCGCTGTCGCAACTGCCGCGCGACTATCTGTTGTTTTTCCGCCGCGAACAGGTCGAGACCCTCAACTGGGGCGGCGACCCCAACAAGGTCTACAGGACCGGTCCGAGCGGCGACCGGCTTTCGCCCCGCAAGAGCTTCGAGATCTGGAAGGAGACAGTGCGCGAACAATCGGCGCCGTGGACGGTGACCGATCGGCAGACCGCGGAAGCGGCTCGCGTGCAACTGCTCGAAATCATGATGCGGCACTCTGAGGTGCTGGCGCGCGAACGCCGCGAGGCCGACGTGCGGCAGAAGACGCTCAACGAGGAGCTCAACCACCGCGTCAAGAACATCCTGGCGCTCATCAAAGCGCTTGTCAGTCAGGACGCCGGCCAGGGCCGCGAGGTCAGCGCCTATGCGGCGGCGTTGAAGGGTCGCATCATCGCCCTTGCCAACGCCCACGATCAGATCGTGCGCAGCGACGGCGGCGGCCACCTCACCGCGCTGGCGCTCGCCGAACTCGGCCCCTACCACGGCCGCGACGTGCATATCGCCGGACCTCAACTCGTTCTCGACGCACGCGCCTATTCCGTGCTGGCGCTGGTGCTGCACGAGATGGCGACCAACGCCGCCAAGTACGGCGCCCTGGTCACGCCTTCCGGACGGCTCGACGTGTCCTGGAAGGTGACGCCGAGCGGCGATTGCGAAATGCTGTGGCGCGAGACTGGCGGACCGCCGCTCATACCGCCCGAGCGCACGGGGTTCGGCGCGTCCCTGATCCGGCGCAGCGTGCCTTTCGATCTCGGCGGGGAGAGCGAGATCGAGTATCCGCCCGAGGGTTTGCGGGCGCGATTCCTGATCCCGGCCCGATTCTTCGAGGACCGCTCGCAGCAGGCGAGCCCACCCGCCGAAGCCGAGGAGCGAAGGACGGAACGCGACCGGCCGCTCGCCGAGCAGTGCGTGCTGCTGGTCGAAGACCAATTCGTCATCGCGCTCAACGCGGAGCAATTGCTGAGGGAGAGCGGCGCGTCCGAGGTGCTGATCGCCGCCACAACCACGGAGGCCGAGCGCATCCTGGCGCGGCTGACGCCTGATGTCGCGGTGCTCGACGTCAATCTCGGTCGCACGACATCCCTATCCGTCGCCGAGCGCCTACGCGAACTGGGGGTACCGTTCGTCTTCGCCACCGGTTATGGCGACAGCCGGATGATCCCGCAGAAGTTTCACGACGTGCCCGTGGTGCGCAAGCCGTACACCGCACGCACGCTGGCGGCCGGCATGGAGAGCGCGCGCAACCCGCAACGGAGCGGGTAAGCCGCCTCGGGTTCGTTCAACTGGGAATTGCGTATGTCGCCTCGAAGCGCGACCGCAGATACTCGTGGGCGAGAATCGGCGGATACTTCGGCGCCGCGCCCGCCGGGACGCAAGACGGGATCGCCTCTACCCTCGCCAACGGATGCGGATCGAGAAAGAAGGCGATCGAATAGCGCTCGCCTCCGCCTCGGCTCACTACGCGGTGCGGCGTCGAAACATAGACGTCGTTGGTCCAGCGCATCAGACAATCGCCGATGTTGACCACGAAGGCGCCATCGATCGACGGGGCGGCCAACCATTCGCCGTTGCGCGTTCTCACCTCCAGGCCGCCGACGCCGTCGGTCGCGAGCAGCGTGATGTTGCCGTAATCGGTGTGCGTCCCGGCGCCGATCTCGCCTGCGGGTTCCGGCGGATAGCGCAGCAGCCGCAAGGTCGCCAGCGAGCGTTCGAGCTTGTCTTTGAAAAACGCGTCGGCAAGGCCGAGATCGCGCGCGAACGCGCGGTGAATCTCAGCGCCGAGCCGCTCGCAGGCCTGGAAATATTGCAACATCGTCTGGCGAAAGCCAGACGTCCGCGGCCATGCGTTGAGCGCGCGAAACGGCTCGCTGGCGAGCCCGGGATCGTCGGCGGCGAGTTCGATGCCGATGTTGAACGCTTCCTTCTTGTCGCGCCCGTGCGTGGGATCGAGCGCCTCGCCCATGAACCCGGTATAGCCGCGGTTTCCCCCGACCACGTCCATCGCGAGTTCGAGCTTTTCCGCCACCGATTGCGCGAAGAAGGCGCGCGATTTGGCGAATGCGTCGTCGATCAATTCGGCGGGCACGCCGTGGTTGACCACGTAGAAAAAGCCGACGTCTCGGCAAGCCGCGCCGATCTCGCGGGCGACGGCCTCGAGCCCGGTTTCGTGGCCCTCGCGCAGCGGCGCGAGATCAATCACCGGAATTTGCGAGCTCACGCTTTCGGCTCGTCGATCAGGCTGACATTCGCGGCGACGATGCGCCAACCCTCGGGAAACCTCACCCAGGTTTGCATCTGTCGCCCTATTTTTCCGGGCGCAGATTCGCGGCGGAACAACGTCGAGGCGACCGCGCAATCGCGGCCGTACGTCGTGATCTGCGTCCGTTCAAGCGTGCGGGCCAGCCCGGCGGGCGACCTCGCCGCGCGGAACGCCTGAATAGCAGCAAACCCGAAGAGATTCTCGGCCGCGCCAAAGCGCACGGATTCCGGGGCGTTGCGGAAGAAGCCGTCGAGCGCCTCAACGTCGTTGCTCGTCAGCGCCTTTTCGTAGGCGGCGAATTCGGCCTCAACTTCGGCTTTGATCAGAAGATCGTCGACAATCACAAGGGCATCCCCGGCGGCATCAAAGACCCGCCAAGCCAAGCACGCCGCGCCGCGCTATTCAAGCCTACAGCGCTTACCGAACGAATTGAGTCGGCTTCGTCATTGCGAGCGAAGCGAAGCAATCCAGCGCGCCGAGATCGCAGGCTAATCGGCTAGGCCTGGTTCGGCGGAAACGTGGATGGTTTCGCTTCGCTCGCCATGACAGCGGTTCAACTTGATCGGGACTCGCTCTAGCGCCGCCCCGCCCCCGCGGGCGGAGCGACGAGAACGCGAGGCGAATCAGCAATTGGTTTGCGTGCGCGTAACGCTGGTGTCGGTGTCGTCGTTGGTTTTCGTCATGGAGCGCGTGGCGCAACCATTGCCGTGGCGCACTGTCTTGGTGGTCGTTGTGCTCTCGGAGGCCGCACGATTTTCGATAACAGCGCCGGGCGCCGGCTGCACAATCACCTCGTCCGCGATCGCGACGGAGCTGATAAGTCCAAACGCTGAGACCGCCGCCAAGAAATTTCGCATGAGCTCGCTCCCTGTCCTTAATTCAGACAGCGAGAGCAACGCGAAATCCGGCTCGGAGGTTCCTCCCCGGCGGCGAGCCCGTTTAAGCGAAAGACGCCGCCGGCGCGAACGCCACGCCGTCGCGCTCCAACTGACGCGCCACCCGCAGGGCCAGATCCTCGCGCCACGGCGGCGCGATGATCTGCACGCCGATCGGCAGGCCGACGCCGTCCGTCCAGATCGGGACCGCGACGACGGGCAGGCCGATGAACGAGATCGGCTGCGTGAACACGCCGATGTTGGGCCTCACCAGCATTTCCCGGCCATCGAGCACGAAGGTCTTCTGGCCGATTTTCGGCGCCCGGCACGGGGTCGCGGGGGCGATCAGCACATCGACGTCGCGGAACAGCGCCAGCGCCTCCTCGCGGAAGCGGCGGCGATATTTCTGCGCCCGCGCCGCCCACACGCCCGGCAGCATGGCCCCGGCGATCAGACGATCGCGCACGTCGGGATCGTAGTCCTGCGCGCGCTCGCGCAGGCGGTCGAGATGCAGCGCCGCGCCCTCGGTCATGGTGATGAGATAGGCGGCGGCGCGGGCGAGTTCGGCGCCGGCGAGTTCGACCGTGCGCTCGACCTTCAACGCCCTGCCGACGACCTCGACCGCGGCGAACCCCGCCGGCTCGCCGCCGCGCGCGAAGTAGCCGCCGAGCCTGGCGATACGCAAGCCCACGGCGCCGTCGTCGAGCGACGGGCGGGTCAGCGCGATGGGCTTGTCGGCGAGCGCGGGATCGGCGGGATCGGGGCCCTGCATGGCGTCGAAACTCGCGGCGAGATCGCCGACCGAACGGGCGAGCGGACCGAGATGATCGAGGCTGGCGACGAACGGAAACGTATGCGCTCGCGACAGCCGCCCGTAGGTCGGCTTCAGCCCGAACACGCCGCAGAACGACGACGGCACGCGGATCGAGCCATTGGTGTCGGAGCCGAGCGCGATCGGCGTCAACCCGCCGGCGACGGCGCCGCCGGAGCCGCCGGAGGAGCCGCCCGTCATGTGCGCAACATCGTGCGGATTGCGCGAGGGGCCGTCGTGGGCGTTCTCGCCGGTAAAGTCGTAGGCATATTCGCCCATGTTGAGCGCGCCGACGAGAACGGCGCCGGCCGCCTCCAGCCGCTTCACTAACGTGGCGTCCTCGCGGGCCGGCGGGCACTCTCGGTTGATCTTCGATCCCGCTCGCGTCGGCAGCCCCTGCACGTCGAACAGGTTCTTCACCGAGAACGGCGCCCCGGCGAGCGGGCCGAGCGGCTCGCCCTTGGCCCGGCGCGCATCGAGCGCGTCGGCGCGGGCCAATGCGCGCGCGGCGGTGACGTCGGTGAAGGCGTTGAGCTTCAGGTTGCGCTCGGCAATGCGAACAAGCGTCGCCTCGATCACCGCGCGCGCCGTGACCTCGCCGCCGCGCACCGCGGCGGCGATTGCTTCGGCCGAACCGTCGATCATGGCGTGTAGACCGGCGCGGGCTCAGCCTCGTCGCCCAGCGCCGCGGCGTCGAGCAAGGCTGCGAAATCGGCGGCGATCTTGAGATGCAGCAAGACCGGCGCGCGCCGCTCCGGCGTCAGCTCCAGTCCGAGCAACGGGGCCATCGCTTCAGCGACGGCGGCGGGATCGAAGGCTTCGCTCATGCCGTCCCTCATGCAAACTTCGTGCAATGCCAGGTTTGATTCGGCTGCGGAAGGTCGACCGCTAGGCAAACCCTCCGATGACGTTCGCAACCTCTTTGGAAAGCGTTCTAGCGCTTGTTGCGGATCGGAATGTCCATGTCCTCGATCTTCAGTTCGCGCGTCAGCTCCGGCACGCCCCAGGCGACATTGGGATCAACCTTGATCTTGAACGCGAACATCGATTGCAACGCCTGATGATCCTCCTTGCGGAAGATCATCTTGCCTTTCGGCGTATCGAATTCGAGCCCCTCCATCGCCGGGATCAGCTTCTCGGCGTCGGTTGAACCGGCCTTCTCGACCGAGGCGACCAGCGCCATCGCCGCCGCAAAGCCTCCGCAGGTGAAGAAATCCGGCGGCGCGTTGAAGCGCTTCTGATGCTCGGCGACCAGCCAATCGTTGATCGGGTTCTTCGGGATGCCGTAGTAATAATACGCCGCGCCCTCGAGCCCGGGGAAGCGCTTGTAGGCGACGAGCACCGGCAGGATATTGCCGGCGGCGGCGAAGCCGATGCCATAACGGCCGGGGTCCATGTCGGCGAGCTTGGCGAGCGGGTTGGCGGCGCCGGCCCAGATGAACCAGATCAGCTTCTTGCCCGGTTTGTCCTTCAGCGCGTCGAACAAGCGCTGGCCGACCGCGGTGAAATCCGTTGTTGAGGCCGGCGCGTATTCCTCGGCCGCCAGCGTCGCGCCGGTTTTGCCAAGCGCGCTCTTGAAGGCGGCGACGCCGTCGCGGCCGAACGCGTTGTCCACGGCCAGCACGCCGATCTGCACGCCCGGCGCGCCGATCGCCACCGCGTTGGAGATCGCATCCTGCGTCGAATTTCGTGCGGTGCGGAAGATGTAGCGGTTCCATTTTTCGCCGGTGATCTGATCGGCGACCGCCGGCTCGACGATGAGCACCTTCTTGTGCTCCTCCGCCACGGGCAGCATGGCGATGGTCGCCGGCGAGGACGTAGTGCCAATGGCGATTTCGGCGCCGTCATCCTCATAGGCCTCGGTCAGCGCGCTCTTGGCGAGATCGGGCTTGCCCTGATCGTCCTTGGTGATGATGACGATCTTGCGGCCGCCGACCTGCATCGAGCCCTTGGTCGCATATTCTAGTCCCATCTTGAAGCCGGTTTCGGTCTGTTTGGCGTACGCCTCCAGCGGGCCGGTGCGGCCATAGATCAGCGCAACCTTGAGATCGTCGGCGGAAGCGACGCCGATCGCGAGCGCAAGGCTCGCCGTCGCGACCAACGCCCGAATCAAAAACGACATCCCTTCGCCTCCCTGCGCCTTGAGCGGCGGCAAATAAGCACTCGTTGGCCGCCGCGCGCAAGCCGACGCGTTCAAGCCGCCGGTTCGACCCGCCCGCGTCGCTGCTCTTCAAGATAGAGCGTCGCGCAGATTTTCCGCCAATCTTCGTAAGGCAGCGTGCCCGGAACGTCCTCGGGATCGGCGAACTTCGACACGAATCCCCGGTAGAGATTGGGCGCCAGCCGCTCGACGCAGCCGCCGCGCTCCGGCGCTTGCTGCACCATCAGCAGCCGTGCCTCCCGGTTGAACGCCCGCAGCAACCGATAGAGCGCCCAAATCTCGCCGTTGGCCTCGAAGCCGCCACGGCGCACGAAAATTTTCTGGTCGTTGTCGAGTTGCTCCAACAGCATCCGCGCGAGATAGCCGAGCCGCTGCGCTTCCTTGCCATGGAACTCGGCCACATCGACGTCGCGTTCATTCTTGAACGTGTGATACAAAAACTCTGGAGCGGCGTGATGCCCCATCAGTTCGCCGCCGGGTTGCGCGGGCGCGAGCATCAGATTGTCCGCGCCCCCGACGCCGGCGAACCGCGTCCGCAAACCCTGCACGAGCTGATCGGGAAACATCGAGGCGAAACGCAGCAGGCCGAACGGCTCGGCCCCGCAGCGTCTCTGAAACAGACCGAGTTCGCAGTTTTGCCCGAGGCTCTGATAGAGACCGACGACCGAGGCCATCGGCAGCGTGTGTGGGTCGGCTTCGGCGAGCGGCGCCGGCTCGCCGATCATCGGCGTTTCGTCCGGCGTCAACTCCAACCTTCTCCATGCGAAGGCGATCGGGCGACTCTCGCGACTGTCGGGCGAATGCTCGCCAGGCGTCAGCGCGTTCGAGCAATGCAGGGCGAGAATGTTGTCGCCCGATTGGTTGACGATTTCGCCGGGGACGACGAGCGCTTGCGGAACGGTGCGCTGCGGCTGCACGACCGCGAGAGCTACGCCATTCAACGCCAAGGTCAGGTTCTGCCGAACGCCCGTGATCGGCGCAGGGTCGCAGTAGAACGTCAACGTAAACCGCCGGCTGGCGGCGACCGGCGGAAGAGCCAGCACGCTGCTGTCGCCGTACGACCAACGATACCCCGCCTCGCAGGGTTGCCAGCCCTCGCGCACGAACGCATCAGAATTGCCTCCTCGCCTGAAGCTGATGACAAGAGCTTTCGCCAGTCCGACGGGAACGCGGGCCTCGACGATCCCGGTCATGCCGTCTTCCGTGCGCCGACCGCGAACAAATTTACGATTCGATGCAATCCTTCGACCTCGCTCGCCCTGCCGCGAGCAATTAGCACACGCCAGGCGACGCGCAAACTCAGACGCGTTCGTCGACGCGCCCGATCCGCTGTTGTTCAGCATAGAGTGTCGCGCAGATCTTCCGCCAGCCCTCGAAGGGCAGCGTGCTCTGAGCGCGCACGGGGTCGGCGAAGTTCGCCAGGAAACCCCGGTAGACATTGGGCGACAGCTGCTCGACGCGGCCCGCGCGCTCCGGCGACGCCTGCACCATGAGCAGCCTGGCTTGAGGATTGAACGTCCTAAGCAGCCGATGCAGCGCCCAAATCTCCCCGTCCGCCTCGAACCCGCCGCGGCGCACGAAGATTTTCTCGTCGTTCTCAAGCTGCTCGACGAAAAGACGCGCAAGGTACCCGAGGCGCCGCGTCTCCTTAACTTGGAAGTCCGCGACATCGACGTCCGGCTCGTTCTTGAACGTGTGATACATAAATTTGGGCGCGACTTGATGTCCATTCAGCTCGCCGCCGGGATGCCCAGCCTTCAAAGTCAAGTTTTCGGCTATCCCGACGCCGGCGAACCGCGTCCGCAAGCCGAGCACGAGCTGATCTGGATAGATGGAAGCGAAGCGCAGCAGGCCCATCGGCTCGACGCCGCAGCGTCTTTGAAACAGGCCCACCTCGCAGTTTTGCCCGAGGCTCTGATAAAGGCTGGCGACGGCTTGCATCGGCATAGCGTCCGGGTCGGCCTCGGGCAGCGCCAGCGGTTCGCCAATCAGCGGCGTGTCGTCGGGCGTCATTTCCAGCCGCCGCCATGCGAAGGCGATCACGCGCGTGTCGCCATTGCCGGGGAAATGCTCGGCGGGGATCAGCGCATTCGGGCTGTGGAGGACAAGGACGTTCTCGCGCGCCGGACTGACGATCTCGCCCGGAACAATCAGCGTCTGCGGAAGACTCTGTTGCGGCGGCGCGACCGCGAGCGCGACGCCGTTGAACTCCAAGCCCAGAGATTGCCGAACGCCTTCCGCCGGCACAGGGTCGCAATCGAACGTGAGCAGGTATCGCTCGCTCGCCGCGAGCGGCGGCAAGACCAGAACGCTTCTCACGCCGGCCGACCAGCGGTGCTCAGCCTCGCAGCCGTGCCAGCCCTCGCGCGCGAACGCCGCCGAATTGCCGCCGTGGCCGAAGGCGATGACGACAGAGTCCTCGACGCGCGTCGTCACGGCGCCTTCCGGGCGATGACGGCGATCAGGTCTCCAACCGAACGCAGCCCATCGACTTCGCGCGAGGTGAAACGGAAGCCATATTTCTCTTCGATCGCGATGATGATCTCGATATGCTTGATGCTGTCCCAGCCCGGCACGTCGGCGGCGATCGTTTGCGGGGTCAGAACCAATTCGTCATCAACGAATATGTCACGAAGCAACTGCGTCAACTCGCCCAATGTCTGCGCTTGTTTTTCCATGAGTTCCTCTTGAGACGACGATCGGCAAGTCGGGCGCGCGGTGATCCTCGATGCTCAGCACGTAGCGCTTGGCGCCGGTTTCGCTCTGCCCGATCAGCCGGAAGCCAAGCTTGTCGTAGTGATCGCGCACCATGCCGTTCTTCGCCGACGGGATATATTCGCCAGTCAAGTGCGTGGCGCCGCGCCGGGCCGCCTCGGCGACCAGGATGGAGAGCGTCGCCGCCTCGACCCCGCGCCCCAAGACCCGGCAACTCATCAACCACGTATCGATGGCGAGCGCCGTCTCATCCTGCTTGGCGATGACGACGCCGATGAGGCCATTGTCGCCGAAGCGGTCGATCAGGCGCACATGGATGCCGACGACGTTGTCGTCGCACAGGAAGGCGTCGTAGTCGGCCTCGTCGTAGCGGCGGGTCGTCAGGTTGAACTGGTTGGTCTTGTTGATGAGCTGGACGATGCGCTGGCGATTGAAGCTGTCGAAATAGCCCCACGGCGCCTGCATCTCCAGGCTTCTGAGATAGGCGGCGAGGTCCGTGTGGCGCCCGCGCTCGGCGTCGCGCCGGGCGTTGCCGTCGTATTGCGCGGTCCGCGCGCGATCCTCGCCGGTGACGGCGACCGCCTCGAAATAGCCGGCGGCGGCGAGCGCGTGCGGCGCCAGCGCGGGCTCCTCGGGCAGTTCGGGAACCGCCACCATTGGCAGCGCCTCGCGCACACGATTGCGCTCGAACGGATTGTCGTCGACGAACACCAGGCTATCGAGGCCGATGTTGAGCCGCCGCGCGATCAGAGCGATGTTGTCCGCCTTGTCGCTCCAGTTGGCGACGAAACAGGCGATGTCCTGACGACGCAGCACCATCTCCGGATGTTTGTCGAACGGCTCCCACGCGTTCGCCTCGTCGTTCTTCGAGCACACGGCGAGGATGATCCCGCGCCGGCCGAGCTCGCGGGCGTATCGCTGGACGGCGAGAAAGCCTTCACCGAGCGCATCGCCCTGCCCCAGCCTGATGCCGTCGAGCCCGTCGTCGCCGATCACGCCGCCCCACAACGTATTGTCGAGGTCGAGCACGAGGCATTTGCGCGATTTGCCGGCCCGCGCCGCCATCACCCGCGCGACGAGTTCGCCATACATCGGCGCAGCGGCGGGATGAACGTCCTGCTTGGCGCGCCGCCACAACATCGGATCGTGCCACGCCGCGAGCCCGTCCCGAGCTGCGGCGGCGTCGAGCGCCACGAGATCGACGCCCTCCGCATCCGCCCACGCGCGCAGCGCGGTGTTGACCTGCGCAACAAACGCGGCGTGCGAACCAGGGAGGCGATGCTCGTTGGCTCCGAGCAGGGTAGGCGGCGTTGGCAAAACGGTCTGCTGCAACACCGCCCCGAAAGCCTCGCGCGCCTTGCCCCAGCAGGCAACGAGATCGGCGCGCACCGCCTGCAACGCCGCCTCGGCTTCGGCGGTGGACGAGGACGCGGTCACGCCCGCGCAAATATACTCTGCGTCGAACGCGAACAGCACGCCGTCTGGACGAAAGGCGTGCAGCCCAGAACCGGGCGCTTCGAGTTCCTGGCGGAACTGGCCGTAGTCGGCCTCGTAGACGGTCAACCACAGCCCGGCGCGCAACGCTGCGATCCGCAGCGCGCCGGGCAGATGCGCCGTGGTCGAGGAACTTAGCAGCGCCAGACGATACCCCGGACCGTCGAACCCCGCCGGCCGGTCCGGCCAGCGTCGGCGCACGATCTGGTCGAGCGCCTGCGTCCGCACGAAGTCGAGCCGGCTGTTGGCGAGTCGCAGGGCCTCCGCAAAGTCCTCGGCGCGCGCCAACGCCGCGAGGCGGCCGCGCGCGTCGGTCGCCTCGGGTAGCCATGTCAATTCCGGCGCGCGCATCGGCTCTCCTTCGCAGCGCTCGCGCGCCGATTCCGGCGAAGTTTAGAGCGACAGGCTCGGCAGATCGAGACCCTTTTCGCGCGCGCAGGCGATCGCCTCGTCGTAGCCGGCGTCGGCGTGGCGCATGACGCCGGAAGCCGGGTCGTTCCACAGGACACGAGCGATGCGGCGCGACGCCGCCTCCGTTCCGTCGCAGACGACGACCATGCCGGCGTGCTGCGAATAGCCCATGCCGACGCCGCCGCCGTGATGCAACGAGACCCACGTCGCGCCGGAGGCGCAGTTGAGCAGCGCGTTGAGCAGCGGCCAATCGGACACCGCATCCGAGCCGTCTTTCATCGCTTCGGTCTCGCGATTGGGCGAGGCGACCGAGCCCGAATCGAGATGATCGCGACCAATCACGACGGGCGCTTTCAGTTCGCCTTTCGCGACCATCTCGTTGAACGCGAGGCCAAGCCGATGACGATCGCCAAGACCGACCCAGCAGATGCGCGCCGGCAGGCCTTGAAACTTGATGCGGGCGCGCGCCATGTCGAGCCAGTTGTGCAGATGCGGATTGTCGGGGATCAACTCTTTCACCTTCGCGTCGGTGCGATAGATGTCCTCGGGATCGCCCGACAACGCCGCCCAGCGGAACGGCCCGATTCCCCGGCAGAACAAAGGCCGAATATAGGCCGGCACGAAACCCGGAAACGCGAAGGCGTCAGCGACGCCTTCCTCCAGCGCCATCTGTCTTATGTTGTTGCCGTAGTCGACGGTCGGCACGCCCATCTGCTGAAACGCGAGCATTGCCCGCACATGCCCGGCCATCGACGTTCGCGCGGCCTGCTCGACGCCCTTCGGGTCGCTGGCGCGACGGCTCTCCCAGTCTTGCAGAGTCCATCCCTTCGGCAAATAGCCATTGAGCGGATCATGCGCAGACGTTTGATCGGTGACGACGTCGGGGCGCACGCCGCGCTTGATGAGCTCCGGCAGCACATCGGCCGCGTTGCCGAGCAGGCCGACGGAGGCGGGCTTGCCGTCCTTGATGGATCGCTCGATGATCTCCAGCGCCTCGTCGAGGTCCTTGGCGGCCACGTCGAGATAGCCGGAGCGCAAGCGGAACTCAATGCTGGACGGCCGGCATTCGATCGCCAGCAGCGAAGCGCCGGCCATCGTCGCGGCGAGCGGTTGCGCGCCGCCCATGCCGCCAAGGCCCGCAGTCAGAATCCATTTGCCCTTCAGCGAGCCGCCGTAATGGCGTCGGCCCATCTCGACAAAAGTTTCATACGTGCCCTGCACGATGCCCTGGCTGCCGATATAGATCCACGAACCGGCCGTCATCTGGCCATACATCATCAGGCCCTTGCGATCGAGCTCATGGAAATGCGCCCAAGTCGCCCAATGCGGCACGAGATTGGAGTTGGCGATCAGCACGCGCGGCGCATCCTCGTGCGTCCGAAACACGCCGACCGGCTTGCCTGACTGAACCAACAATGTCTCGTCCGCCTCCAGGCGCTTCAGCGTCTCCACGATGCGGTCGTACGCGTTCCAATCTCGCGCGGCGCGGCCGATGCCGCCATAGACGATGAGCTCACCGGGACGCTCGGCGACCTCGGCGTCGAGATTGTTCATCAGCATGCGCATCGGCGCTTCGGTGAGCCAGCTCTTGGCGCTGATCTCCGGGCCGCGCGGGCTCCGGACCACGCGCATGTTGTCGAGACGGGGCGAGTTCACGGGCGTTCTCCGCGCGGCTCGCGGACGAAGGCGAGCAGGGTTTGCAGGATGGTTTTCAGGGTTTTGCGCGTGACCTCGGCGCGCGGCGCGTCGAGCGGTGTCGGCCAGGTCTCGGGGCCGACGATCTCCGGTTCAATCATATAAGCCCGGCAGCCGAGCTCCATCTGCACCGCCTCAACGCCGTGGCTCGGATCGCCGAAGGCGCGCGTGATCCAGCCGCCTTTGAACCGACCGTCGACGACATGGCTTTCGCCGCTGCCCGCCAGCTCGCCGTGGAGTTGCTCGCGCAACACGGGCGAACACGCCCGACCGTCGTTGGTTCCCAAATTGAACAACGGCAGTTCCCCGTCAAAAAGACGTGGGATGCGCGAGCGGATCGAATGGGCGTCGTAGAGCGCGACGCGGCCGTTGAGCGCGCGCAGCCGCTCGATCTCGGCGGCGAGCGCGGCGTGATACGGATCGAAATAACGCTCGCGCCGCTGTGCGATCTCGGCCGCATCCGGCGCTTCGCCCGCTTTGTAGAGCGGATCGCCGTCGAAGGTCATCGTCGGGCAAAGCTCCGTCGTCGCCTGACCGGGATAAAGCGAGGCGCCGCTCGGGTCGCGGTTGACGTCGATGATGGAACGCGACAACGACGTGCGCACAATCGTCGCGCCGAGCCCGGCGGCGAAGGCGTAGAGCTCGGGGATATGCCAGTCCGCGTCGCGCTGCGCGAGCCAAGGGCTCTCGAAACGCGGCGCATAGTGCAGCAGTTCGACGCCGGCATGGGGAATGCTGACAATCAGCGGCGCGTCGCGGCGCTCGATGGTGAGCCAGTCGGGGGTCATGGGTGCGATGGCCTTGCGAAACGGTCAACCGTTGCTTGGGTAGGGTTGTATGACTCTCTCCGCGTCATGGCCGGGCTTGTCCCGGCTATCCACGTCGGGACGTGGCGCGACGGCCACAGAACGCCAACGTCTGGCGCATTCTCAGACTTGCCGCGTCGCTGATTCGTCACGACGTGGATGGCCGGGACAAGCCCGGCCATGACGGAAAGGACGGTCGTCTGCTCGGGGAGGAAAGATTTACGCCTCGCTCGCAACGACGGCTCCTCCTATATCGAAGGCCAATCGAGCCCGTCCGCCAATGCGCCGGACGACACCAACCGCTCGGCCGCCGCCAGATCGTCGTGGAAATAGCGGTCTTCGTCGAGATGCGGAACAGCGGCGCGAATCTTCGCGCGCACCCTCTCCAGCGTCTCGCTGGAGCGCAGCGGCGCATGAAAATCGCAGGCTTGCGCGGCGGCCAGCGCCTCGATGGCGACGATGTTGGCCGCGTTGCGCGCCATCGGGATCAGCCGACGCGCCCCGTGCGCGGCCATCGAGACGTGATCCTCCTGGTTGGCCGAGGTCGGGATCGAATCGACGCTCGCCGGATAGGCGCGTTGTTTGTTCTCCGACACCAGCGCCGCCGCCGTCACCTGCGCCATCATGAAGCCTGAGTTCAAGCCGGGATGGCGCGTCAGGAACGCCGGCAGCCCGCTCAGCGCCGGATCAACCAGCATCGCGACGCGCCGTTCGGCGAGCGAGCCGATCTCACAAACGGCGAGCGCCAGCGTGTCGGCGGCGAAGGCGATCGGCTCGGCGTGGAAATTGCCGCCGGACAACACGGCGTCATCCTCGGCGAACACCAGCGGATTGTCGGAGACGCCGTTGGCCTCGTCTTCGAGCGTGCGCGCGGCGTGACGCATCAGATCGAGGCAAGCCCCCATCACCTGCGGTTGGCAGCGCAGGCAGTAAGGGTCCTGCACGCGCGGGTCGTCGCGCAAATGCGAGGCGCGGATATGGCTGCCCGCCATCAGCGCGCGCAGGCAAGCGGCGACGTCGATCTGACCGCGATGTCGGCGCAGCGCGTGAATGCGAGGATCGAACGGCGTATCCGAGCCGCGCGCCGCGTCGGTCGAAAGCGCCCCCGTCACCAGCGCGGCCTGAAAGACGCGCTCGATCTCGAACAAGCCGCACAGCGCATAGGCCGTCGAGAACTGCGTGCCATTGAGCAGCGCCAGCCCTTCCTTCGCCTCCAGCTCGGCGGGCGCGAGGCCTGCCTTGCCGAGACCTTCGGCGGCGGGCATGCGTTCGCCGCCGAGCAACACTTCGCCGACCCCAATCATCGCCGCCGCCATATGCGCGAGCGGCGCGAGGTCGCCCGAGGCGCCGACGGAGCCCTGCGACGGCACGAGCGGCAGCACGTCTCGCTGCAACATGGCTTCGATCAACGCCAGCGTCGCCGGCCGCACGCCCGAGGCGCCCTGCGCGAGGCTCGTCAGTTTGAGCGCCATCATCAAACGGGTCGCCTCAACCGAGGCCGGCTCGCCGACGCCGACGGCGTGGCTGAGTACGATGTTGCGTTGCAGCTTGGTGAGATCGGCGGCCTCGATCCGCACCATCGACAGCTTGCCGAAGCCGGTGTTGACGCCATAGACCGGCTCGCCGCGCGCGACAATGCGCTGCACCGTCGCCGCTCCCTTCGCCACGGCCGCGCCGCAAGCAGGATCAAGGTCAACCGCGCCGCCACGCCAGACGTCGCGCCATTGTCGAAGAGACACTTCGCCGGCGCGAATCATGAGCCGCCCCAAACGCGACGATGCAGCGGATTGAAGCCGATGCGATAGACCAGCTCCGCCGGCCGCTCGATGTCCCACAACGCGAAATGCGCCGCCTTGCCGACCTCCAATGAGCCGAGTTCGGATTCAAGCCCCAACGCACGCGCGGCGTGTTTGGTTGCGCCGAGCAAACATTCCTCGATCGTCAGACGAAACAACGTCGCCGCCATGTTGAGCGCAGTCAACAGTGAGGTGAGCGGCGAGGAGCCGGGGTTGCTGTCGGTGGCGACGGCGATCGGCACGCCATGACGACGCAGCGCGGCGACCGGCGGCGCTTGGCGCTCGCGCAGCGTGTAGAACGCGCCCGGCAATAGCACGGCGACCGTGCCCGCGCGCGCCATCGCCGCGGCGCCCTCGTCGTCGAGATATTCGAGGTGATCGGCCGACAGCGCCCCATAAGACGCCGCGAGCGCAGCGCCGCCGAGATTGGAAAGCTGCTCGGCGTGCAGCTTCACCGGCAGGCCGGCGCGGCGCGCGGCGTCAAACACCCGCGCGATCTCTTGTTTGTTGAACGCGATCGTCTCGCAAAAGCCGTCGACCGCATCAACCAATCCTTCGGCGGCGAGCGCCGGGATCATCTCTGCGACGAGGTCGACGTAAGCCCCGCGCCGCTCCTTGTATTCAGTCGGCAGCGCGTGGGCGCCAAGGAAGCTCGTTTTCAGCACGATTTGCCGCTCGCGCGCGAGCCGCCGCGCCGCGCGCAGCATCTTGCGCTCGGCCGCGAGGTCGAGCCCGTAGCCGGATTTGATCTCGATCGCCCCAACGCCTTCGCCAATCAGCGCGTCGAGCCGCTTCAAAGCCTGCGCGACGAGTTCGTTCTCGCTCGCCGCCCGCGTCGCGGCGACGGTCGAGAGAATGCCGCCGCCGGCGCGGGCGATCTCCTCGTATGACGCGCCGGCGAGCCGTAGCTCGAACTCGCGCGCCCGATTCCCGCCGTAGACGAGGTGGGTGTGGCAATCGACGAGCGCGGGCGTGATCCAGCGCCCTTCACAATCAACTTCCGTCTCGGCGCGCGGCGCGTCGGCCTCCAGACCGGCGTAGACGATGCGGCCGCCGCCGGTGACGAGCGCGCCGCGCTCGACGACGTCGAGCCCCGCGCCGGCGCAGGTCGCGAGGCGGGCGTTGCGCCATAGCGTAAGAGGAACTTCCATTCGCTTTGCACCCTTGCCGCAACCGGCTTTAATATATGACATGTCAGGGTCAAGCGGAGGAAGCATGGCCGCCTTGCATTTCGCCCGCGCGCTGACGCCGTCGGGCTGGCGCTCAGACGTTCGCGTTGCGCTCGACGGCGCGCGCATCGGCGCCGTGCAGACCGACATCGCCGCCGAACCGGGCGATGAACGCCACGCGCTGGGCGTGCCCGCGATCGCCAATCTGCACAGCCATGCGTTCCAGCGCGCGATGGCGGGGCTCGCCGAGCGGCGCGGCGACAGCGAAGACACGTTCTGGACCTGGCGCGAGACGATGTACCGCTTCGCCCTCGCCATGACCCCGGAGCAGATCGAGGCGGTCGCGGCGCAACTCTATGTCGAGATGCTGGAGGCGGGCTTCGGCGCCGTCGCCGAGTTCCACTATCTGCACAACGCGCCGGACGGGCGCCCCTATGCGCGCCGCGCCGAATTGGCCGAGCGCATCGCCGCCGCCGCTGACACCGCGGGTCTCGGCCTGACCCTGCTGCCGGTGTTCTACGCCCATGCGACCTTCGGCGGCGCGCCGCCGCGGCCCGAGCAGCGGCGCTTCCTCACCGATCTCGACGGCTTCGCCCGGCTCGTCGAAGACTGCCGCCCGCTCGCGCCGGTCGTCGGCGTCGCCCCGCATTCGCTGCGCGCCGTCACGCCGGCGGAACTGGCGGCGGTGATCACGCTCGCCGGCGACGGGCCGATCCACATGCACGTCGCCGAGCAGGTGAAGGAGGTCGAGGATTGCCTTGCCTGGTCAGGCGCGCGGCCGGCGCGCTGGCTGCTCGATCACGCCCCCGTCGACCGCCGCTGGTGCGCGATCCACGCCACCCACATGCTTGACGACGAAGCCCGCGCGCTGGCGCAGAGCGGCGCCGTCGTCGGGCTCTGTCCGATCACCGAGGCCAACCTCGGCGACGGCGTTATCAACCCCGCCTTTTTCGCCGCCGGCGGGGCGTTCGGCATCGGCAGCGATTCGAACATCGAGATCGGCGTCGCCACGGAGCTCAAACAGCTTGAATATGCGCAGCGGCTGATGCGCCGCCAGCGCAACGTGATCGCGGCGCCGGGGCGCTCGACCGGGCGGGCGCTGTTCGACGCCGCCGCCGCGGGCGGCGCGCAGGCGCTGCAACGCGACGGCGGGCGGATCGCCGAAGGCGCGTTCGCCGATCTCGTCTCGCTCGACGTCGGCTCGCCGTGGCTTGCCGGCCGCGCCGACGACGAGATCCTCGACACTTGGATTTTCCACGCCGGATCGCGGGTCGTGGATGGCGTATGGAGCGGCGGCGTCCGCCAAGTCAGCGGCGGCCGGCACCGCGCGCGCGACACGGTCTCGGCACGCTTCATCACGGCAATCCGCCAAATCGCCGACGCCTGAGCGTCGCCTGGGTCGCGCTCGTGTCAGGCGGCGTCCAGCCGCCGCATCTCCGCCTCGAAGTCGAACCGCAATTGCTGGGCCTCATCCTCGGGCAGCCAGTTCGTCATTTGCGGGAAGACGGTGCGCCAGTAGAGCGTGCGGCGCGCATTCCACGGCGAGGTCTGCGCGGCGCGCGCCTTGGCGAGCACGGCCAGAAGCTCGGCGCGCACCGCGTCCGGGTCGGGCCGCCAGGAGGCAGCGTCGAAGCCCGGAAGTTCGGGCTCGATGGCGCCGAAAAGGTCGAGTTGGCGGTTCATCTTGTCTCGGGTTGCGCGAAAAGCGAATTGGCGGGCAGTTTGCCAGACTTGGGCGCCTACTGCGACGGGTCGTCGCCCGTTATCCCCGATTCCGCCGTCGGCGCGCCCGGCAGATCGATGAGCGGCCCGGCGACGATTTTTTCGAGCAAGTCCGCCTGTTTCGGTTCGAGGACGACGAGACGGCCCAGGACGTTGAGGAGGTTCAGCAGGTCCTCCGTGTATTCGGCGAGCCAGCCGTCGGGCTGGATTTTTTCGAGCGGCGAAGGCGGCCGGCGGTCGCCGATGACCGGCTTCGTGCGGTCGAGACGGCGGTAGCTGAACCATTGGTCGAGCACATTCTTGCCGGATATCTCGTAGTTCCGCATGGCCGGCGTGACTTTCTCGACAAACCCCTTGCCCACGCCAAGGCGCTGTTTCGCGGCGTCGTAGGTCATAGTCTGCGGCAGGGGCTCGGGAGCCAGTGGAATCTGGCCGGCGGTGGGGATCGTCGGGCGGGCGTTCGGGGCCATGCGGGGCGGGCCTCTCGGACGGCCGGCGGCGGGATCGGCGAAGCGCTCGCCGTAGCAATGCAGCCAGACGACTTCGCGCCCGAGCGCCGCCGCCTCGTCGAACAGCGCCTTGTCCGCCGTAAGCGGCAGACGCAGGCCGGGGCGAACGAGATCGGCCTTGAAGCGCGCGGTGAAGGCGGGATGCGCCATGACGGCGGCGATATAGGCGAACACGTCCTCGGGGGCGACGGGCGCGCCGTAGGCCTTCGCAAGCGTTTGCAGCACGTCGGCGCGGATGTTGGGCTAGGTTGCCAGCGCGTCCGCCCAGAGCGGGTACACACGGCCGCCAAACGAGCCTTTGTAGTGATCCTGGTCCGGAACCAAACAAGTGAAGGATAATGCGGGACCAACAGTTGGGGAATTAGCTTCAAGAGCTGTCAGAAAGACTTGCTTTGCCGACGCCAAGCCCCATAGCTTCGGCCTTGCCCTGCTCAGAAGGCGATGGTCGGGAATAATCCATTGCCGGTCGAGCGAGCGGAAAGAATAGCGGACAGGCGAGACGACCGGACCTTTGTCTTTCGATATTGGGATCGTGCGGACCGCATGAGGGCCGAGGTCTACCGAGATAACTCGGTTGACATCTCGATCCGACTCCGGACCAAATAAAGTGTTCTGATCGTATGCACTCGCCACGCTTTTGAGCCGTTCCCATCGCCGCGCGAGGCTCTGCGCATCGGGAGCGATCGGCCACGTACGGTGCGGCTTGACGCCCGAGCCCGACCAAACAAACACTGCAGGTAACGGGACGAAATCCGCCCACTTTCCGATATGTTCAGGTAGAAACGGCGCGCGCCAATGCGACGGGCAGTCGACCCAATCCAGCGCATCCAGTCGCAGCGCCTCCAGCGCGGAAAATTTGTCTTGTCGTTTTCCTTTCGGCAGCGCCCTGAACCGAACCCGCGCCGGCGTTTCGTGGTCCACGCTCAACGACTTCGCAGCGAGCGTGATACAAACCGGCTGCTGCACCCCCTGAAAAATGCGAGTGGCAATCTCGGGCTGATGGCCTTCCGGCGAGCAGTCGATGACCCAAATGTCCGAGCACGTTCGCCGCAAGTCGTCGCGCATCTTCTCAAAGCCTGCCCCGTTGAGAAAACCCGCGACCGTGATGAAGCAGACGATCCCCTCTTCAGCCGTGTCCGGTTGGCCGGTCGCCGCATAACGTCCAGAACCGAAAACTTTGAGCGTCGCCCAGCGCCAGAAGTAGACGTAGAGGTTCTTAAGGTGGTGCGCGTGGCGGCCAATGTCCCAGTCGGCGGGCGGGCTCCACCAATCCATCGGGGCGGCAAAGCCTTTTGAGCCGTGCTCGATCCAGTCCCCCATGTCCCCCGCCTGGTTCTTATACGGCGGATTGCCAATCACCACCGTGATCGGCTGCTCGCGTTTGACCTTGTTCGCATCGCGTCGCGAGGCGGCGATCGGGCCGATGACCGACAGGAACTTCTCCTCCTCGACGTAAGGGTTGCCGAGCGTGTCGGTGACGTAGAGGTTGAGGTCGGGCGGCGCGTTGCCGCCGGTCGCCGCCGTCAGCGCCCGCATTTCCGCGAGCAGGCGCAATTGCGCGACGGCGAACGGGCCGAACTGCAACTCGAAGCCGAACAGCCGCTTCGCCGCCGCCGTGACGGCCGGCGCGACCGCGCCCGCGCCCTGATCCCTCTCGACATTGTCGGCGATGCGCCGCAAAGCCCCGAGCAGGAAAGTCCCGGTCCCGATCGCCGGGTCGGCGAGCGTCACATCGGCCGAGGCGAGGCCAAGCGGGCGGTCGAACAGCGGCCCGCGCAAAGCCTCGTCGACGAGCCGCACCATCGCGTCGACGACCTCGGGCGGGGTGTAATAGGAGCCGGTCTGCTTGCGCAGCCGGTTGTCGTAGACTTCGAGAAAGTGCTCGTAGAAATAAAGCCAGGCCTCGGGCTTGTCCTTGCTGAGCGTCGCCCAGTTCACCTCGTTCAAGACCCGGGTCAGCGTGCCGAGCGACGTCTTCAGCGTCTGCTGGTTGGCCTTGTCCTGGGTGAGGACGGCGAGCGCCGCGCCGATCAGCGTGTTCGAGTCGCCGAGCGTGATCGCGGTCATGCGCAAGTCGCGCCCAAGGGGAATGTCGAAAGCGCGCGCCATCAGGAGCCCGAAGGTGACGGCCTGCGCGTAGCCGTCGGCGAATTGTTCGTCGCTGGCGTCGGGAAACAGCAGCTTGCGCCATGCTTCCTTGAGAAGTTGCAGGCTGCCGTGGCCGGCCGCCATTTCCTCCAGAACTTCCTCGCGCAGGAGCCGGCAGAGGCGGGCGCTAGTCTCCGCGAGCGCCTTGGCGCTCGCCGGCGGGATCGGGCGCCAGGTGAGGAAATCGGCGATCAGCGCCCGCAATGTCTCGGGGGCCTTGAGCTTCGCGCCGGACGTCTCGACGTCGCCTTCGAGCGCGACGATCTTGCCGATGAGTTCGCCATTGCGCCACAGACTGAACCCGTTGCCGTCGGTGTAGACGAGGTTGGGCAGCGACTTGAGCTTGCCCCATTGCGTCTTGTCGTGCGGGTCGGAGAACTTGCGCGGGTCACAGCCCTTGCCGGGCGCCTTGACCTCGATGAAGCCGACGAGGGCGTTGTTGACGCTGACCGCGTAGTCCGGCCGCGTCTGCAACAGCGTCAGCGTCGTCTCGCCGACCATCGCCAGGCCGGCCGGCGCAAGGTCGTCGAGCGCGGCCAAGGCCTTGGTCAAGTTTTCCAGCGGTCCGCGAAGCTGGTCTTCCGGGGCGCCGGCAATGGCCGCGTTGTGGAGCTTGGCCTTGGCGGCCGCGCCGAAGGCCGAAACGATCTCCGCGAAAGTCGGCTTGGTCAATGCGCGCCCCGATTCTTCCCAAGAAGCGATTGATCGGAACGCATGTGGCCACGTCAAGCTTGGCGGTCGCTCGCGATTGACGCCGCCGCGCGCGCGTGCTCATCGCTGACCCATGACGCACCCCTATGCTTCGCTGCCGCCCGAGGCGTTCTGGCGCACCGGCGTCGCCGGGCGCCGGGCGCGCGAGGTCGAGCGCGTCTGGGCGCCGAGGTTCGCGATTTCGCCGGAGACGCCGATCGCCACCTTCGGCTCGTGCTTCGCCCAGCACATCGGCGCGGCGTTGCGGGCGAAAAACTTCGGCTGGCTGCAGACCGAGCCGCCGCCGCGCGGACTTTCGGCCGACAACGCCAAGGCGCACGGCTACGACCTGTTCACCTGCCGCACCGGCAATATCTACACCGCCGCCATGCTGCGGCAGTGGACGCGCTGGGCGCTCGATCGCGAGGCGGCGCCGGACGAGTTCTGGGAGCACGACGGGCGCTGGTTCGATCCGTTCCGCCCGACGATCGAGCCGGGCGGGTTTGCAACTCGCGAGGAGGCGCAGGCGCTGCGCGGCTTCACGGTTCGCGCGTTCGCGCGCGCCGTGCGCGCGGCCGAGGTTTTCGTGTTCACGCTCGGCCTCACCGAAGCCTGGCGCCACGCGGCGAAGGGCTACGAGTACCAGATTTGCCCGGGGACGCGGGAGGGCCGTTTCGACGGCGGCGCGCATCGCTTCCACAACGCAGACTACGGCGAAATCCTCGACGATCTCGGCGCGGCGATGGACGTGATGAGGCGCGCGAATCCGCGGATCAAATTCCTGCTGACCGTCTCGCCGGTCGCGCTCGCCGCGACGGCTTCCGGAAACCACGTGCTCGTCGCGACTGCCGAATCGAAGGCGATCCTTCGCGCGGTCGCCGGCGCGCTTCAGCGCCAGCGCGGCGACGTCGATTATTTTCCCTCCTACGAACTGGTGTCGAGCGCCGCGCTCGCTGGCGACCGGCTCGCGCCGGATCGGCGCAACGCCAGTCCTGACGGCGTCGCCGAGGTGATGGGGGTGTTTTTTGGCGCGCTCGGCCAAGCGCCGCTGGAGACGGCGCCCCGAGCCGCGCAGGCGCTCGCGGAGGCGCGCTGCGACGAGGAGTTGCTGGAGGCGTTCGCGCCGAGGGGTTAGCGCCGCCGTCATCGCGAGCGCAGCGAAGCGACCCACGGTCCCGCTGCAGCGAGGCTTCCGATCAGCCTACGATCTCGGCGCGCTGGATGGCGTCGCTTCGCTCGCCATGACGGAGTGCTCGCCCTGCGCAAACGCGGCGTCGAGGCGGGCCAGCAGACCGTCGAGGATCAGGCCGCCGGCCTCGCGGTTGTAGTGCCACTCGTCGGCGTTCGACGCCGACCCTGTGCGGCCATGCACGTTGACGTAGCTCGTGTAGAACGCGCGGCGCACCTGGCCGTCGTCCTCGAACAACGCTCCGGGCAGCGGCACGAAACGCAGCGGCGCCAGCAGCTGCGTCATCATCGCGTCCGCGGCCTCGCGCACATCGCGAGACCCGGCGCGCTCGCTCGAAAACACGTTGCGCGACAGCGCCATCACCGGCTTGCCGTAACGTTCGTGCAAGCGCAGCGCCATGCCCCAGGACTTGTAGCTCTCACGCCAGTCCTGGCGCGCGCGCGCCCGCACGGCTTGCGAATAGCGGTCGGCGGCGAGGTGGCGCTCGAAATCGAGCGCCTCATAGGACGTCGGGAAGCGGCCGTGCAGGACGAAACCGTCGTAAGTCTTGAGGTCGCGATCGCCCCCCGTGTGAACCTCGGCGCCGACGAGTTCGTCATCGACGAAGCCGATGCTCTCGAATTTGGGGCCGCCGCTGGCGAAGAAACTGAAGTCGTAGCCGCTTGGCGCCCGTCGATCCGCCAGCGCCATGCGCACCGCGCCGACGCTCGAATTGCCGATCACGCATATTCGCCGCTGAGATGCCGACATGAACCTGGAAATCCTCGGTCGCCGGGTTCCCCGATCGCTCGGCGATTGTCAATCGGGCGCCTCCGCTCGACTCCATCGGCGCCGGCGGGCCAAAGCCCGACCCCGCCACCGCTTAGGAGACTCTATGACCGCGGCCACGTTCGCCCTCGCTTTCGCGGCCGCCCTGGCCGGCGCGGGGCTCTATGTCAACGGCGTGGAGCAGCCGGCGCGGCTCGCGCTCGACGACGCCGCGATGCTGAAGGAATGGGGCCCGAGCGACCGGCGCGGCGTCGCGCTGATGGCGGCCCTTTCCCTGCTGTCGGCCGTCGCCGGACTGTCGGCCTATTTCGAGTCGGGCAACGTGACCTTCGCTCTCGGCGCGGTGATCGCGGCGTCGAGCTGGCCTTACACCCTGTTCGTCATGGGGCCGGTCAACAACCAGATCATCGCGCTCGCGCCGCGCGACGTCGGCGCCGCGCGCGCCCTGGTCTGGCAATGGGGCCTGCTGGAGTACGGGCAGACGGCGATCGCGCTGGCGGCGACGGCGACGTTCCTGTGGGCCGTGTGACCGGCGCGCGCTGGATCGCCGACGTCGGCGAGAACCTGCGGTTCTTCACGCGGCTGCCGCTGGGCGGCAAAGGTCGCGCGCCGGACTTCCGGCGCATCGGCTGGGCGACGCCGCTGGCCGGGGCGGTCGTCGGCGCGTTGGGCGGCGTGACCTTGCTCGCCGCCCACGAATTGCGGTTCTCCGCAGCCCTGGCGGCGACGCTCGCCGTCGCCGCCGAAACGTTCGCGACCGGCGCATTGCACGAGGACGGCCTCGCCGACGTCGCCGACGGGTTTGGCGGCGGCCGCGATCGCGAAGCCAAGCTCGCCATCCTGCGCGACAGCCGAATCGGAACCTATGGCGCGGTCGCGCTGGTGCTGACGCTGTTGTTGCGCGTCGAGGCCGTGGCGGCGCTAACGCGGACTTCCCTCCCCAACGGCGCGGCGGCGCTGGTGTTGGGCGGGGCGGTCGCGCGCGCGGCGGCGCTCGCGCCCTTGGCGTGGCTGCCGGCCGCCCGTAGCGAAGGCGCCGGCGCGAGCGCCAGCGCGCTCGGCGCGATGGTCATGCGTCCCGTTGCGGCGACGGCGCTGTTGCTGGCGGCGGCGCTGGGGCTCCTCGAACTCGAAATCGTGCGGGCGCTGTTCGCTTGCGTCGTCGCGGGGGTGGTGACGCGCGTTTTCATTAGCGTGACGAGGCGGCATATCGGCGGCCAGACCGGCGATGTCTGCGGCGCCGCGGCGGCGCTCGCGGAGGTGGCGACGCTGTTGGCGCTTCTCATCGGCGGCCGGGACGCTTAGATAGGGCGCATGTCTCCGTCGTCGCCTTGCGTGAAAATCTGCGTGGTCGACCCGCTGGCCGGCCTCTGCATCGGCTGCAGCCGTACGATTGCGGAAATCTCGCAGTGGCTCGACATGGCGGAATCCGAGCGTCTCCAAGTCATCGCCGAACTGCCGGCGCGGATGCGGACGGCGCGTTCGCGAACCGCTCGCGGCGGCCGCGTCCGCACGCGCGACGCGTGAGGGCGCTCGCGCCGGCGGCCTTGTTGGCTGCGGCGTTCGCCGCGTTGTGGCTCACGCCGCCGGAGCAACCGCTGCTTGGCCTGTCCCACCAGGATTTCGCGCGCGGCGCCTGTGGCGTCGCGTTCCTGCTGTGGCTGACCCTGAGCGGCCTGGCGCGCGCAGGACCGGCCGGCGCGGCGCGGGTGCTGGCGGGCGTCGCGCTATGGGCGTTCGTCGGCGTGGCGCTGGTCGGCGCCTACGCCTTTCGCTTTGAATTCGCGGAATTCGCCGACCGCGTGCTGGGCGAGCTTTCCCCCTCCGAGGCGCAGATCGGCCCGTCGGGCGAAGTGGTCATCCGCAGCCGCCGCGGCGGCGAATTCATCGTCCCGGCGAAGGTGAACGGCCGGCGCGTCGACTTCGTTTTCGACACCGGCGCCTCGTCGGTCGTGCTGTCGGCGGAGGACGCCGCCGCCGCCGGCCTGGTGTTCGGCGACGATGATTTCGACGTAAACGTCACCACGGCCAACGGATCGGCGACGGCGGCCTCGACCCGGCTCGACCGGTTGGCGATCGGGGCCATTACCGTGCGCGGCGTGCATGCGCTGGTGGCCAAGCCCGGAGCGCTGCGGCAGAGCTTGCTTGGCATGAGCTTTCTCGAACGGCTGAAGAGCTTTGGCGTCGAAGGCGGCAAGCTTGTGCTGAAGGGCAGATGAAGCGCGGCAAAAAACAAAGTGCCGGCAAGTCTTTAATACCCGCTAAGACAATCTTTACGCTCGCCTCGCAAACTGCCGCAATGGGAGGGCGGCATTGCGCGAACTCGTATGTCTGCCCCTGCGGGAACCTTTGATCGCTCGTCCATGACCGAAACCGACGGCATTGGCGCCCCGGCCGAGGCGCCCGAGGATACGCGAGACGACCGGCGCCGCTTTAAGCGCGTCGCGGTGAGCCTCCCTGGCCGCTATATGCTGGAGGATGGCAGCGAACACGCCTGCGTGTGCATCGACGTGTCGGTCGGGGGCGTGCGCTTGCGGGCCTCGCAGTCCGGCCCGTGGGGCTCCCGGGTGATCGCCTATATCGAGGGGCTCGGGCGGATCGAGGGCTATATCGTGCGCCGCTCGCCGGGCTGGTTCGCGCTGGAATCCCGCACCACCCCGCGCAAGGGCGAGCGGGTCGAGGAGCGCATCGCCTGGATTACCGGCGCCGACGACAAACGCCCCGACCGTCGCGGCCTTTCCCGCCAATTCGTTCGCCAGGAAGTCGCGCTGACGACGGTCGACGGCCGCCACTTCTCGGCGCAGGTCACGGACATCTCGAAAGAGGGCGCCGCCATCCTGACGGATGCGGTTCTCGAGCCCGGCGAGCGGGTTCGCCTCGAAACCCGCCGCGCGCGCGTTGTGCGGCAGTTTCCGGGCGGTCTGGCGTTGCAGTTCGAGAACTGGTCCGAGGACGCGCGCGGGCGGCGCGATCCAGGCCCGCCGGAACCCCGCGCGCGCCGCGCCTGAGCGGCGGGGTCAGCCGCCGGAGGGGTAGTTCGGGCTTTCGCGGGTGATCGCGACGTCGTGAACATGGCTTTCCCGCCACGCCGCCGAGGTGATGCGGGTGAACCGCGCCTTGGCCTGGAACTCCGGGATGTCGGCGGCGCCGACATAACCCATCGCCGCGCGCAGGCCGCCGGCGAGCTGATGCAGAATCGCCGCGGCCGGCCCGCGATGAGGAACTCGGCCCTCGACGCCCTCGGGCACCAGCTTCATCTGATCGCGCACCTCGTCCTGGAAGTAGCGATCGGCCGAGCCGCGCGCCATCGCGCCGAGCGAGCCCATGCCGCGATAGCTCTTGTAGGAGCGGCCCTGGTAGAGAAACACCTCGCCCGGGCTCTCGTCGGCGCCGGCGAGCAGCGAGCCGATCATCACGCAATCCGCCCCCGCCGCGATCGCTTTGGCGAGATCGCCGGAGAATTTTATGCCGCCGTCGGCGATCACCGGAATGTCGGCCTTCGCCGCCGCCTCCGCCGCCTCTAGCACCGCGGTCAGTTGCGGGACGCCGACGCCGGCGACGATGCGGGTCGTGCAGATCGAGCCCGGCCCGATGCCAACCTTGATGGCGTCGGCGCCGGCGTCGATCAGCGCCTGCGCGCCCTCGCGGGTGGCGACGTTGCCGGCGATCAGCGCAACCTTGTTGGTGGCGCGCCGCAGCCGGCGCACCTGCGCCAGCACGGACTCGGAATGGCCGTGCGCGGTGTCGACGACCAGGCAGTCGACGCCCGCCGCGACCAGCCGCTCGGCGCGCTCGAACCCCTTGTCGCCAACCGTTGTGGCCGCGGCGACGCGCAGCCGACCCTCGGCGTCCTTGGCGGCGTGCGGATGCTCGGTCGCCTTTTCGATGTCCTTGACCGTGACCAGCCCGACGCAGCGGAAGCTTTCGTCGACCACTACCAGCTTCTCAATCCGGTGCTGATGCAGCAGACGCCGCGCCTCGTCCTGGCCGACGCCCTCGCCGACCGTGATGACCTTGCGGGTCATCAGTTCGCTGACAGGCTGGCGCGGATCGTCGGCGAAACGCACGTCGCGATTGGTGAGAATGCCGACCAGCGCCGCCGGCTTGCCGTCGGCGCCGCGATCGACCACGGGAATGCCGGAAATGCCGGCGCGCTTCATCAGGCTGAGCGCCTCGGCGAGCGTGGCGTCGGGAAAAATCGTGATCGGATCGACGACGATGCCGCTTTCGTAACGCTTGACCTTGCGCACCTCCTCGGCCTGCTCCTCGGGGGTCAGGTTGCGATGGATGACGCCGATGCCGCCCGCCTGGGCCATGGCGATCGCAAGCCGTCCCTCGGTCACGGTGTCCATCGCGGAAGAGACGATCGGCAGATTGAGCCGAATGGCGCGCGTCAGTCGCGAGCCGACATGGACGGCGCCGGGCAGCACCACGGAGTGTCCCGGCCGCAGCAGCACGTCGTCGAAAGCCAAGCCCTCGCCAATCTCGAATTTTTCGCTGGTCGCCATTTCCGCCTCGGTCGGAGGGAGCGCGCCGCCGGCGCGACATGGCGGCGCGACGTAGCATGCGGCGCCGCGGGCGCCTAGGGCCGGCCCGACCACCAACGCTTGCGCCATCGTTGCCTTGCGCGTTGTTGACATTGCTTTGGCTATATGATTGATGCGAACAATGATTTGCCAATTCTTCGCATCGCTGCGGGATTCTTCGGACCGCCCATGTACAGCTTCGCGTATTTTTATGTATTGACTGCGAGCGTTTATTTCAGGCCCGCAGCCGTGCGCAATAAACGCCGCGCGTTCGATTGCAGCGGAAGACCGTCAGTTTCGCAAGGCGCGAATTTTCATCGGAACGCCAGTTTGACGAGGGGTGGATCTCAAACATGCGGATGGCGATCGTCGGCAAGAACCCGCGGGCGGGCGGTTCGGAATGCATCATATTCGGGCACGTCGGCCGACGAAATCATCGCTTCCACCCGATAACGCTCGACATGCCGCGTGAGGATCGCAGCCGCGAGCTTTCCGCCTATGGCGGCTGGGACATCCGAGACATGCGGCCCGGGGCGCGGTTCGCGAACGCGCCGGCGTTGGTCGGCGGCGCCAGCCCGGACGAATATTGTCGCTCTAGCGGCCGGCTGCTCATCGTCTCGCACCGATGGAGCGGCGTTCTTCAGGTCAACGACATCGGCCGCAAATATACGATCGACCTCTATTCCGAGCCGACCCGGCTGGTGTTGCTCGACGCCATTAACGGCGTCATGGTCGACGTCACCGAACTCGCTGCGGCCGAGAGCGGCGCCCTCCAGCTTCCGCCGATGTCGACCGAGGCGATTGTCAGACATATCGTCGATAGCGGCGCTTGGTTCCGTTTTCTCGACAGCGATCCCGACTTCGATCCCGGCCCGCTGCGCCGCGCGATCGAAGTCTTTCGCCGCCAACCGGCCGAGCGGTTGCGGTTGCGACTGCTCTCGGCGCTCGCGCCGGCGCTGGCGGCGCGCGCGCCGATCAGCCTCCCCGCCGCGCCGTCCGCGCCGCCGCCGCAGGGCGAGGCCCGCCTGGCCGACGAAGTTCGTCTTCTCGCCGCCGCCGTTGAGGGCCTCGCGTTACGCGCGCCGGCGTAGCGAGCGCCCATGTCGCTTTCGGCCTCGCTCGTCATCGTCACGGTCAATCGCGCCGATTCGCTCGACCGCACGCTGACGAGCCTCCAGCAGATCCGACACGACCCGTTCGAGGTCATCGTCGTCAACGGCCCCTCGACGGACCACACGGCGCAAGTGATCGCCCGCCACGCCGCGGCGCTGCGCGCCTATGCGACGCCGCTCGGCAATATCTCGGCGGCGCGCAACATCGGGCTCGCGCACGCCAGGGGCGACGTCGTCGCCTTCATCGACGACGACGCCATTCCGGAACCCGATTGGTTGGAGAACCTGCTCGCGCCCTACGCCGACCCGGAGGTGGCGACCGTCGGCGGCTTCATTCGCGACGCCGGCGGCTACGGCTTTCAGGCGCGCTACACCGTCTGCGACCGCTATGGCGAGGCGCAGCAATTCGCGAGCCCTTCGGACTACGCGCTGGACGGCGACACCTTCCTCAGCCTGACCGGCACCAATTTCTCGGCCCGCCGCGAAACCCTGATCGCGGTCGGCGGCTTCGACGAGGAATATATCTGGTTCCTCGACGAGACCGACGTCAACTTGCGCATGCACGATCGCGGGCTGAAATTCGCGATCGCGCCGGACGCCGAGATTCATCACAAATCCGAAGCGGGGCTGACGCGCAGTCGCTCAGCAACGCCGCGCACGATGTATCCGCAACTGCGCTCGAAAGCCTATTTCTGCATACGCCACAATCTCGGCCGCAAGCCGCTGTCGCAGATCATCGCCTATCTCGCCGATTATGTCGGCCGCGAACGCGCGTGGAAGCGCGATCTGTTGCGCGACGGCGCGGCGGACGAGGCGACCGTCGCGCGACTGATCGCCGAGGTCGAGCGCGGCGTCGAGGCGGGCGTCGCCGACGCGTTGCGGCTGACCGAGCCGATCACGCTGTCCCCCGCCCTGCTGGCGAGCGGCGCGGCCGAATCGTTCAAGCCGTTCCCGCTCAAGCTCGCCGCCGCGCGACGGCTGCGGGTCTGCCTGTTCTCGCGCGAATATCCGCCGCAGGGCCATGGCGGCATCGCGCAATGGACACGAGAAGTCGCGACCGGCCTCGCCGCACGCGGCCACGAGGTGACGGTCATTGCGCGGGCGCTCGATGGCGACAAGGCCATCGACTTCGTCGATGGCGTCTGGGTGCATCGCATCGACGTCGAGCCGATCAGCGCCGAGGAGGCGGCGGCGTTCGCGCCGGCGCCGGCGAGCCTCGTCGCCTATTCCTACGCGCTGCATCGCGAGGTCGAGCGCATCGACCCGCGCCGGCGCTTCGATCTGATCTCCGGGCCGATCGCCGATCTCGAACCGATGGTCAGCTTGCGGTTGGCGCGCGCGCCGGTGATCGTCAGCCTGCACACGACTTACAAGCTGTCGTTGCCCTACAAGCCCGACTGGCTGTCGCGGCCGGACTATCTCGACAATCATGTGCTTCCGGCCGTTCGCAGCGAAGGCGCGTTGATGACGAGCGGGCCGCATATCCTCGCCAATTCGCGCACGATATTGGACGATATCGAGGCCGCGCATGGGCTCGTGATTGATCGCGCCAAGGTGGAGATCATCCCGCACGGGATCAGCGATCTCAGCCTTGGCGCCGCAAAGCCCGCGCCCGACGGCCGCGTGCATCTGCTGTTCGTCGGCCGGTTGGAGGAGCGCAAGGGCGCCGACGCGCTGCTGGCGATCCTGCCGGCGCTGCTCGCCGAACATCCCGCGCTCGTCGCCCATATCGTCGGCGACCGCGTTCAGTCCCCGGTTGGTCATGATCAGCAGCATCAACTGGCTGTCCTGCACGCCGAACTGAAAGCCGAAACTGCCGCTGCCGATGTCGTAAAACGTCGGATACGACCACGTCCCGTTCCCGGACCGCGCGAGCAAGACGCAACTGCCACCTTCGCCGCCGACGAAGAAGCCCGCCTTGAACACCCGCGGGCAGATCAAAACCGCCTTGGCCCGCCGCAGCATCACCTTCGGTTCCTGCGTGACCTTTTGCGTCATGATCTCCTGCACCGTCAGGGCCGCGCGGTCGACCAGCGTTTGCTCGCCCCCGGCGCCCTGCTGGCAGCCGGCGAGCGCGATCGACAGCAGCGGTACAATCAGGGTGAACCGGATGAAGGCGGTCCGCGTGGAACGGATCATGGTGACGTTCTCTCCTGTGCGCCGGAAGCCGGACGATCGCGAACGAGCCCCAATTCCGTGGACAAAGGAATATCACGCCCATGGCGGCAATGTGGCCATCACAATCACGTTATCGTGGCGTCAGTATAGGTCGTGGTCTCGCTCAACATGATCTCCAGCACGCAGGGACCGTCAGAAACGATCGGTAAGCCCGCGTCGCCGGCGCTCCATCGCCAGCAGGCGCCATCGTCCGCCCGTTCCACCGTGTGCCACCCGTCCGTCAGCGCGGGATGATCGGCGCCCAGGACCGTTTCCCCGCTTCGATCCCGCAGCACCATCGACCGGACCGCCACACCCAGCCGGCGCGGGTCGTCCAGCCACGGCCGCAACGTCCTGGGCACCACGGAACGCGATACCAGCCGGATCGACCCCGCGCCCTCGGGAACCATGAAGATGACGGTCCGACCCTCGGCCGCCAGGGGCCGCACCGCCTTGCCCTCCACCGTCAGACGAATGCCTGGATCGGTCGTGGTCGCGTGTTCCGGCGGCGTGAAGCCGAGTGCCATGGCGCGCGCGGCGAGGCGATCCCAAACCGGCTTCACGACCTCGGGCCGCACCATCAACGGGGCGCACGCGTCGGTTTCCCAACAGCGCAGATGTTCATTGATGCCGAATTCCGGGTGCAGGATCGTCGCCAGCCCGGCGTTGCTGAAATACGCGCGATTGCCGGTGTCCAGGTAACTCTCCGCTTCCACCCCCTCGGCGATCAGCACCGCGTGCCGTTCGAGTTCAAGGTGGTGATAGGTGACCGACGCGGCGGCCGTGTCGCGCACGATCGTCATGCCGTTGATCAGCAGCTTCGCCGGGAACAGCGCGCCATCGATGAACAGGCAATGATCCGGCGACAGCAACAGGTCGCGGCGCGGCAGACCGTCACCCAGAGCACCCCGGCGAAACCGGACAGGCGCGGCCGACTCGGGAGCCGGATGCTGGACGAGATCGACCTCGCGCAGCCCAGCCCAGATCACGGGTTTGGCGGCAAGCTGTCCGTTCTCGGACGTCATCACCAGATCGCCGGCCTGGATCGTCTCGATCGCGACTTCTCCCCCCGGCGTCAGGATCGCCGTTCCCGCCACGTAACAAGCCTGGTTGGTGATGAAAACGTCGATGCCGTTGTGCCCATCGGTGACGTAATTGACATAAGCGCCGACATAAGTCGTACCGGCCGCGGGTGCGATCGTAATCGACTGACTGCCGGCCGTGCCCGCGACGACGATCGTGCCGCCGCTGCTCGTGATATTGTTCAGCGACGCCGTCGCCGCCGTTCCCACGTTCAGCAGATCGATATAGGACGTCGCGACGTTCGATCCGTTTCCGACATAAAGTCCCTGCACGATCGCATCGAACGGCGAGGACCCGGCGATTTCAAGAACGCCGGTCCCGGTGGCGCCATTCGTCGTTCCGAATACGATCGTTCCGCTGGCGACAGTATCGGCGAAGAACAGCGTCGCGGCCGGATCGA
>CAWEDI010000050.1:0-19447 GCA_963807735.1 uncultured Pseudomonadota bacterium | reverse complement strand
CGACGGTTGGTCTTGCTGATGACAACGCCGCAGTCGCAGTTTTCCGCGTCGTGCAGCGCCATGGTGAGCTCTTCGATCAACGCGGGACTGAGCGCGTTACGCTTCTCCGGCCGGTTCAGAGTGATGGTTTGTACGCCGTTATCACAGCGGATGAGCAGGAGATTGAAGCGGGACATGGGCAGCTCCTTCAACCGACTGTCAACAATAGCAGGTTTGGAGCAAAAATCGCGACCGGAGCCGAAACCCCGAGGCTCCAGATAAGGTTGATTGGTTGAGGACGCGCGGCCAAACGGGCGCGTCTGTCCTCCGGCATTATTTTCTTTGAGAACGGATCGCTTCGCTGAGTCTGCCCGGCCAGCTCGACCGATTACCAGCCTGACCGATTACCAGCCTGACCGATTACCGGCTTGACCGATTAGTTGACGACTGCGCCCGCCAGCACTATCCACGCCACAAAAGTTGAACCGCGCCGAGGATGTGATACTCGGCGCTGCGCGGCCAGCGCGCCAGGGCTTCGAACCCCTGAATCGCGCCGCCCTCGACGGCGCATTGCACTTGATAATGAACTTCGATTTCGCCGTTGGCGATCGCGGCGCGCAGCTCCGCGGCGATTTTTCGCCGCTCCCGCACCCGCTCGTCCATCGCGCGCTCGTAGAAATATACCTTAGCGCTGCGATCGCTCTTGGCGCGATACATGGCGAGATCGGCGTTGTTGACGAGGCTCTCGACGTTGCCGGCGTCTTCAGGGAACACGGCGACGCCGAGGCTGGCGCCGACCACGCCGCGGAAGGGATCGACCTCGACGCTGCCGGCGAAAACGCCGGACAGCCGCTCGACGAGGTCGCCGAGGCTGCCGGCCTCGGCGGCGACCTGCACCACTGCGAATTCGTCGCCGCCGAGGCGGGCGACGAACTCGCCGTCCAGCAACGCGCCGCGCAGCCGCTGCGAGGTTCGTTTGAGCACGGCGTCGCCCGTCGCGTGCCCGAATTGATCGTTGATCTCCTTGAGGCCGTTGAGATCGATCGCCACCAGGGCGATCCGGACCGGCGTCAGCGCGGCGTCTTGGAGCAGCCGCTCCAGATGCTGGCGAAAATGGGAGCGGTTGGGGAGGCCGGTCAGGCCATCATGCAACGCCATGGCGCGCATACGCTTCGACGCGTCGGCGCGCAGGTCCTGGTCGATCAGGTAGGTAATGCTGCCCGCGCCGACGATCAACACCGTCATGCCGACGATCGCGATCGCCAATCCCGCGACCGCCATGCCGTTGGTGTCGGGCACGGCGATGTCGAGCGGGGTGATCCGCAACGCCGCCATGCCGGTGAAATGAAGGCCGACAATCGCCGCGACGAGCCACGCCACAGCGCTCGCTCGCCGATGCCTCGGCTTTCCGTGGACGGCGACGTGCAGACTTCCGGCGGCGAACACGACCGCGAGGACAAGCGAAGCGATGAGCATCGGAACGCTAAAGACCACCAGACCGTCGATCCGATAGGCCAGCATCCCGGCGTAGTGCATCGTGCTGATCGCCAGTCCGAGCAGCGCGCCGCCAAACAGCGCTTGCCCCTTCCAGCGTCCGGCCAACGCCACGATGAAGGCGCCGCCGGCGCCGAACGCGGCGGCCAGACCCGAGGCGATCGTCAGCAGCGGATCGAACCCGACCGGGACGCCCGGCTGATAGGCCAGGATTGCCAAGAAATGCGTGCACCAGATCGACGCGCCTGCCGAAGTCGCCGCCAGAACCTGCCAGCCGAGCCGCTGGTTTCCGCTCGCCTGCGCAGCGCGCTGGAAAAGGCCGAGCAACGCGGAGCAACCGGTCACGCAAACGCCAGCCGCGGCCAGCACCAGCCAGATATTGTGGTGGAAGGCGACGCAGGACTCGAGCAACGGCATCACAAAGTCCCGAAACCGAGATTTGACGGCGCGTCGCCGTGCGTGCGACCGCGGGCTGCGGCGCCCCGCCATCGTCAGATTTGGTCTAGGGGCGCCAAGTAAACGATCAATAAACAACAAGAAAATTTGGCCTTCCGGCCTCGTCTCCTTACGCACCGGCATATGCGAGCTGAGTTGGGCGATGCTCCGCCGGGGCGGAGGTCTTGCCGGTTACATGCTCATGCCGCCATGCAGCGTCATATTGGCGTTCATCTCGTGCATTATCCACAGCGAGCCGCCGATCACCAGGAACACGATCAGCGCGCCGAAGGCGAGCGCCATCGCGTTGTTAATGTTGTCGGCGCCCGTGGTCACGTGCAGGAAGAAGACCACGTGAACGCCCATCTGCGCGATCGCCAGCACGCCGAGGGCGATCGGCATGCTTGGCGTCCACACCAGATTGAGCGACGGCAGCGCGAACGACACCACGGTCAGCAGCGTGGCGAACCCTAGTCCGACCGCATAGCCGATGACGCCGCCGCCGAGTTCGTGTTCGTCGCCGCCTTCGTCGCCCGGCGCGGTTTCGGATCGTTTTTCCGCGGCTTCGCTCACAGGTAGACTCCGTAGAGATAGACGGCGGTGAAAATGCCGACCCAGATGATGTCGAGCGCGTGCCAGAACAGCGAGAAACACAAGAGACGCCGCATGATGTCGGCGCGAAAGCCCTTGGCGAAGACCTGCGCCATCATCGTGAACAGCCAAAGCATGCCGAGACTGACGTGCAACCCGTGGCAGCCGACCAGCGTGAAGAACGAGGACAGGAAGGCGCTGCGCTGCGGCCCGTCGCCTTCGGCGACGAGGTCGTAGAACTCCTTCAGCTCGAAGGCGAGAAACACGGCGCCGAAAAACGCCGTGACCAGCATGGAGAGGTGGAACGCCGCCGCCTGCCGGCGCCCGGCGGCGATGCTCGCCATGCCGCAGGAGAAGCTCGACAGCAGCAGCGCCGCGGTCTCGACCGCGACGCCCTTGAGGTCGAACAGATCGCGCGCGTGCGGACCGCCGTTGACGCTGTCGACGAGCACCCCGAAGGTTGCGAACAGCGACGCGAAAATCACGAAATCGCTGAGCAGGAATATCCAGAACCCGTAGCCGGTGACGATGCGCTTGGGCGCCGGGCCGCGGTGGCTCGCCATTTCGGCGGCGCCGTGATGGGTGGCGACGGCGCTCATCGCGGCGTGTAGGTTTTGAGCGCCTCGGCGCGCGCAGCGCGATTGGCGCGATCGACCCGCGCGACGACGTCGCGGGGGATCGTGTGCTCGTCGTGATCGCGCCATGCGAACACGACGAACGTGGCGTAGGAGCCGACGAACGCGACGGCGACCAGCCACCAGATGTGCCAGATCAGCGCGAAGCCCATGGCGGTGGCGAAGAACGCGCAGACGAAGCCGGTCGGACTGTTGCGCGGCATTTCGATGTCGACGTATTCAGGCTCCTCGCGCAACGCCTCGCGCTTCGCGGCGGCCTGCTTCTGCGACCAGTACGTCTCCTCGTCCTCGACCTCGGGCAGGACGGCGAAGTTGAAGTCGGGCGGCGGCGACGAGGTCGCCCATTCGAGCGACCGCCCGTCCCAGGGATCGCCGACCCAGTCGCGCAACGACTCGCGGTCGCGGATGCTGACGTAAAGCTGGATGACCTGACAGACGATGCCGGCAAGCACGAGCAGCGCGCCGACGCCGGCGATGAGCAGCCAAGGCCGCCATTCCGACACGTCGTAGTGCTGGAGCCGCCGGGTCATGCCCATCAGCCCGACGACATAGAGCGGCATGAAGGCGAAGTAGAAGCCAGCGATCCAAAGGTAGGCGGCGCGGCGTCCCCAAGTCTCGTCGAGGCGGAAGCCGAACGCCTTCGGGAACCAGTAGGTGTAGCCGGCGAAGGCGCCGAACAGCACGCCGCCGATGATGACATTGTGGAAATGCGCGACCAGGAACAGGCTGTTGTGCAGCAGGAAATCGGCGGGCGGGACGGCGAGCAGCACGCCGGTCAGACCGCCGATCACGAAGGTGATCATGAACGCGAGCGACCAGATCATCGGCGTTTCGAACCGGATGCGCCCCTCGTACATGGTGAACAGCCAGTTGAAGATTTTCACGCCCGTCGGCACGGCGATGATCGAGCTCATGATGCCGAACACCGCGTTGACGTCGGCGCCGGCCCCCATGGTGAAGAAGTGGTGCAGCCAGACCATGAACGAGAGCAGGCAGATCGCCATCGTCGCGATGACCATCGAGCGATAGCCGAACAGCGGCTTGCCGCAAAAGGTCGGGACCACCTGCGAGTAGATGCCGAACGCCGGCAGTACGAGGATGTAGACCTCCGGGTGCCCCCACGCCCAGATGAGGTTCATGAACATCATCACATTGCCGCCGCCGTCATTGGTGAAGAAATGAAAGCCGAGGTAGCGGTCAAGCAGCAGCATCGCCAGCGTCGCGGTCAGCACCGGGAAGGCGGCGACGATCAGCAGATTGGCGGCGAGCGTCGTCCAGCAGAAGATCGGCATCCGCATGTAGGTCATGCCGGGGGCGCGGATCTTCAGCACCGTAGTGACGAGATTGACTCCGGTCAGCACGGTTCCGACGCCGGAGATCTGCAACGCCCAGAGGTAGTAGTCGACGCCGACGCCGGGCGAATAGGTCAGCTCCGACAGCGGGGGATAGGGCAGCCAGCCGGTGCGCGCGAATTCGCCGACGACCAGCGATATGTTGATGAGCAGCGCGCCGGCCGCGGTGAGCCAGAAGCCGACCGAGTTGAGCGTCGGGAAGGCGACGTCGCGCACGCCGAGTTGCAGCGGCATGACGAAATTCATCAGTCCGATCATGAACGGCATCGCCACGAAAAAAATCATGATCGCGCCATGCGCGGAGAAGATTTGATTGTAATGCTCCGGCGGCAGAAAGCCGCCGGATCGATACGCGAACGCCTGCTGCGAGCGCATCATCAAGGCGTCGATGAAACCGCGGAGCAGCATGACGCAGGCGAGCAACACGTACATCACGCCGATGCGCTTGTGGTCGACGCTGGTGATCCACTCGCGCCAGAGATAGGGAACCCAGCCCTTGATCGCGATGTAGATCAGCGTCGCTAGCAACGCGGCGCCGACGACGCCGGCGGAGACCAGCGGGATCGGTTGGTCGAACGGGATCGCGTCCCAGGTCAGCTTGCCGAACATCCTCAGCCTCCGGACGTCGTGGGACGCGTTGTCGGCGTCGGCCCGGGGGCCGGCGGCAGCTTCTGCTCGGCGATGTCGTCGAACAGATGCTCGTCGCCCAGCGGCCGCAGCGCTTTCGCCGCGAGACCCTGCTGCTCGATTTGCTTGTAGGCGTCGGCGTCGAACGCGGCGCCGCCGGCGCCCTTCGTCCAGCTGGCGAAATCGTCGGGCGAGACGGCGCGGGCCTTGAACGTCATGTCGGAGAAGCCGTCGCCGCTCAGATGCGACGCCTCGCCGAGATAGTCGCCGGCCTCGTCGGCGCGCAGGTTGAGATGCGTGGTCATCCCGTTCATCACGTAGATCATGCTGCCCCATTGCGGCACGAAGAACGCGGTCATCACGCTGCCAGAGGTAAGCTTCATTCGCAGCGGCACGCCGACCGGCGCGACCAGCTCGTTGACGCTGACGACCTTCTGCGCGGGGTAGAAAAACAGCCATTTCCAATCGAGCGAGACGACCTCGATGTCGAGCGGCTCGCCGCCGCCTTCGATCGGCGCGGCGGGATCGAGGCGGTGCGAGCCGATCCAGATGACGCCGCCGAGCAGCAACACCGTCAGCGTCGGGATTGACCAGACGACGAGTTCGACCTGGCCCGAGAATTCGAGTTCGGGGCGGTAGCGCGCCTTTGGATTTCCGGCGCGGAACCACCAGGCGCAGACAACAATGGCGGCGATGGTCGGAATGACGATCGCCAGCATGATCGCCACCGAGTCGATGAGGATTTGCCGCTCCTGCGCGCCGATCGGGCCCTTCGGGTTGAGAACGGCGATGTCGCAGCCGGAAAGCGCGAGCGCCAACGACAGCGCCAGCGGCGTCCAGCGTCTCAGACGTCCCGCCTGCATCGTCGACCTTGGCTGCAGAGGCATGCCCCGTCCCCCCGGACCAGCCGCGTGGTTTGCGCAACGGCCAGGTTAACAAGCCCGCGGCCGTTCCGTCCAATCACGCCGCCGTTAGCGCCTCATGGCGGGGGCGCGAAGAGCTTCTCCGCCGCCCAGTGAAACGCCCAGGCGACCGCCGCGCCGAGCGCCACCTCGATCGCGCGATGCGCCGCCACGGCGGACAGCGGTTCGGACGGCTCGCCGGTCAGCAGCACGACGGGGCCGGTCCACATCGCCACTCGGAGGCTCGGAAAGCGGTACGCGAGGCTCGCCGCGACCGCGACGGAGACGCCCATCTCGAGCGCGACCGGAGCGCCGAACCGTTCCCCGAGCCCGCCGACGGCGAGGCTGGTCACGGCCCCGACCAGCGTGCCGGCCACTCGCGCGGCGATCGATGAACGCGTCGCGTTCAGCCGATCCTGCGAGACGATCACCGCCGACATCGCCGCCCATAGCGGCCTGTCGAGCCCGAGCCAGGAGGCGAGGGCGTAGCCTGTGAGGCAGGCGCCCGTGCAGCGGACGACGAAGGAGACGGCTTGTTCGGCGCTTCTCATCGAAGCTCATCTGGCGGAACCGGGCGCGCCGCGCTATCCAGTTCGCACGAAACGCTTGGAAGGGCCGCCGACATGTCCGCCGTCAATTCCGTCGCCGATCTGACGCTCGACGGCGACGTCGCCATCCTCACCATCGATTCCCCGCCGGTCAACGCGCTGTCGGCGCGGGTGCGCGAGGGCCTGCGCGACGGGATATTACGCGCCGAGGCCGACCCCGCCGCCAAAGCGATCGTGCTGATCTGCGCCGGCCGCACTTTCATCGCCGGCGCCGACATCTCCGAGTTCGGAAAACCGTCCCAAGGCGCCAGCTTGCCCGAGGCGCAGGCGGCGATCGAAAACTGCTCAAAGCCCGTCATCGCGGCGATCCACGGCACGGCGCTTGGCGGCGGTTTGGAGGTGGCGCTGGTCTGCCACTATCGCGTCGCCGTCCCCTCTGCGAAACTCGGCCTGCCGGAGATCAAGCTCGGCCTGATCCCCGGCGCCGGCGGCACGCAGCGGCTGCCGCGCCTGATCGGCCCGGAAGCGGCGGCGGAGGCGATCCTGTCGGGGACGCCGTTCTCCGCCAAACAAGCCAAGGCCTGGGGCGTCGTCGACGAACTCGTCGACGAGGGCAAGCTGCGCGACGGCGCGATCGCCTACGCGCGGCGCGTCATCGCGGCGGGGTCGCCGCTCGTCAAAGTGAGGGACCGCGACGAAAAGATCGCGCCGGCGCGCGGAAAGCCGGAGATTTTCGAGGCGATCTACAAGGCCCACGCCCGCAAGAACCGCGGCTTCGAGGCCTGGACGCGCGCGATCGACGCCGTTCGCGACGCCGTCGAACTGCCGATCGACCAGGGCTTGGTGCGCGAGCGCGCCGCGTTCATGGCGCTGATGCATTCGACGCAATCGAAGGCGCAGCGGCATGTGTTCTTCGCCGAGCGGCAGGTGTGGAAGATCGCCGACATCGCCGACGACACGCCGACGCTGCCGGTCAAGAAGGTCGGAATCATCGGCGCCGGCACGATGGGCGGCGGCATCTCGATGAATTTCCTCAACGCCGGCTTGGCTGTCACGATCGTCGAAACCGCGCAAGCCGCGCTCGACCGCGGCCTCGGCGTCATCCGCAAGAACTACGAAAACACCGCCAAGAAGGGTCGTATGACGACGGCGGACGTCGAGACCCGAATGGGCCTGCTGTCGCCGTCGCTCAATCTGTCCGCACTGGCCGATTGCGACCTCATCATCGAGGCGGTGTTCGAGGACATGGCCATCAAGCAAGAGATATTCGCCAAGCTCGACGCCATCGCCAAGCCCGGCGCCATTCTCGCGTCCAACACCAGCTATCTCGACATCGACGCGATCGCCGCCGTCACCAAGCGGCCGGGCTCGGTGATCGGCATGCACTTCTTCTCCCCCGCCAATGTGATGCGGTTGCTGGAGGTCGTGCGCGGGGCCAAGACCGACAAGCCCGTCGTCGCCACGGCGATGAAGGTCGCCAAGCAGATCGGAAAGATCGGCGTGCTCGTCGGCGTCTGCCACGGCTTTGTCGGCAACCGCATGTTGGCGGAGCGCCAGCGCGAGGCGCAGGCGCTGATCCTCGAAGGCGCGATGCCGTGGGACGTCGATCGCGTGCTTTATGAGTTTGGCATGCCGATGGGGCCGTTCGCGATGAGCGATCTCGCCGGGCTCGACATCGGCTGGTCGAAGGAGAAAACCTCGTCGTCGACGATTCGCGAAATCCTGTGCGAGCGGGGCCGGCGCGGCCAGAAGACCGGCGCCGGCTTCTACGACTACGACGAGAACCGCAACGCCAAACCGTCGCCGCTCGTCGAGAAGGTCATCCTCGACTTCGCGGCCGCCAAGGGGATCAACCGGCGGAATATCTCGGACCAGGAAATCCTGGAGCGCTGCCTTTATCCCATGGTCAACGAGGGCGCGAAAATCCTCGAAGAGGGCAAGGCGCAACGCGCCTCCGACATCGATATCGTCTGGATCAACGGCTACGGTTGGCCGGTCTACACCGGCGGCCCGATGTTCTGGGCCGACACGGTTGGGCTCGACAAAGTGCTGGCCGGGATGAAGGCGTTCGAGGCGAAGATGGGCGAGGCGTTCAGACCCTCGGCGTTGCTGGAGAAGCTGGTCGCCGAGGGCAAAGGCTTCAAGGACCTATGAGGCGGGCTATTCCGGCAGCACGTCGCCGGAGCCGCCGAACTCCTTCGGAAAATCCTTCAGCTTGGGCAGCCCGTCTTTGATGGGCAGCACCGTCTCCTGATAATTGACGTGCAGCATCGGCTGGAAGTCGAGATCGGGGATCGTCGCCTGAAACACGTCGACGAGCGAGAGCGGCGGGTGGTTGGCCATGAGATGGCCGCCGCAGGTCTTGCAGAACTGCCGCTCACTCATGGGCGTCTTGGCGAACATGCCGAGTTGAGCCGCGCCCTTGGTCACCGTGACGCTCTCCGGCTTCCAGAGGCTGAACGCGTTGACCGGGCCGCCCGACCAGGAGCGGCAGGACCTGCAATGGCAATAGCCCATCGCCTCCGGTCGACCTTCCACGGTGATCTCGACCGCGCCGCAGAAACAACGACCTATCAACGTCATGACGTCCTCCCCTCGCGTTTTGCGACGCGCGCAAAATGCGGCAGGCGGCGCCCTTGCGCAAGCGCCGACTTCAGGCGAAGGCGAACTGCGCCGCGGTCAGCGTCGAGATTTGCGTGTTGGTCAGCGTGATCGCATCGCGAGCATCAATTCGGATCACGGCGTCCGCGCCGGATTGTGAGAGGTCGCCGCTCGATTGCAGCGCGCTGAAACTCGTCCAGTCCGCCGCGTTGAGGCTAAGCACGTCGCTGGCGTCAAAGCCGCGAAGCGTCGTTTCGCCGAGCCCTCGGCCGAAATGGAAGTCGTTGGTCTCGCCGGTGACGTCCAGCGCGCAATCGCCGCTGAAATAAACCTCGTTCGACGCCCCGAACAGCGACGCCTGCGCGCCGAACATCGCAACGCGCGCGTCCGAACCCCACAGGACGTCCGCATCGCCGTTGGTCCCGCCAAGGCTGACCGAGACGGCGCCGTTGGCGAAGATCGTATCGCCGCCGCCAGCGATCGAGGCGCGCGCGTCGTTGACGATGACATGCGCCCCGGTGGCCTGCACCGTGTCGGCGTCGCCGGCGGTATGGAACAGGCTGAGCCAGGCGCCCGTCGTCGCCACGATGGTTTCGTCGCCGCCGACGATGGCCGCGGCGCCGTCCAGCGCGATCCTGTCGCCCGAGCCGAAAACGCCGTCCCAAGCGCCGCCCGCGTTCGAGAGGGCGAGCGTCGACGGGCTTGTCGTGAGGATGACGTCGCCGCCGCCGGTCACGTCGGCCTCGACGCCGTTGAGAATGAGCGACGCCGACGCGGCGTACACGACATCCGCGGCGCTCCCGGTATCGTAGAGGCTCAACCAGGCGCCGGAAGTCGCGGAGATCGTGTCGCCGCCGCCGACCAGCGAGGCGTAGCCGCGATCGATCGTGACCGTCCCGCCGGACCCCGTGACCGTGTTCCACCCGGTCGCCGATCCGTAGAGCGTTACGGCGTCGGCGCCGGTCTCGAATGTCACGTCATTGTTGTCGCCGACGACGTTGCTCTCGGCGTTGGTCAGGTTCACCGCGATTTCAGCGCCGTAAACCGTGCTTGCCTGGCTCCCGGTGTCGGCGATGTTGGCTTCCGCGCCGGCGGCGGACAGCCGGATCGCGCCGCCGCCGCCGTAGAACAGGTAGGCATGGGCCGCGCCGCTCACGTCGTCGAATTCGCCGCCGGCGCCGAAGAAGGAGATCGAGCCCTTGATCGCGCCGCCGTTTTGCAGCGTCAGCACGCCGCCGGAATCGTCGCCCGTCGCGCCGTAAATCATCACCGGCGCGGCCACGTCGTCGCCCGATTGGACGACCGCCCGGGAGCCGGCGAACACGTTGTAAGGCACGACGGGCGTCACCCAGCCAAGAGCTTGCCAGGGCGTCATCGGACCAAGCGAAGACGTCGCAACCTCGTTGTCGTCGAAGTCAAACGGATTTGGCGCGCTGATCATCAGCGCTCGCAATGGATTCGTCGACATTGTCAGATTCTCGCCGCTCACGACAAGGAGAGCTAAGCACCGCCGGCCGCTTTGACATTGCGGACTACGACTTGCGTCCCCGAAGCGAGGAATAGAGTCGGGTTCTTACTTTAAGGTGAAAAATGTCTTGGCGGATAACCTGAACGCCAGCGCTTCCATGAATGACGTTACGTAATCAATATTGTCGCCGCAAGGTATAGACAAGCTACGCGAGGGCTGAAGTCGGCGCGCGCCATGAGCCTGCTTGACCTCGGCGATCCGATCGAAGAATACGCGAAAGCGTTTCCCGGGGCTCGCCGTGACGGCGGTTGGCGTCGGATTCCCACCTGAAAAGCAGCCCGCCCCCTTGATCCCCGTCCGTTCTTGTGAACCGTGGGGCTAGGTGATTCCCTCGTATTCCGCGAGGCAAGCGGCGAGCGCCACGACGCGATGAAGTTCGAACGGCTGCGACTGGCCGGGTTCAAGAGTTTCTGTGACCCGACCGAATTCAAGATCGAGCCCGGACTCACCGGCGTCGTCGGTCCGAACGGCTGCGGCAAATCCAATCTGGTCGAAGCCCTGCGCTGGGTCATGGGCGAGAATTCCTACAAGAACATGCGCGCCTCCGGCATGGAGGACGTCATTTTCGCCGGCTCCGGGCGCAGGCCCTCGCGCAACATCGCCGAAGTCGGCCTGACGCTCGACAATTCCGACCGCCGCGCGCCGGCCGCGTTCAACGATTCCGAGACGATCGAAGTCATCCGCCGCATCGAGCGCGACAAGGGCTCCGTCTATAAGATCAACGGCCGCGAGGCCCGCGCCCGCGACGTGCAACTGCTGTTCGCCGACGCCTCGACCGGCGCGCGCTCGCCGGCGATGGTGAGGCAGGGGCAGATCGGCGAGATCATCGCCGCCAAGCCGGCGGCGCGGCGGCTGGTGCTCGAAGAAGCGGCGGGCATCGCCGGGCTGCATTCGCGCCGCCACGAGGCGGAGCTTCGGCTCAAGGCGGCGGAGGAGAATCTCGCCCGCGTCGAGGATGTGCTGCGTCAGGTCGATTCGCAGGTCGAAAGCCTGCGCAAGCAGGCGCGACAGAGCCAGCGCTATCGCGGTCTCGGCGCCGAGATTCGCCGCTACGAGGCGCTGTCGAAGCTGATTGCCTGGCGCGACGTCGAGGCCGCGTTCTCGCAGGCCGAGAGCGCCCATGCGGGTCTGACCAGCGACGTCACGGAGCGGACGCGCGCGCAGGCGGAATCCGCGCGCGCGCAGGCGATGGCCGCCGCCGATCTGCCGGCGTTGCGCGATGCGGAGGCGCGCGCCGGCGCGGCGCTGCATCGCCTCACCGCGGCGCGCGACGTCCTAGCCGGCGAAGAGAAGCGCGCCGAAGCGCGCGCCACGGAATTGCGCCGCCGCATCGAGCAGATGGGCCGCGACATCGAGCGCGAGCAATCGCTGGTCGCCGACGCGGCGCAGGCGATCGAGCGGCTTGACGCGGAAGCCGAGGATCTCGCGAACCAGGAAGGCGGCGACGACGCCCGCGCCGAGGCGGACGCGCGAGAGGCCGAGGCGGCCGAGGCGCTGACCGAGGCCGAGGCGGCGCTGAGCGCGGCGCAGACTGCCGCGGCGGATTTCGCCGCTCAGCGCAACGCGCTGGGAAGCGCGCTCGACGAGGAAATCCGGCGCTGGCGCCGATTCGAGGACGAACTCGCCGCGCTGACCCGCGACCGCGCCGCGCTGCCCGGCGCCGAGGCCGACGAGGCGGCGTTCGAGGACGCCTCCGCTGCGCTCGAAGAGCTGATGGAGACGCTCGCCGAGGCGGAGGAGGTCGCGCTGGAGGCCGAGCAGACGCACGCCGGCGCGCGCGAGGCCGAAGCCGCCGCTCGCAGCCCCCTCGCCGAGGCCGAGCGCCGCGCGCAGCGCCTGGAGACCGAAGCCCGCACGCTAGAAAAGCTGCTCGGCTCAGCGTCAAGCGGCGAGCATCCGCCGGTCATTGACGCCATCGCCGCCGAGCGAGGCTTCGAGACCGCTCTCGGCGCCGCGCTCGGCGACGATCTCGACGCCTCGACCGCCGAAGGCGCTCCCGCGCGCTGGGCCGGCGCGCGCGCGGACGACGACCCCGCGCTGCCCGAGGGCGTCGATAGCCTCGCCGCGCATGTTAAGGCGCCAAGCGAACTCGCGCGGCGTCTCGCGCAGATCGGCGTGGTCGCGCGCGCCGACGGGCCGGCGCTGGCGCAACGGCTGAAGCCCGGCCAGCGGCTGGTCTCGCGGGAGGGCGATCTGTGGCGCTGGGACGGTTTCACCGCCGCCGCCGAGGCGCCGACTCCCGCCGCGCGACGGCTGGTCGAGAAGAACCGGCTCGGCGATCTCGTCGCCGAAGGCGAGACGGCGCGCCACGACGCCGAGGCGAAAAAGCACGACGCCGCGCGTCTCGCAGCGATCCTACGCGACGCCGCCAACGCCGAGACGACGACGCGGCAACGCGTCCGCGAAGCCCGCGCCGCCGCCGACGCGGCGCGCGAAAAACTCACCGGGACCGAGCGCCGCCGCGCCCAGACCCGCACAAAGCTTGCCGCGCTCGACGAAGGGCTGGCGCGCGCCAGCGCCGCCCGCGACGAGGCGGTCGAGCGCCGGACCGCCGCCGGCGCCGCTCTGCAAGCGTTGCCGCCGGGCGACCAACTCGCCGCCGAACTGGAGCGCGCCCGCGCTGTCGCCGCCGAGGCGCGCTCGCGCCATGCCGAGGCGAAAGCGTTCGCCCGCAATTTGGCGCGCGAGCTCGAATTGCGTGCGGTGCGTCAGCGGACGATCGCGGAGGAGCGGCGCTCCTGGGCGGAGCGGCGCAGCAAGGCCGAGGCGCATATCGGCGACATCTCCGAGCGGCGCGGCGGCGCGGAGGAGGAACTCGAAACCCTCGACGACGCGCCGAACCAGTTCGCGCTGCAACGCCGGACGTTGATGTCGCAGCTCAGCGAAGCCGAGGCCGCGCGGGCGGCGGCGGCCGATGAGCGCGTCGCCGCCGAGACCCGGCTCAGCGAGGCCGATCGCGCCGCGCGCGCGGCGCTCGAAGCGATGTCGTCGTCGCGCGAGCAGCGCGCCGCCGCCGAGCAGCGCGTCGAAGCCGCAAGACTGCGACGCGAGGAATTGCTGAAGGCGATCGCGACGGAGTTGGAGACCGATCCGCACGGCCTGCACGAACTCGCCGGAATCAAGCGCGACGAGCCGACGCCCGACGCCGGCGTGATCGAAAAGCGGCTCGAAAACCTGAAGCTCGAGCGCGAACGGCTGGGCTCGGTCAACCTGCGCGCCGACGAGGAGCTCGCCGAGGTCGAAGGCGCGCGCGACAAGATGGCGGCCGAGCGCTCCGACCTCTCCGAGGCGATCAAGCGGCTGCGCTCGGCGATCGGCAGTCTCAACGCCGAGGGCCGCGAGCGATTGCTCAGCGCGTTCACGGTGGTCAACAAGCATTTCGGCGAGCTGTTCACCACGCTGTTCGAAGGCGGGACCGCCGAACTGCAACTCATCGAGTCCGACGATCCGCTGGAAGCGGGCCTCGAACTGGTCGCCCGGCCGCCGGGTAAGAAGCCGCAGACGCTGACGCTACTCTCCGGCGGCGAGCAGGCGCTGACCGCGACGGCGCTGATTTTCGCGGTGTTTCTCACCAACCCTTCGCCGATCTGCGTGCTCGACGAGATCGACGCGCCGCTCGACGATTACAACGTCGAGCGTTTCTGCGATCTGCTCGACGAGATGCGCAAGCGCTCCGACACCCGCTTCGTGACGATCACCCACAACCCGGTGACGATGGCGCGTATGGACCGGCTGTTCGGCGTGACCATGCCGGAGCGCGGCGTCAGCCAGATCGTCTCGGTCGATCTGGCGACGGCGGAGAGTTTCCTAGAGGCGGGTTGAGCGGCGCCGCCGGCTTCAGTTGCGCAGCTCGTTCACGCCGACGCCTTCAGCGCTTGATCGAGATCGGCCAGGATGTCGTCAATATGCTCCAGGCCGACCGACAGTCGGACGTAGCCTTCCGACACGCCCGTCGCCAATTGATCCTCCGGCGAAAGCTGCGAGTGGGTCGTCGTCGCCGGATGAATGGCGAGCGAGCGCGCATCGCCGATATTGGCGACGTGATAAAAGAGTTGCAGCGCGTCGATGAACCGCCGGCCGGCGTCCTTGCCGCCCTTGATCTCGAAGCCGACGAGGCCGCCTTGCCCGCGGCGCAAATATTTGGCCGCCCGCTCGGACGCCGCGCTCCTCTGCTGACTCGGATGGATGACGGTTTCGACCTCCGTCCGGCTGCGCAGGAATTTGGCGACCGCCAGGGCGTTGGAGCAATGCCGCTCCATACGCAGCGCCAGCGTCTCGACGCCCTGCAAGGTCAGAAACGCGTTGAACGGCGACATCGACGCGCCCAGATCGCGCAACAGCGTGGTGCGCGCCTTGATGATGTAGGCGACGGGGCCGATTGGCTTGACGGCCTCGACCCAAACGGCGCCGTGATAGCTCGGATCGGGCGTGTTCAGCGCGGGCTGGCGCTCGGCGAAATCGCCCCAAGGGAAATTGCCGCTGTCGATGATGAGGCCGCCGATCGACGTTCCGTGGCCGCCGAGATATTTGGTCGAGGAATAGACGACGATCGCCGCGCCGTAATCGAATGGCCGGACCAGCACCGGCGCGGCGGTGTTGTCCATGATGAGCGGAATGCCGAGCGGCCGGCCAATCGCCGCCACCTCGGCGATCGGGAATGCGATCAGCTTCGGATTGGGCAGCGTTTCAGCGTAATAGGCGCGCGTGCGCGCATCGGTGGCGCGGGCGAAATTCTCGGGGTCGGAGGGATCGACGAAGCGGACCTCGATGCCCTGGTCCTTCATCGTGTTGGCGAACAGGTTCCAGGTGCCGCCGTAGAGATCGGTCGAGGAGACGACGTTGTCCCCGGCGCGCGCAAGGTTCTGTATCGAGAACGCCGAGGCCGCCTGGCCGCTGGCCACCGCCAGCCCCGCGACGCCGCCTTCGAGCGCGGCGATGCGCTTCTCCAACACGTCGTTGGTCGGGTTCATGATGCGGGTGTAAATGTTGCCGAGCTCCTTCAACGCGAACAGGTTGGCGGCGTGTTCGGCGCTGTTGAACTGATAGGAGGTCGTTTGATAGATCGGCACCGCGACGGCGCCGGTCGCCGGATCGGCGCGCCAACCGGCATGCAAGACGAGCGTTTCCGGCTTCTGAGATTGCGACATCGACTCCCCTCCCGATAGCGCGACGCGGTTGGCCGCGCGGCGCTCGGGTTTCCGTCATTCGACAAAAAAAGTCAACTTATACGTCGCGTTGACAATATTCGCGCGGGGTCCGTCAAATTTTGTGCAGGCGATGTCTGCGCTTGCTATTGACGCCGCCCCCCGCCGAAATGATCCTGCGGGCTATCTGAGTTGGGGGCGGCGTCGTGAATCGCAATTTCGTCTACGTGATGATCGGTCTCGTGCTCGGCGTCGCGCTCGGCGTCATGAGCTACTACGCCTTTCCCGACAAGGCGACGGCGGCCAACGTCGCCAAATACATGTCGCTGGTCTCGGCGGTGTTCCTGAAGCTCATCAAGATGATTATCGGCCCGCTGGTGCTGTCTACGCTGATCGTCGGCATCGGACACATGGGCGACGCCGCCTCGGTCGGACGGATCGGCGCCAAGACGATGGCGTGGTTTGTCAGCGCGTCGATTGTCTCGCTGCTGCTCGGGTTGATGATGGTTGACCTGTTGAAGCCCGGCGTCGGCATCGTCGTCGATCAGGGGGCCAGCGCCGCCAATCTGACGACGCAGGCGTTCTCGATCGAGAACTTCATCGACCATCTGGTGCCAACCTCGATCTTCAAGTCGTTGGCGGAAGGCGAAATCCTGCAGATCGTCGTGTTCTCGGTGTTCGCCGGCGTCGCCATCATGGCGCTCGGCGAGCGCGGCAAGCCGCTGCTCGAACTCACCGACAGCGTCTCGCATATGATGCTCAATATCACCAGCTATGTGATGAAGCTCGCCCCGATCGCCGTCTGCGCGTCGGTGGCTTCGGTCATCACCAAGTCCGGACCGATGGTCCTGGTGAACTTCGCCAAGTTCCTCGGCGGCTTCTATCTGACGCTGATCATTCTCTGGGTGCTGCTGGTCTTGGTCGGCCGCTTCGTGCTGGGGCCGCGGATGGGTGAACTGGTCGGGCGGATGCGCGAGCCGTTCCTGCTCGCGTTCTCCACCGCCAGCTCGGAGGCGTCCTATCCAAAGATCCTCGAGCAGTTGCAGCGGTTCGGGGTGTCGCGCCGGATCGCCAGTTTCGTGTTGCCGCTCGGCTATTCCTTCAACCTCGACGGCACGATGGCCTACACGACGTTCGCGTCAATGTTCATCGCGCAGGCCTACGGCGTCGATATGCCGATCGGCAAACAGCTCACCATGGCGGCGGTGCTGATGATCACCTCGAAGGGCGTCGCCGGCGTGCCGCGCGCCTCGCTGGTCGTGATTTTGGCGACGCTCAAGCAATTCGGCATCCCCGAGGCCGGATTGCTGCTGATCCTCGGCATCGATCAGTTCCTCGACATGGGCCGCAGCGCCACCAACGTGATCGGCAATTCGCTTGCCGCGGCGGCGGTGGCGAAATTCGAGGGCGACCTTGGCCCCGCCAACGATCCCGTGGAAGTCGCGCAGCCGGTCGCGGCATGAGAGCGGCGCTCCTCGCGCTGGCGCTATGCGTCGCGTTTTCGGCGCGCGCGGAGGATCTCGGCGGCGCGGACCTCACCGCGCCGCGAACCCCACAGGCCGACGAACTGCCGGCGACGCTGACTGGAACGCTCGCCAAGGCGCGGGCGAGCGGAACGCTGACGCTCGGCTATCGCGAATCCGCCTTCCCGTTTTCCTACGCGCGCGACGGCAAGCCGCTCGGGTATTCGCTCGACCTCTGCAAAGGCGTCGTCGACGAAATCGCCCGCGAACTGCAAAGCCCGGTCGCGCTCGCCTACGCCCCGGTCACGGCGAGCGACCGCTTCGAGGCGGTTTCGTCCGGCCGCGTCGATCTCGAATGCGGCTCGACGACCGAGAATGTCGAGCGGCGCAAGCAGGCCGCATTCTCGCCGCTCATCTTCGTCGCCGGCGTCAAGCTGATGATGCGCGCCGGCGCGGCAGAAAGCTCGCTGCGCGATCTCAAGGACAAGACCCTCGTCGTCGTCTCCGGCGCCACGGCCGAGACCGCGCTGCGGGCGATGAACGACAAATACAAGCTCGGCGTCACCCTTGTCGCCGCGCCGGGCTACGACGAAGCCTACGCCAAGGTCGCGAGCGGCGAGGCGCAGGCGCTCGCCGCCGACGACGTGCTGCTGACCGGCCTCATCGCCAGCCATCACGGCCAAACCGAGATGCGCGTCGTTGGCGATTTCCTCACCTACGAGCCCTACGGCCTGATGTTCCGCAAGGACGATCCGCTGATGGCGGCCGCGGTTCAACGGGCGTTCGCGACGATGGCGGCGGACGGCGCGCTCGCCGCGACCTATCGGGCGTGGTTCCTGGCGCCCACGCCGACCGGCGAGACCGTGGGCCTGCCGATGTCGGCGCAGCTCGCCGAAGCGTTTCGCGCGATGGGGGCCGAGGGGTTTTAGATCACGCCCGCGTGGCCGCTCTTCGCCGCCGCGCCTCGGCGCGCCGCGACTGGCGCACCATCAGGAACGCGCCGGACCAGTCGCCGACGATCGACCAGCGCCCGCTGATCTCTTCGCCGTCGCCGCTGACCGCGCCCTCGTAGGCGACGTCGTGGATGACCTCGCGGTGCTCATAAGTCTTGAGCCAGGATACCGTGACGCCGACCCGGCGTCCCTGGAGCGAAGATTGGCGTCGCCCGCTCGGAAACGGCGGCGAGCCGTCCTCGGAAATGACGCCGCTGAGCCAGCCGCCGTTATCCGACAGCGAGGCGCTGAACGAGACGGGCGGCAGCGCGCCCGGATAGCTATAGACGCCCGACCATTCGCCGCTGAGATTGAGCCGGTCTGCGCTCACGCCAGCGATCGCCTCAGCATCGCCTTGTAGGCCGCGGCGTCGAGGGTCCAGCAGATGTCGGCCTTGACCCCGGCGGCGAGGGCGTCGGCCCAGCCGGCGCGGTTGTTCTCGTCATGCGCGACATTGAGTCGATCGACGATCGTCATCCCGCGCGTCAACTCGCTCGCGCATTCGATCTCGACCAGATGCCGGCTCCAACTCGTCCCGATGCCGCGTTCGAGCGCCACCGCCATCGCGGTCGGGTCGGCGAGCGACAAGCCGCGTTCGCCGGTCTGCACGAAATAGGCTTCGCGCGCACGCCCGTTGCACTCGACGGCGAAGCGCGCCTTGTCCGTACCCAGCGCGAGAAGGTCCGCGACTTCGTCGTCGTCGAGCACGGAGGCGCCGCGCGAAACCTGCCAGCCGACCATCTCGATCGGCAGCTTGGAGCGGAACGTCCTGCGCGCCGCCTCCGGGTCGACCCAGATGTTATATTCCGCCGCCGGCGTGGCGTTGCCCTCGCAGCAGGGCGCCCCGCCCATGACGACGCAGCGTCCGATATTTTCGGCGAAGCCGGGGTCGCGGGCGAGCGCCAGCGCGATGTTGGTCAGCGGGCCGAGCGTGACCAGCGTCAGGCCGGGCTCGGCCGCGGCGACGCGGATCAGCGCATCGACGGCGTTCTCGCGCTCGGGGTGGCGCCTCGGGGCCGGGTAGTTTCGATCGCCGAGCCCATCGCGGCCGTGGAACCAATGCGCGTCGAGGTGGCGGCGCGTTAGCGGCGCGGCGGCGCCCAGATGAACCGGAACCTCGGCGCCGGCGACCTCACAAGTATAGAGTGCGTTGCGC
>CAWEDI010000049.1:0-120439 GCA_963807735.1 uncultured Pseudomonadota bacterium | reverse complement strand
CCGCGGCGTCGATCGCGTTGAGCCGGTCCGGCCGATCGATGGTTACGGTTGCGACGTGATTGGCGACTTCAAAATGAACGCTCATGCGACGATCCCCGCGGCTTTGAGCGCGGCGACGCGCTCGGCGCTATAGCCGGCCTCGTCCAAAACGGCCGCGCCGTCGGCGCCGAGTTTCGGCGCGGAGCGGCGCACTTGAAAGGCGCCGGGCGCCATGGAGAGCGGCGAGCCGACAACCTCGTGCCCGTCGGGCGTCGCGATCACCGAGCCGTTCGCCTTTGTCTGCTGATGCCCGAGCGCCTCGGCGAGCGTGAGCACCGGCGAGCAAAGCAGATCCTGCTCCTCCAACTTCGTAATCCAATGCGCGCTGCGGTTGGACGCGAAGCGCTCGCGGAACAGGGCGTGAAGTTCTGGCTTGTTGGCGACCTGGTCCTTGAACGTCGCGAAGCGCGGGTCGGCGGAGAGATCGGGCAGATCAAGCGCCTTGCAAATATCGCGCAGCGGGTTGGTCTTGAACGCGCCGACCAGCGCCACCGCGCCATCGGTCGTTTCAAACACGCCGGTCAAGGGATACCCGCCCCAGGAGAAATGCCGGTCGCGTTGCAGCCACATCGCGGCCTCCTGCATCTGCATCGCCAGCATGGATTCAAACAGCGACACTGCGACCTGCTGACCGCGCCCCGTCTTTTCTCGTTGCAGCAGCGCGAGCAGAATGGCCTGCACCAGATGCATGCCGGCGGTGTAGTCGCAAAGCGCCGTCGCGTAGATCGTCAGCGGCTCGTCGTCGTTGCTCTTGCGGCGCATGACGCCTGAAAGCGCCTGGGCGAGAATGTCCTGGCCGCCCTTGTGCGCGAGCGGGCCGCTCTGGCCGAACCCGGAACCAAACGCGCAAATGATGCGCGGATTGATCCTGACGAGGTCGTCGTACCCGAAACCCATGCGCTCCATGACGCCGGCGCGAAAATTGTTGACGACAACGTCGGCCCCGCGCACGAGATCGTAGATGATCTCCTTGCCCTCGGGCTTGCGCAGATCCAGCGCAATCGAGCGCTTGTTGCGGTTGAGGCTGCGGAAAACCGGATTGTTCATCCCATCAGGATCGTCGGGGATCGAGGTGCGCGAAAGATCGCCGGCGCCGGGACGCTCGATCTTGATGACGTCGGCGCCATAGTCGGCGAGCACTTGCGTCGCGCTCGGACCGAGCATCACTTGCGTGAAATCGATGACGCGTATTCCGGACAGCGGCTGAGCGGCTTCGGACGGCATGCGGTTTCCTCTATTCCGCGGCGGCGGCGACGAAGGCGTTGGCCGCTGGGATGTCGCCGGGGTCGGCGCCCTGGGCGCGAAGACGCCTTTGCAAGGCCGCCACGTCGATGTTGGCGACGCCGACCTCCGTCTCCAGCGCCAGAGCGGCGGCGACGCCGGCCGCCTCGCCCATCGCCATGCACGGCGGGATTTCGCGCGAGTCGCGCTGCGCAGCCGAGGTTGCGGAATAGTGCCGCCCGGCCACCAGCAATTGACCGACGCCGCGCGGCAGCATCGCGCGATAAGGGTAGTAGTAGTCGCGCCCGCGCGCGATGCTGTCGGGGAAATGACGGCGAGAGGTCACATCCTCTTTGGTCATCACATAGACGCCGTCCAGCAAACGCGTCTGCCGGACGCCGATCTGCGGAGCGACGTCAACGATGAAGGCGTTTTCGAAACCCGGCATCTTCGACTTGACGAATTGCAGCAGCGCGGCGATGCGCGCCCGGCCTTCGAAGTCGGCGCGGGTCAGGTCCTCCACGCTGACCCCGTCGAAGCCCGACATATGCGGGCAATTGCACCAGACGATGCCGGGCAGCGGCGTTTTCAACCACCATTTCGCCCAGGAGCCGCCGATCGTGCGCTTGGCCTCGCGGTCGACAGCGGCAAAGGCGGCGGGCTCTTCGTATTCGAAGCGCTCGGCGGCGTCCGTGTCGACGCCGCCGAGGCGAAATACCGTCGTGACGATATAGGCGCCGCGGATGAACGGCGCGCCCGCGGCGGCCGCGACATCGAGATCGCCGGTCGCGTCGATCACGACTCTGCCCATGATCGCCTGCCGGCCGGACTTGGTTTCGCAGATGACGCCCTTGATGTCGCCGTTCTCCAAGATGGCGCGCGAGAACCAACTGTGCAGCCGCAGATCGACCTTCGCCTCGGCCACCATGTCGTTGGCGGCGCGCTTGAAGCCATCGGGATCGAAGGCGGAGGCGTAGCAGATCGGCTGCGGCTTCTCGTGGGAGTGAAAATCAAACACGCCCCAACGCGACCACTTGCGCCAAAGCGCCGGGTCGGAACGACGCTCTTCCGCAGGCGGCGTCACGCAGAGGCCAAGCGTCTCCATGCGCTCGATCAACTCGGCGCAAAGGCCGCGCACGGAAATTTCGTCGCCGTTGCACATGTCGTCGAGCACCAGCACCATGCCGCCCGAGGCGAGCCCGCCGAGATAGGCGTAGCGCTCCAGCAACACGGCGGAGAGGCCGCAGCGCGCGCCGGCGACCGCCGCTGCAACGCCCGCCGGTCCGCCGCCGACAACGACAAGGTCGGCGCGTTTGACGACGGGGACCGGGCCGCCCGGTTCGGATATCTGGTCATTGTGATCCATGGTCTGTTCCTCAAGTCGATGCGAAGGGCGTCATCCCGTCTGCGAGACATTCCAGGTGATGAAGACGCGTTCGAGCCATGAAATGACGCCGAAGAACGCGGCGGAGAACAGCGAGCCGACGACGATCGTGGCGTAGAGCAAGGCGGAGTCGAAATTGTAGGTGGCCTGGATGATCAACGCGCCGATGCCGGTCGTCGCGCCGATCCATTCGCCGACGATGGCGCCGATCACCGAGGTCGCCGAAGCGATCTTGAGCGCCGAGAACAGATAGGGCAGCGAACTCTTGATACGCAGCTTAAAGAAAACTTCGGTCGGCGAGGCTGAGAGAATGCGCATCAACTCAAGTTGTTGCGGGCTCACCGCGCGCAGTCCGCGCGTCATGTTCACGAGCGTCGGGAAGAAGCAGATCAGCGCCGCGATCGCGACCTTGGCCGAGAGCCCATTGCCGAGCAGCAGCACCAGAATAGGCGCGTAAGCCATGACTGGTATGGTGTGAAACATTACCGCGAGCGGGAAAAACGCCTCCTCCGTCGCGCGTTGGTGGACAAACAACGTCGCGGCGAGAATGGCGAGGAGGTTGCCGATCGCAAAGCCCGCGAACGCCTCTATCGCGGTCGGCGCGAGATTGGCGAGCAACATGCCGCTCTTCTCGTAGAGCGTCTGAGCGACCGCCCAAGGCGCCGGCGCGATGAACGGCTGGACATGAAAGATCGACACGCCCATTTGCCAGACGATCAGCAACGCGATGGCCGCGCCGACCGGCAGCAACCGGCGGCGCCATGCGGCGACCCGCAAGCGACCGGCGAATTCCGCCCTCGCGCTTGCATCCGATGGGGTCGAATCGCCGGGCGGCGAGGAAAGCGCCGTCGCCTCCATCAACATGTCTCCAGCACGCGGCGCAAATGCGCCGCGAGTTCGACGAATTCCGGCGTTTCGCGCATGGCGATGAATCGCTGGGTTGGCAGCGGCACCGGCACGATCTCACGCACTCGGCCCGGCCGCGCGGCCATTAAGAGCACGCGCTGACCGAGAAAGGCGGCCTCGTAGATCGAATGGGTCACGAACAGAATTGTCGCGCCGGTATTTTCCCAGATGCGCAGTAGTTCCTCATTGAGCCGGTCGCGGGTGATCTCGTCGAGCGCCCCGAACGGTTCGTCCATCAACAACAGCTTGGGCCCGATCGCCAGCGCGCGCGCGATCGCCACTCTTTGCCGCATGCCGCCGGACAACTCGTGGGGATAAGCGTGCTCCCAGCCGGTGAGCCCGACCAGCGCGAGAAGTTCGCTGGGGTTCGGGGCCGCGCCGCGTCGGCGCCCGCCGACTTCAAGCGGCAGCCGCACATTTTCGAGCGCGGTCCGCCAAGGCAGCAGCGACGCATCCTGAAACACGAAGCCGATATCGCGTTGCTGTCTCGCCGCCGAGGCTGAGACGCCCAGGATCCGAATCTCGCCAGAGGTGGCCGTGACGAGGTCGGCGACCACCCGCAGCAGCGTCGATTTCCCGCAACCCGATGGCCCCAGCAACGTCAGAAAGCCGCCGCGCGGGACCTCGATGCTGATGCGATCCAGCGCTGTGACGGTCGCGCGCTCGTTGGTGAAGCGTACGCAGACATCGCTGAGACGCACCGCGGGCTCGTCGTCGGCGGCGCTTTGCGGCGCAAGCATGACGGTGGATTGCCCCATGAGCTATACCAAATCCCAGTGAATCTGACCGGTCGCCGTCATGCCTAAGCTTGTCCCGGCCCTCCACGCGGCGCCGATGCAGCAAGACCCCAAAGCTGGCAGCGCCGCACGGCGTGGATGCCCGGGACAAGCCCGGGCATGACGGCGTTGGGCTTTGCAATTCCTCTTCAATAAGTGGCCCTCACTGAGTCTTGATATTAGCTGTTCATCCGATCTTCGGCCGGTCCTTTTCAGTCATATCGAGAATGGCGCTCGTGAAAACCTGCTCGGGTTTCGGCTTGCCGGCCGGGAATTGCTTGAGCTCGTCATGCAAGTCGATCTGCTCTTGCCAGATCGCCGGATCGAAGCTGCCCCAGCCCTTGGCCTTGGTGCTCCCGTTGAACTCGACGTTCAACATCACCGGCACGGCCGCAAGCTCGTCGGCGCGCACGAGATTGGGATATTCGGCGATCAGGAGATCGACCGCCTTCTCCGGATTCTCTTTGACATAGGCCCATCCTCGGCCCGCGGCGCGCAGGAAGCCGGCGAGCACGTCGGGGCTCGATTTGAGCAGGTCGGTGGTCGCGTAATACGGCAGCGCGTAAAGCTTCACGCCTGAATCCCAAAGCCGCATGGCGACGTAGTCGGTCCCTAACACCTTCAGCGCCGTCGTATTCGTGATCCATCCGGATATGGCGTCGACCTGGCCGGAGACCAGCGGCGTCATGCTGGAGCCGATAATCACCTTCTCGACTTTGTCCTCGGGAATGCCGTTCTTGCGCAGCAGAGCCGTCAGCAGGATCTGCCCCGTCGCCTGCACGCCGATCTTGCGGCCGATCATGTCCTGCGGCGTCCGGATCGGCGCTTTCGGCAACGAAAAGAACGCGTAGGGGTGCTGTTGCGCGCCAACCGCGAAACAACGGATCGGCAGGCCCTGGGACGCCGCCAGCATCAGGGATGGGCTCGACGAAACCTGGCCGACCTCGTAACGGCCAGACGCGACAATCGCCACGCCGTCGATATTGGGCCCGCCCGGCTGGATCGCGAAATCGATTTTTTCGTCGGCGAAATAGCCCAGGCGCTTGGCGACGACTTCGCCTATTTGATTGCCGCCGGTGATCCAACCGAGTTGCATGTTCACCGCGCGATTGCCGGCGGCGAGGGCGCGGAGTGGGAGCATCGACCCGGCCAGGGCGCCGGTCATTAGGATGTCGCGCCGGCTCGGGAAAGCCTTGGTCGCCATATCGAAACTCCCGTGCAAGGATAGCGTCGGCGGGTTCGCCACGCCGCGGCCGAGGCCGCTTGGAATGCCGAAGCCCGCCCAAACTAGGCCCTAACGCCGGTCGTTGGGAAGCGCATTCCTTCGTGAACGGGCGCCACGGGGGTTATGGTCGGCGTCGCGAGCGCCCGCGCGCCGCGCGTGGGCGTTGGGAGATAGGCATGAGCCACGACAGGGATGCGGCCCCGAGGCCCGGCGCCAATATGGCGGCGGCGCAGTGCGCGGCCGAACAAAGCCCCAATCGCGTGCGCAAGGTCGGCGCCGTTCTGGTTGCGCGTGACGGCGCCGTAATTTCGGCCTGCAACAGCTTCCCCCCGGGCGTGCGCGAGACCGAGGAGCGCCATCACGGCGACGGCCGCTTTGTATGGATGGAGCATGCGGAGCGACGCGCGATTTTCGAGGCGGCGCGGCGCGGCGTCGCGACTGCCGGCGCTCAGATCACCACGACCTTCTTTCCTTGCATCGATTGCGCTCGAGCGATTGTCGAATCCGGAATTGCGTGCGTCGATACGCCGGCGCCGGCTTTCGACGACGAAGTTTGGGGCCGGTCATTCGAGCGATCGCAAGTGATCCTGCACGAAGGCGGAGTTGAGGTTCGGATCGTCCCCCTGGTTGCTCCCGCCGCGGTCAAAGGACCGAGCCGACAGCAATAGGCTTCCGTATCTCCGTCGCAGTCTTGCCCTAAACCTGTCGCTCACCCCGGCCGCTCAATCGCCAGACGCCCATCATGCCTGAAGATCGAAATGAGCACCATCCGAGGTTTTGGCCGGACCTTCCGAACACAATCATTTGTAATAAACGGATGACACGCCGAGTGAGGCGACATAATATAAGGCAGACTACGATACGCCGCACAGAAATATTGCTTAACATTCTATAGGGAAAGGCATGAGCGCGGACGGACAACTCATCAGAGTCGGCAATTACGGCGTATAACGTCGGCGGGCCGAGTTTGACTTCGGCGCGCCCGCGTTGAATTCGGGGACTTCGGGCTTGGAAGCGTCAACCCAAGCAGTGCGATTTTCGCGCGGCCGCTCTTGGAGGCGGGCGGGATTTCTCGTGCTCGGGACCGGCGTCCTGGTTCTTACGCCGGGGTCGTGGCTCGGATGGGCGACGCGAGAGGTCTCGTCCGTTCTGTCGCTCTTGCATGTGAACACGGAATCCGAGGGTAACGCCACAGAAACGCCTACGCCCTCGCTCCCGCCAGTGCGCGTCGCCGTCGTCAAGCAGGAGGCGGTCCCGATCTACCTGACCTGCATCGGCACGGTGCAAGCTTATAACACGGTGTCGATAACGAGCCGGGTCGACGGCCAGATCGCCAATGTGCTTTTCACCGAAGGCCAGGACGTGAAGCAGGGCGATCCCCTGGTCATCATCGATCCCCGCCCGTTTCAGGCTTTGCTGGACCAACAACTGGCGACGTTGCAAAAGGACAGCGCGTTGCTTGCCGGCGCGCAGCTGGACATGAAGCGCTACGACACGCTCGTTGTGAAGAATTTCGCCAGCCAGCAACAGGTCGACCAGCAGCATGCGCTGGTGGACCAGTATCGCGCCCAGACGATGAACGATCAGGCGCAGATCGAATACGCGCGAACGCAACTCGATTACGCCACGATCAAGGCGCCGATCAGCGGACGGATCGGCATCCGGCAGATCGATCAAGGCAATTTCGTGCATGCGAGCGATTCCAAGCCGATCCTTGTCATCACGCAGTTGCAACCGATTTCTGTAATTTTCACATTGGCGTCCGCCGCTCTTGAACGGACCAAGCTGACCATCGGCCATGCGGAGGCGCCGGTCGTCGCGTTGGGTCAGGACGATCGCACCGAACTGGACCGCGGCACCATCGACGTCATCGACAATCAAGTCGATCAATCGACGGGCACGATCAAGCTGAGGGCGAGCTTTCCGAACGCCAATTTCAAGCTGTGGCCGGGCAATTTCGTCAACGGCCGCATTACGGTCGACACTCGGCCGGAGGGACTTACCATCCCCGCCACCGCTCTGCGGCACGGGCCGCGCGGCGATCTGGTCTGGGTGTTGAAGCCCGACAACACGGTGAAGAGCGTCGAGGTCACCGCCGATCCGGCCGAGAACGGTCGCGTGCTGATCGAGCGCGGTCTTTCGAAGGGCCAGAAAGTCGTCACGAGCGGTTACTATCGGTTGGAGAACGGCACGAAGGTCGAAGTTGACAAGACACCTGAGAAGAACGCCAACGCCGGCTGATTGAAAATGTCGGGACCCTTCATCCACCGACCGATCGCGACGACGCTGCTGATCGTCGCGGTTGTGCTGCTGGGGCTGCTCGGCTATCGCGAACTCCCGGTGGCGGCGCTGCCGACCGTCGATTTTCCAACTTTCGAGGTCGTGACCCCCTATCCCGGCGCTTCGCCCGATGTCGTGGAGACCTCGATAACCGCGCCGCTCGAACGATATTTCGGCGCGATCTCCGGCCTGCAGACGATGAGTTCGACCAGCGCCTACGGGATCAGCGAGATCACGCTACAATTCAACCTGTCGCGCCGTATCGATTCCGCGGCGGAGGATGTTCAGGAAGCCATCAACGCCGCCTCCGGCTGGATACCCGTGGGTCTGCTCCCGAGCCCGCCAGTCTATCGCGAGGTCAACCCGGCCGACACGCCGGTGCTGATCCTCGCGCTGACCTCCGACACGCTGCCGCTGCATGAAATCAACGACTACGCGCAAACGGTGGTCGTCCAGAAGCTGTCGCAGATCCCCGGCGTCGGCGCGGTCACGGTCGAAGGCGGCCTGACGCGCGCCGTGCGGCTGCAGGTCAATCCAACCAAGATCGCCGGTCTCGGCCTGTCGCTGGAGGACGTGCGGCGCGGGATCGCGGCGACGACTTCGGATCAACCGAAGGGAACCCTCGACGGCCCGCGCCAGGCCTTTCAGGTCGACGCCAACGACCAGTTGTTCGAGGCGCGGAGCTATCGCGACGCGGTGATCGCCTATCGCAACGGCGCGCCGGTGCTGCTGCGCGACATCGGCTCGGCCGTCGACGCCGTCGAGGACGCCGATCAGGCGGCCTGGTATCAGGGCAAGATCGCCGTGGTGCTCGACATTCAGCGACAGCCCGGCGCCAACACCATCGAGGTGGTCGACGCGGTCCGCGCGCTGTTGCCGAAGCTGCAGGACGTTGCTGCCGCCCTCGCTCAAGATCGCCGTCGTGACCGACCGCACCGTAACGATCCGCGCGGCGATCGCCGATGTGCAGTTCACCCTGGTGCTGACCGTCGCGCTTGGTGATCCTGGTGATCTTCCTGTTTCTGCGCAAGCTGTGGGCGACCGTCATTCCCGGCGTGACGCTGCCGGTCTCGCTGATCGCCACGTTCGGCGGTGATGGCGCTGCTCGGCTTCAGCCTGGACAACCTGTCGCTGATGGCGCTGACCGTCGCGTCCGGCTTCGTGGTCGACGACGCCATCGTCATGATCGAAAACATCGTGCGCTACATCGAGGCCGGAGACCCTCCGTTGCAGGCCGCGCTCAAAGGCGCGCGACAGATCGGCTTCACGGTGATCTCGCTGACGGTGTCGCTGATCGCCGTGTTCATCCCGCTGCTGCTGATGGGCGGCGTTGTCGGCCGGCTGTTCCGCGAATTCGCGATGACGCTCTCGGTGGCGGTCATCATCTCCTGCGCGGTCTCGCTGACCCTGACGCCGATGATGTGCGCGCAACTGCTCGAGCAAGAACGGCCGGGACATCAACCGGGCGCGCTGTTCCGCTGGAGCGAGCGCGGCTTCGACGCCCTGTGCCGGCTCTATGTCTTCGGGCTCGACTATGTGCTGCGACGGCGCGGCGCCACGCTGGTGTTCACGCTGGGAACGGTGATCGCGACCGCCTGGCTCTATATCGTCGTTCCCAAGGGTTTCCTGCCGCATCAGGACACCGGGCTGTTGATCGGCGTCACCGACGCTGCGCAGGATATTTCATTCCCCGCCATGGCGGCGCGACAGCGCGCCGTCGCCGACATTGTCGCGCGCGATCCCGCGGTGCGCGGCGTCGACAGTTTCGTCGGCGCCGGCACGGTCAATCCGACGCTGAACAGCGGCCGGCTCTACATCGACATCGGATCACCCGAGACGCGCGACGCCAAGCTCCCCGAGATCATGCGGCGGCTCAGCCGCGCGGTGCAGAACGTCGAGGGCATCTCGCTGCATTTGCAGCCGGCGCAGGACTTGCAAATCGAGACGCGCGCCAGCCGCACGCAATATCAATATGTGCTGCAGGATCTCGACGAGGCGGAACTGCGCGACTGGAGCGAGCGGCTGCTCCAGGCGTTGCGCCGGCGGCCGGAATTCGCCGACGTCGCCAGCGACCGGCAGGACGACGGCATACAGCATGGCGATCACGATCGACCGCCAGGCCGCGGCCCGCTACGGCGTGACGATGGATGCGATCGACCAGACACTCTACGACGCCTTCGGCCAGCGCCAAATCGCCACCGTCTTCGCCACATTGACGCAATATCACGTGATCCTGGAGGTCGACGCCGGCGTTCCGCGCCGATCCCGGCATTCTCGACAAGATCTTCGTCACGCAGGCTGCGGCGCAGGAAACCAGCAGCGGCGATGCATCGTCGGGTCTCGGCGCGGCGTTCGCGGCCGTCCTCGCCCGCCGTGCCGCTTTCCGCGTTCGCGCGGATGGAGACGCCGAACGACGCCGCTCACCATCACGCATCAGGGCCTGTTTCCCGCCACCACCATTTCGTTCAACCTCGCGCCGGGCGCCTCGCTCGGCGCGGCGCTCGATGCGCTGCACGCGAGCGAACAGGCGATCGGCATGCCCGATACGGTGACGACCAATCTGGCCGGCGCCGCGGCGGAGTTCAGCGCGTCGCTCAGCAGCGAAAGACTGCTGATCCTGGCGGCGATCGTCACGGTCTACATCGTGCTTGGCATGCTCTATGAGAGCTTCATCCATCCGATCACGATTTTGTCGACCTTGCCCTCGGCCGGCGTCGGCGCGCTGCTGGCCTTGATCTGGGAGCATGAGGCGCTCGATCTGATCTCGCTGATCGGGATCATTCTGCTGATCGGCATCGTCAAGAAAAACGCGATCATGATGGTCGACTTCGCGCTGGAGGCCGAGCGGCGCGAGGCGATGTCGCCGCTGGACGCGATCCGGCAAGCCTGCATCCTGCGCTTTCGTCCGATCATGATGACGACGATGGCGGCGCTGCTCGGCGCGCTGCCGCTGGCGCTCGGGGTCGGCACCGGTTCGGAACTGCGCCGCCCGCTCGGCGTCGCCATCGTCGGCGGGCTGCTCGTCTCGCAGGTGCTGACGCTCTACACGACGCCGGTCATCTATCTCGCGTTCTCCTCGCTGCGGCGCCGCTTCGGCCGGCGCTGCGTCGCGTCAGCGCGCGCCGCGGAATGAGCATCTCGCGATCCCTTCATCCGCCGGCCGGTGGCGACCATCCTGCTGATGGTCGGCGTCCTGCTGCTCGGCGTCGTCGCCTATGTTCGGCTGCCGATCGCCTCGCTGCCGGCCGTCGATCGGCCGACCATCGTGCGTCTGGCGCGCCGCTGCCGGGCGCCAGCCCGGCCACCGTCGCGACGGCCCTGGCGCAACCGCTCGAACGCCAGCTCGGCGATCATTCCCGGCATCATCGAGATGGCCTCCTACAGCGGCACGGGCGGCACCCAGATCGTCATCCAGTTCGATCTGGCGAAGGACATCGACGACCGCGGCCGGCGCGGTGCAGGCGGCGATCAACGCGGCCGGTCCCAACCTGCCGAAGGCTCTGCGCTGGCCGCCCTGGTACTACAAGGCCAATCCCTCCGCGGCTTCGCGGTGATCGCGCTGGCCCTGACCTCCGACATTGTTCCGCCCGGCGAGGTCTACGATTACGCCGACAGCGTGCTGTCGCCGAGAGCTGTCGCAACTTCCGGGCGTGGCGCGGGTCGACGATCAGCGGCGCCGAGCGCAGCGCCGTGCGCGTGCAGGTCTCTCCTGGCGCATCGCCAACATGAACCTGTCGCTGGAGACGATCCGCGCGGCCATCGATCTACGCCTCGCAGAACCTGCCCAAGGGCGCCGTCGATCTCGACGGCGAGCAAATTCACGATCGACCGCCAACGACCAGTTGCTTCACGCCGACGATTACCGCGAACGTCGTCGTCGCCTTGCGCAACGGCGCGCCGGTGCGGCTCGGCGACGTCGCCACAGTCACCGACAGCGTGATCAACGACAAGCTCGCGGGCTGGTTCGACGACGAGCCGCGGGGTGGTGCTCTATGTCTCCAAGCAGCCCGACGCCAACGTCGTGGAGACCGTCGACGCCGTGAAGGCGATGCTGCCGCAGGTGCGAGCGCTGGTTGCCGCCCTCGGTCAAGGTGCGCATCGTCTACGACCGCACCATCCTGATCCGCGCCTCGATCGTCGAGGTGCAGCGGACCATCGCGCATCGCCATCGTGCTGGTCGTCGTCGTCATCGCGCTGTTTCTGCGGCGCTTGCTGGGCCGCCGTCGATCCCGGCGATGACCATTCCGGTGGCGCTCGCGGCGACCCTCGCGGTGATGCAGGCTGAATGGCTACAGCCTCGACAACCTGTCGCTGATGGCGCTGACCATCGCGGTCGGCTTCGTTGTCGACGACGCCGTGATCATGATCGAGAACATCATGCGCCGCATCGAGAGCGGCGAGACGGCGATGCAGGCCGCCCTCGCGGGCGCGCGCCAGATGGGCTTCACCATCGTCTCGATCACCGGCGGCGCTGATCTCGGCGCTGATCCCGCTGCTGTTCATGCCGGACGTCGTCGGCCGCTATTTCCGCGAATTCGGCGTGACTCTGGTGGCGGCCGATCGCGGCCTCGGCGTTCGTCATCGCTGACGCTGACGCCGATGATGTGCGGCCGCATCCTTACGCTTCGCGAGCATCGCCGCGTGAACAGAATCTCCCGCGGATTTGCGGGCGCCTACGATCGTACGCTCGAGTTTGCGCTGGACCATCGCGCTCTCGTTCTCATCGCGACGTTGGGACTCGCCGCGGGCAGCGGCTGGCTTTACGCCGTCCTGCCCAAGGGATTCATGCCGACGCAGGACACCGGCATCATGTACGTCCGCACGATCGCCAGCCCCAACATCTCTTTTCCCGCGATGGAGGACCGGCAACGCGAAGTGATCGAGAACATTCTGGTCGACCCGGCGGTTTCCGGGCTCATCTCATGGATCGGCGAAGGCAATGGCGCCGCTCTCAGCAACGGCGACATGATCGTGGCGCTGAAACCGCCCGAAGACCGGCGGTTGGCGATCCAGCAGGTCATCAACCGTCTACGCAATCGGCTGGCGAAGATCGAGGATGTCCGCACCTTCCTGGTGCCGGTACAGGATCTGAACCTCGGCGCGCAATCCGGCGGCTCGCGATTTCAGTATACGATGTGGGGCGTCAACAACGAACAGGTGCTCAATGCGGGACGCGAGATGTACCGGCGCATTCTCAAGCTGCCCGAACTCACCGATGTCATCAACAACTGGGAGGTCTCCGGCCTCGACGCGGGCCTTACGATTGACCGGTTGCGCGCGGCCGCCTTCGGCATCACGCCGGTGGCGGTCGACAACACGCTCGACGACGCCTTCGGGCAGCGTCAGGTCAACACGCTTTATCTCCCCAGCAACTACTCGCGCGTGATTCTCGAGGTTGATCCCGCCGCCCAGACCGACCCGTCGGTGTTCCAGCAACTCTATGCACCCGGCGGGAACGGCGCGCCAGGTGCCGCTCTCGGAACTCACGCGTCCGACGCGGGCGCACGCCAACATGTGGATCCGCCACAGCGCGCAATTTCCTGCCGCCACGATCTCATTCGATGTGAAGCCAGGCGGTTCGATCGGGCAGGCGATCGAGGCCATACGCAACGCCGCGAGCGAAGCCCGCCTGCCGGACGAGGTCAAAACCGAGTTTCGCGGCGAGGCCGCGGAGGCGGCGAAATCCAGCAGCAAGCAATTGTTCCTCGCCTTGGCCGCGCTGATTGCGATCTACATCGTGCTCGGGATGCTCTACGAGAGCTTCATCCATCCCCTCACCATACTATCGATCCTGCCTTCGACGCTGTTCGGCGCGCTGCTCGCCGTTTGGTTGGCGGGCATGCAATTTACGCTCATTTCCTCGATCGCCTGCATCCTGGTGGTCGGCATGGTGATGAAGAACGCCATCATGATGGTGGATTTTGCGCTGGAGGCGGAGCGTCAGCAGGGGCTGGCGCCGAAAGCGGCCATTCGCCTCGCCGCGCGTCAGCGAGTCCGCCCAATCACCATGACGATGCTCGTTTCGGTGTTGAGCGCCATGCCGATCGCCATCGGCGTCGGCCCTGGATATGAGCTGCGGCAGCCGCTGGGCGTTGCGGTGATCGGAGGACTTCTGGCTTCGCAGTTCTTCACGCTCTACACCACGCCGGCCATGTATCTGGTGATGGAAACACTGCGCCGCCGCCTTAGTACTCCAGTTGCGTCCTTCTTGAAAGTGTGAGTTCTCCCTGGAAGTCGGGAGGATCAGATGATTGCGGACTGGTCAGGGGCGCTTCTGGAATGGCAAGCGGAGCTTTCGTCGCTGAAGGTCCGGATTGGTGGCGCTTTCAAACGCTCGGAAGTTCGCGAGATGGCGGGCACGTTCATCGATGGGCTTTTGTCGGGGGCGGAGCGCAAGACCGGCTGGCTGATGGCGGAACAAGCTGGGTTGGAGCGTCCGTATCGCATGCAATCGCTGTTGGGTCGCGGCCAGTGGTCAGCGGATGCGCTTTCGCGACATCGTACGGGACTAATGTTTTCGAGACGCTTGGCGATGCGGACGGCGTGTTGGCGGTTGACGAGACGGGGTTTGTTAAGAAAGGCGGACATTCGGCGGGCGCGGCGCGCCCGTCTGCGCCAGGCGCGGTCCGTTCGCGTCAAGATCGGCTGCGTGTTCAATGAGCGTTTGTGCATGGGCGACGGTGGCGCCATCGCACTTTGCGCCGCGCACTTGGGTCCAAACAGACCTCACACCGTCTTGGCCCGCATGTCGGACTTAACCGGCGCCGTGGGTTTGCGAACCGGACGGAGATGGCCGGTCGCGCAGTTCGGCCTGTATGCCGGCGAACGCCCGGCGCATGCCGTGAAGCTGATCTATGAGGTGCAAAATGATGTCGATGCCCTCGTCGTTGACCCCGAAATCGGTCTCCAAGTCCTGAATCAACCGCGCGCGCGCCACCTCGCGGTCAGTAAAGCCCGATCCTGCATCTTCAGCCTCCGGAATCAGCCACCGCTGCTCCAACCAAAACTCGAGTTTGTGAACCTTAGCGCCCGAGGTGGCCAGGAACTGCTCCCTGCTCATGCTCATGATCGATTTCCCTCGCGCGGATTGAAGTCCTTCGCTTTCGCCCATGTCGAAACGAACGCCTCAAGCTCCGGATCGGGCGGTTTCGGCAACACGACTTTCAATTTCACCAGTTCGTCGCCGCTGCCGCCGTCGCGCCGCGGCGCGCCCTTGCCTCTCAAGCGCAGCGTTGTGCCGGTGTTCGATCCCTTCGGCACCGTCATTGTCACTTCGCCGGTTGGCGTAGGAACCCGGATCTGCCCGCCGAGCACCGCCTCGGCAAGGGAGATCGGCAGTTCCAACGTGATATTGTCGCCCTCGCGCGCAAACCGGGCGTCGGGGAGAATGTCGACCTCAATGAGCGCGTCGCCTGGACCGCCCTTGCCAGTTCCAGGCGCGCCCTTTCCCTTGAGGCGCAAAACCTGTCCGTCGACCAATCCCGGCGGGATCGTCACGTCGAGGGTTCCGCCATCGGGAAGCGAGATGCGTTTTTTCGCGCCGGTGATCGCCTCCGGGAACTCTATGGCGAGCCGGTAGTGCATGTCCTCGCCGCGCCGGTTCGCCTGCGCGCGCTGAGCGCGGCGCAGCAGCTCCGCGAAACCGCCTTCTTCGTCGATGAAGTCGGAAAAGCCTCCGCCGTTGGCGTAGGGATGCCCCTCGTCGGTATCCGCGAAATCGCGATAATAACGCTGCTGCGGTCGTTCGGCGCCGCTCGCGTCGATCTCGCCGGCGTCAAATCGCTTTCTTTTCTCGGCGTCGCCAAGCAGGTTGTATGCGGCTGAGATTTCCTTGAACTTGTCTTCGGCCGCCTTGTCCCCAGGATTGAGGTCGGGGTGGTGTTGCTTGGCGAGCTTCCGATAAGCCTTCTGGATTTCGGCGGCGGAAGCCGTCGGCGCGACGCCGAGCAGGTCGTAGGGGTTGTCTGCCACTTCCCATTCCCCTCAGGTGGGCAGCGCCGGGGCGCCAGGGAACGACCGCTTATTGACGCACCCCTGCGCGCTATTCTGCTTCGTCGTCATGCTCGCCCTTCCTGCCGCCCACGTCTCCGGTGCGCGACCCGCGCTGACAATCTCACCGTTTAAGCCGTGAGTTAGCCGAATTTGAAGGGCGGGTCGGATCGGCGCGATGTCGCGCACCGTCGCCACGGCAGGGAGCCGATATGCGGCGATCAGGCCCTCAAGGTTTTGTCCAATCTTGTCCGGCCCAACAGCGCAACACGTCCACTCGGCGCACGCCGATGGGCGCTCGGCATGGGCTCAGGCGTCGCGCCGCGCTTGCGGCCTATGAAGCGACGCTAATGGACGGGGACTCGCCGGCCGCGATGACTTCGACTGTGCGCGCGGTAATCCGATACGCTACGCCCGCAGGCTCTTCACTTTCGCCACCGGCCCGAGAGCCTGCAGCGCACCCGCCACGATGCCCTTGGCGTCGAGCCCGACTTGCGCATAAAGCCGCTCCGGCTTGTCCTGGTCCTGAAATCGGTCGGGCAGGGTCAGCGTGCGCAGCTTGAGCCCGCGATCAAGCGCGCCTGCCTCTGCAAGCAGGGTTAGCACATGGGCGCCGAAGCCGCCGGCGGTGCCTTCCTCTACCGTCAGCAGGATTTCGTGGTTGGCGGCCAGATCGAGGATCAACTCGCGATCGAGCGGCTTGGCGAAGCGCGCATCTGCGACCGTTGTCGAAAGACCGCGCGCCTCGAGTTCCTCGGCGGCCAGCAGCGCGTCGGCGAGCCGGGTGCCGAGCGACAGCAGCGCGATGCGCTTCCCCTTCCGCACGATGCGGCCCTTGCCGATCGGCAGCGGCTCGCCCCGCTCCGGCATCTCGACGCCGACGCCTTCACCGCGCGGGTAGCGCAGCGCGATTGGACCGGAATTATGCGCCGCGCAGGTCGCCACCATGTGCTTGAGCTCGGCCTCGTCGGCCGCCGCCATCACCGTCATGTTCGGCAGGCAGCAGAGATAGGCGAGGTCGAATGCGCCGGCGTGCGTCGCCCCATCGGCGCCGACCAACCCGGCCCGGTCGATGGCGAACCGCACGGGCAGGTTCTGCAACGCGACGTCGTGGACGACCTGGTCGTAGCCGCGTTGCAGGAACGTCGAGTAGATCGCGCAGAACGGCTTGTAGCCCTCCGTCGCCAAGCCCGCCGCGAAGGTGACAGCGTGCTGCTCGGCGATGCCGACGTCGAACGTGCGGTCGGGATAGGCCTTGCCGAACGTGTCGAGGCCGGTTCCCGACGGCATCGCCGCGGTGATCGCGACGATCTTCGGATCGAACGAGGCCTCCTGCACCAAAGCGTCGGCGAACACTTTCGTGTAGGCCGGCGCGTTGGCCTGCGGCTTGGTCTGCTTGCCAGTGACGACGTCGAAGGCGTTGACGCCGTGATATTTATCGCTGGCCATTTCCGCCGGTTCGTAGCCCTTGCCCTTCTTGGTCACGACATGGACCAGCACCGGGCCTTTCGTCTCCTTGACGTTCTCCAGGATTGGCAGCAGATGATCGAGGTTGTGGCCGTCGATCGGGCCGACGTAGTAGAAGCCAAGCTCCTCGAACAGCGTGCCGCCGCCGACGACGATGCCGCGGCCATATTCCTCCACCTGCTTCGCGCCCTTGTACAGGAACCCCGGCAGGCGCCTGGCGAGCTGCTTGGCGTAATCGCGCAGCGACAACCAGGTGCGGCTGGAGGCGAGGCGGGCGAGATAGGCCGACAGCGCGCCGACCGGCGGCGCGATCGACATGTTGTTGTCGTTAAGAACGACAATCAGGCGCGACCCTCGCGCGCCGGCGTTGTTCATCGCCTCGTAGGCCATGCCGGCCGACATCGCGCCGTCGCCGATCACCGCGATCACATTGTTGTCGCGTCCGTCGAGATCGCGCGCCACCGCCATGCCGAGGGCGGCCGAGATCGAGGTCGAGGAATGGGCGGCGCCGAACGGGTCGTATTCGCTCTCGGCACGCTTGGTGAAACCGGAGAGGCCGCCGGCCTGGCGCAACGAACGAATGCGAGAGCGCCGGCCCGTCAGGATCTTGTGCGGATAGGCCTGATGGCCGACGTCCCAGATCAGCCGGTCGCGCGGGGTGTCAAATACGTAGTGTAGCGCGACCGTCAATTCGACGACGCCGAGGCCGGCGCCGAGGTGGCCGCCCGTCACCGAGACCGCGCTGATGGTTTCGGCGCGCAGTTCGTCGGCTAACTGTTTGAGGTCGCCGGGCGTAAGGCGGCGCAAATCGCCGGGACTTTCTATTTTGTCGAGCATTGGCAGCTTACGAACGGCCATTTCCTCCTCCTTCTCTCCGCGGACGCTGCTTGAGCGCCATATCACCTGAATTCGACCCTTGCCGTTATGCGGTCCCGCCTCTCCGGCGCCGCAACCTCGTGGATATTGCGCAGTTTGGTTGAGATGCGCAGGACCCCCGTTCTGCGCCGAACGGCCCAGGCCCGCATGACTGGAGGGAGGATCGGACAGTAACGACTATATTCGCGCACCCTCGACGGGCCATTCAACGTTAGGAAGGCGCTGTTCATATCAACGTATGAGGGGCGCCTCGCTATCGCTTTTCCGTCGCACGGACGCCCGCGACGGGGCGAGGGTCGAATGGCGCAGCGTGCAAGTCCGGGAACCTACGAGGCTCTAGAGACGGGCGCCGTCGTTCTCAGACAATCCTTGTAGCGCAATCGCCAGCAGCGATCTTGGCGCCGCGAGAAAGATCACGACAGACCAACTTGTCTGTTCGGGCTGCGCCGAGAGGCGCCAAGCGGCGAATAGAGGGATGTCGCTGAATGATACATCGCGCTGCGCTCATTGAGACGACGGGGGCGATGCGCACGGCTAAAGCAGGAACATGTCCGATCGAGGCGCAATCGCGCAATTGACGGTCCGGGGGCTAAACGCGTCATCTCTCTCGTGGAGGTCCAAAATGCCCAGCACTGCGGAAGATTGCACGCCCATCAAAGTTTCCCTTCCAACGCTCGCTTTCCCTTCAGGGGCGATCGTTTGCGCAGAGGAACTGCGTCTTCGCCGTTCCCGAGCGCCCGACTACAAAGGGGAGAACCGAGCGCTGATGAAGTTGGCGGGGGCATTGGGAGGATCGCCGTCCCATGTTCTCCAGACGCTGGTCGAGACGATATTGGAGGTCACGGGGTGCCAGTCGGCTGCTGTCGATCTACCCTCCAAGAGCGATCACCGGAACAGATTTTATTGCGCCGCGGCCGCTGGCGTATGGGGCGCACGGCTAGGCCGCGAGACGCCGAGCGATTTCGGCGTGAATTTGGATGAGCTGGATTGCAATGACGCCGTCGTCCTTGGAAATTTGGACCAGGATTGCCACGGTTTGGCGCCAGATCTGCCCGCGATGACGGAATGCCTGGTGGCGCCGTTTTCGGTTCGGGGAGAAAAGGTCGGAAAGGTATGGGCGATCATGCACAGCCATCGCCGCATGTTTGACACGGAAGACGCACGGCTTGTGATTGGCCTGGTGCGATTCGCTGCGCTCGCGTATCGATCTTTGGCGTCGGTTGAGCACCTCAAGATTGAGGTGATGGCGCGCGAAGACACGGAAAGACGGATGCGCGAAGCGATTGGCCGATTGGAGGGCAATGTTCGGAGCTTGTTCGATTCCAACATCATCGGCGTCTTCATCTGGAATTTTGACGACTCGATCGTCGACGCGAATGAAGCGTTTCTCACAATTATAGGACACGATCGGGACGATCTCAAATCGGGCCGGATGCGCTGGGACGGGCTTACGCCTGTCGAATGGCGCGAGACTGATGAGAAGCGAATGGCCGTTGTGAGGACAGTCGGCGTCGTCGAACCTTACGTGAAGGAATTCTTCCGAAAGGACCGCAGCCGCGTGCCGGTCTTGGTTGGCGCCTCGATCTTCGATCGAGCCCAGGGGGTGGCGTTCGTCGTCGACTTGAGCGACCTCAGGCGGGCGCAGGATAGGGCGCGCGACAGCGAGCGGCGACGCCAGGAGATTCAACGGGAGTTGCTGCACACAAGCCGCCTCGCGACCGTGGGGCAGCTGTCGGCGTCGATAGCCCATGAGGTCAACCAGCCGATCGCGGCGGCGGTTACAAATGCGAATACGGCGCTGCAATGGCTGGGGGCGCAGCCTCCGAATCTAGACAAGGCCCGGCAGGCGCTCGCTCGCGTCCTCGACAATGGCGGTCGCGCCAGCGAGGTCATCGCGGGCATCCGCTCGCTCATCAAGAAGGAGCCCGGCCGAGTTGGCCATGTGGAGATAAACAGCTTGGTGATCGAGACTTTGGATCTCGCGCGTAACGAGGGCGTCAAGAGCGGCGTTTCCATCCGGACCGAACTCGCGGAGGGACTGACTCTCGTCGAAGGGGATCGGGTTCAACTGCAACAGGTGATGCTCAACTTGATCATCAATGCCTTCGAGGCGATGAGCGTGCGCGGCGAAGGTCGTCGGAAATTGCGGATCGCCACGGGCAAAGCCGGGTTCGGCGGCGTGATCGTCTCCGTCGAAGATTCCGGTTTGGGCGTGAATCCCTCGGATTTGGAGCGCATCTTCGGGGCTTTTTACAGCACAAAGCCCGAGGGCTTGGGGATAGGCCTCTCGCTTTGCCGAGCGATCGTCGAGGCGCACGGGGGCAAGCTGTGGGCGAGCGCCGGGCCGGTTGAGGGCGCAATCTTTCAGTTCACATTGCCCCAGGGACCAAACATCGTGCGCGCGACATGAGCGCAGAAGCGGCGACATCTTTGCGCGCGGTGGAAACGCATCGCGATCTCGCGCCCCACCCGCCATGGGCGGCGCGGTTCCCGCGGCGGGAGGCCGGGCTCGCGCAGATCGCCGGGTGCAGCGCCCAAGGGGCGATGCCCCGGCGCGGACTTGTGCTTTGCCTTTGCGCGCGCATCCGCCGTAATGGTGGCGACCGTAGGGAGCTTGGCCGCCCGAAAAGGTTCGCGATGCGAGTGCATTTTTCCACTGACGGCCTGCCGCCGCGCGATCGCGTGCGGTTCTGGTTCGATTACTTCGCTCAACAGGTGCACAATTTTACGCCGGGCGAGATTCCCGACGCTGGCGTTTTCCGCGCCCAGGCCACTGGACAGATGATGGGTGGATTCGGCTTGTTCGATATCGAGTCGAGGCTCGAAAGGGCAAAGCGTACCCACGCCGACGTCCTTAAGGACAAGACGGAGGCGGTCTATATCCGACGGTTCCGCCGGCCGCAGATCTGGAGGGCCGCGCCGAGGAGCACCCGCGTCGACCTGCTACACGAGCCCGGCGATTTCTGCGTGAGCTCGACGGAATGGCAATTCGATGTGGAATCAAAGGGCTCTACTTCTTTCACGGTGCTGATCATCCCGCAAACTGCGCTCTCGCCGCTTTTGGCCGGCGGCCGGCTGGCGCGCCCGTTCCGTTTGCCCGCCGCGACGCCGCTCGGCTCCCTCCTGGGCGCGGCCGTCGACGCTGCGAACGCGCAGGTTCCCCTGCTTTCGGACGAACTCGGCGAAGCGGTTCTGCGCAACCTATCCGGCCTGGTGGCGTTGGCGTGCGGGGCCTCGGACGAGGGCGCGGCGCGGGGCAGGGAGTCGTTGCGGGCAAGCCAGCTCGCCGCGGTGAAGCGTTACGTCGATCTGCATCTGGCCGACCCGGACCTGACGCCGGCAGGCGCCGCCGCCGCGGTCGGCATCTCTCCGCGCCAGCTGCATCGGCTGTTCGAGCCGAGCGGAAGCAGTTTCGCGCGATACGTGTTGCGTCAGAGGCTGCTCAAGTGCCGCGACGCGGTCGCCGGCGCGACGGGCGCCGGCCGGTCGGTCATCGACATCGCCTACGGATGGGGCTTCAACAGCATGGCGACGTTTTATCGTGCGTTCGCCAGCGAGTTTGGCGCCGCGCCCGCCGTCTTGCGCGCGGCGTCGCAACGAGGCGGTTGAACGGGTGGGCGTCGGCGCCCAAGGGAGTTGACCTGTGAATTCGACACAGCAGGAACTCGTCCGCGTGACCTTCTCCAAGCTGGCGATCATGCCAGAGGTGGCGGGAGCGCTGTTCTATGAGCGGCTGTTCGCCGCCAATCCGAATTTCCGGTCGCTGTTCAGCAACGACATGCGCGTTCAGGGCGTCAAGCTGATGACCATGCTGACGCTCGTTGTCTACAATTTGCATCGACCGGGCGAGGTGCTGCCGGCGATCCGCGATCTCGGCGTGCGGCATGTCGGATACGGCGTCAAGCTCGCCGACTATGACGCGCTCAAGGAAGCGCTGGTCTGGACCCTCGAACAGGCGCTTGGCGACGACTGCACGCCCGCAGTCCGGCAGGCGTGGACGGCCTGTTATGATGAACTCGCCGGAGAGATGATGGCGGCGGCGGGTGGCTCCTGACGACGGTCGCGCCAAGCGGCCTTGTTCGCCTTGCCGGAGGTCCGGCGACACATAGGACGCCTATGCGGCATCGAACACGGTCATGGCGAATATTTGCGGATGATGGCCTGGTACGCATCGGTCTGCTTGAACTGCCTCAGCGCGCGCGAGAAAGCCTCGACCAACGAGGGCGAGACCCGCGCCCTGGCGAAGCAGACATAAATACCTTCTTTCTTCACGTCGCGGGACAATAAGGGCACGATCTTTCCAGACAGGCCGGCTGTCGCGATCAGACGCTCGCCCAAGTTGAGGCTCGCCACCGCGTAATCGACGCGGCCGGCCGCCAGCATGCGGAGCATTTCGATGATGCCGCTCGTCTCGACCGCGTTATGATGCTCGCCCAGGAATTTCCACAATTCGGGCGAAATAAGCGTATGTTCGGATGAGCCGGGCATTGGTTCGAGGACGGCGACGTCGTGTCCGCCGAGATCGTCGAACGACGAGAACTTCAGCTTCCCGGCGTCGGCCGTGCGTACAAACAAAACCGACCGTTCCCCGTGCAACGGCTCGTCCGGAAAGAGGCAGATCCGCTCTCGCTCGCTGGTGCGCACCACCCCGGCCATTCCGTCGCGCTCGCCGCGCTCGATCAACCTCCAATCGCGATGCGGGGGGAACGACTCGAAGGAGACGCTCTGGCCCATATCCGCGAAGACCTTCCTCAGGATCTCGATATCGGGCCCCGGCGCCTTATCATCGTCCCTGAAGGGACCCGGATAGGTATTGGTGATAATCTGCAAAGGCTCCGTTGGCGACGCTCGTCCACTGAGCGCGCAGACGACGGCAATCGCCGCGCACAGAAGGCCACGGAACCCGATCAGTCTCGCCATGGTTGTTGCCTCCTTCGCCAGATGCGCCGCGAAGGCCGCGGGATTAGCGCCCGGCACACTCGCGGTGAAAAGCCCAGCCGCGGCCATCGCCCGAACATTCGCATGATCGGGCGAAGAAGGTCAGGGAAAACATTCGCGGTAGATCGCCTGGTACGCCTCGGTCTGCTTGAACTGTTTCATTGCGCGAGAAGCGTGTCCGACGAGATCGTTGCACGACGGGAGCTTCAGCTTCCCAAAGTCGGCCGTGCGGACAGATAGCGCGACGCGATCCCGGTGCAGCGGCGCATCGGGAAAGGAGCAGATCTCCTCTCGCTCGCCGGTGCGCGTGGTGTAAATCAATCCGTCGCGCTCGCCGCTGGCGATCATCCTCCACGCGCGATTCGCTGGGGGGCGCTCGAAGGAGACCTCCTGACCCATGGCGGCGAAGACTTGCTTCACAACTTGGACTTCAAATTCCTCCGGGACGCTATTATTGGCTGTGTCTGATAGGGGGGCGACCAAATATAGGCGACCAGTCGCAACCGCTCCGCCGCCGACGCTCTTCCGCCGAGCGCGCAGACCGCCAGGATTGCCGCGTACAGAAAGGCTCGAAATCCGATCCAACTGACCATGCCCCATCCCTCGCCGGATGAAGCCTGAGGTTACGACAACACCACGCGCCGTGCGCAAAGGGCGCGGCGCCGCCTATGTCTCAATACTTGCATGATGGTTTCGGAGCCACAACTATGCAATGGTATGACCGTAGCCAGGCTCGGCCGGCTTCATGAACATCGACCGGGCACGGCTGCCGCGGGTGGAGACAATGACTCGTGCTGAAGTTGGAAACGCCGGCGAGGATCAAGCCAAGCGCAATCACGGATCAGCCGCGCAGACGCTCATGGCGACGGTGTCGCGCCGGCTCCCTCCCTTGCGCAGCGCCATCGGCTGGCTCCTTCTCGTCCGCGTCCTATTCTTCAGCTCGGCGGTCACGCTGCTCCTGACCTTGATGCAACTCTACCTCGACTATCGCAGCGACGTCCAAGCTATTGACCAGCGGATGTCGCAGATCGATGGGGGTTATCGTCAAAGTCTTGGCGAAGGTCTGTGGCGATTGGACGCGCGGCAATTGCAATTGCAGGTCGACGGGATTCTCCGCCTGCCCGACGTCGTCTACGTCGAACTCCGCGAGGCCACCGATAAAGCCGCCCCTCTCGTGGTGACCGCCGGCGTCCATCAGTCAAGCCCCGCCGTGCGGCGCGAGTTCAGCATATTCTATACCGGTCACGGGGCCGAGCAGTTGGTCGGCACTCTGGTGGTCGAAGCCACGTTCGCCCTTATCTATCGCCGGCTTCTCAACACCATGGCGATCATCATGATCGGGCAGGCGATCAAGACATTCCTCGTCTCGTTTTTCATACTCTTTATCGTCCACCGGCTGATCACGCGTCATCTCGCGGCGATAGCAAGTTCGCTTAGGCGATACGATCTTGTCGGCGCTGCAGCGCCGCTTCGACTCGATCGGCGTCCGCCAAGATCGACTGATGAGTTCGACGATATGGTTGAAGCCTTCAACGAGGCGTACGCGAGGCTGCAGGCCGTCTACGGCGATCTTCAGGAGCGGGAGTCGAAGATCAGACCGCTCGTCGACTCCAACATCGTAGGAATCGTCATTTATGATCTGGACCGCCATGTTTTGGAGGCGAATGAGGCGTTTCTCGACATCGTCGGATATAACCGCGATGACGTCGTTTCGGGCCGTCTCAGTTTTGATCGCTTGACGCCTCCCGAATGGGCCGAAGACGATCAACGGCGCTTGGCGGCGTTGACATCCACCGGAACCTGGAAACCGTCCGAGAAAGAGTTCTTTCGGAAGGATGGCAGCCGCGTTCCCGTACTTCTGGGTTCGGCGATCTTCAGCGAGCGCCAGCGCCAGGGCATCGGTTTCGTCGTTGACCTCACTCAGCAAAAACGCGCCGAAGCGGAACTGGCGCACGCGAACCGCGTCGCGACAATGGGACAGCTTGCGGCCTCCATCGCGCATGAAGTCAGCCAACCAATCGCAGCCCTGCTGACGAACGCCGCAACCGCGGCTCGCTGGCTCGATCGACAGCCGCCAAACCTGGAAAAAAGCAGGCCGCTAATTGATCGTATTGTCAACGACGGCAAGCGCGCCGCTGATATTGTTAGCCGCATCCGCGATTTCTCCAAAAAGGAACCGGCCAGAAAGACAGGTTTGGACGTCAATAGTGCGATATTGGAGATCATCGCGCTGACGCATGTCGAGATGTCGAAGCGTGACGTCTTGCTGAAGATGCAACTCTCGGAGGGGTTGCCACACATCTTAGCGGACCGGGTTCAATTGCAGCAGGTGATCCTGAACTTGATTCTGAACGCCGCTGAAGCCATGGGCGAAGTTGCGGACGGCCCGCGCGAGGTATGGATAAACACTGCGGCCGACAAGGATGGCGTGTTGGTCGCGGTGCGCGATTTCGGTCCGGGCCTGCCGCAAGCCAACCCCGAGCGCGTCTTCGAGGCGTTCTATACCACCAAGGCCAATGGTTTGGGCATGGGGTTGTCTATCTGCCGCTCGATCGTCGAAGCGCACGGCGGACGGCTCTGGGCGACGCCGAACGAGCCTCGCGGCGCTGTTTTTCGCATGTTGCTGCCGGCGCGGGAGAAATCGCCCGAGAACCTGGCGTCACCTCATCAGGCCTAGGACGCAGGCTCACAGGCCGCGTTCCCAAATGCGGACAGCGAGGAAGTCTTCGGAGGGCCTGTCGTATCGAGTCGCGATGCCCTGTCGAAATGTCGCGAAGACCGTGCCCGTCACCGGGTCGCCCAAGGTCACCCCGCTTTCCGGATGGCGCGGCTCTTCAGCTCTATTTGAGACATCAGGTCATTCCAGGATTTCACGAAGGCCGCCGCTCCCTCATTTTGGAGCCGGTCGGCCAAAGCGTCGACGTCGATCCCCGCCTTGCCGAAACCTGCGAGCGTCGTCTCGTAGTCGTCTTTGTGGATCGGTGAGAGATCGTCAACCCCGCTGTGAGCGGCCAAAGCCTCCAGTGTCGCCTGAGGCATCGTATTGATCGTGAACGGCGCCGCGAGAGCCTCAACGTAGAGAAGCGGCGACGCCTTCGGATCTTTCACCCTCGTGCTGGCCCAGAGCAGGCGCTGAGGCCGGGCGCCGGCGTTTGCGGCTCGCCGCCAGCGGTTCGAACTCAAGAGCGCTCCGTACGCCTCGTGAACCCGCCGCGCGACGGCCACGCCGAGCCGCCCCACCAATTCGGCCGGCGCCTTGTCCGCGACCGCGACGTCCCATCGGCTGATAAATACGGAGGCGACCGATCCGACCGCAGGATTGAGGCCCGCCTCGATCCGCCGCTCGATTCCGCGAAGGTAGGCTTCGGCCGCCGCCAAATATTGCTCGCGCGAGAACAGAAGCGTGACGTTCACCGGGACACCCGCGAAAATCGCTTCCTCGATCGCAGGCAGACCCTCCTTCGTTCCGGGGATCTTGATGAACAGGTTCGCCCGTCCGCCCCTCGCGTGGAGTGCGCGACCTGCGGCGAGGGTTTTGGAGGCGTCGTGGGCGAGCAGCGGTGAAACCTCGAGCGACACCCATCCGTCAACGCCATCGGTGCGCGCGAAGACGGGTTGGAACAGATCGGCCGCTCTCGTCAGGTCCTCCAGTGCGAGGTCAAAGAACAGATCCTCCGCCGAGCCCGCTCTCGGCGCCTTCTGGCGAATGGCGTCGTCATACGCAGAACTGTTCGCGATTGCATGATCAAAAATGGTTGGGTTCGACGTCAGACCGGTCACCGAGAACTCGTCGAGATAACGCCGGAGCATCCCGTTGTTCAGAAGGTCCCGGGTAATGTTGTCGAGCCAAAGGCTCTGGCCGAGATCGTGAAGCTTTCTGGTCGCCCTCATCGCGTCACCCTTGTTTCAAGACGTTCAACGCCCGCTGCGCCTTGCGCGCCCTTCGCTGATCTCCGCGCGCGACCGCCCCCCGGCGGCAAGGCTCCGCCGGCTTGCCTCCGAGCCGGGTTCGCCGTTCAGAAGAACAGAGCGCGACCCGTTGCTCGAAGCGTTCACCCGGCACCCCAAAACCCTAGCTACGCTCACCGCACCGGACTATCGGCAGCGGGTATTGCTGATGCACACCTTCGTATAATGGGGTTGGCCTAAAACAGGCACTCGCGCGACGCGAAGCCGGCGCCGTCGCGAATTCGACCGACGTCATGCACGGGCGGATCGCGACAACCCTGTTGCCGTCGACAGCTCGGCGACGAAGACGCTGTGCGAGCGCGACGGGTCTTAGGCGCGGGCATGGGTACGATTTGCAATCGCGGCCGAACTTGATTGCTACGCGGCTTTGGATTCGACCTAGGTATCGGCAATCCATACCATCGTGCGATAGATGTCTCTGGAACAAATCTGCAGTTATGGAATCGGGCTTCGCGCATTGCATTTCAGTCTGGCGGCGGACCCCTCGGGGGTTCCGGCATGTTAGCTGAATTGTCGCAAGCGTCGGCGGCGTCCTGTCAACCGCTGGCTCTCCATCTCGTCGAAGAGATCAGCCACCGCGTAATCAACGAATACGCCGAGGCGATAGCAATCCTGACGCTGGCGGCCTCTCGCAAGTCCGCCGCGGCCGATTCAGCCCTTATCCAGGCGGCCGATCGCCTACGCGCCCATGCGGAAGCGCACAGGGCCCTTCTGGCGCCGCGCGCCGATGGTCCAATCGATCTCGGCCACCACATCGGCAAGCTCTGTTGGTGTCTGTCCGGCGCCTCCCTCGAGGAAAAGGGCATCCAATTGAGGCTCTCGGCGGAGGAAATATGGATCGATAGCGCCCGCGGTTGGCGGGTCGGTTTGATTGTCGCCGAGCTGATCCGGAACGCAGTCCGCCATGGACTCCAAGGCGGGCCTGGGGTCGTCGGCGTGGACGTCAGAAAAAACGGCTGTCAGATCCAATGCATAGTCACTGACAATGGTCGCGCGGCGACGAATCCCGCCGAAGGGCGCGGTCGGCGGTTGGTCCGCGCCATCTCGGCGGAATTGGAGGGTTCGGTCAACTGGTGGTTCACAAATTCCGGATCCGTCGTCGATGTTGAGTTCCCCATCGTCGGGCCGACAGGCATTCAGGCGCAGACTTTCTGAGCGCGGCGATGACAGCCACGACCGCGGTTCTCACACGGCTTCCGGGAGAATGCCTCAGTCTCCAGCATGGCGAGCGAAGCGAAGCCATCTGCCTCTGTGAGATTGTAACTTTTCCCCGATAGGGCTGCATCGGCGCCGTCGCGGATGGCCTTGCTTATGCTCGTAATGGCGGAAGGAGAGGCGCGCAATTGCCGCACCAGTCTCTTGCTCGTAGTTCGGGTCCGCCGATGATGGCAGTCGCAAAGGCCCCCGCCCCCTGACCGGCAACCCATCCATGCCCCGCAAGAAAAATTTGGCGGAGCTCCCGCCCGCCACTGCGGCGCGGCGGAACTCCCCTAGGCGACCCCGGCGCGAAATCTTTTCACCGCGACCACGCGACTACATCGGTGAATTCGCCGGCTGCGCATGCTCCATCGCGTTCTCGTTCAAATTCGCCATTATGACCAGGGACCCGCCGGCGACCAGAAAAACAATCAAGACGCCAAACGCCAGCGCCAGTATGTTGTTGGCGTTGTCCGGTCCCGTGGTGATGTGAAGGAAGAACACCAGATGCAGGCCCATCTGAGCGATAGCCAGAACGGCGAGTCCGGCCGCCACGCACGGCGCCCACAGCGCCGTCGTATTTGCGACCCAGAACGACGTGATCGTCAGGATCACGGCCAACAGCAAGCCAATCGTGTTGACTACGAAGCCGGACGAGGTTCGCTCCTCCGCAGAGGGGCTCTTTGGTCGATCTCCCGGCGCGACATCCCGACGCGGTTCAGCCATGAGCGACTCCCATCAGATAGACAACCGTGAATATCATGACCCAGATGATGTCGAGCGCGTGCCAGAACAGCGCGAAGCACAACATTCGCCGCTCCACCACCGGCCGAAACCCCCACATAGCAAGTTGAACCATCATGAGCGTCAGCCATGCCAGTCCCACCGTCACATGCGCTCCGTGACAACCGACCAAGGTGAAGAACGCCGAAAGAAACGCGCTGCGTTGCGGAGTCGCTCCCAGCGCGATCATTCCGGAGAACTCCCGAAGCTCGAGCGTAAGAAAGGCCGCTCCCAAGACAAACGTAAGGCCGGCGCCCACAAAGACGCCGAAATGGCGTCGCGAATTGACGGCCATCGACATCAGTCCGCACGTGTAGCTGGAGAGCAGCAATAAAGCCGTCTCCATCGCGACGCTCCGTTGATTGAAGAGCTCGGCCCCTATCGGGCCGCCCGCGGTCCCTGTCGAGAGCACGGCGTAGGTCGCAAACAGCGCCGAGAACATAACGATGTCGCTCAGAAGAAAAATCCAGAAGCCGTAGCTCGCGACGATTCGCCTTGAGGCGGGGCCCGCCTCGCTGGCGCTGACGGCCTCGACCTCGCGGATATCGTCGACGTACGCAGCGACGCTCATAGCGAAACCTCCACGGGGTGGGATTGATCGAATTGAGCAGCCTGCTCCGCGGAGATCTCAATTTCGTCTCCCGTGCGGAACATCAAGGCAAGCAGCGTCACGGCCCCGCCGAACACGCCAACCGCGGCCAGCCACCAAATGTGCCAGATCAAGGCGAAGCCCGCTATCACCGCGAAGAACGCGGTCACAAAGCCGATCGGGCTATTCCTGGGCGTCTCGATCGCCTCATACTCGCGCCGCGGCGCCGGAGCCCCTTGCCTGGCGAGCAGCCGCTGCTTTTGCGCCCAAAAAGCGTCAATTTCGCCCACCCGCGGCAATACCGCAAAGTTCCAGGGCGGCGGTGGCGAGGCGGTAGACCATTCCAACGTGCGTCCGTTCCATGGATCGCCGGCGACGTCGCGCAGCTCCTCACGGTGACGAATAGACACCACAAGCTGAACAACCTGACAAACAATCCCCGCCAGAATGACGACGGCCCCTATTTCGGCAATCCACAACCAAGGCTGCCAGGCGAGGACGTCATAGTGCTGCAACCGCCGGGTCATGCCCATCAGACCCACCACATAGAGAGGCATGAAGGCGAGGTGAAACCCGATGAACCAGCACCAGAACGACGCCTTCCCCCATCGCTCGTCGAGCTTGAACCCAAACGCCTTGGGAAACCAGTAATTGTAACCCGCCATGGCGCCAAACAGGACGCCAGGAATGATGACGTGGTGGAAGTGTGCGACGAGGAACAGACTATTATGAACCTGCCAATCGACGGGAGGCAAGGCGAGCAATACGCCGGTCAGGCCGCCAAACACGAATGTCACCATGAAGCCGATCGTCCACAGCACCGGCGTCGTGAATCGTATCCGGCCGCCGTACATCGTGAACATCCAATTGAAGATCTTCACGCCCGTCGGCACCCCGATAATCATGCTGGTTATGCCGAAGAACGCGTTGACGCCGGCGCTGGCGCCCATCGTGAAGAAGTGGTGCAGCCAAACAGAGTAGGAAAGCACGCAAATGGCCATGGTCGCGAGAACCATCGATCGGTATCCAAACAAAGGCTTGCTAGAAAATGTCGCGCTCACCTCCGAGAAAACGCCGAAGGCAGGCATGACGAGGATGTAGACCTCGGGGTGCCCCCAAATCCAGAAAAGGTTCACGTACATCATGGCGTTGCCGCCGGCGTTCACCGTGAAGAAGTGGAACCCCAGGTAGCGGTCGAGCAGCAGCATCGCGAAAAGCGCCGTGAGCACCGGGAAGGCCGCGACAATCACCAGATTCGCCGCCAACGCCGTCCAGCAGAAAACCGGCATGCGCATGTAACCCATGCCTGGCGCGCGCATCTTCAGTATTGTGGTCACGAAGTTCACACCGGTCAGCAAAGTCCCAACGCCTGAGATTTGCAACGACCAGAGATAGTAGTCGACGCCAACGCCAGGCGAGAATTGCAGCTCGCTGAGCGGCGGATAGGCGACCCAACCGGTCTTCGCAAACTCCCCGACTGCGAGCGACGCGTTGGTCAGGAGAACGCCAGACGCGGTAAGCCAAAAGCTGATGGAGTTCATCGTCGGGAATGCGACATCGCGTATCCCGAGTTGCAACGGCACAACAAAGTTCATGAGACCGATTACAAGGGGCATGCCGACGAAGAAAATCATGATCGTGCCATGCGCCGAGAAAATTTGGTCGTAATGCTCCGGCGGCAGATACCCTTGTTCGCTGCCGGCCGCGACCGCCTGCTGCGTACGCATCATGATCGCATCTGAGAATCCGCGCACCAACATAACCAACGCGAGCACCAGATACATGACGCCGATGCGTTTATGATCCACGGAGGTGAGCCATTCGCGCCAAAGATAGGGCCAATGCCCCCTCACGGTGATCCACGCCAATGTCGCCGCGATCACGGCGCCCACGCAGACCACGGTCCCCATGATGATCGGCTGATCGAAGGGAATTGCACTCCAGCTAAGCTTGCCGAGGAGAGTCATCGTTCCGCCCTCATGGATTTGGGATCGCCGATGCAGACATTGTCGCCTGGCCCTGACCCCGCCGCGACAACCCGTGCAAACAACGCGGGATCAATCGACTTATAGGTGAATGGCAAGACGGCCTTGCTGGGTTTGACCAAGTCAGCGTAACTCTGCGCGTCGAGCGCGGGACCAGAGCTCCGGGTGGATTCGAGCCAGTGCGCAAAACTCTCTGCGGGCACGGCGTTCACGTTGAAATGCATATCCGCGAACCCGTCGCCGCTGAAATTGGCGGAGATTCCGCGATACGCGCCGGCATGGTCGGCGACCAGGTTCAGATGGGTCGCCATTCCCGCCATGGTGTAAATCTGACCGGCGAGCTGCGGCACAAAGAAGCTGTTCATTACGCCCGAGGACGTCAGATCGAAGCTGACCGGGACCCCGACCGGAACCGTCAATTGATTGACACTCGCGACGCCCAACTCCGGATAGACAAACAGCCACTTCCAGTCGAGCGAAACGACTTGAACCTTCAGAGGCTTCGTAGAAGAGGCGAGTCCCTTTGGCGGGTCAAGGTCGTAAGAGCCAATCCAGGCGACACAGCCAACGAGAAGTACAGTCATCAAAGGAATCGACCAGACCAGCACTTCGATCCGGCCTGAGTATTCGAAGTCAGGCCAATAGTCCGCGCGCCTGTTGGACGCACGAAACCAAAATGCTACGCCTAACGTGGCGAACATCGTTGGGATCACGATCGCAAGCATGATGCCCGTTGCGTTGAACAGGATCTGCCGCTCCGCGGCGGAAATCGGTCCCTTGGGGTCTAGCACCCCTCCGTCGCAGCCGCCAAGCGTAGCGGCGCCGGCAAGAGAAACAAACAGCCAAACGTACCGCATGCTACACCTCGCCCGCCATATCGCTGGATGACTCTCGTTCTCGCGCTGCGCCGCCCGACGCAAGTTCCGCGTAAACACCAACGGCGCAGTTCCTTGCGGCGTGCTCCGCGGCGATCCGCGGTCCTGGGGCGCGCGCGTGGTCGACGAGCAGCGCCGCAAACAGCGTAAACAAATAGGCGATCGAAAACGCAAACAGCCGACGTGCAGCGCGTTGATCGTCCCCTCGGGCCCCGGCGAGCCTTATAGCTAGGGCAACTAGAGTCGCTCCACAGAGCGCCGCCGCCGCAGCGTAGACCGCGCCGGCAAACCCAAGGATGAACGGGAGCGTCGAAGCCAGGGCCACGAGCGCGCTGTAGATCAGGATCTGCCGTTTGGTCGTTTCCCGTCCGCGAACCACCGGCAGCATGGGCACGCGGGCCCACTCATATTCGTGCGCTCGGTTGAGTGCGAGCGCCCAAAAGTGCGGCGGCGTCCACAGGAAGATGATAAGAAACAAAACGACCGGCTCGAGATCCACGCGTCCGGTTGACGCGGTCCATCCGATGACGGGAGGAAGCGCGCCGGCGGCGCCGCCAATGACGATGTTATGGGGCGTGGAGCGCTTCAACCACACCGTATACACTATGATGTAGAAAAATATCGCCCCGCCAAGCAGAGAGGCGGCCACGAGGTTGGCGGCAGAAGCCAGGAGTAAAACAGCGAACGCGGCGAGCGCTAGGCCGAACCCAACCGCCTCACGCTTGGAAACCCTGCCGCGTGGAATCGGCCGCATCGCCGTGCGGGCCATCAAGGCGTCGATATCTGCGTCGAACCACATGTTGAGGGCGCCCGCCGCGCCGGCGCCGCCGGCAATCGCGAGAACAGCGACGATGGCGTGCCATTGATCGAGTTCACTAGGCGCGACGCTTAGCCCAACGAGCGCAGTGAACACGGCAAGCATCATCACGCGCGGCTTCGTCAGCTCTATAAAGTCGGGGAGCCGCACGATCAGACTCGAGGCTGAGCCTAGCCGTCGGTGCGAAAGCGGAGTCGCGATGGTTTTCATGTTAGGCTCCTCAACCCAAAGAGTTCCGGCTTTGCCCGCTCGCCACAGCCCCTGCGAACCTGCGACACATCCCATCGACGCCAAACGCTCGCAGAGCAAACGCCTCAACTTCCACAGGCAAACTCTCCCCGGAACGAGGCGAACCAACAGGCGCCCATGCCGCGCGTCGCCCTGTGAACTCTGCCACCTCGTAGCGCCCGCCGATCTCCGCGACGTTTCGCTGGTCCTTGCTCATTCCAGCGCAACGCTGACGCCCGCCTGGAAATGCGCGCCTACGATCAAGATACATCGCCCCGCGCATGCGCCATCGAACAACAACCGAACTCCGGGCGCGACCGCTGCCGTTTGTGGGATGGGCTCCCTAGAAACCGTGCAAATTTCCTCTGACGAGTGCCACCAAGAGGTTCAGCTCGCTATTCGACATTCGGTAAGCTCGGCTCATATGAACGTATGAGCAACGAACCCAAGGGTCGCGGCGGTTGCCGCCAGTCGAATTGCGCCAATCAACAATAATAGTCGCCGCCGATGAGAGCGGCGCCACACAGGAAAGGCCTGGAAGCTCGAGAACGTCAGGAGGAACGTGAGTGGCGAACGGCGGTCGTCGCCCCAAGCGCGCTCGGAACGAATGGCGCGCGGCTGGCGTCGCGCCGGGCGCTTCAGAGGTCTCGATCACACCATTGTTCAATGGACCTAACCCTACGCTTTCGGCTGTTATTCGCTTGCCTGGGGAGCGGAGCAACGGAGATCAAAGACGTGTCCAGAACATCATGCCATGCTTCGGGGATGGAACTTGAAGCGCGCCAACGTCAACGCGCGGCCGTCGTTCATCCGTGCACAAAACAGCAGGACTTCGTCGACACTCTTCAATGCCCGACAGAGGAGGTCGTTGACAATTTCGGTGACTCCATGCGGGACAGGACCGGTCTGAATAATCTGCTCCAACTCCGGCAGCCTTTGAATCAGGCGATGACTGCCCACTAGCGCGCAGGAAGCGGAAGATGGTAAGCGCAGCCGAAACGTGGGCGTCCGATCCCTCCCGCACCGCCGGTCCCCTGGTTAGGCGATTGTGGAGCTTTGGAAAGTCTACCGCGCCGGCGGTGGCGTTCGGTCTGCGGCTCTGGGCCGCGGTTTGTCTCGCGCTTTATGTCGCCTTCTCGCTTGAGTCTCGACAACGCCTACTGGGCCGGGATAGCGGCCGCAATTGTTTGTCTACCAAGCCTCGGCGCGTCGCTGCGCAAGGCCATATTCTATGTGATTGGCACGGCGTTCGGCGCCGTGGCGATCGTAGGGCTAACTGCGTTCTTCCCGCAGAATCGGTTTGGCTTTCTCGTTGGGCTTGCGCTGTGGAGCGCCGCGTGCGGTTTGGTATCTTCGCTGTTGCGGAACTTCGCGGCCTTTGCTGCGGCGCTTGCCGGCTTCACCGCGGCTATCGTCGCAGGCAGCGAACTCGGGGCCACCGGGGGCGCGAGCGGGGCTGTCTTCATGCTCGCCGTCACCCGCGCCAGCGAGGTCTGCATCGGAATCGTCTCCGCCGCGATAGTGCTTAGCTGGACCGATTTCGGCGGAGCGGGCCGGCGACTTGCCGACGAAGTCGCTGCGATTTCGGCCGAGATTGCGGGTGGGATTGCGGGCGCAGTCTCATTGTCCGGGCGGGACCTTCCCGATGCGCGCCTATATCGGGAGGATCTGGTCGGACGCGTCAATGCGCTCGATCGTCTCATAGACGAGGCGCTTGGAGAATCCTCGAACCTGCGCCTTCACTCATCGATATTGCAGGTGGCGGTCGGGGGCCTGTTCACGGCGCTTGCCGGGTGGCGAATGGTGATCGGCCAACTGGGGCGACTGCGGATTGATCAACGCCGAGGCGCCGCGGGCGCGCTTCAGCGAGATATCTCACAAGGGCTGAAATCAAACGAGGCAACGCGTTGGACGGTCGCTCCGTTGCAGGGGCGGCAGGCGGTTGCCGCCGTAACACGGTTGCTAACGGCGCGGCAATACCGGACGCCGGAACTCCGGTTGCTCGCCGACCAGACGGCTGAGGCGGTGATCGGCGTTCGCCGCGGGCTCGATGGCTTGGTCTTGCTGTCTGATCCTTCCCATCGGCCTCATGGCGTGCGCGCTGCGGGCTTCTACGTGCCGGACTGGCTCCCTTGCCTGGTGAATTCCGCGCGCATTTTCGTCACGATCGGGGTGGTCGAACTCTTCTGGGTCGCGACGGCATGGCCCACCGGCGCACAGGCCATCACTTTCGCATCGATTTATGTGTTTCTGCTCACGCTGCAAGGCGATCGGGTTCACGCAACTGCGGCAGACTTTTTGATTGGCGTCTGCCTGACTGCGACTGTCGCCGCCATTGTGAAGTTTGCGGTCCTGCCGCAGTTGGACACGTTTGGCGGCCTTAGCCTGGCAATCGGTCTTATCCTCGTGCCGGCGGGCGCGATGATTGCGCTGCCTCGCCGCCCGGCCATTTTCGTTTTCCTGACCTTGTTTATCGAACCTCTGATCGCGCCCGAGAACCAGATGGCGTACGACACTCAGCAATTCTATAACTTGGCGCTGTCGATTGCCGTTGGGCTGGGTTCTGCGGCGCTCGCCTTCCGCCTGCTCCCGCCATTGACGCCAGCGCTAAGAGCGCGCCGACTTTTGGCGCTCACGTTGAGCGATTTGCGTCGTCTGATGAAACGGCCCACAGCATGGACGGCAAATGGTTGGAAGGGCCGGATCTACAGCCGGCTATCCGCGCTTCCGGCGCAGGCGGGGTCGTTGGAGGGCGCGCAAATCCTGACCGCCCTTTCCGTGGGGACCGAGATCATCCGTCTCCGCCGCATTGTTCGGCGATTTCATTTGCAGGATGATGTCGACGCGGCGCTACGCGCGATCGTGCGGGGCGAAAGTGCGGATGCGACCGAGCGGCTTGCGCGGCTCGACGGCATGTTGGCCTCGCCCACTCGTGAAGCGCCGGGGGGGTGGGCCCGGCTGCGGGCGCGCGGCAGCATCCTTGCGATATCGGAGGCCCTTGCCCAGCAGGGCGGCTATTTCGATGTGGAGGCAGCGCGATGAACTTTGCTGAAGTGGATCTGTTTGGGGTTTACGTCGCTCCCATGTCGCTGATCATGGTGGCGGCATGGTTCATCCTCATTACCTTGCGCCGAGTGGCCGACCAATTTGGCCTGTTGCGCCACGTCTGGCATCCGGCTCTGTTTGAATCCGCCGTCTATATGAGTGTGCTCTCGTGCATTGTGCTAGTCGTTGGACGCTGAGGTGCGCTGATGTCGAATGTTGAAAACTTGAGATCGGAACACATCGTCAAGTCGCCGAACGCAATCGAGCTCGGCCGCAGCGCTGCGATTCCTCGGGCCGAGACAAGGTCACGCCTCTCGATGGCTTCCATTTTCATCACGCTCGGCGCGGCCGCGATTGCGAGCCTGCTCGCCTGGGGGATGTGGGCGACTTATATGACTGCGCCTTGGACCCGCGACGGCGCGGTGCGCGTTTACGTCGTGACGATGGCGCCGGAGGTGGGTGGGCGCATCGTCACGCTGCCGGTAGCGGACAATCAATTCGTACACAAGGGCGACGCGCTTTTCGAGATTGATCCGGCCGACTATCGCATCGCGCTCGAGCAGGCGCAGGCCATGACACAGCGAGACGAAGCCACGCTTGACTATGCTCGCAAGAACGAGAAGCGAAAGGCGACGCTTACGAAAGACGGCTGGGCATCGACAGACGTCTACCAGCAAACAACGAGCACCGTGGGTCAGTCAGAAGGGGTCGTCGCCTTGGACAACGCCGCTGTCGACAAGGCGAAGCTCGACCTCAGCCGTACCGTCATTCGCTCCCCGGTGAACGGATACGTGACCAATTTGCTGGTGCGGCTCGGCGACTACGCAACGGTCGGCCAAAAAGTCGTCTCTGTCGTCGACGCGGATTCCTTCTGGGTTGACGGCTATTTCGAGGAGACCGCGCTTGCAAGGATCCATGAAGGCGACCCGGCAAGCATAAAGCTGATGGGCTACGGGCAGGTCGTTCGCGGCCACGTCGACAGCGTTGCACGCGGCATCAATGTTCCGAACGCGCAGCCCGATCAGACCGGGCTCGCCTCGGTAAACCCCATTTTCACCTGGGTGCGGCTTGCACAGCGGGTGCCGGTGCGCATTCACATCGACCAGGTGCCGGATGGCGTTCGGCTGGTGAGCGGAACGACGGCCACCGTTCAGATTGATGCTGAAAAGGAAAACTCGGGACGGCGCAGTCCTTAACCGTCCGAGCGGACAGGCTGCGTCGTTTGTCAAGAAGCGCTCCTCGCTCTGCGGAGCGCGGCCGAATAAGTGACGCTTGCTATGCAGGACGTCGCCGCGGCGACGCTAGAGAGCCGCCATGAGCGTGTCGATGGCTTTCGGCGGAGGTTGTTGATCCGCTTGGCCTCGTTGACTCGGGGCGCCGGTTACGTCCACGCCACGAAGATGGGGAGAGGATGCGGCGATCCTACCGTTCGGCGCCTGGACCTCGGACCAAGCGGCTGTCGTGCGTCGCCGGAACAGTCCGGCATGGAGGTCGAGCGCGGGTTGGTAAGTTCACAAACTTCGCTTCCAAGCTCCTGCCGCCAGTATGGTGGTGGGCGCAACCCTTCAGCCCGTCGATTCGACGGCCGCCTCTCGTCCGGTCTGCCCAGATCGACGCCTTCACTGCGATCACGTTCCGGATATTGGATATGTCGGGCTTCGATCGCCCTGCGTTGTGAGATCAATCACCTCGCGGCTCGTCGCCAACCGAGCTCCGGGTCGTCAGGGGACATCGAACGCAAATGTCACCCGTCGAGCGCCTTTTCTAGGCAGGCGATCAGGGCGCTTGATTCGAACGGTTTTCTGAGTAGGCAGATCGCGCCGGTGGCCAGAGCTCTAGCTTCCAACCCCTCGTCGGAGCGGGCTGTAATCATTATGACCGGGGTTTTGGAACCCCTTGCGGAGAGCAGCAGCTTCAGATCTATGCCGCTCAAGCCGGGCATGTGGATGTCTGTGACGATGCAGTCGGAGGACTTTTCCCCATCCCCGGCGACAAACTCGTCCGCCGAGGCGTACGCCTCCGCCACATACCCCAGCGAATCGAGTGATTCAACAAGCGCCGTACGAAAGGCGTCGTCGTCGTCGATGACCGCAACCAAGTGCTTTGATGACACGCTTCGCCCCTCTTCACCCGGGGTGGTCCCAGTTAGCGGGCGCATTCAGGTTGTTGTCGCGCGCGCAGGGGGCCAGGGCAATTATACTCAAGTTCTATTACGGAACGTTCATGTACGAGTTTGCCTGAGCGCTTCGACCATCCGGACCAGATCCGGCAAGGTCCGCGCGTTCATCTTGCGCATCGCCGCGCCGCGGTGAATTTTCACGGTTATTTCACTTATACCCAAATCGCCGGCCACCTGCTTGTTCATCTTGCCGGACGTCACCAGGAGCATCACTTCCCGTTCCCGACCAGACAGCGTTTCGTACCGCCGCCGCATCCGCGAGACTTCCTCCTCGGAGTCCCGCCGATGGCGATCCCGTTCGATCGCTGTCATTACCGCGTCGAGCATGTCCTGATCATGGAATGGCTTGGGAAGAAAATCCACCGCGCCGCGCTTCATCGCCTGCACGGACATGGGAACGTCGCCGTACCCGGTCATTATTACAACAGGCAGCCCCACGCCGGACTGTGTCAAGCGCGCCTGGAAGTCCAATCCATTCATGTCCGGCAAGCGAATGTCGACAACCACGCATCCGGGTTTGTCAGGAACCGGCGCACTCAGGAAATCGTGCGCCGTAGCGTAGGTTCGACTATCGAGACCAACGGACTCGAATAGCCCCGCCAAAGCCTCGCGGAGCGACGCGTCGTCGTCGACGACATGCACCACGGCCTTCTCTTTCGTCTGCAACGGCATGGCGTAGCCTCATGTCACCCCCAGCCTTAGCATAGCGGAACTCATGATGTGGATCAAACCAAGGTATGAGTGGGCGGGCCTCCAACCGACGCATCGCCGATCCGCAGACCGGTTCCTCGTCTTGAGCCGTGCGCGCCGGTCATACAAACGACCTAGAGGGGCAGACGCTCGTTCAATTGCAAGAAGGCGCCCCTACAAGCCATGTGTCGGCAGGGGCGGAGTGGTGCGATGCGCATGGCGGACGCCCTGCGAGCCACAAGCCGTCGAACAGATGAGTAGGGGAGAACTATGAGAAGACTTTCGCTCACTCTCGTGACTGCGCTTGTTGTGACTTCTCCGGGGTACGCCGGACAGGCGCACAAGCACGGGCACCGGACGTCGGACGCATGGCGATACGCGCAAACCCCGGCTGACAAGAACTGGACTGCGCAGCAGGAATCCTATCCCACAACGATATGGGTGGGGAGAAATCGCGTAAACGTGCAAAGCCAGGGACTATGCGGGCCTGATCCGCTCAATTGCAGTAACAGCGCGAATGGGGGCTGACGGCTCCGGTAGTCAGGGGAGCCGGGCGCGCGTTCAACATAGCCGTCAAAAAATGGAGCGTGACGCGCGGAGACGCTTTGCTCTTAGAAGCGCCTTTGAGATGCGCGCGGCGCGGCCCGGCAATCAGGAATTGTGGGCCTTTGGCCGGAAATCGCGGTCTTCTGAGACGGATGGAGAGCAAGCGTAAGCCGGTGAAGGGTGTAAGAAACATTGCTCCTCGCAAGCTGCGAAGGGCGCATTTTGGCCAAGCGGTGCGCGAGGAATACAATCGCGGCCGTCCGCCGATAGGTAAAGATGGCGCCCGAGGGCGTCTCCGTGGCTCAGCTTTTCTCGAATCGGCAAGCCGCCGACCGCGGGGATCGGAGCGCAATCAGGCGCCTGCGGAGAAGGAAAATGAGCAAGTTCAACAGTTACGAGTGCAGGAAACAACCCGGGTTCAAAATCGACGCGTTCGAGGGCGCGAACCACACCATCCCAAAGAAGACCCTGGTGATCTGCTGATTTGACCCGCAGTGACGCGGGACATTTCCGCGCGGACGGCGGGGTTAAATGTGCGACTACCGATCTCGCGCGTAGGAGGGAACTATGAAGGCGCTGATTGTTTTAACGTCGCACGACCGGTTGGGCGACACGGGTCGAAAAACAGGCTTCTGGCTCGAGGAGCTCGCTGCTCCCTACTACACCTTTAAAGATGCCGGGTGCGAGATCACGCTCGCGTCTCCGCGAGGCGGGCGGCCGCCGCTTGACCCCAAGAGTAACGAGCCCGAGTTTCGTACGGAACTCACGCTGCGGTTTGAGCGGGATACGAGCGCGGAGGCTCAACTCGATAAAACGGTTCGCCTTGACAGCGTCAGGCAAGAAGACTTCGACACCGTCTTCTACCCGGGCGGCCACGGCCCAATGTGGGATATCGCTGAAGACGGGCATTCGATCAAACTCATCGAATCTTTCCTGGCGGCCGGCAAGCCGATCGGCATCGTCTGCCATTCGACAGGCGCGCTGCGTCACGTCAAGACGCCGGACGGCAGCCCCCTTGTTCAAGGCAAAGAGGTGACCGGGTTCACAAATGGCGAAGAAGAAGCGGTCGGCCTTACCCACGTCGTTCCGTTTCTCGTCGAAAACGAGATGCTGAGATTGGGCGCCATCTTCTCAAAGAAGGCCGACTGGGCGGTGCACGTGGTCACTGACGGTCTCCTGGTGACGGGGCAGAATCCAAGCTCTTCGGGTCCGGCGGCGAGGACGCTGATAGCGGCGCTGAAAGCAAGGGGCGGGCGGTCCGCCGTAGGTCGGGCGTCGTAGACCGGATGTCTGCCGGAAGACTGCGGAGGCTGTGCCGGTAGGTGGTTGCGCGCTTAACAATGAGCAACAAGGCGCGACCAGCTTAGGCGGACGTTTTAGGACGATTGTGATGCGATGCGTGGATGCTCTTCGTTCTTCATTGCAGCAACGCGTGTTGCGGCAGCTCTATGGGTCCGTCCGCCAATCGACTGAGGATCTCTGCGAAAGTCCCGCCAGTTCGTGCTGCGTGGCGGGTCCTGCGTGACGCCTGCGGGCCATATCCGATCGAGTTATCGGAACTTCTTTCCCCCGCACGCGCGGTGGCGGTTCTCGGGGTTCCGGTTGGCGGAGGACATGTAGATGCTCGAGATTGTGAGCCAGCAAATGCGGCAGTGGGAGGCCTTTCGGGCCGACGTCGCCTGGGGTCTGTCTCTATGTCAGAAGAGGCTGCCGAGCCGGTGGCTCTATGACACGAGGGGCTGCGAGCTCTTTGAAGAAATCACGCGGCTGGATGAATATTATTCGACTTGCACCGAAACAGGCGTGCTGCGGGATCATGCGCGGGAGATCGCGGACTTCTGCGGCGAACACGCTGTCATATTGGAGTATGGCGCGGGTGCGGGGATCAAGACCGAAATCCTGATTGATGCGCTCGACACGCCCCGATTGTATGTTCCCGTCGATATCGCCGCGGACTTCCTGGGCGAGACCGTCGCGCGGATGCGGCGGCGGTTCCCCGACCTGCAGACACTGCCCGTAATCGCCGATTTCACCGCGGATTTCGAAATCCCGCGGGGAGTGCCCGGGGCGCGTCGCTGCGGCTTTTTCCTGGGCTCCACCTTGGGAAATCTGGACGGGCGGGAGACTGAGAAATTCCTCGGTCAGGTTCGTAGGCATGTAGGCGCCCGCGGCGTCGCGATCGTTGGCGTTGACCTGAAGAAGGACCTATCGTTGCTGCTGCCGGCCTACGACGATGGGGAGGGCGTCAGCGCGGCGTTCAACCTCAATCTCTTGACCCGGATCAATCGAGAGCTCGGCGGAAATTTCGCGCCTGAGGCCTTTGCGCACGAGGCGCGCTGGAACGAAGCCGAGTGTGCCGTGGAGATGCATCTTGTGAGTCTTTGCAAACAGGTGGTCACGGTCGACGGTCAAGACTTCGCGTTCCAGGCTGGAGAAACGATCCACACCGAGAGTTCTCGAAAATATGACGTGCGAGGCTTCGTTGATGTCGTGGAGGACGGGCGATGGCGTGTGAGCGCGATTTGGAGCGACTTGGATCGGCGATTCGCGGTGTTTGGGCTTCACGCCACGTGGTGAGAGGGGGCGGTCGGCGCCTTTCGTTTGACCGCGTCGCGGTCGGCGGTTGATGTCTGTAAGCTGGCACGGGTCGATGGCGCAGGGGCGGCTTGGAATTGATGATCGCGACATTCGGGCGGCGTTGGCGGCGCATTGGGCGGCCTCGGATTCATTCTGGCCTATGGCGGTCAGCCCTCCTTTACGGTCAGCGTCATGGCGTTCCTGGATGGCAAGGTGGCCTGGGAGACTCAATACTTTGCCGCCCGCTTGAGCCTGGGCCATCGCGCTCGCAATGGGTTGAACGAATGGGGCGAAATTGTCCGTCGAAACTGGGTGGAGTGTTGCGGGCAACCAAGCTATCATTCCCCCGATGGCGAGCGATGGCCTTTCGGCCTCGAGAGGTTCGTGCCCTTTGCAAGAGGCGCCCGACATGACCATGCAAAGCGTTAAGCCCGATACGATCCCAGCGCAACCGACAGCGAAGGAAGACGCATCGCCGGGCCCGGAAGCGAAATCCAATCCGGCGCCGCCGGAGGCGGGTTCCGCGCCGCGGGAGGCCCGAAAAGGGAATTGGAGGCGGAGGCTTTTGGTTGCAGTGGTTGGCGTCGCCATTGTGGCGGCGCTCATCAAGTTCGGGACCCCGTGGGTCGAGACGATGCTTAACACTGTCTCCACGGACGACGCCTACGTGAACGGGTACGTGACGTTTGTTGCGCCGCGCGTCGCAGGACAGATATCCCGCGTTCTCGTGGACGACAACAACCGTGTGCGCAAGGGAGATCTGCTCGCCGAGTTGGACAAGGAGCCGTACCAGGTGGCGCTCTCGGAGAAGCAGGCGGCCGTTGACACCGCGCAGGCGGACCTGCGGGCCGCGATGGCCGCCGTGCGCGGCGTCGAAGCGGAAGCCAGGAGCCGGCGCTGGAACTCTGCAACGCGCGGTCGAGGATGTGGACAATCAGGTCTCTTTGCTGCGCGCGCGCGTCGCGGCCATTGACAAGAGTAAGGCCGCGTTGGCGCTGGCGCAGCTCGAGTTCGATCGTGCGCGGAAGTTGGTCGCGACCTCCGACGTGTCGCGCGAAGTTTATGACGAGCGACAAGCGGAGCTGGCGTCAGCGGCCGCTCAACTTGCCGAAAGGTTGGCCGAAATGCACCAGGTTCGCGTCTCGCTCGGGTTGCCGGCGCAGCCCCCTGGCGGCGGCGATCCCGCGCAGACGCCGCCCGATCTCGACGAGACCTTTTCGTCCGTCCTCGAGGCTCAGGCCGCGCTGGTTCAAAGCGCCGCTCAACTGGGGATCGCGCACTCGTTCGACCAGGGTCCGAAGGCGATGCTCGACCAATTCGAAAAACTGGGGGATATCGACGTGACGTTCGCCCGCTACGCGGCCAACGCTCCGGCGGTCAAGCAAGCCGAGGCGAAACTCGAAGCCGCGCAGCGCGATCTCGCCGAGGCCGAGCTCAACCTGCGTTATTGCGACATCGTCGCCGAGATTGATGGCGTCGTCACGCGCCGCAACGTCAATCCGGGCAACTACGTTCAGGTCGGGCAGAACCTGATGGCGGTTCGTTCGCTCAACGAAATCTGGGTTGACGCCAACTTCAAGGAAACGCAGTTGCGCGATCTGCGCATTGGGCAGCCCGTCGATCTCGACGTCGACATGTATGGCGGCAAGCGGACCTTCAAGGGACGGATCTCCGGCTTCACTGAGGGAACCGGGTCGACCCTGGCATTGCTGCCGGCCGAGAACGCCACCGGTAATTTCATCAAGGTGGTCCAGCGGCTGCCCGTTCGCATCGATCTCGTCGATTACGACCCCGATCAGGCGCCTCTGTTCATCGGCACGTCGGTGGTTCCTTACGTCTATTTCAACAAGCCGCCAACCGGACCCGACGCCGGGAAGTTTCTCCAAACTTCCGCGCCGACGCCTCCGAACCAGGCTCCGACCGCCAGCGCCGGCGGCGACCGGCAATGACCGACGCGGTCCTGTCCTCGACCTCGCAGGCCGCCCGATCCCGCGCGGCGATCAACCCCTGGATCGTGGCCGCTGTGGTCGTAGTGCCGACCTTCATGGAGGTGCTCGACACCACGATCGCGGTTGTGGCGCTGCGCTACATTGCAGGCGGGCTGTCGGCGACGGTCGATGACGGCGAGTGGGTCATCACCAGTTATCTTGCCGCCAACGCGATCATCCTGCCGATCACCGGTTGGCTGATCGCGCGCCTCGGCCGGCGAAATTATTTCCTGCTTTCCATCGCCGTTTTCACGCTCGCGTCCGGGCTGTGCGGGATGGCGACGGGGCTCGGCCAACTGATCCTGTTCCGCGTGCTTCAGGGACTTGCGGGCGGCGGTCTTCAACCGTCGAGCCAGGGCGTGCTGCTGGACGCCTTCCCCGCCGAACGGCAAGGCATGGCGATGACGTTGTTCGGCCTGGCCGCACTGATCGCCCCCGTCGTCGGCCCGACGCTCGGCGGTTGGATAACCGACAGCTACTCCTGGCGGTGGGTGTTCTTGATCAACGTCCCGGTCGGGCTGCTGGCCCTTGGGGCCTGCGCCATCACGCTCAAGGATCCCGATTATCTCACCGCGCAGCGCGCGGAGCTGCGAAAGCGGCCGCTCAGCTTCGACGGCGTTGGGCTCTCGCTGCTGGTCATCGTGGTTGTCTGTTGGGAGGTGGCGCTCAGCAAGGGTCAGGAATGGGACTGGCTGAGCGACCCGTTCTGGCGTGTGCAGACGCTGGCGATCCTGTTCGCCGTGGGCTTGCCCGCGCTGATCTTCTGGGAACTGCGCCATCCGAGTCCGGTGGTCAATTTCCGGCCGTTGCGAGAACGGAATTTCGCCGCCTGCTGCCTCATCATCTTCTGCGCCTTCGCGGTGCTGTATGCCGCGAGCACCTCGTTGCCCGCCTTGCTGCAGTCGCTGTTCGGTTACGATGCGCTGAGCGCCGGACTGGTCATGTCGCCGGCCGGACTCTTTGCTGTCATCACCATGCCCATTGTGGGACGATTGCTGGGTCGTGGAACCGATGCGCGGTGGGTGATCGCCGCGGGACTGCTGACGATGGCCGCGGGCAATTATTGGATGTCGCAGATGAACCTGGACATCAGTCCCGGGCAGGCCGTCTGGCCGCGGGTGGTGCTGATCATTGGGCTCGCCCTGTGCTTCGCCCCTGCAAACGTGGCGGCGTACCTCTATACGCCGATCGCGCTGCGCGGCGCGGCGGTCGGGCTGTTGAGTCTGCTGCGCAACGAGGGCGGCAGCGTCGGGACCTCGATGGCCCAGACGATACAGGAGCGCCGGGACCAGTTCCATAGCCTGCGTCTTGGCGAGTGGCTCGATCCCTTCAACGCGGCGGCGCGTTCCTTCCTTGATCAAGCTTCGGCGCGACTCCTGCAACTGACGGGCGATCCTGTCGCGGCGCGGCAGATGGCCTTGCAGGCGCTGGCCAACCAGCGTGAGCAACAGGCCTCGTCGCTTGCCTACTTCGATGTGTTTTGGGTGCTGGCGGTGGTCATGTTCGCGCTCGCATTTGCCGTGCTGTTGATGAAGCGCTCCGTCGCAGAGAAGGGCGCCCGGATTGGCGGCGAGTGAGGCGAGCATACGTCGCGCCTCGCTGCGGTCGGCCTTGAGGAACTACGAGGGCGTATAGTCCCCGGGCAGTCACGGCGAAGCGGAAGGAGGCGATAAGTGGCGGGTCGTTTGCTTTCGGTCAACGTCGGCCTGCCGCGGGACATCGCATGGCAGGGGAGGACCGTTCGCACGGCCGTATGGAAGGCGCCGGTTGAGGGTCCGCGTGTGGTGCGCCGGCTCAATGTCGATGGCGACGGCCAAGGGGACCTCGCTGGACACGGCGGCGAACACCGGGCGGTTTTCGTCTATCAGCTGGACTCCTATCGTTATTGGGAGCGCGAGCTCGGGCGCAACGACTTCAGCTATGGACAGTTCGGCGAGAACTTCACGGTCGAGGGGCTGCCGGACCGCGAGGTGTGCGTTGGCGATCATTATCGGATCGGCGGTGCGTTGTTTGAGGTGACACAACCGCGCGTCACTTGCTACCGGGTGGGCATACGGTTGAGCGAGCCGCGGATGCCCGCGCTGCTCGTCGAGCGCCGACGGCCCGGATTCTATCTCCGCGTTCTCGAAGAAGGCCAGGTCGAAGCCGGCGACGAAATCGTCCAGGTTGGCGTGGGCGCCGAGCGCATGACGGTCGCCGAAATCGATGCGCTGCTCTATTTGCCTGGCGGCTCCCGAAGCCAGTTTGAGCGCGCGCTTCGCATCCCCGCGCTAAGCGCTGGCTGGCGCGGCTCCTTCCAAACGCTTCTCTCGCAACTGAAAGGCGAGAGCGAGGCGGCTGACGCGGCGCCTGCAAGATCGCCGGCGTGGTCGGGATTCCGCAAGGTGCGGGTGACGGACAAGCATCGCGAAAGCGTCAGCGTGACCTCGCTGGCGCTCGAGCCTGTCGACGAGCTTCCGCTGATCGTGCCTCTTGCCGGCCAGTTTGTCGTGCTGCGCTTGGAACTGGCGCGGGGCGCCCCGGCGCAAATGCGTAGCTATTCGCTGTCGGGCGAGCCCAGCGCCCGTCGCTATCGCATCAGCGTCAAACGCGAGACAAAGGGTGTGGTGAGCGCCTATATCAACCAAGAGGTTGAGATCGGCGACGTACTGGAAATAAGCGCGCCGCGAGGCGACTTCACGCTTCAGCCCGGCGATGGCCCCGTGATTCTTCTGAGCGCAGGGGTCGGCGCGACGCCGGTCCTCGCGATGCTGCATGCCTTGGCGGCCGAAGCGCCGCGGCGAGACGTCTGGTGGCTGCATGGAGCGCGCAGCGGTTGCGATCATCCGTTCGGCGAGGAAGTTCGGGGCCTCCTCTGCGCCATGGCTTCGGCCCACAGTCACATTCGCTACAGTTCGCCCGGCCCCGACGACAGGGCAGGGGTGGATTTCGACGCCACCGGACATTTGGACGTTGACGTGCTGCGACAATTGCAGGCGCCGCGCGACGCCGATTTCTTCCTCTGCGGACCGTCCGCCTTCATGAGGGAAATGACCGCCGGCCTTGCCGCCTGGGGCGTCGCTTCAGGGCGCGTCCACAGCGAGGTCTTCGGCCCCGGGGCCGCCCGCACCCCGGGAATCGTGGGTTCTGCGCGTCGGCCGCCGCACCTGCCCGATGGAAGGTCGGGCACGGGCCCGCTGGTTTCCTTTGCTCGCAGCGGCGTCAATGTCCCTTGGGGAGCGGGTTATCAGAACCTGCTGGAACTCGCCGAAGCCTGCGATGTGCCGGCGCGATGGGCGTGCCGCGCGGGAGTTTGCCACACCTGCGAATCTGGCCTTGTGGCGGGAACGGTCAGCTATAGGCCAGACCCGATCATGCCCCCGGCGCCCGGCGCCGCTTTGATCTGCTGTTCGCAGCCTCGTGGCGACGTTGTCATCGATCTGTGAGGATGCGGGAGCGCTTTCATGACAAACACGCACGACGCCCTCATCATCGGCGCCGGGCAAGCCGGGCCGGCTTTGGCCGGGCGGCTGACTGCAGCCGGGATGTCCGTCGGTTTGATTGAGCGCAAGCTCTTTGGAGGCACCTGCGTCAACACGGGCTGCACCCCTACCAAGACCCTGATAGCCAGCGCCTACGCCGCGCATTTGGCGCGGCGCGCGGCGGAATATGGCGTCAGCATCGCGGGCGGGGTCGCCGTCGACATGAAAGCTGTGAAGGCGCGGAAAGATGGGGTTTCGAGGCGGTCGAGAGAGAGCGTCGAATCCTGGCTCGAGCACATGGAGCATTGCACGGTTTACCGTGGCCACGCGCGCCTTGTGTCGCCGCGCGAGGTGCAAGTCGGCGAAGATCGCATCGCGGCGAAACAAATCTTCGTCAACGTGGGCGGTCGCGCGCTTATTCCCGACCTGCCTGGAATTGATCGCGTCGCCGTCCTGACCAACACGTCGATTCTCGAACTCGACACGTTGCCACGACATCTGATCGTGGTTGGCGGAAGCTACGTCGGCCTTGAGTTCGCGCAGATGTACCGCCGCTTCGGCGCGACGGTAACGCTGGTGCAGAGGTCGGCGCGGTTGCTCTCGCGCGAGGATGAGGACGTGTCGGATTCGGTCCGGCAGATTCTCGAAGCCGAGGGCGTCGCCCTGCGCTTGAATGCGAAGTGCATACATTTCGAACCCAGGGGCGCCGAGATCGCGGTCGGACTCGACTGCGCGGCCGGCGCGCCGGTGATTACGGGTTCTCACGTGCTGCTCGCGGTCGGGCGCAGGCCCAACACCGATGACTTGGGGCTCGACAAGGCTGGAGTTGAGACAGACGCGCGCGGGTATATCGTTGTCGACGACGAACTGCGCACCAGCGCGCCGGGCATATGGGCGCTGGGCGACTGCAACGGCCGCGGCGCCTTCACCCACACCGCGTACAACGACTTTGAGATTGTTGCGGCCAATCTCCTCGACGGCGAGCGGCGGCGCTTGAGCGATCGTATCCCCGGATACGCGCTCTACATCGACCCGCCGCTCGGTCGCGTCGGCCTGACCTTGGCGCAGGCCCGCGCCGCTGGGCGTCCGCTGCTTGTCGGCCGCCGTCCGATGACGCGCGTGGGCCGCGCGATCGAGAAGGGAGAGACGCAGGGGTTCATGATGGCGATCGCCGACGCCGAGACGCATCAGATCCTCGGGGCCGCCATTCTCGGAACTGGGGGTGACGAGGCGATCCACGGAATTGTTGACGCGATGAACGCCAGGACGCCGTACACGGCCCTGCAGCGCGCGGTGCCCATCCATCCCACCGTTTCGGAGCTCATCCCGACCCTCTTCGGGGAAATGAAGCCGGTCGATGCGCATGATTGATGGGAGCTATCGCCGGAGCCCAACGAAATAGCGCGGCGCCCAGTCACGTCGTGAGAACCCATACGTTGATATGAGAACCTTCACGCCCCTGTTGAATGGCGTCAAGAGGGGCGGGCGGCCAATATGCGTCGAACGTCGCCCGGGCCACGAGACCGACCTTCCGAATGAGCGCCAACGCAGCGACAGGTCCGGACCATGATTGAGCGGAGCGGCATGAAATTGCTTGGTCGGAGAAAATTTCTCATCGAGGCGGACTCTATCGACAGACCCGCGGCGATCCTGCTGCGCGGATGGCCCTATGACATACACGCTTTGACGAAGTCATTCCGCGGCTCGCGTCAGCGGGCTTTCGCGTCATTATCCCCTATGCGCGCGGTTATGGCGCGACACGGTTCCTGTCGAAGGAAACGCTCAGGACCGGCCAACCCTCCGCCCGAGATCAGCCTGCCACCGATCACGCTCGAAGGGCATGCGAACGGCGCGACGCATCCAGATCCGGGCGTCTACGCCAAAGAGTTTTCCGGCAAGTATCTGCATCGGCCGGTGAAGGGCGGCGTGGGTCACAATCTGTCCCAGGAGGCGCCAGAAGCCTTCTCGCAAGTGGTGATCGACGTCAGCAACCTCTGAGCCGCGTCCATCTACGTCAGGAGCAAACGTCATGAAGCGAATCAATCAGCCCGTTGAAGCAAGCCTTGCGCTTGAAAGCTGGCAGGATCGGCGGCAGTTCCTGGCGACGGCGGCGATCGGCGTCATGTCCGCGAGCGCGGCCAGCCTACTCTCGCGACACTCGGCCTTCGCGGCCACGAACGATGAAATTCGTCCTTTCCGCATAGATATCCCGCAGGACAGACTCGTCGATCTGCGCGAGCGTCTGAGTGCGACGCGCTGGCCCGATCCCGAATTGGTCGCGGACGAATCACAAGGCGTGCGGCTGAAGACCATGCAGAAGCTCGTGCAATATTGGCGGACGGAGCACGATTGGCGCAAAATCGAGACGCGGCTTAACGCGCTGCCGCAGTTCGTCACCGAGATCGACGGGGTCGACATTCATTTCATCCACGTCCGCTCGAAGTACGAAAACGCGCTGCCGCTCATCATAACCCATGGTTGGCCAGGCTCTGTCATCGAGCAACTGAAAATCATCGAACCGCTGTCCAATCCGACGGGCGAGGGCGCGAGCGCATCGGACGCCTTTCACCTAGTTATTCCATCGATGCCGGGCTACGGGTTTTCGGGCAAGCCGACAACAATCGGCTGGGATCCCGTGCGCATTGCACGCGCATGGATCGAGCTGATGAAACGCCTCGGATATACGCGTTATGTCGCGCAAGGCGGCGATTGGGGAAATGCCGTAACGGAGCAGATGGCGCTGCAGCGACCGCCGGAATTGCTCGGCATCCACACCAACATGCCGGCGACCGTTCCGGACGACGTTGCAAAGGCGCTTCAGCCCGGCGGCTCGCCGCCTTCGGGTCTCTCAAGCGACGAACAACACGCCTATGACCAACTGGACTACTTCTACAAGCACGGCCTCGGATACGCCATCGAGATGGCGAACCGTCCTCAGACTCTGCAGGGGATTGTGGATTCGCCTTCGGGGTTGGCGGCCTGGATTCTGGATCATGACGAGCGCAGTCTCGAACTGATCACCCGCGTGTTCGACGGACAAACGGAAGGCTTAACGCGAGACGACATACTCGACAATGTTACGCTCTATTGGCTGACCAACACGGCGATCTCATCGGCGCGCCTCTATTGGGAAAACAAGCTCAACTTCTTCGAGCCCAAGCACGTTGCAATCCCGGTTGCCGTCAGCGTCTTCCCGGACGAGATTTATGCGGCGCCACAAAGCTGGACGGAGCGGGCATACCCAAAGCTGATCTACTTTAACAAGGTCGGCAAGGGCGGTCACTTCGCCGCCTGGGAGCAGCCCAAGCTGTTCACCGCGGAAATTCGCGCCGGATTCCGTTCGCTGCGCCAATCGATTTGAGCGTCCGAGGCGCCGTCGCGTCTGGCGCCGCAAGTCAAGGAGTCCGTCATGAATCGTCCCGAGAGAACGTTCGCCACCCAGGAAATTCGCGTCGAGCGGCGCTTGCCAACGTACTGGCGGGTGACATTCGATCTTCCGCCAGTGAACATCTTCGGGCCGAATGAGACGCTCCGACTGAGCGAGATCATCACGACAATCGAGAACGATGAGGAGCTGAAGGTCGTCGTATTCGACAGCGCCGTTGAGGGCTTTTTCCTGACCCACTACAATTTTCTGGCGCCGCTAGAGGAGTCGGCGAGGATACCGCCGGGGCCGACTGGGTTGCGGGCCTTGCCAGACATGCTGGTGCGTCTCAGCCGGGCGTCGGTGGTGTCCATCGCCTCGATCCGAGGGCGCGCGACAGGGGTCGGAAGCGAGCTTGCGCTCGCCAGCGACATGCGTTTCGCGAGCCGCGAAAAGGCTATCCTGTCGCAATGGGAGGTCGGCGCGGGTCTCGTGCCCGGCGGGGGGCCGATGGCGCGACTGCCGCGTCTGATCGGCAGGGGGCGAGCGCTGGAAGTCTTGCTCGGGGCCGACGACATTCCCGGCGATCTCGCGGAGCGTTACGGATACGTCAATCGCTCTCTTCCCGACGCCGAACTCGACGGTTTCGTCGATGCGCTCGCCATGCGCATTGCCTCGTTCGACAAGCAGGCGATCGCGGATACAAAGCGTCTGGTCGATGTCGCAAGCCTGCCGCCCGATGCGGAAATCGAGCCGGAGTGGGGCGCCTTCGTGGCCTCGCTCGGGCGCCCCGCGAGCCGAAAGCGGATCGAGGCCTTGATGGAGCGGGGCTTCCACCGCGCTGGCGACGTCGAAAAGCGGCTTGGCTTCTATGTCGGTCAACTTGGCGCCTGACGAAATTCCGTTCCGCCCATCGAACCGTGCGCCTAAGCGAATGCCCCCCAAATGGGAGAAAGAGCGCACTTTTCGACGACAGGCCGCGATCGCGGACCAGCGGACGACAGAATAAGCTGCGAAGACCTGCAATATTCTATAACTTGGGCCGCGACGTGATCAGGGGCTTGCATTCATGAGCGTGCTGGCAGTCGACGTGGGCGGGACCCACGTCAAGATCCTTGCAAGCGGCGAAAAAGATAGCCGCAAATTCGATTCCGGCGCCGATATGACCGCCCAGCAGATGGTCGACGGCGTGAACATGTTGGCCAAAGACTGGCAATACGACCGCGTCACGGTTGGCTATCCGGGGCCGGTGCTGCACAATCGACCGGTGGCGGAGCCGCACAACCTCGGCAAAGGCTGGGTAGGCCTGGATTTCGCGGCGGCGTTCGAGCGCCCGGTGAAGGTGATGAACGACGCGGCGATGCAGGCGCTCGGCAGCTATAAGGGCGGCAAGATGCTGTTCCTCGGCTTGGGCACAGGGCTCGGGTCGGCGATGATCGTCGACGGCGTCGTCGAGCCGATGGAGCTCGCGCATCTGCCCTATCGCAAAGGCGCCTACGAGGACTATGTCGGCCTGCGCGGGTTGAAGACTCACGGCGAGAAGAAATGGCGCAAGCATGTCGAAGACGTGGTCGAGCGCCTCGTCGCCGCGCTCGAGCCCGACGATGTGGTGCTCGGCGGGGGCAACGTGAAGCACCTGAAGGCGTTGCCCCCGGGATGCCGCCTCGGCGACAACGCCAACGCGTTTCTCGGCGGCTTTCGCGCCTGGGGAGAGAAAGAGAGCGAGGCGGGCAAAACCGTGCGCCAATCCCTCAAGCTCGCGCATGAAGCGACGGATCGAGCCAGGGGCGCAAATTAATCTGAACCATGTCACGCCTTCGGTTGGCCGAAGGCGCGAGCAGCGATACGATCGTCGGGCGCCGAGCACGAGTGGAGACAGTCATGCAACTTGGAATGATCGGTTTGGGGCGCATGGGCGCGAACATGGTCCGGCGGCTCATCAAGGGCGGCCATGATTGCGTGGTGTTCGACATGTCGCCGAAGGCCGTTGACGAACTCGTGAAGGAGAACGCCACAGGCGCAACTTCGTTCGCCGATCTCGTGAGCAAGCTGCAAAAGCCGCGAGCTCTGTGGTTGATGGTGCCCGCCGCGGCGGTGGACCAGACGATTGCCGAGGCGCTGCCGCATCTGGAGCCCGGAGACGTGCTGATCGACGGCGGCAACTCCTATTACATCGACGATATTCGCCGCGCGAAGGAGCTCGCGCCCAAGGGCGTGCACTACGTCGACGTCGGAACCAGCGGCGGGGTGTGGGGTCTCGATCGCGGTTATTGCATGATGATTGGCGGCGAGGACGCGGTCGTGAAACGCCTCGATCCGATCTTCGCCCGCCTTGCGCCCGGCATCGGAAATATCGACCGCACGCCCGGCCGCGAAAGCGTGGGCGGCACCTCCGAGCAGGGCTATCTGCACTGCGGACCCAATGGCGCCGGCCATTTCGTCAAGATGGTCCACAACGGCATCGAGTACGGGATCATGGCCGCCTACGCCGAGGGACTTGGCATTCTTCGCGCCGCCAACGTCGGCAAGAAGACGCACGAGATCGACGCCGAGACGACGCCTCTGCGCGATCCCGAGCACTATCAGTACGACCTCAATCTGCCCGACGTCGCCGAGGTGTGGCGGCGCGGCAGCGTGATTGCATCTTGGTTGCTCGACCTCACGGCGTCGGCGCTCCTGGCCGATCCCGGGCTTGCCAAGTTCGCCGGCCGGGTTTCCGATTCCGGAGAGGGCCGCTGGACCATCAAGGCCGCCATCGACGAGGCGGTGCCCGCGCCGGTGCTCACCACCGCGCTTTACGAGCGCTTCAGCTCTCGCAACGAGGCGGCGTTTTCAGATAAGCTTCTGTCGGCGATGCGCTACGAGTTCGGGGGCCACGTCGAAAAGGCGGCCGGCAAATAGCGCCGGGAGGCAGCGAGGCCAGCATGAGCGAAACGCATTCCGACGCACTCGTCTTCTTCGGCGCAACTGGCGATCTCGCCTACAAGAAGATCTTCCCGGCGTTGCAGGCGATGGTCAATCGCGGGCATCTCAACGTCCCTGTCATCGGCGTCGCCAAGGCGAACTGGGACCTCGGCAAGTTGAAGGCGCGCGCCCGCGACAGTCTGGAGAAGCACGGCGATTTCGATCCCGCGGCGTTCGAAAAGCTCGCGAGACTGCTGCGTTACGTCGACGGCGATTATGCCGACCCCGCCACCTTCGCCGCGCTCCGCCGAGAGCTTGCCGGCGCCGAGCGACCGGCCCATTATCTCGCCATTCCGCCGGCGTTGTTTGGCAAGGTTGTGGAGCAACTCGCGGCGTCGGGCTGCGCCAAGGGATCGCGCGTCATCGTGGAGAAGCCATTCGGCCACGACCTCCAATCGGCGCGCGAACTCAACGCGATCCTGCTCCAGAGTTTCGACGAGGATCACATCTTCCGCATCGACCATTATCTCGGCAAGCGGCCGGTGCACAATATGGTGTTCTTCCGCTTCGCCAATGTGTTTCCGGAATCGTTCTGGAACCGGGAGTTCATCGAGAGCGTGCAGATCACCATGGCCGAAAACTTCGGCGTGCAGGGACGTGGCGCGTTCTACGACAAAACCGGCGCGATCCGTGACGTGATTCAAAACCATCTGTTCCAGGTGCTCGCCAATCTGGCGATGGAGGCGCCGGCGCGGGCGGACGCCGAGTTGCAGCGCGACGAGAAGGTCAAAGTGTTGAAGTCAATCCCGCCGATCGAGGCGAAGGACCTCGTCCGCGGACAGTTTCGCGGCTATCTCGACGAGCCCGGCGTCGCCAAGGATTCCAAGACCGAGACGTTTGCGGCGCTCAAACTTTACATCAACTCCTGGCGCTGGAACGGCGTGCCGTTCTATATCCGCGCCGGCAAATCGCTGTCGGCGACATGCACGGAAGTCCTCGTTCGTCTGCGTCAGGCCCCGCGGCTCTTTCCCGCGGCCAAAGCCGATGCGAACTATGTTCGATTCCGCATCAGCCCCGATATCTCAATTGCGATCGGCGCCAATGTGATGGACGCCGAAGACAAGTCGATCGGCGAGCCGATTGAATTGGTGGCGAGCCACCGGCCGGGCCCGACCGAGATGGACGCCTACGAGCGCGTGCTCGGCGACGCCATGGAGGGCGACCGGGCGCTATTCGCGCGCGAGGATTATGTCGAAGAGGCCTGGCGCATAGTTGACCCGGTTCTCAAGGCCGAGACGCCAGTGCATGAGTACGAACCGGGCTCCTGGGGCCCCGACGAAGCGAACGCGGCGGTTGCGCCGCCGGGGGGGTGGCGCAACCCGAAGGTCGACAAAACGACATGAGGATCGACGCCGACCCGTACAGCGACGACGATGAATGAGGCGCCTGCACAGGAGCGGGCGGCTTCCGCCGAGCACGTCAGGCTCGCAGAGGCGTCTGTAGATCATCCCGGTGACTGGAAAGCGCTCGGCCCTTACCTCAGCGAGCGCGCCTGGGGCACCGTGCGCGAGGACTACAGCGCCGACGGCGAGGCCTGGGGCTACTTCCCCTATGAGCACGCGCGATCGCGCGCCTATCGTTGGAGCGAGGACGGGCTCGCAGGGATCTCGGATCTCAACCAATATATGTGCTTCGCTTTTGCATTCTGGAACGGGCGCGACCCGTTTCTGAAGGAGCGCTTGTTCGGACTCTCCGGGCCGGAAGGCAACCACGGCGAGGATGTCAAGGAATATTGGTGGTACGTCGATGCGACGCCGACGGCCTCGTGGCTGCGTTGGCGCTATCACTACCCGCAATCAGAGTTCCCCTACCAACGCCTGCGCGAAGAGAACGGCCGCCGCGGCCGGCGCGATTCCGAGTTCGAACTGATCGACACCGGGGCGTTCGACGAAGACAAATACTGGCGGATCGTCGTCGACTACGCGAAGGCGGGGCCGCGCGACCTGTGCGTGCGCGTCGAAATCCACAACGCCGGCCCAGAGGCGGCTGAGCTGCACGTGCTGCCGACGCTGTGGTTCCGCAATCGGTGGTCCTGGGGAGACGGTGATCCGCGGCCCTCGATCAAGGCAGTCTCGGATGGGTTGAATGCGACGGCGATTGCCGAGGACGCCGTCATCGGACGATGGCGCCTCACCGCGGGGCCCGATCCGACCGGGCGCGTTCCAGAGCTGCTTTTCTGTGAGAACGAAACAAACATGGCGCGCTTGTTCGGGGTCGCCGCCCGGACGCCGTTTCCGAAGGATGGCGTCAACGATCACGTCGTCGCCGGCGCGTCGACGGTGAACCCCGCCCAGGTTGGAACCAAGATGGCGTGCTGGCACCGCGTCACCGTCGCGCCGGGCGGGCGCGTCGAGCTGCGCCTTCGCCTCGCGCGCGACGATGCGACCCACGCCGGCGATCTTGGCGCTGACTTTGACCTCACGCTCGCCAAGCGGCGCCGGGAGGCGGACGAATATTACGCGACGCTCAGGCCGGACGGCGTCTCAGACGACGAAGCGGCCGTCATGCGCCAAGCCTTTTCGAGTCTGATCTGGAGCCAGCAATTCTACCATTTTAACGTCCGGCGCTGGCAGGACGGCGATCCGACCGAGCCGCCCCCGCCCGCCGCGCGCCGCGGCATACGCAACGTCGAATGGCGGCATTTGAACTGCCACGACATTCTCGTGATGCCCGATAAGTGGGAGTACCCGTGGTTCGCCGCATGGGATCTCGCCTTTCAATGCGTGGCGCTCGCGCATGTTGACCCAGCGGCCGCGAAGCATCAGCTTCGTCTGCTGAATCGCGAATGGTACATGCATCCGAACGGCCAGCTGCCGGCGTACGAATGGAACTTTGGCGACGTAAACCCGCCCGTCCAGGCGTGGGCCTCGTTGGCGGTCTTCAATATCGACGGCGGCAACGACTTCGATTTCCTGGCCCGCGCCTTCCACAAGCTGCTCATCACCTTCACCTGGTGGGTCAACCGCAAGGACGCTTTCGGAGACAACATCTTCGAGGGAGGCTTCCTCGGGCTCGACAATATCGGGCCGTTCAATCGCTCGTCGGCGCTCCCTGGCGGGGCCGTGCTCGAGCAGTCCGATGGCACGGCGTGGATGGCGAAGCTCTGCCTCAACATGCTGGAAATGGCGGTTCGCCTGGCCAATCAAGATCCCGCTTATGAGGACGTAGCGCTGAAATTCTTCGAGCACTTCGCGGAAATCGCGCTCGCGATGGACGAGCTGTGGGACGAAGACGATGGTTTCTTTTATGATCGCGTCCGCAAGCCGGACGGCCAGATCGTGACAATCCGCGCGCGCTCGATGGTCGGGCTGTTGCCGATCTTCGCCGCCGTCCAGATCAACGCTTCGCTTTGGGAGCGCCTGGCGAGTTTTCGTGTGCGAGCAAAATGGTTCGTCGACCGCAGGCCGCAGTTCAGGAAGCTCCTGCATTTCGGGCAGAGCAACCGCCCGGAGCTTATCTGTCTGGTGGGCGACGAGCGATTGCGTCGCATCCTCGCGCGGATGCTCGACGAGACCGAGTTCCTTTCGTCCTACGGCTTGCGCTCGCTCTCGCGCTTCCACCGCGACCATCCGCTCGTTCTCGAAGTGGACGGCGGAGGCAGCGTGCGTCTCGATTACGAACCGGGAGAGTCTCAGACGGCGCTGTTCGGCGGCAACTCGAATTGGCGCGGGCCCATTTGGTTGCCGCTCAACTACCTCGCCGTGGGATCGCTGCGCAACCTGCACGCAAGTCTGGGCGAGGCGTTCACCGTCGAGATGCCCACCGGCTCGGGTACGCAGATGCATCTCGGGGCCGTCGCCGACGAGATCGAACGCCGTTTGCTGCGATTGTTCCTGCGTGACGCCGACGGGCGTCGTCCCGTGAATAGCGGGACCCCTCGTTTCGACGACGACCCCGCCTGGAGCGAGCAGATCGCGTTCCATGAATATTTCCATGGCGAAACGGGTCAGGGGCTCGGCGCTTCTCACCAGACGGGTTGGACGGCGCTGATCGCGGCGCTTGTCGCAGAGCGGGCGACTCAAAAGTAGGCCCAACGATTCTTCCTCTGTTGTCGAGCCGCGATCCCAGCTCGCAGATCGAAAGCGCTTCGCCTCGGCTTGGATTTCGCGCCGGAGGCCGCCGCCCCAAACAAGAGAGGGACGTCGGTAACACCATCGTTCAATGGCTTTCGACCGGCGACGCGGGCATCGTCGGATTGGTTGAGCAGGTTGCGAGACTCCGAAAAAGGCCCGGTCGCAAGCGAGCGGCGGGCGTCAGTCTCGGTCAAAAGCTGATCGATCGCACGCATTGCAACCAGAGTCCGGAGACGCCAAATGAGCCTCATAGATCGAGCCGTTGCGGCCAATCAGAAGAGAGCGGGGCGCCATGATCCTTCGTTGTCGCAGAAGCCGGCCCCGAAAATCGCGATCCTCACTTGCATGGATCCGCGCCTGAACGAGATGCTTGAGTGGTTCGGCATCAAACCCGCCGACGCCGATGTGATCCGCAACGTCGGAACAGCGGCTACGGACGACGTCGTTCGCTCTCTCATGTTCTCGATACACGTTCTCGGCGTTCGCGAAGTCATGGTTGTCGGACACACCGGTTGCGGAATGACGTTGTTCTCCGAAGAAGGATTCGAGGAGCACATTCACAAACAATGCGGTGTTTGGGCGGTTTCGCCTGCAAAATTCTTTTGCTACACGGATGTGGATCTCACGACCGAGAAGCAGGTGCTGAAACTCAGGTCGCATCCTTGGATTCCTTCGAATGTGGTCATTCGCGGTTTTGTTTTCGACCTCGAGACCGGCGGGATGAAGGAAGTGACGCCCAGCGAGCACAAATAAGCTTTGCCCTTTCGAACGGAGTCGACATGCGCGCGGAATCTGTGAAGGCGGTTGAGGAAAAGGCGAGGCTGCTGAGCCTCTACTCGATGATGGCGACGACCGCCGCTGGCTCCGGGCATCCGACATCGTGCATGTCCGCCGCGCAACTGGTGGCGGGCGTGTTTTTTCACGCGATGAACTTCGATCCAAATCATGCGAACTCGAATGAGAACGATCGTTTCGTGCTCTCGAAAGGTCACGCGGCGCCTCTGCTCTATGCCGCCCTGGCGGAGGCCGGCGCATTTCCCGTTTCGCGGTTGATGACGCTGCGCAAGTTCGACAGCGAGCTGGAAGGACACCCGACGCCGAGGATCCCCGGCGTGGATGCCGCGACGGGCTCGCTTGGCCAGGGCCTGTCGGTAGGCGCTGGCCTCGCGATCGGGGCGCGGATGGATAAAAGCCCGACGCGAGTTTACGTGCTCACAGGCGACGGCGAATTGGCGGAAGGGCAGATCTGGGAGGCGGCGGCGTTCGCCGCGCGCTTTGCGCTCGACAATCTGACCGTGATAGCTGACATCAATCGACTCGGCCAGAGCGAGCCGACGATGTATCAGCATGACATGGAGCGCTACCGGCTGAAATTCGAGTCGGAGGGTTTCGATACGCAGGTGATCGACGGACACGACGTGGCCGCGGTGCTGGCGGCGTTGGGTCGCGCCAAGAGCGTGAGAGGACGGCCGCAGGCGATCGTCGCGCAAACAATCAAAGGTCACGGCTTCAGCCTGGTCGCTGACAAACTGAACTGGCACGGCAAGCCTTTCTCGAAGGAGCAGCTCGCTGCCGCGATCCAAGAAAGGGGCGGCGCTCCGGCGATTGAGCCCGACCAAGGAAAGTCTTTCGCGCGAACGTCGCTGCCGAAGCCGCCGGCGTTCGCGCCTCTCGCCGGGCCCGAGTACGCGAGGGACGCGAAGGTGGCGACGCGGGAGGCGTACGGCTTCGCATTGAAGCGGTTGGGCGCCGAAAATCCGCACGTCGTGGCGCTATCCGGCGACGTGAAAAATTCAACGTTTTCTCAAGCGTTCGAGGACGCATATCCCGATCGGTTCTGGCAAGGATATATCGCCGAGCAGAACATGGTGAGTGTTGCGGTCGGTCTGCAGGCGCGCGGCAAAGTCCCCTTTGCAGACACGTTCGCCTGTTTCCTCTCGCGCGCCTACGACAATGTGCGCATGGCCGCGATCAGCCGCGCCAACATCAATCTGTGCGGATCGCATTGCGGTGTTTCGATCGGCGAGGACGGTCCCTCGCAGATGGCGCTCGAGGACATCGCCATGTTTCGCGCCGTGCATGGCTCGGCGGTGTTCTATCCCAGCGACGCCGTGTCGACCGAGCGCCTTGTGGAAACGATGGCCCGACGAGCGGGCGTCAACTATATCCGGACTTCGCGGCCGAAAATGCCGATCCTTTACGCGAAGGACGAGTTGTTCCCCGTTCCCGGCTTCAAGGTGCTGCGCAGGAGCGCCAACGACAAGGCGACCGTCGTCGGCGCCGGCGTCACGCTGCACGAAGCGCTGAGGGCAGCCGATCAACTGAAAGTCGCGGGTATCGCGATCCGCGTTGTCGATCTCTATTGCGTCAAGCCCCTGGATGGCGAGGCGCTGGGCACCGAGGTCGCCGCCGGTGGCGGCCGGCTGGTCACGGTTGAGGACCATTGGCCGGAGGGCGGATTGGGGGAGGCGGTCTTGCACGCCTTGGCCGCCGCGGGGACCGCGCCGGCAAAGTTCAAACTGTTGGCTGTGACGGGGTTGCCCCACTCAGGCAAACCGGATGAGCTTGTCGACCACTTCGGAATCTCTGCGCGGCAAATTGTTGAGGCTGTGAAGGCGATGAGCGGCGCGATCTGAGGGCGACAACGCCAGACTTGGCGCGTCGGCCGGTTGCGGAGAGAATTGGTCAATCTTTCAGCAAACTTGGCGGCTCTCCTTGTGCGGTCGCGCGCGGGGCCGCCAAGTTGGAAAACGGTTCGCTTCGGATGCGACGCGATTTGCGGATGAGCGCGTTTACGACGGATTCTTGCAGGCCGCGTGGCGGCGCGCGCTTTTCGCTCCCTAGGCGTAATCGGCCGCAAAAATGTTTTCACCGCTGAAATGCAATCGTAACGACGTAAAAAAGGCTTCGCCATGGCTTGATCCAGGCAACCGCCGGCGCGTCAATCTGCGATCGCTCTCGAACATGGTCTTAACGACCTCACAAGGCGAGCCCATATCCTGATTTTGCAATCTGCAAGGACACGCATGTCGGGCCTAATCCTCGCCGTTTGCGGGCACGGTGAAGCTGAACCTGGCGCCCCCCAGGGCGGAGTCGCAGTCCGCTCGAATTTGGCCGCGATGGGCTTCAATTATGGATCGGCAGATCGGCAAGCCCATGCCCATGCCGGTGTCTTTCGTCGTGAAGAAACTCTCGAAAAGATGGGGAAGATGCTCGGCGGCAATTCCTGCACCGCTATCCTCGACACTGCAAAACACTGTCTTCGGATTTGACAGCATGGCTCGAACAGCAAGGCTCCGGCGTGTCCTCATGGACCGCGTCATCGCCTGAATCGCATTGAGCGCGAGGTTCACGATCACCTGCTGAAGCTGGGTGCGATCACCGACCACATATGGAAGTCCCGGCGCCAGATCGAGAGAAACGGAGATGCCCCTCAATTGGAATTCGGGGCGCAGCAGATCCATTGACTCCTGAATAACTTCATTGAGCGACAACGGTGTGTGCTGGGGCGCCTTTCGGGTGGCCATGGCGCGGATGCGGTTGATGATTTCAGAAGCTCGCCGCGCGTCGGCAACCATGCGGCCGGTAGCCTCGCGAACTTTCTCGATGTCGGGCTCGGGCCGAGCCAGCCGACGCAATCCCGTCTGGCCATTCGTGATGATGGAAGCAAGAGGTTGGTTCACCTCGTGTGCGATTGAGGCGACCAGCTCGCCCATCGTCATCACGCGCGTCATATGGGCGAGCTCCAGTTGCGCCCTGCGCAGCTCCTCTTGCGCTTGTTTCCAATCGTGAACGTCGACGACCGCGCCATGCCACTTCAGAATGCTCCCTCTTTTGTCGCGCAAAGGAAGCGCGCTCGTTACGCACCATCGGTAGGTTCGGTCAGCGGCGTGGAAGGTGCGGGCTTCGACTCGATACGGCGCGCCGGTTGTTATGCACGACATCCATGTTTCCGTCGCCTGATCGACGTCTTCGGGATGAAGAAGTTTCGCCCAACCCTCGTTCTTGACGTCCTTGGCGGAGCAGCCCGTATAGTCGAGCACACGGCCATTGCAGTAATCGATCGCTCCGTCCGGCGTGGCGCTCCAGAGCATCACCGGTATGGTTTCCGTCATCTGCCGAAGGTCGAGCCAATCCTCGCCCGATTTCTCTTCCGGCCTCTTGCGTCCGGCGAGAGCGCCCGACAGACCAAACGGCATCACCGATTCGTCAATGCGGCGCAGGGGCGCCGTACGGATTTCCATCTTCCCTCGATCACCGCGCAAGCTGAAGATGTCGAGTTCGAGAGCGCTGGAAGGTTGCGAGCAGGCCTTGTGCGCCTGCGACGCCCCAAAGGGTTCGAAATGCTGGTCTGCCTTCATCGGTGGAGTTCCCCGTGGATTTACCGACCCTAGGTAGAGCGTACCCTGGTAAATCAATGGGTTCTCTGAGTTCATTGTGAAAAGTGATGCCGCTCCGTTTCAAAAACAGTTGCGGAGTACAAACATTTCTGAATAATTATGAAAAATCATGAAAAGGGCGACCATGTGTCCGCACCGAGCGGAGTACTGACCCTTGAGTCGGGCTTGTTGGTGCTCGACCTCTCGCGGCGAGAGCTGAGCTTGCGCGGCGCGCCTGTCCCGATTGGGGGGCGAGCCTTCGAGATACTGGCCATCCTCGCGCAATCTTCCGAAGAATTGATCAGCAAGGACGAGCTGATGCGCCGCGTCTGGCCGGGCGCCATTGTCGAGGAGAATACGCTCGCGGCTCAGATTTCAGCGATTCGGAAGGCGCTCGGACCCAATCGCGACGCGCTCAAGACAGTGTCCGGACGAGGGTATCGGTTGGTCGGCAATTGGACACGGCAGTCGCTGGCGAGCGACCCCGCCCAGCCGCCGAGCGCCGAGCCGAGTTCCGTCGCCAGACCAAACTCGCGCACGAATCTACCGGTCAGCCCGATCGATCTGATCGGGCGCGCCTTTGCCGCTCATCACGTCGCGGACGTTCTGGTCGCGCACCGCGTGGTGACGTTGACCGGCCCAGGGGGAATCGGCAAGACCGCGTTGGCGCTTCAGGTCGCGCAAAGCGTGTCGACGAAGACGCAAGTTGACGCCTATTTCGTCGACCTTGCTCCTCTCTCGGATCCGCGTCTGGTGCCATCCACCATCGCGGTCGTTCTTGATATCAGGATGCGCAGCGACGACGCCGATGCGGCTTCGGTAGCGCGAGCCATCGGGGCAAGACAGCTCCTTCTCGTCATTGATAATTGCGAACATCTGATCGACGCCGTCGCGAATATGACGGAGACCATGGTTCAGATGTGCCGCAGCGTCTCGGTTCTCACCACGAGTCGCGAGAATTTGCGCGTCGTTGGCGAATACGTCTATCGCGTCGGTCCGCTTAGCGTTCCGACCGAACAGGATCGGGAGCCGGATGTTATCCTCGCGCACAGCGCCGTGCAGCTCTTCATTGCGCGAACCAATGCGGCCCAAGCCGCCTATTCGCCTGACCCGGCGAGCCTCCTGCAGGTCGCCGTCATGTGCCGGCAACTCGATGGTATTCCGCTCGCGATCGAATTCGCCGCGGCGCGCGCCGCGACGCTTGGCATCGCCCAGGTGGCGGCCCGGTTGGATGATCGTTTTGGGCTGTTGACCGCCGGTCGCAGGACAGCGCTGCCCCGACACCAAACCCTGCGCGCTGCGTTGGATTGGAGTTATGAGCTGCTGTCTGAACGAGAGCGGCAGCTGCTTTGCCGTGTGGCCATATTCCCGGCGGGCTTTACGCTGGACGCCGCGGTGGCGATTGATCCAGAGCGTCGGGCTACATTGGTGCTCGATGGCATCGCCAACCTGGTCGCCAAGTCGCTGCTGAGCCCGGATGGATCCCCGTCCGGAGGCTGGCGCCTGCTTGAAACGATTCGGGCCTATGCGCTGGAAAAGCTCGCCGAAAGCGGCGAGGCCGACGATGTCGCGCGTCTGTCCGCCAGATATTTTCGTGATCTGTTTCGCTCGACGGCTCTCGGTTCTCCCGCGCAATCCGGGCCGCGGGATAAGACGAAGGATCGCCGCGAGCTCGACAATGTGCGCGCGGCGATCGATTGGGCTCTGTCGCCGAACGGTGACGAGCGAATCGGATTGGAGCTTATCGCAGAATCGGCGCCGCTATGGTTCCAGCTGTCGTTGATGGACGAGTATTGTCAGCGCGTCGAGACGGGACTGAGGCGCCTTCAAACACAGACAAAGCCGGATGAAGAGCTGGAGATGCGGCTCCAGGTCGCCTTTGGTTATGCAATCTGGTACACAGATTCTTTCGGCGATCTCCAGGCCATGAAACGAGCGTTCGTGAGGGCGGACGAACTCGCGGAGCGCGCCGCCAACACCGAGATTCGGCTGAAGGCGTTGTGGGGAAGATGGGCGGCGGGCCGCGGCCGCGGCGACCACCAATCCGCGCTTGCGGCGGCCACGCGTTATGAGAGGATCGCCGACGGAACGAACGACAAGGGCGCTATCATCCTGGGCGCGCGGATGCTGGCGCTCACGCATCACGACATTGGCGATCTGAAGCGTGCCCGTCAATATGTGGCCAACGTGTTTGCTCACGCGCCGCATGTGGCCCCCGGATCCGGCAACGATCTCCAAGTCGACGCACGCGTGGCGATGTTGACGGTCCTTGCCCGCGTCCAATGGCTGCAAGGTTTTCCCGATCAAGCCGATGTCGCGGCGCGCGAGGCGATTGACGCCGCGCTGCGGATGCAACATTGGTTTTCGATTTGCTACGTCCTGTTTTTTGGGGGAGGCCCCGTTTCGCTCTGGATCGGCGATCTCGCAGAGGCTCAACTGCGCCTTGAGATGCTTCGCGACCGGACGGGGGGGAATCCCGAGTTTCCTGGGTTTAGTTTGTTTGCCGGGATTTACGCGGCGATTGTGCGGTTGCGACAGGGCAGCGAATCCGATGCTTTGACCGCAGCTTATATAGAACCCCGTATGCAGTATCCAACGGCCGCGGCATTGGGGGAAATCATACGGAATCCCTCGATAGCCGTGCCATTTCCCGGCGACAATCCCTGCGACACGCCATGGAGTTTGCCGGAGGTATTGCGTGTGGATGCGGAACTGTTGCTGTGGCGCGGCCAACCCGGCGCCGTCTTGGACGCGGAGGCGAAATTGCAGCGTTCGCTTGAACTCGCGCATCAACAGGGCGCCCTTTCCTGGGAGCTTCGAACAGCCTTGAGCTTGGCTCGGTTGAGGATGGGACAAGATCGACGGGGCGACGCCCGGGCGCTGCTAGAACCCGTGTACAGCAGATTCACGGAAGGTTTCGCCACGTCGGATTTGCGTTCCGCTCGCGCGATCCTGGAATCTCTCCAACAAGGGCAACGATGAACGGGGCGCTGAATCAAGAACCGTGACAGAAGGGCGGCGTTGTGTCGGCTCCCCGTGACATCTGGGTCGACGCGCTCGGCGTATGGGAACTCGACCTTGGACATCGTGAGATGAGCGCGTATGAAGCGTCTGCGCTTCTCGGCGGGCGCGCTGTCGAAATCCTTGCCGTACTTGTGGATTCGGCGGGTGTGGTCGGGCGCGCGTCGATTAGAGCGCTTACCGAACGAATTGAATCGGCTTCGTCATTGCGAGCGAAGCGAAGCAATCCAGCGCGCCGAGATCGCAGGCTAATCGGCTAGGCCTGGTTCGGCGGAAACGTGGATGGCTTCGCTTCGCTCGCCATGACAGCGGTTCAACTTGATCGGGACTCGCTCTAGCGCGCCGCTTGTCGGTCGTCAGAATGAGGCAGCGCCAATCGCCGTGAGCCGTCGCCGTTATTGTCGTCGACGCGATGAGCCGCGGCGAGAACGGCAGGGCGGGCGCAGCCGCTTCGCCTTCATCGCCATCACTAGGCCGTACGGTCCCGAGCCTTTACGAACCCAGGTTGGATGGCGTGGATCGCCGCCATGATCGCCTCGCTGGTCGTCTCATAGTCGTGATTGTTGACCAGGTCTCCGACGATCGCGAAGCCGTGCAGCACGAGGATTCTGTCAGCGAGAGTAATCATCTCCGCCATATCGCTGGAAATCAGCAACACGGCGACGCCCTGGCGCGCAAGTTCGTGGATCAGATCGTGCAGGTCGACCTTTGTCTTGATGTCGATGCCGACGGTGGGTTCGTCGATGATCAGGATATCAGTCGCGGCGGCGAGCCACTTGGCGATCGACACTTTCTGCTGATTGCCGCCGGATAGCGTAGAGACCGTTTGATCTAACGACGAGATCTTGATGGCAAGTTTCCGCACATGGGGAACGACGGTCTTCCTCTCCCTTGTAGGGCTGACGAGCTTGAACATCGAAGCGATCTCGCGCCAGACCGTCATGGCGATGTTGCCGCCGACCCCGTGATTGAGAATCAGCCCCTCGCCCGTTCGATCTTCGCTGACATAGCCAATGCGATAGCGGGTGAGCGCCTCGTGCGGATCGCGGATTGTCGCGCGCCGACCACGCACGACAACCTCGCCGCGCGTGATCTTGCCCAATCCGAGGATCGCCCGCGCAAGCTCGGTGCGTCCGGCGCCGACGAGTCCATACAAACCGAGTATCTCGTTCTTGCGCAGGGTGAGGTCGATCCCCCGGAGCCCATAGGAGGTCGCGACACCCCTCAGCTCCAGAGCGACGTCGCCGATAACGCCGGCGCGGCGCGCGATCCGAGCGGAGCGCTCCTCTCGCCCGATCATCTGCGACACCAGGCGAGGCCGTGACATTGCCTCGATCGGCTCGCCCGAGGCGACAACGCGGCCATCCCGGAGCACGCTTACCCGGTCGGAGAGCGCCATCACCTCGTCGAGCTTGTGGCTGATGAAAACGATCGCGACGCCGGCCGCCTTCAGCCGCCGCAAAACCACGAATAGCGCCGTTGCTTCGTGATTGGTGATGGAAGCCGTGGGTTCGTCGAGCAGCAGCACGTGCGCGTTGAGCGACAGCGCCTTGGCGATCTCGACAAGCTGCATCTGCGCGACGGACAAAGAACTCACCTGCGCGCGTACGTCGATCCGCGGGTCAAGCATGCCGAGCGCCTCACGCGCCCGAGCGTTGACGGTTTCATAGTCGACGAAACCGTACCGGGTCGGTGGGCGCTCGAGCAGGATATTCTCGCCCACTGAAAAGCGAGGGATCAGGTTCCGCTCCTGGTGCACGGCGCCGATGCCGGCAGCGAGCGCGTCGCGCGGCGAGCGGAACACAACTGGCTTGCCGTCGAGCTTGACCGCCCCGGAGTCCGGCCGATGGATGCCGGTGATGATTTTGATGAGTGTCGACTTGCCGGCCCCGTTTTCGCCTATCAACGCATGGATCTCTCCCGGCGCGAACGCCATCGACACCCCGTCGAGCGCCCGTACGCTCGGGAATGTCTTGCTGACGTTGTCGATGCTCAGCTTCATCCCTCAAGCTCCGGCGGCGTGCATCGGCCGCCATCGGTTGAGTCCGACCGTCAGCAACACGAGCGCGCCGAGGGTGAACTGCACCCAGTACGGATCAACCTTGACGAGGACAAGCGTGTCCTCGATCAGTGCGATCACCAGCACCGCGAGCATGGCGCCCAGAATGGAAACGTTGCCTCCGTTCAAAGAAGCGCCGCCGATGATAGGGCCCGCAAACGAGATCAGCAGCCATGTGTTGCCGATCTCGGGCTGCGCGGCCCCGAGTTGCGCCACCGCCAGCACTGCCGCGAGCCCCGCGAGGCCGCCGGAAATGGCGTGAGCCAGCACCACCATGGCGCCGGGCGAAATCCCCGAGAGTTCCGCCGCACGCGCATTGCCGCCGACGGCGAGCAACCGCCGGCCAGGCTTCGACCGGTAAAGAAAGACCGCGAGCAGCGGCGCGACGATGAGCGGTGGCCAGAGCACCGCCGGCATAAAGCCCCAGCGCGCGTCACCGAAGGCCACAAAGTCTGAAGGGATGCCGTGGAAGGGTTTGCTCTGAGTGAGCCCCAGGTTGATCCCTGTGAACACCGAACCACTCGCCAGCGTGACGATGAAGCCGTCGATTCCCGTCGCCGCCGTCAGGGCTCCATTGATCAACCCGCCCGTGGCGCCAATCAACAGAGCCAGGGCGATGGCGATCGGCAACGGCAGGCCCAGCAGCTCCAGCATGGCTCCGAAGAGCACCGCGACCAGTCCACCCAACGCCCCGACAGCGAGGCTCATCTGCCCCACGGCAAGGACAATCATTTGGGCGAAAGCAACCAGTATGCTCGTGCTGGCGCTTCGCAGCATCACGTAGATGTTGAATTCGGTGAGAAAGCTCGGCGATAGCAGCGCCGCCGCGCCGCTGCCGAGGACGAATATAAGCCCCAGGCCGCCCCATTCCGTTGCGATGAGCCTGCGCAATGCGATCATCTCAGCCGCCTCCGGAGGACGCCGCCGTAACGTTGCGCCAACACCGCCGCGAACAGGAACAGGCCAAGAAACAATTGGAGCCAGAAATTGCCAATGTTGAGGACAAGCAGCCCCGAGCGGATGATGGTGACAAGGGTTGCTCCAAGCAGCGCGCCGGTCACCGACACGAAGCCGCCGGTGAGCGCAACGCCGCCTAGGACCGGACCCAGGAAGGACGGCAGAATCCAGTCTCCGCCGCCAACCGAGGGTAACGCGGCGCCAACGCGCACCACCACCATCAGTCCGGCCACCCCGGCGAGCGCTCCGGAGAGCGTATGACTGAGAACGATTGACCGATCGACCGGAATGCCGGACATTGCCGCCGCGTTTCGGTTCGCCCCAGCCGCCAACATTTCCTTGCCGCTGACCGAATAGCGAAAGAAAATGAAGAGCGACACGCCGAGCATCAGCGCCGCCAACAGCGTCGGCGAAATGAGGCCGAACGCTCTATAAGATCCTATCGCGCTCACGGTGGGCGGCAAACCATTGATCGGCTCTGCGCGCGTCAGGATCAGCATGGCTCCGGAAAAAAGGTTAGCGCTGGCAAGCGTAACGACGAAGGCGTTGGCTCCTGATTTCACGATTGTGAAGCCATTGAGCCACCCGAGCGCGCCTCCGAGAGCCAACGCCAAGAGGAATGCGATCGACACCGGCAAGCCCAGCGTCTGCATCAGATAGCCTGAGAGCATGACGCTGCAGACGCCGATTGAACCAATCGAAAGGTTCATGCCGCCCGTCGCCAGCACGACCATCTGTGAAAAGCCGAGAACGACGTCCACGGCAAGCGAGCGACCCATTGCGAACAGGTTGAAGGACGAAATGTAGCCCGGTTGCTTCAGGGCAAACAGCCCGCACAGCGCGACGATGATGACCAAAAGTCCGAATTGCGGAGCGGTCTTCAGGCGACGGCGCGCAGTATGCCCAGCATCCGCCCCAGGGCTCACGGCGCCGCTCCCCTCGATTCACGTCCGGCTCAACCAACATTGCGGCCTGCGAGGCGTTCGCGCCACGCCGGCGCAGCAAGCGCCGCCGTGTTGTCGGGAGGGCGAGACGTCTATTTGCACGTCATATAGGTATTCTTGAACTTTGCCTGGATATCGGCGGTCAGTCTTTTAAGATCGTCTTTGTATGTGCCCAGCTTGTCGGGCGTCACCGCGAGCACGCCCGAATCGATAAAATGCGCGGTCTGCGGCGTCTTGATCCACGGCGCGTCGACCTTCATTGTGCAGGCGCCGCTGGCGAGCAGATCGAGGGCATACGCGCCGATATACGCCTGTCCATAAGGATTTTGCACATAAGTCGAAACGGCGAAGCCGTCCTTGACGTCATCGACAACGGCTTGGTCGTCGTCGAACGCCACCAACTTGATGCGCTTGTCGCCGAGAGCGCGTAGCGACTTGGCGATCACCGCCGAAGTGATGTGCGCGGTCGCTACAATGCCGTCGACCTTGTCCTTGGACGAGGCGAGCAGCGCGTTGATCTTCTGGTCGCCCATGGTTGGATCGTCGGTGTCCGCCACAGTCTGCAACAGCGTGACCGCGCCGTTGGTCTCGTCCACCGCCTTCTGCACCGCCTGTTCGCGTAGGGTCGTGTTGGTGTCGACGAGAAGACCCGTCAGGTGAACAATATTGCCCTTGCCACCTATGGCGGCGATCAGCGCTTTGGTCATGGCGTAGGTGGTCTTGTATGGGTCAGTAGCCAAACAGAACACCGCGTCTGTTGGATCGACGGTGCAACCGCCGAGCGCGGCGACCGGTATGCCGTTCGACTTGAGTTCGGAGATCGTCGAGTTTACGCCTACGGGATCGCCGGGGAAGATGCCCAACGCCTTGACGCCCTGCGACGCTTGCGACTCCATGAGTTCAATCTGCAGCTCAAGTTTCGAACCGCCGGGAACTTTGAAGGCGACAGAGGCGATGCCGAAATCCTTCTGCGCATCGGCTGCAGCCTGTTCCCACGGCGCGAAGTAAGGGTGCTGCCAACCAGCCACCACGATGTGATTGTCTGACGCCATGGCGGTTGTGGCCGCGAGTTCGACGCCGAGCGCCGCAAAGGCGGCGCTTGCCGTCTTGATGAGCGGTTCCATCAACCCCTCCCTGGCGCAGGAGTTTGCCTCCAGACCGAGACCAGCGCGTCGCGCCGACAACATGCTAGAACAAATATATTACGCGTGCAACGACGATGGTAATTTCGAGGCGGGAGTTGATGCCGAGTTGTCAGGTTGATCGCTTTGTGACGGCAAGACGGTGGTGGAATATTGTCAAGTCGCCGAAGCGAACTGATATGACAGGCGCAGTGGCGCATTCCGATTGGTATGATCAGCTTGCTCCGATTGAAGCAGCAATGATCGACGATGGTATGAATGTTTGCAGCGTTGCCGGGTTCGAGTCGCAGGCGCGGTTGTTATGCCGTGGCGGGCGAGGCGTGAGACGTTGATCGGCTCGGCGAAGCTTCGCAAAGACTTTCGTAGGGCTTCCAGATGAATTGCTCGCCTGCTCCCGGGGGCTCATGACGGATTGCAGGGGCGCGACTCGGCGGCGACAGGCCCCCGGCCAAATTCCGTCCCCGCTGAGACTTCATCCCCCGCCTACGATCTCCGCCAGCCGCGCCTCGATGGTGCGCCGAAGTTCGGGGAAGTCGATCGGCTTAACGACCAGACCCGCCGCGCCGCCGGCTTGCGCGTGCCGACGAGTTTCGGCGTCGCCGTAGGCGGTAATCATGATGACCGGGACGTCGGGCCGCGCCGCGCGCGCCTTCGGCAGCAGGTCGAGCCCGCTCATGCCGGGCATGTTGATGTCGGACAGGATCAGGATGAGTTCGGGGTCCGTCACGCGCGCGACCTTGCCCAAAGCCTCCTCGCCCGAGAGCGCGAAATCGAGCGCGAAGCGGTTGGCGCGCACGTCGCGGCGGAACTGTTGACGGAACAGCTCCGCGACGTCGGGTTCGTCGTCGACAACCAGGATCAGCGCGCTCATGTCCCCGCTCCTTCGCGCGGCAGCGTGATGACGAACTCGGTGAACGCGCCCGGCGTCGTCTCGACGTCGAGCGTCCCGCCGTGCTGCTTGACGACGATGTCGTGGCTGAGACTCAAGCCCAAGCCCGTGCCCTCGCCGGCGGGCTTCGTGGTGAAGAACGGGTTGAACATCCTGGCGCGCACGTCGTCGGGGATGCCCGTGCCGTTGTCGCGAATGCGGATTTCGACGCTGCGTCCGAGCGCGCGGGTCGCCGCCCTGAGCGTCGGCTCGTAGCCCGGACCCTCGCTTTGCTGGCGCTTGGCGCTCGCGTAAAAGCCGTTGGAGATGAGGTTCAGAAGCACGCGCGTGACTTCCTGCAAATAGAGATCCGCCTCGCCGGCGTCCGGGTCGAACGCCTTCTCGATCGTCACGTTGAAACCGGGCTTCTCCGCCCGCGCGCCGTGATAGCCGAGATTGAGCGCCTCCTCCACCATGGCGTTGACGTTCACTTTGCTGCGCTCGCCCGAACCCTCGCGCGAATGCAAGAGCATGTTCTTGACGATGGAATCCGCGCGTTTGCCGTGGCTGGCGACCTTTTCCAGGTTGGAGTTGATCATGCCCATCAGATCGCCCGCCTCCGCCTTCGCGTCGTCCGGCAGCCCGCCGAGCGTCTCCCGCAACTCCTCTAGCAGCTCGCGCGACAGGCTTGCGAAATTGTTGACGAAATTGAGCGGGTTCTTGATTTCGTGGGCGATGCCGGCGGTGAGTTGGCCGAGCGAGGCGAGCTTTTCGGACTGCACGAGACGATCCTGCGCGTTGCGTAGATCGGAGAGCGATTGTTCGAGTTCGCGCGTGCGCGCCTGCACCTCTTCGAAAAGGCGCGCGTTTTCAACGGCGATGACAGCTTGGTCGGCGAAGGTCTGGGCGATCTCGATGTGTCGTGGAGAATAGGGGACCGCCTCGCGGCGCACGAACACGATGGCGCCGACGACCGCGCCGTCGCGCTTCATCGGCACGCCCAGCACCGCTTTGCCGATGGCCGCCGCGCGGAACTTGGGGTCGTATTCGGGGTCCGCCTGCAAATCGGGCACGTGCTGGGTTTCCCCGGTCAGCAGCACCCTCGCGCCGACCGACCCGCGCCCCGGATGGTGCGGCTGCTCTCGCAAGCGATCGACAATAGGCTGGAACTCCGCCTTGTTGTGCGCGGCGCGGACATAAAAAGCCTGGCCACGCTGCAAGTACATGATGCCGTTATCGGCGCCGAACAGCCCTACGGCGGAGGTGACCAGCGTGTCGAGCACGGCTTGCAAATCGAACGCAGATCGATTGATGACTTTCAAGACGTCTGCCGTAGCGGTCTGCTGCGCCAGCGAATCTTCGAGTTCGCGCGTGCGCGCCTGGACCTGCTCGAACAACCGTGAATTCTCGATGGCGATCACGGCCTGGTCGGCGAAAGTCCGCAGGATTTCGACATGGCGCGGCGGAAAGGCGCCGGGCTCGGCGCGCGCCACCACGATGGCGCCGAGCACTTCCGTCTTGCCGATCAGCGGCACGCCGAGCAGCGAGCGCGCCGGACTGCCGTGCGCGGAAAAAGGAACAATGTAGTCTTCTTCCGCGAGCACGTCCTCGATCTGCTCGGTTTGCCGCGAGAGAATCGCCCGGCCCGCTGCGGTCTGACGCGTCACGCGCGTGAGCGGATGCGTCTCCAGATAGCGCTGAAGCTCGGGCGTCGCCGCCGGTCCCGCCATGCCGCGATAGCGGAACGCGTCGCCCTCGCGAACGCACAAAGTCCCTGACGATGCGCCGCAAAGATCGACAGCGGTCGTGACGAGCGTCTCAAAGATCGCGTCGAGGTCGAAAGCCGAGCGGCTGATGACCTTCAACACGTCGGCGGTGGCGGTCTGCTGGGCGAGCGATTTTTCGAGATCATCGGTTCGTGCGCGAACTTCGTCCAGCAGCCTGGCGTTCTCGACGGCGATGACCGCCTGATCCGCGAACGTCCGGACCAAATCGACATGCCGTGTATCGAACAGTCCGGGTTCGTCGCGCCTGAGAACGAAGGCGCCGACCACTTCATCGTCCCTTTTCAAGGGGACGCCCAGGAGAGCCCGGACTTGGATGGCTTGCTTCAAGTTCGCGGGGTAGTCGGCGTCCTGCTGGACGTCAGCGACGTTCTGAACCTCCCCGGTAAGGAGGACGCGGGAAGCAACCGAACCCCGCCCCGCGGTCTGCGGGTTTCGTCTCAGCTCCTCGACGATCGGGTCGGACTGGGTATTGATGGCGGAGCACAAATGCAGCGCGTCACCCTTCTTCAGGAAGATCAGGCCGCTTGAAACGCCGCATAGCTGACTGGCCGAACCGACCAACGTATCGAGCACGACTTGCAAATCGAACGCCGAGCGGCTGATGACCTTCAGAACGTCGGCGGTGGCGGTCTGCTGGGCGAGCGATTCTTCGAGATCGCGCGTGCGCTCCTGAACCGCCGCAAATAGCCGGGCGTTCTCGATGGCGATGACGGCCTGGTCGGCGAAGGTCTGAACCAGCTCAACCTGTCTCTGCGAGAACGCAACCGGCTCGAATCGGGCCAGCGCGAAGGCGCCAATCAGTTCGCCGCTTCGCAGCAACGGAACGCCGAGCATCGCTCTGACGTTGCCGATGCGCGCCTCGGCCTTCTCGGCATATTCGGGATCGTTCCAGGCGTCCTCGATCTGGACCGCGCGTCCTTCAAGCGCCACGCGCCCAACCAGCGTGCCGCGACCGGGGCCGATCTGAGTGGTCTGTTCATGCTCAAGATAAGCTGGCGCGACCTCCATCTTGCTAGCGGCGTAGCGGAACGTCTCTCCGTGACGGCGGAAGATTTGGCCCCCATTCGCATCGCAGAGCCGCACCGCGGTGGAAACCAACGTTTCAAGCACGACGTCGAGATCGAACGCCGACCGACTGATCGCCTTCAGCACGTCCGCCGTCGCGGTCTGCTGGGCGAGCGATTCTTCGAGATCGCGCGTGCGCGCCTGCACTTCGTCGAACAGACGCACGTTCTCGACGGCGATGACGGCTTGGTCGGCGAAGGTCTGGACGAGGGCGATGTGCCGTGGGGTAAAGGCGTTCGGCTCCTGCCCGACCAAAGTGATCACGCCTTCGACGCGGTCGTCGCGTGTAAGGGGCACGGCGAGGAACGAATGTTCGGCGCGGCCGGCGGCCAGTCTCCGAAACTGGGGGTCGACGTCGGCGTCGGCGACGTATTCGATTTTTCCGCTCGTCATCGCTCGGCCTGCGACGGTTGAACTGTCGGGAGGGACGGCGAGGCCCACCAGTTTTTCCTGCACGCCCGGCGTCGGGCTTAAAGCGGATTTGATCCGGAGCTGATCGCCCTCGCGCAGGCTGATCACGCCGGTGGTCGCGCCAATCAGGTCGAACGCCGACTTCAGCAACGTATCGAGAATAGGCTGCAAATCGAAAGCCGAACGGCTGATCACCTTCAGCACGTCGGCGGTCGCGGTCTGCTGTTGCAGCGCCTCGGTCAGTTCGCGCGTGCGCGCCTGAACCGCGTCGAATAGACGCGTGTTCTCGATGGCGATCACGGCCTGATCCGCGAAAGCCTTCACCAAAGCGACCTGTCGGTCGGTAAATCGGCGCGCCTCGGGACGGGTTAGACTGATTACGCCGACCACCTCGCCGTCTCGATCCATCGGCACGGCGAGCACGCCGCGATGGCCGCCGAGCCTGCGCACGGTGAGTTCGTCGAAGCGCGGATCCGACAGCATGTCCTCGATGTTGACGACCTCGCCGGTGAACGCGGCGATGCCCGACACGGAGGTCGCGTCGGGGGCCGGCGCGATCGGGACATCGCCCCCCGACCAAACCCAGTCCTCGGGATAATTGATGTGAGCGGCGCGATGCAGGCGATCGCCCCTTCGCATCCAGATAATGCCGCGGGCCGCCTCGCAGAGCGTGATGGCCGACCCGACCAGCGTATGGAGCACGGCGTCGAGATCGAACGCCGAGCGGCTGATGACCTTCAGCACGTCGGCGGTCGCGGTCTGCTGTTGCAGCGCCTCTTCGAGGTCGCGCGTCTTCGCGGTCACTTCTGTAAACAACCGCACGTTCTCGATCGCGATCAGCGCCTGATCGCCGAAGGATTCGGCCAGGGCGATTTCGTTCGGGCCGAACGCGTTGGCGCGTTGGGCAAGGAGGCTCAGCAGGGCAAAACATTCGCCCTCACGCTGCAAAGGCAGGTACAGCGCACACTCCGCCCCGAGAAGCTCGCGGACCTTGCGCTCCTGCTCCGGAAGGTCGATCAGCGACCAATCCGGCAAATGAAGCGTTTCTTTCGAGACGATCGCTCGCGACGGGAAGTTCGCGGACGGATCAATCGGCAACCTTGAGGTCTTGGGCGTGTATCGACCTTTTGGGGAGGCCGCGGCGATGGTCTCGAAGGCGCCGCCGTCGCGGAGCATCACGGCCGCGACGTTGCATCCGAGCAGCCGCACGGCGGTCACGACGATGCTCTCGAACACCGGCTGTGTGTCCGAGGGCGAACCGGCGATGACTTTCAAAATCTCGGCCGTCGCGGTCTGCCGCTCCAGCGCCTCGCTAAGGTCTTTCGTGCGCGTCTCGACCTTGGCTTCCAGCGTCTCGTAGCTCTCTTGCAGGCTTCTCGCCATTCGGTTGAAGCTGCCGGCGAGCGCCTCGATCTCGTCGCCGGTGCGGATGTCGAGCCGCTGCGCCAGGTCGCCGGCGCCGAGGTTTTCAGCGCCCGCCTGCAATTGTCGGATTGGAGCCGCCATCCGCCGCGCGAGCGCCACGCCGGTTACGGCGGCGAGCAGCAGCCCGAGGCCGAGCAGGCCGCCGGCGCGCGCCAGCGTCGCATAAGCCGCGGCGAGCGCCTCCGACAGCGGCTGCTCGACGAACACCGCCCAATGCGTCTTCGGCTCGATCGCGAACGCGGTCAGCACGGCGTCGCCGTCGAGCGACTTCGCGGCCGCCGCCGCTCCGCCGCTTTGTCCCTTCAGCGCCTCAGAGACTTGCGGCAATTGCGAAAAATCGCTGTCGCGCAGCACCAGGCTCAAGTCGGGATGCGCGATCAGGCGACCGTGGTCGTCGACGACATAGGCAAAACCATTGGCGCCGACATGAATCGCGCTGACGACGTCCCACACCAGCTTCAGGTTGACGTCGGCGACGGTGACCCCCGGGGTCTTGCCGACATGGGCGAGCGCGATCGTCATGTAAGGCTCCGAGCCGCGCCGGAACTCCACCGGCCCGAACCAGATCTTGTCCGCGACGGCCCGCACGAAGCGCGGATCGGCGGAAAAATCCTTGCCCGACGCGATCGAGTCGGGCTCCAGTCGCGAAACGGCGATCTGCTCCTTGCCATGGCTGTCGATATAGGAGAGCGCGGTGATCGCGGGGGCCTGCCGCAACAGCCGGATGAAGTCGTAGCGCTGCTGCTCGAGCTTGGCGTAGCCCCATTCGACGCCGCTGGTCCAACCGAGCTCGGTCTGAATATCGGCGAGAAACGCGCCGACCCGCTCGGCCGCTCCGCGGGCCTTCTCAGACTTCGACTTCGAGCGCGGCGCGCTTGGCTTGGTTGTAGGTCAGATAGGTGTCGACCGTGCCATTGACGATCAGCACGAGCGCGACGAGGCCGAGGAAAGCGATGGCGAGTTTCACCGCCAACGGCGTACGGCGCAAGCGCCGCGCGGATCGCACGGGCTCGGCCGAGGCGCGCAGGGCGAGCGGCGTCAATCGATCACCTGGTCGGCCCGCGCCAGAAGCGTGTTCGGGATCGTCAGAGCCAGATCCGTCGCTGTCTTCATGTTCAGCACCAGCTCGAAGCGATCGGGACGTTCGGCCGGGATGTCGGCCGGATGCTCGCCCTTCAGCACTTTAGCGACCAGAACTCCAACTTTGCGATAGAGCGCGTCAAGATCAGGTCCGTAGGACATCAAGCCTCCCGTCCGCGCGAAATTGGCGAACAGCGAAATGGCCGGCAGACGATGTTTGATGGCCAGTTGCGCCATCTCCTTGGAGAAGATCGACATGATGGGCGACGAAAGCAGCATTGCGCCATCGGGACGCAGCGCGCTGGCCGCGTCGAACACGGCGTCGAGTCCGGCGGGCGAGCGCACTTCGAGAATGTCAATCTTGACATCGGCGCCCTTGACCGCGGCCGCGACAGCCCTGGTTTGTACCGTGGACGTATTTGGATCCCATATGACGACCATTTCGGAGAGGCCGGGAACCGCTTCTTTCAAGAACTGAAAACAAACCCTGCTGAAGTCGGGAAAATCCAGAAACACGCCGGTGAGGTTGCCGCCAGGGTGGGCGAAGCTCGCCAACAGCTCGCTTTCGATCGGATCGCTCTCCAGATCGAAGGTCACCAGCGGGATGGTCGACTTCGCGGCACGGGCGGCTCGAACCATTTGCGGGCTCAAGGGCACAATTACGTCGACCTTGTCAGCAATAAGATCGGCGAGCAGCGGCTCGACGCGCGCCGGATCGCCGCCGGTCGCGCGGATGACCATGGTGGCTTGGCTCGGCGCGTCGATGCCCGCACTGCGCAGCCCCTCCAACATGGGCGCGCTGCGTGCAACAGCTAGGGCGTCCGGTCCCGGAAACAGAAACCCGATTCTCGGCAGGCTTCTCGATTGCTGCGCGGCGGCGCCGAGCGGCCAAGCCGCCGCGGCGCCCATCAAGCCGATGACATCGCGTCGTCTCATTCGATCACCTCGTCGGCGGCGGCGAGCAGCGTTGTGGGAATGTTGAGACCGAGCGTCTCGGCTGCCTTCAGGTTGATCGCAAGGACGAACTTCTCGGCTTGCACGACAGGCAAATCCGCCGCCTTCTCGCCTTTCAGAATGCGACCGACATAAACCGCCGATTGCCGTACCGCGTCCAGGAAGTCATTGCCGTAGCTCGCAAGCCCGCCCTCCTCGACGTATTCGGGCACGTCGAACATCGAGGGCATTGCGAGGCGCTGCAAGTGGGCGACAATTCTTGCTCGCAGATTGTAGAACAACGCGTCGGGGGCGGAGACGAAGAACGCCTCCGCCGCGTCTGGAATCCCGGCGAAAGCCGCGTCGATCTCCTCTGCGTTTTGCGCCCGCAGAACATCGAGATGCACGCCGAAACTCGTGACGCCGGCTTGCAATCCATTGAGGAACGGTTTGCTCAGCGGCGATGTCGGGTTGACGAGCGTGACGTAGCGCTTCGCGTTCGGCGCCAGTTCGCGGGCCAGTTCGAGCCGCTTGGCGCCGAGCGACGCGTTCAGCGACGTGACTCCGGTCGCATTGCCGCCGGGGTGGCTCAGGCTCGCCACGAGACCGAGCGCGACAGGGTCGATCCCGACCGTGAAGACGATCGGAATGTCGCGCGTAGCCTTCTCGGCGGCGACGGCCGCGGCCGTAACCGCAGGAGTGACGATCACCGCCACGCGGCGGCGCACCAGATCGGCCGCGAGCGCCTCCAGCCGATCGGCCCGTCCCTCCGCCCAGCGGTATTCGATCGTAACGTTCTGGCCTTCAACAAAACCCGCCTTCCCCAGGCCCTCGCGAAAGGCGGCGAGACGTTTGGCGTTCTCGGCGGCGGCGCCAATGTGCAGGAAGCCGATGACCGGCCGTTCCTGCGCGCGCGCGCTCGACGGCCCGGTGGAAGCAGCCGCGGCTAGGCCCGCAAGAAACTCCCGCCGTCTCATTCGATCACCTCGTCAGCAGCCGCAAGCACGGCGGGAGGCAGCTCCGAGCCGCGCGCCTTCGCGAACCCGGTCGGCGCCCGGGAGGCGGGAGAAGCCGACGACTTCACAACCGCGGTTGGCGGCGAATTTTGGCATTTCGGTTGCCCGAACGAACTTCGGCGGGCGCGGGAATAGCACGAAATTAGCTTGCGCAATGAGCGGTGTCGAGCCTCGCCGAGCGCGTCGGCGGCGGCCGAGCGCCGTCCGCGCCAGCCTTGGCGCCGCCTCGGACGCGTTCGAAATTGAAACAATTCTAATGTGGCGGCGCTCCGCTTGACGGTGCTTTTGCCGTCCGTTTAGGCATTTCTCCGCTGGTTCTTTTGTTGACGATGCGGCGTCGAGGGCTGTCAGTGAAGGTTCACGTCGAAAGCGCGTTCCCGAAGTCAGCCGCGCGCAAGCGGACAGGCGGAAAATTTCCGCGAGGCGTTTGCGGCGCGTCAAACCCCGGCGCGCATCGGGATGCGATACTGGCTCCGTACGGCGAGAGCGTGCGATGATTATTTGTTCTTGCAACCTGCTGACCGACGCCGCCATTCGCGATGCGCTGGACAAGCCGAACGCCCCCGAGCGGGTCCGCGATGTTTATGCTTCGCTGGGCTGCGCGCCCAAGTGCGGAGGCTGCGCGGGGTCGATCAACCGACTTATCAACGAGGTCAAGGCCGAGACCGGCGAAGGCGGCGGCGCAGCCGAACAGCGCGACGCGGCGTAGAATAGATTTGCCGTTGATTGCGATGATTATTCCTTCCTAGGCAATGGCAAGTATTCTCGCGCGAAGTAATTGTTGCAATCGAAAAAGGCGCTCTAGTGATCGCCAACGAGGGACGACGGCGTCAAGGCAGGGCGTCCGCCCGCTGACGCCGGTCGAATTTATGTCTCCGACGACTTTCCTCCCGACGCAAAGCGCGTCATCGTGGCGCAATGATCGTGGGAGGACGCGACGCCATGACCGAAGCCGACATTCTGCGTCTGGAGGACGCGCGCTACGCTGGCGTGGTCGCCAAGGACTTCGCCGCGCTTGATCGCTTGTTCCACGACAATCTCGTCTACCGGCATTCAAACGGGGTCGCCGACAGCAAGGCGAGCTATCTGGACGGGATTCGCGATGGCGTGTGGGACTATCGCCGCATCGATCGCGAGGATCAGACCGTGATCGTCGAAGACGCCGTCGCGCTGGTGTTCAACCGCCTGACGATCGACATCGTTGTGCGCGGCGTCCCCAGGATCGTGCAGGCGCGCGCGCTCTCCGTCTGGGCGCGCGGCGACGAGACGTGGCGGCTCATCGGCGTTCAGGCCGGAGCGATCCCGAGCGTCGCGTAAGCCCTTAGCGCGTAAACTCGCGCCGCGCCCGCGCCGCGTCGGCCTCGCGGCTGCGCGGCGCGGCGTGCGTGTGGAGGCCGCCGAGCAGCTTATGGACGGAGGCCGTGATCTCCTCCACCGCGAGATCGAACGCCGCCGCATTGTCGCGCGAGGGGCGTTGGAAGCCGCTGACCTTGCGCACGAATTGCACCGCCGCCGCATGCAGGTCGGCGTCCGTCGCCGGCGGCTCGTAGTTGAACAGCGGTTTGATGCTGCGGCACATGGCGCGCTCCTGTCGATGGCCTTAAGTTTAGGTTAAAACCGGATCGGGCTTGCCTCCAAGTCGCGCCGCGGCGCAATAGCGCAGGGCGCGACAGGCGCTTTACGGAGGGTATTATGCGCTATCTCGCCATCGCGGGAGCGGGACTTTTCGCGTGGTCGAGCGTCGGCGCGGAGGCGCACCAGTGCTTTCGCCGCGTGATCGAGCCGCCGCAATTCACCTTTGTCTCCGAGAACGTGCTGGTGACGCCCGCGCGCGACGTAACCGAATACGTGCCGGCGGTGACGCGGCCGGTGGCGGAGACGGTCGTCATCCGCCCAGAGCAGAGCGTCACCCGGATCATTCCGGCGGAATACGCCTATCAGGACGAAACCGTGGAGGTGAGCCCCGCCCACCGCGAATGGCGCATCCGCGACGAGAACGGCGACCTCATCGGCTGCTGGGTCAACGTCCCCGCGCAGTACGGCCGCGTCAGCCGTCGCGTGCTCGTCGCGCCGGAGCGCGCGGTGAGCGAGACGATCCCCGAGGAGACCGCCGTGCGCATGCATACCGAGGTCGTCGAGCCGGCGCAGACGATCACCCACACCATCCCCGCCCGCTATGTGACGCGCGAGCGGCAGGTGCTGGCCTCGCCCGGCGGCGCGCATTGGTCGCCCATCGACGAATGCGACCACTGAGCCGTCAGGTTTTGGCGTGGCGCTGGCGGATCATGAAATTGTCGAAGGAATATTCCGCCACCTGCCACCACAAATACTGATCGGAGCGGAAGCCGAGATAGGAGTCCGAGATTTTCTTGAAGCGCGGATTGTCGGCGCCGAGCTGGTCGTAGAGGTCGTTGGCGGTCTTGTAGCACGCCTCCATCATGTCCTGCGGAAATAGCCGCAGCGACGCGCCGTCGACCACGAGACGCTTCACCGCCGCAGGATTGGCGGCGTCGTACTTCGACAGCACAGAGGCGTCGGCGATCGCGGCGGCGGCGCGTAACGCCGCTTGATAGGATTTCGGCAGCGCCTCGTATTTGTCCTTGGAGACGACGAGGTGGAGTTGCATCCCGCCCTTCCACCAGCCGGGGTAGTAATAGTTGGGCGCGACCTTGGCGAGCGGCTGCCCGAATTGCTCGTCATCATAGGGGCCGACCCATTCGAACATGTCGAGCGAGCCGCTTTGCAGGCCGTTGTATACGGCGTCACGCGGCATCCCGACCGGTTCGGCGCCGAGCGTCTGGAATATCTTGCCGGCGAAGCCGCCGACCCGCATCTTGAGCCCTTGCAGGTCCTGAACGCCGTGAATCTCCTTGCGGAACCAGCCGGCCATCTGGCCGCCGGTGTTGCCGGCGGGGATCGCGATCGCTTTCTGCTCGCTCAGCAACTCGTCGAGCATGGCCCCGCCGCCGCCTTCCCGGAGCCAGGCGGAATGCTGCCGCGCGTTCATGCCGAACGGCGTCGAGGTGCCGAAGATGAAGCTCGGGTCCTGGCTCCAGGCGTAGGAAAGCGCGGTATGCGCGCCGTCCGCCTTGCCCGCCGCCACCGCGTCGAGCGCCTCGCCCGCCGGGGCGATTTCGCCCGCCGGGGAAATCTTCAGCTTGAAATGGCCGTCGGTAAGGTCGGCGAGCGCCTTGGCGAGCGTGTCGCCGCCGCCGTAGATGAGGTCGAGCGAAGGGGTGAAGCTGGAGGTGATCCTCCACTCCACGTCGGGAGCGGGATCGGCCAGCGCCGGGGCCGCAAGGCTCGCCGCCGCGCCCAAGGTCAATCCGGTCAGAAACTCACGTCGCCCGTTCACTCTCGCCCCTCCGTTTCGCGCGCGAGTTATACAAAGGATGGATTAAGGCGGTAGCGCGGTCCCTCGATGGCGGAAGTTCAAGCAAGCGTCGCGGCGGTGGTGCTGGCGGGCGGCGCGTCGTCGCGGATGGGGCGGCCGAAGGCTCTGCTGCCGTTTCTTGGCGAACCGCTTGCGGCGCGCATTTTGCGCAGGCTGCGGTCGCAGGCGGGCGTCGTCTATCTCAATGCGCGCAGCGCGGACGCGAGCCTCGCCGCCTTGGGCGCGCCGATCCTGCTGGACCCCCCGGCATGGGCGGGCGCGGGACCGCTCGCCGGCGTCGCCGCGGGGCTGGCGGCGTCGGAAGGCTTCGCCTTTCTCGCCACTGCGCCGTGCGATGCGCCGTTCGTCCCGCTCGACCTCGTCGCGCGGCTTGTAGCCGCTATCCGCGCAGGCGCGCCGGCGGCGGTGGCGGAGTCCGACTCCGGACTAGAGCCGATGTTTGCGCTCTGGCCAGCGAGCGCCCTCGGCGGCGTCGAGGCGGCGTTGGCGGCGGGGCGCGCCTCGCCGCGCTCCGTGCTCGCCGCGCTCGGCGCCGCGTCCGTGCGGTTCCCGAGCGAGGCCTCGTTCGCCAATCTCAACACGCCGCAAGAATTTGCCGACGCCGAAGCGGCGGCGCGTCAGGATTTGCTAAGACGCCGGTCCGCCGGCGAAGTCCGGACCAGCGACGGAGAGACAGGGTGAGCAAACTCGCATTTCTTGGCCTCGGCGTGATGGGCTCTCCGATGGCCGGGCACCTTGCCGGGCGCGGCGGCCATGACCTCGTCGTGTTCAACCGCACCGCGGCCAAGGCGAAGGACTGGGTCGGCAAGCACGGCGGCGCCTCGGCGCCGACGCCGCGCGAGGCGGCGAAGGACCGCGACGTCGTGCTCGCCTGCGTCGGCAACGACGACGACTTGCGCTCGATCACCCTCGGCGACGACGGCGCCTTCGCCGGCATGAAGCCCGGCGCGATCTTCGTCGACCACACGACCGCCTCGGCGAGCGTCGCGCGCGAGCTTTCCGAGGCGGCGAAGCGGCGGGGCCTCGGCTTCGTCGACGCGCCGGTGTCCGGCGGGCAGGCGGGCGCGGAAAACGGACAACTCACCATCATGTGCGGCGGCTCGGAGGCGGATTACGCTGCGATCGAGCCGATCGTCGCAGCCTACGCGAAATCCTGCCGACGGATGGGCGAGGTCGGGGCGGGGCAACTGACCAAGATGGTCAACCAGATTTGCATCGCCGGCCTGGTGCAGGCGCTTTCGGAGGGCCTGCATTTCGCCGATCGCGCCGGGCTCGACCGGGCGTTGGTCATCGAAGTGATCTCCAAGGGCGCCGCGCAATCCTGGCAGATGGAGAACCGCTACAAGACGATGATCGCCGGCAAGTTCGACTTCGGCTTCGCCGTCGATTGGATGCGCAAGGATCTCGGCATCTGTCTCGACGAGGCGCGCCGCAACGGCGCGCGGCTGCCAGTGGCGGCGCTGGTCGACCAGTTCTACGCCGACGTGCAGCAGCTCGGCGGCGGCCGATGGGACACGTCCAGCCTCATCGCCCGCTTCGCCGAGTGACGCGCCGTCGCGCCGCGCTCAGCAGTGCGGCGCGCCCGGGTGACAACCTGCCGGCTTGGCGGGCGCAGGCGGCGGGGCCGGTCGGGGAGCCTCGACGCGCGGGGCGGGCGGCGGGGCGGGGCGTGGCGCCTCGACGCGTGGAGCCGGCGGCGGGGCGGGGCGCGGCGCCTCGACGCGTGGAGCGGGCGGCGGGGCTGGACGTGGCGCCTCGACGCGCGGCGCAGGATGTGGCGGCTCAACGCGCGGTGCGGGAGCGGGCCGCGGCGCTTCCATCTTCGGCGCAGGCGCCGGTCGCGGGGCTTCGACGGGCCGCGGCGCGGGTTTCGGTTCGACGGGCCGCGGCGCCGGCGCTTCGACGGCCTTCGGCGCGCGCGGAGCGTCCGAAGCCTTCGGCAGTGGCGTTTCCGCGGGCCTGACGTCAGGCGCTTTCGGCGCCTCCGGCTCAGGTCGCGGCTCCGCCGCTCGCGGCGGGGTCGGCTTGCCGGGCCGGGGCTGATCGGATTTCGGCTCCACAGGGTTAGCCGGCTCGGGCGGAGCCTTCCCCGGCTTCACCGCATCGCTCGGCGCTTTCAGCTCGGCCGGGCCGGGCTTCATGGGCTGCGGAGTTGGCGCGGGCGGCGTCGGGAGAGCCCGGCCGGGCGCCGGCGGCGGGGTCCGGACGCCGCTCGGCGCGGGGGCCGGAGCGGGCAACGGGGCGCCGGCGCCGTTCGGCGTGGGCTGCGGCGTCCTTGGGCCCGCTGGAGCGGGCAAGGGGACCGGCGCGGCGTTCGGCGTGGGGAGGGGCGTCCGTGCGGGCGTCGGAGCCGGCGGAGGCGTCCTTTCGCCTGCCGGCGGAGGCGCGGGGGCCTTGCCGTTGACCGGCAGCGGCGTCGCGGCGGGAGGCGGCGTCTGCGGCGCTCTCGGCGCCGGCGGGCGACCGCCGGCCGGGGCCGTGGCGGCCGGGGCGACGAACTGCACCCGGCCGCGCGCGCGCGCCTCGGCGGGCGGGGCGGCGAGTCGCGGCGGCGCGGCGATCGGGCGCACGCCTTGCGGCAGCGGCGGGGGGCCGAACGGCCGCGGCTGCGGCGGCGGCGCCGCGACCGGCGCGCGGCCGTCGCGATGTGGGCGATCGTGATAGGCGCGGGCGGCGATCATCAGCGGGATCGCAATGGCGAGCGTCGGCAGCACCCCGGCGAGCGTCGGCGGCGGCGGGGGCGGCAGATCGCCCCAGTCGTCGGAATCGACGTCGACGACGTAAGCTGGCGGCGGCGGGGGCGGGGGCGGCCCGAAATCGTCGCCGCCGAAATAGTAGACCGGACGATCGGCGTAGACGATTTCGGCCGGCGGCGGCGGCGGCAGGTCCTCGTATTGCATCGCCGTGAAATCCGGCGGCGGCGCGCGGCGAGCGGAAAGAATGTCGAGCCGGCGGCCGGCGTCGTAGGCGTGCGGCCCACGCGGATAGAGTTTCAGATACGTCCAATAGGCGCGCGGCGAGTTCTGCTCCAACGCGCGGCGCCAGAACAGCGCCTCGCGTCGCGCGGCGACGATCGCCTCGATGCGTCGCGCCTGCGTCGATCGGGCGTGATCGCGCAAGAATTCCTCGTAGTCCTCGAGCCGGTCGCTGGCGATGACGGACTGATACGCCTCCTCCGACGATAGTTGCTTCAGCGGCCGCGTCGCCGGCGGCCGCGCGGCCACCGGCGCGTCGGCGGCGCGCTCGAACAGGAAGTAGGGCGCGTCGAGCTTGCCGGCGCTCCAGGGAACCTGGGCGCCCTTGGTCTGCTGGTTCACCGCGATGCGGGTCTGGCTCAGAACGTCGCCGATATCGACGCCGCCCTGTCGCATCAGCCCGGACAGCGACTTGGCGTAGACGCCGTAGTCGCCGCTGTCTTCGACGCCGATCGAGCCCGGCGCGGCGTTGAAGGCGATAACCGTGTTCGGCTCGGGATCGACCAGCGCCAGGCCGCCGGCGAGCGGCTGGCCCTGCTGCGCATAAGGGTTCGGTCGCGCGCCGTCGATGACCACCACCCGCGCCAGACCTGGCGCCGTCGCGAGCGCGTGGGTGAAATCGGCGAGCTTGATCGCCTCGATCGGGGCGTCCGAATCGCGCGCGATCCGCGCGTCGATCGGCACGAGGTAGTTGTCGCCCGAAAATTGCAGCGCGCGGCCGGAGAAATAGACGAACGCCTGCATGTCCGGCCCGGCCGCGTTGGCCTTGTCGAGGAAGTCGCGCAGCGATTCGCGCACCGATTTCTGGTCGAGGTCGCGCGCGCCCACGACGTCGAAGCCGGCGGCCTGCAACACCTGCGCGACGAGGCCGGCGTCGTTGGCGGTCGTCGGCAGCGCGGCGTCGGTATAGGCGGATTCGCCGATGACCAGGGCGATACGAGGGTTGGCGGCGTCGGCCGCGGGGACCCAAACGATACCCATCGCCGCGACGGCGCAAAGAAACTTAATGATTCGCACTCGGGTTCCCCGCTTGACTTTTGCCAAGTTGGGGTACCTGCGCATTCGGATTAAATCTAGGCGAAAATCCGCGCAGGGTGCGGCCGGGTTACCGCGCGGCGCCGCTCAGGGCTCGAACTCGCGCGCGCGCAGCGCGCCAGCGCTCGGCGAGGGCGGCCATGTCGGCGTCGGTCAGCGCGTCAATCTGTTCGAACACGATGGCGCGGACGCCGTGCTCAAGCTGAAACGCTTCGCGGGTGCGGCGGTAATGCGCCCCGATGCCGACGCCGTCGAGCATCTCCTGCGAGGGCAGGGTGACGGTGAGCTGATAGGCGGGGATGACGTGGGTCTGCACGGGATCGCCGACGATCAATACGGCGCACTCCTTCAGCGCCGGGTTCGGCGGCCCGTCGACGGTGTCGACGTCGGTCATACCGACGCTGGTCTCCTGCGCGCGGTCGTGGACGAGCGGCGACTTGTCGGCCTTTAGCTGCCAGAGCTCGGCGATCAACTGGCCGCTGAACGTATAGCTGGAGCCGAGCCCGCACACCTTGTGCGAGGGGGTGGCGCGCGAGTCGACCCAATCCTTCATCCGCCGGAGTTCGGCGAGATCGGCGCGCGGCGCGTGCGGCCGGGCGGCGGCGGGAAACAGACCCTTGGGGACAAGCGCGCCGGCCGGCGTCAGCGTCAGCGCGGCGAGGCCGAGGAGCGCGGCGACCCCCGTGGCGCGCGATTTCGCGAACAGCGCCAGCAGCGGCGCGGCGATGAACAACGCCACGAACGGCGCCAACAGGTAGAGGTGATGCGGATAGGGCGATTGCACGCGCAAGAACAGCGCCGCCGCCAGCGGTCCAGTCACGAAGGCCATCCGCGTAAAGCGCGCGCGGGCGCGCAGCAGCGCGAAGACGCCCCCCGCCAGCGCCAATCCGAGCGGGGCGAACCCGCACCAGTCGCCGACCGCCGCGGCGAGCGCCTCGGGCGTCTTGCGGTAGGCCGCATACATGCGGGCGTAGTCGTGCGCGGCGGGATCGGGCAGCCAATCGGCCAGCACCGGCGCGAGCAGGGCGCAAAGCGTCAACGCGCCGACCGCGGCCGCCAACGCCGCCTCGCGCCAGCGAAAGCGCGGCCCGCGTCGCAGCGCGGCGGTCCCGACCTCCGCGACGAGCGCCGCCAGGATCGCGACGGCGGCGAAAGCGTACCAGCGGCGAAACAGGAACATGGCGAACAGCGTGAGGCCCAACGCGAAGGCGAGCTTGCGGACGATCTTGCGCAAACGCGCGCCGCCGGCCGGCAACGTCAGCGCGTGCGCGAGTCGCTCGGCGAGCCGCAGCGCGACGACGAACAACGCCAGCCCGCCGATGTCCGGCATGCCGCGCGCAGCGACGACGAGGCCGAAGGGATAAGCCGCGACCACGGCGGCGAGCGCGAAGGTGTAAGCGCCGGCGTCGTCGCGCGCGCCCATCTCCCGCGCGATCCGCCGCGCGGCGTAGCCTAGCGCCAGCACGGCCGGGGCGGCGTAAAAGATCAGGATCGCGCCCTGGTAGACCGCGCGGCTCAACAGCCCGAAGGCGGCGAGCGCGAAGCCCGGCAACAGCGCCGGCGCCCAGGAATAGTCGCGGCTCATGGAGCCGGCGAGGTCGAGCGCCAGCGGCAGGATTTTTCCCGCCCGCGTCAGCGTGCCGACTGCGATCGAGACGACACGGTAGAACATGAAATCGGCGATCATCAGGTCCTGGCTGACGATCACGTAATAGGCGTTGAACGCGGCGAGCGCCGCGAGCAGCGCCACGGCGATGGCCGCTTGCGACGGGTTGACGCGAACGCTCGCGCGCATCCGCCACGCGCCGCCGAGAAGCAGGCCGAGCGAGGCGAAGGCGAACGCCATCTCGATGCGCTGCGGATCGGCGCGCGTCGCCGCCGACACGGCGCAGAAACCGGCGACGCCGGCGAATATCTTCGCAAGGCCCGCCGCCTCCGCCGCCTCGCTCAGCGCGGCGAAGGTCAGCGCCGCGACGCCGACGAAGCCGCCGAGGAGGAACGCGGGCCCGGTCGTCGGCGATAGACGCCAAGCCAACAGCCCGACGCCGAGGCCAAGCGCGGCCGCCGCCCATACGGCGGCGCGACGAGGAGAGACGGCGACAGGCAGGGATGCGGCGAAATCGGACATTCCGCAAAGTCTGCGCGCGAAGCTTTAAGAATCGCGAAAATCAGGGCAGTCGCATTTCACGGACGTCTGTGCGCTGCCGGGAGCGGTTGCCGATCAAGTTGAACCGCGGTCATGGCGAGCCCCAGCAAATGCTTCGCGTTTCCCTCAGCGACGCGATCCACATTTCCGCCAAGCCAGCCTGCGATCTCGCCGCGCTGGATCGCTTCGCTGCGCCCGCAATGACGGAACCTGTTCTATTTGTTCGAGAACCGCGCTAGTGAGCCGCCGTCGGCGCCTTCGCTCCGGCCGAGGCTTTTTCTTCCCGCCACGACTTGAACGAGAACAGCAGCAGCGCCGCGCCGATCAGGGCGAGCCCGACGAAATAGAGCGGGTTGATGTAGAACTTCAGGTCCGGGATCGCCCAAGACAACGGGAGCGAGATCAGCCCGGTCAGCGCCGGCACCAGTAGGAAAAACATGGTGACGTAGCCGTTGTCGTTGCCGGTGGAGCTCAACGCGACCTGATAGAACACCCGGCCGATCGAGGCGGCGACGATGGTGCCAAGCATCATCAGGAGAATCGCCGGCCACTCGGTGAAACTCAATTCGCCGCGCTGCGCCAAGATGTACGTCATCACCGGTATGAGCACAGCCGACGGAGCCAGGAAATTGACGGCGATCGCCGCCGATTCCTCGTATTTCGAGAACCATTTGCCGATCAGCGTGCCGTTCAGCGCCGACAGGATCGGGATCGGGATGGCGAACACCCAGCTTCCGCGCAGGAAGCTCGACAGCAGGTCGACGCCGGCCGGCGCGCTCGAAAGCTGGCTCCACGCCACCGCCATCGCGCCGAAAAACGCCGCCGCCAGACAGCCGAAGAACGTCAGCGGCGCCACCGGGATCGGCACGCGGCTGATGAGACGCGCCACCATCGCCGCCCAGAACGGCGAGAGATTGAAGATCGCCGCGATGATGATCGGGTGCGCCCCGGTCAGGCTGACCTTGTAGAGCAGCAGGCCCGCCATCCCCAATGCGAAAATGCCGGCGAGCTTGCCGTACATCGTGGGGTCTTTCAGGATGGCGAGGAAGTCGCCGCGGCTTTGCGGCTTGAAGTTCAAAAGCGGAATCGACAACAGCAGCGAGACCTGCGTGACGAGAACGAATTGCTCCCAATTGAGCCGTTTGGCGGCAAGGAAGGAAAACGGCTCCTGCGTCGCCAGCAGCACCGCGGAGGTCACTGCGTAGAGCGCGCCGAGTCGATAGTTTTGGGCCGTGGTCGCCGGCATTGCAGCCCCCTGTCGTCCGCGCCGGCGGACCGGGCGAGATCGCCAGGACTACGCGAGGAAATGCCCAGGAGTTGCGCGGCGTATCTCACAAAAATGTGATCGACCAGAGGCGCGCTTCAAGCGGCGCGGCGCCCCCAGCGCTTGGCGCGGGCGACGCGCTTGGCCTCGATCTCGGCTTCGGTCGGCGCGTTCGGATCGAGCGAGGCGAGCGTCGTCATCACCCGCTCCGGCGGGAAGGCGACGACCACCTCGGTGCCCTCGCGCACCTTAGATTTCAGCGTGAATTCGCCGCCGTGCAGTTCAACAAGGCCGCGCACGATCGGCAGGCCGAGCCCGGTGCCCTCCTCGGCGTTTTTGTGCGCGATCGAGCCGCGCCCGAACGAGGACAGCACGATCGGGATCTCGGCTTCCGGAATGCCGGGGCCGGTGTCGCGCACCGACAGATACTGACCTTTGTTCGGGCTCCAATCGACCTTGAGCGTGATCTTGCCGCCTTGCGGCGTGAACTTGATCGCGTTTGAGAAGATATTGAGCGTGATTTGCCGCAGCGCCCGCTCGTCAGCCCAGATGCGCGGCAGGTCGGCGTCGATCTCCTCGATCACCTCGATATTCTTGGTCTTGGCGCGCAGGGCGAGCAGGTGGCGGCACTCCTCCACCACGCCGGGCAACGAAACCGCCTCCTCCTTGAGCTCGTAGCGCCCGGCCTCGACGCGCGAGAGGTTGAGGATTTCATTGATGAGCATAAGCAGATGCTGGCCGCTGGAATGGATGTCGCTGGCGTATTCGCGATAGGACGGGCTCGCGTGCGGTCCGAACAGCTCCGACTTCATCACTTCGGAGAAGCCGAGAATTGCGTTGAGCGGGGTGCGCAGCTCGTGGCTCATCGTGGCGAGAAACCGCGATTTGGCGAGATTGGCGCTCTCCGCGCGGCGGCGCGCCTCGTCGGAATTCAATTTCGCCTGTTCGAGCTCGGCGATCAGCGCGTCCTTTTCCTCCTGGAACGACAGGCCAGCGAGCGCGCTGCGCAACAGGCGGTTGGCGAGCAGGATGAAATAGAACAGAACGCCGCCGCACAACGCCGAAAGCAGCGCGAAATCCATCGGCGAGCGGGCGCCGATCGACCACAGGATCGCCAGCACGATCGGCGCGAGCCCGGCGCCGACGGCGGCGGGAATCGCCGAGGCGGTCATCGCGATCATGCCGGCGACCAGAATCAGCAGCACGAGCGTGAAGCCGTGCGCGCTGGGTTCGGCGACCGATAACAGCAGCAGCACGCCGCCGGCCCATGCGGCGCCGTCGAGCCCTTGTGTCAGCACGAACAGGCCGCGGTAGAGCCCGGCCTGGCTCTCGGGATTGGCGAGCTTCAGGTAGCGCGCGCCGAGCCAGTAGCGCGCGCCGATCATCGCGAGCGAGGCGGCCATCCAGGCGAGGCTCAGTTGCACCGGCGCCCAAAATTGCGCGGCCCCGCCGACGCCGAGCGTCAGCAGCGCGGCGGCCGGCGCCGCGCTGCGCGCGCTTTCGGCGAACAGCCGCACCATGCTGTCGAACGGACCGGCGGCGTCGCCGTTCGTGCTGGTCAGCGCGTGCCGGGCGTGCTTGAGCTTAATGTTCATCTTGCGACGGCGCGAGGCTTCTTCAGGGTCGCCCCGACGACCCCGCTCGATCATCTCCGCTGTCACATCCGACATGGCCGCCCGAACACGCACGCGCTACGCAGACGCCAAATATGAGCCGCACTCGTTAACGATGCGCTGACAATATGGATCGAATTTGCGGTTTTCGGCTTCGACCTTGGTTAACGCTTGGGCTGCTGGCGAGAGGGCCTTTTCGACGGCGGCCGAACGCGGCAGAAGCGCGTCGGTCGCGGCGCCGTCGCCCGGCGAAGCGGGGCGTTCCGGGATGCGGACTGAGGTTTTGGGCGATGCGAACGGGGAGGGTCCCTCCCGGGGCGCTACGGCGGCGCAAGTCCTTATCCAGATCGTTTTGTGGGCGGCGATCGCCGTCACGTTTCAGAACTCCATCGAGAATGATGTCGCCGAGGGGGCCGTCGACGGTCCGGCGTGGCAACTCTCCTATCTTCGCCATCCCCCGTTATCGTCCTGGGTGACCGGCCTCGCCGAAATGACCGGCGCGGCCCGGTATTGGGCGCTCTATCTGGCGGCGCTCGCGTTCGCCTGCGGCGCTTTCTATCTCGTCAAGCGGTTCACCGATCGCACGCAAGGGCGGGCGGCCGGCTGGGTCGCGCTCTCGGGCGGACTGGTTTCGCCCTACGCGTCGTATTGGGCGATCAAGTTTAACCACAACATCGGCGTCATGCCGTTCTGGGCGCTGACGATCCTCGCCGCCTGGGCGGCGTTCGAAACCGGCGCGACGCTCGCCTGGGCGGCGCTGGGCGCAGCCGTCGGCGCCGGCCTGTGGGCCAAATATGCGCTGCTCCACTTGGTCATTCCGCTCGTGGCGCTGTTTCTCGCCAAGCGCGAATACCGCGCGCGCCTGACGGGGCCAGGACCCTACGTGGCCGTGGTCATCGCCATTCTGCTGGCGGCGCCGCAATTCGTCGACGTGCTGCGCAAGGGCGGCACGACCTTGATCTGGGCGGTGCATACGACGCCGGAATCGCCCGGCCAGCGCCTCGCCGACATGGGCGCCTTCGCGCTCGACGCCGTCCTGGCGAACCTCCCGTTCGCGCTCGTCGCCGGGGCGGCTTGCGGTGGGCGCAGGCTCGCGCAGGGGGTGCGCGACATGTTTGACCGCGCGACGCGGTCGAACCTCGACGTGTTCCTGACGGTTGCGGCGTTCGGGCCGGTGCTGGTCATCGAGGCGGCCGGACCGTTCGGCGTGCGGCTGTTTTACCACTGGATCACCGCCGTCACGGTGGGCTTTGCGGCATGGTGGGGCCGCGCCGCCTTCCGCAGCGGGTTGCGCGTGGTCCCGCGCCGCGCCTGGATCGTCTACGCCGCCGGCGTGGCGGCGACGGCGCTCGGATTCATCGCCGTGCGGGAAATCGCCCCGGCGCTGTCGCCGCCCCACGGGTCCGCCTACGCCGAGATGGACGCCGCCGGGCTCGATCGCGTGGTCGAAGATTATGGGCGCGCGCAGGGCCTGCCGCCGTTCGCCTATATCGTCAGCCTCGACGGCAAGGCCGCGTTTCAGGCGGCGGGCTCGGTCGAGTTCGATTCCGGGGGACGGGCGCGGGTGTTCAAGGACGCCGACCCGATCAACGCGCCTTGGCTCGACCCCGCCGACATCGTCCGTCGCGGCGCGCTGGTGATCGGCGCCGACAAACCGCCGCCGAGCGTGAAGCTCGGCAGCGAATCGGTTGCGATCGAGAGCGCCACGGTCGTCAACCGTCCGTTGACGCGCGGCCGGCAGCCGCCGCCGACGCTGTGGCTCGGCGTCATCCGCCCGCGCCCATAGTCAGAACAGCGCCAGCCCCGCCGCCGAAGGTCGCGTCGTGCGATACTGGCTGCGCGCAGCGACGTTCGAGGAGATGATCGCAATGCCGAGCGAGACGGTCCACAGCATGTCGCCGAAATTCTCCTGAAGCGCGCCGAGCGTGATGTTGCAGGCGAGCGCGGCGGCGAGATAGGGCGCCAGCCGCGGCGGCGCGTCGGCGATGCGGCGGAAGCCGTACCAGATCATCACCGCGGCGATCCCCGCGCCGACGATGCCGAGTTCGTACCAGATTGCGAACAATTGCCCGGTCGGCGTCACGGCGGGAAAGATCCCGGTCTGGGTCGCCCGCACCAGCGCCTCCAGGCCGTGGCCGGTGACGAGCAGCAGCTTTTCGTGGATCACCATCGCATAAGCCCGCGCCAGCATCGCGAACGGCGGATCGAGCACCGCGAGGCCGGAGTTCATTACCGCGCGCGTGAGTTCGGCGAGCACGATCGTCGCCAGCGGCCCCAGCGCCATCAGTCCGCCGACCGCCCAGGCGAGATCGCGCGTCGTGCGATTAAGGTCCGACACGGCGAACGACAGCGTGGCGAAGCCGAATAGCAGCGCGATCATCAACGCCGTCGAGCCGATCGCGTAGATGTAGACGAACGCCAGGATGAGCAGCAGCCGGCCCCAGCCGTTGCGGCCGCGCGCAGCGAGGCCGCCCATCGCCGGATAGAGCGTCGTCACCACCACGATTGCGCCGTCGAAAATGCGCTGCGAGGGAATTCCCGCGCCGTGGCGATTGGCGACGAAGGCCGCAAACATCGCCGCCATGCCGAGCACGAGGCCGATCGGGAACAAGTAGAGATCGGTGGCGCGCGCGTGACCGCGCGTCGTCGACAAGACCAGAAACAGCGACAGAAACCACAGCGCCAGCTTCAGCAGGTGCTGGCCCGCGGGGATCGAGAACGGCGTCCACAGCACCGAGACGCCCGCCCAGGCGAGCCCGGCCAGGCTAAGTCCGACGATCGGTTGCGCGAAGGCGCGGGTCATCCGGTCGATGAGGCCGACCGGCGGGTCGATCAGCGCCGCCAATACGAAGGAGACGACCGCGATCGGATAGAGCACGAAAATCGCGAGCTCGTGCAGTACGACCCCGGTGGGGACGCCGAGCGCGAGCAAAACGTAGCCAAAGCGCGAGAGGAACTGCGCGGCGTCGGCGGCTTCGTCGTTGCGGGCTTGATTTGAAACCCAACTCATGGGCGTAAGGCTCGTTAAGACCGGCTCTATAGCGCGCGACGTCGCCTCCCGCTGTGGACTTCGGGCAACACCGTCCCGCCAAATCGGCGACACCCGAACGAGGCCATGAACGCGCCGACCGCCCGACTGCCCCGCGTGCGCGCCGAGCTTCGGCTCGCCCTGGCGCGCGCCGGCGCGCGCACCGAGCCGGCGCGGGTCTACGAGACCGGGGGCTGGCGTCTGCGCTTTCCGCGGGCGCGGGGCGTATGCGAGGCGGTCGTCGTCAACACCGGCGGCGGCATGGCGGGCGGCGACCGCGTTGACATCGCCGTCAGCGCCGGCCCCGGCGCTTCGGCGATCGTCACCAGCCAGTCGCAGGAGAAAATCTACCGCGCCGACGGCGCGACGGCGCAAATGCGGACGCGGCTCGAACTTGGCCCCGGCGCCCGGCTGACCTGGGCGCCGCAGGAGACGCTGCTGTTCGAGGGCGCGCGGCTCGAACGCCGGCTCGAGGCCGACATTGACGAACAGGCGACGCTGACGATTTTCGAGGCGGTCGTATTCGGCCGGCTCGCCCACGGCGAGACGCGGGTCGCGGCGAGCTTCGCCGACCGCTGGCGGCTGAAGCGAGGCGGCCGTCTTGTTTTCGCCGAGGCGCTGCGGATCGACGACGCCGGCGCCGCGCTCGACCGCCCGGCCGTCGGCGCCGGGGCGCGGGCGCTGGCGACTCTCGTCCGGATCGGGCCGGACGCGGCCGGCGATCTAGACCCGCTGCGGGCGGCGCTCGCCGAAGTGGAGGAGGGCGCCGGGACGCGCTTCGAGGCCGGCGCGAGCGTCGTCGACGGGATGCTGGTCGCGCGGCTCGCAAGCCCGTCGCCGCAACGCCTTCGCGATGGGCTGTTCGCCGCGTGGCGCGCGCTGGAGGGCCAGAATGCGCCGCGAGTATGGAATTGAGGCTGGGGTCGGCAGCGGCGGTCGCCGCGCTCTCGCTCGCCGCGGCGCAAGCTGTCGCGGCCGCGCATATCGAACTGACGTTCGACGAGGCTTACTATGCGCTGTGGGCGCGCTGGCCGCAGGCGGGCTATTACGATCATCCGCCCCTCGTCGCCTGGCTGATTCACGGCTCGGTTGCGCTGTTCGGCCGCTCCGAATTCGGCGTCCGCGCGCCGTTCTGGCTGGCGGGCGCGTGTCTGCCGGCGCTGATCGCCTGGATCGGCTGGCGGCTATTTGGGGACCAGACCGGAGCGGTGGCCGTGCTGATCTGGGTCGGCGCGCCGCTGGTCGCGGGCGCGCCGCTGGCGACGCCGGATACGCCGCTGGTGTTCTTCTGGACGCTGGGCTTGCTTGCCCTCGTCGAAGCATGGCGGGGGCGAGCCTGGGGCTGGCCGCTCCTCGGGGCGGCGGCCGGCTTGGCGGCGCTCGCCAAGATGACGGCGGGATTTCTGGCGCTCGGCGTCGCGCTGGCGATCATGGCGACGCCGTCGCTGCGCCGGCAAGCGGCGCGGCCGGGGCCGTGGATCGCGGCGGGAATAGCCGTGCTCGTCGCCTCGCCGTTCTTGGTATGGAACGCCACGCACGGCTTCGCGACGTTTCTCAAGCAAGGCTCCCGGCTCGGCGCGCGCGGTTTCGCGCCGCGCTATCTCGGCGAGTTCGTCGGCGCGCAGCTCCTGCTGTTCAATCCGCTGACAGCCGGCGCGTCGTTGTGCGCGGGTTGGCGCCTCCGAGCGGCGCCCTCGCAGCCGGTGCGGCTGCTGTTGGCGACGTGCGCCCCGGCGCTCGCCTATTTCGTGGCGCATGCGCTCCATGACCGGGTGCAGGGCAACTGGCCGGCGCCGCTTTACCCGGCGCTGGCGCTGCTGGCGGGGCGGGCGCTGATGAGGTCGTGGGTCCCCGTCGCGGCGGCGTCGCTCGGCGGCGCGGTCGTCGTGGCGGCCTATCTGCATATTGCGCTCGCTTGGCCGGCGCTCGGGCCGTCCGACCCGGCGCTGCGGATCGGCGGATGGCGCGGGCTGGCGCTCGAGGCGTTCGCCCGCGCCCACGATGCCCGCTTCGTGCTTGCGCAAGGCTATGCGGCGACCTCGCTCCTGTCCTTCTATGGGCCGCCTTCGCCCGAAGTCGCCGAGGCGGGTGAGCCGCAGCGCTGGACATTCCGGCCAGCCATCGACGTCAGCGGCGACGGGCTCGGCTTCGGGCCGCCTTCGTTCGCCGACGAACTGGCTCGTCGCTACGACCGAGTCACGCCGCTGACGACACTGCGCCGTCGGGTCGGGTCCGTCGAGCTTGAACCGTACGTGTTGTTTTCGATCGCGGGCGCGAAAAAGGGGGATTGATGCGGCGCATTCTCATCGCCAACCGCGGCGACGCCGCCTTGCGGATCGCCCGCGCGGCGGCGGACGCCGGCCTCGATTGCGTCCTGGTCCATGCCGAGGATGATCGCGGCGCCTGGACGGTCGCCGGCCCCGCGCGCCTCCTGAAGGGCGCCGGGCCGGCAGCCTATCTCGACGCCGCCGCGCTCATCGAGGCGGCGCGCGCCGCCGGCTGCGACGCTGTGCATCCCGGCTGGGGATTCCTCAGCGAGCGCGCCGATTTCGCCCGCGCCTGCGCCGACGCGGGCTTGCGCTTCATCGGCCCCACGCCGGAGATTCTCGCCCGGTTCGGCGACAAGGCGCGCGCCCGGGCCTATGCGACGGAGCGGGGCGTCCGCGTCGCGCCGGGTACGGCAGGCCCGGTCACGCTTGAGGAGGCGAGGGCGTTCTTCGCCGCGCAGGGCGGCGGGCCGGTGATGGTGAAGGCGGTCGGCGGCGGCGGCGGTCGGGGGCTGCGCCCTGTTCACGACGCCACCGAGCTTGAGGACGCCTACGCGCGCGCGACTTCGGAGGCCAAGCGGGGCTTCGGGGAGGGCGGCGTGTTCGTCGAAAGGCTGATCGCCCCGGCCCGGCATATCGAAGTGCAAGTGATCGGCGACGGAAAGTCGGCGATCGCGGCCGGGCAGCGCGACTGCACCCTGCAACGCCGTCGCCAGAAATGGGTCGAGAGCGCGCCGCCCGATCTGCCCGCCGCCTTGCGTGACGCGCTCGACGCCGCCGCGCTGCGCCTCGCCGATGGCCTCGTGACGCTCGCCACCTTCGAGTTCCTGCTCGATGCGACCGGCGCGTTCTATTTCCTCGAAGCCAATCCGCGCCTGCAGGTCGAACACGGCGTCACCGAGGAGACGACCGGGATCGACCTCGTGCGGCTGCAGATCGCGCTCGCGGATGGCGCGCGGCTCGCCGACCTGGGCCTCACGGCGCCCCCAGCCCCACGCGGCGCCGCGATCGAATGGCGGATCGTCGCCGAAGGCGGCGGCCGGCTGACCCGTTTGCGCCCGCCGACTGGGCCGGGCTTGCGCGTCGATCTCGGCGTCGCCGAGGGCGAGGAGATCGCGCTCGGCTACGATCCGCTGATCGCCAAGCTGATCGTGCGCGGCGCCGATCTCGCCGACGCCGCGCGCCGTTCGCGTCGCGCGCTCGGCGAATGGGAGATCGCCGGCGTCGCGACCAATCTCGGCAAGCTGCGCGCGCTCGCCGACGAAGGTTTCGACAGCAAAGCTTTCGACGTCGATACGCTCGACCGCCGTTTCGCCGCCCCCGACCTCGCTGCAAGCGGCGACGCGCTCGCCGCGCCGCTGGCCGGCCGAATCGTCGAGATCGCCGCCGACGGGCGCATCGAAGCGGGCGCGACGGTGGCTGTGATCGAGGCGATGAAGATGGAGCATGTCGTCGCCGCCCCCGCCACGGGCCGGTTGCGCGCTCTCGCCCGCGTCGGCGATTTCGTCGCCGCCGGCGCGACGCTCGCGGCGCTGGACGAGATCGAAGCGGCGGCGCCGTCAACCACGCGGGAAACGCCGGCCGCCCGCCCCCGCGCCGATCTCGCCCGCGTCGGCGCCCGCTGGGCGGCCACCGAGGACGCGGCGCGGCCGGCCGCGATCGCCAAGCGACACGCGCTGGGACTGCGGACCGCACGCGAAAACATAGCCGAACTCGTCGATCCCGGCTCGTTCCAGGAATACGGCGCCTTCGCCGTCGCGGCGCAACGATCGCGCCGGACGCTCGCCGACCTCGTCGCCAACACGCCCGCCGACGGGATCGTCACCGGGACCGGCCTCGTCAACGGCGCCCGCTTTGGCCCCGACCGCGCCAAGACCGCCGTGCTTGCTTACGACGCGACGGTGCTGGCGGGCACGCAGGGGCTGCGCGGCCATGAGAAGACCGACCGGCTGATCGAGATCGCCGATCGCAACCGTCTGCCGATCGTGCTGTTCGCCGAAGGCGGCGGCGGCAGGCCCGGCGACACCGACGCCGCCATCGTCGCCGGGCTGCATCTGACCACGTTCGCGCGTTTCGCCGGGCTTTCCGGGCGCGCGCCGCTGATCGGGATTGTCGCCGGCCGCTGCTTCGCCGGCAACGCCGCGCTGCTTGGCTGCTGCGACGTGATCGTTTCGACCCGCGACGCCAATATCGGCATGGGCGGGCCGGCGATGATCGAGGGCGGCGGGCTCGGCCGCTTCCGCCCCGAGGAGATCGGCCCGGCGAGCGAGCAGGCGCGCAACGGCGTCGTCGACATCCTCGTCGACGACGAGCGGCAGGCGGTCGCCGTGGCGAAGGCTTGCCTTTCGTATTTCCAGGGCGAGGCGGACGCGACCGCCGGCGACCCGCGGGCGTTGCGCGCGGCCGTCCCTGAGAACCGCGTGCGCGCGTACGATATGCGCGCGTTGATCCGCGGCGTGCTCGACGCCGACGCGATGCTCGAACTGCGCGCCGGTTCCGGACCCGGCATGATCGCCGCGTTCGGGCGCATCGAGGGTCGGCCGCTCGGCGTGCTGGCCAATGATCCCGCCCATCTCGGCGGCGCGATCGACGACGAAGGCGCTGCGAAGGCGGCGCGGTTCCTGCGACTTTGTGACGCGCACGGACTGCCGATCGTCTCGCTGATCGACACGCCGGGCTTCATGGTCGGCCCGGAAATCGAGCGCCACGGCCATGTGCGCGCCTGCGCCGACCTGTTCATCGCCGCCGCGCGGCGCAGCGCGCCGTGGGTTGCGATCGTCGTGCGCCGCGGCTACGGGCTCGGCGCGATGGCGATGGCGGGCGGCGGCTTTCGCGCCCCTGATCTCGTGGCGGCGTGGCCGAGCGGCGAATTCGGCCCGATGGGTCTGGAAGGCGCCGTGCGGCTCGGCTATCGCCGCGAACTCGAAGCCGCGCCCGATGCGGCGGCGCGCGAGGCGCTGTTCAAATCGCAGCTGGCGGAGCAATACGAGCGCGGCCAGGCGATCAACATGGCGACCGCGCTGGAGATCGACGCGGTAATCGATCCGGCGGAGACGCGGACTTGGATTGCACGGGCGTTGCAGGGGGCGCGGGGTCGATGGAAACCGAGTATATAGTTGCCGGCAAGCTTTGCAGGGGGGACGTGAAGTCGTTGCCGGAAATACAGATCGGTGATATATCGCTAGCAGCGGGATATAGGCAATAAAAAGCCTCTCGAAATTGAAAAAATCTAGGCAACGACAAGTTGAGGTTGAGGATGCTGAAATTGATCGACAAAGCTTCCGGAGAATCGGAACTCAGAAAAAGCATCGATGACTTATCGGCAAAGGTAGACCGGCTCGGAGCGCTGCTCGAACAATATCGAGGTCAAGTCGAAAACAGGCTTGCTCGGACTGACCCTCTTTACAATCCGGCCGCCGTGCTCGGAAATCGCGGCGAAGGCTCCAATGGCGTCTATCGCGGCTTTATCGGTGATGAACGGCCCTTGTCATCGACGCCAGCGCCCATTCCATTTACCTCCGCAGTCTGTCAGCAATTGCATTTTTCACTGGACCAATACCGATTTTGGACGCGGGCTATTAAGGAGCGTCCGAGATATCATCGCAAGCAGTGGGAGTTCGCCTATATCTCCCAGGCCCTATACGAGCGCGGGATGCTGGCGCCCGGCCGGCGGGGCCTCGGTTTCGGGGTCGGACACGAGCCGCTGCCGGCGCTGTATGCGTCGTTCGGCGCGGAAGTCGTCGCGAGCGATCAGTCGCTCCAGGGCGCAATTCAAGCAGGCTGGGCGACTTCCAACCAGCATAGCACCGACCTCTCTGTGCTCAACGACCGCGGCATTTGCACCGATCGCATGTTCAAGGAGCTCGTTTCGTTCGCGGAAGTCGACATGAACGCGATTGATCCCAAATTCAACGAACAGTTCGACTTTTGCTGGTCGGCCTGCGCGCTGGAGCACCTGGGTTCGCTGGAACACGGCCTGCAGTTCATCAAAAACACGATGAGGGTTCTGAAACCGGGTGGCGTCGCCGTGCACACCACGGAATTCAACCTCAGTTCGAACGACGCGACGATCGAATCAGAAGGGTTGTCCGTCTATCGGCGCCGCGACATCGATCGATTGATGGCGGAGTTGGCGGCCGACGGCTACTTGCCGAGCCCCATTGATTTTCATCTCGGCGAAGGCTTCGCGGATACCGTCGTCGATCTGCCGCCCTATGTGCGCGACGAGCCGCACATCAGGCTGAAGCTCGCCGACTATGACTGCACCTCGATTGGATTGATAGTGCAGCGGGTGGCGTAGCTGCGGAATGAATCCTCCGGCTGAAGCGTCTCCGCTGCATGACATGGTCTCGACGGAGAGCCGTTTGAAAGCGCTGGCGTGCGCCAACGAGTCGTTGCAACGGTGCGCTTTGACCCGTGCGCCCGGGAAACCATGCCGGCGCAAGATGTGGCCCAAGCGTGAAGACTAGCAGGTCGTAATGGGCGCCCGCGCATTCGCTCCTCTAGGGGTCGCCGTGTTTGGCGTGTCGACACTTTTCGGGCATTGGGGCTTCAATCTCGTTTGCCGCATAGTCGAAGCGATTACCGGCAATACGCTGCACTTGCATGTTGCGAACTTGGATCAGCTGCGAGAGGGCTTCCTACATCGCGAGGGCGCCAGCGTCGTTTTGACGAGCGACTTCCCAGAGTCCGATCTCGTTAACTTCGTTTGCGCGTCAGAGCTTCCGATCATCACGTTTTCCGAAGACCCTGGCGACATGCTCGACTGGGTCGTCTCCACTCGTCTTCCAGACTATCGAGAGGGCGCGCGACTTTGTTCCTCCATGCTTTCTTCGCTCGCCGCGCCGTTTGCGGCTGCGAGAGCGTTAAGGATTGAAGGAAAGATAGACGGTTCTCCCTCTGGAATCGTGAGGGCGATCATCGACCACTTGTTTCCAAGGGATAGCGATCGCATAGCCGAACAAACCTTTGATTATTTGGTCGAAACGGGAAAAGTCGATCGCGAAAAACTAGTCGATTGGAGCGCCTATCGACCGGCTGAAGACAATGCAGCGAAGGCGACCGTCGATGCGGAAACATTAAACGAGGTGAAGAGAGCAATTAGGAGTTATGGTGATCTGGCCAAAGGCATCTCGCCGGAGCAGATCGTTTGGCCGCAAGAATTGTTTTACCGACAGGATAACCGTCCTCCGCGCGCGCCCTTCGACTTAACTGGACCCGCACGGATATTATTTTACGGTCCTTACATGCACCTGCCCGTCGGCCACTGGACAGCGCGAGTTGAATTTGAAATCGACGGGGCCAGCTCCGGCGTCGAGGCGGCAACCGACGTCTATATCAACGAAGTCGTGACAGAGAAGACTTTCGACATGCCCGCCAAGGGCATCTACGCCTTTGTCTTGAGCTTCCGTGTCAGCGATCCGCGCACCGCCGTTCAAATCAGACTATTCACCAGAAGCAGCGCGATCGAGGGGGTTTTCCTGCCGCGCTCGGTGCGTGTGAAGGCGGACCAGAGCCACGCGTGACGCCAGCGCGCCTCGCTCCGAATTGGCCGCAATTTCAACAGCGCGCGTCGATGACGTCCTCCGCCGCGGCGTACCAGCCGCCTGGTCGTGATCGCAACGCGACCACGACGAGCTCCGCGGGAGTCGGGGTCACCGCCAGCGTCGTGCGGGGGAGCCCGTCGCCCGCCAGCTTTGGCAATAGACGGAAGGGTTCGAGGTCGCGCCATGCCTTGACGCCCGTGCGATAGGTCCACAACTCCAGTCCCGGCCCCATGTCCGGCCCGCGAAACCAGATGTCCCGCGCCGGCCCGAGCGCGCCTGCCTTGAGCCGGGACGCAAAGCTCGCCGACAGGCAGCCGATGTGAATGTGCAATTGGTCCTGCGTACGCGCCAGCCGCGAGTTGACCGCGAGCGCCACCCGGTCGTCCGCTGGCGCCGTCCCCTCGAGCCAGTGGCGGGCGTCCCAGGCCAGCGCGAAATAGTTCGGCGCGTCGGGCGTCTGCAACTGCGGGTCTTCGAGCCCGACGATCCGCCGGGTCGGGGTCAGGATCGTGTCGGGACGGCCGAACGGCGGCCGCAGCACGGCGAAGCCGGCGTCGCCAAGCTCCACCTGCTGGCATGGCAACGGCGAGCCTGTCGTCGACTTGTCCAGCATGCAGGCGCGCACGACCTGCCATAGCGCGTTGCGACTGGCGAGATTGGCGCCGTAGGCGAGCGCCGCCGACCCCACAAAGGCCGCGACGACGAGGAATGCGCGCCGGCCCCAGCCGTAGTCGCGCAACCGACCCCGGCTTGGAGACGCCGGGCGCGATGCGGGCCGGGACAGCAGGAAAGCCATGGCGTTGGATATGGCGCCGCGGAGTTTAACGATTGTGAACAAAGCCTAGCGCACTGTCCTTACACGCCGAGGGCGCCGCCGTCCGCACGCGGATCATGGGTGGCGGCGATCTCGCCCTTGAGCCCGCGCCGCAAGGCGCCGGCATGGCCGAACGCGTCTTGCCGCTGCGGGGCGAGCCGCTCGATGTCGTGGCCGCGGCGCGCGAGCGCGGCGGCGATCGCGTCGTCATAGGCCGCCTCGACCTTCACGGTGACGCTGTCGGCGCCCCAGGTGCGACCCCATAGCAGTCGCGGCGCGGCGACCGCCCCGGCGAGCGAATCGCCGGCGGCGATGCGCGTGTAGACCTGCGCCTGGAATTGCGGCTGCCCGTCGCCGCCCATCGCGCCGTAGGACATCGGCCGTCCGTCGGCGAACACCGCGAGCGCCGGATTGAGCGTGTGGAACGGCCGCCGCCCCGGCTTCAGCGCGCGCGGGTTTGCGGGATCGAGCGAGAACGCGACGCCGCGATTTTGCATCAGCACGCCGGTGCGCGGCAGGTTGAGGCCGGAGCCGTACTCCCAGTAGATCGACTGGATATAGGAGACCGCGAGGCCGTCCTTGTCGATCGCCCCCATCCAAACGGTGTCGCCCTGCTCGGGCGGCAGCGGCCAGGGCGCGGCGCGGCGCTTGTCGATGCGCTCGGCCTCGGCCTGCAGGGAGGCGGGCGAGAGCAGCCGCTCGAAATCCGCGGTGGCGATCTCGAAATCGACGCAGGCGCGGTCACGGTGAACGAAGGCGCGCTTGGTCGCCTCGATCAGCGCATGAGCGTGCTCGACGCCGTCGATCTCGCCGACGCCGAGCCGCTCGTAAATCCCGAGAATCAGCAGCGACGCCAACCCCTGCGTTGGGACCGGCGTGTTGTAGAGCGTCGCCGACTTCGTCTTGATCGACAGCGGCTCGCGCCATCGCGCCTGATAGGCGCGCAAGTCGGCGCGCGTCACCGGCGAGCCAAGCGCTTCGAGATCGGTTGCGATCTCGCGGGCGATGTCGCCGCGGTAGAAGTCGTCGAGCCCGGCGTGAGCGAGCTGGGCGAGCGTTTCGCCGGTTTTCGGCTGCTTGCGGACCGCCCCGGCCTTCGGCGGCGCGCCGTCGAGGAAATAGGTCGCGCGGAAGTTCGGGACTTCGTAGAGGATCGCGCCGTCGCGCGGCTGCGAGCGTTGCTCCGATGGCGAGATCGCGACGCCTTCGCGGGCTTGCGCGGCGGCGCGCGCCAGCAGGTCGGCGAGCGGCAGCCTGCCGCCGAGCGCGGCGGAAAGCTCCAGCGCGATCTTCCAGCCGCCGATGGCGCCGGGAACGGTGAGCGCCGCCATCGGCCCGCGCGTCGGAATGCCGCCGATCGCCTCGTAGGCGGCCCGCGTCGCTTTCTCCCCGGCGAAGCCGCAGGCTTCGATGGCGCGGACTTTTACCTTCGGGTCGCGGATGATCCAGAACCCGTCGCCGCCGATCGAGTTCATGTGCGGATAGACCACGGCGATGCTGGCGGCCATGGCGACCATCGCTTCGATGGCGTTGCCGCCGTGCAGCAGCACGTCGCGGCCGGCTTCGGCGGCGAGCGTGTGCGGGGCCGCGACGGCGGCGTGGGCGAAGATGTGGTCTTCGGTCATCGGGCGGGTTCCGTTTGCGGGCCGCCGCTGCTATAGGCCGCGGCTCAAGCTCGCGAAAGGGTCATCCCGTGGCCGCAGGCCGCCCCATTCACTGGACCAACGCGGTGACGCTCGCCAGCGTCGCGGTGCTCGTCGGCACAGAGTTCGTCGGCGCGGGCGCCGCCGCCGGCTGGGCGATCGGCGGCCTGTTCCAACTGGGCGATCTCGTCACCCATGCGCTCGAAGCGGTGCTGGTGCTGCTTGCGTTAACCGGACTGTTCTATTTCCTGCGCGCGGCGCTGGCGCACGAGCCGATCCGCGGTTGAGCCGGCTTTCGCCGCTCTATGTCGGCGCTGAGATTTATGCGCGCACCGCGTTTCCGCGCCCGCATCCGCTGGCCATTCCTCGCGCCGGCGCGGTCGAGGCGCTGTGCCGCGCGCTCGGCTGGCTTGACGGCGCCTATGTGCAAAGCCCCGTGGCGACGCGCGCCGATCTCGAACGCTATCACGATCCCGACTATGTCGAGGCGGTAGCCCGCGCCGATCGCGAGCAGGCCGCCGACGCGGACGCGCGAACGCGCTTCGGGCTCGGGACCAGCGCCAATCCGATTTTCCCCGGGCTGTTTGAACGGGCCTCGACGGCGGTCGGCGGGTCGATCGCGGCGGCTCGACTGGCGTGGGCCGGCCGGATTGTGCTCCATCCGCCCGGCGGCACGCATCACGCCGGCCGCGCGCGGGCCAGCGGGTTCTGTTTCTTCAACGACCCCGTGTTCGCGATCCTTGAGTTCCTGGCGCTGGGCGCGTCGCGCGTCGCCTACGTCGATTTCGACGCGCATCACGGCGACGGCGTCGAGGACGCCTTCGCCGAGGCGGCGCAGGTGATGACGATTTCGATCCACGAAGCCGACCGCTGGCCGCGCTCCGGCGCGCTGCACGACCGGCGCGGCGGGAACGCGCGCAACATGCCCGTTCCACGGGGATTGAACGACGACGAGTTCGCGCTGCTCGTCGGCGAGGCCGTGCTGCCGCTGCTGCGCGGCTTCGCCCCGGCCGCGCTCGTCATTCTCACAGGAGCGGACGCGCTCGCCGGCGACCCGCTCGCCAAGCTCGCGCTTTCCAACGGAGCGCTGTGGCGGGCGGTGGAGGCGGTCGCCGCGCTCAGCGACGCGGTCGTGGTGCTGGGCGGCGGCGGCTACAATCCGTGGAACGTCGCGCGCGGTTGGTCTGGATTATGGGGGCGGCTCGTGGGGCTCGCGACGCCCGATCCGCTGCCCGAGGCGGCGCGCGCGGTGTTGCAAGGCTTATGGTGCGATCGCGTGCGCAGCGTCGATCCCGCGTGGCTGACGACGCTCTCCGATCCGCCGCGCGGGGGTCCGGTGCGCCCGGAAATCCGCGACATCGTCGCCGCGAGCCTCGCTTAGAGCCTGACCTAAAATTCGTTGACCGGCCTCGCGGCCCTTGATTCCCTGGGTTTGCAACAACTTGGGGAGATTCGCGATGCCTTGGAACGAGGCCGATCGGGCGAAGTATGATGTCATTCGGGCGCGCTATTCAAGCGATATGTCGGCGGCGGAATTTGCTTTGATCGGTCCGCTCCTGCCGCCGCCGAAACGGCGCGGGCGCAAGCCGACTGATCCACAAGCCATTCTAAACGCGATGTTTTATATGATCCGTTGCGGTTGCCCCTGGCGGCTTTTGCCGAAGGATTTTCCGCCCTTCACGACGGTTCAGAACAGGTTCTACGCCTGGCGCGACAGTGGATTGTGGACGCAAATCGTCGCGGTTTTCGTGATGGACGCGCGCGAGGCGGAGGGCCGCGCAGCCGCGCCGACCGCCGTGGTCGTCGACAGCCAATCGGTCAAGACGACCGAAGCTGGCGGCCCCCGGGGCTTCGACGCGGGCAAGAAGGTCAAGGGCCGCAAGCGCCATCTCGCCGTCGATACGCTCGGACTGCCCATAGAATGCCAGATCACGGCGGCCAGCACACAGGACCGCGACGCTCGCGCGCCGTTGCTAAAGGCCGTTCGGCGCAAGAGCCCTTGGGTGAAAATGTCTTTTGTTGACGGCGGTTATCAAGGCGACGAAACGCAACGCGCAGCGTTCGAAGCAAGCCGCATCGCCGTCACAGTCGTCAAGCGGACCGACAAAGAGGTCAAGGGATTTGTCGTATTGCCCAAGCGCTGGGTGGTGGAGCGAACGCTCGGCTGGATCAACCGGGCCAGACGCCTGTCAAAGGACTTCGAAGCGACAATTGAATCGGCGCTCGCATGGTTGCAACTGGCGCTCGCCTTCCTCATCATGCGAAGATTGGCGAGGGCCAAAATCGCCCCCGCTTGAATTTCGAGTCAGGCTCTTAGAGCAAATAGGACCGTGTTTGCCTGCGAAGCGACGCAATCCATCGTTGAGTGATCGTTTATATGCTTGTAGGCGGCGGCAGCGGCGTTCTGGATTGCTTCGCTGCGCTCGCAATGGCGTTGCATTACATTCTAAGCCGCCGCCGGTTGCGGCGATACGCAGGCCGCGTTCCAGGTGGTGAGCAGCGTCTCGAATTCGGCGGCGGGAATCGGCTTGCTCACCAGGAAACCCTGCGCCAGATCGCACCCGTGGCTGCGCAGCCATTCCAGATCTTCGTTGCTCTCGACGCCCTCCGCCGTGGTCGACATGCCGAGCGTTTCGGCGAGGCCGGTCACGGCGCGCACGATCGCCGCCGCATCTGGCCGCGCATCGACATTGGTGACGAAGGAGCGGTCGATCTTGATCCGGTCGAACGGGAAGCTCGAGAGATAGGACAGCGACGAATAGCCCGCGCCGAAATCATCGAGCGCGATATGCACGCCGAGATCGCGTAGACCCCGGAGAACCTCAAGCACGCCGGCCTTGTCGCCGATCAGGACCGATTCGGTGATTTCGAGCTCCAGCCGGACCGCAGGCAGGCCGGTCTCGCGCACCACCTGCTTGACCAGGCCAACCAGATCGACGTTCTGGAACTGCCGCGCTGACAGGTTCACCGAAACCCGCAGGCCCGTCGGCCAGCGGGCCGCCTCGCGGCACGCCTTGCGTAACACCATCTCGCCGAGCTGCGCGATCAGCCCGGTCTCCTCGGCGAGCGGGATGAATTCGCTCGGCGGCACGAAGCCGTGCCCGGCCCGGCGCCAGCGCGCCAGCGCCTCGCAGGCGACGATTTCGCCGCTGTCGACTTCGATCACTGGTTGGAAATAAACCTCAAGCCGATCCTGTTCGAGCGTCTCGCGGAGGTCGATCTCCATCAGTCGCCGGCGCTGCACCGCGACGTTGAGCTCCTCCTCGAAAAACCAGTATTGCCCCTTGCCGGCGGCCTTAGCCTGATAGAGCGCGAGGTCGGAATTGCGCAAAAGGCCCTCGACCGTATCGCCGTGCTGCGGCCCCAGCGCGACGCCGATGCTGGCGCCCGACAAGACGCGCTGGCCGTTGAACTCGTAGGGCTCGCCAAGCGCGGCGAGCAGGCGATCGGCGACCGCGCCGACGTCGGCGGCGCCTTGCGCATGGCGTAGCAACAACACGAACTCGTCGCCGCCGAAGCGCGCGGCGACGTCCTCGGGGCGGGTCAGCCGCCGGATCCGCTCGCCCGCCTCCATCAGCAACTGGTCGCCGAACTGATGGCCGAGCGTGTCGTTGACCTGCTTGAAGCGGTCGAGATCGATGGTCAGCACCGCCAGGCCGCTGTCGCCGGCGCCAATCTCCTGGAGCGCTTCGATCAGCCGCTTCTGCAACAGATTGCGGTTGGGCAGGCCCGTCACCGTGTCGTAATTGGCCATCCGCGACAGCCGCGACGTTGTGCTGAGCGCGACGCTGCGACGCAGCAGCAGCAGCGTCAGCAGACCAAGCGCCGCCCCGCCGAGGATCGAGCCGATCAGCAACGTGGCGCAGGCGGCGGCCGTCTTGGCGATCGCCTCGCGGGCCTCCAGCCCACGTGCCAGCGCATGGGCGGCGATGGTGTCGAGCGCGGCCTGGGTTTGCCTCAGCCGCGCCCAGACCGCCGGCCCGCTGTCCTGGAAATCGGCCTCGAAGCCGAGCGCGTCGAGCCGCGCCGCCAGCCGCTCCTTGCGCAATTCGGGTTCGTCGGCGCGGTCGGCCGCGGCGTCGAGCGCATCGACGACGGGATCAAGCAGTCGGTTGACGTCCGAAATTGCGGGCAGCCCAGCGGCGGATTCCCGGCGATCGGCGAAGCGCTGGAACTGAATTCGCGCCGTGTTCATGTCGTTGTTGGCGGTGAAGGCGTGATCGTAAAGGCCGAGCGCAACGTCGCGCATTTGGCTCTGTTCGTAGAGAACGCTCGCCGCTACCCCGGCGTTGATCGCCACGAGGGCGGCGGCGGCGAGCGTGAAGCGGAAACGGAAGCGCAGTTCGCCGGAGCGCGGCTCGTCGCCTGCCCGCGACGGGTCGATCCCGCGCTCCGTGCCCGCGCCGCCTTCGGACTTGCCCGACACTTCGCGCCTCATGGGGAATTGCTTTGGTATATTCGACTACGCAGACGGCGTTAAATGCCGGTAAATTGTTATATTGCCAAATTAGGGTGTAGATGCTTATCGTTTAGGAAGATAAAATGACGCAAAGTCATATCAACCCACTTTTGATACTCTCGCTTCATTCGGAGAAAATCGCCAATACGGTTCACAAATCGACTAGGGGGTGTCCTCATTTAGGGGATTCGCAAATCAGGAAAAGCGTGATTCATGAGGAGCCTTCCTACTGGGGGCTTTTGGATGAAGCGCTACGGACTGCGCGACGATCAGTTTGCTCGCATCGAGCAATTGCTGCCGGGTCGCCCCGGCTACGTTGGTCGCGACAGTGAACGAGGCAACCGGCTTTTCGTTGACGCGGTTATTTGGAAGTTCCGTTCGGGAGCGCCGTGGCGCGATTTGCCGGAACGCTTCGGCCCTTGGAAGAATATTCACACCCGCTTCTCGCGTTGGGCCAAGAGGGGCGTATGGGAGAATCTTTTCAAGGTTTTGGCCGATGACCCCGACAACGAATACGCCATGATCGACGCGACCATCGTCAGAGCCCACCAGCACAGCGCCGGGGCTCGAAAAAAGGGGGTCTCGACCAAGCCATAGGTCGCTCGCGCGGCGGGTTGACCACCAAAATTCATGTCGTCGTTGACGCCTTGGGCAACCCGTTGGCGCTGAGCCTCACCGGTGGACAAGCTCACGACATCACTCAAGCCGAGACGCTTATCGCTAACGTGGCGCCAGACGCGGTCCTCGCTGACAAAGGCTATGACTCGGATGGCTTCATCGCGAGCCTTGAACGTCGAGAGATCGAGGCGGTCATTCCTCCCAAGGCCAATCGTAAAATCAAACGCGATTGCGACTACGCCCTATACGCAGAACGCAACCTGATCGAACGTTTCTTCCAGTATATCAAACAGTTTCGAGGCGTCGCCACGCGCTATGAAAAAACCGCTCGCAACTTTCTCGCCGGCCTTCATTTGGTCTGCGCTCTGGCTTGGCTTAAATGAGGACACCCCCTAGAAGATTTTGCAATTTGCCAGCATCGTCACGGCGAGCCAGCGTGCGCGGATCGGCGCCCGGAATTGCGCCGCCGGCGCGTTGCCTATTGAACCCGGGTTCGGACCCGAATATCTCACCCGCTATGACTTACGTGGATTCCTCCGCTCTTCACGGCCGCCGCAACGGCCATATCAAGCTGCACGGCCCCGAGGCGTTCGAGGGCATGCGCAAGGCCGGGCAGCTCACGGCGCGGGCGCTCGACGCTGCTCGTGCCGCTGGTGAAGCCGGGCGTCACCACCGGCCGCGCTCGACAAGTTCATTTTCGAATTCGGCCGCGACCACAACGCCTATCCGGCGCCGCTGATCTATCGCGGCTATCGCAAGTCGATCTGCACCTCGATCAACCATGTCGTCTGCCACGGCATTCCCGACGACAAGCCGCTGCGCGACGGCGACATCCTCAACATCGACGTCACCTTCATCCTCGACGGCTGGCACGGCGACGCGAGCCGCATGTATGTCGCCGGCGACGCCGTCGCGGCGCGCGCAGCGGCTGATCGAAGTCACCTACGAATGCCTGCTGCGCGGCGTCGCGGCGGTCAAGCCCGGCGCGCACGACCGGCGACATCGGCTACGCGATCCAGTCTTACGCCGAAGGCGAGCGCTGCTCGGTGGTGCGCGATTTCTGCGGCCACGGCCTCGGCCGGCTGTTCCACGACGAGCCCAACATCCTGCACGTCGGCAAGCGCGGCGAGGGCGCGCCGCTGAAGCCCGGCATGTTCTTCACCATCGAGCCGATGATCAATCTCGGCGGCGCCGCGGTGAAGGTGCTCTCCGACGGCTGGACGGCGGTGACCCGCGACCGCTCGCTCACCGCGCAGTTCGAGCACACGGTCGGCGGTGACGGAAACGGGCGTCGAAGTCTTCACGCTGTCGCCGGCGGGGCTCGATCGGCCGCCGCTGACCTCATGAGCGAAGCAGAGGCCGCGCATTATCACGGCCATCGCGAGCGGCTGCGCAAGCGATTCCTCGAGGCCGGCGACGAAGCGCTCGCCGATTACGAACTGATCGAACTGATCCTGTTCCGCGCCATCCCCCGGCGCGACGTCAAGCCGCTCGCCAAGGACCTCATCGAAGCGTTTCGGCTCGTTCGCCGAAGTGGTCGCCGCGCCCGTCAGCCGGCTCACGCGAGGTCGACGGGATCAGCGAAGGCGTGGCGGCGGAATTCAAGATCGTCGAGGCGAGCGCCAGGCGCTTCGCCAAGGGCCTGGTCGAAGAAGCGGCGCGCGCTCGGCTCGTGGAGCGAGGTGATCGACTATTGCCGCACGGCGATGGCGTTCGAGGACCACGAGGAGTTCCGCGTGCTGTTCCTCGACAAGAAGAACGGCCTGATCGCCGACGAGGCGCAAGGGGTCGGCACCGTCGACCACACGCCGGTCTATCCGCGCGAAGTGGTCAAGCGCGCGCTGGAGCTTGCGGCCTCGGCCGTCATCCTCGTACACAACCACCCCTCGGGCGATCCGACGCCCTCGACGCAGGACGTGAAGATGACGCTCGACATCATCGCCATCGCCGCGCCGCTCGGGGTTACCGTGCATGACCACATCATCGTCGGACGCCAGGGCCACGCCTCGCTGCGCGGCTTGCGATTGATCTGACGTGGCGCGTGGTTTTCGGATAATTTAACTTTCGTGGTGAATCATTTCATCCCGACGTCGCGGGCGCGACGCCAAATAGGGCGATCGACCATCTTCGGAGAGGCGCTGGCTGATGAATTCCGTTGACGCGCGCCTGATGCGCCGATGCCTCGACCTCGCGCGCGCGGCGACGGAACGCAAGGAATTGCCGTTCGGATCGGTGATCGCACGCGGCGGCGAGGTGATCAGCGCCGAAGGCAACGGCGTTCGCGAAGCGCGCGACGTGACGCGCCACGCCGAAGTCTGCGCGATCGTCGCCGCGCAGCGCACGCTTGGCCGGCCGAGCCTCGACGGCTGCACGCTCTACACCAACATGGAGCCGTGCGCGTTCTGCTCCTATGCGATCCGCGAGACCCGCATCGCCCGCGTGGTGTTCGCGCTCGCTTCCCCGATCATGGGCGGCGCTTCGCGCTGGGACGTGTTGCAGGACCCCGGCCTGTCGCGCTCGCTGCCGGAAGTGTTCGGCCCGGCGCCGGAGGTGGTGGCGGGATTCCTGGCCGACGAAGCTGACGCGGCGCTGCGCGAGACGGCGCCGATGATGTGGGCGGCGTCGCAGGCCCGCGGGCTGTTCGTGTGCGAGGACGCGGGCCGGCAGAGCCGTCCGGCGCAGCGTTCGGAGGGCCTTTTCGCGGGGGTTCGAGCCGGCGCGCTCGACATGCTGCGCCGCCGCGTGTTCGACCGCTTCAGCCGGGGAACGGTGTGACGCGCTAGGGTCCGGACTCATTCAAATCCACCAAGTCACGGCAGCTGCGATGAAGACTGAGGCGGCGAAAGTCGCTGCGAGCTTGTCGTACCTCGTGGCGACGCGGCGCCAGTCTTTCAGGCGGCAGAACATCCGCTCGACGAGATTGCGCTCTCGATAGAGCGTTTTGTTGAACGGATGAGGGTTTTTGCGGGTTGGATTGTTTGGAATGACCGGCAGAGTGCCGCGGTCGGTAAGAAATTGTCGAAAAGCCTTGCTGTCGTAGGCGGCGTCGGCGGCGCAAATGGCGGCTGGCGGCAAGGGTTCGATGAGCCCTTCGGCGGCGCGGACGTCGCCGAGTTGCCTGGTGTGACCTCAAGAGCTATCGGTCGGCCGTCGCCGTCGACGACAGCGTGGATTTTCGTCGTGCGGCCGCCGCGCGAGCGGCCAATCGCCTGATTTTGCGCCCCCCTTTTCCGCCCGCCGCGCTGCGGTGAGCTTTCGAGGAGGTCGAGTTCGATCAGATGCGCGTCGCCGGGCGCGACCTCGACAAGCTGGGCAAACAGCCGCCGCCAGACGCCCTGCTCCGTCCAGCGCCGAAATCGATTGTAGATCGTGGTGTGCGGACCATACACAGCCGGGCAGTCGCGCCAGCGGCAACCGTATTTCAGAACGTGCACGATTCCGCTGAGAACGCGCCGGTCATCCACGCGGTGAGCGCCGGGACGGTTTTTCGGCAACAGCGGCTCGATGTTCGCCCACTGCTCGTCGGTGAACCAAAATTCGTTTGCCATGGTCTCAAGCTCCCTTTAGAAGCTTGAATCACAATAGCCGCACTCCATCAATGGTTTGGTCGGGTTCGGACCCTAGAGCGCCTCCACCGCCATCGCTGTCGCCTCGCCGCCGCCGATGCACAGCGAAGCCACGCCACGCTTCGCCCCGCGCGCCTGCATCGCGTGCAGCAGCGTCACCAGGATTCGCGCGCCCGAGGCGCCGATGGGGTGGCCGAGCGCGCAGGCGCCGCCGTTGACGTTGACCTTGTCGTGCGGCAGGTCGAGATCGCGCATCGCCGCCATCGCCACCACCGCAAACGCTTCGTTGATCTCGTAGAGATCGACGTCGTCGGCGCGCCAGCCCGTCTTGGCGAACAGCTTGGTCATCGCACCGATCGGCGCGGTCGGGAATTTGCCGGGCTCGGCGGCGTAGGTCGCGTGCCCGACGATGCGCGCGAGCGGCGTCAGCCCGCGCCGTTCCGCCACGCTCGCGCGCGCGAGAATCAGCGCCGCGGCCCCGTCGGAGATTGAGCTCGAATTGGCGGCCGTGACCGTACCGCCGTCGCGGAAGGCGGGCTTCAGCGTCGGGATCTTGTCGGGCTTGCCCTTCGGCGGCTGTTCATCGACGCGCACGACGGTTTCCGTCCGGCCCGTCCTGACCGGCGTGATCTCGGCCTCGAAAGCGCCGTCGCGGATGGCGCGGTTGGCGCGCGCCAGCGATTCCAGCGCGTAGGCGTCCTGCGCCTCGCGGGTGAACTGATATTCGCGCGCGCAATCCTCGGCGAAGGTCCCCATCAGGCGGCCCTTGTCGTAGGCGTCTTCGAGCCCGTCGAGGAACATTGAATCGACGATCCGGCCGTGGCCCATGCGGTAGCCGCCGCGGGCCCGCTCCAGCAGATAGGGCGCGTTGCTCATGCTCTCCATGCCGCCGGCGACGACGATGTCTGCGCCGCCGCCGGCGAGACTATCGTGCGCGAACATCGCCGCCTTCATGCCGGAGCCGCACATCTTGTTGATGGTCGTGGCGCCGACGCTGTTCGGCACGCCGGCGCTTAAGGCGGCCTGCCGCGCTGGCGCCTGACCCTGGCCCGCCGGCAGCACGCAGCCCATCACCACCTCGTCGGCGTCGCCGCCTTCCAGCCGCGCCCGCTTCAGCGCGGCGGCGATCGCGCGCGCGCCGAGTTCAGGCGCGCTGACGTCCTTGAGGTCGCCGAGAAATCCGCCCATCGGCGTCCGCGCCGCGCCGACTATGACGATGGCGTCCATGACCGCTCCTCCGTTCGGATGAGGCCCGAGCATAGAACCTTGCCGCGCAAACGGCAAAAGCGCGCGGGGTCGCCGCGCGCTTGAAAGGAAATGGGTCTGAGCGTTCGGCTTACGCCGCTTCCGCCTGCTTCTTGACGACGTCGCGCTTGATCGCGAGCGCGCCGGGCGAAAGCTCGACGTCCGCCGCCTTCATTAGGAAGGCGTCGAGGCCGCCGCGATGCTCGACCGAACGCAAAGCGGCAGCGGCGACGCGCAGCTTGAAGCCCTTGCCGAGCGACTCGGACATCAGCGTGACGTCGCAGAGATTCGGCAGGAAGCGCGTGCGCGTCTTGCGGTTGGAGTGGCTGACCTTGTTGCCGGATTGCACGGCCTTGCCCGTCAGCTCGCAGCGGCGCGACATTGTAAGTTCCTCGAAATCCAGCGGCCCAGAGGAGAAGCGGAAATAGAAAACCGCTCGCCCGTTTCCCCCTGGCGTTTAGGGTCGCGGCTCTATAGGGGAGGGCGCGCAAAGCGTCAAGCGGAGACCAACCTATGTCGGAGACCGCGCAAATCACGGCCGTCGCGCGGCTCGCCGCGTTGCGCGAGGCGCTGGCGCAGCGCGCGCGCGACTGCGGGCGAAGGCCGCAGGACGTTACGCTGGTCGCCGTCTCCAAGACGTTCTCGGCCGACGAGGTTTGGCCGACGATTCGCGACGGCGGCCAGGTCGTGTTCGGCGAAAACCGCGTGCAGGAGGCGATGGCGAAATGGGCCGACTTGCGCGGCCGCGCGGCCGGAACGGCGATCGAACTGCACCTGATCGGCCCGCTACAGAGCAACAAAGCGCGCGAGGCGGTCGAGACCTTTGACGTTATCGAGACGGTCGATCGCGAGAAGATCGCCGCAGCGCTCGCCGACGCGATGGCGAAGAGCGGCCGCAAGCCGCGGCTGTTCGTCGAGATCAACACCGGCGCCGAGCCGCAGAAGGCCGGCGTGCTCCCGCAAGACGCCGATGCGTTCCTAACCGCCTGCCGTCAATCGCATGGCCTGCAGATCGAGGGCCTGATGTGCATTCCCCCCGCCGGCGAGCTCGCCTCCCCGCATTTCGCGCTGCTCGGAGAGATCGCGCGGCGCAACGGCCTCGCGCATTTGTCGATGGGCATGAGCGCGGACTGGCCGCTCGCCGTGCAACTCGGCGCCACGCATGTGCGCGTCGGCTCGGCGATCTTCGGCGCGCGAGGATAGTTGGCTCGCCGGGACGGGTTAAACAATTGGCAAATTCCTTGTTTGCCCGTGCGCAAATTCGACAAGTTGTCGCCCACATGTATTCATTCGTCGTTCAAAATGATTCCACCAGTTTGATGACGCTCGGCCCAGGATAGGAACAACGAGTTCGCAACATCCTGCGCCCGTTAACATTGAGATGCGGGGGAATAATCATGCTGAAGTTATCAGGACGGATAGCGCGGATCGGCGCTATCCTTTTGCTTCCGGCTCTCGCCGCGCCTGTGCTCGGCCCGCAGGCGGCGGAGGCGCAGATCTCCGTCGGCCTTAGCGTCAACATCGCGCCGCCCGTGCTGCCGGTCATCGTTCAGCCGCCGCTGCCGGCCCCGGGCTACATTTGGACGCCGGGATATTGGGCCTGGGACGCGGTCGGCCGCGATTATTTCTGGGTGCCCGGCGCCTGGGTATCCCCGCCGCGAGTAGGCCTGCTGTGGACCCCCGGCTATTGGGGCTGGGTCAACGGCGTCTATCTCTTCCACGGCGGCTATTGGGGCCCGCACGTCGGCTTCTACGGCGGCATCAATTACGGCTTCGGCTACACCGGCTCTGGATTTTTCGGCGGGCAATGGCGCGGCGGCCAATATTTCTACAACTCGTCGGTCAACAACGTCAAAAACGTCAACGTGACGAACGTCTACAACAAGACGGTGATCGTCAACAACAATGCGTCGACCGCCGCCGTCAACGGCGGCCCCAACGGGACGACGGCGAAGCCGACGCCGGCGCAAGTCGCCGCCGCGCAGGCGCCGCACGTCCCCCCGACGGCGGCTCAGGTCCAGCACGTCAACACCGCCAAGGCCGATCCGCAATCGCACTTCTCCGCCAACCAGGGCAAGCCGCAAAACGCCGCCGTCGAGAAACCCGTGGGTCCCGCGCCCGCCGCCGCCGAGAAGGCAGGCGCCGCCGAGCCGAAGGGCGCGGCCGAGAAGGGCGGCGCCGAACCGAAGGGCGCGGCCGAGAAGGGCGGCGCCGAACCGAAGGGCGCGGCTGAGAAGGGCGGCGCCGAACCGAAGGGCGCGGCCGAGAAGGGCGGCGCCGAACCGAAGCGCGCGGCCGAAAAGGGCGGTGCCGAACCGAAGGGCGCGACTGAGAAAGGCGCCGCCGAGCCGAGGGCCGCGGCAGCGTCGGAGCGGCGCGATTCGCCCCGCCCGCAGCCGGCCGCGGTGCGCCGGCCTCCGCCGCCGCCGCGGATGGCGATGCCGCGCCCGGCCCCGCGACCCGCGCCGCCGCGCCCGGCGTGCCGCGGTCCGCGCTGCCGCTGAGCGAATAGAGGCGCCGGCGGACTCCGCCGGCGCCTTCGGCTACGCGGCCTTGCGGGCGCGCAGCGCCGCGTACAGCGCGGTTTCAAATTTCATGTAGCCGCCGAACGAAACGGGGTCGGCGAACGGCAGGATCTGCGTCGCCCAGAATCCGCCGTAGCCGTGCTCGCGGTCGATCCAATAAAACAAGTTGGCGAGGCCCGCCCAGCCGAGCGCGCCCGCGGGGCGACCCGTCGGCGCCTCGTCGTCGTTGACCATGAACGAGAGCGCCCAGGATTTCGAAAGTCCGGGGAAGAATTCCGCGTCGTTGGAGAGGCTCGGAATCACGCCCGGGAGCATGCCGACCTTCTTCTCGCCGAGGCCGTTCTTGGCGGCCATTTCGACCGTCTCCGGCTTCAGCACGATCCCGTTCTCGCCGCGCCCCTCGTTGAGCCACATGCGGATGAACCTCATGTAGTCGCCGACCGTCCCATAGAGGCCGTGGCCGCCCATATGCACCTCCGGGTCGGGCGGCAGCTCCAGGTCGAGCGGCGTCAGGGCGCCGTCGGCTTGGCGCTGATGGATCGCGGCGACGCGCTCGCGCATCGAAGGCGTCATCGAGAACGCGGTGTCCTCCATGCCGAGCGGCTCGAAGATGCGGCTCTTGAACACTTCGCCGAGCCGTTTGCCTGTTATCCCCTCGATGACCTGACCGGTCCAATCGAGGTTGGAGCCGTACTCCCACCTGTCGCCGGGGTCGAACAGCAGCGGCGTCATCAGCGCCGCCTTGCTTGAGGTGGTGACGCTCGGTTGGCCGCGCTCGGTGAGCTTCAGATAGGATTGATTGAAGATATCGTAACCGAAGCCGGCGGTGTGCAACAGCAGCATGCGCGTCGTGATGTCGCGTTTGGGGGCGCGCAACCGCGGCGCGCCTGACGCGTCGAACCCTTCCAGCACTTGGGCCTTGCCGATGTCGGGGGCGTAGCGCTTGGCCGGCGCGTCGAGATCGAGCTTGCCTTCCTCGACCAGTTGCAGCGCGGCGGTTCCGGTGATCGCCTTGGTGGTCGAAAAGATCGCGAACACCGTGTCCGTGGTCATTTCGGCCGGGCGGTCGAGCCGCCGTTTGCCGAACGCGCCCTCGTAGATGGTCATGTGCCGGTCGGTCGCCATGGCGACGACGCCGGGAACGCGAGGGGTCGATTCGATCGTCGATCTGAGCGCGGCGTCGGCCGCGGGGGCGAATTCCGTGATCATGGCGTCCCTCCTCTGGCGCGGGTTTTTCCCGCTGTCGCCATGGTACGCCGGCTCGCCCAGGGGCGCCACATCTTGCCGACCGCCGCGCGCTCACGAATACGGGACGGGTCACCCTCTCGCCCACCTCCGCCGTTGCGTCGGACACGAGTTCGGCGATGTCGCGCGGACTGCGATCGGCAGGCGCAAGCGCGTCGTCATCAGCGTCCGGCTGCATGACGTCAGGCTGGTCGCGGGCGCCAATGAAGCGGAGATCATCTCCAACCAACGGCTCGGCGACCAGAGTCGCCTCGCGTTCGAGGTCGCGGGGGCAAGCTCAGGGCGACGATGGCCTTCGCCGAACCGTGACGACGTTTGAGCACTCGCCGCGGCTGACGCGACCGGAACTCGACGAGACGATGGTCGGCGGCTATGGCAAAATCGGCGCGAAAGTGGTCAAACGACGGCGCGCGTTCGGCCCCCGGGTTGTCGGTCATGATCCCTATGTTCAGCTCAGCGCCGAAGATGCCGCAGCCGCAGTCAAGCTGGCCGGCTTCGAACGCCTGCTCGCGGCCGCTGAACCCGTGCTGAGGATCTGTTGATGGTGGATGCGGTTGATCTCCTGGTTATCGGCGGCGGCGTCAACGGCGCCGGCATCGCGCGCGACGCCGCCGGTCGCGGGCTGTCGGTGGTGCTGTGCGAGAAGGACGATCTCGCCGCAGGGAACCTCGTCCCGATCGGGCAAGCTCGTGCATGGCGGCTTGCGCTATCTCGAATATTACGAGTTTCGGCTCGTGCGCGAGGCGCTGATCGAGCGCGAAGTGCTGCTCAACGCGGCGCCGCACATCATCTGGCCGATGCGCTTCGTGCTGCCGCATTCAGCCCGGACGATCGGCCGGCCTGGCTGGTGCGGCTCGGCCTGTTCCTTTACGACCATCTCGGCGGCCGCAAGAAGCTGCCGCGGCACCCGCACGCTCGATCTCGCGCGCGACCCCGGAAGGGCGCGCCGATCAAGGACGATATCCGCAAGGCGTTCGAATATTCCGATTGCTGGGTCGACGACGCGCGGCTCGTCGTGCTGAATGCGCTCGACGCGACGGAGCGCGGCGCGACGGTGCTGACCCGCACCGCCTGCGTCTCGGCGCGGCGCGAAGGCGGCGCGCTGGCGCGTCGGAACTGACGGACACGCGCAGCGGCGCGCGCGCGCGTCGTGACGGCGCGCGCGCTCGTCAATGCGAGCGGGCCCTGGGTCAACGACATCATCGGCCGCGTGACCGGCGCCAATTCGCGCCGCTCGGTCCGGCTGGTCAAGGGCAGCCACATCATCACGCCGAAATTCTGGGACGGGCCGCAAGCCTATCTGGTGCAGAACCACGACAAGCGCGTCATCTTCATCAACCCCTACGAGGGCGACAAGGCGCTGATCGGCACCACCGACATTCCCTTCGACGGCGCGCGGAGGATGTCGCGGCCGACGAAGCCGAGATCGACTATCTGATCGCCGCGGTGAACCGCTATTTCAAGCGGCAGTTGAAACGGGACGATGTTCTCGACACGTATTCAGGAGCAATACGTACTCGTAACGAAGGCGCCCAGGA
>CAWEDI010000048.1:0-103538 GCA_963807735.1 uncultured Pseudomonadota bacterium | reverse complement strand
GCCTTGAGCCTATATTGCGCACATTTTAACCCATGAGAGCATTGCGGCATGGTATCGACTCGACTTAGATATATTCTGACGGCTGTTATGACTGGGGCACTTTTTTTGGGTGAATTTACTGCTTTTTCCGAAGTCGCGAACATACGCGCATTGGCTGGCGGACTAACGGCTAACGAGGGAGATGGGTCGCACGATTTCGATTTTCTTATCGGTGATTGGAAGGCCGATGTTCGTCGCCTAAACAACGATTGAAGGGTTCGAATGTCTGGGTCGAATATGATGGCATCTCGAACCATAAAAAACTTCTCGACAGCAACGCTAATCTGAAGAGTTCCACGTTCGAGCGACGATCAAAAACTCCGGATAAAAGCGCAAACGCTTCGACTCTACAATCCCGAAACGCACCAGTGGAGTATTTATCTCGTAGATCTCGACAAAGGTAGTTCGATTTTCCTCCTGTTGTGGGCGAATTCAAGGGAAAGAAAGGTGAGTACTCAAATCACAAACTTGGAAAGGCCGCGCCGTCCTTGTGCGATATGTCTGGCTTAACATTCGCCTAAATCGTCGCGAATGGAACAGTCTTTTTCGTCAGATGGCGGAACATCATGGGAAGTGAATTGGGTGTGTGAGTTGTCACGATAGCAGTTGCTAGCCTGGCAAGAAGTGTCGATTGCGTTATCGGAATCTCTTCGGAAGTTCCTGGCTCTGAAGTATGGAATCAGACGCTAGATCGTCTTTCAATCTCAGCTGAGTGAGAAAAGAGATCTCTCTTCAATCATCGTCTGCGCACGGCGATACGGATTGTTAGAGAGGCGTATGCGACACAGTCCGATGACGGGAAGTCGAGAGATGGGATCTTGTCTCATCACTTATGGGCCGTCCATTCTTGGCGTCTATGTTCCGCTCCGTAGAGAAACCCTGCCGCATCGCCACCTCTGATCCTGAGGTTCGCACGACTGGATCATTTCGGGGTTACATGATTCATGTTCTCCGCTGCGGGTTTGCGGGGGCGATGACGCGGCGGTCGCGAATTTTTCGTTTTTCAGCGAGTTGCGCGACTCCGGCGGTCTCTATGCGCTGCTGCTGGTCGATCGCTTCGGCGAACAGGGCGGCATCGGCCCCGCCAACTGCCTGTATTCCGCCTGGGCGACCGACAACGAGGATGGGTTTCGCGGCGCCAACATCGAGGCGCTGCTGCGCCTGTCGCCGCTGCTGGCCCTGGCGCTGAAGACCGCGTCGCTCGGGCGAATCGCGCACACTTTGGTTGAAACCTATCTCGGCCGCGACGCCGGCGCGCGTGTGCTCTCCGGCCGCATCGCCCGCGGCGTCGCCGACGAAATCAAGACGGTGCTGTGGTTTAGCGATCTCCGCGATTACACGCGCATCTCCGACTCCTCTTCGCCGGAGTTGCTGATCCCGATGCTCAACGACTATGCCGACGTGATCGTCTCGTGCATCCATTGGCAGGGCGGCGATGTGCTGAAGCTGATCGGCGACGGCGTGCTGGCGATCTTCCCTGCAACAGACCGACAGGCGGCGTGCCTGGCCGCCATCACCGCCGCGGGCAAGGCGCGCGCCAAGGTCGCCAAGCTCAACGAGAAACGCGGCGCCGCCGGCCTGCCGGCGACAACCTTCTACCTCGGCCTGCACATCGGTCACGTCTATTACGGCAACATCGGCAGCCGCGAGCGGCTCGATTTCACGGTGATCGGACCCGCGGTCAACGAAGTGAGCCGCATCGCCTCGATGTGCCGTTCGGTCGATCAAGCATTGTTGATGTCGTCCGCCTTCGTCGATGGCCTGCGCCATCGAAGGCAGGACTTTCTCTCCGTTGGCCGTTACGCGCTGCGCGGCGTCGCGGCGCCGCAGGAACTGTTCACCGTGGACCCCGCCATCTGGCCGACACCGCGGGCGGATTGAAGCCTTATCATACGCTCACCGGAGGAAGGCCTCAGTTTCCGTCATGGCGAGCGAAGCGACGCCATCCAGGGCGCCGCCGATGCTCCCCATCCGGCTGGCGAACGATCTCTCAGCGCTGGATGGCTTCGCTTCGTCGCCATAACGGCGAGATAAATCGCATCACTCCGCGCGACGATATCCGCGCGGCGTGCGGCCAATTTCGCGCTTGAACATCGACGACATATGGCTCTGGCTCGCAAATCCCGTGCGCAACGCGATTTCTGCGAGCGGCAGATCGGTTCCGGCCAGCAGTTGCTCGGCGGAGGCGATCCGGCGCTGAATGATCCATTGCCGCGGCGTCGTCCCATAGACCAAGGCGAACGCGCGCTTTAGCCCCGAGGGCGGCAGCCGCGCGGCGTCGGCCAGCGTCTCGACGCTGAGATCGCCCTCCAGATTGTCGTCGACATAGCCGCGCACCCGTTCGAGCGCGGTCTGCAAGTCCGTGCTCTCGCGCGGCGTGGCTGGCGCGGTCGCCGGCGCATCGCCATAGCGGACAAGGCAATGCGCGGCGGCGGCCTCCGCCAGTTGGTCGACATAGCGGGACGACACCGGATCGCGCCCGTACAGCGCCGCCGCGAAGACGAGGCAGATCTGCTCCAGCATCGGATCGTTGAACGCCATCACCGGCTTGAAATGCAATGGCTTCGTCGAGGCGCCGAACAATCGGTCAGCGACGGCGCGCACCATTCCGCTGCGCAAATAGACCATCAGTACGTCGGCGTCGCCCGCCACCCGATACCAGGCCGGCGCGTGCGACGGCAGCAACGCCAATTGCCGCGCGGAGAACTCGACATTTTCCGGCGCCGCAGCGCCTTCCAGCCGGCGCTCGATGGTGTTCACGCCGCGCAGGCAATAGCCGACGCCGAGATGTTCGATTGGGAAGATGCGTCCCATCCAGGCGCGGCGGGATGTGATGGAGGCGTAGGCGTCGCGCCACCCCATCGTCGCGCTGTCGACGACGACGCGGGTATCGGGGGAAAACTTGATGTCGTGCGGCTGCGCTCTGGCGGTCTCGCACGGCCTGTCAAAGTCGTCGTTCACGCCCTCATCATCCGACAAATGTAACCTGGGTATTCCAGTTTGATTCGCGCAGAAGCGATTTTGATAAATTAGCGACGAATATTGAAAGACGCAAGAGCAACCCTTCCGTAGATACACGATCAGTTCACGCCGAATGAGAAAATTCTGGGCAGTTGCTTAGGAAGTCGGCGGGAAGTCAACATTTTGTGCAACGCACAAGCGCCGGGCGCCGCGATTTTCGTCATTCGCCCGCCGGCGGTCGACCACGGAAAGAGGAAAGCCATGACCGACCTGTTCACGCCCTTCAAACTGAAAGACGTCACGCTGCGCAACCGCACGGTGATGTCGCCGATGACGATGTACCGCTCAGTCGACGGCAAGATGGACGACTTCCATGTGAGTTACCTCGGCGCCCGCGCCGCCGGCGGCTTCGCGCTGATTTTCCCCGAGCAGATCGCCATCACGCCGGACGGGCGCACCACGGTTTCCTGCGCCGGGCTGTACAACGACGATCAGATCGAGGGCCACGCCCGCGTCTGCAGGATCATCGAGAACTTCGGCGCCGTGCCGGCGATCCAGCTCGGCCACACCGGCCGAAAGGGAAGCGAAATCGCGCCGCACCGGGAGGTCAACGACCAGGGCATGCACAAGCAGCTGCCGCCCGACCATCCCGAGGGCTGGGAGTGCCGCTCTGCGTCGGCGATTCCCTACGGCACCGGCGGCCACATCTATCCGGTCAAGGAGCTGAGCGTCGAAGAAATCAAGGACATCCACAAGGCTTACGCCACGACCGCCAAGCGGGCGCTCGACGCGGGATACAAGTGGCTGGAAATGCACTACGCTCACGGCTATCTCGGCGCGAGTTTCTTCTCGCCGCTCGCCAATCAGCGCACCGACCAGTACGGCGGCAGCGTGGCGAACCGGATGCGGTTCCACCTCGAAGCCCTCGACGCCGTGCGCGAAGTGTGGCCGGAAAAGTACCCGCTGACGATGCGCCTCGGCGCCGATGACCTCAACCCCGCCGGCACGCAGTTCGAGGATTCGATCGTCGCCATCCGCGCGATGAAAGACCACGGCCTCGACTTCGCCGATCTGTCGCTCGGCTTCAACACCGACGACATGAAGGTGAACCTGTTTAACGACGTCGGCTTCATGGTCGGCCGCGCCAACCGGGTTAAAAAGGAGGTCGGCATTCCGGTCGGCACGAGCTGGAACCTCGGCGTCCCGGCCAATGCCGACAAGGTGATCCGCGACGGCCTCATCGACCTCGTGTTCCTTGGCCGCCCGGCGCTCGCCAATCCGATCTGGCCGGTGTGGGCCGCGCGCGAGCTTGGCCACAACGACCCGTTCTCGCTGGTGCCCCAGGATTGGGCGTGGTGGCTACGCAACTTCCGCGGCCACGAGCCGAGCATCGGCCTGCCGCCAGCCGTCGAGACCGCCGCGGCGCCGACCCTGATGGCGGCGGAGTAACGGAACCCGCGTGGCGCGGCTGACGTTCAGGTTGCGCCGCGCGGCCTTGCTTAAGTCATCGGAAACAGGCAGGCTCCTGCGCAGTCTTCAGGAGCACGCCCCATGAACAAGCTAGACTCCTTGCGCGAAATGAGCACCGTCGTCGCCGACACCGGCGACATGGGCTCGATCGAAGCGTTCAAGCCAACTGACTCAACCACAAACCCGACCCTGATCCTCAAAGCCTCGCAAATGCCGGCCTACAAAGAGCTCGTCGAAGAGGCGATCTCATGGGGTCGCAAGAACAAAGCCTCGCCCGGCGCGGTGACGGACCGGCTGGCGGTCAATTTCGGCCAGGCGCTGACCAAGATCGTCCCCGGCCGCGTCTCGACCGAAGTCGACGCCGACCTCTCCTTCGATACGCAGGCCACGATCGCCAAGGCGCGCTCGCTGATCGCGGCTTACAAGGAGCGCGGCGTCGAGCGTAATCGCATCCTGATCAAGATCGCCTCGACCTGGGAAGGCGCGCAAGCCGCCGCTGTGTTGCAGCGCGAAGGCATCGACTGCAACATGACGCTGATCTTCTCGCTCGCCCAGGCGGTCGCCTGCGCCGACGCGAAGGCGTTCCTGATCTCGCCGTTCGTCGGCCGCATCCTCGACTGGCACGTGAAGGCCGGCGGCGGCCCGTACACGTCGGAGACGGATCCCGGCGTGACCTCGGTCAAGCAGATCTACGCCTACTACAAGACCTATGGGATCTCGACGGTGGTGATGGGCGCTTCGTTCCGCAACATTGGCGAGATCGAGGCGCTGGCGGGCTGCGACCGGCTCACCATTTCGCCGCAACTGCTCGGCGAATTGGCCAAGTCGGAGGGCGCTTTAACGCGCGTTCTCGACCCGAAGTCGCCCGGCAAACCGCCGGAGCCGCTGAAGCTCGACGAGAAGGCGTTCCGCTGGCATTTCAACGAGGACCAGATGGCGACGGAGAAGCTCTCCGACGGCATTCGCCTGTTCGCCAAGGACCTCGCCTCGCTGCGCAAGATGGCGGCGGAGCGGCTGGCCGCATAACGCGGCTGTCCGACACTGGTGGGGGTTCGTCGCCCCCGCCCGCTCTTTGCCACGGGAGGGAACCCAAGTATCTGGCGGCTTTGACCGCTCTCGCACTCTCGCCGATTTCCGCTATGTTATGGGCCGCCCGCGGGAAGAGGCTTACGTGTCGTTTCTGCTCCAGCTCGTCAAACTGATCGTCTTCGCCGCGATCGTCGTGGCCGGCTACGTGATCTACAGGCCCGAGGCGGTCGCGCCGTTCGCGCCGAAGGCTGTACCCTACGCGCGGATGGCCCATGGCTATCTACCCGCCGCCCTCACCGGCGAGAAGCCGGCTGCGGCTCCAACGGCCGCCGCGCCGGCGGCGCCGCCGGTCTCGGTGCTGCTCGGCGAGGCGCAACGCAAGACCGTGCCCTACACCGTCACCGAGATCGGCACCGCACAGGCGGTCGCCAGCGTCGCGCTCCGATCGCATTTCGACGCGACAGTGATGAAAGTGCAGGTCGCCGACGGCGCCGAAGTGAAAGCGGGCGACGTGTTGTTCACGCTCGACGATCGGCAGGCGCAGGCGCAACTCGCCATGGCGCAGGCGCAGATCGCCAAGGACGAGGCCCAGCTCGAACAGGCGCAGCGCGACGTCACCCGCTACACCGATCTCGTGGCGCGCTCAGCGACGCCGATCCTCAATCTCGACAACGCCAAGACCGCTTCGGCCTCGTCGCGCGCCGCGGTCATCGGCGACGCAGCGTCGATCCGCAACATGCAGGTGGTCCTCGGCTGGTACACGATCGCCGCGCCGATCTCTGGCCGCGTCGGCGTCGTCAACATCAAGGAAGGCAACATCGTCAAGGGCGGCGACAACTCGGCCGCCGGCGTGCTCGCCACCATCAACCAGATCTCGCCGATCTACGTTGCGCTCTCGGTCAGCCAGAAGCTGCTTCCGGCGCTGCGCGAGGCGATGGCAAATGGCGTCAAGGTGGTGGCGATCCCGCAGGGCTCGACGCGGCACGCGGAAGGCAAGCTCGCGCTGTTCGACAACACCGTCGACCCGCTGACCGGCACCATCGTCATTCGCGCGCAATTCGACAACTACGACGAATTGCTGTGGCCCGGGCAGCTCTGCAACCTGACGCTGACCTTGCGCGAGGAGCCGAACACCGTCGTCGCGCCGCGCGAGGCGATCCAGACTTCGCAGAACGGCAATTTCGTCTTCACCGTCAAGGACCGCGTCGCGCATGTGACGCCGGTGACGGTCGGGCGCACCGAAGGTTCCGATACCGTGGTGACGAGCGGCCTCGAACGGCGGCGAGAAGCTCGTCGTCGACGGCGCGCTGCTGTTGTTCGAGGGCGCCAGGGTCGCCCCGCGCGACCCCGCCAAGGGGGCGAGCTGATGGGCCTGCCGGAACTCTGCATCCGCAGGCCGGTGATGACCAGCCTGCTGATGCTGTCGTTCGTCGTGTTCGGGCTGTTCGGCTACAGACAACTTCCTGTCTCGGCGCTGCCGCGCGTCGACTTCCCGACCATCGCCGTCAACGCCTCGCTGCCCGGCGCGAGCCCGGATACGATGGCCTCCGCCGTCGCCGGGCCGCTGGAGCGGGCGTTTGCGACGATCCCCGGCATCAACATGATGACGTCGTCGTCGTCGCTCGGCGTGACGCAGATCGTCATGCAGTTCGACCTCGAACGCAACATCGACGGCGCCGCGCTCGACGTGCAGTCGAACATCTCCGCCACCTTGCGCAAGCTGCCGCAGACGTTGCCGGCGCCGCCGAGTTTCCAGAAGATCAACCCCGCCGACAGCCCGATCCTGTTCATCGCGCTCGTCTCCAAGACGCTACCGCTGACGACGGTCGACGATTACGCCGAACAGGTGTTCGCCGAGCAGATTTCGCAGATCGCCGGCGTCAGCCAAGTGCTGGTGTTCGGCCAGCAGAAATTCGCGGTGCGCGTCGCCGTCGATCCCGACGCGGCCGCCGCGCGCGGGCTGACGCTCGACAATGTCGGCGCGGCGGTAGCGGCGGCCAATTCCTCGACGCCGGTCGGCGCGCTGCTCGGGCATCGGCAGAACGTGACGGTCGACGCGACCGGGCAGATTGCTGCACGCCGATCGAATACAAGAATCTCGTCGTCGCGTGGCGCAACGGCTCGCCGGTGCGGCTCAGCGAGATCGCGACCGCGTACGATTCGGTCGAAAATAAGCAGATCGCCGCGTGGCTCGGCGACGAGCGCGCCATCGTGCTCGCCGTGTTCCGGCAATCCGACGCCAACACCGTGGAGGTGGTCGACAACGTCAAGGCCAAGATTCCCTACTACTCCTCGCAGTTGCCGCCGTCCGTCAAATCGCTGGTGCTCAACGACCGCTCGCTGTCGATCCGGCAGTCGATCGACGACGTGCAATACACGTTGCTGCTGTCGATCGTGCTGGTCATCATCGTCATCTTCGTGTTCCTGAAATCAGCGGCGGCGACGCTGATCCCGGCCTTGGCGCTGCCGGTCTCGCTGCTCGGCGCCTGCGCCTTCATGTACGGGTTCAGCTATTCGATCGACAATATATCGCTGCTCGCCATCACGCTGTCGGTCGGCTTCGTCGTCGACGACGCGATCGTGATGCTCGAAAACATCACGCGCCATATCGAAGCGGGGATGAAGCCGTTCGACGCGGCGCTCAAGGGGTCGAGCGAAATCGCCTTCACCATCCTCTCGATCACCTTCAGCCTCGTCGCCGTGTTCATCCCCGTGCTGTTGATGAGCGGCGTGGTCGGGCGGGTGTTCCGCGAATTCGCGGTGACGATCACGGTGGCGATCCTGGTCTCCGGCTTCGTCTCGCTGACCCTGACCCCGATGCTGTGCGCGCGCATTCTCTCGGCGCCGAAACATGGGTCACAAGCCGGCTGGTTCTCGCGCGGCTCCGACCTGTTCGTGGATTCGCTGGCGTGGTTTTATCGCGTCACCCTCGACGTGGTGCTGCGCGCGCGTTTCATCATGCTTCTCGTCACCTTCGGCACGGCCTGGCTCGCCATGTCGCTCTACGCCAACGTGCCGAAAGGCTTCTTCCCCGACGAAGACACCGGCTTCCTGCGCGGCATCACCGAGGCGCAGGCCGACACCTCGTTCACGGAGATGTCGCGCCGGCAGCAGATCGTCTCTTCGATCCTGCAGAAGGACCCCGCGGTCGAGTACGTGACTTCGGCCGTCGGCTTCGGCGGCGCGACCAACAAGGGCTTCTTGTTCGTCAAGTTGAAGGACAAGAAAGTGCGCGGGCCGGTGTTTCAGATCATCGGACGCATGCGCGCCGCGCTCTCGGTGATCCCCGGCATCCGCACGCTGATGCTGCCGGTGCAGAATCTCGAATTCACCGGCGGCCGCATCGCCCGCGCCAAATATCAATATACGCTGCAATCCTCCAATCAGGACAGCCTGTTCGCCAATTCGCCCGTCATGGAGCGGGAAATGGGCAAATTGCCCGGGCTGCGCGACGTCAACAGCGACTTGCAACTGACCAACCCGCAAACCAGCGTTGACATCGATCGCGAGAAGTCGGCGGCTTTCGGCGTGACCGTCGACGAGATCCGCAACGCGCTTTACAGCGCGTTCGGGACCAAGCAGATCTCGACGATCTTCACGCCGGCCGACGATTATCAGGTCATCCTCGAAGCCTCCGACAATTTCCAGAACGATCCGACCGCGCTCGGGCGCATCCGCGTCTCGACCCCCTCGGGCGCGCTGGTCCCGCTCGACGAGGTCGCGACGATGCGGCGCAGCGTCGGGCCGCTGCAAATCAACCGGCAGTCGCAGCAGCCGGCGGTGACGATCTCGTTCAATCTGGCGCCGGACATGTCGCTCGGTCAGGCGATCGAGGAGATCAAGGCGCTGGAGCGCCGGATCAACCTGCCCGCCGACATCATCACCAATTACGCCGGCAACGCCCAGCTGTTCCAGCAGGCGCTGGCCGGGCAAGGCGCGCTGCTGCTCGCCGCCGTGCTGACGATCTACATCCTGCTCGGCGTGCTCTACGAGAGTTACATCCACCCGATCACGATTCTCTCCGGCCTGCCGTCCGCCGGCATCGGCGCGCTGATCGCGCTGGAATGGCTGCACATGGACTTAAGCGTGATAGCGATCATCGGCATTCTGCTGCTGATCGGCATCGTCAAGAAGAACGCGATCATGATGGTCGATTTCGCGCTGGCGCGCCGACGCGACGGGGCGGATGCGGTCACGGCGATCCGCGAGGCGGCGCTGGTGCGCTTCCGGCCGATCATCATGACTACGCTGGCGGCGCTGCTCGGCACGCTGCCGATCGCGTTCGGAACCGGCGCCGGCGCCGAGCTGCGCCAGCCGCTCGGCATCGCCATCGTCGGCGGGCTTTGCGTCAGCCAAGTGCTGACGCTGTACATCACGCCGGTCGTCTACATTTATCTCGACAGGATCGATTCGCTGCTGGCGGGCCGACGCGCTGTGCGTAAGCCGAGGCGCGCGTCCGCGCCGGACGCGCTCCCCGCCGCTGCCGAATAGGCCCTCAAGCCCAGGCGGCGTGGATGAACATGATAATGACGATGAGGAGCCCGACGAAAAACGCCGCGCTGCGCGGCGGCGCCTGGTCGGCAAGATAGAAGCCCATGTGGGCGCCGCGGGCGATCAGGAAGATCAGCGCGAGCACATTCGACCAGGTGTTGGCCCCGAGCGTCAGATGCGAGATGATGACGGCGGCGGCGAACGGCGGAAACGCCTCGAACGCGTTCAAATGGGCGCCATAGGCGCGCGCCCCAAGGCCGGTCAGATCTTTGGCGCGCGACCGCGGGGACTTCGGGTCGAGGCCCTTGACCAGGCCAAAGGGAACATAGGGAAGCAGCGCGGCGACGAGCACGCACCAGAAGGCAATGGTCATGACAGGTTTCCCCCCTCGCAAAAACTTCGCATCGTCTCCTTATCCTCACCCGAGGCGCGGAAATAGGTCGCTCCTGCACGTTTGCGGCGTTTACGCAGGCGCGGTGTTCATCGCGCTGATCGTCGGCGCCGCCGCCAGGGCCGATGAGGCCGATCCGAACCACCCCGCTTACTGGGGAAAGCCTTCCGTGGACGGCGGCAAGTGCTGCAACACGCTCGGCGAAGTGCGGGCGCATATCGACGTTCTCGACCGCGCGATCATCGCCGGGATCGCCGAGCGCGCCAAATACGTCGCCGAAGCCGGCCGGTTCAAGAAAGACCCGGCGGCGGTCAGCGCCCCGGCGCGGGTCGAGGAGGTCATCGCCCGCGTGCGCAAAATCGCTGAACAGTACGGGCTTGCGCCGGAAGTCGCCGACACGACCTATCGCGCTCTCATCGCCGCCTTCGAGGATTACGAGCGGGCGGAATGGCGCAAGGCGCATCCCGATGCGCAGTGAAGCGCGCCGGGCGCGGCCGGCCGCCTGAGAGCGCCCTATCGAAGTCGCCCTGCAATCTGGCGTTTGCGCTGCGGCCTGTCCGCCGCGATAAAATTTCACCGCCAAAGACACAAAGCCAACACAAAAAGCCGGCAAGCGCCGCATCGATCAGGAGACCGTCATGAAGCTTCGCTACGCCCTCGGCCTCGCCGTCGCGGTCGCCTTTGCGCCCGCCGCCCGCGCGGATTCCATGACGCCGGCCCAGAAGCAGGAGCTCGGCGACTTCATCAAGGACTATCTCGTCAGCCATCCGGAAGTTTTGCGCGCCGCGATCGACTCGCTCGACAAGCACGACAAGGACGTCGCCGAGCAGGCGCGGCAAAAGGCGGTCGCCGACAACTCTGGCGCCATCTACCGCTCGAATTTCCAGGCCGACGTCGGCAATCCCAAGGGCGACGCCACGCTGGTCGAGTTCTTCGACTACAACTGCCATTTCTGCAAAGGCGCACTGCCCGACATCGCCAAGCTGATGAAGCAGGACCCCAACCTGCACGTTGTGCTGAAGGATTTCCCGGTGCTCGGCCCCGGCTCGGTCGAGGCCGCCCGCGTCGCCTCTGCCGTTCGCAACCAGCTCTCCGGCGAGCGGTTCTGGGACTACCACAACAAGCTGCTCGGCATGCACGGGCCGGTCGGCAAGAACGAGGCCCTGGCTGTCGCCAAGGAAATGGGTCTCGACATGGCCAAGCTCGACAAGGACATGACGAGCCAGGACATCGATTCCGGCCTCAAGGAAATCATGGCGATGGCCGACGACCTGCAAATCAACGGCACGCCGACCTTCGTCCTCGGCGACGCCGTGGTGGTCGGCGCGGTCGGCTACGACGAGCTGAAGGCCAAGATCGACGCGGTGCATAAGTGCGGCCACGCGACGTGCTGAACTGACGCGAGTCCGAGTTTATTCTAAGAGAAGCCGCGCGCTGACCGCGGCCGGCGTGATTTGGTCTTTGCGCCAAGCCGCGACGCGGGGGCGAAGTTGAGTTTTCTCGAAGCGATCGTCATGGCCCTGTTGCAGGGCGTGACCGAACTTTTCCCTGTGTCCAGCCTTGGCCACGCCGTCATATTTCCCCGCCTCGTCGGCTGGGGCGACCTGATCCACAATCCCGAATTCCTGCCCTACCTCGTCGTCATGCATTTCGGCACGGCGGTGGCGCTGTTCGCCTATTTCTGGAAGGACTGGCTTTCATTCCTCCAGTCCGTCCTCAAGGCGGACAGCCCGCGCGCTATCGCCGACCGGCGCACCTTCCTGTTCGTGATCCTCGCCACGATCCCCGCCGTGGTCGTCGGCGCGGCGCTGCACAAGCCGCTGGAGGCGGCGTTCTCGAAGCCGTGGATCGTCGCGTTCGTGCTGATCCTCAACGGCGCGCTGCTCTATTTCTGCGACCAGATCGCCGGCCGCGGCGTCGGCAAGCTTGAGCAACTCAACTGGAAGGGCGCCCTGGCGATCGGCGTCGCGCAATGCTTCGCGCTTGTTCCGGGCTTTTCCCGCTCGGGCCTGACGATCTCCGCCGGCATCCTCGCCGGGCTCAAGCACGAGGACGCGGCGCGGTTCTCCTTCCTGATGGCGACGCCGATCATCCTCGGCGCGACCGTGCTGGAGGCGCCCAAGCTGATGCATCACGGCTCGACGCTGGGTTTCGCCTCGCTGGTGTCGGGCGTGACGGCGGGCGTGTTCGCCTATCTGAGCCTCGTCCTGCTGATGCGCTGGTTCAAGGGGCACGAGTTCAACGCGCTGAAGCCGTTCGCCTATTATTGCGCGATCGCCGGGCTCGTCAGCCTCGCGCTGATGATGGTGATCTGAGCGGCGGCGCAGCCGCCCTACCCGCCCGCAAAACTCTTCGGCGCCGGGCTGATGACCTCGACGCCGCCGCTGCCGATCTGCACCACGGCGAGGCCGCGCTCGTTGAGGCCGTTGGCGCGGAACCGGAACACGCCGTCGGCGCCATTGAAGCCCGACGGGTTGGCGAGCACGGACGGCTTGAAACGTTCCGCGTTCTGCGTGTGCGCCAGCGCCGCCACCAGCGACACCGCGTCGTATGAAAGCGTCGCCAGCCGCGGCGGATCGTTGTTGTACTTGGCGCGATAACGCTTGGCGAAAGCGCTATAGCCCGCCGTCTCCGGCGCCGAGTACCACGCGCCCTGCAAGGCCGGAATCGCCGCGACCTTCGGGTCGTTCCAGACGCCGGTGCCAAGCAACTGCGCCTTCAGCCCCGCCGAGGCGATGGCGGCGGCGACGCCCGGCAGCGCGTCGGCCTGCTCCGGGATGAACACCGCGTCGACGTCCGGGGCATCCTTCACCAGATCGGCGACCGCGCCCGCCGCCTGCCCCGGCACATAGCGCGCGACGGTGACGACGTTCGCGCCGAGCCGCGACGCCGCCGCCTTGAACTCGGCGACCGCGACATTGGCGTAATCGTTTTGCGGGGCGAGCGCGGCGAGGTTCTTCTTGCCCTTCGAAACGGCGAATTCGACGATCCGGTCGACATAGGATTCAACCAGGAACGACAGCAGATAGACGCCCTCGGAGGCCGCCGTTGCGTCGGTCGAGAACGCAATCACCGGCACGTTGGCGCCGCGCGCGACGCCGCCGACTTGACGCACGTCGGCGGCGAACAGCGGCCCGACGATGATCTGCGCGCCCGCTTTGACCTCGGATTGCGCAGCGGTCGCCGCCGCCTCGGCCGAGGAGCGATCGTCGAGCACCATCAGCGTGATGTCGCCGGCGCCGCCGTCGGCGATCGCCATCTGCGCGGCGTTGAGGAAAGATTGGCCGATGCCGCTCGGCGTTCCGTTTTGGGTCAGCGGCAACACCATGCCGACGCGGACAGGACCCGACCCGTAGGTCTGGCCGACGGTCGCTGCGGGCCCCGCCAGCGGCTGCGCGTCGACGCGCGGCGCGGGAGCCGGCGTGGTGTCGGAGAAACTGCCGAGCCCGACGGAATTGCAGCCGCCGAGCGTCACGGCCAGGCCCAAAACCGCCGCCGCTTTTCGGCCCCGACGCGCGTCTCGCGTCCTCATAGAAAACTCCCGCACGAATCGTCGCCCGACGCGCCTTTAGATCAGCTTTCGCCGCCTTAGCACGTATCGACTGCCAAAGGGCGGGGAAGATGATAAACTGGCGGCGGCGCCACGACCATTTTTCGCGCGATTCGCGGCGCCGCGCGCCAGGAAATTCAAGGCATGAGGGGATTTCTCGCGCTCGGCGCGCCCCACACGGCGCCGGCGGCCGATCCGGGGCTCCATGTCGTCGCGACGCCGATCGGCCATCTCGCCGACATCACGTTGCGCGCGCTGGAGACCCTCGCCGGCGTCGACCTGATCCTCGCGGAGGATACCCGCCACTCGCGCCGGCTGGTCGATCACTACGGCATTGCGACCCCGATGAGCGCCTATCACGAGCACAACGCCGAACGGGTCCGTCCCGAGGCGCTGGCGCGCCTGCGCGAGGGGCAATCGCTGGCTTTGATCTCCGACGCCGGCACGCCGCTGATCTCCGACCCCGGCTACAAGCTCGTCGTCGAGGCGGCGCGGATGGGCGTGAAAGTGCATCCGATTCCCGGCGCCTCGGCGCTGCTGGCGGGGCTCGTCGTCGCCGGCTTGCCGACCGACCGCTTTCTGTTCGAGGGCTTCCTGCCGCCGAAGTCCGAGGCGCGGCGGGCGCGGCTGAACGCGCTCGCTGCAATCGAAGCGACGCTGGTGTTCTACGAGGCGCCGCAACGGCTCGGCGCCTGCCTCGCCGATCTCGCGGCGGAGCTCGGCGCACGGCCGGCGAGTGTGGCGCGCGAGCTGACCAAGATCCACGAAACCGTGCGCTCGGCTCCACTCGATGAACTCGCCGCGCATTACGCCGACGAGGAGGTCAAAGGCGAGATCGTCATCGTCGTCGGTCCGCCGGCGGCCCGCGAACCCGTCTCCGACGACATCGTCCGCAGCGAGCTTGAAGACCTGCTGCGTTCGCACACGACCAAGGATGCGGCGTCGATCATCGCGGCGCGCTACGCCCTGCCCCGCCGCGACGTCTATGCCCGCGCGCTCGAACTCTCGCGGGGACGCGGCGAGTGACGACGCTGCGCGCCGGCCATCGCCTCCGGGCGCGCGCCTTCGGCGAACGCTCGGAGGCGCGGGCGGCGGAATTCCTCGCCGCCAGCGGGTACCGCATCCTCGCCCGCAAATTCACAATTCCGGGCGGCGAGATCGACATTGTCGCCGAGCGCGCCGGAACGATCGCGTTCGTCGAGGTGAAGGCGCGGGCGAGCGTCGAAATCGCGCTGGCGTCGATCACGGAGGGCAAACGGCGGCGCGTCGGCCGCGCCGCCTCCGTGTGGGTGACGCGAAATCCCTGGGCGGCGGACGGGTGGACGTTACGCGGCGATGCGGTTTTTCTGGACGCCCGCCGTCCGCCTCTCCATATCGAGGACGCGTTCGCGCTGGATTTCGAAGGATAACGATCAGGCATGGCCCTCAAAGTCGCCATTCAGATGGATCCGATCGAGCGGATCAATGTCGCGGGGGATTCCTCGTTCGCCCTGCTGCTGGAGGCGCAGTCGCGCGGCCACAACCTGTTCTACTACACGCCCGATCGGCTCTCGCAGCTCGGCCGCGACATTTTCGCGCGCGTGCAACCCTTGCGCGTCCAGGACGTTGCAGGCGACCATGCCGCGCTCGGCGAGGCGACGCGGCAGAACTTGCGCGAGTTCGACGTCGTGCTGTTGCGACAGGACCCGCCGTTCGATCTCGCCTACATCACCTCGACGCATTTCCTGGAGCGGCTGGCGCCCGAGACCCTCGTCGTCAACGATCCCGGCGCGGTGCGCAATGCGCCCGAGAAGCTGCTGGTGATGGAGTTCTCCGACCTGATGCCGCCGACGCTCATCACCCGCGATCGCGGCGAGATCGAAGCGTTCCGCACGCGCTTCGAGGCGGTGGTCATGAAACCGCTCTACGGCCACGGCGGCGCGGCCGTATTCAAGATCGCTCAGAAAGACTATAATTTCGGCTCCCTGTTCGACATGTTCTCGACGACGTTCCGGGAGCCATGGGTTGTGCAGGAGTTCATGCCGGCGGTGATGCAGGGCGACAAGCGCATCATCCTGGTCGAGGGCCGGGCGCTCGGCGCCGTCAACCGGGTGCCGCAGCAGGACGACATCCGCTCCAACATGGTGCGCGGCGGCCGCGCCGAACTGTCGCCGCTGACGCCCGGCGAGCAGGCGATCTGCGATCGCATCGGCCCCGAACTGAAGCGGCGCGGCCTGCTGTTTGTCGGCATCGACGTGATCGGCGACCGCATTACCGAGATCAACGTGACCTCGCCGACCGGGCTGCGCGCGATCAAGCGCCTGGGCGGTCCCGATGCCGCAGCCGGAATCTGGGACGCGATCGAGGCGCGCCACGCGGCGACGCGATGAGCGCGGTCGTCGCGCGCACCCGAAACGGGCGGTCGCCGAAGGCGGTCGAGGACGGGCACGCCCACGGCGACGGGCTTCGCGCGGCGATCCGTCAGGCGCTGGCGACGGCGGGCGCCGACAATGTCGGGTTTCGCAAGGCGGCGGCGCGCCTTTTCGGCGAATTCCTCGAGGCGCGCAGCGAAGACGCCCGTGCGCGGCTCGAAAGCGGCGGTCGTGGCATAGCCTGCGCTGAATATCTGAGCCGCGTCGAAGACCTGGTCATCCGTACCCTGCACGAGGCGCTGGTTGAAAAGCTCGTCGCCGAAGGCGCCAAGCTGCGGCCGCACGCGATCGTCGCGGTCGGCGGCTACGGTCGCGGGACGCTCGCGCCACATTCCGACATTGATCTGCTGTTTCTCGCCGAGGATCCGCGCGATCCCAAGGTCAAACTCATCGTCGAGACCTTGCTTTACGTGCTGTGGGACCTGAAGCAGAAGGTCGGCCACGCGACCCGCACGGTCGAGGACTGCATTCAGCAGGCGCGCGCCGACATGACGATCCGCACCTCGATCCTGGAGGCGCGGCTGCTGAGCGGCGAGGTGAAGCTGTTCGAGACGCTGCGGCGGCGTTTCGATGCCGAGGTCGTCGCCAAGACCGCCGCCGAGTTCGTGTCCGCCAAGCTCGCCGAGCGCGACAAGCGCGTGCAGCGGCAGGGGGAATCGCGCTACGTCGTCGAACCCAACGTCAAGGAGGGCAAGGGCGGCTTACGCGATCTCAACACGCTGTTTTGGATCTCCAAATACGTCTACCGCGTCGCCGACGTCGCCGATCTCGTCGGCGCCGGGCTGTTCACCGCCGAGGAGCTGCGCCTTTTCCGTCGCTGCGAGGAATTCCTGTGGGCGGTGCGCTGCCACCTGCATTTCCTCACCGGCCGGCCGGAGGAGCGGCTGACCTTCGACGTTCAGCCGTCGATCGCGAAAATGCTCGGCTATTCCTCGCGCGCCGGCCAGACCGACGTCGAACGGTTCATGAAGCACTATTTCCTCGTCGCCAAGGACGTTGGCGATCTCACCGCGATCGTTTGCGCGGCGCTGGAGGTGAAGCAGACCAAGCGCACGCAGACCTTCGACCGGTTCCTGGAGAAGCTCCGCCGCCGCCCGAAGGTGGTCGCCGAGGCGCCGGATTTCCGGGTCGACGTCGAGCGGGTCAATGTCGTCGCCGACGACGTGTTCGACAAGGACCCTGTCAACCTGATCCGCCTCTACTGGGTCGCCGACCGCTCGGGACTGCCGGTGCATCCCGAAGCGTCGCGATTGGTGACGAAGTCGCTTCGCCGGATCACCGCCGCGGTCAGGAGCGATCCGACCGCCAACCGGCTGTTCCTCGAAATCCTCACCTCGCGCCGGTCGCCGGAGGTGGCGTTGCGGCGGATGAACGAAGCCGGGGTTCTCGGCCGCTTCATCCCGGACTTCGGCCGCGTCGTCGGGATGATGCAATATTCGATGTATCACCACTTCACCGTCGACGAGCATCTGTTGCGCACCGTCGGCGTGCTGAACCAGATCGAGACCGGCCGGTTGAAGGAGGATCATCCGTTGCTGACGGAGATCCTGCCGCATATCACGCAGCGCACGTCGCTCTACGTCGCGGCCTTTCTGCACGACATCGCCAAGGGTCGCGGGGTCGATCATTCCATCGCCGGCGCCGAGGTCGCGCGAAAACTCTGCCCGCGCTTCGGCCTGAGCCCCGCCGACACCGACCGCGTCGCTTGGCTGGTCGAGCAGCACCTGACCATGTCCAACACCGCACAGGGTCGCGACATCTCCGACCCGCGCACCGCCGAGACCTTCGGCGCGGTGGTGCAGACGATCGAGCGGCTGCGGCTGCTGCTCGCCTTGACGGTCTGCGACATCCGCGCGGTCGGGCCCGGGGTGTGGAACGCCTGGAAGGGCCAGTTGCTTCGCAGTCTGTTCTGGGAGACCGAAGTGGTGCTCGGCGGCGGCCACTCGGCGATCGACCGCCGGTCGCGCGTCGCCGCCGCCCGCGACGCGCTGCGCAAGGCGCTGCCGAACTGGTCTGATCCCGACTTTGAAGCCTACGCGTCGCGCCACTATCCCGCCTATTGGCTGCGGGTCGATCTGGCTCGCCAGGTCGAGCACGCCAGGCTGTTCTGCGCGATGGCGGCGCAGGTGCGTTCGCTCACGACGGAGGTGTCGACCGACGCCAAACGCGGCGTCACCGAGTTGACCGTGATCGCGCCCGACCATCCGCGGCTGCTGTCGGTAATCGCCGGCGCCTGCGCCTCCGCCGCGGCCAATATCGTCGAGGCGCATATTTTCACCACGACTGATGGCTTCGCTCTCGATTCGATTTTCATTTCGCGCGAGTTTCCGCAGGATTCTGACGAAATCCGCCGCGGCCGACGCGTCGCCGATACGGTGGAGAAGGCGCTGCGCGGCGAGGTCCGCCTGCGCGAGATCATCCAGGATCGCCGCCAACGCGAGTCGCGCGCGAAAACTTTCGCGGTGGAGCCGGAAGTCGAGATCGACAATACGTTGTCCGGGCTCTACACGGTGCTGCAAATCTCCGCGCTCGACCGGCTCGGTCTGCTTTACGAGGTGACGACGTTGCTATCGCGGCTCAACCTCAACATCGGCTCGGCGCACATTGTCACGTTCGGCGAAAAGGCGGTCGACGCGTTCTATGTGACCGACCTCACCGGCGGCAAGATCACGTCTGCCGCCCGGCAGGCTGGGCTGAAACGACAAGTGCTCGCCATTCTGAGCCGAGAATAAGCGTCCCGAAAAGGCGACGGCGCTTGATTTTTGCCGCTTGAGCCTCGATATCGCCGCGGGAAAAGAGGGTCTGTATTTCCATGAACGATAACCCATCTGTGAACCCCGAGGCGAAGGGGCCGGAAGAGATTGAAATTAAACAGGAAACCGCGCCCGATCCGCATGCGGTGCTGGAAAAGCTGGTTTCTGAAAACGCCGAGCTGAAAGACCGCGCTTTGCGGGCGCTTGCGGAAACGGAGAACATTCGGCGTCGCATCGAGAAGGAATCCGCCGACGCCCGCGCCTATGCCGTTACGTCGTTCGCGCGCGACCTGCTGTCCGTCATCGACAATCTGGAGCGGGCGCTCGCCAGCGTCTCCGCCGAGCAGCGCGCGAGCGGCGGCGCCCCGATGACGACGCTGATCGAAGGCGTCGAACTGACCGCGCGCGACCTGACGACCGTGCTCGGCCGCCACGGCGTCAAGCGGCTCGACCCCAAGGGCGAGAAGTTCGATCCGAACTTCCATCAGGCGATGTTCGAGGCGCCCAACGAGAGCGTCCCCTCGGGCGCGGTGAGTGAGGTCGTGCAGAGCGGCTGGAAGATCGCCGATCGGGTGCTGCGGCCGGCGCTCGTCGGCGTCTCCAAGGGCGGGGTCAAGACGGCGCCCTAAGCCGGGTTGACCCGGCGCAACGTCAGGTTGAACCGACCGCCCTCGGGCAGCAGGGTCGAGCTGCCGGGGACGATGCGGTCGACGCCGTGGAAAGCGAGGCGCGACTCGGCCCCGAAGGTGAACACGTCGCCCGAGCGTAGCGTGAACGCGCGCGTCGGGCCGTTGCGGGTCAAGCCGCCGAGCCGGAACTGCGCCTCGTCGCCGAGCGAGACCGACAGCACGGGCACGTCGAAGGCGCGCTCGTCGCGGTCCTGGTGCAGGCCCATTTTGGCGCTGGCCGCGTAGTGGTTGACGAGGCAGGCTTCCGGCGCCGGCGCCTCGGGCAGCAACTCGCGCCAGATCGCGGCGATGGCGTCAGGGATGGCGGGCCACGGACGGCCGGTGACGGGGTGGCGCTCCTGATAGCGGTAGCCGTCGCGGTCGGAGACCCAGCCGAGCGGGCCGCAATTGGTCATCCGCACCGAGAGCGGCTTGCCGCTGCGCGGCATGGTCGGCGTGTACAACGGCGCCTCGGCGATGACGTCGCGCAGCGCCGCGAGGACGGCGCGCTGTGCGTCGGGCGTCAGCAGCCCGGGGTAGAGCCACGCGCCCGGCGCGGCTTCTATTCGCTTTGTCATTCTTTGCAGTTTCCCCTGGAATCCTTTAACCGCACCAGACCATGACCGAAGCGCCCGATTACTCCGAAACCCTTTATCTGCCGAAGACCGATTTCCCAATGCGCGGCGGCCTCCCGCAGAAGGAGCCGGAGATTCTCGCGAAATGGGCGAAGGCCGACATTTACGGGCAGTTGCGCGCGCAAGGCCACGGCCGGCCGAAGTTCGTGCTGCACGACGGCCCGCCCTACGCCAACGGCCACATTCATATCGGCACCGCGCTCAACAAGACGCTGAAGGACCTGGTCGTCCGCTCGCAGCAGATGATGGGCATGGACGCCAACTACGTGCCCGGCTGGGACTGCCACGGCCTGCCGATCGAATGGAAGGTCGAGGAGGAGAACTACCGCGCCAAGGGCAAGCCGAAGCCGGATTTCCGCGACCCCGCCGCGATGATCGCGTTCCGCCAGGAGTGCCGCGCCTACGCCGAGCACTGGCTCAACGTGCAGCGCGAGGAGTTCAAGCGACTCGGCGGCTTTGGCGACTGGGATCATCCGTACTCGACGATGAGCTTTCCCGCCGAAGCGCAGATCGCGCGGGAGATCCACAAGTACGCGGCGAGCGGGCTGCTGTATCGCGGCTCGAAGCCGGTGATGTGGAGCGTGGTCGAGAAGACAGCGCTCGCGGAGGCGGAGGTTGAGTACGAGGATTATACGAGCGATACGGTGTATGTGGCGTTTCCGTGCCAGATGGTTGTTACGGACGGCGCATCAATCAATATCGACAACGTCAAGTGGAATGAATTCGTTAAACTGGATGAGCAGGGGCGCGCAGTTTCAATCGTCATCTGGACGACAACGCCTTGGACAATTCCGGGCAACCGGGCGATAGCGTATTCTCCGAAGATATCTTACGGCCTCTACCGCGTGATTGAAGCGCCGCACGGTAATTGGGCGTCGAAAGGCGCTAGATATGTGTTGGCCGACAAACTCGCCCCCGAGGTTTTTCGAAATGCTAGAGTTGAAGCATTCGAGAGACTGGCGGATGTTGATCCTGCCGCACTTTCTGTCGGGGCGGTCCATCCCCTTAAAGGCTGGCTTAGCGAGGGCTACAGTTTCAACGTTCCGTTATTCGCTGGCGATCACGTCACCGACGACGCCGGCACAGGCTTTGTCCACACCGCGCCGAGCCACGGACGCGAGGACTTTGAAATCTGGATGGCGTCCGGCCGGCTGCTCGCGGAGCGCGGGATCGACACGCGCATCCCCTACACCGTAGACGAAAACGGCGTCTTCACCGAGGAAGCTCCCGGCTTCGCCGGCAAGCGCGTCCTCACCGAGAAGGGCGACAAGGGCGACGCGAACGAGGCCGTCATCCGCGCCCTGATCGAGACCGGAAACCTACTCGCGCGCGGCAAGCTGAAGCACCAGTACCCGCACTCCTGGCGCTCGAAGAAACCCGTCATCTTCCGCAACACGCCGCAATGGTTCATCGCCATGGACACGCCGGAAGCGAGCGGCCTCAGCTTGCGCGACACCGCGCTGAAGGCGATCGGCGAGACGCGCTGGGTTCCCCCCGCCGGCGAGAACCGCATCCGCGGCATGGTCAACGCCAAGCCCGATTGGGTGATGAGCCGCCAGCGCGCCTGGGGCGTGCCGATCGCCGTGTTCGTTCGCAAGGGCGAGCACACGCCGCTGATCGACGAACGCGTCAACGCCCGCATCGCCGAGGCGTTCGAGCAGGAAGGCGCCGACGCCTGGTACGCCGACGGCGCCGCCGCGCGCTTCCTGAAGCCCGATTACGACCCCGCCGACTACGAGAAGGTCGATGACATTCTCGACGTCTGGTTCGACTCCGGCTCGACCCACGCGTTCGTGCTGGAAGACCCCGAGCACTTCCCTGGCCTCGCCGGAATCAAGCGCAAGCGCGACGGCGGCGAGGACGAGGTGATGTACCTGGAGGGCTCCGATCAGCATCGCGGCTGGTTCCAGGCGTCGCTGCTCGAAAGCTGCGGCACGCGCGGCCGCGCGCCGTTCGACATCGTGGCGACGCACGGCTTCACGCTCGACGAGAAGGGTCGCAAGCAATCGAAGTCGCTCGGCAATCAGGTCTTCCCGCAGGACATCATCAAGGTTTCCGGCGCCGACATTCTGCGGCTATGGGTGGCGAGCTGCGACTACGCCGACGATCAGCGCATCGGCCCCGACATCCTGAAGATGGTGAGCGACAATTACCGCAAGCTGCGCAACACCCTGCGCTGGATGCTCGGCATGCTCACGCATTACGACCGCAACCGCACGCTGGCGTTCTCGATGATCCAGCCGATCGACCGCCTGATGCTGCATCGCCTCAGCGAGCTCGATGTCGAGGTCCGCGCGGCCTACGCCGCGTTCGACTTCGCCCGCGTGGTTTCGGTGCTGTCGGCGTTCCTCAACACCGATCTGTCGGCTTTCTATTTCGACGTGCGCAAGGACGCGCTTTATTGCGAGCCCCGCGACAGCCTGAAGCGGCTGGGCGCGCTGGAGACGATCGAGCGCGTCTTCCGCGCGGTGACGGTGTGGCTGGCGCCGATCCTCGTGTTCACCGCCGAAGAGGCGTGGACATCGCGCTACCCTGAAGGCGGCTCGGTGCATCTGGAGCTGTTCCCGGAAATCTCCGAGACCTTTCGCGATCCCGAACTGGCGGCGCAGTGGGAGACCTTGCGCAAGCTGCGCTCGGTCGTCACCGGCGCCATCGAGATCGCGCGCGCGGCCAAGGAGATCGGCGCCTCGCTGGAAGCCCACCCCGTCCTCTATCTCGAGGACGACAAGTGGCGCGCCGCGCTCGAGGACGTCGATTTCGCCGAGGTCTGCATCGTTTCCGACCTGACGATCCTGCCCGGCCCGGCGCCGGAAGGCGCGTTCCGTCATGCCGATGCGCCCGGCGCGGCGGTCGTGGTGCAGCGGGCGGCGGGCGTCAAATGCGCGCGCTCCTGGCGCTATTTCGATCCCGCCACCGCCGACCCCGAATTCCCCGACGTCACGCCGCGCGACGCCAAGGCGCTGCGCGAGTGGCGGGCGCGTTCGGCGTGAACGTTCGCGGGCTGGGGCTGGCCCTCGCCGCGCTCACGTTGGCGTTGGATCAGGCGAGCAAATACTACGTCGCGCACGGCTTCGAGACCGGCGCGCTCCGGGGCGGCCCGCTCCTGCCGATCCTCGATCTGGCGCTGCGCTACAATCGCGGCGTCTCGTTCAGCCTGTTGCGGCAGGACAGCGCCATCGGCGCGGCGCTGCTGACCGGCTTCTCGCTCGCGGTCGTCGCATTCCTCTGTGTGTGGCTATGGCGGGCGAGATCGCGGCTCACCGGCGCGGGGCTCGGGCTGATCATCGGCGGCGCGCTTGGCAACGCCTTCGATCGCGCCGCCTATGGCGCCGTGGTCGATTTCCTCGATCTGCACGCGCTCGGGCGGCACTTTTTCGTGTTCAATGTCGCGGACGCTGGGATCAGCGCCGGCGTGGCGATGCTCATCGTCGACGGCCTGTTCGCAGATGGGCGTTCTGCGAGCAGAATGCGCTAACTATCCGTCGACGTTTTGCCCCGATCGCCGCCGGTTTCATCGATAATCCCCCAGCTTCATCCTGGTTCGGGGGCCGGATCGTGATCTTGTTGCGTGTGCTCGTTGTCGCCGTGCTTGCGATCGTTGGCGCGTCTGTCGCCGCTTCGGCCGATCCGCCCCACGAAAAAGTCGTCGACATGCCGCGCGATCTCGAAGCGCGGCTGATGAGGGGCGCTTTCGGCGAGCTTGACGCGCTGGCCGCCGAGTACCGCAGCTCCGGGGTGCGGATCATCGGCGGCACGTGGGCGCTGAAGGTGCTGTACGACGATTTGAGCCGTATTTCCGAAGGCGTCTGCGGCTGCGGCGGCCGTGGCGACATCGCCTTCGACGACAAACGCAAGGCGCTCGAACGTTGGCTTGCCGCCAATCCGAGTTCGCTGACGGCGCGAATCGCGCTCGCCGAATTGTGGAACAACTACGCCTGGGCGGGGCGCGGCGGCGACTCCGCGCACAAGACCAGCGACACGCAATGGAAAGACTTCTACGACCGCATGGGGCACGCGCTCGATTTGCTGAAATCGGTCGATCCCAACGCCGATCCCGAGGTCTATCTGATCGAGATGGACGCGGCGCCCGTCGACGAACAACCACGCGAACATCTGCTCGAACTCTACGACCGCGCCGTGCGCGCCTTCCCGACCGTTCCCGAATACGCGATGGCGCGCTTCAATTTCACGCTCGATCGCTGGTTCGGAGAACCCGGCGAGGCGGCGGCGTTCACGCCGTCGTTGCTGACCTCGCCCGGCGGCCAGGCCGGCCTGATCGCCTATTTCGACGTGGCCAAACAGTCGCTGGCCGTGGAGCGCAACTACGCGATCGTATTCGAAGTCTCCGGCGCGAACTACGCGACGCTGGTTAAAGCCTTCGCCGCCCGCTCGGCGGCGTTCGGCGTCACCAAATCCGACATGAATGTGTTGATGTTCTACGCCGTCGCCGCCACGGACAAGAAAACCGCCGCGTTCGTCGCCAAGAAGATTGGCGACTCCTGGGATTCGTCGGTGTGGGGCGAAAGGAAATATTTCGACGCGGCGATCTCGTGGACGTCCGAGTGGCCTTGAGGGAGGCGATTGCGCGAACCGGCGTTCTGTGGTGGTAAAAGAGCCCGCCCCCGTCATGGCGAGCGAAGCGAAGCCATGCCGCTTCGGGGCTGAGCGCCGCGCTCTTGGCAAGATGGCTTCGCTTCGCTCGCCATGACGGCGCCCAAGGAGGCGCCCGATGTATCGCTCCCCCGTCGCAGACATCCTGTTCTCGCTGCGCCATGTCGCCGGCCTCGACGAGGCCGTGAACGCCGGCCTGTTCGGCGACCTCGACTGGGACACCGTCGCCCCGGTGCTTGGCGAAGCCGGCCGCTTCGCCACCGACGTGATCGCGCCGCTCAACCGGACCGGCGACCTCGAAGGCGCGCGCTGCGAGAACGGCGTCGTCACCACGCCGAAGGGCTTCAAGGCCGCCTACAAGCAATGGGTCGAAGGCGGCTGGGCGGGCGTCACCGCCTCGCCTGAGCAAGGCGGCATGGGGCTGCCGCATAGCGTCAATTTCGCCTGTTCCGAAATCTGGAACGGCGCCTCGATGGGTTTCGCGCTGTGCCCTTTGCTGAGCGAGGGCGCGCTCGGCGCGCTCAACGCCTACGCCTCGCCGGAATTGCGCGAGACCTTCGTCAAGCGGCTCGCCAGCGGCGAGTGGACCGGCACGATGAACCTCACGGAGCCGCAAGCCGGCTCCGACCTCAACGCCGTGCGCGCCCGGGCCGAGCGTGCCGCCGACGGGACTTACCGGGTATTCGGGCAGAAAATCTTCATCACCTACGGCGAACACGACTTCGCCGACAACATCCTGCATCTTGTGCTGGCGCGACGGCCCGACGCGCCGGCCGGCACGCGCGGCATCTCGCTGTTCCTGGTGCCGAAATTCCTGGTCAAGCCGGACGGATCGCTAGGGAGCCGCAACGACCTGCGCTGCGCCTCGATCGAGCACAAGCTCGGCATCCACGCCTCGCCAACTTGCGTGATGATCTACGGCGACAACGGCGGCGCCACCGGCTACCTCGTCGGCGAGGAGAACCGCGGCCTCGCCGCCATGTTCGTGATGATGAACAGCGCCCGGCTCAGCGTCGGCTTGCAAGGCGTCGCGGTGGCCGAGCGCGCCTATCAGCACGCGGCGGCCTATGCTCGGGAGCGCCGCCAGGGCCGCGCCGGCGCAGCGCCCGGCATGAGCCCGATCATCGAGCATCCCGACGTGCAGCGCATGCTGCTGACCATGAAGGCGCAAACGCAGGCGGCGCGCGGAATCTGCCATCTGACCGGCGTCGCCATCGATCTTTCGCGCCATGCCGCCACGAAAGAGGCGCGCGACGCGGCGGCGGAGCGCGCGGCGTTGCTGACGCCGGTCGCCAAAGCCTGGTCGAGCGAAATCGGCGACGAAGTCGCCTCGCTCGGCGTCCAGGTGCATGGCGGCATGGGCTACATCGAGGAGACAGGCGCCGCGCAGTTCATGCGCGATTCGCGCATCACGGGGATCTACGAAGGCACGAACGGCATCCAGGCGATCGACCTCGTGACCCGCAAGGTTCCGCTGTCGGGCGGCAAGGCGGTGGCGCGCGAGATCGCCTTCATCCGCGCTATCGCCGCCGATGTCGGCGACAACCCCGGCTTCGGCGCGTGCGCCATGCGACTCGGCGAGGCGGCGGATGCGCTGGAGCGGGCGACGGCTTACCTGTTGCGCGCGCTCGCCAACGATCAGAACGCCGCCCTCGCCGGCGCCGCGACTTATCTGCGGCTATTCGGGATCGCGCTCGGCGGCGCCTGTCTGGCGAAGGCGGGGCTCGCCGAGGGCGGCGATGCCGGCCGCGTCGCGCTCGCCCGCTTCTTCGCCGAAAAGCTCATGCCGGTCGCGCCGGGCCTCGCCGAATCCGTTTGCTCCGGCGGCGAGGCGCTCGCCGGCGCGGAAGCCGCTCTGAAGGAGTTCGCATGACGGTCGAAGTCGAACGCGACGGCGATGTGCTCGTCGCCACGCTGAACCGCCCGGAGAAGAAGAACGCGCTCACCGGCGCGATGTATCGCGCCTTGCGCGAGGCGCTCATAACGGCCAGCGCGGAGGCCGGCATCGGCGCCGTGCTGGTGACGGGCGCCGGCGGCGCGTTCTGCGCCGGCAATGACATCGGCGATTTCCTCACCGAGAACCGCGCCCAGTCCGAAGGCGCGCGCGCCGGACCCGGCGGCGAGTTCATCCGCACGTTGGCCCGCTTCGACAAGCCGCTCGTCGCGGCGGTCGAGGGACCGGCGGTCGGCGTCGGCATGACGATGTGCTTGCATTGCGACCTGGTCTACGCCGCGCCGAGCGCCCGCTTCGCGATGCCGTTCGTCAATCTCGGCCTCGTGCCGGAGGCGGGATCGTCGATGCTGGCGCCGCGGCGTTTCGGGCCGGCGGTCGCCGCCGAGTTGCTGCTGCTCGGCGAGGCGATCGACGCCGCACGGGCGCGCGAGATCGGGCTGGTCAACGAGATCATCGCACCGAACGCGCTGAAGGCGCATGCGCTGAGCAAGGCCAAGGCGCTGGCCGCCAAACCCCGCACGGCGCTGCTGGCGACCCGCAAGCTGATGCGCGGCGGCGCCGAGGCGCTGTACGCGCACATGGAGGAGGAGTTGGTCCAGTTCGCCCGTGCGCTGAAATCGCCGGAGGCGAAGGCGGCCTTCGAGGCGTTCGCAGGACGGGCGAAGACTTCGTGAAACCTTCGTGCCTTTGTGGTGCGGCCTTTTCTCCACGAAGGCGCAAAGGCGCTACCTTGCCTCCACCGACTGTTGCACCGCGTCGATGAAGCGTAGGGCGCGCCGCGCATTGGCCCCGAAATCGTGGCGGCCGACGCGGGAGGCCGACCTGATGTCGATCTGCGTCTTCGATCCCTGCGCCCGAATGCGGATCGCGATGTCGGAAAGGAAGCCGAAGAACAGCGAGCGATCGGTCGCGTCGATATGCGCCTCCGCCTCGCCGCGCAGATTCGGCGGCGTCGCGTCGACGATCCGCCAGCCGAGATCCTTGGCGATGCGCAGCGACATCCGATAGGCTTGATCGGGCTCCAGATCGACCAGCATCGGCTGAACGCGGGGATAGGCGGCGCGCTCGGCGGCTTCAACTTCGGGTCCCGGCGGCGGCGGCGTAAACGCCCCGCGCGCCTCGCGCGCCCGCGAAGAGATCATGTAGGACGGCGGCGATTTGAAATCGGTCGTGATCTGGTTGATGCGCGGCAGCCGCGCCGCCTGTAGCGTGAGATAAACAGGATAGGCGATCAGGCCGAGCGCCAGCGCCGCGCCCGCCACCGCCGGCGCGACGCCGCGCCGGCCGGTGTTCCAGATTTCGACCGCCGCCGCCCCGGCGAGCAGCAGCGCGAGCCCGGCCATCAACAGCGCGGCGCCGAACACCGCCAGCGCCCCCGACGCCTCCTGCCCGTTGCTGGCGCGGGCGACGAAGATCGCCACCGCCGCGGTCAGCGCCGCGAAAACGGCAAGGCGGCGGCTGTTCGCCGCCGCCTTGGAAACCGGCTCCTCAAGGATCAGGCGGCGCATGCCGCCTCTGGGGTCGCAGGATTATTTCGCCGCGGCGCCGCGTCCCGCGAGTTGGTCATGCGAAATGATCTGTCCGCTGACGTCGCCGAAGACTTTCGTATCATCGCCGAGCACCGCGGTCGGCATGCAGACCGGATCGCAGGAATACGATTCGCGGGTGTCGCCGCGCTGCACGACCAGCACGTTGCGGGTCGGCTCGACGTGGATTTCCTTCTCGTCGAGCAGATTGCCGCTGGCGTCGAGCGCAATGAGATTGGTGCGGCCATAGCCCTTGCCCGTGACGACGATGCCGGCGCCGTTCTTCAACGAGGTCACGTCGGCGATCGCCGGATTGCCAAGGATGATCGTCGCGGTGTTGGTCGGCAATTTGGCGATCTGCGCTTGATCGACCGTGATCCGCAAGACATCGTCGGACGCCGGCGCGCTAGCGGCGCCGGCGAAGGCGACGGAGGAAATCAGCGCCAGGACGGCGAGACTGGTACGAAACATGACGAACCCTTCGCGAGCGGCGGGAGAGCCAGAATCTTGCCCCAAGGACAACATGCAAGCACTTCAACAAAAATTGGTGAAAGAAGCGTCAACGCCTAAGCGTGGCGACAGTCCGGGCGATGCTGTAGCCGCCGGCTCCAGATCGCAACGGTTGTGAGATCGTCTCCTCGCCGGAAAAGGGCGGCCACGCGCAGCGCGGTCTGGAGACCGCGACTACACGGCTCGCCGGTCATTCCGCCAGCGCCCGCGCCTCCTCCGGCAGCATGATCGGCACGCCGTCGCGGATCGGATAGGCGAGTTTCGCCGCGCGGGAGATCAACTCCTGCCGCGCGGCGTCGTAGCTCAGCGTCGCCCGGGTGACCGGGCAGACGAGGATCTCCAGCAGCCGCGGATCGACCTGCCGCGGCTCGCGCGCCGGCACAGGAGGCTCCGCGTCGGTCATCACGCGGCTCTCCAGACGGGATAGTCGGTGTAGCCCTTGGCGCCGCCGCCGTAGAACGTGGCGCGATCGCCCTCGGCGAGCGGCGAGTTGGTCCGTAGCCGCTCGACGAGATCGGGATTGGAGATGAAGGCGCGGCCGAAGGCGATCATGTCGGCGCGGCTCTCGTTGATCGCCTCGATCGCTGTGGCGCGCGTGTAACCGTTGTTGGCGATATAGGCGCCGGAGAACGCGCGGCGCAGCGCCAGATAATCGAACGGCGTGCTGTCGCGCGGGCCCTGGATGGCGCCCTCGACGACATGGATATAGGCGAGGTTGCGTTGGCCAAGCGCCTGCGCGAGCGCGCCGAACAACGCGGTGGGGTTGGAATCCGAAATGTCGTTGGCGGGGCTTACTGGGGCCATGCGGAAGCCGACGCGGCTCGCCGGCCACACCTTCAGCACCGCGTCGACGGCCTCCAACGGGAAGCGCAGCCGGTTTTCGACGCCGCCGCCGTAGGCGTCGGCGCGCTTGTTGGTTCCGTCGCGCATGAACTGGTCGATCAGATAGCCGTTGGCGCCGTGCATTTCGACGCCGTCGAACCCGGCGCGGCGGGCGCCGGCGGCGGCGTGCGCGTAGTCGGCGACGATGCCGGCGATCTCCGAGGTTTCGAGCGCGCGCGGCGCCGACACCTCGGCGAAGCCGCTGGCGATGAAGGTCTTGGTCTTAGCGGGAATGGCGGAAGGCGCCACCGGCGCGCCGCCGCCCGGCTGCAACGACACATGCGAGATGCGGCCGACATGCCAAAGTTGCAGGAAAATATGACCGCCATCCTCATGCACGGCGTCGGTCACCTTACGCCACGCCGCGACCTGTTCGTCGGTGAACACGCCCGGCGTCCAGACATAACCCTGGCCCTGCTGGCTGATCTGCGTCGCCTCGGAGATCAGCAAGCCGGCGCCGGCGCGCTGGCGGTAATAGAGCGGCGCGAGCGGGCTCGGCACGGTGTTGGGCTCGATCGCGCGATTGCGAGTCAACGGCGCCATGGCGATGCGGTTCGGCAGCGTGAGATCGCCGATTTTGACAGGCGTGAACAGCGGCGCGGCGTCGTCGGTCATGGTCCCTCTCTGGATTTCAGGCTGGTAACGTCAGCAAGCCGGCTTGGCCGGCGTCGGTTCCGAACAACAGGCGCGCGCCAGTTTTGTCCCAGGCGAGCGCGGTGATCGCGCCGTCGCCGGGCTCGGCGTCGCGCACGAGGATTTCGGCGGCGTCGCCGAGGCGGCAAAGCAGCACGAGGCCGTCGGCGTAACCGATCGCCACAACCAGCGCGCGGGGATGGAAGGCGACCTGGGTGATGCGCTGCGGCCGGACGCCGCATTCGCGCGGCGGCTTGCCCATCGGCCCGTCCTTGTCCTTGAACGGCCAGACGACGCAGGCCTCCGCCCCCGAGGTCGCCAGCCAATGCCCGTCGTGCGACCACGAAATCGACCGCGTCTTGCCGGGATAGCCGGTCATCCGCATGTTGCGGCCGTCGGCGAGCCGCCAGCCGTGCAGCGCGTTCTCCTGCATCGTGGTGACGAGGAAACGGCCGTCGGGCGAGACGGTCGCGTCGAGATGCGAGCCCTTCCATTCCAGCAGTTGCGGCGTTGCGTCGGCGTTGGGGAACCAGAGCGACACGCCGTTGTAATGCGCGGCGGCGATCCGGTAGCCCTTTGGCAAAAACGCAAGCCCGCGAACGCTGGTCGGCGCGGTCCAGGTTTTCACCGGGCCCTTGGCGTCGCGCGCCCGCACCGTCTTGGCCGCCGCCCAGGCGACGGCGCCGTCGCGCGCGGCGAGCGCGTCGATCCATTTGCCTTTCTCGTCGGCAAGCGTCTCGGTCGCGCCGTCCGCCGAGGTGGCGACCACGCGCCCGTCATCACCGCCGGTCAGCAGCCGGTCATCGTCGCGCGCCACGCACAGCACGCCGGCGTCGGGATGGGCGGCGACATCGCCGCCGGCGAGTTTCACGACGCCATTGACGAGCGCCAGCACAGGCTCGCCGCCGAGGAAGGCGGCCGCGGCGACGGGCTCGCCCGCCTCAAGAGGGCGGACATGCGCCGTCAGCGAAGACGAGGGCTCCGCCATCGCTCAGGCCGCGCAGGCAGCGAAGCCGTTGCGGATTTCATCCTCGTTGAGGTCGCGGCCGATGAACACGACCTTCGATTCACGCTTCTCGTCAGGGCGCCAATCGCGCTGCGGCTCGCCGTCAAGCATCATATGGACACCCTGGAAGACGAAGCGCTTCGGATCGCCCTTGAGGCTGACGATGCCCTTGCAGCGCAGGATTTTCGGCCCCTGCACCTGGGTCAGGTTGTTGATCCAGGGCATAAACTTGTTGGGATCGAGGTCGCCTTCGAGCCGCGCCGAGACCGACTGCATGTCCTCGTCGTGGTAGTGCTTGAGGCCGTGATGTTCGTGGTGATCGTGGTGATCGTGGCCATGGTGGTGGTCATGGTCGTGGTCGTGGTCGTGATCCTCGGCGACGAGGAAATCCGGCTCGATGTCGAGGATGCGGTCGAGATCGAAAGCGCGGCGCTCCAGCACCTCGGCGATCTCGACATCGCATTTCGTCGCCTTGTGCAGGCGGGCGTAAGGGTTGATGGCGCGGATGCGCGCCTCGACTTCGGCGAGTTCGGCGGGCGTGACGAGATCGACCTTGTTGAGGATGATGACGTCGGCGAAGGCGATCTGGTTCTTCGCCTCGGGCGCGTCGCGAAGGCGCGCGGCGAGCCATTTGGCGTCGGCGACGGTGACGACGGCGTCGAGCCGCGATTTCGCGCGCACGTCCTCGTCGACGAAGAAGGTCTGCGCGACGGGCGCGGGATCGGCGAGGCCGGTGGTCTCGACGATGATCGCGTCGAACTTGCCCTTGCGCTTCATCAGCCCTTCGAGGATGCGGATCAGGTCGCCGCGCACGGTGCAGCAGATGCAGCCGTTGTTCATCTCGAACACTTCCTCGTCGGCGCCGACGACGAGCTCGTTGTCGATGCCGATCTCGCCGAATTCGTTGACGATGACGGCGTAACGCTTGCCGTGCGGCTCGCTGAGGATGCGGTTGAGCAGCGTGGTCTTGCCGGCGCCGAGATAACCGGTCAGCACGGTGACGGGCGTCTTTTCGGCGGGTTCGGGCACTAGGTCATTCTCCGGAAAGGGACAGCCGATCGCGATATAGGCCAGCGCGCGCCGGTTTTGTAGGGGCGCAAGCCGGCGTTAAGCTTTTGCTGGTTGCCTCCGCGTCACGGCGTCGCGCCGCCGCAACGAATCGCAGGCATGTGGAAATTCCTTCTGGACCCGGTCGTGCAGGGTCTCCTGTTCTTGCTGGCGGTGTCGGCGTTGGGCTTTGTCGCATACGATCTCTACGAGGATGCGCGCGACCCGATGCCCAAGACCGCGTTCGCGCGCCGGCGCCGCGCGCCCGCGCCTGGCCCCGCCCCGGCGCCGCGGCAGCGCGCCTATGTCGAGCCGAGCGTCGAAATCTGGACCGACAGCCAGGGCGAGACGCGCGGGCGCGTGCGGCGCGGCCCGAGCCGCGGCATGCGCCTCGAAGAGATGAGCCGCGAGGATTGCGAGGCGCAGGCCGCCTATTGCCGCGACCACGATCCGCCCGCCGCGCCGCCTCTGGAAGCATTCATCCGCCGCCGCTTCGGGCCGCAGCGCCGCTACGCGCCCCCGCGCGAAAACGACGTGATGACGCGCGCGCAGGCGTTGGCCGAGTTAGGGTTGCACGAGGGCGCGTCAGAGAGCGACATTCACGCCGCCTATCGCGCGCTCATCAAGAAGCACCATCCCGACCACGGCGGCTCGCACGCCAAGGCGGCGCGCATCAACCAGGCGAAGGACTTGCTGGCAAGTTGAGGCGCGCCTCGCCCGTGCGCGGCGCGCCTGCTTATGCGTGGGGCGCCGATCTTAGTACGGCACGCGATCTTCCTTCGCTGCGTATTTCTTCCACACTTCAACCGCCTCGGCGCGCATCATCTGCTTGATCGGAATCGAACGCGCGGACACATCCTTCTTGAGTTCGCCATAGATCATGCTGTCGTCGAAGCCGCCGTATTGCAGCGCGTCCTCGACTTGCGCGCCGTAATAGACCGCCTTGACGCCAGCCCAATAGGCGGCCGCCATGCACATCGGGCACGGCTCGGCGCTGGTGTACAGCGTCGCATTGCGCAGCTTGAAACTGCCTTGCGAGGTGCAAGCCTTGCGAATCGCCTCGATTTCGGCGTGCCAGGTCGGATCGTTCTCCGCCACCACGCGGTTGGCGCCCTCGGCGATAATTTCGCCGTCCTGCACGATCACGCAACCGAACACGCCGCCGGCGCTGTCGACCAACGCGGTCTTTTCCGACAAGGCAATCGCCCGAGCCATAAATTCCCTAGCGTTTTCCGTCATGTCACCCCTCCTCGCATACAGCGGACGTCACGCGAGATGCCTGAAGATCAGCAATTCGAGCCCGTAGAGGCCGGCAAGCGTCAGCGCCCCGAGCGCCTCCGTGCGCCATCGTCGCCTCGCCGGCGGTCGCAGCCACCAGCCCAGGCCAAAGATCGCGACGGCCATCAGCGGCCACGACACCACGGAAACGCTGAGGGCGTTGCCGATGAACGTGGCGAAGGCGACCGGCAGACCGTTCAACAGCGGGCTGAGATACCGAATTTCCAGCATCACGACGGGAAACAGGACCAGCAGGACGAGGCAGGTCTGCTTCCAGGCGGGCGGCGGCGGCAGCGGCTGCGCCTCAGCGAACCAACCGGAATAGCCGTTGCTGATGCGGTGACTGCGCCAGGTCGTGACATGCGGCGTCGCCTCAGCGACGAGGGCCCGGCGTTCCGCGGAGGCGAGCCAGGCGTCGAGAAACGCGGGCGCCTCGAAGCGCACCAGCGTCGTCCAGCGCGGCGATTCCGGCGACGTCGGCGCCTGAACCAAAGCGCCCATGTAGCCGGGGAAGCGGGCCTGCTGGCTCTGGATGCGCTCCGCCCATTGCCGAAACGCCTCCTCCTGCCCGGGTTTCACCTCGGTCGTGAACACTTCCGTCACGGTGGTCGTCGAATGAAAATCCGGGGCCGGCTCGTCGCGCGGCGGAGGCTCGCCGCGGGCTGGGTCGGCGAGTTCCGAAAGCAGCGCGGCGCGCGCAGGGTCGCCGCGCCATCGGGCGAGCGCCTGCGGCGAGTCGAAGCGCTGAATCGCCTGCCATTCGGTCGAACCGGAAAAGGTCGGGATGATCTCCAGGCTGACGAAGCCCGGCGCGGCGCAGGCGGCGCGCGTGAAAGCGGATTGCCACGCGGCGAAGCGCGCCTCCGCGCCAGGCCGCGCCGACACCTTCGTCGCGACGGCCCTGGCGGCGGCCGACGTCGAGCCCGTCGCCGGGGCGGCGATGTCGCTCGGGTTGTACATCGTCGGCCTACCCTGTGCGGCGGATCACGAGCCGCTATGATACGGCCGCCGCGAAAAAATATTGTCTCCGGAATTCCCTAATTTTTACGCGTTGCCTTGCGGAATTCTTGCGCAACGGAAGGCGGCATGCGGCAAGTAGGGCCAAGTCTAGCCGAGGCACGCCGGCGCGGTCGCCAAGTCTGCGAGCGCCCGCCACGGCCCCAAATCCCAGTTCCATGTCGCGGTCGGCGACGGCGACGGCAGCACCCAGATCGCGGTGTCGCCGATGCGCTCAGCTTGCGGGCCGAAGCCGAGCTTCTCCCGGCCGAGATAGCGCCGTCCGGCGGTCAGACTGGTGAATGCGAGCACCCGCGGCGCGTGCGCCTCGATCTTCGCCCGCAACGCCGCGCAGGGGTCGCGGCCCAGCGCGCCCGGCGGCAGTTCGCGGTCCATGCCGCTCGCATGCTTGGCGATGTCGGTGAGGCCGACGCCGAAGCTCGGCGCCAGCGCATATTCCGCCGGCGCGAGGCGGCGCGGCGTCAGCCCCGCCTCGTGCAGCGCGCGCCAGAAGCGATTCTGCGGATGGGCGTAGTAGGCGCCTTGGCGCGCCGATTCCGTCCCCGCCGCGGTGCCGCAGAACACAATGCGCAACCCCGGCGCCAGCACGTCGGGCAGAACGAACCGCCCGCTCACAGCGACTGGTTGTAAGCCCCGACCTCGGGGTTCTCGCGCAGCACGCCGTCGACTGCCTTGAACATGTCCCGCATCCGCGCCTCGGAGACCGGGCTCTCCACCACAACGACCAGCTCCGGCTTGTTGGAGGAGGCGCGCACCAGCCCCCAGGTGCCATCCTCGACCGTCACCCGCACGCCGTTGACGGTGACGACGTCGACGATTCTCTGCCCTGTCAGCGCCTCGCCCTTGTCGCGCATCGCTTGCAGCCGGGCGGTGACCCGATCGGCGACGCCGTATTTCACCTCGTCGGCGCAATGCGGCGACATGGTCGGCGAGCCCCAGGTCTTCGGCAGATCGCGGTAGAGATCGGCCATCGACTTGCCAGGGTTGCGCTCCAGCATGTCGAGCACGGCGATCGCGGTGACGAAGCCGTCGTCGTAGCCACGCCCGACTGGGGCGTTGAAGAAGAAATGGCCGCTTTTCTCGAAACCGGCGAGCGCCTTCAAATCGCGCACGCGGCGCTTGATGTGGGAATGGCCGGTCTTCCAGTAGTCCGTCGTCGCGCCGAGCCGCTGCAACTCCGGATCGGAGTGGAACAGGCCGGTCGATTTCACGTCGACCACGAAGGTCGGCTTGGCGTGTATTTTCGCCAGATCGCGAGCGAGCATGACGCCGATCTTGTCGGCGAAAATCTCGGCACCTTCGTTGTCGACCACCCCGCAGCGGTCGCCGTCGCCGTCGAAGCCGAGCGCGACGTCGGCGCCGTGCGCTTTCACCGCCTCGGCCATCGCGTGCAGCATGTGCAGGTCTTCGGGGTTCGGATTGTAGCGGGGGAAGTTGAAATCGAGTTCGCAGTCGAGCGGCACGACCTCGACCCCGAGCCGCGACAGCAGGTCCGGCGCGAAGGCCCCCGCCGTGCCGTTGCCGCAGGCGGCGATCACCTTGAGCTTGCGCTTCAGCTTCGGACGCTCGGTCAGCGCGGCGATGTAGCGGGCGGGGAAGTCGGCGACGAATTCGTAAGCGCCACCCTCGGCGTAGCGCGAGAGGCCGCCGATGACAATTTCCTTCAGGCGCCCCATCTCCTCGGGGCCGAATGTGACAGGCCGCGCCGCGCCCATCTTGACCCCCGTCCAGCCGTTGTCGTTGTGCGAGGCGGTCACCATCGCCACGGCGGGCGCGTCGAGCGCGAACTGCGCAAAGTAGGCCATCGGCGTGATCGCCAGGCCGATGTCGCGCACGCGACAGCCCGCCGCCATCAGCCCCGCGGTCAGCGCATATTTGATCGAGGCGGAATAAGAGCGGAAATCGTGGCCAACGACGATCTCCTTCTTCACCCCGAGTTCGTCGAGCAGCGTCCCGAGCCCGAGCCCGAGCGCCTGCACGCCCATCAAGTTGAGCTCTTTCTCAAACAGCCAGCGCGCGTCGTATTCGCGAAACCCTGTCGGCTTCAACAGCGGGCGCGACTCGTAAGCGTAGGTATTGGGGACAAGGTCGGACTGCGGCTTCGGGAACATGCGGGCTCCGGAAAGGTCGCGCCTCTATAGACGCGCTCGGGCCGCCCGCAAACCCTTCACTGACGCAGGTAGAGCCAGCCGTCGCGCTGCTCGACGCCCGCCAGCCGCTTGAGGAAGTTGGTCCCGATCAGGTTGACGGCGCCGGCGCGGCGGTCGAGCACGAAGGCGCGCACGTCGGTCATGAAGATCGGCCCGATGGCGACGGTCGTCAGTTGCGTCGGCGTCACCTCGACGACGCCGTTGGCGGTTTGGGTCAACCCGCGCGGCTCGCCGATCAGCGCATGCAGCCCCAGGCGGTCGGCGACGTCGGCGGACAGCGTCACGTAACTCGCGCCGGTGTCGATCATCATCCGCACCCGCTGGCCGTTCAACAGGACATCTGCGATATATTGGCCGCGGGGATCGGCCGGAATGCTGACTTCGTGGTCGTCGGAGGCGCGCTGCGCCGGCAAGACGGCATAGGGCAGCGGCGTCGGACGATCCGTGACCAGCGGCGTCTCCGCATTGATGGGCTCGGTCGCGCGCGGCGGCGTGTCGGGCTTCAAAAGCGGCAGCACCGCCGGCGCGAAAGCAACGAGTACGACCGAGGAGACCGCAAACAGCATCGCATTTTTCAACATCGCGAGCCTCCGTCCGTCGCAACGCGAGTTCTATCGCTGCTACGGAAAGAACCGGTAAATGCTCGCGTCAGAATGCCTGGAGAGAGGCGAGAAAGGCGTAGCGCCGGTAAAGCGGTCGGAAGACGAGGCTCAGGCCCCTCGCGGCCGCGAGGCGGCGCAAGGCGTCCTCCAGCTCGACGCGCGGGGTGACATGGAATCGGGCGAGCCACGCGCCGAGCGCGGTCCGGAATACCCCCGGCAATTCGCCCTGGTCGCCGAAATCGACGACCCACAGCAGGCCGCCGGGCGCGAGCCGAGCGGCCGCCTGCTCAGCCGCGCGCTCCCACGGCGGAATCATCGATAGCGCGTAGGAGACGAACACCCGGTCGAACGCGGCGACCCCGAATAGCGTTCGCGGCTCGAACGCCGTCGCATCGCCGCGCGCCAGGGCGACGCGGCCCGAGAGACCCGCTGCGACGACGGTGGCGTGGGCGGTCGCGAGCATCTCCTCGGAGACGTTGAGGCCGAAAAAACGCGCGTCCGGATAGGTCCGGGCGGCGCGGATGAGGTTGCGGCCGGTGCCGCAGGCGACTTCCAGCACGGTCCCGCCCGGCGGCGGCTGCAACGCGTCGATCAATTCGTCGCGGCCGAGCAGATAGAATTTGCGGGTGACGTCGTAGATGTGGCGTTGACGCCGGTACATCCGGTCCATCGCGACCGCGGCGCCGAAGGCGCTCACGCGCGAACCCAGAGATGGAAGGCGCCGTAGATCGACGAGCGGTCGCGCGCCCCCAAGGCCCGCGCGCGCTCCGCCTCGTAGCGGAAGTCGGCGAGGATTTCGTCGGGCACGCGGCCGGGCAGCAACCGCTCGTCGGCGGCCGTGCGAAAGATGACGCGCGCGCCGGGCCGCGCCGTGCGGCGGATTTCGCCCCACAACGCCGTCAGCGTCTCGTCATTCATCCAATCCTGCGCGTCGAGTAGGACGTAGGCGTCGAGGCTCGCGTCGGGCTCGGCGGCGAGCCGCTCGGTGAACGAGCCGTGATGCGGCCGCACCCGCCACGCGCCGTCGCGCACCGTCTCGAAATGCGCTTGCTGCAAGTAAGGCGGCAGGCTCGGCGCGTCGGCCCGCGCATAGGCGCGGCCGAACGCCTGCCAGGCGAAGTAGTTCTCGGCGACGGGGAAGTCGCAGGCGAGCCGCTCGACTCGGCGCTTCAAGACCTCGGTGACGCCGTCGGCCCCGTCGGCAGCGAGCGCGCGATATTGCGCCGGCGGGATGCCGAGGCCGTAGAGCGCCGAAGGCCGCCGGGCGAGCCAGCGCACGAACCGCTTGTCGAACAACGGCGCGATCTCGCGCTCGAAGATCGTCCGCTGCTCGTCGAGCGAGCGCGCGGCGAGCAGCGCGTCGAACCGCTTGCCGTAGAGACGCGCGACCGCATGGCCGGCGCCGATGAACCGCCCGAGCAGGCCGTGCCGGTAAAACCCGCGCGCGAACGCTTCGACGCGGCGGCGGCCGTCGAGCCCGCGCCCGTCCCAATAAGCCCGCGTCGCCTCGTCGAGACCGGGCCGCAGCAGAGTCTGATAGGTGGCGACGTTGTCGGGGCGATCGGCACGGCCGAAGAAGTCGAAGAAAGCAGCGTGATCGGCAAGCGCCGCGAGGCCGCGCAACTTGAGATTGAGCAGCGCGATATGGGCGCCGTTGAGATCGACGGCGATGATCTCCTGGGGCGCCGCGACGAGATACGAGAGCACGTTGCAGCCGCCCGAGGCGATCGCGACGACCCGGTCGCGAGGACCGAGCGCCAGGGCTTCGAGGTCGATGACCGGGTCCTCCCAGATCTGCGGGTAGACCAGGCGGCGGAACGCCAGCGTGAACACGCGCTCCTGCAAGCCGCGTCGCGAGAACGCCTTGTGCCGATGCACGGCCGCGCCGAGATTGTGGCGCGTCGCCTGTTTGACCGCGTGACGAATGCCCGGCATCGATTCGGCCCTCGCAAACTTCGCTGGGGCCGCGCGTTTATGGAGTTTCGGCGACAGTCGCGTGACGGCTCACGGCCGCAGGACGGTCATCTTGAACGCGCCGGCGTTGGCCGCGGCGTGGTCGAGCGCCGCCTCAACGTCGGCGAGGGCGAATTCGGAAACTTGGAAGGCGGCGAGATCGACCTGTCCTCCGCGCGCCAGCGCAATGAGGCTCGCGTTGGCGGTGCGAGGAAACATCCATTGGCCGCGAATCGTGATGCTGTTGCGCATCAGCCAATTGTACGGCAGCGCGAAATCGTCCTGCTGGCCCCCCATCAGCGCCGCGCGGCCGAACTCGCGCAGCGCCAGCACCGCCGCGCGCGTAGCGCTAGGGGTTGCGCCGGGCGGCAGGATGTCGAGCGCGACGTCGATCGGCCCCGGCGCGGCGTCCTTGATCGCCTGCGTATCCGCCGCCTCTTCGCCGGTCAGCGCGACGCCGCGCACACGCGGGCCGAACCGCCGCTCCATCGTCGCCAGAATATCGCGATTGCGCCCAACCGCGACCACCGCCGCCGCGCCCATCCCAAGCGCCAGCATAACCCCCGCGCCGCCGAAATTGCCGGTGGCGCCGCTCACCGCGAGGATTTCGCCGGGACGAAAATCCACGGCGAGTAGCCCGCCGTAGGGCACCATCATCGTCCCCGCCGCGCACCAGCGTCCCGCGGTTTCGGGCGCCGTGTCGCCGAGCGGACTCACGTTCTCCAGGGGAGTCAGCATCCGCGCGGCGAATGAGCCGTGGCGGTAGCGGCGTTGCAGCGCCTCGCCCCCCGGCCCCCGCGCCGTGATCCCCTGCAACGCGATGTCGGGCGTCCGCGCGTCGTCGCGCGAGCGCAGTGTCGGGTCGCACAGCACCCAGTCGCCGACTTTCAGCCGCGTCGCGTCCGGCCCGAGCGCCGCGATGCGCCCGACCGCGCCGCCGCCGAGCACCGCCGGCAGGTCGATGGCGTAGCGGCGCGCGCCGCTGACGATGTCGCGCATGTAGGGCAACACCCGCGCCGCGGCGATTTCGACGACCGCCTCGCCGGGACCGGGGACGGGATCGGGTAAATCTTCGAACGCGAAAGGTTGGCCGAAGGCGTGCAGAACGGCGGCTTTCATAGGGAGTCTCCTCGGATGCGGCGAAGATAGTCGCGCTCGCGCGGCGCAAGAAGACCGGGTATGATCCTGGGATCAGCGGATACCTCCATGCGCGACGAGCAAGCCCAAGCCATCGGCGATTTCCTGAAGACACGGCGCCAACGGCTGACGCCGGAAGGCGCGGCGCGCCGTCCGCGCCGCACGCCGGGCCTGCGTCGCGAGGAGATCGCCGAAGCCGCCGGAATCGGCGTCGATTGGTACACGCGGCTGGAGCAGGGCCGCGGCGGGCGGCCTTCCCCCGCGACGATTGACGGGCTCGCTCGCGCGTTGCGGCTCGAACGCGCCGAGGCCGAGCATCTGCGCACGCTCGCCCTACAGCCGGACCGGCCGGCGTTCGCGCCCGAGACGCCGCCGCCGACGCTGGTTCGGATGATCGCGCGGTTTCCGCAACCCGCCTATCTGACCGGACGGCGCTGGGACGTGCTCGCCGCCAACGACGCGGCGCTCGAACTGTTCGGCGGCTTCGCCGGCGGCAGGCCCAATCTCGTCGCCTTCGTGTTGACCGATCCGGCGGCGCGCGATCTGTTCGAGGATTGGCCGGGGCAGGCCCGCCGCATGGTCGCGCAATTCCGCGTCGCCTATGACGCGTTCGCCGGCGATCCGGCGTTCGTCGAGTTGGTGGCGCGGCTGCGTGGCGCTTGCCCCGATTTCGCAGATTGGTGGGAGGCGCACGACATTCGCGCCGCGCCGATTGGCGTCAAGCGCCTGCGCCATCCGAAGCACGGCTTGACGGCGTATGAATACGCGACGTTTCAGTGCAACGAGGACGCCGCGATCAAGCTGACAGTCCACACGCCGCTGCGGGAGTGAGCTGATGTCGTCGTTCGAGCCGCGCGTGAGCCTCATCACCCTCGGCGTCGCAGACCTCGCTCGCGCCCGCGCGTTCTACGAGACGGGCCTCGGCTGGCGGGCGTCGCCGGCGAGCCAGGGCGACATCGTGTTCTTCCAAATGGGCGGCATGGCGCTGGCGCTGTTTCCGCGCGCGGCGCTCGCCGAGGACGCCGGCGTCGCAGACGCCGGCCCCGGCGCGATCACGCTCGCGCACAACGTGCGCGAGCCGGCCGAGGTCGACCGGTTGCTGGCGCTCGCCGAAGCCGCCGGTGCGCGCATCACGCGGCCCGCCCAGGCGGCGTTCTGGGGCGGGCGCACCGGCTATTTCGCCGATCCCGACGGCCACCTCTGGGAGATCGCCTGGAACCCGCATTTCGCGCTCGCGGACGACGGCGCGCTGCGGTTGACTTAAACCCGCTCCTGGTAACGGCCTTTCCACAATCCGCCCTGCCCCCGCGCCGAGGCGAGGCCCGATTCGACGGTGTAGACCGTGTAAAGCGCGGCGATCGCCGGCAGCATCAGTCCCCACAATGGGGAGACCCGATAATCGCGCAACGTCGGCTGAAACGCCGCCGCCATCAACGCCCATGCGCCGAGTCCACAGGCGCGCGCTCCGCCATGCGCAAACAAAGCCGCTCCGACGGGCGCCAGATAGACCAGCGCCATCCCTGCCACGGTGAAGGCGAGCAGCGCCGGCGAGAAGTTCAACTGCGCGTAAGCCGAACGCCGCACCATTCGCCGAATCTCGCCGAAATCCGGGTAGCGTCGCAGGCTGTCGACGCGCTCGGCGAGGCTGAGCCGGATCGGTCCGCTTCGCTTCAACAGCCGCGCCAGCGCGCAATCGTCGATCAGCGCGTTGCGGATCGCCGCAATCCCGCCCGCCGCCGCGAGCGCTTCGCGCTTGACCAACATGCAGCCGCCGGCCGCCGCCGCCGTCTTGCGCCTGGGATCATTCGCCCAGGCGAAAGGGTAGAGCATCTGGAAGAAAAACACGAAAGCGGGGATCGCAAAACGCTCGGGAAATGATTGGCAGGCAAGCCGCGCCATCAGCGAGTTGAGAACGAGCCCTTCGCGCTCGGCGCGCGCGACGAGGCCGCTCAGCGCATCGGCGCGATAGGCGATGTCGGCGTCGGTCAGCAGCCAGTATTTCGGCGCTGCCGTCTCAGCCGCCGCGATTCCCTGCGCGACCGCCCACAGCTTGCCGGTCCGGCCCGGCGGCGTCGGCGCTCCCGCCACGACCGTGAGCCGCTCGCTCGCGGCGGCCCGTCGCGCGATCTCGGCCGTGCCGTCGGCGCTTTCGTCATCGACCACGACGATGCGAAAGCCGCCCGGATAATCCTGCTCAAGCAAAGAACCGACTGTCTCGCCAATCGATTCCGCCTCGTCGCGGGCGGGAATGACGGCGACAACGTCGGGCCAGGCCCGCGGCGCGGGCGCGCCCGCCTCTCGCTCCAGCGCCAGCCAGAAGCCGCCGCGGGCGAAGATCAGATAGAGCCACACCGCAAGGCTCAAACCCGCCAGCGCCGACATCAGCCGAACAGGTCGCCCGGTTCAGCGGTCTCGCAGCGGATGAGCCTGGAATCCTCGACCGCCGCCTGCCGGTGCTTGACCGCCTCGCGGTAGACGGGATCGCGGATCATCTCGACGAACGCGCCCACGCTGGGATAACGCGCGATAAAACAATGATCCCAGCGCTCGTCGCCGGGTCCAATCAACATTAGCTCGAACGACCCGCGCCAGACGATGCTTCCGCCGACTCGACGAAACACCGGCCCGCTGTCGCGGCCATAGGCGGCGTAGGCTTCCGCGCCGGTCGCGGGGCGACCGTCGGGATAAGCGGCTCGCTCGCGCAGCCGCACCAGGTTCAGCATCTCGATCGGCCCCGGCCGGTCGGCGTTTCGGAACGCCGCGAACGTCTCTTTGGTCGGATCAATAAAAACCATGCGATGTTCCCTGCGGCGCGGGCTTAGAGCGCTCACCGAACAAATTGAAACGGCTTCGTCATTGCGAGCGAAGCGAAGCAATCCAGCGCGCCGAGATCGCAGTCTAATCGGCTAGGCCTGGTTCGGCGGAAACGTGGATGGCTTCGCTTCGCTCGCCATGACAGCGATTCAACTTGATCGGGACTCGCTCTAGCGCCGCCGAAGCCCGCTGTCGAATGGAGCGCGAAAAGGCGCCAGGGCGCCCTGAACCGCCCCCTGCCCCGCCGCGACAGAGGGGAAACGGCGATCACCGCCGGCACAACATTGGCGTCACGGCTAGGACGAGGTGGGGTTCGGCGTCGTCGACGGCGACGAATGCGTCCGCTGGCGGTCGATGGACGACAGCGACGGCGATTTTCTTGGACGCCGCCCTGTCAACATCCGCAAGTGAAACGCCCGGCGCGTCCTCGCCGCGGACGCGCCCGGTTGACACGCCCCGCCCTCCGTGGCTCGACGGCGGCATGACGCGCTCTACGGATAGTCTCGGCCTCGTTGCCGCGCTGATGGGCGGCGCCGGCGTCGCGCTGGCCGCCGCTTCGACCCACGCCGGCGGCGGCGATCTCGGCCGCACGGCTTCAGAATTCCTGGTGCTGCACGCCGCCGCGCTGGTCGGCGTCGCCGCGCACGCGGGCGCCGTCTCGCGGCGGCGCAGTTTTCGTTTCCTCGCGGCCGGCGCGGCTCTGGCGTTGGGAACCTTGCTGTTCGCCGGCGATCTCGCGGCGCGCGCATTCGCCGGCGACCGATTGTTCCCGTTCGCCGCGCCGCTCGGCGGCTCGCTGATGATCCTGTCGTGGATCGCGCTCGCCGCCGTCTTCGCCCTGCCGGAATAAAAAAGGGACGCCCGAAGGCGTCCCAGTTGGGGAGGAACGAAAGACCGGGGCGAAACACGCCCCGGGGGAACGCAACGCTACTGAACCACTTCGCCATGCAGGGCGAGGTCGAGGCCTTCGCGCTCGATCTCGTCGCTGACCTTCAGGCCGATGACGGCCTTGATGATAAACAGGATGATCGCGGTGACGATCGCATCGTAGACGACGACGGTGCCGACGCCGATAAACTGGTTGACGACCTGTTCGGCGTTGCCCTCCAGCAGACCGGAATGGCCGCTGTACTCGTTGACCGCGAACACGCCGGTCAGGATCGCGCCGATGATGCCGCCGACGCCGTGAACGCCGAAGCAATCGAGCGCGTCGTCATAACCGAACATGTGCTTGAGACCGGTAGCGCCCCAGTAGCAGCCGATGCCGCAGGCGACGCCGATGACGATCGAGCCGAACGGGCCGACGTAACCGGAAGCCGGGGTGATCGCCACCAGTCCGGCGACGGCGCCCGAGCAGAGACCGACGACCGTCGGCTTGCCGCGATGGATCCACTCGACGAACATCCAGGTCAGGCCGGCGACGGCCGTGGCGACCTGCGTGACCGTCATCGCCATGCCGGCTTGCAAGCCCGCGGTCACCGCCGAACCGGCGTTGAACCCGAACCAACCAACCCACAGCAGGCCGGTGCCGATGAAGGTCAGCACCATGTTGTGGGGAGGGCCCATGTCGCGACGCTTGCCGAGCATGAGCGCGCAAACCAAGCCCGCAACGCCCGCGTCGATGTGCACGACCGTGCCGCCGGCGAAGTCGAGCACGACTTTCCACCCGGTGAAGTTGCCCTTGGCGTCGACGTTGGCGGTCGAGAACATGCCGTCCGGACCCCAAACCCAATGGGCGACCGGCGCGTAGACGAAGATCGACCACAGACCGATGAACCACAACATCGCCGAGAACTTCATGCGCTCCGCGAAGGCGCCGGCGATCAGGGCCGGCGTGATGATCGCGAAGGTCATCTGGAACATCATGTAGACGGTCTCGGGAATCGTCGTCGCGAGGCCGTTGGGCGAGTTCGAGCCCGATGCGAGGTCATAGTGGATGTTTTGCAGGAACACCCTGCTGAAGCCGCCAATGAAGGAGCCGCCGCCGGTGAACGAGAGGCTGTAGGTCAGGCAGGCGTAAATCACGGTGACGAGGCAGGTGATGGCGAAGCTCGTCATCACGGTGTCGCCGACGTTCTTCTTGCGCACCATGCCGCCGTAGAACAATCCGAGCCCGGGTATCGTCATCATCAGAACGAGGGCGACCGAAGTCAGCATCCAGGCGGTGTCGCCGGAGTTGCCGGTGCACTTATCCGTAACCGTTCCTCCGCAGGACGGCGGCGGCGCGGGCGTCGCAGCGGCGGCGGGCGTCGCCGCCGCCGCGGGGGTGGCGGCCGCCGCCGGGCTCGCGGCGGGCGACGCCGCGGCGGAGGGCGAAGCGGCCGGCGTCGCTTCCGCGGTAGCGGCCGGCGACGGGGTTTGCGCGCCGCTCGGCGCGCCAAACCCAATCAGGGCGGCGATCGCCAAAGCGGGCGCGAGCCCGGTTATAAATTTCGACAGTTTCATTGCGAAAAACTCCACGAAAAGGGGAAGAAGCTCAGAGCGCGTCCTTGTCTCTTTCGCCGGTGCGAATGCGGACCGCGGAATCGAGCGCGTATACGAAGATCTTTCCGTCGCCGATCTGGCCGGTGCGCGCGGAGGCGACGATCGCGTCGATCACCTTGTCGACGAGCTCGGTCGCGACCGCGACCTCGATCTTCAACTTGGGAAGAAAGCTGACCGCGTATTCCGCGCCGCGATAGATCTCGGTATGCCCCTTCTGCCGCCCATAGCCCTTGACTTCGGTGACCGTCAGCCCGTGGACCCCGATGGCGGTCAACGCATCGCGGACCTCCTCGAGTTTGAACGGCTTGATCACTGCCATTACGATTTTCATGTGCAACGCCCCTTAGATCCCGGCGCCCCGGCCTTCAGCGATCGACCTCCCGCCGAGACACGCGCCGTATGATGACCGGACGTGAAACGCCCGCTCGGCGGCGCTCCTTACAAAGGCCGTGCCAACCCGCGGGAACAGAGGCGCCGTAAGGGGAAATCGCGAAGCGCCGGCTCGGCGAAACCGGCGCCGAAAAAATAGTCGCCTATATTTTAGGCGCCGGGTTCCGTGCGCCGCTTGCGAACCAAGCCTTCCTGGGCGGTGGTCGCCGCCAGCACGCCGGCGCGGGTGTACAGCAACCCGCGGGTGAGACCGCGCGAACCTTGCGCGCTCGGCGAGTCTTGCGCGTAGAGTAGCCAGTCGTCGGCGCGACACGGGCGGTGCAGCCAGACAGCGTGATCGAGGCTCGCCGTCTGAAACTGGCCGCGGGCTATGGAATAGCCATGCGCAACGAGCACCGTGTCGATCAGCGTCATATCGGAAAGATAGACGAGCGCGGCGCGGTGGATCGCCGGGTCATCGGGCAACGGGCCTTTAATTCTGATCCAGAGGTTCTGCCGCGGATCGCCGAACGCGCCGGGGACCGCGGGCCGGTAGCGGCTCGGGTCGAGCGGCCGCAATTCGATCGGGCTGATATGGCCGAAGAAGCCGCGCATCCGGGTCGCCTGCGGTTCGGGCAACGCGGCGGCGAGCGCTGCCGGATCGGGCGTCGCCTCCGGCGTCGGGACCTCCGGCATCGGCAAGGCGTGCTCGATGGCGCCGGGCTCCTCGACCTGGAACGACACCGAGACGAGCAGCATCGTCTCGCCGCGCTGCTTCGCCACGACGCGGCGCACGGAGAAGCTGCGTCCGTCGCGCACCCGCTCCACCGTGAGTTCGATCGGCTCTTTCGGGTCGCCGCCGAGGATGAAATAGGCATGCAGCGAATGGGGCACGCGCCCGTCTACGCTGCGCTCGGCCGCCACCAGCGATTGCGCGAGCGCCTGGCCGCCGAACACCCGTTTCCAGCCGTTGTCGGGGGAACGCGCGATCCAGCGATCGGTCCCGGCGGGTTCGATATCCAGCAACGCGAGAAATTCGGCGGCGTCCATCGCACGAAACTGCGGGCGGCGCGGCGGCGCGTCAAGCGGCCGACGCAATGCAGCATTGTGCATCGCACAAAATTGTTGCCTTCGGCGGCGCGATATGACTTGGTTGGCCACCACGGAGGCGCTACGGGATTATGAGCAATTTCCAATCTGAACGCGTAGTCAGCGTGCGTCATTGGACAGATCGCTTGTTCAGTTTCCGCACCACGCGCAGTCCGAGCCTGCGTTTCCGCAGTGGGCAATTCGTCATGATCGGCTTGCCGGGCGAGGGCCGGCCGCTCATGCGCGCCTATTCGCTGGCGAGCGCGCCCTACGAGGACGGCCTGGAGTTCTTCTCGATCAAGGTTCCAAACGGGCCGCTGACTTCGCGATTGCAGCATCTGCACGAGGGCGACGAGGTGCTCGTCGGACGCAAGCCGACCGGAACGCTGCTGCTCGACAATCTGCGGCCGGGGCGCAATCTGTTCCTGCTCGGCACGGGCACCGGGCTCGCCCCGTATCTGAGCCTGGTGAAGGACCCCGAGACCTACGAGCATTTCGAGCGCGTCATTCTCGTCCATGGCGTGCGCTGGATCGCCGATCTCGCCTACAGCGACTATCTGACCGAGGGGTTGCCGCACGACGAACTGATCGGCGACCTGACGAGCGCGCAACTCAGCTATTATCCGACCGTGACGCGCGAGCCCTTCCGCCACAACGGCCGCATCTCGACGCTGCTGGAGAGCGGCAAGTTGCACGCGGATCTCGGCCTGCCGGGCCTCGACCGCGACGCTGACCGCTTCATGCTGTGCGGCAGCGAGACGATGATCGCGGATTTGCGCGCGATCTTCCTCGGCCGCGGCTTGTTGGAAGGCAACCACGGCGAGCCGGGCGACTTCGTGATCGAGAAGGCGTTTGTAGAGAAGTAAAGCGCGCCTTCAGCCGCTTCCCACCGTCACATCCGGCGCGTCCGGGTGCTTCATCCCGACCACGTGATAGCCGGCGTCGACGTGCAGAATCTCGCCGGTCACCCCGAGCGACATCGGCGACAACAGATAGACGGCGGATTGGCCGACCTCCTCGATCGTCACCGTGCGCCGCAGCGGCGAATTGAACTCGTTCCAGCGCAGGATATAGCGGAAATCGCCGATGCCCGACGCGGCGAGGGTCTTGATCGGGCCGGCGGAGATCGCGTTGACGCGAATGTTCTGCTGGCCGAGGTCGGCGGCGAGATAACGCACGCTCGCCTCCAGCGCGGCCTTGGCGACCCCCATTACGTTATAATGCGGCATCCATTTCTCGGCGCCGTAATAGGTCAGCGTCAGCATCGCGCCGCCGTTCTTCATCAGCTTTTCGGCGCGTTGCGCGATCGCGGTGAACGAATAGCAAGAGATCAGCAGGGACTTGGTGAAATTGTCCTCGGTGGTCTCGATGTAGCGGCCGGTGAGCTGGTCCTTGTCGGCGAACGCTATGCAGTGAACGACGAAGTCGATCCCGCCCCATAGCGCCGCGGCTTGCGCGAACACGGCGTCGATGGTGGCGCCGTCAGTGACGTCGCAATGGCCGAGAACCTTGGCTCCGAGGTCGGCGGCGAGCGGCCGAACACGCTTCTCCAAGGCTTCGCCCTGAAAGGTGAGCGCCACCTCCGCGCCCGCCGCGCACGCGGCTTTGGCGATGCCATAGGCGATCGAGCGGTTGTTGGCGACGCCGAGAATGACGCCCTTGAGCCCGCGCATTGCGCCTTCGCCCGACTTCGTGCCTGTCATGGAGTCTCCGCGCGCCCGCGTCGCCCAGTTCGAAAAACCCATAGACCCGGCGAAGCGAGATGGAAAGGCAGGGCGCCCAAATCCTCAACATTTCACGCCTGTCGCGAATAAACCGCTTTGACGCCTATCCGGATCGGAATAAAGTGCTTAACCGGTCTTTACCGCCTAGGTCCTTCGACGTGCCGCACACAAGAGAATGGGCTGATGACGCAAATGGCTTACGCCGCTTTGGTTTGGCGCTAGTTCGTGACGAACGTTTCGTGTTGGATGATTCGGCGGCCGCGCGTTTGGTCGACAAATTGATTCGGCAGAGCTGCGTCGCCCCGATCCCGCAGGGCGCCGCGACGCGAGTGTCGGGCCGGGCGGGCGCTTACGCCCGATTCGTGCAGCTCTATCGCCGGCACGTTCGGCGCATGGCGCTCGACGAAGACGCGGCGTGGAGCGAGGCGGCGGCGCGGGGACCGAGCGTCGTCAGCGGCGTGCGCGCGTTGCCGCTCGAACTGCGCGAGACGCTCCTGATGGTCTGTCTCGCCCGCTTCACCCATGCCGAGGCGGCGCAGGCGCTCGACATTCCGCTATCGCGGCTGGTCGAACGGCTCGAGCGGGCGCGTTGCCGGCTGGCCTCGCACATGGGCGTCGACGTCGACGCCGGGATCGCGAGTTGGACCGGCGCGGCGCACCTCAAGGTCATTAAATGAGCGACGGGCACGCCGGCCTCGACGCGCACGCTTATGTGGACAATTGCCTGAACCCGCCCGACCGGGCTTCCTTCGAGGCGGCGCTGCGGCGCGACGCCAAGCTGCGCGCGCGGGTTGAAGCCTGGGAGGCGCAGAACGAGGCCATACGGCTGGCGTTCGGGGCCGCGCCGCGGCCGCGGGTCGCCCCCGCGGTAGGACGGCCCTCCAACGAAAACACCGCCGGCGCCAAGGCCGAGCCGGCCCGCGCCGAACCCGCGCCGCGCGCGCCCCCCACGCCGTCCGCTCCGCCACGGCCGCCGTCGCGCGGACGGGTCGCGGCGATCGGCGGTCTGGCGTTACTGGCGGTGCTCGCCACCTCGCCTGGCGGCCCCAGCGATCCGCGCGAAGCGATCATGGCGCGCGCCGACGCGGCGTTGCGCGCCGGCGCGGTGTTCGCGGACGGGCGGCTCGATTTCACCTCCGACAATCCTCGCGCCGTCTCGGCGTGGCTCGCGCCGCGTTTCGCGCGGCTGAGCCCGGAGCGCCTCGCCCCGCCGGGATGGTCGCTGCTCGGCGTGCGCGTCGTCCCCGGCCTCGCGTCGGCCGCCGCGTTCGTCGTCTACGAGGATGCGTTGGGCGGTCGGGCGGGCCTGTTGCTCGAACAGATGGACGTCGCAGAATTGCCGCCGATCGACAGCCACGACTCCGACGAGACGATCGTCGCCGGCGCCGAGAGCGGCTTCGCCTACGCCGCCGTCGGCCCGACCCGCTCCGGGGTCGGCGCGCTCGCGCCCGCGCCGCGCGCGGACTGACGGGCCTCAGCCGCCATATCGCGAGGCGACGTCTTTCGCCAGTCGCCGCGTCTCTTCGAGATAGGCGGCGATCGTGTCGCGGGCGTTCGACGTGCAGACGCGATAGGTGAGCCGGTAGCCGTCGAAACCCCGGTTGAACGCGCCGGCGAGCTGGTCCTTGGCGTCCTGAGGGCGCGGATCGGCCTCAATCAGCTGCGCGATCTTGTCGCGGAACTCGGCGCCGTCGCCGTCGTGGCAGAGATCGCGCAGGAAGGCGAGCGCGCCCATCAATTCGGAGAGCCGCAGAAGGTTGGCCTCGTAGGGGACAACCTCGGGATGCGTCGGCGTCGGAGTGGGCGTCGGCGTTGGCTTGGCCGCCGGCGCGGTTTGCGCGAGGGCGACGACGAGCGCCAAAGCCGCCGGGTTCATCGGCCGACAATCGTCGCGGCGCGAGCGAGCAGACCCGGCAGTTCCGGCGTCATCGGGCGGTCTCCGAGCGCGAGGGGGTCCGCCCAGGCAATTTCGTCGACTTCGTCGCTGAGCCGGGGCTCGCCCCGCCGCCAATGCGCGGCGAACGCGGCGATAACGAAATGCGTTCGCACCCGCTCGCCTTCGCGCGCAATCGGCTCGACGTGGCCGACAAATCCCGCGATCTCCGCCTCAACGCCAACTTCCTCCCTCAGCTCCCGCTCGGCGGCCGCCGCGAGCGTCTCGCCGACTTCCACCACCCCGCCCGGCAGCGAAAACGCGCCGCGCCACGGCGCACGGGCGCGCCGGGCGAGCAGCACCTGGCCGTCGCGGAACACGGCGGTCGAGACCGCCAGGATCGGCCGCGTCGGAAACAGCCGGTCGTCGTTCACGGATACAGCCGCTGCCGCGTCCACCCGGCGCCGGCGCGCGTGAACCGGACGCGATCGTGCAGGCGGAACGCGCCGTCTTGCCACAGCTCGATCTCGCTCGGCGCGAGGCGATAGCCGCGCCAGTAGCCGGGGCGCGGGATCTCGCGGTCGCCGAACCGCTCGGCGTATTCGCCGGCGCGGGCGACGAGCGCGGCGCGCGAATCGAGCGGCCGCGATTGCTCGCTCGCCCAGGCGCCGATTTGCGATTCGCGGGCGCGGGAGTGGAAATAGGCGTCGGCCGCCGCCTCGTCGAGCAGGCTGACTGGGCCGCGAAACCGCGCCTGGCGGCGCAGCGACTTCCAGTGAAACAGCGCCGCCGCCTGGGGCCGGGCGCGAAGTTGCGCGCCCTTGGCGCTTTCCGCGTTGGTGTAGAACACGAGGCCGCTGGGTCCGGCGTCCTTGCACAGCACCATGCGCACGTCGGGTATCCCGTCCGCGGCGACGGTGGCGAGCGACATCGCCTCGGGATCATTGATTTCTTCGCGCTTGGCCGCCTCGAACCATTGCGAAAACAGCGCGAACGGGTCTTCGCAGGCGTCGAGGTTACCCGACATTAAGCTTGAGGCGCTCAAGATGCAGATCTCTTTGAAGGTGGTCTCGACTTGCAACGCATAATGGCTTTCGCGCTTCGATGCGAGGGGCGGTCCTCCGCCCGAACGGCTACCGCGGCCCTCGCCCTGGCGCTGACGTTGGGCGGATGCTCGATGTCGATTCCCGGTTTCGTCGATCCGTCCCCGACCGGGGCGATCCGATCGCCGAACTATCCGTTCGCAAAGGAGGATTGGCCGCAGGCCAAGGCGGCGCTGATCGACGCCATCCAGGCCGCCGCCGGCGCCGATCCCTCGGCCTGGCGCAATGACGACACCGGCCGGCGCGGCGCGATCGTCGGCGTCGGCGCTCGGTTCGCCCGCGCTGGCGCGACCTGCCGCGCTTTCATCGCGCGTTTCGAGGAGGATCGCGAGACCCACACTGCGCAGGGCTCCGCGTGCGAGAAGGCGGGCGAAGTGACAATCTCCGACGCCGGGCCGTTGCGAGCGGTGTGAGGCCGCCGCCTGTCATTTCGGGAATGCTGAACAACAGAGCGTCTCGCCGCTCGTATTTTGCGCATGGCGCCGCATACAGTGCATTTATGTAGACCTGACCTGCTTGGGTATGCGATTTGTTGCTTGTGGAGGTATAAAGACGCAGGCATGTTTCCCGCGCGACGGGGCTGCAAGCCATCGCATCGCGAAATAACCTCGGGAGGGCTCCATGGCTGCGCTCTTGCGTCAACTTGCATTGGTTTCGGAATCGAAACAAATCTCCGCCTCTGACGTGCAACGCGTCTCCGCCGCTTTGCAAAAGCAGGCGGCGCGCGACTTGGCGCCCATCTGGGAAATTTCGGCGACCGTCGACGCTTTCAATGCGCTCGAAGACGTGCCCGTGGGTTACTGGCCGATCCTCGTAATGGACAATATCAATGTCGACGGCGCGGCGGGCATTCACGAGGACAACAACGGCCAGCCGATTGCGCTGGTGACGGCCTCGGCGTCGCTCGACGAATGGTCGCTGACCGCCAGTCACGAGGCGTTGGAGATGCTGGTTGACCCGTTCGGCAACCGGCTCGTCGCTGGCGATTCGCCTATGGCCAATCAGGGCCGCGTGAGCTTCCTGGTGGAAGTCGCGGACGCCTCGGAGGCTGCGCAATTCGCCTACAGCGTCAATGGCGTGATGGTGGCGGATTTCTACACCCCGCAATTCTTCGATCCGCTCAAGGCGCCGGGTGTCCGCTATTCCTTCACGGGCGCGATCACCGAGCCGAGACAAGTCCTGCCGGGCGGCTATTTGTCCTGGCAGGAGCCGGTCTCCGGCCATTGGTGGCAAAAAGTGTGGTTCGACGCCGGGCAGACCTTCCGCGATCTCGGACCCATCAACTCGAAAGCGAGCGGCAATCTTCGCGCCGCGCTCGACCGCATGACGATGGCGGACACGCTCAAAGCCCTGTCCGGCGGACAGCGCTCGTCGCGCGCTCTCGGAGTGACGGTGGCCGCAAATCGGACGTCGACGGCGTCCATCGCCGTGGGATGGCGGCAACAGATCGCGGAAATCCTCGGGCATTCGAGCCGACCGGCGCCGACTTCCGCCGCGATGGCTGCACGTCCGACGCGCGCCATCTATTGATGAGCGAGGACGCCCGTTTTGGGCTAGACTCGCATGGGCTCCACCGAGCCTGTGAGACCTCGATCATGGGACAAGAAGACGATGCCGCGGCGCAGCGCGCCCGCGCCGCTGATCTACGAGCGCAAATCGCCCGCATAACGGGGAAAACCCCAGCGGACGATGACAGTTCTGCGGCGCCCGCCGACGAACGGCCGCCGTCGCCGCGTGAGTTCATCGAGGAGAAGATGCGCGAGTTGCGCGACCGCAAACCCTGAACCGCGCCGGCTGCGGAGGCGCCGCCCCTCATTCGGCCCCCGGCCCACCGTCTCCCCGCGAGGGCGGGGAGAAGGCCCCGATCCTGCACTCCCGCAGCGTGCCCGAGCGAGCTTCGGCCTCGCGGGACGGGCGCCGCCCTTGCGCGCCACCTCCGTCGCGCCCACATTGTTGGGAAATCACGCGCGCCGCCGAGTCGGGCGCGGGGAGTTCGGGGCTTGAAATGCGCGATCCCTATACGGTGCTCGGGCTGGCGAAGACCGCCAGCGCCGCGGAGATAAAGTCGACTTTCCGGAAGCTGGCGAAGAAGTTCCATCCGGACCAGAGCAAGGAGCCCAAGGCGAAGGAGCGCTTCGCTGAGATCGGGCAGGCTTATGAAATCCTCGGCGACGAGAAGAAGCGCGCCGCGTTCGACCGTGGCGAGATCGACGCGGAAGGCAGGCCGCGCGCGCCGCAGTTCGAGGGGTTCGGCGCCGGTCCCGGGGCCGGCAACTTCCGCAATTTCAACTTCGACTTCGGCGGCGCCGACCCCGGCGGCGGCCGCAACTTCGACCCCGACATTTTCGCCGAAATGTTCAGCGGCGGCATGCGCTCCCGCGCCCGGCCGCCGTCGCGCGGCGAAGATGTAGCGGCTGCGGTCACCGTGCCGCTCGCTCAAGTTGCGACCGGCGGCGACGTGCGGGTCACTTTGCCGACCGGCAAGACGCTCGACGTCGCCATTCCCGTCGGGTTCGAGGACGGCAAGGCGATTCGCCTGCGCGGTCAGGGCGAACCGGGCGCGCGCAACGGTCAGGCGGGCGACGCCATCATCACCGTGCGCTACGCGCCGCATCCGCTGTTCAAGGTCGAAGGACGCGATTTGAGGCTCGACCTGCCGATTACGCTTTACGAGGCGGTGCTCGGGGCGAAGGTGCGGGCGCCGACGCTGTCCGGCGCGGTGGAGATTTCCGTCCGTGCGGGGACGAGCAGCGGCCAGGTGCTGCGGCTGCGCGGCAAGGGTTTGCCGGGAACCGGCGACAGCACGGGCGATCTGTTCGTGACGTTGCGGATCGCCCTGCCGCCGTCCGAGGACAAAGCCCTCGCCGACCTGATGCGCGAGTGGCGCGATCAGAAACCCTACGATCCGCGCCAGGGCATGAACCTCTGATCCCACGCGCGACCCCGTCAATGAAAAACGCCGCGCTGGCCTCGCCAGCGCGGCGTTTTTCATGGAGCGGGCCTGCTCACATCTTGTGGTGGTGATGATGATGATGATGATGATGATGATGATGATGATGATGATGGTGATGCTTGGCGAACGCCGAGACGGGCGCCAGGGCGACAACCAGGGCGGCGACAGCGGCGATGGTGAGGGATCGGATCAAGTTCAACTCCAGAAGCAGATCGGCCTGGCGCCTCGCCAGGACACGTATGCGAGGCTGGCGCCGCGAACCTGAACCCCGGATGAATCAAATCTAAATGCGCGTTCACATACTTACGCAAGAGCCCCGCGAGCGCGGCGGCGAGTCCCCGCCTTTTAAGGGCGGGTTCGCAATTTCGCCGTCATTCAGCCGGCGTTCACATCAATTCGGCTTTACTGGACGCCGTAGAATCAAAGCTAAGGCCGGCGCTTAACCGGCGGCGGGGTTCGGGGGCGTTTCACGCGGCAATCGTCGCGGGTTTTTGCATGTCCGTCACGTCGCGGGTCGCGCCGGCTTGGGGAACTGAGCCCGTGTCGGTTGCGCCTGCGAGACCCGAAACCCTTCTGAAAGACGCCGAATCGCTCACCGCGTTTCCGCTCGCGCGCCCGCTGTTCGCGCCCTCGATCCTTTCCGACGGCGACATGCTGCGCTGGCGCTACGGCGAGCGGCTCGAGGACGTGCTCGAAGACGCCTGCCGCCGCCACGCCGATCGCGTCGCCGTCGCGCTCGACGGGCTCGAAATCACTTACGCCGAACTGGATGCGCGCGCCAATCAGATGGCGCGGTTCTTTCGCGAGCTCGGCGTCCGGCCGGGCGATAGCGTCGCCGTGCTGCTCGACCGCGGGCTCGATTGCTACGTCACGCTGTTCGGCCTCCTGAAGGCGCGCGCGGCCTATGTGCCAATCGACGCCAATCACCCCGCCGACCGGCTCGCCTATATCCTGGAGGATTCGGACGCGCTTTTCGCCGTCACCCACCAGCGCTTCGCCGATCGTTTCCCCTCGGCGACGCCGGTCGTGGTGCTCGATCGCGCGCGCTACCAGATCGCCGCCGAGCCGGACTCGCCGCTGAAGGACGAGGAGCGCAACGCGGGTTCGGCCGCGCTCTGCTATGTGCTGTATACGTCCGGCACCACGGGGCGGCCGAAGGGCGTCGCCGTGGCGCATCCCTCCATCTGCAATTTCGTGCGGGTGGCGGCGGAAAGCTACGGCTTCGGCGTCGGCGACCGCGTCTATCAGGGCATGTCGATCGCCTTCGACTTCTCCGTCGAAGAATTGTGGGCGCCGCTGGTCGCCGGGGCGACGCTGGTCCCCAACGCCGCGGCGACGAGCCTGTTCGGCGAAGAGCTCGCCGATTTCCTCGATTCCCGAGGCGTCACCTGCTTCTGCTGCGTGCCGACGCTGCTCGCCTCGATCGAGCGCGATCTGCCGCAGTTGCGCGTGCTGCTGATCGGCGGCGAGGCCTGCCCGCCGGCGTTGGTCAAGCGCTGGAGCCGGCCCGGACGCGTCCTGCTCAACAGCTACGGCCCGACCGAGGCGACCGTGACCGCAACGCTCGCCCGCATGTCGCCGGACAAGGCGGTCACCATCGGGCGGCCGCTGCCGACCTATTCGATCGTCGTTCTCGACCCGCAACGCGCGGAAATCCTCCCGCTCGGCGAGCACGGCGAGATTGGCATCGCCGGCATCGGCGTCGCCGAGGGCTATCTGAACCGGCCCGAGTTGACCCATGCGAAATTCATCGCCGATTTCCTTTCGATCCCGAATAACCCGTCGGGCCGCATCTACCGCACCGGCGATCTCGGCCGGATCAACGAGGAAGGCGAGATCGAATATCTCGGCCGCATCGATACGCAGGTGAAGCTGCGCGGCTACCGCATCGAGCTGACCGAGATCGAATCGGTGATGCTGGAAGTCGCCGAGATCAGTCAGGTCGCGGTCGCGACCTTCGAGCCGACGCCGGGCGCGCCGGAGCTTGTCGCCTATTATTCAATTAAACACGGGGTCGCCGCGCCGAAGCCAGCGGACATTCTCGCGCATCTCCGCGCCCGCCTGCCCGCCTACATGACGCCGGCCTATCTGGAGCGGCTGCCGTTCATCCCGATGCTGGTCAGCAACAAGGCCGATCGGGCGCAACTGCCGAAGCCGAAATCGGCGCCGATCCGCGTCAGCGCCACGCACGCGGAGCCGCAGACGCGCATGGAGCGGATGCTGTGCGAGGCGCTGAAATCAGCGCTGGCCCTCGACACAGTGTCGATCGACGGCGACTTCTTCAAGGAATATGGCGCCCACTCGCTGCTGATGGCGCGCTTCTGCGCGCGCATCCGCCAGGTCGCGCCGCTGACCCAGGTCGCCATGCGCGACATCTACGCCAACACCACCGTGCGGAAGCTCGCCGCGGCGTTGCAAGCCGCCAAGCCGACGGTCGAAACCTACGCCGAGGTCCCGGCGGAGACGCCGAGCCGGCTCGCCTATGCGCTGACCGGCGCGGCGCAGTTCGCGTTCTATATCGTGGCCGGTCTGATCGGCGTCGCGGCGTTGCAGGCGAGCTTCAGCTTCACCTACGCGGCCGTGCGCTCGCCGGCGGCCTTGCTGGGCCGGTCCGAGTTGATCGTCTCGGCATGGTTCCTCGGCCTCAATCTCCTGGCGATCGCGGCCAAGTGGACGCTGATCGGCCGCGCCACGCCGACGACGATCAAGCTGTGGAGCCTCGATTATTACCGCTTCTGGGTCGCCCGCCGGCTCATCACCGTCGCGCCCGCCTTCCTGTTCGTCGGCGAGCCGCTGTTCAACCTGTTCCTGCGCTGCCTCGGCGCCAAGATCGGCGCGCGCGCGGTCATCGCCACCGCCGCGGTGCCAGTGGCGGCCGATCTGTTCGAGGTCGGCGACGACGCCGTCATCGCCCGCCGCGTGCTCGCGCCGGGCTATGGCGCGATCGGGCAGACCCTGCATTTCGGCGCGATCCGAGTCGGCAAGGGCGCGTTCGTCGGCGAGGCGAGCGTGCTCGACCTCGACGTCGGCCTCGGCGATTTCGCGCAACTCGGCCACGCCTCGTCGTTGCAGCGAGGCCAGCGCGTGCCTGACGGCAAGCGCTTTCACGGCTCGCCCGCCGAGGAGACCGTCACCAATTTCCGCCTCGCCGACGAGTTGACGACCGGCGCGTGGCGGCGTGCGCTGTTCACGATCAGCCAGCTTTTCCTCGCGCTGGTCGTGCTCGGGCCGCTCGCCGACATGGCCCTGACTTGGGCGCTGGCGCTGTGGGTCGCCGACGCCGACGTGACGACTCTGCGCACCGATTCGCTGGCGACCGCGCTGCAACTGCTGCCGATCGCGTTCGGTCTGGCGAGCGCGCTGTTCGTCGGCTCGCTCGCCGTGGGGCTCGCGACGATCTACGCCGTGCCGCGGATTCTGAACCTGTTCCTGCGCGAGGGCCGTCACTACCGGCTCTATGGCTTTCGCTATTTCCTGCAACGCAACGTCCAGGCGTTTTCGAACTCCACCTTCTTCCAACTGCTGTTTGGCGACAGCGTTGTCGTCGAGACATACATGCGCTTCGTCGGCGTGAAACTCGCGCCGTCGCCTTCGACCGGCTCAAATTTCGGCACCGAGCAGGCGTTCGAGAACCCATTCTTTTGCGCCATCGGCGCCGGCACGGTCGCCTCGGACGGGCTGACGATGGGCAACGTCACGTTCTCGAGCCACGCGTTTCGCATCGGCGCGGCGCGCGTCGGCGCCAACACCTTTATCGGCACCGACGTGTTCGTGCCGCCGGGCGCGCGGCTCGGCGACAATTGCCTGCTCGGCACCAAGGTGATGGCGCCGATCGACGGACCGTTGCGCGAGAACGTCGGCCTGCTCGGCTCGCCGGCGTTCGAGATTCCCCGCGCCGCCGCGCGCGACCTTGAACTCGTCAGCCGGTTCGACCCGGCTGAGCGCCGCCAGCGGCTCGCCGCGAAGACCCGGCACAACCTGGTCACCATGGGGATGACGTTGGCGAAAAGTTTCGTCGCCGAGTTTCTCGGCCTCTACGTGCTGACGCTGACGGCCGAGCTCTACGGCTGGATGAGCCTATGGGCGATGTCGGCGGCGCTGGCCGCGGTGGCGTTTCTGCTACTCGGCCTCGACATTCTCGTCGAGCGCTGGGCTTACGGGTTCCGCCGCATGAAGGCGATGGTCGCGACCAGCTACGACCGCGCGTTCTGGGAGGTCGAGCGCTATTGGAAGCTTTCCGGCGCCGGCTCGCACACCAGCGTCTTCGCCGGCACGCCGTTCCGGCCGATGGTGCTGCGTCTCCTCGGCGCCAAGGTCGGCGCCTGCGTCTACGACGACGGCGCCAACATGAGCGAGCGCACGCTGGTTGAGATCGGCGACGGCGCGGCGCTGAACGAGGGCGTCATGCTGCAATCGCATTCGCTGGAGGAAGGCGCCTACAAATCGGACTTCATCCGTATCGGCGCGGGTGCGACGCTCGGCGTCGGTTCGTTCGTCCACTACGGCGTGACGATGGGCGACCGCACCCGGCTCGATCCCGACGCGTTCCTGATGAAGGGCGAAATCACCCCGGCCGATTCGCGCTGGCGCGGCAATCCCGCCCGCCTTGTCGGACGCAAGGCGATGCTGATGGCGGCGGAGTGACGAGGGTCAGTTTGGCGGTTCGCCTCCTCAAGGTTGGGATGCGAATGATCAAACGCAGCATAGCCGAAGGCGACGAAGGCGCCTTTCCCGACCCTTCCGAGCCCCTTGCCCGGCGTCGCGCCAGCGGCGCCGGGCGCTTGGCGGCACGCTCGTGTTTGGCCGGGCTCGGCGGCCCCCCCGACGCCGCCCTGCCCCGCGCGCCCGGCGGGTTCCCGATCTGGCCGCCCGGTTTCGTCGGCTCGATTGCGCATGACGAGAAAAAAGCCGTCGCCGTCGCGGCGCGTACGAAAGATATATTGGCGCTGGGGGTCGACGTGGAGCCGGCCGCGCCGCTGCCGCCTGACGTCGCCGAGATCGCGCTGTTTGGCGCGGAGCGGCGCGAAGTCGCCGACGATCCGGCGCGGAGCCGGGCGATCTTCGCCGCCAAGGAGGCGGTCTACAAGGCGATCAACCCGCTCGACGGATCGCCGCTCGAATACGAGGACATTGCCGTCGACCTCGATCGATTGCAGGCGAGGCTGCGCGACGGACGATCTTTGCGGCTCGACATGTCCCGCGGCGAGCGCTTCATTCTGGCGGCCTGGATCGCCGCGCGTTAACGCGGGCCTTGCCGAGCCGTTCGGAGAAACGAAGTGCAGACATTCCGTGGGCTTGCGCTAACGACAGCGCTGTTGATCGCCAGCGGCGCGGCGCGCGCCGAAGAGGTCGAGCCGGCCGCCTGGCTGCGGCAAGTCTACGCCGCCTACGAGCGCGCGCAGAACAACGACAAGCTCGATTCGCAGGTATCCTACAAACTTGTCGCGCGCCGAGCGTCGCGGAGCCTCGCCGCGCTGTTCAAGCGCAACGCCGATTGCGAGAAGAAATCCAGTGAAATCTGCGCCATAGACTGGGATTTCGTCATCGACGGCCAGGATTGGGAGCTATCGAAAGTAAACGTCGGCGCCGCGCATATTGTCGGCGACAAAGCGACCGTGACCGTCTCGTTCCAGAACCTGAAGACGCCCTGCGTCAACGTCTATTATTTCGTGCGCGAGGGCGGCGACTGGAAAGTCGACGACATCGAAACACGGCCGAAGGGCGAGAAGCCCATCCGGATCGCCAAAATGCTGCGCGATTTCAAGGATTACTGAGCACCCTAGCGTTGGCGCAGACGAGTCGCCGCACATAGAGCGCTCCGATCCCTACTTGGCGGGGGCCAGCCGCTCAGCGAGTTGCTGCGCTTCACGCCGAAGGTCGACATAGAACAGAGCCGAGGAGAGATTGCGGCGCTCGCAAGTGCGCCAAGCCTCGAAGTCGTCCCCGGGATAGGGACCGAATTCGTCCGGGTCATCGCTCAGCTTGTGGTACGGGCACGCGGCGATGTCCGAAATTTTTGTTTTCGGCGGCGAGACGGCGACGAAAATCTTGCCGTCCCTGACGACGCTCACGATCAGGAGTGCGTGCGGAGGCGTGTCCGTCGCCCAACCGAAGCGGCCGAATTTGGCGACAATTAGCGACGCGCCCGGCGGCGCTTTCAGCGCGAGATCCGCAACGATGTCGACGCCGTTCTCAGGATTGAACGCGTCGCTGTAAAAGGCGTCTGAACGTAACGCGGCCAACCCGCCGAGCAGCGCCGCCGCCTTCGGCCCGTTCGTCTTCAACCAATGATCGAGCAGCGTCTCGGTGGTGACCAGCAGTTCGCCGCCGCGTGCCCCCAGCGCGGCGAACGAGACGCCGTCGAGCAGCCCGAAATCGGGGCCTTCGGCGAGCGCGACAACGTGGCTTGTCGGCAGCGTCGCGTAGCCTTCGACGGCGACCGGACCGACCATGGCAATCACCCTGCGCTCCAATTCGCGCAACGCGGCGTCCTCGACCGCGCGGATTTTCGCCGGCTTGGCGTCTGCATGCGCGAGCGCCGCGAGCCGCGCCGTCGCCCGTTCGCGCACCGACCAATAAGCGTCCGCCAGGGTATCGGCCGAGGCGTCGACGGCAAACGTCGCAAGCGCGACCAAGAGTAGCGTTCGCAAAGTCACGGGCTCTACCCACTCGCCCCGTAACGCTCGCGCAAAAACTCCACCCGGTCGATGTCGCGCCGGATTCGGCACACCAGGCGCCGCTCGTACAGCGATCCCGTCAGGCCGGCCTCGATCAACGGCAGATCCGCGCATTCGCGGTCGCGAAGGATGCGCCAAGCGTCGCCCGCGGCCCGCAATCCCCGCGCGGCGCCGTCCGCGACCACGGGATTGACGCCAGGCCGGCCGCCGAGCGCCGCCAGCACCGCGTGCTCGGTCTGCTCGACGTCGTGATCGGCGAGTTGCGCCGCGCCGCCGAGACAGACGACCCAGCCAGGGGTGTTCGGCTCGCACGCGCCGAACGGCTTGTCGCGACTTGGCGCGACCGCCGGCGGAGGCGGCGGCGGGGGTGGCGGCTTCTCGGCGGCCGCCTTCGGGACCGGCGGCGGCGCGGGCGGGGGCGGCGGCGGCAGCTTGTGCGACGGCGCGCCGGGATCGCTGTACATCGGCGCGAACTGGTCCGGCGCGATCTGCCGGATGTCGTCGGCGCGGACGGCGCCCGAGAAAAGCGCCGTGGCTAGGACAAGGACGGCCGCGGCTCGCCGGCCTTGTAGGTGACCGACGATCTTGTCGCTCACCGTGTCGCGCAGGCAGTTGAAGAAACGCCCGCAGCCGACCGCATGACGCCAGCGCTCGGCGTGGACGCCCTTGGTGTTGTCGCGGAAAAAGAGGAAGTCCGTCCATTCCTCGTCGGTCGCCGTCTGCGGCGAACGCACCAGATGCGCCTGGCCGCCGTATTTGAATTCGACCTCAGGTCGCTCCATTTCGCAATAGGGGCAGCGGATCAGCAGCATATATATTGAGCCCCTTAATGCGCGACGGCGGCGGCGGTCGCCTCGTTGACCAGCGCGCCGGTGCGAAAGCGCTCGATCGTGAACGGCGCGGTGATGGCGTTGGGCTCGCCGGTCGCGACGAGATGCGGCGAACACATGGCCCGAGCCCGGCGTCGCCTTGAACCCGCCGGTGCCCCAGCCGCAATTGACGAACAGGCCCGGAACCGCGGTCTTCGAGAGGATCGGCGAACGGTCGGGCGTAGTGTCGACGATGCCGCCCCAGTTGCGCAGCATCTTGAGCCGCGAGGTAATCGGAAACATCTCGACGATCGCCTCCAGGGTCGAGACCGCGATATGCGGGCCGCCGCTCTGGCTGTAGGAGACGTAGCCGTCGGTGCCGGCGCCGATGACGAGTTCGCCCTTGTCGGATTGCGACATGTAGGCGTGAACCGCGTTCGACATGACCACGCACGGCATCACCGGCTTCAGCGGCTCCGAGACGAGCGCCTGCAACGGGAACGATTCGAGCGGCATCCGCAGGCCCGCCATCGCCATCACGACGCTGGTGTGCCCGGCGGCGACGACGCCGATCTTCTTGGCCGAGATCGGCCCCTTGCTGGTCTCGACGCCCGAGACGGCGCCTGTGGCGTCGCGCGTGATCGCCTTGACCTCGCAGTTCTCGATGATGTCGACGCCGCGCGCGCTCGCCCCGCGGGCGTAGCCCCAGGCGACCGCGTCGTGGCGCGCAGTGCCGCCGGTGCGTTGCAGCGCCGCGCCGCGCACGGGGTAGCGGATGCCGGGATCGATGTTGAGGATCGGGCAAAACTCCTTCGCCTGCTCCGGTGTCAGCCATTCGTTGGGAATGCCGGCGAGCCGGTTGGCGTAGATGTGGCGGCGGAACGCCTGCTCGTCGTGGTGGTTGTGCGCCAGCAGCATGACGCCGCGCGGCGAGAACATCACGTTGTAGTTGAGCTCCTGGCTGAAGCCCCGGCCAAAGCTTGTGGGCGTGGCCGTAGATGCCCTCCGACGCCTCCCAGAGATAATTCGAGCGCACGATCGTCGTGTTGCGCCCGGTGTTGCCGCCGCCGAGCCAGCCCTTCTCGAGCACGGCGATGTTCGTGATCCCGTGCTCCTTGGCCATGTAATAGGCGGTGGCGAGGCCGTGGCCGCCGGCGCCGATGATGATGACGTCGTAAGCCCGCTTCGGCTCCGGCGAGCGCCATTGCGCCGGCCAATCCTGGTGGCCGCGAAGCGCCTGGCGGGCGAGACTGGCGAGCGAAAATCTCAACGGCGCTTCCCTCGAAGGATCGCTCGACTTATGTCGGCGCGCGGCGGGTTCGTCAAAGCCTTCTAGCCGCCGATGCGATGAAGCGCGCGCGCAATCCTTTAGGGCCGTCCCCAAGTCAGGTGATGGCGGTCTCAACTTTCCGCTTGGCGCGGGAGGCCGTCGGCCAATATCTAGGGCGCCGCAACGGGGCGCCGGGGGATGAGCATGGACGGAGGCCGAAGCGAATTCGCGCGACCGGCGTCGTTGGCGCTAATGGCGATCGCCGCCGTCGGCTGGCTGGTGGCGGTTTATTTCTGGACGCAGGCGGTCGCCTTGCGCGCCGACGGCGAGGAGGCGCTGCGACGCACCGAAGTGGCGCGTCAGGAGCTCGTCGGCGAGTTGCAGGCGTTGCAGGCGACCGTCGGCTCCGCCGCCGAGCTGCGCAAGAAGCTCGACGACGGCCGCAAGGCGCTCGATGACGCCGTGGCGCAGCGCACCAGCGTGCAAAGCGATCTCGCCGAGCTCACCCGCAAGGTCGACGAAACCGAGCTCTCGCTCGCCTCCGAAACCGATCAGCTCGAATCGAAGACCGCCCTGCTGAAGGACACGACGAGCAATCTGAAGACGGCGCAGGACGAACTCGCCGACCTCGCTGCGCAAAAGGCCGCCGCCAGCGCGGAGCTCGAAAAGGCGCAGACCGCGCTCGCCGAGGCGGAGGCGAAAGCCCGCGCCGCCGACGCTTCCGCCGTCGCCGCGAAAGCCTCCGAAACCGATTCGCGCGCCAAGGCCGAAGGTTTCGCCAAGGCCGCGGACGCGGCCAAATCGCAACTCGACGAGCTCCAAGCCAAGATCGAGGCGGCCCGCAAGACGCCGCCGCCAAATTGAGCGCTGTATTGGACCCCCTCGCCGAACGCCGCTTCGCCTACGCGCAGGCCGCCGCCGCCGAGGGCGACTGGCGCGCGGCGGCTGAGGTTTACGAGCAAGCGCTGGAACGCGCGCCGGACTGGGCGCCGGCGTGGTTTGCGCTGGGCGAGGCGCGGGAACAGCTCGGCGACGGCGGCGCCGCCGCGACGGCCTTCCGCGAAGCGGTGCGCATCGATCCCGACGACGCCAACGGCGCTGGCCCGCGACTCGCCCGGCTGGAGCAGCGCGGGGTCGCCGCGCTGCCGCCCGCCTATGTCGCGCGCCTGTTCGACGATTACGCGCCCCGGTTCGATCGCCATTTGCGCGACACGCTCGGCTATCGCGGACCGGAGCTGTTGCTTTCGGCGCTGGGCGCGGTCGCGCCAGGGCGGCGCTTCGACGTCGCGCTCGATCTCGGCTGCGGCTCCGGGCTCGCCGGGCGGCTGTTGCGCAATTGGGCCGAGCGGCTCGTCGGCGTCGACCTCTCCGCGGGCATGATCGCCGAGGGGCGCCGGACCGGGGTTTACGACGACCTGACGGTCGCCGAATTCGTCGCGTTTCTCGCCGCACTACCGCCCGCCGGCGCCGATCTCGTGATCGCGGCCGATGCGCTGGTCTATATCGGCGACCTGCGGCCGGTCTTTGCTTACGCAGCGGCGGCGCTGAAGCCGTCGGGCCTGTTCGCCTTCACGATCGAGAGCGGCGAGAGCCCGTTCGCGCTCGGCGCGAGCTTGCGCTTCCGGCATTCCGACGCGCATTGGCGCGCAGCGGCGGCCAGCGCGGGGCTGACGATCGCGCATTCGCGCGCCGCCGCCGCTCGCGCCGAGGCCGGCGTCGAAGCGCCGGGTCGCGTCGTCGTCCTGGCGAAGGAATAGGATCCATGTCGGAATACGGCGATGCGTTCTTTGCCGCCATGGGCAAAGAGAACTATTCGGCGAGCCAGATCATCCGGGCGCTGTACGACTACGTGCGCCCGCGATCGGTGTTGGACGTCGGCTGCGGAACCGGCAGCTGGCTGCACGCTTTCTCGCAGGCCGGCGTCGCCGACATCCGCGGGCTTGACGGCGATTACGTCAATCGCGACCTGCTCGCGATCGACCCGCAATACTTCACGCCGGTCGAACTCACCTCAGGGTTCGATCTGAAGCGCCGCTACGACCTGACGGTGTGCATGGAGGTCGCCGAGCATTTGCCGTTCGCCTGCGCGGAGCGGTTGATCGCCGATCTCTGCCGGCACGCCAATGTCGTGCTGTTTTCCGCCGCGCTGCCGTTGCAGGGCGGCACGCATCACGTCAACGAGCGTTGGCTGGAGTATTGGGCGATCCTGTTCTCAGGCCAAGGTTTTGCGGCCTACGACATCATCCGGCCGCGCGTCGCCGCCGAGAAGGACGTGCAGTTCTATTTCCGGCAAAACACGATCGTCTTCGCCAACGCCGAGGGGCGAATGAGCTTCGGCAAGCCAGCGGTCGCGGTCAAGGACCGGCTGCTGTCGACGATCGACCCGGAGCTGTTCTTTCTCGTCGCGACGAAGAGCTTTCCCGCGCTCAGCCGAGCCGCGATCGAACTGGAGATGCAGGACTATCTCGCGCTCGCCAAGGCGTGGCTGGCCGGGGAGCGCGAGGCGCCGGCGCTCGCGATCAGGGACATGAAGACCGTCGATTTGTCCTGGGATCGCGATGAGAACGGCTCGCACCGGCGGTTTCGCTGAGGTCGCCGGTCGCGGCCGACTGCAGAACGTGGGGCGCCGTCAAAGCGAGCGAAGCGACGGTATCCAGCCCGACGAGATCGTCCGCCAGCCGGATAGAGCTACATTGGCGGCGCCGTGGTTTGCTTCGCTTCGCTCGCAAAGACGAGTCAATTTCTTATTCGGATTCCGAACTCTCGCCCAGGGCGCCCAGATACTCCGCCAGCGTGGCGTCCAGGCGACTGTGCAGCAAGGTCTGGTAAGGCGTAAAATCCTCCGCGAGCGACGCGCGTTCGAGACTGTCGAGATAGGTCTTACGATCTTCCGGGCGCACCGCGACTGGGGGATAGCCGCCACGAATCAGCAGGAGGTTCATCAACAACCGCGCCGTGCGACCGTTGCCGTCGCCGAATGGGTGAATCGCGGTCAGGCGGAAATGCGCTTCGAACGCGGCGGCCGGTCTCGGCGGCGCCGCTTCGAGCCAAGCGCCGAGTTCCTGCATGAGCTGCGGAATCTTCGCCGGATTGGGGAACACGACCGGGGAGCCGGCGATCCGTCGCGGGTTGCGGCTGTAAACGCCGGCGATCGCGGGTTGGCTGCGCGCGACGATCCGACGATGCAATTCGCAGACGACAGCTTCGCCGAGAGCCGTGCCGCTCGACGCCCGTTCGCGCATCCAAAGCAACGCGTCGTAGTGATCGACGGCTTCGAGATGATCGCGCAACGATTTGCCGCCGATGGTGATGCCGTGCTCGATCACTTCGGCGGTCTCGCGCAGCGTGAGCGTATTGCCCTCGATCGCATTGGACGTGTAGGTCAGCTCGACGTCGTAATACTTTTGCAGTTGCGCCAGAGCCGACGCCGAAAGCGGGCGCAGGCGATCGAACTGCGCCTTCTTCTCCTCGATGCTGGCGATCAGCCGTTCAAGCATGGCTTAGCACTAGCACAGGGTCACTCCCGCCGCTCCAGATGCTTCGCCCCGGTGCCGCGCACCCGCCCCGCCCTTCGCACGCGCAGTTTTTCACGGCGGCCGGCGCGTAGGATCGCCGCGTTCAATTCGCCGCCGAACACGAAAATCGCCGACACCGAGTAGAGGAACACCAGCGTAATCATCACTGCGGCGAGCCCGGCGTAGGTCGTGACGTAATTGCGCGCGAACTCGTTGAGATAGAGGCCGAACGCCTCGCCGAAGCCGACGCTGCCGACGAACGTCAAAATCACGCCCGGCGCGACGTCGATGAACCGTAGCTTGACGGCCGGCAGCCAGATATGCGCGACGAACAGCGTCGCGCATAATACGATCGTCGCGACGCCGAGCCTCGCGATGGTGACGAGCCGCTGCAACGGCGCGAGCTGCGGAGCGTAATCCAGCACCTTCGCCCAGATCAGCGGCCCGAGCACGACGAAAAAGGCGAGCGCCAGCAGGCCGATCGACGCCACCATCATGAACAGGATCGATTGCAGCCGCAGCCGCCACCACGGCCGATGATCCAGCGCGTCATAGGCGCGATTGAGGCCGGTGCGCAAAGCCTCGACGCCGCTTGAGGAGAAGTATAGCGCCAGCACCGCGCCGATCGTCAGCAGCCCGCCGCGCGGCTGGGTCAGCACGTTCTGCACCTCTTCGGCGATCGGCGAGGCTACGACCTGCGGCCACGCCTCGAAGATGAGCTTCGTCGCTTCGCCCGCGAGCTCCGAGGCGCCGAGAAAGCTCGCGAGCGCGGTTACGAAGATGAAGAACGGGAACAATGAGGTCAGCATCGACAGCGCGATATGACTGGCGATCGGCCATCCGTCGTCGATGATGAAGCCGCCGATCGCGTCAAACACCATACCCGCCGCCGCCCTCATGCCCTTCCCTTCGTTCCAGCGCGACAGCCGCGACGCGATACTCGCAAAAAACCGCGTCGGCGGAAATGCGGATTGCGCCGCCGCCTTTCAAGTCGCATGTTGCGGCGCCGAAAGAACCAGGGAGCGCAAACTTTGTCCTTCGCCGACCTCGTCGTAGAAGCCCAAGGCGCGTTGGAATCGTTGCTGACGCGCGCCGTCGCCGCCGTCCGCGACAATGTGAGCGTCGGCGGCCGGCTCGACGCAGCGCGGATCGAAGCGGAGCAGCACGCCGTCCACGGCCTCGCCTGGCTCGCGACCTATGTCGAGGCGGTGCGGCAACTCGCCGCTTACGCCGAACGGATGCGCGGCGAAGGCCGCTTCGGCGAGACCGAGGAACTGCTGACCCGCATCGGCCTCGGCGAATATCTCGCGCAGGCGTTCGGCGGCATTCCGATGAACCAGGGCGAATTCGTCCGGCCCGCCGATTTCGGGCTCGACGAAGCGGTCCTCGCCACTTTGCGCGGCGGCGCCGTCGCCGAACTGATCGCGACCGGCGCGACGGTCGCCAACCGCGCCCGCCTGTCGGCGCTGATCGAGCACGCGCACGACGGACCGATTGGCGATCCCGGCCTCGACGAGACGCTCGAAGCCATGCGCGCCGAGATGCGCCGCTTCGCCGACGCCGAGGTGATCCCGCACGCGCAGGACTGGCATCGGACCAACAGCTATATCCCGCTGGAGGTGATCCAGGGCCTCGCCGACATGGGTGTGTTCGGGCTGACAATCCCCGAGGAAAACGGCGGCATGGGGCTCGGCAAGGTCGCGATGTGCGTCGTCTCCGAGGAACTTTCGCGCGGCTATATCGGCGTCGGCTCGCTCGGCACCCGTTCCGAGATCGCCGGCGAGCTGATCCTGGTCGGCGGCACTGCGGAGCAGAAGGCGAAGTATCTGCCGAAGATCGCCAGCGGCGAAATCCTGCCGACCGCCGTGTTCACCGAGCCCAATACCGGCTCGGACCTCGCCTCGCTGCGCACCCGCGCCGTGCGCGACGCCGACGTTTACAAGGTGACGGGGAATAAGACCTGGATCACCCACCCCGTCCGCGCCGACCTGATGACGCTGCTGGTGCGCACCAACCCGGACGAAAAGGGCTACAAGGGCCTGTCGATGTTCCTGGCCGAGAAGCCGCGCGGCTCCGACGCCGAGCCGTTCCCGGCCAAGGGCATGTCGGGCGGCGAGATCGAGGTGCTCGGCTATCGCGGCATGAAGGAATACGAGATCGGCTTCGACGGCTTCGAGGTTCCGGCGAGCCAGTTGCTCGGCGGCGTCGAGGGCCAGGGCTTCAAGCAACTGATGGAGACGTTCGAGAGCGCGCGCATCCAGACGGCGGCGCGGGCGGTCGGCGTGGCGCAGAGCGCGTTCGAGCTGGGCTTGCGCTACGCCAAGGAGCGCATTCAGTTCGGCAAGCCGCTGATCCGCTTCCCGCGCGTCGCCGACAAGCTGGCGATGATGGCGGTCGAAATCCATATCGCGCGGCAGATCACCTATTTCGCCGGCCGGGCGAAAGACGCCGGGCGCCGCTGCGATCTGGAGGCCGGCATGGCGAAGCTGCTCGGCGCGCGCGTCGCGTGGGCGGCGGCGGACAATGCGCTGCAAATCCACGGCGGCAACGGGTTCGCGCTGGAGTACCCGATCTCCCGCGTGCTGTGCGACGCGCGGATTCTCAACATCTTCGAGGGCGCGGCGGAAATACAGGCGCAGGTGATCGCGAGACGGTTGCTGGAGGGCGGAAACTGAACGCCAAACTTCGGCCCCGTCATCGCGAGCGAAGCGACGCCATCCAGCCGTTGTGAGAGCCTTCGTTCGTCGTCTTTTTCAGCAGCGCAACGAGAGACTTCAGCGGTAACCCTGCCGCTGGATGGCTTCGCTTCGCTCGCCATGACGATGGTTGCTTGCTTCCCACGTCGCCCGCGTGCCACGCTGATGACCGGCCCAGGGAGGAACGCCCATGCTCGACATGCCGCCGCTGCAATTCGCCGACCTGCCCGGCTTGCGCATGGGTTTTTACGAAGCCGGCCCGGACACCGACCCGACCCCGATCGTCCTGCTTCACGGCTGGCCGGAACTCGCCTTCAGTTGGCGCCATCAGATCAAGGCGTTGAGCGAGGCCGGCTGTCGCGTCATCGCGCCCGACCAGCGCGGCTATGGCGCAACGCCGGGGCCGGAAGCGGTCGAGGATTACGATCTCCAACATCTCACCGGCGACATCGCCCATCTGCTCGACCATTTGAAAATCGACAAGGCGATCGTCGTCGGCCATGACTGGGGCGGCTTCGTCGGCTGGGGCTTTCCGCTGCGCTACCCGGACCGGGTCGCCGGCGTCGTCGGCGTCAACACGCCGCACCTGCCGCGCCCGCCCGTCGACCCGATCGCCATCTTCCGGAAGCGCTTCGGCGACAGTATGTATATCGTGCGCTTCCAGGACCCCGCGCGCGAGCCCGATCGCATCTTCGCCGCCAACGTCGAAAAACTGTTCGACTTCATGCTGCGCAAGCCTCCGCCGGCGCGCGCCGCGGGCGCCCCGATCAACCTCGATTTCCCGACGATCGTCGCCAACTACGACCCCGCGCGCGATCCTCGGCCCTCGATCGTCAGTCCCGAAGAGAAGGCCGTGTTCGTCGAGGCGTTCCGCCACGCCGGCTTCACCGGCGGCATCAACTGGTACCGCAATTTCACCCGCAACTGGGAGCGGAGCGCCGGCCTCGATCACACGATACGGGTCCCCTGCCTGATGATTTCGGCCGAACTCGACGCGGTGCTGCCGCCGGCGATGTCGGAAGGCATGGAGACCCTGATCCCCGATCTCGAACGCCATCTCGTCAAGGGCAGCGGCCATTGGACACAGCAGGAGTTCCCCGACGAGGTCAGCCAGACGATTCTGGAGTGGCGTCGGCGCCGGTTTCCCTGACAAAAAACAGGCCGGGATCGGGAACAGGCCAATTTTGCGCGGCGTTGATGTTCCGGCGTTGTTTTGCGGGGAGTTGAAAGTGGCCGAGAGCGTTCGCAGCTTCTGGAAAGGCTATCTTCGCCTCGCGCTGGTCGCCATTCCCGTCCGGCTGGTCTCCGCCGAGCGCTCCGAGGCGGCGCCGCATTTCCACCAGATCGACCGCAAGACCAAGCATCGCATCCACTATCTGAAGGTCGCGGGCGAGAAAAAGATCGCGCCCGAGGACATCGTCATGGGCTACGAGGTCGAGCCCGGCAATTACGTTTTGCTGGAAAAGGACGAACTCGACGCCGTTCGTCTGGAGACGCGCCACACCATCGAGCTGACGCAGTTCGTCGACGCGGCCGACATCGACCCGCTGTATTTCGAGCGCCCGTACTTCCTGTTGCCTGACGGCGATGTCGCGGAGGAAGGCTATGTCGTCATCCGCGACGCCTTGCGCGCGGCGCGCAAGGTCGCGGTCGGACAGCTTACTTTGGGCGGACGCGAGAATCTCGTCGCGCTCTACCCCGGCGGCGCCGGGCTGGTGCTCGATTCTCTGCGCTACGACAGCGAAATTCGCGACGCCGACGATGTGTTCTCGTCGCTCGGCAAGGAGAAACCCCGCGCCGATATGCTCAAGATGGCGGAGCAGCTGATCGAAAGTCGCAGCCAGTCTTTCGACCCCTCTCAATTCAAGAACCACTACGCCGAGGCGCTGCGCGACCTTGTCAAGCGCAAGGTCGCCGCCGGCGGCTCCGTGCCGGTCGAGGAGGAGAAGGCGCCGGGGGCGAAGGTCATCGACTTCATGGAGGCGCTGAAGCGCTCGCTGTCGGACGGCGGCGAGGCGGCCGCGGCGCCCAAGGCGCCGCCGGCGCAAAAGGCGCCGGCGAAGAAGCCGCCGGCCAAGAAGACCAAGAGCCCGGCGAAGCGGAAGGCCGGCTGACATGGCCGGCGCCTCGCTCGCGACCTACCGGGCCAAGCGCAACTTCAAGGCGACGCCGGAGCCCGAAGGCGGCGACGTCGCCGCCGGACATCGCCTGATCGTTCAGCATCATTTCGCGCGCCGCGATCACTACGATCTCCGCCTCGAGATGGACGGCGTCCTTGTCAGTTGGGCGGTGACGCGCGGGCCGTCCGCCAATCCTAAAGACCGTCGCCTCGCGGTCCGCACCGAGGATCACCCGCTCGACTACGCGACCTTCGAGGGCCTGATTCCGCAAGGCCAATATGGCGGGGGAACGGTCATTCTCTGGGAATACGCGAGCTATTCGCCGGCCAACGGCGATCCGGGCGAAGCCGTGCGCAAAGGCGAAATCAAGTTCATCGCCCACGGCGAACGGATGCGCGGACAGTGGGTGCTGGTGCGGATGCACACCAAGGAGAAGCGCGAGAACTGGCTGCTCATCAAGGAGCGCGACGAATTCGCCGAGGAGGACGACAGCCTCACTTCGCGCTTCCCCGGATCGGTCAGCACGCAGCGCACGCGCCAGCAGATCGAGAAGGGCGAGCCGGCGAAGAAGACCAAGCCCAAAGCGACGGCGAAGCTGCCCGCGTTCGCGCCGCCGCAGCTCTGCGCGATTGAGGAAGCGCCGCCCGAGGGCGAGAATTGGATCTACGAGCTCAAATATGACGGTTACCGCCTGGAGCTCGCAACCGCGAGCGGCGAGGCCAAGCTCTACACGCGCTCCGGCCTTGATTGGACCGGCAAGTTCTCGTCGATCGCCGCCGACGCAAGCAAGCTCGCCTGCAAGAGCGCGCTGCTCGACGGCGAGGCCGTTGTGCTCGACGAGAAGGGCGTCAGCCAGTTTCCGGCGCTCGTCGCCGCGCTGGAGGAGCGGCGACCCGAGGCGATCGAATTCGTCGCCTTTGATCTTCTCTCCCTCGACGGCGCCGACCTGCGCAAAAAGCCGCTCAGCCAGCGGCAAGAGGCTTTGCGCAAGATCGTCCCCAAGGGCCTCTCGCACATCCGCGTCGCTGAACACATCACCGGCGATGGACACATGGTGTTCGAGCGCGCGGTCGCTGCGGGCGCGGAGGGGATCGTCGCCAAGGACCGCACATCGACCTACGTCTCCGATCGAAGCCATTCGTGGGTGAAGATCAAAGGCTACCCACGCACCGATGTCGTCATCATCGGCTACAAGCCTTCGACCAAAAATGAGCTTTTCGCCTCGCTGCACGCGGCGGTCGAGGAGAACGGCAAGCTGCGTTATGTCGGCGGCATAGGAACTGGCTACAGCGTCGAACAGCGCGCGTCGCTGTTCGCCAAGCTTTCGCGCGGCGCCGGCGCTACGGCGCCCGCCAATCTGGTCGGCGCGTGGCCTCGGGGCCTCAAGTTCGTCAAACAACCGTTGCGCGCGGAAATCCGTTTTGGCGGATGGACCGGCGACGGCAATCTGCGTCAGGCGCGCTTCCTGGCGCTTCGCGAGGATTTGCCCGTGACGCCCTCCTCCGCTCCCAAACCGACAAAAGCGAAAGCCACGCCGCTGCGCCCAGCGACGATCACCCACGCGGACCGCATCGTCTACCCCGATGCGGGCGTGACAAAGGGAGAGATCGCCGCCTACTACGACGCCGTCGCCGAGCGGATCGCGCCGCATCTCGCGGAGCGGCCGTTGTCGATCGTGCGAGCGCCGGAATCGATCGAGGAAACTTTCTTTCAACGCCATCCGCTGCGCGGCATGGAGACCGGCGTCCTTCCCGTGGAGGTCGACGGCGAAACCTATATGGCGCTCGACGGCGCGGTCGGTCTGCACACGGCGGCGCAGTTCGGCGCGATCGAATTGCATGGTTGGATGAGCCGCGTCGGCGCGCTGGAGACGCCCGACCGCATGGTGTTCGATCTCGATCCCGACGAGGGGCTGCCGTTCGACGAGGTCAAGCGGGCGGCGACCGACATCGCCAAGGCGCTGAAGGAGATCGGGTTGCAATCCTGGCCGATGATCTCTGGGGGCAAGGGGGTGCATGTCGTGGCGCCGCTCGACGCCTCGGCGACCTACGATCAAACCGAGCCGTTCGCGAAGGCGTTCGCGCAGGCGCTGGCGGCGCATCAGCCGGAGCGGTTCGTCGCCACGATGAGCAAACAGCGGCGCAAGGGCCGCATCTTCGTCGATTGGTTGCGAAACAAGAAGTCGGCGACGGCGATCCTGCCGTGGTCGCTACGCGCGCGGCCCGGCGCGCATGTCGCGACGCCGCTGTCCTGGGAAGAGCTTAAGAAGGTGAAAGCCGCGAGCGCCTTCGACATCAAGTCGGCGGTGAAGCGCAAAGATCCGTGGCGGGAGTTCTTCAGCGTCAAACAAGCCCTGCCGCGCGGCGCGATCGCGGCGGCGGATGCGCGTGGTTGATACGCCCGTCGAGCCTCCAACCGCGAAGGCGAGCGAAGCGGCGCCATCCAGTTCCGAGGGATCGTGCGCCAACCGGATGGGGATCATCAGCGGCGCCCTGGATGGCTTCGCTTCGCTCGCCATGACGCCGCAATGCAAACGCACGGGGCTCTCGGCAAGGAGCAAACGCCGTCAAGCCCGGGCATGACGACGCCGGGTCCTATCCGACCCATCAGGCTTATCAGAAACCGCTCAGCAACCCTTCGGCGGGATGAACACGTATTCGTAGGTCATCATCGCCTTGCGGCTCAGCGTGCGCGCGAACGGCAACGTCAGGCGCTCGCGCGTCGCAAGGTCGAGATCGGGAAACACGGCGCGGATTTCCCGCTCGTCGAGATGATCGCGGTAGACGAGCAGCGCGCCCTGCCTCTCCCGCAACGCGGGATCGTAGCCGGGGACTTCGTCCATCTCGATCAGATGCACGCCGGGACGCGGCGGCTGCATTGAGACGCCGAGGCCATAGGCGCTCCAGAAATCGCCCATCACGTAAGCCGGCCCGCATGGGTAGCGCGACCGCCATTCGGCCAACAGCCGCGACGCCGCCGCTTGCAGCGGCTCTTGCTGGCGCGGATGGACGGTGAACACGCCATAGACCACGACGCCGCCGATCAGCATCACGCCGCCGAAGCCGACCGCGGCCCCTCGCATCCAGCGCTGCGCCGCGTCGAACCGGACCGGCTCCAACCGAACGAAACTCGCCGCCGCGAGAAAGGCGGCGAACAGGAACGGCGAATCGTAGCGCGACGGATATTTGAAGCCGAGCCCAAGGACCAGAAACACCAGCAGGCCGAGCGCGGTCACGGTCGCCGCGCGGATCGATTGCGCAGCCGGCGTCGGGTTGGCGGCGAGCCGCCATTCGCCGCGCCGCCAGCTCCAGGCGAGCCAGAGCCAGGCCGGGGCGAGATAGGCGACAAAGCCGAGCGCCAGCTCCGACAGGTTGCGCAAGCGCCAAAAGACTCCGCCGGTCAGCAGCAGCGTCCCCGTCGCATGGCCGATCGCGCCGGACTCGCGCGCCGCGATCAGATGCGGCGCGATCAGCAGGAGCCCCGCTGCGGCGCAGAGATAGAGCCGGAGGTCGCGCCAAACGTTGCGGTAGGCGGGAACCGCCAGACTTGCGGCGGCGAGCGAAACCACAAACAGCGCCACCGTATATTTGGCGTAGAACGCCAGCGCGAAGGCGAGCGCCAGCCCCAGCCAATGTCCGGCCGCGCGGGTCTCGAACACGCGCAGCGCGTGAAACAGCATCGCCGCCCAGAACGGGAATTGCAGGATGTCGGCGTTGAGCGCGAACGCCACCGGCGCGCCTAGTACATAGACGCTTCCCGTCAGCAGCAGCGTCAGTAGCGACGCCGCCGCAGCGTCAATGAACAGGCGCAGCGTCACGTAGACATAGAAGAGACCGACGGCGTTGAGCGCCTGGGTCAGTGCAACGCACCAGAACGTCGTCGGCCAAGCGAAGCGCATGACCAAAAAGCCCATCCACTGCATCAGCGGCGGCTGCTTCGGCGTCGACAGCGCGGGATGCAGGCCCCAGGACAGCAATTCGCGGGTGTCGCTGCTCGGCGCCGGCAGAACAACCGCGAGCCCCAGCGCGACCGACAGCAACAACGCCGCGCTCGCGACATTCGGCCACAACGATCTTTGCATCCGCTCCTCAAGCCTCGCCCGCCGGGCGTCTCTAGCAGGCGGCGCCGGCCGTTGTCGCCGGGGCGGCGGGGCGACGCCGCGGCGCCGTTTTCCGTGGATTTCGCGCGCGCCGGTCTGGCGCCGAACGCACGCGGCGGCTAAGAGCGCCGGCAAGCAACGAGGAGCCTGCGTTTGGCCGCGGCGATCGGAAAATCTTGCGGCGCCTGCACCCTGTGCTGCGCCGTGCTCGAAATCACCGAGCTGAAGAAGCCCGCCGGCCCGTTATGCGGCGACTGCGTTGCGACCGGCTGCCGCATCTACGCCGATCGCCCGCAAGTCTGCCGCGACTTCGAATGCGAATGGCTGATGAGCCGGCAACTGCCCGCGCATTTCCGCCCTGACCGCATCGGCGCATTGTTCATGGACGATTACGAATACGACGAATACCGCGCCGTCTGCGCGCCCGGGCGGCCGCTCGCCTGGCGCGAACCCCGGGTTTTCGCCCATCTCGTCGCGGTCGCCAGGACCGGACGCAGGGTCGTCGCCAAGGCCGGGCTGCAAGCCTGGCGCGTCTACGCCTCGGGCCAATGGGCCCCCACGGTCTGACCGGCGCCCAAATATGCGGCAACGATTATTCCCCAGCGCGAAGGCGTGGCGCGGCCGGGAAAGCAATGCTAAGGACCGATCTTCTTTTACGAGAGCCGCGGCATCGGAGCGATCGCGGGCCCGAGGCTGTAGCTTGGAGGAGATTCTGCGCCGATGAAGAAGATCGAGGCGATCATCAAACCGTTTAAACTCGATGAGGTCAAAGAAGCGCTGCAGGAAGCGGGCGTACAGGGCATCACGGTGCTGGAGGCGAAAGGGTTCGGACGGCAGAAGGGCCATACCGAACTTTATCGCGGCGCCGAATACGTCGTCGACTTCCTTCCCAAGGTAAAGATCGAGGTCGTGATCTCCGACGAGAACGTCGCGCGCGCGGTCGAGGCGATCCGCAAGGCCGCGCAAACCGGACGCATCGGCGACGGCAAGATTTTCGTGTCCGCGATCGACGAGGCGATCCGCATTCGCACCGGCGAGACCGGCCCGGACGCTGTCTGAACGCATCACATAAAGCGGGAGAGCACAAAGAATGAAGACGGCCCACGACGTTCTGAAACATATCAAGGAAAACGACGTCAAATATGTCGATCTGCGGTTCACTGATCCGCGCGGCAAATGGCAGCACGTCACCTTCGATCAGACGCTGATCGACGAGGACGCCTTCGCCGAGGGCCTGATGTTCGACGGCTCGTCGATCGCCGGATGGAAGGCGATCAATGAATCCGACATGACGTTGATGCCGGACCCGACGACGGCCTGCCTCGACCCGTTTTTCGCCGCCTCGACGCTGGTGGTGACTTGCGACATTCTCGATCCGGCCAGCGGTCAGCCCTACAACCGCGATCCGCGCTCGATCGCCAAGAAGGCCGAGGGCTATCTGAAGTCCACGGGGATTGGCGACGTCGTCAATTTCGGTCCCGAGGCCGAGTTCTTCGTATTCGACGACGTGCGCTTCCGCTCCGACCCTTACAACACCGGCTTCCAGCTCGACCACAGCGAGTTGCCCGAGAACTCGGACACGCCGTACGAAGGCGGCAACCTCGGCCACCGCGTCCGCACCAAGGGCGGCTACTTCCCGGTGCCGCCGCAGGATTCGGCGCAGGATATGCGCAGCGAGATGCTGAAGGCGATGGCCGACATGGGCGCGGTGGTCGAGAAGCACCACCACGAGGTCGCCTCGGCGCAGCACGAACTCGGCCTCAAGTTCGGCCCGCTGACCCGCATGGCCGACCATATGCAGATCTACAAATACTGCATCCATCAGGTCGCGCAGAGTTACGGCAAGACCGCGACCTTCATGCCGAAACCTATCTACGGCGACAACGGCTCCGGCATGCACGTGCATCAGTCGATCTGGAAGGACGGCAAGCCGGTGATGGCCGGCAACAAATACGCCGACCTGAGCCAGGAATGCCTCTACTACATTGGCGGCATCATTCGCCACGCCAAGGCGCTCAACGGCTTCACCAACCCTTCGACCAACAGCTACAAGCGGCTGGTGCCGGGTTACGAGGCCCCCGTGCTGCTCGCCTATAGCGCGCGCAATCGCTCGGCGTCGTGCCGTATTCCGTGGACGTCGAACCCGAAGGCCAAGCGCGTCGAGGTGCGTTTCCCCGACCCCGCCGCCAACCCCTATCTCGCGTTCGCGGCGATGCTGATGGCGGGGCTCGACGGTATCCGTAACAAAATCGACCCCGGTCAGGCGATGGACAAAGACCTTTACGATCTGCCGCCGAAGGAGCTGAAGAAGATCCCGACGGTGTGCGGCTCGCTGCGCGAGGCGCTGTCGAACCTCGACAAGGACCGCGCCTTCCTCAAGGCGGGCGACGTGTTCAGCGACGACTTCATCGACAGCTTCATCGATCTCAAAATGACCGAGGTCGCGCGCTTCGAAATGACGCCGCACCCGGTCGAGTTCGACATGTATTATTCCTGCTGAGCTGTTCGGGCCAGCGAGAGTCAGGGGCGGCCGCGAGGCCGCCCTTTTTGTTTGTTGTCGCAGATCAAGGACCGCTCCGCCTCGGCGCCCGATGATGCTTGCATCGCGGGGAATGCCGGGGCAAATCGTGTTGAAGACGAGAACGACTGCGGCGGTTTTGGCGCTGTTCGGCGCGGGTCTCTCAGGTGCCTATGGCGCGCCGGCCGACCCGGATCACGGCGAGACGCTCGCCCGCCGCTGGTGCGCGGCCTGCCACATCGTCGCCGATGACCAGCCGAGCGGCGCGGACAACGTGCCGACCTTCGCCGCCATCGCCGCAAAACCCGGCTTTGACGCCACCCGCATCGTCAACTTCCTGCGCTATGCGCATCGGAAAATGCCGGATATGCAGCTTTCCACGGCGGAGACCGCCGACCTTGCGGCCTATATCGTAAGCCTCAAGAAGTAAGACGACGCCGTCAGGCGACCGCCTGTTGCCGGGCCTCCATTTCAAAGATTCGCGACAACTCGCTCGGCGGCGTCGGCCGACCGAACAGCCAGCCCTGACCTTCGGCCGCCACGCCCAAGGCGCGGGCGCGCTCCAGTTGCTCGGTCGTCTCCACGCCTTCGAAGGTGACGCGCATCCCGAGTTGCGAACTCAATCGCGCGATGTTGGCGACCAGCACGTCCGCCTTGCGGCTCCGCCCCAGCTGCTGCGTGAAGCTCTTGTCGATCTTCACCTTGTCGAGCGGCAAGCGCATCAGATGGCTGAGGCTCGAATAGCCGGTGCCGAAATCGTCGAGCGCGATGCGGGCGCCGAACGCGCGTAGCGTTTCCAGGGTGCGGCAGACCGTGTCGCCCGCGGCGAGCGCCGCCGTCTCGGTGATTTCCAGCTCCAAGCGTCCCGGGTCGAGGCCGGAGATGGTCAAGGCGCGGCGGACGCTGTCGATCAGGGTTTCGAGCTGGCGGGTCGAAACGTTGACGCCGACGCGGACCGGAAGCGGCCAGCGCGCGGCGTCCTCGCACGCCCGTTGCAGCGCCCACGCGCCGAACGCGTTCATCAGGTTGAGGTCTTCGAGGACGGGAACGAACACCGCCGGCGACACGTCGCCGCGGGTCGGATGACGCCAGCGCGCCAGCGCCTCGAAGCTGACGAGTTCCCCGGTCTCGATGTCGACGATCGGTTGATAGTGCAGTTCGAACGTGCGCGACGCGAGCGCGGCTTGCAGGTCGAGTTCGAGCAGCCGGCGCTCGTGCGCCTTCTCGCTCATCGAAAATTCGTAAAGCCGGCAGGTTCCCCGGCTTTCGCGCTTGGCGCTGTAGAGCGCCATATCCGCCTGTTGCAGCAGCGCGTCCATGCCGATCGCGCCGCCGATGCAAATCGCGGCCCCGACGCTGGCGCCGACCACGACTTCCGTACCCTCGATCCAGATCGGTCGCGATAATTCGCGGATGACCGCGTGCGCGAAGCGCAGCGTCGATTCGTCGTCGGCCCCCGAGCGCAGAATGACGAATTCGTCGCCGCCCCAACGCGAGACATACGCCTCGTCGGTCATCACCTCGCGCAGCCGGCGCGCGGACTCCATCAGCACGCGGTCGCCGAACTTGTGGCCGAGCGTGTCGTTGATTTGCTTGAAGCCGTCGAGATCAAGAAACAGCACTTCGGTTCGCACGTCGAGGCCGCGCGTCGCGGTGAGCGCGTCGGTCAAATGCTCCTCGAACGAGCGCCGGTTCGGCAAAGTGGTCATCGAATCGAAACGGGCGGCGATGTCCAGCGCCTCGCGGGCGCGGCGCTGGTCGGTGACGTCCTGGACCACCAGCACCCAGCCGCCTTCATCGTGCCGCTTCAGCGTCAAGTCGTGGACGCGGCCGTTGGCTCCGGGCGCTTCAAGCCTCGCCACGCTGTCGGGCGCGCGCGTCGCCTCGAAACTCGCCATCAGTCGTTGCGCGTCGGCGCGAGTCCAAAACCCGCGCTTGCGCGCCAGCCGCACAAGCGCGTCGAACCGGGCGCCCTGCAACGAGCGGGCGCCGGGCACGCCGAAACACTCGGCCAGCTCCGCGTTGGAGACGACGATCCGCATCTGGCTGTCGATCATGCACATGCCGTGCGACATGTTGTCGATCGCGAATCGGAAGCGCCGCGCCACCGTTTCCGAGCGGCGCCGATAATTTATCTCCGACAACAGAATGGCCCGGAGGCGAGCCGCCGTCTTAAAAACAAATAGCGTCACGCTGGTCTGCAACAGCGCCGATATGTGGTAATATCCGCCGCGCACGACGAAGGCGGCCATGACCGGGATCACGGCGGCGACAAGGTGGTTGACCACGACCTTTTCGACCGCGAAAAACCGCAACGCGATGCTCATCGTGTTGACGGTCGACATTCCCGACGTGATGGTCAGGATGAAAGCGTCGTCGGTGCAGGTGAACGCCCAATAGGTCAGCGCGCCCACAAGGAACATATAGCTTACGGACGAGAACCCAAAGACAGTGTCGTACCAGGAGCGCCACCGCGATTTGCGTCGACTTGCAATCGCGACTCGGATGCCGGTAATGACGATCGTCATGGCGGCGATGACAAAAGGAGTCCAGGCGCCGCTCAAGAGACCGCAAATAATGGCGACGGCCGCCGTGCTCACTGACCCAAAGATCATCGAGGCGACATCAGCGTAAAGAGCGTCGTTCAGCAGCTTTTCGGCGCCGGCAAGAGATTCCAACTCCAAAGGTGGCTTTGCGCTTTTCGCCATGGTTTGCCGGTCTTAGAAACCTCCGGCGATAGTAAAAGACAAAAATTAAGAAGACCTTCGGAGGAGCCGACGCCCTGACGCCAATAGCGGTCTTCCTGTTCGTGAGAATTTTGAAAGGTGTTTGTGAAACGATTTTCCGCAGTTCTTAGAGGGTAAAAAATTGCCTAACCCCCGTAGTTCCTCCGCCAACTTTCGGCGTAACTTTCCGTTAGCCATCGGTTGGCTGCCGCAGCGGGATTTCGCGCGCGCGCGCGCCACGCCAGGCTTTTCGGGTTGGGCGAACCACCGGGAATTCTCGCTGGAGCGCGACGCGCTGTTCCTCGGCTACGGCGCCGCGGGCGTAACTGCACGCCTGCAGCGCGTGTCGTTCAGCGCCTTCCAGCGCTGGGCGCGGCTTACCGGCGCGCCGATCAATCTCGACGGGCTCGACGAATTCGCCGGACACTGGCTCTGGCGGGCGAGCCACCCCGACGCCCCGGTGATCGGACGCTTCGGCGCTCCGGGCGATCCCGAGCGCAACGCGGTCGACGCGGCGGGCGCGCAATGCGTGATCGTCCGTCCCGAGGTCTATGTGCGCTGGCGCGACGATTACGCGAAATCGGGGCTGTTTCCGCCGCCGGACCTGGACACTTACGCGACCCAGGTCGTCGAATGCTGCTTCGGGCGCGACGCGGGCCGGCCGGCCGCCAGTTCGGCGTAAGCATCGGCCTCGGAATTCGAAGAACGGCCAAATAACGCGAACCGCTCCCCCGGGGTCGAGCGGATGAACGGATACATCTTGCGCATGGTTCGCCGCATGCGCTCGCATTCATAAGCCATCAGCGCCTGCTTGCTCGTCAGCGGCGGATAAGGTCGCGGCGCCGCCCACGTCGCGGCGTCGCCCATGCGCCGGTAGATCGCTTGATATTCGGGGCGGCAGGCCGCGGTGATGAAATCGGCGCCAAAATACTCGTCGGCGAGAAACGCGCTGCGCATGGCGAGGAAGGGCAGCGCCGGATAGACGCGCGTAAACTCAAGCCGGCTCGTCATGCGCGAGCAATCGATGATGAGATCGCCCGCTTCAAGGCGAGGCGCGACGACATCGGGGAACACTTTCGACGCCGGGAGGAAATGCTCTGGCCGCGAGCCGATGTGCAGGCGAATCGAGCCGGCCAGGGCGCCCTCGATGAACACCGCAATCAACCAAGCGTTCGGCCGCTCATCATCGGGATCGGTGAAAAGACCAGCGGGATTCGGTTCAATGTAACGCTCCCGTGAGTACGCCTCGTAGCGCAGACGGAAGATGGCCTCTTTGTCTTCGTGACTATCAGCGCGCCGATATTCCACACGCTCAAGTAGTTTTGCTATCCGCGACGCGAACGCCGACGTGTATTCGCCATCTACCACGCGACAGCCCCTCAGCAACCGCACCGTTACATTGCGATAGTAAGCATTTTAACGGTTACGGCGCCAGGGCGTTTAGAGATTTTTAACGATCTTTTGCGGGAAAGGTTAAAACGGTCCCAGCTTTCTACGCTGCGATCAAATCTTTCATCGGAGTTACGTATGGCGTGCCCGGGAATATCGCTTCGCCGAGCCTGCCCGAAGCTAAGCCGAGATGATCGGCCAGAACGCCCTTCAGCACCCCCCGCAAGTCGGTGGTCGCGCGTAAATCCCTATTTTCAAACAGATTTTCGGGCTTGAGGCCCGGCCAGTCGGCGACCACCCGACCGCCCGCCACCGCGCCGCCGACAAGAAACGCCGCCGACCCCGTTCCGTGATCGCAGCCGCTGTCGCCGTTGACTCGCGCGGTGCGGCCGAACTCGGTGATCGCCACGATCGCCGTCTCGCGCCACGCGGCGCCGAGCGTTTTCTCGAATTCGCCGAACGCGTCGTCGAGGCCGCCGAGCAGGACCGCGAGCCGGCCGGTGGCGCCGCCCTCGGCGACATGGGTGTCCCAGCCGTCGAAGGCGAGCGCGGCGATGCGCGGGCCGCCGTCGACGGCCATCAGTCGCGCAGCGCCGCGCGCGGCCTTGCGCATTTGTTCTACGACGTCGCCGCCGGGCTTGAGACCGCCCATGTCGCGGGTCTCGCGCTCGGCCGCCAACCCCTCGCGGAGCGCCGCCGCCAGCGCCGGATCGCCGTGATCGTAAAGCGCGCCAATCCTCGCGACGAGGTCGTCGCCCGGCGGCGGCAGGTCCGCCGGTGCCCAACCCAGAATCGGCGCCGGCCCGCGCAGCACCAGCGGCGGAACATAGCCGACCGCCAGCGCCGCGCCTTCCACGCGCTGCCCTGCCGGCAATTGCGCGACGGCGCGGTTGAGCCAGCCGCTCTCGGTGTGGCCCGGAGACGGCATGCCGCTTTCGAGCACGTCCTGACCGTCAAAATGCGAGCGCTCGCGGTAGTTGGTCGCCGTGGCGTGAACGATCAAGCCGTTCTTCTCGCTATAGAGACGGGCGAAATTCTTCATCGCCGGATTGAGCCCGAAGAAGCCGTCGAGCGGCAGCGCCGCATGGGCGCCGTCGCGCTGCAAGGCGAGTTCGCGATGCAGACCGGCGTAGTCGGGGTCGCCGAGCGGGCCGACGGCGGAGAGGCCGTCCATCGCGCCGCGCAGAATGATGACGACGAGCCGCGGATCGCGCGCGCCCGCGGCGCTGGCGAAGCGCGGCAGGTTGGCCGCCGCAAACACCGCACCCGCCCCGCCGAGGAGGCGACGGCGATTGAGAACCAGGCTGCTCGCCATGTTCATCTCCTCTGGAACTCGGGCGCGAGAATCAGCAACGCATAGGCTTGCGGACGCGATTCGGCGCGCAACACCGCCTCGCGCGTCGTGTCGGATGCGTCGGGGAGCACACGCGCGATCAACTCGCTCGGCGGCGCCGCGTCCTTGGCCATGCGGCCGAGTCCGGCGGCGATCTCGACGCGCGTCTTGATGCCCTCCGGCGTCAACCAGGCGTCGGCGGCGTCGGGAAAGCCGTTCGGGCCGCCTGGGCTCCACAGCGGCATGCCAAGCACCGACAGCGAGGTGAGGATGCGGTTGGGCTTCGAGCTGTCGAGCCGCAGCGCCCGGTAGGCGGCGATCATCATCTGCCAGGGATCGCGCAATTTCGTCGCCGGCGCGCTCCAGGCGTCCTCGTCGGCCAGCAAGGCGCGCGCGAGGGCGCCGAGGTCGCCGCCGGTTCGCTCGAAGCTTGCCGCGAGGCGCGCCGTCAATCCCTCGGGCGGCGCGTCGGCGACGAAGGCGCGCGCGAATTTCGCCGCGATGTGGCGGGCGGTGGCCGGCGAGCGGGCGAGATCGTCGAGCGCCGCCTCGCCTTGCTGCACGCCGGTTTGCGCGTAGCCGCGACCGAGCAGCGTGCGCTCGCCGTCTTCATGCGCCCTCGCGTTGAACAGGAACGACCCCGGCGGCCCGAGCTTGCCTTCGCGGCCCACCACGGTCCAGCCGGTCAGCACCCGCGCGAGTTCGGTGACGTCGGCCTGAGCATAGCCGCCGTCGACGCCCAGCGTATGCAGCTCCAGCGTCTCGCGCGCCAGATTTTCGTTCAAGCCGCGCTGGTTGCGCATCCCGGCCGGCGACGACGGACCGACCGACTGGGCGTTGTCGAGATAGAGCAGCATCGTCGGGTGCCGCTCGACCGCCTTCAGCATGTCGGCGAACGGGCCGAGCACGAACGGGCGGATCGCTTCGCGCTCGAACGCGCCGGCGCTGACCCGCACGTTGAGGCCCTTGGCTGTCGAGACGCAGAAATGATTCGACCAGAACGCGACGAGCCGCTCGACGAAGCCGACCGGCGGGGCGCAAGCGGCGGCGATGCGCGCGCTCGCCTCGGCGAGGTAGGTTTCGGCCACCGGATTGGACGGCTTCGACATGACGGTCATCGGGTCCATCTGCGGCACGTCCGCGGCGGCCGGCGTGGATTCGTTGGGCGCCGGCATCGCCACGCTGGCCATGCGCAAGGCCGCCTCGCGCGCGCGAGCCTCGGCCTGCGCGGCGGCGTAATCGTAGAAAATGCGCAACGCCTCGGCGCCGGTTGGCAGATTGGGATCGCGCAATTGGCCGGCGCCGGGGGCGCCAAGCTCCGCCTCGATCGCCTCGCGCGGATCGCCGCGGGCCGGCGCATCCTCCGCGCGGGCGCCAAAACCGAAGCGGCTCAGCGCGGTCGACCATTTCGCGGCGGGACGAGACATTCCCGAGCTCCAGATTCGCCGCCTCTATTCAAGCGCGGCGCTTCTGACCCAACCATGAACGAAATGCGGCATTTTGTCGGAACGCGTCGACTTTCCCCGCAGATGCGCTGTTTTCCCTAAAGAACTCCGTTTCGGGTCTGTGCGCTTGCGCGGAAGCGCTATATATCGGGACGCGGAACTGAATAGAAACGACGGTTCGAAGGAGGCCCATGAGTCAGAAGAGGCGGATCCTGATCGTCGACGACGACAGCGACCTGCGGATGGCGCTTGGCGAACAACTGAGTCTCCACCCCGAGTTCGTTGTCGCCGAAGCCGCTGACGTCGCCGGCGCGCGCGATTTGGTCGCAAGCCAATCGCCGGACCTCGTCATAATGGATATTGGGTTGCCGGACATGGACGGGCGGGAAGGCGTGCGGCTTTTGCGCTCGGAGGGGTTCAAACGCCCGATCATCCTGCTGACCGGGCGCGATTCGGACGCCGACACGGTGATCGGATTGGAGGCTGGGGCCAACGATTATATCGTCAAGCCGTTTCGTTTCGCGGTGCTGCTGGCGCGCATTCGCGTGCAGATGCGTCAGCACGAGGCGAGTTCGGAGGCGGAGTTCCAGATCGGCAAATACACTTTCCGGCCGGCCAACAAGATGCTGCTCGACAACCGCGGCGGCAAGCTGCGGCTGACCGAGAAGGAGGCGGCGATTCTGCGCTTTCTGCATCGCGCCGAGCGGCAGAGCGTCGCCCGCGAGACGTTGCTGCGCGAGGTGTGGGGCTACAACGCGAACGTGACGACGCACACGCTGGAGACCCATATCTATCGCCTGCGCCAGAAGATCGAAGACAATCCCGCGGAGGCGCAGCTTCTGGTCACCGATGGCGGCGGTTACAAGTTGTTGCCGTGAAACCGAAGGTGGAGTGTGAGCCTCGACGACGACGTTCGCCGGCTCTCCGGCGCCGGACCTCTCAGCGCGCTGCCGCGCGAAGCGCTGCAACTTCTGGCCTTTTCGGGCGAAAAGCGCCGTCTCGGCGAAGGCGAGGCGCTGTTTGCCGCCGGCGACGGGGCGGACGGAGCGTTCTTCGTGCTCGAAGGTGAGATCGTATTGCGCAAGGACGGCGCGGAGCGCCGGGTCGGCCCGGGCGCGCTGATCGGCGAATCGGCGCTGTTGGTGGAGACGGCGCGTCCCGCCGATGCGGCGGCGGCGAGCGAGGCGGTGCTGCTCAACATTCCGCGCGAGACGTTCCGCCGCGTGCTGTCCGAGTTCCCGGAAAGCGCGTTGAAGATCCAACGCGCCGCGATTTCGCGCACACGGGCGCTGATCGTCGGCCTGGAGGCGATTCGCCGGCGCGACTTCTCCTCTCGGGACCCCAGCGCATGAGCGCCCCCGGCTCTTGGCGGGCGCCGAGCCTCGAGGAAATCGACGCCATCGCCCACCGCGCCTTCGATGGACTCCCGGAAACATTCCGGCGGCTGTGCGAGGGCGTGGTGATTCATGTCGTCGACTTCCCCGACGACGAGACGCTGGAGGAGATGAATGCGGAGACGGAATTCGATCTGCTTGGGCTGTTTCGCGGCCGCGGGCTCGCGCAGTCCGGCGCGAGTGCGGGGACCGGCGCTTCGCCCAACATGATCTGGCTCTACCGTCGGCCGCTGCTGGACTACTGGTGCGAAGGGGAGGACACGCTCGAAGAGGTTGTTACGCACGTGCTGATTCACGAGGTCGGCCACCATTTCGGCCTCTCCGACGCCGACATGACCGCCATTGAAGCGCGCGATCCTTAAGAAAGCCGGGCGCAACACCGGCCTTCACAACGGCGTCATCGTCAGGTTACACTGTCCGGCAGGGCCGGATCAGCTCCGGTGTGCGAGCCCATGGAGGAACGGAGCGCCTCTTGACGGTTCATGTTAAAGCGGTCTCGCCGGACACGTGCCCGGCGTTGGTGCTCAACGCGGACTTTCGGCCGTTGAGCTACTATCCCCTGTCCATCTGGAGTTGGCAGGACGCGATCAAGGCAGTCTTCCTCGATCGCGTGAACATCGTCTCCGAATACGAAACGGCGGTCCGCAGCCCGAACTTCAGTATGCGGCTGCCCTCGGTCGTGTCGCTCAAGTCCTATGTCAAACCGTCGCGCTTTCCGGCGTTCACTCGGTTCAACGTGTTCCTTCGCGATCGCTTCACCTGCCAGTATTGCGGCGCGCGCGAGGAGCTGACGTTCGACCACGTCGTCCCCCGCTCGAAGGGCGGCGTGACGTCGTGGGAGAATGTCGTCGCCGCCTGCTCCGGCTGCAATCTGCGCAAGGCCGACATGATGCCGGCGACGGCGCGGATGTTTCCGGCCCGCCCGCCCTACCAGCCGACCGTACACGACCTGCACCAGAACGGCCGGCTTTTCCCGCCCAACTACCTGCACGCGAGTTGGATGGATTATCTGTACTGGGACAGCGTGTTGGAGCCGTAATACTTCGGCTTTGCTTGGAGCTCAAGCAAGACTGTCTCCGTCATGACCGCGCTCGACGCGGGCAAAGACGCAGGTAGCTCCGATAACCCTTAAGCGCTTACGGGGACACGCCCGGTCGTCACGGCTGCGATCTCGGCGACGATCGCCTCGGCCGCCGCCCGAGGATCGACGGCGGCGATGATCGGTCGGCCGACCACGAGATAATCGGCGCCGTCGGCGATCGCCTGGCTCGGCGTCGCCACCCGCTTCTGATCGCCGACTTCGCCGCCCGACGGCCGGACGCCGGGACAGACGAGCGTCAGCCGCCGCCCCTCGGCGCGCAACGCGGCGACCTCCGCCGGGCTCGACACCAAGCCTGCCAGCCCGATCGATTCCGCTTGCGCGGCGCGACGGGAAACAAGCGCGCGTACGCCGAGCGCATAGCCCGCTTCGGCGAGGTCGGCGTCGTCGGCCGAGGTCAGCACAGAGACCGCAAGCAGGCGGAGCCCGGCGTCGCCGGCTCCGGCAAGCGCCGCGCGCATGGTCTGCGGATAGGCGTGCACCGTGAGAAAGGTCGCGCCGAGGCGGGCGATCTGCGCCGTGGCGCGTTCAACCGTGTTCGGAATGTCGTGCAGCTTCAGGTCGATGAAGATGCGCCGGCCTTCGCCGATCAGCCGCTCCGCCAAAGCGAGGCCGTCGCCGCCGTAGATCAGTTCCATGCCGATCTTGTAGAAGGCGACGCTGTCGCCGAGCCGTGCGACCAGCGCCGTCGCCGCCTCGGTGGAGGGCGCGTCAAGCGCGACGATCAGCCTGTCCTTGGCGGAAAGCTCCGTCACAGACCCCGCTCCCGGTCCGAGCGCGCCCGGGCGAACGCGGCCGCTTCGCGCTTCCAGAACTCTTTCACCCGATCGCCCTGGCGGCCGAGAATGGACTCGGTCGCCTTGCGCTGGGCCGCCAGCCGCGCGCCGAGGCGTTCGGCATGGTCGATCAGCTTCATGATCTTCGCCCCGCTCGCCGGGCCGCGACCGTGCCGTCGATAGGTCCAGACGCTCGCCGGCGGCAGATTGCGCAGGATCGGCGCGCCGCAGCGCGCCGCATATTTGCCGACGCAAGCCTCACGCGGAATCGGCGACTCGAAGCGATAGGTGAATTGCACGAACACCCCGTCCGGACCCATCATCTCGAACGCCTCGTCAAGCAAGCGAATCCGGCGCTCCGGCGGCTCGTTGAACATCGGCAGGCTCGACACCACCGCAGCGACGGGCTGCGTGATTCGGCCGCCCAGGGTGGCGCGCAGCGCGTAAGCGTCGCCGCGCACCAGCTTCGACATCGCGAACCGTTCGGCGAGCAGATTGCAAAAGTAGGGATCAAATTCGACGAGCAACAGCCGCTCGCGCCGCACGCCGCGCGCGATCAGCGCCCGCGTCACCGGACCGGTGCCGGGTCCGAGTTCAACCACCAGCCCCTGCGCCTGCGGATCGACGGCGCGCGCCATCTCACGCGCCAGGAACGGGCTCGAAGGGGCCACCGCGCCCGTCCGCTTGGGATCGCCGAGGAAACGGCGCAAAAAACCCTGTTCGTCGCTGAGCGGCGCTTTGGGGGCGTGTTTGGGTCGGGCGTGACGCAAGGACATTGCGTCGCCTTATCCCAAGCCTTCAAAGAATTCCTTCATCTTCGCGAGGAACCCCGTGCTTTCGGGATGCGTCTTGTTCGACGATTCCGCTTCGAACTCCAACAGCAACTCGCGTTGACGGCGAGTCAGGTTTTGCGGCGTCTCGACCACGGCTTGAATGTAGAGGTCGCCGAGGTCGCGCGAACGCAGCACCGGCATTCCCTTGCCGCGCATTTTCAACTGCCGGCCGGACTGCGTGCCTTCGGGGATTCGAACCTTCGCGTCGCCGCCGTCGAGGGTGCGCACCGAGAACTCGCCGCCGAGCGCCGCCTGCACCATCGAGATCGGCACGCGACAATAGAGGTCGGCGCCGTCGCGCTGAAAGAACGGATGCGGCTTTATCGCCAGGAAGATGTAGAGATCGCCGGGGCCGCCGCCGCGCGTGCCGGCTTCGCCTTCCCCCGAAAGCCGAATGCGCGTGCCGTCCTCGACGCCCGCCGGGACGTTCACCGTCATCGTCCGCTCGCGCGTGACGCGGCCGGCGCCCGCGCAACGCTCGCACGGGTTGTCGATGATCTGGCCGCGGCCGTGGCAGGTCGGACAGGTGCGCTCGATGGCGAAGAAGCCCTGCTGGGTGCGCACCCGCCCCTGGCCAGCGCACGTGCGGCAAGTCACCGGTTTCGAGCCGGGCTTGGCGCCGGAGCCTTGACAGGTCTCGCAAGCGACCGACGTCGGCAGCTTGATCGAGGCGTTCTTGCCCCGGTAGGCCTCTTCGAGGGTGATTTCGAGATTGTAGCGCAGATCCGCGCCGCGCTCCTTGCCGGAGGGGCTTCGGGCGCCGCGCCGCCCCATGATGTCGCCGAACAAATCATCGAAGATGTCGGACATCGAGGCGCCGAAGCCATCGCCCATGCCGCCGGCGCCGCCGCCCTGTTCGAACGCGGCGTGGCCGAACCTATCGTAAGCCGCCCGTTTCTGCGGGTCGGACAGATGTTGGTAGGCTTCGTTGAGTTCCTTGAATCGCGCCTCCGCCTGCTTGTCGCCGGGATGGCGGTCGGGATGGCAAGACATCGCCGCCTTGCGGAACGCCGACTTGAGGTCTGTCTCGCTCGCGGTCTTGGGGACGCCCAGGATTTCGTAAAAGTCGCGTTTGGCCATTGCTCGCCGAAGTCTCGCGCGAAAAGGGGCGCCGTCTTCGGCCGCCCAAGAATTGCTTCAAGCAGATAGGCGCGAAATATGCGAAGCGCAAGCAAAGCGAGGCGCCGAGCCGAGGACAAGTCGCGCACAGGGCCCGGCGGGCGCGTCGTCTCGCCTTACTCGATCACCTCGTCGGCCGCAGCGAGAAGAGACGCCGGAACATCGAGGTCGAGCGCCTTCGCGGTCTTGAGATTGACCACGGTGACGAATTTCGTCGCCTGTTCGATCGGGATGTCGCCGGGCTTGGTTCCTTTCAGGATCTTGTCGACGAAATAGGCGGCTCGATAAGCCATGGCGAAGAAGTCGACCGAATAGCTGAGAAGCCCGCCGTCGCCGGCGAAGAAAGCCGAGCCGGCCGCCGGCAAGCCGTGGCGCAGAGCGGCGGCGGCGATCGCGGCGGCTCCCGGGCCGATGCTGAATTGCGGCTCCTCGGGAACCATGAGCCCGCCGATCGAAGCGCCGAGACCCGAGGACAGCGCACGATCGCAGTCGCTGAAGTCGGCGATTTCGATCAGCTCCGGCGTCAGCCCCAGGGCCCGGACCCTGGATTCCAGACGGGCGCTGAATTGGTTGAACGGGCTGCCCTTCAAGAGAAGCAGGCCCACGCTCGTCATCGCCGGCTTCACCTGCTTCAACAGCTCGATGCGCTTCACGAACAGTCCGTCGATCAGGAACGTCTCGCCGGTGACCGCGCCACCGGGGCGGGCGAGGCTCGCAACAAGGCCGAGCGAGATGAGCTCGTCGACCGAGCCATACGAGGCCATGACGACCGAAATCGTATCGCTCGCCCGGTGCGCGGCGAACACGCCGGGCCCCACGGTGACGATGAGTTCGACCTTGAGGTCGACAAGTTCCTGCGCCAGCGCCGGCAGCCGTTTGTCGTCGCCGCCCGAGTATCGGACCTCGACCTCGATCGACTTGCCGGGGACCCGCCCGAGCGTGATCAAGCCTGATCGAAAAGCCTCGAAAAACGGCTTGTCGGCGGCAGCGGGCGCCGGCATCAAATATCCGATTCGGGCGACGCGATCGTCGGCGCGCGCCCGCCGCGGCAGCGCCAGCGCGCCCAAGCCGGCGAGAAACGTGCGCCGCCGCATCCGAAGGACCCCCGCGCGCGCCCTGCGCGCTCCGCCTCCTTACACGCTCCTCGGTTTCGGACCAAGACGCGGCGCGGATCAAACGAAAACGGCCCCCGTTTCCGGGGGCCGCTGGATTGGATTGAGCGCCTTACGCCGACTTCTTGTGGTCGTCGTCGACTTCCTTGAACTCGGCGTCCACCACGTCGTCCTTGGGGCCGCCCGGCGCGGCGCCTTCCGGCCCGGCCGCCTGCTGGGCCTTGTACATCGCCTCGCCCAGCTTCATCTGCGCCTGCATCAGGTCGTTGGTGCGCGCCTTGATCGCTTCAACGTCGTCGCCCTGCAGAGCGGTGCGCAAGGCTGCAATCGCAGCCTCGATCGCGCTCTTGTCGGACTGAGCGACCTTGTCGCCATACTCCTTCAGCGACTTCTCGGCGTCATGGACCAGCGATTCGCCGTGGTTCTTGGCGTCGACCGCCTCACGGCGCTTCTTGTCTTCCGCTGCGTTGGCCTCGGCTTCCTTCACCATTTTGTTGATGTCGGCCTCCGACAGCCCGCCCGAAGCCTGGATGCGGATCTGCTGCTCCTTGTTGGTCGCCTTGTCCTTCGCCGTCACGTTGACGATGCCGTTGGCGTCGATGTCGAAGGTGACCTCGATCTGCGGCACGCCGCGCGGCGCCGAGGGGATGCCGACGAGATCGAACTGGCCGAGCATCTTGTTGTCGGCCGCCATCTCGCGCTCGCCCTGGAAGACGCGGATCGTCACCGCCGTCTGGCTATCCTCGGCGGTCGAGAACACCTGGCTCTTCTTGGTCGGGATCGTCGTGTTGCGGTCGATCAGGCGGGTGAACACGCCGCCTAAGGTCTCGATGCCGAGCGACAGCGGAGTCACGTCGAGCAGCAGCACGTCCTTGACGTCGCCTTGCAGCACGCCGGCCTGCACCGCCGCGCCGATCGCGACGACCTCGTCAGGGTTGACGCCCTTGTGCGGCTCCTTGCCGAAGAACTGTTTGACGACTTCCTGCACCTTCGGCATGCGAGTCATGCCGCCGACCAACACGACCTCGTCGATCTGTCCGGCCGCCAGCCCCGCGTCCTTCAGCGCCTTCTTGCACGGATCGACCGTCCGCTGGATCAGGTCGTCGACCAGCGCCTCGTATTTGGCGCGCGTCAGCTTCAGCGCCAGATGCTTCGGACCCGTAGCGTCGGCGGTGATGTAGGGCAGGTTGATGTCGGTCTGCGTCGCCGAAGACAGCTCGATCTTGGCCTTCTCGGCCGCCTCCTTGAGGCGCTGGAGGGCGAGCTTATCCTTGGTCAGGTCGATGCCCTGCTCCTTCTTGAACTCGGAGGCGAGGTACTCGACGAGGCGCATGTCGAAATCTTCGCCGCCGAGGAAGGTGTCGCCGTTGGTCGACTTCACCTCGAACACGCCGTCGCCGATTTCGAGAATCGAAATATCGAAAGTGCCGCCGCCGAGGTCATAGACCGCGATCGTGCCGGCCTTCTTCTTGTCGAGTCCATAAGCCAGCGCCGCGGCCGTCGGCTCGTTAATGATGCGTAGCACTTCGAGACCGGCGATCTTGCCGGCGTCCTTGGTCGCTTGGCGTTGGGCGTCGTTGAAGTAGGCGGGAACGGTGATGACGGCCTGCGTCACCGGAGTCCCCAGATACGCTTCCGCAGTCTCCTTCATCTTCTGCAGCGTGAAGGCGGAGATCTGCGAGGGCGAATATTGCTTGCCGTCCGACGTCACCCAGGCGTCGCCGTTGGCCGCCTTGACGATCTTGTAGGGAACGAGCCCCATGTCCTTCTTGGTCATCGGGTCGTCGAAGGAGCGACCGATGAGACGCTTGATGGCGAAGAAGGTGCGCTCCGGATTGGTCACCGCCTGCCGCTTGGCGGGCTGGCCGACAAGGCGCTCGCCGTCGTCGGTGAAAGCGACGATCGAGGGGGTCGTGCGCGCACCCTCGGAGTTCTCGATGACCTTCGGGGTCGCGCCCTCCATGACCGCGACGCAAGAATTGGTCGTCCCCAGATCAATGCCGATGACTTTAGCCATTCGTATTTCCTCTTACTTCCGCGAGACCGCGAGGCCCCGAAGCGGCCAGGCCAGGTCCCCGATGTTGCGTTCGAATTCAGCGAGGCGGGCGGCGTGCCCCTTCCCGCCGTGTCGCGAGGTATATAGGAGGGGGCCTAAGGGCGGGCAAGGGCGCTTGAAACAACCGACGCGCGGGAAATTCGCAATGAAGAGAGGGGCGCTGCTTATCCTTGCGTCAGGCCGGGGCGCGGCATGAAATGGCTGTTCGCCATCGCCGCCGCCGCCGGGCTGACTTCGGGCGTCGCGTTCGCTCAGCTGGCGCTGCCGGGGGCGTCCGATTCGGCGCCCCCCGACGCGGCGCCGACGCCGAAGCCGGCCAAGCCGAGGCCGCACGCGCGACGAATCGCCGCCGCGCCGGCCGCACCGGCCGCGCCCGCCGTCGATCCCGCGTCGGCGCTTGGCCATCCGCTGTCGCACAACGGCCGCAACGGCGAATTGCGGCTCGAGCGCGGCGAAGGCGGCGCACTGAAGATCGTCAAGTTCTCGCTGCCCGGCGAGGTCGTCTCCAACCCATCGCAGCAATGCCGCATAGACATTGTCGCTGACACGCCTATCGAGGCGGCCTCCAAGGGATCGCCCGACGGACTTGCGCGCTACAGCGCCGACATCCCCGCCTGCCCGCTGACTTTCGACGTGGTCAACGACGGCGTGCTCGTGCCGGCCCAGAACAACGCCTGCGTGTTCACCGCCGCTGATTGCCAGGCGAGCCCGAGCGGCCTTTGGGGGCCGCCGGCCGCGGACCTGGACAAAGACCCCAAGGCGATTCTGAAGGCGCGGGCGGCGGCCGACCGATCGATCCAGGAAAGCCTGCGCGCGCTGGAGCAGCGCGACGATAACGCCGCGGCTTCGCTGGCGCGCGAGGAAAGCGACTTCGCCGCCGAGCGCGACGAGATCTGTCGCGGCTACGCCGGCGAGACGCGTCTCGGCTTCTGCGCCTCGCGACTCGCCGAGACGCGCGCGGCGCAGCTGGCGGCGCGCGCCGCCGCGGCCGGTCCGGCGTCGAAGGAGGCGCCGGGACGCCGCCATAAAAGGAAAACGCCGTAAGTTCGAAGGCTTTGTAAGGTTAATAAAGGCTTTCTTCGCTTCGAAAAGCTTTCGATGCTATCTCTGCGCCAAGGGCTGCCGCCCCCGCCATTCGGAGGTCGCGATGGATAACGAATTCCTGCATCCGCAGCCTGAACACGGCGAGGCCGAGGCGCTGGCGGCCGCCGCGCCGTCGGGAAGCGGCGACGCCGTCGCGCCGGTCGACGCGTCGGCGGTGATCGAGCAGGTTCGCGAGCTGCTGTTTGGCGATCATCGTCGCGCCACCGAGGGTTCGCTGAAGAGCCTCGAAGACCGCTTCGCCGCGCTGACGGCGACGCTGGAGGCGCGGTTGGCCGACATGGACCGCCGGTTTTCGGAAAGCAAAGCCGAGGCGGAGAAGGCGCATAGCGAGCAAGTCGGCGCGATCGGCGCCGCAATCGCCGAGTTGGGCGACCGCATCAAGGGCTTCGTCGCCAAGCCGGCGAGCTGAGAACCGGAGCGCCGTCTCGCTCTCCCCGCAGAGTGTTTGCGGCCAATGAATAACCGGCGAGGGAGAAGCCATGAAGGTGACCGGCGCCTGCCAGTGCGGCTACATTGCTTATGAAGCGCAAGTCGATCCCGAAACCGCCTCGATCTGCCATTGCACGGATTGTCAGAAGTTCTCGGGCTCGGCGTATCGCGCCAGCGTCCGCGCCGAGGCGGGCGCGTTCCGGCTGCTGGCGGGCGAGCCTTCCCAATACGTCAAGACGGCGGCAAGCGGAAACAAGCGCGCGCAAGGCTTTTGCCCGAAATGCGCCTCGCCGATCTACTCCACCGCGCTCGAACAGCCGGCCGCCCACAATCTGCGGATCGGCGCGCTGGATCAGCGCGCGGCGTTGAAGCCACGCCGACGCATCTGGTGCGACTCGATGATCGCGTGGTCGGAAGACATCTCGGCGCTGCCGATGGCGGCGCGCGAGTAGCCTCAGCGCCTCGCCTTGACTCCTTGCGTTAGTTATGGTTCATAATCAATAGCGAAAGGGGGAGGCGATGGCCGAGGACGCAAAGCGGAGCCCGCTGCGGATCGAACGCGATGGCCCGGTGCTCATCGTTGGCATCGACCGGCCGGAGAAGCGCAACGCGCTCAACGACGGCACGATCGCCGCGCTCGATCAGCTCTTCTCCGCCCTCCCCGCCGACGCCCGCGCCGTGCTGCTGCACGCGACCGGTCCGAACTTTTCCGCCGGGCTCGACCTCGGCGAGATCGCCGAGCGCGACGTGCATGAAGGCGTGCTGCACTCGCGCTCCTGGCACGCCTGTTTCGAAAAGATCGAATTCGGCCCGCTGCCGGTGGTGGCGGCGTTGCGTGGCGCGGTGGTCGGCGGCGGCCTGGAGCTCGCGGCGGCGGCGCATGTGCGCGTCGCCGAGCGCTCGGCGTTCTACGCCCTGCCCGAGGGCCAGCGCGGCATCTTCGTCGGCGGCGGCGGCTCCGTGCGCGTGCCGCGGCTCATCGGCGTCTCGCGCATGGCCGACATGATGCTGACCGGTCGGGTCTACACGGCCGAGGAAGGCGCCCCGCTCGGCTTCGCCCAATATCTCGTCGAGGACGGCGCCGCTTACCAGAAAGCGCTTTTGCTCGCGCACAAGATGGCCGGCAACGCCCCGCTCACCAATTTCGCCGTCATCCAGGCGCTGCCGCGCATCGCCGAGGCGGACCCGCGCATCGGCTATGTCATGGAGTCGCTGATGGCGGCGGTCGCGCAAGGCTCGGACGAGGCGAAGTCACGCGTGCGCGCCTTTCTCGACAAACGCGCCGCCAAGGTCGAACGACCGGACTGAACCGAAAGGGAGGAAACGATGGCGCTGTTCGGTTCGCTGACCCCGGTCATCGACGCGCGGCCCGATGGCGTCACCTACGTGCGCGCCGCCGAGCCGCTGCCGCCTTACGCCGACACATGGCTCGACCGGCTGGAGCATTGGGCGGAGGTCGCGCCCGACCGTCCGTTCCTTGCCGAACGCTCGGGCGACGGCTGGCGTACGCTCACCTACAAGGACGCGCTCGACCAGACGATGCGGATCGGCGCGTGGCTGCTCGCCCACGGCGCCAGCGCTGAGACGCCGCTGCTGATCCTGTCCGGCAACTCGATCGAACATGGGCTGCTGTCGCTCGCCGGCATGGCGGTCGGCGCGCCGACGTGCCCGGTCTCGACCGCCTATTCGCTGGTGTCGCAGGATTTGAGCAAGCTGAAAGGCGTCATCGAGCTGATGACGCCGCGTTTCGTCTTCGCCGCCGACGGCCGCGCCTATGCCCGCGCGCTGGCGCTGGCGAAGTCGCGCGGGGCGGGGCTCATCACCGGCGACGCAACGGCGGCGGAGGCCGGCGCCACGGCGTTCTCCGAACTCGCCGCCACCGTTATTTCTTCGGAAGCGCGCGCGGCGCGCGCGGCGCTGACGCCGGACTCGATCGGCAAGTTCCTGCTGACCTCCGGCTCGACCGGGCATCCCAAGGCGGTCGTCAACACCCAGCGTATGCTGTGCGCCACACACGCAATGCTCGCCGAGGCGCTGCCGTTCTTCAAGGAAGAGCCGCCGGTCCTGGTCGAATGGCTGCCGTGGGCGCACACCTTCGGCTCCAATTCGAGCTTCGGGCTGATCCTCTACAACGGCGGCACGTTCTACATCGACGAAGGCCGCCCGACGCCGGCCGGCATCGCGACCACGGTGAAGAACCTGCGCGAAATCGCCCCGACGATCTTCTTCAACGTGCCGAAAGGCTTCGAGGAGTTGCTGCCGCACCTTCAGGCCGACGCGGGCTTGCGCACGACCTTCTTCTCGCGCACGCGGATGTTCTTCTACGCCGGCGCCGGTCTCTCGCAGCCGGTATTCACCGGCTACCAAGAGCTTTCGGCGCAAGTGCTGGGACGCCCCCTGCCCTGGTCCACCTCGCTCGGCTCGACCGAAACCGGTCCCGGCGCGATCATCAATGTGCGCGGCCTCAGCCGGACGCAAAATGTCGGCGTGCCGCACCGTGGCGTCGAGTTGAAGCTCGTGCCGAACGCCGGCAAGCTCGAAGCGCGGCTGCGCGGCCCCAACATCACGCCGGGCTATTGGCGCCGCCCCGACCTCAACGCCGCCGCGTTCGACGAGGAAGGGTTCTACAAGATCGGCGACGCGCTGAAGCTGGCCGAGCCCGGCGATTGGAGCGCGGGCTTCATGTTCGACGGCCGGGTGTCGGAGGATTTCAAGCTGGCGACCGGCACCTGGGTCAGCGTCGGGCCGTTGCGGATCGCGTTTCTCAACCAATTCGAGCCGCTCGCGCAGGACGTGGTGATCGCCGGCCACGACCGCGACGACGTCGGCGCGCTGGTGTTCCCCAACTTCGCCGCGCTCGCGGAGATCGCGCCCGGTCTGACGCCGGAGCGGGCCGTGCGCGACGCGCGGGTAAAGTCGGCCTTCGCCGAACGGCTGAAGGCGATGGCGGCGACCGCAACCGGCTCCTCGATGAAGATCACCCGCCTCGCGCTGCTGACCGAACCTCCGTCGATCGACCGCGGCGAGGTGACGGACAAGGGCTCGCTCAACCAGCGCCTGCTGCTCGCCAACCGCGCCGCGGAAGTGGCGGCGCTGTATGGCGCGGAAGTCGGCGCCAATGAGGTTCGGTTGTGAGATCGAGAGTGTGCGCCGCCCCTCTCCCCGCAATAGCGGGGCGACGGAAGGCGGGGAGCGTAGTGCTGGAATTGTGAGATCGACAGCCAGCAGAACATGGGCCTTCTCCCCGCTTGCGGGGAGAAGGTGGCCGAAGGCCGGATGAGGGGGCGCGCCGCTTGGCGATCGCTCGCCAAGCGGAGCCGCCCCTCACCCTCTCCCCGCAAGCGCGGGGAGAGGGAAGGCGGAGAGCGAGAGGATCTGTGTCAAACAAACAGGAGCCGGTTATGAACCACCTCACGGTCCCCCGCTGATGTTCTCCAACCGCCGCACCGTGCGTATCGAATGGGGCGACTGCGACGCCGCCGGGATCGTGTTCTATCCCCGCTATTTCGCGATGTTCGACGCCTCGACCCACTCTCTGTACGAGGCGGCCGGCTGGACCAAGGCGGAGTTGCGCCGCCAGTTCGACATGATCGGCTTTCCGATGGTTGACACCCGGGCGAAGTTCCTGGCGCCATCGAGCTACGGCGACGACATCCTCATCGAAACGCGCGTCGCCGCGTTGCGCAATTCGAGTTTCGACATCGAGCATCGTGTCTGGAAAGGCGCGACGCTCGCCATCGAAGGGTTCGAGACGCGAGTCTGGTCCGGCCCGCATCCCGACGACCCGAAGCGGCTGAAGTCGCGCAAAATACCGGAGGAAGTCGCGCGTCGCCTCCGTGAGGGGCGTCATGTCTGACGCCGCCGAGGCCGACGTCAAGCTCGGCTTGTTGGACGACGCCGTCGGCTATCTGCTGCGGCGCGCGCAACTCGTCGTGTTCGAGGATTTTGCGCGCCGCTTCGCCGCGCTGAACCTCACCCCGGCGCAATTCTCTACGTTGGTCGCCATCAAGGAAAATCCGGGCCGCCGTCAATCCGACATCGCCGCGGCGCTCGGCGTGCAGCGCCCTAATTTCGTGGCGCTGCTGGATGAACTGGAGCGGCGCGGCGTCGCCGAGCGCATTCGCTCCGGCGCCGATCGCCGCGCCAACGCGCTGAAACTGACGGACGCCGGCGCCGCGCTGCTCGACCACGCGCTCGCCGCGCAAGCCGAGCAGGAGGCGGCGATCCGCGCGCTGATCGGCGAACCCGAAAGGCGTCAATTGATCGACACGCTCGAAAAGCTGTGCCGGCTTTCTGATGCTCCAGAGCCGAGGTGAGCCGTCATGGCGAGCGAAGCGAAGCCATCCATCTCTGAGAGATCGTCTGACAGTCGGAAAAGGCTGCATAAACCGAACCATGGATTGCTTCGCTTCGCTCGCAATGACGAGCCCGTAGAAACAACAACGCTTGTTGCTAAATCATACAAGGGAGGAAACCCATGAATCGACGACAAATCCTGCTCGGCGGCGCGGCGCTCGCGCTCGCGCCTTCGCTCGTACGCGCGCAAGCCGTCAAACCGCTCAAGATCGGCGTGATGAACGACATGTCGAGCGTCTATTCCGACTTCCAGGGCAAGGGCTCGGTGATCGCCGCGCAACTCGCGGTTGACGACTATTCAACCAAGCTCGGCGTTCCCGTCGAGATCCTCGCCGCCGATCATCAGAACAAGCCCGACGTCGGTGCGGCGATCGCGCGCAAATGGTTCGACGAGGATCACGTCGACGTCATCATGGACCTGCCGAACTCCGCGGTGGCGCTCGCCGTGCTCGGCGTCGCCACGGAAAAGAACAAGGCGGTGATCGGCTCCGGCGCCGGCTCCTCGGTGATGACAGGGCCGAAGTGCTCGAAGGATTTTGTGCACTGGACTTACGACACCTACGAGGTGGGTACGGCGATGGGCCGCGCGGTGACGCGCGGCGGCGGCAAGACCTGGTTCTTCATCACCGCCGACTACGCCTTCGGCAAGGATCTGCGCGACAATTGCGCGCGCGCCGTGGAGGCGGAGGGCGGCAAGGTGCTGGGCGACGCGCGCCATCCTCTCAACACCGCCGATTTCTCGAGCTTCGTGCTGCAGGCGCAAGCCTCCGGCGCCGATGTCGTCGCCTTCGCCAACGCCGGCGGCGATCTCAACAACGCGCTCAAACAGGCGCATGAGTTCGGGCTAGCGCCGAAGCAGAAACTCGCCACCTTCGTGCTCAATATCACCAATGTGCCCGGACTCGGCCTGGAGACGATGGCGGGTTCGCTGGTCGCGACGCCGTTCTACTGGGACTTCAACGAGGGCACGCGCGCTTTCGCCAAGCGCTATCAGGAGAAAGAGCCGAAGAAGATGATGCCGAACGACATGCAGGCCGGCATGTACGCGGCGACCGCGCATCTGATGAAAGCCTATGCGCAACTGAAGAGCGCTGACGATGGGATCAAGCTCGTCGACGCCATGAAGGCGATGCCGACCGACGATCCGCTGTTCGGCAAGGGGACTATTCGCGCCGATGGACGCCACCTGCACCCGGTCTATCTGATGGCGGTGAAGTCGCCATCGGAATCAAAGAGCGAGTGGGACGCCTTTCAGATGATCTCGACGATCAGCCCGGAGGACGCGTTCCGCCCGCTCGACAAGGGCGGTTGCCCGTTCATCAAGGCTTGATTGGGTTCCTGGGACCACGCGGATCACGCGCCGTAGCGGGCCCCCAGCCCGCGGTCCGAGGAAGCTCGGGTTACGCGTGTCCCGCGTCCGATCCGTGCCGCGATTGTCGCGCGCGCAGGATCGCAATGGCGAACAACGCTATCGAAATAACGGCGAACGAGACGCCGGTGGTGGCCGTGCCGAGCGCGTAAATCTCGGGCGTCGTCACCGTCGTCGTCAGGCCCTGCAACTCCATCGGCAGCGTGTTGTGCTCGCCCATCACCTGACTGGAGCGCGCAATTTCGTCCCACGACAGCGTGAACCCGAACAGGCCGACGCCAACCAGCGACGGCAGGATGATCGGCAGGATCACAAAACGCAGGGTCTGCCACGGCGTCGCGCCCTGATCGCGCGCGGCCTCCTCGTAGCGGCCGTCGAATCGGTTGAAGATCGCGAACATCACCAGCAGGCCGAACGGCAGCGTCCAGGTCAGATGCGCGCCGAGACCGGAGGTGTAATTGCCCATCGAGGTCTGGAAATTGTCGGCAATCCAGGACGGAGCATAATTCTTGATGAGATCGTCAATCAGCCGAAACTCGAGCGCGATGCCGAGCGAGGTGACGATCGACGGTACGATCAGACTGGCGACGGTCACGTAGAACAACAGGTTCGAGCCGAAGAACTTCTTTCGGAACGCCAGACCCGCCAACAGCGACAGCACGACGGTGAGAATCATCACGACGAGGCCGAGCCCGAGCGAGCGTTTGAACGCTCCGCCGATGTCGACGATGCCGCCGCCCGCCCACAACCGTTGGAACCAATGGGTCGACACGCCGCTGAGCGGGAAGGTGAGGCCGCCGGTCGGGCCCTGAAACGACAGGATGAAGATGACGATCGTCGGGCCGTAGAGAAACAGCACAAACAGGCAAAAGAAAGCGGCGAGGCCATAAAACGCAGGCGAGCGTCCCTCGTTCATCGACTCAGAGCTCCTTGCGGATGTCGACGATGGCGATCAGGCCCGTCATCGCGTCGAAATTCGCCGAATAGATGATGAAGCGCCCGTCCTGCCGGGGTTTCACCAACTCGGCATGCGACAGGTCTTTGAGGTGGAAGGAGAGACTTGATGGGGACAGTCCGAGCTGCTGCGCGATTTCACCGGCGGCCATGCCATCCGGCCCAGCGACGACCAGCAAACGGAAAATCGCCAGCCGCGATTCATGAGCGAGCGCGCCAAGGGCGCGTACAACAAGGTTCGAGTCCATGGCCGAACGATACGCCCATCGTTTTCATATTTCAAGTATTGTTGAAATTATATCGCCGATGAGCGTATGTGCGAGCAGAACCTGTTGCATTGGTGATGTGGTGCGTTAGGCGGCGTTGAACGCCGCCTCGTAATGTCACGACCGTTGCATCCAACCCGCTCAGTTGCCGAACAACGAGTGCTGGGTCCCACGGCTTGGCGCCGGGCGTGCTGGTTTCACAGCCGTTTCCCGGACGCCCGTTCCCGGAGTCGCGCCTGAAGCCGCTGCCGCAGCCGCTCTGACAGCCTCAGCGCCATTCGAATCCGCAGCTGCTTCCAGCGAAGTCTGCCCGGCTTCCAGCGATAGAAGAAACATCTTGTTCGCCAGTCCGCCGGCAAAGCCGGTCAGATCGCCCGGACGCGCCGATCACGCGATGACACGGCGCCACGATCGAGATCGGATTTCTGCCGTTCGCTGCGCCCATTCCCGGGCCGGGGCTTGGTGTCGTAGGGCTTTGAAACAAGCGGATTTCTTGGCGGTCGCTCGCCGTTTTGCGCCAAGTCGAGTACTCGCGCAAAGGAGCCGAATTCGCCATAGTCGAGCCGCGCCGATACCTAAATAGGCAGTATTGCGTTTTTATGACAATCCGGCCTTTCAGAGGCCGTCTTCAGACAGGGCGGTGGCGTTCAAGGGGGACGCAAGGTGCTGGCCGCCATCGCCTTCGACGACGCCGAGACCTTCGCGGGTATCGTGAAGCAGGTTCAGGCCGTCCTCGAAGCCGCGCCCGACAGCGCCGCCGCCTGACGTCTCGCCCGGCAACGGGCGGACCCGTCCGGTGATCAATGAGGGGGCTGCCTGCTCGGGGCAGCCCTTTTTCATGTTTGGAGCCTACCGAATGTCCGACGATCTCGCAGCCCTCCAAGCGGAAGCCGAGGCGGCCATCGCCGAGGCCGCAGACCCCCGCGCGCTCGATGCCGTGCGGGTCGGTTCGCCAACTCGC
>CAWEDI010000047.1:0-75195 GCA_963807735.1 uncultured Pseudomonadota bacterium | reverse complement strand
TGTCCTCCATGAAGCGGACGTAGCTGCGTGCGGCGCGAGGCAGATCGTCGAGCGAGCGAGCGTCACCGAGCGGCTCTTGCCAACCGGGAAGCGTCTCGTAATCGGCGCGACGGCGCCCTCTTCGTCGATGTCGTCGATCGGGAAATTCTCGGTCGTCTCCCGACGCCGTTTTGTAACCCACGCACACCTGGATTTCGGGGAGCCCGGTCAGCACGTCGAGCTTCGTGAGCGCGAGCCCGTCGAGGCCGTTGACGCGCGACGGCGTAGCGAAGCGCCGGGCAGATCGAGCCAGCCGGTGCGACGCGGACGACCGGTGACGGAGCCGAACTCGGCGCCGCGCTTGCGGAGCCGCTCGCCGACCGCGTCGTGCAGCTCGGTCGGGAACGGGCCGCCGCCGACGCGCGTCGCGTACGCCTTCGTGATGCCGATGACCGCGTCGATGCGGCGTCGGGCCGATGCCGGCGCCGGTGCACGCGCCGCCGGCGCTCGGCGAGCGCGACGTGACGAACGGATACGTGCCGTGATCGAGGTCGAGCAGCGTCCCCTGCGCGCCCTCGAAGCATCACGCTGCTTGCTCGTCTCGGATCGCGCCGCTCGACGAGCACCGACGTCTCCGCGAGCATCGGCACGATGCGCGCCGCGAGCGGGTCGAAGCGTCGATGCACCTCGTCGACCGTCGGCGACCTTGCCGCCGAGCGCGCGATCGTCGGGCGCCCACGCTTCGAGCGCGCGCACCACGATCTCCTCGGCGCGGCTCGAGATCGCGCAGCGCGCCGAGCGGGACGCCGCGGCGCCGGCCTTGTCCTCGTAGCAGGGCCGATGCCGCGCTTCGTGGTGCCGATGCGCGTCCGTCGGCCTTCTCGCGCAGGCCGTCGACCAGCACGTGGTACGGCAGGATCGCGTGCGCGCGATCGCTGACGACGAGCGAGTCGCGCCGCGCACGAGGCCGCGGCGCGCGAGCTCGTCGAGCTCGCCGACCAGGCTGCCCGGATCGATGACCATGCCTTGCGCCGAGGACGCAGCGTCGTCTTCCTTGCGCAAGATGCCGCTCGGGATGAGGCGCACGACGAGCTTCTCGTCGCCGACGACGAGCGTGTGGCCCGCGTTGGGGCCGCCGCCGTAGCGCACGACCATGTCCGCGTGCTCGGTGAAGATGTCGACGATCTTGCCTTTCCTTCGTCGCCCCACTGCGCGCCGACGACGACGACCGCGGTCATGGCACGACTCCTCGTTCTCGCCCCGTATCGAGCGAAGGCGTAAACGCCGTCCGACGGCTTCGCAGAGCCCCGGCGCCGCGTCACGTACGAAGGATGCGGCCACGTCGCGACCTCCGCCGCCGTGAGGGACGAGGGCTCGCACACGCACGCACCGCTGTCGAGGCGCGTGAGGCCCCATTCGCCATCCCGAAGCTCGAGCGCAGCAGGCAGCGACCAGCCTTGTGCGAACGAGAGCGAATGACCTGAAGGAACCACGCTCACCGCGATGCCGTGAGCACGCAGCGCCGTCGCGATTTCGGTGCGCGGAGGGCGCGTCACCGAGCGCGAGATGGAGCGGCTCTTCGTCGACGACGCGCGCCGTCTTTCGCGCCCACGCGAGGTGATCGAGATCGAGCGCGAAGCCCGCCGCAGGCATCGGCGCCCCAAAGCGCGCGAGCAGCTCGTCGTACCGACCACCCCCGCCATCGCTTCGCCCGGACCTTCGGCGAGCACGTGAAAGAAGAGCCCCGAGTAGTACGCGAACCCACGCACCTCTCCGAGATCGAACGTCAGTACGTCGCGAAGCTCGTCACGCACGCGAGCGTCGATGACGGATCGCAATGCGTCGAGCGGCGCTTCGGCGGGCGTGCCTTCGAAGATTCGAGCGCGCGCGATCGAGCACCGAGAAGTCTCCGCGCAGCGACGTGAGCGACGAAATAGCGGCTGAAATTGGCTTCGAAACGTGATCGGCCGTCGAGCGCGGCCACGCGATGCGCGTCCTTCACCGAGAGCGCGTCGCGCATTTCGGCCGGTCGGCGTGTGAACGGCGAGCAAGCTCCGCACGATCTCCGCGTGACCGACGTCGATCACGAACGTCGGCACCGACGCCGCGCGCACGCACGATGCCGCGAGCGTCAGCAATTCGCGATCACCCTCCGGCCCCGCGATCCCGAGAAGCTCGACGCCCGCTTGCGGGATCTGACGATGACGTCGCGCGCGCTCCTTCGCCGTCGAAGCACCGTGCCCTCGTACGCGAGACGGATCGGCGACGGCATGTCGTGCATGCGCGTCGCGACCATCCGCGCGATTTGCGGCGTCATGTCCGGACGAAGCGCCGCGACTTGCCCCGACTCCGGCTCGACGAAACGGAGCACGTCACGCGGATCGAGCGTGCCGAGACCGCGTTCCATGACCTCCGCGATCTCGAACGCCGGCAGCGTCACCAGCGCGTAACCGCGGAACGCGACGTGATCGAGGAGCGTGCGCGCGAGACGACGACGAGAGCGTGCTTCGCGCGGGAGCAGATTGCGCATGCCCGCCGGGAGCAGCAAATTTCGTAGCGGAAACGTCGGGCGCCATGAACGCGAGGGACGCTAGCAGACGGCTTCGCAGCGAGGATCGCGCGCGCGACGGCGACGACGAACCAAACGCATCCGAGTTGCCTTTCGCGCTTCCGGCCTTAGCGTCTGGGGTGCTTCGTGGTTCTCTGAAACGAGCCGCATGAGCGAACGCAAACCCGACGTCGAGATCCAAGCCACGATCGCCGCAGACTCCTCTCGGCGCAGTCGCTTGTGGAAAGCTCCGCGATGCAAAGCTCCGCGCGACCGGAGACGCGCATCGCAGGTCGCTACGAGCTGCTCGGGCTGCTCGGCGTCGGCGGGATGGGCACCGTCTATCGCGCGCGCGACTCGGAGCTCGACGAGATCGTCGCGCTGAAGATGCTGCGCCGCGAGCTCGTCGACGCATCCGGAGATGCTCGAGCGCTTCCGCCAAGAGGTGAAGCTCGCGCGGCGCGTGACGCACAAGAACGTCGCGCGCACGTTCGACATCGGCGAGCACGACGGCGAGCGATTCCTCACGATGGAGTTCGTCGACGGCGAGTCGCTCGGCGCCGCTCCTCGCGCGCGACGGACCGCTCCCGATCGACGAGGTCGTCGAGATCGGCGAGCGCGGTCTGCGCGGGGCTCGCGGCGGCGCACGCGGCGGGCGTCGTGCATCGCGATCTGAAGCCGGACAACGTGCTCATCGCGCAAGGACGGCCGCGTCGTGATCACCGACTTCGGCATCGCGCGCGTCGTCTCGCGCAGGCGAGCGAGCTCTCGAGACACGACGGGCTCGCCGCGTCGGGACGCCGGCGTACATGGCGCCCGAGCAGGTCGAAGGCGCGCACGACATCGACGCGCGCGCCGACATCTACGCGCTCGGCGCGATGCTGTTCGAGCTCTTCACCGGGCCAGCCGCGTGGCAGGGCGATTCGGTCTTCGCCGTCGCGCCGCGCGCCTCATCGCGCCGCCGCCCGATCCGCGCGCGGAGCTGTCACGCTCTGCGCGGAGGCGCGCGACGCGTGATGAAGCTGCATGGCGCGAAAGCCGGACGACAGGTTCGCGAGCGCGCACGAAGTCGAGGTCGCGCTGTCGCTTTTGCCGACGGAAGAGACGGGCTCCACAGCCGTCGCGTCGATCCCCGCTGCCTTCGCAAAAGCCGACGAAGACGTCGGACCACAGCACGACGGCGTCGCGAAAAGACGGTCGCCGTGCTTCCGCTGACGAACGGTGGCCCCCCCGAAGACGACTATCTGGCCGGGAGCTTCACCGAAGATCTCATCGATTCCCTCCTCTCGATGACGGCGGGTCTGCGCGGCGACCGCGTGGCCTCGTCGCGCATCTCGTGACGGGAAATCACGACGTGCGCGCGGTGGGCCAGGAGCTCGGCGTGCAAGTCATCGTCGAAGGTTCGATCGGGCGCGCGGGCGACAAGCTGCGGGTGAGCACGCGCGTCTTGAGCGTCGCCGATGGTTTTCAAATTGTGGGCGAAGCGCTTCGACAGGCCGGCCTCGGATTCTGTTCGCGGTGAGCGACTCCCGAAGCGTCAGGTCGTAGAGATGCGGCGGCGTCGCGCCGCGATCTTTCTCCTCGACATGGCTCGGATCGTCGATCAGATCGCCGAGGCCGGAGTGAGCCTCAAGATGCGACCCATCCGGCATGTAAACGGTATGGGCGGTCAGATCGTAGACGGCGGTGAACTTGTCGTACTGGCTGGGTAGCTGCGAGACGCCCGGCGGCGTGACATCCAGCCGCTCCGACCTCGGCGGCGCGGCGTCGGGACGTTTGGACGGCGTCGCGGCCGCCAGCGCGACATTGAGTTCAATCGGCCGACGCGCCGGCATTGGCGCCAAGTCGGTGGTCAGCGGGACAGACGGGAACAACGGCTTTTCACGCGGCGCGACCGGGGTCGACACGCGCGGCGCCAACGGCCGCATCGGTTCGAGGGTCGTCACGTGTTTCGCGAATGGCGACGCTGCGTTGGGCGCCGACGGCGACAAATCCTCCTGCGACGGCTCGGCGCTGTCATCGGTCTCGGGCGCGGCCAGCAGCGGCGGCAGGGCGGGGGGCAGCGTTTCGAAGGTTCGCGCCGCGACCACCGCGCCGCCCGCATGACGTGCGTGGAAGGCGGAGACGCAAATAAACGCGCCCGCTCCGACCAGTAGAGTCCCCAACACACCCAGTACGATCACTTCCGCGGACAGTTGACGACGTCCGTCTGACATCATCGCCTCCCTCGCTCGAAGCCCGCCGCCAGATCGCGGCATAATCGCCTTACGGTCTGTCGGATTCAAGAGTGGCGACGGGCGTTCGCGCGCATTTTTGCGCGCCAGTCCGCGAAGCGCGGCGTCGATTTGCGACAGGTTTTTGAGGCCAGGGAACGCTCGGTCTCGCCCGAAGTCCTCATGTGCGTATATTACGGCGGCCAAGGGACTTCCGGCATGGCGAAAATAGAAGACTACGCGCTGATCGGCGACTGCCGCTCCGCCGCGCTCGTGTCGCGCGACGGATCAATCGACTGGCTATGCTGGCCGCGCTTCGATTCCGCCGCGTGCTTCGCCGCGTTACTCGGCGCCAGCGAACATGGACGTTGGCGCATCGCGCCGAACGATGCGGACTTCGAGGTGAGCCGGGCCTATCTCGGCCCGACGCTGATCCTGACGACGACGTTCCGCACCGCGACGGGCGTCGCGGAATTGATCGACTTTCTCGTCCCCGGCGCGACGGAGCCGACGCTCGTTCGCATCGTTCGCGGCGTCGAGGGCACTGTCGAGATGACCTCGGAGCTCATCATTCGCTTCGACTACGGACTGACGGTGCCCTGGGTCGCGCGGGGTCCCCATCACGAACTGATTGCGACCGCCGGACCCCTCAAGCTTGTGCTCCGCTCGCAGGTGCGCAGCGTCGGGCGCAACATGCGGACTTTGTCGCATCTGAAAGTCGCTGCCGGCGAATGCGTCGCCTTCGCCCTTCAGTGCGCGCCTTCGATCGCGGAAATTCCGCGCGCCTGCGACGCCGAAAACGCGCTGCGCGAAACGGAAGGATTTTGGACCCGCTGGGCCGACGCCTGCCGCAGCGACAATCCGTGGTTCGATGCGGTGCAGCGCTCGTTGCTGACGCTGAAGGCGCTGACTTTCGCCGAGACCGGCGGCATCGTCGCGGCGCCGACGACTTCGCTGCCGGAGCATATCGGCGGCGTGCGCAACTGGGACTACCGTTACTGCTGGCTTCGCGACTCGAGCCTGACCCTGCAGGCGCTGACGACGGCCGGCTACTGGGACGAGGCGTTAGCGTGGCGCGACTGGCTCGTCCGCGCGTTCGCCGGCGCGCCGCAGCAAGCGCAGATCATGTACGGCGTCAGCGGCGAGCGGTTCCTCGACGAGCGCGAGCTGCCCTGGTTGCCGGGCTACGAAGGCTCGAAGCCGGTCAGGATCGGCAATGCGGCCTCCAACCAGTTTCAGCTCGACGTCTTTGGCGAGGTGATCGACGTGCTCTATCGCACCGGCGCGCACTTCGACTCCCACGCGACGAGCTTCGCCCGCAAGACGCCGCCGTCGTTGCAGGTCGGTCTCGCGGCGCTTGAGCATGTTGAGGCCGTGTGGCGCGAGCCGGACGAAGGCATCTGGGAAGTGCGCGGGCCGCCCCGGCATTTCGTCCATTCCAAACTGATGGCGTGGGTGGCGTTCGACCGCGCGGTGAAGGGTCTAGCCCGTTTCGGCGACCGCTTCCCTGTCGAACGGTGGCGCCGACTTCGCGACGACGTGCACGCCGATATCTGTGCGCGCGGCTTTGATCCCAAGGTCGGCGCCTTCATGCAATACTACGGAGCCGACGTCGTCGATGCGAGCGTATTGTTGGCGCCGCTCGTCGGCTTTCTGCCGGCCGACGATTCGCGCATTGTCGGCACGATACGCGCCATCGAGCGGCGTCTCCTCAAGGGCGGCTTCGTGCTGCGCTACGAGCAACCGGACGCATCGACGGACGGGCTGCCGCCGGGAGAAGGCGCGTTTCTCGCTTGCAGCTTCTGGTACGTCGACGTGCTCGTGATGCAGGGTCGCGTCGCAGAAGCGCGGGAGATGTTTGAACGGCTCATCGGCCTGCGCAATGACGTCGGGCTGCTGGCGGAGGAATACGATCCCTTGGCCAAACGCATGCTCGGCAATTTCCCGCAGGCGTTCAGTCACGTCGCGCTGGTCAACTCCGCCTATGGCTTGGCGGCGGCGTTGCAGAAACCGCCGGACGTCAAGGCATGAGCTGGCCGCCGTTCACCTCCAGTATTTGCCCGATCACGTAACCCGACAGCATCTCTGAGGCGAGAAACAGATAGGCGCCGACGCAATCCTCGGCGACGCCGAGACGGCCGGCCGGAATGGTCTTGCGGATGACCTCCAACGCTTCCGGGGTGGTGTAGCGCTCGTGGAACGGCGTCGTGATGACGCCCGGCGAGACGCCGTTGACGCGGATGTTTTCGCCGATCAGCTCCTTGGCGTGGCCGTGGGTGATCGTCGAAACGAAGCCTTTCGCCGCCGCGTAGAGCATCGCGCCGCCGGCGCCGCCGTTGCGGGCGGCGATCGAGGTCGTGTTGATGACGAAGCCGCCGTTCTTCGCTAGCCACGGCCGTGCCGCACGCGTCATCGAGATGACGGATCGTGCGTTGAGGTCGATCACCGCGCTGACGTGCTCGTCGTCCGCCTTCAGCGAATCGACGCGGCCCAGCATTAGCCCTGCGTTATTGATGAGCCCGTCGATGCCGCCGAACGTTTCAGCCGTGAGCGCCGCCATCGCATCGCAGTCGCGCGGCTTGGTGACGTCGCCCTTCAGCAACAGCGCCGCGCCGCCCTTGTCCTCGATTTCCTTGACCAGCGCTTTCGCCAGCGCTTCGCTCGCGTGATAGTTGACGCCGACCTTGGCGCCCTGCGCGGCGAAGGCGCGGGCGAGCGCGGCGCCGATGCCGGTTGAGGCGCCGGTGATGAGCACGGATTTTCCGCTAAGATCGGGGATTACAAGGTTCATGAGTCGCGCTTTCGAAGTGCGGGGGAATGGGTTTGTATCAACCTAGAGCGTTCCGCGGCAGAGCAGAATCGTTTTTGGGGAGCGAAGCGCCGAAGCCACTTGGCAAACCACCGATCTTCCCTTTTTTCGCAAGGACGAAACGACTTGGTTGCAATTTGAGGCATTCGGCGATTGTCGAGCCCCGGTTCAGGGCGCCCGGTGAATAGGATCGACCCAGTAGACTTCTTCCGGCTTCTCCACCGGCTCTACATCAGTGATGTTGACGACGACGGCCTCGTTGTCGGAGCGCACCAGCACGCATTCGAGCGTCTGGCTCAGATCGGCGTTGATTTCCTGGTGGGGCACGAACGGCGGCACGTAGATGAAATCTCCGGGCCACGCTTCGGCGACGAACTGGAGCCGCTCGCCCCAGCGCATCCGGGCGTGACCCTTGACGACGTAGATCACGCTCTCCAGTTCGCCGTGGTGATGCACCCCGGTCTTGGCGTTGGCGGCGATGCTGACCGTCCCCGCCCATATCTTTTGAGCGCCGACGCGGGCGTGGTTGATCGCCGCTTCACGGTGCATGCCGGGTGTTTGCGCCGTGTTGGCGTCCAACTGATCGCCCTTGATGACCCGGACGCCGTCGTGCTTCCAACGTTCTGACGGGTCGTGGTCGGCGCTCATGCGGTTTCTCCTCGTGCGCAGCGATGTTACGCCATCGCCTGCACGAGCCGCAACGCCTCGTCGCGTGTCAAGGGCCTCCGCATCCGTTCGGAGAGCACCGCCGTCAGACGCTGCCGCTCGCAAGCGGCAACCGCGGCGACGCGCTCGCCTTGGAGAAAGAGCGTGACGAAGTCCTGCTTCTCCACCTCGCCGCAATGGACCTCGTCGTCCCAACTCTCGGCGTGGCCGAGGTACTCGAAATTCTTGCCGTAGTGGTAGGTCCAAAAAAACGGGACGGCGTCGAAGGTGGCGCGTCCGCCCAGCATGTTCGCCGCCGCGACGCGCGCCTGCTGTTGCGCGACCCGCCAGTGTTCGATGCGCGTAAGCTTCGCCGCCGGCGGGACCGGAAACGCCGCGACATCGCCTGCGGCGAATACGCCCTCGGCCGCGCGCATCGCCGAATCCACCGGCAACCCGCCGTCCTTGGCGAGTTCGACGCCGTGGACAAAGCGGGTCGCAGGACGGACGCCGACGCCGATCACGACGAGGTCGGCGGCGAGGCGACGGCCGTCCACCAGCGCCAGCGCCGAGACGCGGTCGTCGCCTTCGAGCTTCGCAACTTTTACATCGCCGTGGAACGTCACGCCGTTCGCTTCGTGCAGCGCGCGGAGCGACTTTCCGATCCGCTGGCCGAATTGTCGCGTCAGCGGAATTTCCTCCGGCGACACGACCGTGACCTGCGCTTTCTGCGCGATGAGGCATGAAGCGACTTCAAGGCCGATGAAACTGGCGCCAAGGACAAGGGCGCGCGCGCCAGGGCGAACGTCGGCGAGGATCGCCGCCGCATCCTCGCGGCTGCGAAGAATGTGTACGCCGCGCAGGCCGACGCCTTCGACGTCCGGCAGTTTCGCCTCGCCGCCTGGGGCGAGCAGGGCTTGCGCGAAGGCGATCCGCCGGTTGTCCGAAAGCGTCAGCTCGCGGCGCGAGGCGTCAAAGCCCACGACCTTCGCGGCGATGCGCTCGATGCGCTGGTCGGCGTAGAAGGTCTCGGGCCGCAGCAGCGGTGTTTCCTCGGGTTTCATTTCGCCTGAGACGACGAATTTGCTGAGCGAGGTGCGGTCGAACGGCAGACCCGGCTCGTGTCCGATCAGGAGAATGCGGCCGCCAAACCCGAACGCCCGCAGCGCCGCCGCCGCCGTCGCGCCCGCAGCGCCCGCGCCGACGATGACAAAAGTCCTCTCCTCCACCGGCGGGTGGGTCTCGGCATGCGCCTCGACCCGCGCGTCGACGAGGATGTCGCCGCCCTCCAGGCGGACTGGGAAGCGGCTGAGCCCGTCGAGCGCCGGCGGCTCGGCGAGCGCGCCGTCGGCAACGCGGAAGGCCCCTTTGTGCCAGGGGCAGACGATCCGGCCGTTGCAGATCGCCCCTTCCTCCAGCGGCGCGCCGGCGTGCGGGCAGACCGCCGAAAAAGCGCGAACGGCGTCGCCGTCGCGAACCAGCAGTATCTTCTGATCGGCGACCTCGACGCGCAACCCTCGGTCCACGGGCAATTGCGCTAACGTCGCAACTTTCTCCATAGCTCCGTCTCCCATGGCTCGACAGCAAGCTAACGCGGGAGATCGCCAGAGGCCGCCGCGCGCCGGCGCATTTTTGGCGCGACGCTTTATTCAGGGAACCCTGAGCCGATACCGGGTGTTTCGGTCGTAGTTCAGCGCCTAGCAGCGGAAGTTCATGCGTATCGCAACCCCCAAGCCGTTGAAGTCCGGCAAATGAACAAGCCGCTCGCGCCGCGGCTAGCCAGTCCCCCTCCCTTCCTGGAGGCCGCGAAGGCAATTGCCGAGCTGGCCTTCGCCAACGCGCCCAGCAACGATCACGACGGCGCCTTCCCCGACCTGGAGGTCGCGGAATTGCACCGCATCGGATTGCTCACGGCGCCGCTGGCCCGAGCCTATGGCGGCGCGGAGCCCGCGTCGCGCGACCTCGCCGAGGTGCTGCGCCGTATCGGAGCGGGCAGTCTCCCCTTAGGCCGGCTCTACGAAGGGCACGTCAACGCGCTCGGCTTGGTGTCGCGCTACGGGAGGCCACGGCAGATCGAGTGGATCGCCGAAGAGGCGAGGCGCGGGCAGTTGTTCGGCGTGTGGAACACCGACGATGCTGCGGGGCTGCATTTGCGGCGCGAGCGTGGGCGACTTCGCCTCGTGGGGCGGAAGATACTCGCCTCCGGCGCCGGGTGGATCGCGCGTCCGCTGGTGACGGCGACCGACGACGAAGGTCACCGCCTGATGGTGACGCCGCGTCTCGACGGTCGCGATCGGGCCGATCTATCGCAATGGACAGCGCAAGGCATGCGGGCTTCGGCGACCGGCGCCGTTGATTTCACCGATCTGCCGGTGGAGGCCGACGATATCATCGGCGCGGACGGCGATTACGAGCGGCAGCCTTATTTCTCCGCCGGCGCCTGGCGTTTCTGCGCCGTGCATCAGGGCGGCATGGAGACCTTGTTCGAACTGCTACGCCAGCATCTCAACCGCACCGGCCGCGGCGGGGATCCGCACCAGGCGGCGCGGCTCGGCGAGGCCGGCATGGAAGTGGAGAGCGCGCGGCTGTGGATAGAGCAGGCCGCGCGAATGGCGGAGGGGCCCGCGCCGGGAGAGCGCACGGTCGCCTACGTCAATCTCGCACGGCTCGCCGTCGAACGCGCCGGCCTGAACCTGATGGAGCTTGTACAACGCTCCGTCGGCCTGCAAAGCTTCATGCGTCCGAGCCCCATCGAACGCATCTCCCGCGATCTCGCGACTTATCTGCGCCAGCCCGGACCCGATCGCGCGTTGACCAGCGCGGCGGCCTGGATGCTCGCGCAGGAGGCGAGGGCGCTTGACCTCTGGGCCTGACAGGATGCGGGCTGTGGACGCGATGGAGGCGATGCGAAGGTTCCCCTTCTCAAGCCTCGCCGACGTGCTGGGCGAAGGCGGATTGGTTGTGATCGCGCCGCATCCCGACGACGAGAGCCTTGCCTGCGGCGGCCTGATCGCGGCGGCCTGCGCCGAGGGCAGGGCGGTAAGGGTCGTTATCGTCAGCGACGGGACGGGATCGCACCCGCGCAGTCACGCCTACCCCCGCGCGCGCCTTCGCACGTTGCGGGAAGCCGAAGCGCGGCGCGCGGTGGCTGCGCTCGGCCTCGCGCCGCGTCATGTCGAGTTCTTGCGCCTGCCCGATCGTTTCGTTCCGCAAGACGGCGCGGCGGCGCGACGCGCCGTTGCGCGCCTTCAAATCGTCGCTCGAAAAATTGACGCGACGGCGCTGTTCGTGAGCTGGCGCCACGACCCGCATTGCGATCACGTCGCCGCGTTTCATCTGGCGCAGGCGGCGAAACGCGAGCTCGGCTTGGCGCTCTACGAATATTCGGTCTGGGGCGCCGCGCTGAGCCCCGCCGCGCCCGTCACTCCTGTCGCCGCCGGCTTTCGTTTGCGGATCGATGAACATCGCGCGCGAAAGCGACGCGCCATCGCCGCGCATAGATCGCAGGTCACCGGCTTGATCGCCGACGATCCCGGCGGCTTTCGTCTCTCGGCCGCCGATCTCGCGCGTTTCTCCGGACCGTTCGAAACCTTTATTGCGAGTGGGGAATGAGCCGGCTCAATCAAACCATCGCTCCCGATTATTTCGAGGACCTCTACGCGACGGACACCGATCCCTGGAAGTTTGCGTCGAGCCCGTATGAGCGCGACAAATACGCGCATACGCTCGCGGCGCTGCCGGAGGCCCGCTACACCAGCGGGCTTGAGATCGGTTGCTCGATCGGGGTGCTCACCCGCCAACTGGCGCCGCGCTGCGATAACCTGCTCGCCGTCGACGCGGCCTCGGGGGCCCTGATCGAGGCGCAACGCCGTTGCCGCGACCTGGGCAACGTCGCGTTCGCCAACATGTTCGTTCCGCAGGCTTGGCCGCCCGGCGAATTCGATCTGATCCTGCTGTCGGAGGTTGTCTACTATCTCGACGCCGGCGATGTCGCCGAGCTCGCCAAGCGGGTCGCGGCGACGCTCGCGCCGCGCGGAACCGTCATACTTGTCCATTGGACGGGCGAAACCAACTATCCGCTGACCGGCGACGAAGCCGCCGAACTTTTCATCGCTCGGCTACAGCATCTCGTCGAGGTTGTCTGCAACGACCGGCGCCCTGCCTACCGACTCGATGTCCTCGTACGCCGCTAGGCGTTCCTGCAACCGCCGCAGAAGGTGTGTCGCGAGTTCGATCTGGCGCGGCAAATCCGCCGGCGCAAGCGCGCGACGCGACAGGACGGGACTGGCTTGCTCGATCAACTCCCAGGCCACGCCGAAGGTCGAAGCGGCCGCCGCCTGTCGCGCGGCGCCGACGGGAACTTTGAGCGCCGCTCGCCACCGGCCGGCGTCGGAGACGCCCCCGCGGCGGAGACGGCCGCGCCACAGGGCGCGTTTGAACGCGGTCGCGCACGCCTCCAGCGCTTCGTCGCAAACGGCGGCGGGATCGGCGCTGCGAAGACGCAGCGTGTCGGCGACGCCGCCCGGCGCTCGTCCGGCCGTCCGCCCGGAAGTGACCACGGCGACGTCGGGCGCGAAGCGAATGCGCGCGTCGTGGCGCCTCAATTCGGCGACAAGCGCCTTGTCCTCCCCGAGCGCCACCCGCGGCAGACGGCCGACTCGCAAATAAGCGGCGCGGCTAAGGGCGAGGCTCGCCCCCGAGATCGTCGCGTGATGCGGCCAAGGATTGCCGTCTTGCGGGTCGAGCCGCGCAGACATTTCAGTCAGCAGATCTTCGTAGACCGACTCCAGCTTTCCGCGCACATGCAGCGCAACCGGGAGGCGCTCGCCCTCCTCGTCGAGCGAGATGCGTCCGAGCACCGCGTCCGCACCTTGCGAGAACGCGTCGAGAGTGGACGAGACCCAATCCGGCGCCACGCGACTGTCGGCGTCCGTGGTCAGGATCACGCCATCGTCGGCCTCAGATTCCCAAAGCCACGCCTCCGCGAGATCCATCGCCATCCGTCGCGCCCCGCCGGCATGGGATTGTTCGCGCGGCAACCGCGCTTCGACCACCCGCATCGTGAAGAGCGCCTCGACCGCAAAGCGCCGGGCGACCGCGGCGCTATCGTCGCTGCAATTGTTGGCGAGCACCAAGACGCCGAAGGCGCCGGGCGGGAGCGGGCGGCCGAGTCGATCCACTTGGCCGGCGAGGGCGGCAAGGCAGGCCGGCAATCGCTCCGCCTCGTCCCTGGCGGGTATCGCCACAACCGCGCGTCGCGAATATTCAATGAGGCGTGGGACCGGAAGAAGCTGGGGCGGCATCGCTACTCTATCCAAAATGACGCTTTCATGGGCAAACGCGTGTGCGCCGCTTAACAGTTGCAGGCAGGCGAAAGTTCCTTGCATTGCCGGGCTTTCGAAGTGTGATGCGACACCAGGCGAAGCGGCTAACGACCGTTAACCGGATTGCGCGACGCGCTTACAAATCAAGAAACTTTTCGATGACAATCTGCGCCCAGTCGCTGCGGCCGGCGGCGGATCCGGTTGAAGACCCAGCTCAGCGGGAAGGAGGCGTCGATGATCGCAGCGTCGATGGCAGGTCAGGACTGTGAAGCGGCCGTCATCGGCGCGGGGCCTTACGGGCTGGCGGTCGCAGCTCACCTGAAACCGCTCGGCGTCGCGGCGCGGGTGTTTGGCGAGCCGTTGTCGTTCTGGCGTCGTAATATGCCGAAAGGCATGAAACTGCGCTCGCCGTGGGGCGCGACTTCGATTGCCGACCCGGCTCGGGCGCTATCGCTCGACGCTTTTGTTGCAAGCCGCGGCCTCCCCCGCGCCGACCCGCTGCCTCTGGAGACGTTCCTCGACTACGGCGATTGGCTGCATCCGCAGGCGGCGCGCGATCTCGACCGGCGCAAAATCGTCCGCATCGAAGCCGCAGGCGCGGGCTACCGCTTGATAGCGGAAGACGGCGAGGCAATCACCACCCGGCGCGTCGTCATCGCCACGGGACTGGCGAACCAGCAATTCCGACCCGAGGTTTTCGCGGGCGCGCCGGCGGCGCTGGTCACGCACACGTTCGACCACGACGATCTGGCGAAATTCCGCGGGAAACGGGTCGCCGTGATCGGACGCGGACAAAGCGCCTGCGAGAGCGCGGCGTTGCTCGCCGAGGCGGGCGCCGAACCGGAATTGATCTGCCGCGGCCCGATCCGCTGGTTGGGCGCGGGCGCGCCTGCGGCTCCGCTCGCGGCGATCGCCAAGGCGGGATTGGCGCCGATCCTGACCGCGCCGTCGGCTGTCGGGCGCTTTCCGCTGAATTGGCTTGTCGAAGCGCCTGGTTTTATCCACGGCTTGCCAAGATCGATCCGGGAGGCGGTCAGCGCGGCGAGCTTGAAAGCCGGCGCCGCCGGATGGCTGCTGCCCAGGTTCGCGCCCGTGCGCGTGAGGGCGGGCGTCGAGATCGCAACTTGGGCTGAACGCGGCGACCGGATCGAACTGACGCTATCCGAGGGATCGGCGACCTTCGATCATGTGCTGTTGGCGACCGGCTACAAGATCGACATCGCCAAGCTCGGCTTCTGGGCCCCCGATCTTCTCGGGGCGATCGTGCAGCGCGACGGCTCGCCGGTGCTGACGACCGGGCTGGAATCGAGCGCGTCCGGCCTGCATTTCGTCGGCGCCAGCGCGGTGTCGAGCTTCGGTCCGTTGCTGCGGTTCATCGCCGGCGGCGCCTTCGCCGCGCGCGCCGTGTCGCGCGCCATCGCGCCGGCCGGCAAGCTGTCGCACGTCGGCGCCGACGGCGATCTCGCCTACCATCTGGCGCGATAGCCGATGGATGTCTCCGTGCGCGACACCTCGACTGCGGCGCGCGAGCGGGGAGCGCTGATCCTTGGCGGCGCGCATGGCAGTCTCGCCGTTGCGCGCAGCCTGGGGCGGCGCGGTGTGCCGGTTTGGTTTGTCACCGACGATCATCCGATCGCAAAATACTCGCGCTTCGTCGCCCGCAGCTTGACTTGGGGCGGACCCGACGAGCACTCGGCCAGCGCCTGGTTGCTCGAATTGGCGCATCGTCACGCTCTCGAAGGTTGGACATTGTTCGCCGGCGGCGACGCGGAGGTCCGTTTCGTCGCGCAGAATCAAGCCGCCCTGGCCGATGTCTTCGCCTTGACCACGCCGGGTTGGGAGATGATCCGCTTCGCCAGCGACAAGCGCCTCACCTATCAGCACGCGGCGAAACTGGGCGTCGACTATCCCTGGTCGTTCTATCCGCGCGATCGCGACGAAGTCGCCGCAGCGGCGATCCCGTTCCCGGTCATCCTGAAGCCGACCTACCGAAAAGGACGCAACGCCTTCACCATGGCGAAGGCCTGGCGCGCCGACGATCGCGTCGCGTTGTTGTCGCGCTATGACGAAGCCGCAGCGCTTGTCGGCGGCGACGCGATCGTCATTCAGGAGCTGATTCCCGGCGCCGGCGAAGCGCAGTTCTCCTACGCCGCCGTCTGGGACAACGGCCTCCCGGTCGCTTCGTTGGTCGCGCGCCGGACGCGGCAATATCCGGTCGATTTCGGCTTCACCAGCACCTTCGTCGAGACCGTCGAAAACGCCGAGGTCGAGAGCGCCGCGATACGGTTTCTGGCGGCCTTGCGCTTTCGCGGCCTGGTTGAAGTCGAGTTCAAATACGATTGCCGCGATCACCGTTACAAGTTGCTCGACGTCAATCCACGGGCGTGGACATGGATAGGATTGAGCGAAGCGGCCGGCGTCGACCTTGCTTTCGTCCAGTGGCGGCTCAGTCGCGGCGAGCCGACGCCGATGGCGCGCGCCGCCGCCGGCGCCGGCTGGAGCCACGTTTCGCGCGACCTGGTTGCGGCGATGCAGCAAATAGGGCGCGGATCGCTGAGTCCGCTCGCCTATGCGGGCTCGCTGTTCAAATTGCGTCGCTTCGCCGCCTTTGCACTTGACGATCAGTTGCCCGCGTTCGCCGATCTGCCCGTGCTGATCCCGCGCATGATGAAGCGGCGATCGGTTGGAGAGGATGTCTCTTCGACCCCACCGGGCGTGGAAGCGGCCCCCGTGGCGCAGCGCCTCCCGCGCGCCGCGGACGAAAACCGACGCGGACACCGTGCGGCGTGATACGCCGCAGGGTCAGTACGCCAGTCCGACATAGTTCTCCGCAAGCGAGGCGAGCGCTTTTTCGGAGGAGAACAGATAGTCCAGCTCCGCCTCGCGCAAGCGGTCTTCGTACGGGCTGTTGTCAGGGAAATTGTGCAGAAGCGTGGTCATCCACCAGGAGAAGCGCTGCGCCTTCCAGATGCGCGCCAGCGCCCGCTCGGAATAGGCGTCGAGCCCGTAATCGTCGCCCTTCTTATAGTGGTCGATCATGCCGTGGTAGAGGTAGTAGATGTCGGAGCCGGCGCTGTTGAGGCCGCGCGCGCCGGTCGGCGGGAAGATATGGGCGGCGTCGCCGGCAAGAAACAACCGCCCGTAGCGCATCGGTTCCGCGACGAAACTGCGCAGCGGCGCGATGCTCTTTTCGATGGAAGGTCCGGTCACGAGCTCTGCAGCGGATTTCGCGGGGAGGCGACGCTTCAGCTCCTCCCAGAAGGCTTCGTCCGACCAGTCCTCGACGCTGTCGGTCAACGGAACCTGAATGTAATAGCGGCTGAGCGTCTGCGAGCGCATCGAGCATAGCGCAAAGCCGCGCTCATGCTTGCAATAGATCAGCTCGGGCGAGACGGGTTTGGTGCGCGACAGCACGCCGAGCCAACCGAACGGATAGACGCGCTCGTATTCCTTCAGAACGTCCTTCGGAATCGAGCGTCGGGACACGCCGTGGAAGCCGTCCGCGCCGACGATGTAGTCGCAATCGACGCGGATGATCTCGTCTCCGCTGCGATAGGTCACGAAGGGCGCGTCGCTCTTCTGGTCGTGAAGCGTCACGTCCTCGACGTTGTGAACAACTTTGCCGCCGCGACGGTCATGCGCCTCGTAGAGGTCGCGCGTAATCTCGGTCTGCCCGTAAACCAGAACGGAATCGCCGCCCGAATATTTGTGCAGGTCGATCCGGTTGAGCTTGCCGTCGCGCGAGATGAACACGCCTTCGTGGACCTCGCCCTCGCGGTCCATGCGGTCGCCGCATCGCGCCTCGCGCATGAGCTTGGCGAAGCCATGTTCGAGCACGCCGGCGCGGATGCGGCCGAGCACGTATTCACGGCTATGCTTTTCGAGCACGACGGTTTCGACGCCCTGGCAATGCAGGAGTTCAGAAAGCAGAAGACCCGACGGGCCGCCGCCGATAATGCAGACCTGAACTTTCATGATCGAAACCTCGCTGGAACGACCGACGATTCATCGCGCATCGCCGAGGGGTCTCGCAAGCCCTCTGTTCGGCGTCCCCGCCGCAATCGCGACGCGAAGCGGTATAGCGCAATATTGCCAAGCTTCGCGCCCTTACCTGGGCCACGACCGGGAGACGCCATGAAAAACGACGAAGGGCCGCGGATCGGAACGGCCGGGTGGTCCGTTCCCAGCGTCGCCAGCGGCGCATTCGGGACGGAAGGAACTCAGCTACAGCGCTACAGCGCCCAATTTCGCTGCGTCGAGATCAATTCGAGCTTCTACCGGCCGCATCGAAAGGAGACGTACGCCCGTTGGGCTGCAAGCGTTCCCCGCGACTTCCGATTCGCGGTGAAGGCTCCTCGCGCCATCACGCACGAGGCGAGACTGCGAGATGCGCATCCGCCGCTGAAATCGTTCTTCGAACAAATCCGCGCTTTGGGCGCCGCGCTGGGCCCCGTTCTCGTTCAGTTGCCTCCGAGTCTCAAGTTCGACATGCCGCTCGCGGACGAGTTTCTCGACGACTTCAGAACATTGTTTGCCGGCGACGCGGTGATCGAGCCGCGGCATCCAACCTGGTTTGATTCGGATGCGGAGGCGTTGTTACGCGCGCATCGCATCGGCCGGGTCGCCGCGGACCCCGCTCCCACTCCCAATGCAGCACTCCCCAGCGAGTGCGACGGTTTGCGCTATTGGCGTCTGCACGGATCGCCGCGAATGTATTTCACGCCCTACGGCGAAGAACGCTTGCGCCGTCTTGTCGGCGGGCTCGCGATCAACGATTGGTGCATATTTGATAACACCGCCTCCGGTGCCGCTCTGGACGACGCGTTGCTTCTTCAGCGCCTTGTTGAGGCGCGCTAGCTGTCGTGCCAACGGCGCCGCGTCGGCCCACCCCTAACTGCGCTTCATTGACAAAGACATTCGCGGCATTTCTTAATGGCTGACCTTGTGGGGAGACCACCGCGTGCCCGAGCGCTATGACGCCATCATCATCGGAGGCGGCCACAACGGCCTGACCTGTGGGGCCTATCTCGCCCGCGCCGGTCTCAAGACGGTCGTGCTGGAGCGGCGCCACGTGCTCGGTGGCGCCGCCGTCACCGAGGAGGTCGTGGCGGGCTTTAGGTTCTCGGTGTTCAGCTATCTGATGAGCCTGCTGCATCCCCGGGTCATCGCCGATCTCGAACTCGCCAAATACGGATACAAGGTGCTTCCGGCGACCGATATGTTCGCGCCGCTGCCGGGCGGCGACCATATCGTGTTCGCCGACGACATCGCCAAGACGCAGGACTCGTTCCGGCGCTTCTCCGCCAAAGACGCGGCGATCTATCCCGAGTTCGACGCCTATCTGATGGATTCGGTCAAGATCATGCGTCGCCTGCTGCTGGAGACGCCGCCCGATCCCTCCTGTCGCGACTGGCGATCGTTCAAGGAGAGCGCGAAGTTCCTGTGGAAATATCGGAAGGTCAACAACAAGCTGTTTCGCCTCATCGATCTGATGACGATGAGCGCCGACGACTACCTCTCGGAATGGTTCGAGCGCAGCGAAATCAAAGCCGTGCTTGCTTATTACAGCGGCATCGGCACTTTCGCCGGGCCGAAAAGCCCGGGCACCGCTTATGTCATTATGCATCACCTGATGGGCGAGCACGCGGGCGCCGGCGGTTGGGGCTTCATCCGCGGCGGCATGGGCGCGATCACCCAGGCGATCGCGGCGTCGGGTCGCGAGAAGGGTCTCGTGTGCAAGACCGATTGCGAGGTCGCGTCGATCGACACAACCAACGGCCGCGCGACCGGCGTGAGCTTGGCTGACGGAACGCATTACGAGGCCGACATCATCGCGAGCAATGTCTCCGCCAAGCTGACGTTCCTGAAGTTTCTCGACAAGGCCAAACTGCCGGCGGAGTTCGTGCGCGACATCGAATCCTACCGCACCTTTTCCACCGCCTTCAAGATCAACATCGCCTGCGAGCGGCTGCCGCAATATACTTCGTTCGACGCCGGCAAATGCGGCTTTGCCTATCCGACGTACACGCACATCGGCCCGACAATCGAATATCTGGAGCGCGCTTATGATGACGCCAAATACGGCGACATGTCGCGCGAGCCGTTCATCACGCCGGTGACGCCGAGCTTTGTTGACGACACGATCTCTCCGGCCGGCAAGCACGTCGTCAACCTGTTCGGCGGTCACGCGCCCTACAAGCTGCGCGAGGGCGATTGGGCGACGCGCAAGGACGAACTCGTTCGCAACGTGCTGAAGCAGATCGACGGGTACGCCCCCGGCTTCTCTGACGGCATCATCGGCATGCAGGTGCTGACGCCGCCCGACATCGAGGCGAAGATCGGCACGCCGCAGGGCCACATCTTCCACGGCGAATTGCAGATCGACCAGTTGTTCTGGGCGCGCCCCGCGCCGCATTGGGCGGACTATCGGACCCCCCTCAAGGGCCTCTATCAATGCGGTTCCTCCGCGCATCCCGGCGGCGGCGTCGGCGGCGTGCCCGGCTACAACGCCGCGCGCGAAATCTTGCGGGATCGGCGGAAGTCCTGATGAGTTGCGCGCCAGCTTTGCCCAAAGCCAAGGCGCCCGCGCGAAGTCCTTTCGATTCGTTTGCGGGAAGCGCTGAAGCGCGATAGCTTCGGGAAACCCTCAGACGGAGCTTAAAATCGGGTGCGACAGCGGGCGGCGGATATTCAGGTTCTCGGCGTCGGCAAGTCCTTCGGGAATTTTCGCGCGCTGAAGGACGTGTCGCTCGACATCGGCCGCGGCGAGTTCCTGACCCTGCTCGGCCCTTCCGGCTCAGGCAAAACCACGCTGCTGATGATCCTCGCCGGCTTCGAGCCGCCGACGACTGGCCGCCTCTTGAGCGCGGGCGAGGACATCACCGCCAAGACCGCCGAGGCGCGCGCTTTCGGCATGGTGTTCCAGGGCTATGCGCTGTTCCCGCACATGACCGTCGCGCAGAACATTGCTTTTCCGCTGCAAGTGCGGAAGGCGCCGCGCGAGGTCGTCGCCCGCCGGGTCGCCGAGATGGTCGAGCGCGTCGGCCTCAAGGGCCACGAAGACAAGCCGCCGGGGAAACTCTCCGGCGGCCAGCAACAGCGGGTCGCTCTGGCGCGCGCGCTGGTGTTCGAGCCGTCGGTGCTGCTGCTCGACGAGCCGTTCTCCGCGCTCGACAAGCATCTGCGCGGGCGGATGCAGGAGGAGGTCAAGCGGCTGCATCAGGAATTCGGCACGACCTTTATCTTCGTCACCCACGATCAGAGTGAGGCGCTGTCGCTCTCCTCGCGCATCGCCATCTTCAACCACGGCGAAGTGTTGCAAGTCGGCGCGCCGCAGGACGTCTATCAACGCCCCGAAAACCGCTTCGTCGCGGAGTTTCTCGGCGAGATCAACCTGCTGCCGATCGAGAACGTCGGCCCCTGCGCGCGCGGGCTCGCCGGTTCGTTCGAGGGGACGCGGCTCGTCGGCCTCGGCCGCGACGACGCGCGTCGCAGCGGCGTGCTGGCGGTGCGGCCGGAGCATATGTCGCTCTCCGACGAACGGCCCGACGACGAGGCGAACGGCGTGGCCGCCGCGGTCGCTTCGACCACCTATCTCGGGGCGGCGATGCGGCTCGGCCTCGTCACGCGCGGCGGCGCGCGGCTCAGCGTGACGCTACCCTCGGAGACCGCGCAGCGCGCGCTTGCCGGCAATCGCGAGATTTGGGTCACCTGGCCGGTGACCAAGGGCTTTCTCCTGCCCGAGGAAAGTTCGGAACAACTAACAGCGAGGATTTGACTCATGAACGGCGCCTTTGAAAAAGATTGTCTGGAAATTCTCTCCGACAAGGCCGCGCGCGGCGAAATCTCGCGCCGCCGCTTCACCCAGCTGGCGGCGATGTTTGCGGCCAGCGCGCCGCTCGCCTTCGCCCGCGAAGCCAGCGCCGCGGACAAGCAGCTTGTTCTGGTCAATTGGGGCGGCGACGCCATCAAGGCCTACGACAAGGCTTACGGCGCGCCGTTCATGAAGGAGACCGGCGTCGTCGTCAAAGAGGACGGCACCGGGCCGACCGAGGGCGCGATCACCGCGCAGTTCAAGAGCGGCAAGCCGACGTGGGACCTCGTCGACGCCGACCCGTTCTCCGCGATTTCGCTCGGCAAGCAGGGGATGATCGAGCCGATCGACTATAAGATCGTCGACAAGTCGAAGATGCGCGCGGGGTTTGGTTGGGACTACGCCGCCTCGACGTATTTCTTCTCCTATGTGATCGCTTACGACGCGCAGAAGTTCGGCGCCAATCCGCCGAAAGGCATGGCCGATTTCTTCGACACCAAGAAGTTCCCCGGCAAGCGTTCGCTCTACAAATGGGGCGCCGGCATGTGGGAGGCGGCGCTCCTCGCCGACGGCGTCGCGCCCGACAAGCTCTACCCGCTCGATCTCGATCGCGCGCATAAGAAGATCGCCGCGCTGAAGCCCGATGTCGTTTCGTTCTGGGGCGGCGGCGCGGAGAGCCAGCAGGTGATGCTGAGCGGCGACGCGGCGATGGCGCTGATCTGGTCGACGCGGGCGTCGCTGCTCGATAAGGATTCGAAGGGTCAGATCAAGTTCATCTGGGATCAGGGGTTGATCTCGCCGGGCGCGCTCGCGGTGATCAAGAACAACCCGGGCGGAACGGAGACCGCGATGAAGTTCATCGCCTCGACCTCGGACCCGCAGAAGCAGCTCATCATGTTCGAGATGCTCGGCCAGGGACCGGCCAATCCGGCGACCGACGCGCTGATCCCCGCCGACACGCGCAAGTACAACCCGGTCGATCCGGCGAACGCCAAGACGCAGGTCGCGCTCGATATGCCGTGGTACTCGGAGCACTACGGCTCAGCTCTCGACGCTTACACCAAGATCATCTCCGCATGAAGCCTCGGCGGGCGGCGCTGGCGAGCTACTCCGCCGCCGAGGCGGCTGAGACGCTCGACGCTGCGCCGCCGCGCCGCGCGCTTCCCGCCGCGCTCGTGGCGGCGCTGTTCGTCGGGCCGCTTCTTGTTTTCCTCGCCGTCGTCTACATCGTCCCGTTCCTCGGCGTCGCCGAGTGGAGCGTCACTCTGCCGACGGTCGGCGTCGGCCAATATCGGCGGCTGGTCGCCGACCCGCTGGTCGCCTCGGTGTTCCTGCGCACCTTCCGCGTCTGCGCGATCGTCACGGCGCTGTCGGTCACAGCGGCTTACGCCATTGTCTACGTATGGGTGCGCGGCGCGCGCTGGCAGCGGCGGCTCGCCGAGCTTTGCATTCTGATCCCGTTCTGGATTTCCGTGCTGACGCGAGCGTTCGGCTGGCTCGCCGTGCTCTCCAACCGTGGCCTCATCAACACCTGGCTCCAGGCTTCGGGACTCATTTCGAGCCCGTTGGCGCTGTCGCGCAATGAGGCGAGCGTCGTGCTCGGCATGACGCACATGCTGATCCCATTCGCCGCGTTTCCGCTCGCCTCGGCGATGCGGGCGGTCGACGAGCGGGTGCTGCTCGCCGCGCGCGGGCTCGGCGCCTCGCGGGCGCGCATCTTCTGGCGGGTGTTCCTGCCGATGACGCGCTCGGGCGTCATCGGCGCGGCGCTGATCGTGTTCGTGTTCTCGCTGGGTTTCTTCGTCACGCCGGCGATCCTCGGCGGCGGCCGCAGCATCATGGCCTCCGAACTCGTCTATCTGCGCATGTTCCAGAGCCCCGATTGGGGCCTCGGCGCCGCGATCAGCGTGGCGCTGGTCGTCATCGTCGGCGTGCTGCTCGGCGGCCTCTACCGGTTCGCCAAGCCGGCGCTGCTTGGAGCCGGGCGATGAAGCTTCGCCCGAAACCTATCGCCGTCGCGCTCGCCGGGTTGGTGGCGGTGTTTCTGCTCATGCCGCTGCTGGCGATCGCGCCGATCTCGTTCACCCCGGCGCGCTTTTTGACGATGCCGAACGGCGAATATTCGCTGACCCACTATCGGGACCTGATCGACAACCCGGATTGGGCGACCAGCGTGCTGCTGAGCCTCAAGGTCGGCGTGGCGAGCAGTGTAATCGCGACGGCGCTGGCGCTGAGCTTCGCGCTCGGCGTCTGGATATTCCAGCCGCGCTTCGCCGGCCTGCTGGTCGGCCTCGTCCTGCTGCCGATGGTGGCCCCGCCGATCGTCTCGGCGATGATCCTGTATTTTTTCCTGACCAGCCTTTCCGGCCTCAGTGAGGCGATCGGCTATGACACGTGGTTCGGCGTCGTCATCGCCCATGTCGTGATGATCTCGCCGTTCGCGGTGGTGCTGATCCTCGTCGAGCTTTCGCAGTTCGATCGCCGCATTGATCTGGCCGCGCGCGGCCTCGGCGCCTCCGTGCCGCAGCGGGTGTTCAGGATCATCCTGCCGAACATACGTTTCGGCGTGATCGCCGCCGCGCTGCTGGCCTTCGTTCTGTCCTGGGACGAAATCGGGGTGACGCTGTTCATTACCAGCGTCAACGCCATCACCCTGCCACGGTTGATGTGGATGGGCGTCCACGACAACATCGACCCGGCGGTCGCCGCCGTTTCGGTCGTGCTGATCGTCATCACCACGGCGGCTTTAGTCGCCCGTATGGCGCTCCAGCGCGAAGAGCCGGCCTGAAGCCAAGAGAAGACCATGGACGAAGTCTTTGCCCGAAGGGACATGATCGCGCCGGCCCGGCTGAAGGCGCTGAGCGTCAAATCCGACGCGCGCGGCTTCTTGCAGTTGGGGAGCCATCTCGGTGCGCTCGTCGTCACGGGCGCTGGGCTTTGGCTGACTTGGGGGACGTGGCTCGCCATCCCCTTCTTCATCGCGCATGGCGCGCTGATCAACTTCCTTTACGCCGGCCAGCATGAGATGAGCCACGCGACGGTGTTTCGCACCAAGAAGCTCAACGAGATTTTCGGCCGGCTGTTCGGCTTCGTGCTGCTCTACCCGCGCGACTTCGACCAGATCCAGCATTTCGCCCATCACCGCTATACCCAGAACTGGGAGCGCGACGGCGAGCTCGTCCGCGACCGCTATACGCTGACGTCCTATCTGCTGTGGGCGCTTGGGCCGACCTACTGGTACACCCGCGTCCGCCGCATCCTGCGTTTCGCCGCCGGCATCGTGACGGAGCCGTACATTCCGGACGACCGCAAGCCGGACGTGATCCGCGAGGCGCGCTGGCACGTCGCCGGCTATCTCGCGATCGCCGCACTCTCGCTCGCCGCGCACAGTTGGGCCGCCGTCGTGTTGTGGCTGTTGCCGATGCTCGTGATGAAGCCGGCGCATCAACTGCAAAACACCATCGAGCATCTCGGGCTGCCGCATATCGACACGATCACCGAGAATACCCGCACGACCCGCACCAACGCGGTGATGCGCTGGATGTGCTGGAATATGCAGTATCACACCGCCCATCACGCCTTCCCCGGCGTGCCCTGCTACGCGCTGCCGAGCCTGCACCAGGAGATCTTCGTCGCCCGCGACCGCCAGCCGCACACGATGTCCTATCTCGCCTTCCAGGGGGCGATCATTCGGGCGTTCTGGAACGGCCGTACCGAGGCGGATTATCCCGACGACGCGATCTGGATCAGTGACGACACCGATCTCGAACCCGTCGCTCCGCGCCCGTCCCGCGCGAAGCAGGCTTAGTGGCAGGCAGCGATTGAAAGGAATCGTCATGGCGAGGAGCGAAGCGACGAAGCCATCCAGAAGGCGCCGCGCTGCGCTCGGAGGTTCGATCTCTGCGCGGCTGGGCTGCTTCGCTTCGCTCGCAGTGACGGTGGTTCTACTCAAACGCAACTCGCTCTGATGGCGCTGCGCGTCTATCAATCCTTGTGGGCGACCGAGCTGCGCAAGCCCGGCGTCGCGGAACGTCCGGTGGCCGAAAGGTTCGACCGCGTGCGCGACGCCGGTTTTGACGGCATGGGTATCGACCTCGGCGCGACGGATTTGAACACCGCCAAGGCGATCGCACCCGAATTTGCCCGCACCGGATTGAAGGGCCTGCTCACCGCTTTTCCGCGCTCGATCGAGGAGTTGCGCCCGGCGCTGCATCTCGCCAAGGACATCGGCTCGCCGTTCGTGATCGTCGTCGGCCAGGTGATGCCGCTGGCGGTAGCTGATATGGCCGAAGTGATCCGCGCCTGGCTCAAAATATCCGACGAGGAGGGTGTGCCGGTCCAGTTCGAAACGCATCGCAACTGCATCACCAACGATCTGTTCTCCACCTTGCTGCTGATGGACGCCCTGCCCGACATGCGTCTCAGCGCCGACCTCTCGCACTACGTCGTCGACCGCGAGATGATGCAGCCGATCAGCGCGGACTACCAAGGCTACGTGACGCGCATTCTGGAGCGCTCGGATTCGTTTCAGGGCCGAGTCGCCAATCGCTGTCAGGTGCAGTTGCCGCTGCACTTCCCGCAGCATAAGATCTGGGTTGACACGTTCCGCGATTGGTGGACGCGCGGCTTCGCGTCGTGGCGAAAGCGCAATTCGGCGGACGCAGATTGCGTCTTTCTCTGCGAGCTTGGCCCGCGCGATTACGCGATCACCGGGGCGGACGGCGAGGAGCTTTCGGACCGTTCGAGCGAAGCACTTTTGTTGAAGCGATGGGCGGCGGAATGTTGGGAGGCGGCAGTCCGATGACCGAAACGGCGCCGCCGCGGGGCATGGCGCCCGCCGAATGGCGGCAGCGCGTGGAGCTCGCCGCCTGCTACCGGCTGCTCGCCCACCACCGGATGACCGACGTCATCTACACCCATTCAACCGTCCGTGTGCCTGAGGAGCCCGGCCATTTCCTCATCAACCCCTATGGCCTGCGTTTCGACGAGATCACGGCGTCCTCGCTGGTCAAGATCGACGTCGACGGGAATAGAGTTGGGGAGAACCCGTATCGCGTGAACCCCGCGGGCTTCACCATCCATAGCGCGGTGCACATGGCCCGCCACGATGCGGCCTGCGTGATCCACACGCACACGCGCGCGGGAATGGCCGTCTCCGCGCTCGAAGACGGCCTGCTGCCGATCAGCCAGATCGCGTTGCAATTCTACGGCCGGCTCGGCGTCCACGACTACGAGGGGATCGCCCTCGATCTCGGCGAACGCCAGCGCATCATCCGCGACCTCGCCAACTACTGCGGCGTGATCCTGCGCAACCACGGGCTGCTGACGGTCGGCCGCTCGGTCGCGGAAGCCTTCAGCCTGATGTACTACCTGAACCTCGCTTGCGAGGTTCAGGTCGCGACCCTGTCGATGGGCGCCAAGCTGGTCCTCCCGCCGCGCGAGGTCTGCGACAAGGTCGGCCGGCAGTACGACCAGATGGCGTTCGACGACGGCGACTTGCAATTGGAGTGGGCGGCGCATCTGCGCACGCTCGATGCGATGGATCCCTCTTATAAGAGCTGATCGCGGGATCGAAGGGGTGTTCGACGATGGAAGCCAAGACGCAAGCCTTTGACTGGACCCCGCCTGCCGAGCACTACCGCGATCCCGAGATGTTCGAGCGCGAGCGCAAGGAGATTTTCGCGCGCAACTGGATGCTGTTCTCCTGGTCGGAGCGGTTGGCGAACCCGGGCGACTACGTCACCGGCGTGATCGCCGGCTATCCGGTGTTCGCCATGCGCGACGACGACGGCCGGGTGCGCGCATTCCACAACGTCTGTCGCCATCGCGGCGCCGCGCTGTTGTCGGAACCCGACGGCCACTGCGGCAAGCTGGTTGTCTGTCCCTATCACAGTTGGAGCTACGCCAGGGACGGACGGCTGAACGCGGCGACGGATTTCGGCGGCGACGCGCGTTTCGACGCGGACGCCTGGAGCTTGCTGGCGGTGGACGCCGAGGAATGGCGCGGCCTCGTGTTCATCCGTTTGCAGCGCGGCGGCCCCGGCCTCGTCGAATGGCTCGGCCCCATCCACGATCTCGCCGCCGACTACCCGCTGGAGAAGCTGCGCTATTTCTCGTCCAAAAATCGCGACTGCGCGGTCGATTGGAAGGTCTACGGCGAGAACTATCTCGAATGCTACCATTGCCGCGCCATGCACCCGGGGCTCTGCGCGGCGATGGACATCGAGCGCTACCGCATCGACGTCTACGCGCGCGAACGCTTCTTCCACCTGCACGCGCCGAAACGCGAGGGCGGCCTGACGCGCGGGCTCTATTTCTATCGCTTCCCGACGCTGATGCTGAACCTCTATGATTGGGGCAGCTCGATCGCGACCATGAACCCGATCGGTCCGGGTCGCATCGAGCACGTCAACTGGTATTTCTTCGCCGACGTCTCGCCGGAGCGCGAGCAGGAAAACCGTCAGTCGACGGAGTGGTCGGCGCAGATCGTCAGCGAAGACCTCGACATCATCACAGGCGTACAACGCAACTTGAACGCCGGCGTCTACGAGCGCGGGCCGCTGTCGCCCAAATACGAGGGCGCGGTCAAAGCCTTTCAGGACATGGTGCGCGAGGAGTTGCGCCCGCTCGACCCGGTTCGTCAGTTCGCGGCGGAATGACCTAGCAACCAAATGCCGCCGTCATCGCGAGCGAAGCGAAGCAAACCACGGCGCCGCTGAAGCTCTCCATCCGGCTGCCGAACGATCTCGCAAAGCTGGATGGCTTCGCTTCGCTCGCCATGACGGCTCTAAGCCAACAACGTCGCCGCCCATTCGGCGAACAGTTCCGGTTGGGGCAGGCTCGCGACGTGCGGCGTCAGCAGAATGCGCGGATGGCGCCAGAGGGGATCGTCGGGCGCGGGCGGCTCCTGCAAGGTGACGTCCAGCGAGGCGAACGAGAGATCGCCGCTATCGAGGCGTCGCAGCAAGGCGGCGTGATCCAACGCATCCGCGCGGCCGACATTGATCAATCCGGCGCCGCGCGGCAGCAATCCCAGACGGCGGTCGTCGATCAGTCCGCGCGTTTCCGGCGTCGACGGCAGCAGATTGACGAGCACTTCCGCGCGCTCAAACATAGCGTCGAGTTCGCCCCAACCTGAGCGCACAAGCACGACGGCGTGCGGCCGCGGGCTGCGCGACCACGCCGTGATCGCGCAGCCGAATTGCGCCAGCAACTCCGCGGACGCCTGCCCCATCGGGCCAAAACCCAACAGTGACACGGCAAGGCCGGCAAGCGGCCCGCGGATTTCCGACCGCCAAAGCTGATCGCGACGGTCGGCGATGGCGTCGCCGATCCGCCGGTGGTGCAGGAGAACCTGCAGCAGCACGAATTCGGCCATGGCGCGGATCGAGGCCGGGTCGCGCCGCGGCGTCACCGCGACGTCAAGCGGCCGCGAGGGATCGCGATCGAGGTGATCGAGACCGGCGCCGATGGAAAGGATCGCCTTCAACCGAGGGAACTGGCCAAGAAACCCCGGCGGCGGCGCCCAAACGACAGCCGCGGCGACGCGTTCGACGAGGTCGGGGCGGACGCTTTCACCGCCCAGCACGGTCCATGTCGGGAGCACGCGTTGAAACGCACGCACCCAGGGCTCGGAGGGCTCGCCGTCGCAATGAACGACGAGGATTTGCGCTTGTGAGGCTGTCATATCGGGCGTCCTCGTGGCACAGGCGCCGAGCCGCTTCAAGGCGGCCATGGCCGAGTTCCCACGCAAACGTGATGTATCCGATCGCCCGCTTTGTACGTTTGCGACCTGTGCGGATTGCGACCTTCAACGTTAATGGCGTCAATGGCCGATTGCCAGTGTTGTTGCGCTGGCTGAACGAGGCCGCGCCCGACGTCGTCTGCTTGCAAGAACTCAAGGCGCCGCAGGATCGCTTTCCCGAAGCCGAGCTGGAGGCGGCCGGCTATTCGGCGATCTGGCACGGGCAGAAGAGTTGGAACGGCGTTGCGATGCTGGCGCGCGGCCGTCGTCCGATCGAAGCGCAGCGCGGCCTGCCCGGCGATCCCGAGGACGCGCAAAGCCGCTATCTGGAAGCCGCGGTCGACGGCGTCTTGATCGCCTGCCTTTATTTGCCCAACGGCAATCCCGCGCCGGGCCCCAAGTTCGACTACAAGCTGAAATGGTTCTCTCGGCTCGAAGATCGCGCACGACACTTGCTCGCGAGCAAGGCGCCAGTGATGTTAGTGGGCGATTTCAACGTGATGCCAACCGACCTCGATGTCTACAAGCCCGAGCGCTGGGTTGATGACGCGCTGTTTCGTCCCGAGGTGCGAGAAGCGTTTGCGCGACTCCTGGAGCAAGGTTGGATCGACGCGGTGCGCAAGCTGCACCCTGGCGAGCGGGTTTTCACGTTCTGGGATTATTTTCGCAACGCCTACGCGCGCGACGCCGGCTTGCGTATCGATCATCTGCTGTTGAGCCCGCCTGTCGCCAAGCGCCTCGTCGCCGCCGGCGTCGACAAGCATGTCCGCGGCTGGGAGAAGGCGAGCGATCACGCGCCGACCTGGATTGAACTCGCGGACAGGATTCCCGCTCGCGCGCGGCGGAAAAGAGACGCCGGCGAGAAACAATCAACGACGAGATGAGCCGAAAGCGTCCTGCCCCGACCGTTCAGGCGCCGCCCTTCGCGGCTTGGGTTTCCCGCTCGCGCAGCCGGAATCGCTGAATCTTACCTGTCGCCGTCTTCGGGAGTTCGGGCACGAACTCAATCTGTCGCGGGTATTTGTAGGGCGCGAGCCGGTCCTTCACGAATTCCTTCAGTTCCGCCTCGGTGGCGTCTTCGCCGTCCCGCAGCACGACGAACGCTTTCGTCTTGGTCAACCCGTCGGCGTCGGTGACGCCGATTACGGCGGCCTCCAGCACGCCGGTATGCTGCACCAAGGTCGCCTCGATCTCGAACGGGCTCACATAGATCCCGCCGACCTTCAGCATGTCGTCGCTTCTGCCGGAGTAGGTGAAGCTGCCGTCGGCGTTGCGAACATATTTGTCGCCCGCCTTGGTCCAGCCGCCCTGAAACGTCTCGCGCGTCTTGGCGCGATTGCCCCAGTACATCAGCGCCGCTGAGGGGCCGTGAATGTAGAGATCGCCCGGCTCGCCGTCCGCGACCTCGCGGCCGTCGTCGCCGCGCAGTTCAATTTGATAGCCCGGCACCGGCCAACCCGTCGTCCCGTAGCGAACCTTTTCGGGGAGATTGGAGAGGAAGATGTGCAACATCTCCGTCGAACCGATCCCGTCGACGATGTCGACGCCGAAGCGGCGCTTGAACCGCTCGCCGATCTCGGCCGGCAGCGCCTCGCCCGCCGACGACACGAGCCGCAGCGAAACCTCTTCCCGGCCGGGCGCCAGCGGCGACGCGAGCAGGCCGGCGAAGCCGGTCGGCGCGCCGTAAAACACCGTCGGCTTCCTGCCGCCGCGCGCGCCGCGCCACAGATCAAACACGGCGTCCGGGGTTGCGCGGCCGCTCAGCAAAAGCGCGGTGGCGCCGACCGCCATCGGGAAGGTCAATGCGTTACCGAGGCCGTAGGCGAAAAACAGCTTCGCCGCCGAGAAACAAACATCATCGTCGCGCAGCTTCAAAATGCGTTTGCCGTAAAGCTCGATCGTCCAATACGGGTTGGCGTGCGAATGCACCGCGCCCTTCGGCCGTCCTGTCGACCCTGAGGAATAGAGCCAAAACGCCGGCTCGTCGGCGCGCGTGCGCGCGGCGTGGCTTATCGGATCGGATTGCTCAACGAAGGCGGCGAATTCCGTCTCGCGGACGTCGAGCGGGTTCGTCGGCTTCGAAACAATGACGTGGTGGACTTCGTGATCCGACTTGACGAGAGCGCCGCGCAAGGCGCCGTTCAGCGCGCCGCTGACAAACACGGCTTGCGCGCGCGAATGTTCGAGCATGTAGGCGTAGTCGTCCGGCGTGAGCAGCGTATTGACCGCGACGGGCACGGCGCCGGCGTATATCGCGCCGAGGAACGCGACCGGCCAGTCGATGCTGTCGAGCATCAACAGCAGAACCCGCTCTTCGCGCTTGACGCCCGCCGCCCGCAGGGCGGCGGCGAGCCGGCGAACGCGCCCGTCGAGTTCGCCGTAGCTGAGCGCGCCGTCTGCGTCGATGAAGGCGATCTTCTCGGGACGATGGGCATTTGCGGCGAGGAGATGCTCGGCGAAATTGAAGAGGTCCGGCGGCGCGGCTACCTCCGCAAACGGCTCAACGACGGTCTCGTTCACGCGCAGCCTCCCGTCATCCTGACCGACACATGTTCGATACGCTCCAACCGCGCGCAGAAGTCGGCGATCGCGCTCAGCGTAAGTTCCGGCTGGTCGAATTGCGGGGAGTGCCCGCAGTCCGCGAGCATGGCGACGTCGACCGGCGCGTAGCTGCGGCTGACGACTTCCTCCACTTGGCGCGCGGTGCCGTAATCGTCGCCTTCGCCTTGAACGACCAGCGTCGGCACGCGCAGGTAGTCGAGGCAGTCGGCGATGTTCCAGGCCGCGAATCCGGGATCGAGCCACGCGTCGCACCAGCCGCGGAAGGCGACGTCGACATGGCGATGATATTTCGCCAGCCGCGCTCGCAGATCGCCCTCCGCGTATGCGGTCCGCGCGCGGCCGATCGCCGCCAGCCCGACAGGCTCAGTGAAGAAGTGCGGGGCCAAAAGGATCAAGCCGCGCACCCGGAAATCCGCGACCCCGCCGGCGTAGATCGCGGCGATCGACGCGCCGTCGCTGTGACCGAGCAACACGCCGCGGCGAAAGCCGAACGCATCCAGCACAAGCGGCAGTTGCTGGCGCGCTTCGCGGGTCATGTAGTCGAGCGGGCGCGGCAGCGGGACCGGATCGGAGCCGCCATAGCCGCCGCGCGACCAAACGACGACGCCGAATCCGGTGCGCTCGGCTAGCCGTTGCGGGAAGTCGCGCCACAGCGCGACGCAGCCGAGGCCCTCATGCAACAGCGCCAGGGTCGGCGCCTCGCGCGGCGAAGGCCCGAAGCAGACGGCCTCGAGACCGGCGCCGGCGATCTCGATGCGTTGCGACACACCAGGATTCCAGTCAAAACCGGCCATGTCGTCTCCCCGCCACTGTGCATTTTATTGCACGTTTGGGCAACCACGTAAAGCATTATTGTGCATGACCGCCGCGGCCTCAGAACGGCGGATGGCCGATGTGGGTCTCCCAGAACGCGCGCCCCCACGCCTCCCAGCCCGCCTGCGCGACGAGGAACAGGCCGATGCACAAGGTGATTGAACCGAGCGTCATCAACACAAATCCGAAGGCGTCGCCGGCCAGACGCAACAGGCGGCGGCGCGGCCTCGCCGGCGCCGCCGCCGGGACTTCGCTATTGGCGTTGCGCCTCAGTGCGTTCGCGCGGGCGTGGGTCTTGATGTGCTCGCTGGCCGCGGTGCGGCTGCGCCAGTCCGAGGCCAGCGCCTGCTCGCGCTCCACCAACCGCCGCGCCACGTAATTCGTCACCGCCGCGACAATGCGATCGACGCTATCGCTTTCGGCAATCAGCACGCGGCCGTGACGGGTGTCCTGGAAAAAGCGGAAGCTGCGTCGGTCGTGCGCGAGGTCGACGAAACTGATCATGTCGAGGAACAGTCGCGGCCGGTCGCCGTGGGTGACGCCGAGATCGAACAACTCGACATCGTCGGGCGCCTGATCGATGATCGGCCGGATCGCGTCCTCGAGCATTTCGAGCCGCGCCACTTCGGCCTGACGGAGATCGGCGATCGCGTCGTATTGCTCGGCGCTTTCGGAGCGGGCGCGCCGCATGGCGCCGCGCAGGTTCGCCGGCTTGCCCTGGTCTGACTTACGCTCGTCCATCGCTACGCCCGACCGACCCCGATTCCCAGAGCTGTCATATACAAAGCGCGCGCTGGGAGTCTTGCCTCGCGTTTGCCGGCGGACGCCGGCCCCTTTAGATAGGCGTTGTTGTCCCCTGGGATCGACCCGATGTCCGCCAACGCCCTGCTCGACCTTTCCCCTGCTGTCGCCGAGGCGATGACCGCCGCGCGGCCGGTGGTCGCGCTGGAATCGACCATCATCACCCACGGCATGCCGTACCCTCGGAACCTGGAGACGGCGCTGATGCTGGAGGCGGCGGTCGTCGAGCGCGGCGCGACCCCCGCCACCATCGCGGTGATCGAAGGTCGGTTCCGAGTGGGCCTGGAGCGGGGTGAGCTCGAGTCGCTGGCGCGGCTTTCCGGCGGCGTCGTCAAGGCGTCGCGGCGCGACCTCAGCGCGATGGCGGCGCGCGGCGGCTCGGCCGGGACCACCGTGGCGGCAACGATGTATATCGCCGAACTCGCGGGGCTCGAGATTTTCGCCACCGGCGGCATCGGCGGCGTGCATCGCGGGGCCGAGGAGACGTTCGACATCTCCGCCGATCTCGTCGAACTCTCCCGAACTCGCCTCGCCGTGGTCTGCGCGGGCGCGAAATCGATCCTCGATATCGCCAAGACCGTCGAATACCTGGAATCGCAAGGCGTCGCCGTCTGCGGCTATCGCTGCGACGAATTTCCCGCCTTCTATGCGCGCTCCAGCGGCCACAAGCTCGACCACCGCTTCGACGGCGCGCGCGATCTCGCCCGGATGATCCGCTTGCAGCGCGACATCGGGCCGGGCGGCGTGCTGATCGCCAATCCGATCCCCGAAGCCCACGCGCTCGACGCGGAGGCGATCGAAAAGCGCATCGGCGAAGCGGTGCTGGAGGCGCGCGCGAAGGGCGTCGAGAAGAAAGACGTGACGCCGTTCCTGCTCGGCCGTATCGTCGAAATGACCGAAGGCCGCAGTCTGGAGGCGAACATGGCGCTGGCGAAGAACAACGCCTCGCTGGCGGCGGAGATCGCCGTCGAGCTGGTGAAGCTGTGACGGCGCGCGCGCTCGTCGTCGGCGACGTGATGACCGACATTGTCGTCCGGATAGCCGGCCCGTTCGCTTGGGGCTCGGACACCGCGGCGGAAATCGTCGAGCGGCCGGGCGGCGCAGCCGCGACCTTCGCCGTCTGGCTGGCGCGTGAGGGGGTCGACGTTGATTTCGTCGCCCGCGTCGGCGCGAGCGACGTCGAGCGGCTGACCGCGGAGCTCCAAGCCGAGGGCGTGACGGCGTGGTTGAAAGCCGATCCCGAGCTCCCGACGGGTCGGTTGATCGCCATCGTCGAGCCATCCGGCGAACGTTCGTTCCTCACCGACCGCGGCGCCAACGACGCGCTGGCGCTCGACGACATCCCCGCGGAGACACTCGTTCACGCCGACTGGCTGCACCTCTCGGGCTACACGTTCCAGCATTCCGTCGCCCGCTCGGCCGTGCGCGATCTGCTGCGGCGCGCGAGCGAAATCCCGGTCAGCGTCGATCCTGGCTCGGCCGCGCCCTTACGCGCGATGGGGCCGGAGAATTTTCTGGCCTGGACCGCCGGCGCCGCTGTGCTGTTCCCCAACGCCGACGAGGCCGCTGTACTGACCGGAACCGACGATCCCGAGCTACAACGCGAGCGGCTGAAATCGAAATATCCGCTGGTCGTCATCAAGCGCGGCGCGGCGGGCGCCGAGGCGCTGTCCGGCGCGGTGCGCTGGACGGCGGCTTCACCGGCGACGCAGGCGATCGACACGACCGGCGCCGGCGACGCGTTCGCGGCGGCTTTCGTTGCTGGAAAACTCGCCGGGGAAGACGTTGAGGCCTGCCTGCGCCGCGCCGTCGCGGCGGGGGCGGCGGCGACGACAATCGTCGGCGGGCGCTCGGGTTAGAATCGAAGGGTTGGGATTTGAAGCGCCGCGCGCGGGGGAACGTCCGGCTGCGGCGCTCGCAGAATAATCGCCGCTCAGCGCGCCGCGGCCGTTTCCAGCCGGGCGGCGGCCTGACGATGGCGCTCGGCGTAGGACACCCGCTTGGACGCCTCGCTCGTCACCTTCGGCGCGAGCCGAACCCCCTCGATCAGGCGCTGCGCCAGTCGCGGGACCAGAATCTCGCGGCCCTCCGGCGTGTGAAAGCCGCCGTTGAACTGCGACGTCCGCTTCAGGAAGGCGACGAACCCCTTGACGAGATTGGACGACGGCGGCGTCGCCTCGCGCCAGAACCGCGCCAGCGGGCCGCGGCTGGTCAGGCCGGGGATGTTGTAGAACGCCCGTCCGACGCACAGCACCGGCTTTTCCTCGATGATCGCGGCAAGGCCCGCGGTGCTGTTGATCGTCACCACGGCGTGGGCGCGCGCCATGATCTTGTCGATGCTGGTCTTGCGCAGGAAGAACACGCGGTCTGTGAGATTATGGCGCTCGATCAGCGCCGCAACGCGGGCCGGGGTGCGCTCAACGCCGTAATCGAGCGGATGCTGCTTGACGACCAAAATGGTGTCGGAAGGCGCCTCGGAGGCGAACGACGTGATGAGCTCGTCGACGAAGGCGGCGTTGCCGCCGTGCCGGGAATGCACGACGAGCTGCGCGTCGCCGGGCTTCTGCAACAGCGCGAGAAACACTTTTCGCCCGGAATCCGCGAGCGCCAGCGCGCGCGCCAGCACCGGCTCTTCGTCGTGCGTCACCCGCCAGAGATATTCCCTGAAATAGCCAATGCCCTGCCGGTACACCGAATCGCCGTAATATTTGGCGTCGAAGCCGAGGACCGGTTTGAACGCGATGGCGGCGACGAAGTGGGTGATGGTGTGAATGACGTGAGGCCGCAACCCTGCCGGGAACTGGCGCTTGGCGGCGGGGTCGACGCGCGCGAGCCGGGCGCCAAGATAAACTTCCGGGTCGCGCGGCAGGCGCGAGAACCCGTTGACTCCGTCGCGCTCCAACGTCACCCAATGCGGCCGCAGATAACCGTTCTCCAATACGAAGCTGTGCAGCCCGAACTCCTCAGCGACTTCGAGCGCTCCGCGGTTGCGCGGCAAAGTATCGTTGAAGGTGATAACAGCATCAACTTTGCAGCGTCGCACCACGCCGCGAATAAATCGTTTCCAATCCCCGTCGCGATGACGGTAGATGATTCGGCAATGGCTGGGCGTCTCAAGATATTCGCCGCCCTCACATACCGTGCGAAACACGGTATCGCCCGCCGCCTCGATCTCCCGCGCCAAACGCGAGAAAAACGGGCCGAACGGGGCGCCGATGAAGAGAAAGACCGACATCCGCTCTCGCACCCCTGCTTTTGCGCCGAAAACTAGCTCAACCCGTCGAGACGAGCAAGTTTGCTAACCATGACCAGCAAATTGCGGCGAAATCAGCGCCTATCGCCACAATCGTATCAAGCGGAGCCGAACACAACTTCGGTTAACGGGCAGTTACCGCTGCGGCGCCTCGGTGCGCTCACGTTTTACAAAATCCCGTCGATGCACTAGGCGCGCAGGCGCCGCCCGACGCAAGCGCATGGCGGTGGGGCGGCGGGCGGATGGCGCAATGAAGTTGTTTCTCGACATCACCCGGATCGCCACTCGCATTTTCGTCAGCGGGCCGACCGGCATCGACCGGGTCGAATTCGCCTATGCGCAGCATATGATCGACGATCCCGGCACGGTCTGCGTGTTCACCGCGCCAGTGTTTTCCGGCGCGATTCCCGGCGGTCGCGCCCATGAAATACTTACGCGCGTCGCGCAGACTTGGCGGCTCGACGCGAAGGCTGAGGCCGATCCGGTGTTTGGCGCGCTGCGCGGCTGGCTCGATCAGCCGCTCGACCTGCAGGCGTCGCGGCCACCGCGTTTCCGCATCGTAAAAGTCTGGTCGGCGCGGTTGCGCGAAGCCGATTTCTTTCCGCTGCGTGACATCCTCCGCGCCGAGGCGCGGCTGACGCGCCGCATTCGCGCCGCCGCCGAGCCGACAATGTTTTTTCATTGCTCGCACTCGCAGCTCCACAAATCCGAGCGGTTCCGCTGGCTGAGCGCGGCGGGGATGCGCTCGACATTTTTCGTCCACGACGCGATCCCCATTGAATATCCGGAGTTCTGTGCGCCCGGCGCGCTGGAGCGCCATGTCGGCCGGCTCGCCACCGTTTCGGCGCATGCGACGCTGGCGATCGTCAACTCCAGGGATTCGCGTCGCGCCGTCGAGGCGGCGCTCAGCGCACGCAGACTGCGGTCGCCGGAGATTGCGGTGCTGCCTCTGGCCGTCGATCCGGCCTTCACCGAGGTCAAACGCAGACCGCCGCAGCGGCCGAAAATTCCCTATTTCGTCTATGTCGGGACGATCGAGCCGCGCAAGAACCTGTTGTTTCTGCTAGCGGTGTGGCGTCGCCTGGTGGAGCGGCACGGCGCCGCGGCGCCGCGGCTGGTCATCGCCGGCCGGCGCGGCTGGGAGAACGAGAACATCGTCGACGTGCTCGAACGCTCGCGGCAATTGGCGCCGTTCCTGGCGGAGGCGTCCGACCTCACCGACGCCGGGCTGGCGCGGCTGATGGCGGATTCGGCCGGCCTCGTCGCGCCATCCTTCGCCGAGGGGTTCGGTCTGCCGATCGTCGAGTGCCTTGCGACCGGCGCGCCGACGATCGTCTCCGACATCGCCGCGCATCGCGAGGCCGGCGAAGGTTACGCGACGTTCGCCGACGCCATCGACGGGCCGGCCTGGGTCGCCGCGATCGAGGCGCTGATGGAGGACAAGTCCGAATTCCGCCGCGATCGGCTCGCTCAGATCGCCAGCTATCGCCCCCTGTCTTGGGCCGACCACGTCGCGAGCGCCCGCACATTGATGGAGCACGCGGCGGCGGCCTGACGCCCGGTCCGTTCGAGACGAACATGCGTAGCTTTTTTGAGAACCATACCGGCGCCGAATCCGATACCGCGCCGATGTACGAGCTGATCGAATTGTTCTATTTCGCCTACCGCGATTTCGTCGGCGACGCCGACCGGTTGCTGGAGGCGTTCGGATTCGGCCGCGCTCATCATCGCGTGCTGCATTTCGTCGCGCGGCGTCCGGGATTGACGATCGCCGAGTTGCTGGACATTCTCGCTATCACCAAGCAGAGCCTCAATCGCGTCCTGAAGGAGTTGGTTGCGCAGGATTTCATCGAGGCCCGCGCCGGCGCCGAGGATCGGCGACAGCGCCGCCTCTATGCGACGCCGAAGGGCGACGACCTCGCCTTGAAGCTGGCGAACGCGCAGACCCGGCGCTTCGCCGCGGCGATGCGGGCGCTGGGGCCGGGCGCGCAGGGCGGCGCGGCGGCGTTTCTGCTGGAGATGATCGACCGCGACGCGCGGGAGCGGGTTCTCGCGCTGATCGGTCTGGCCTCGGTCGACGCGAGGGAGTGAGCCGATGCCCGCGACCGCCGCTCCGCCCGACGACGCGCCGCATGTGCTGGTGGTCGACGACGATCGGCGGCTGCGCCACCTCGTCGCCTCGTTCCTCGGCCGCAACGGCTATCGCGTCACCGCGGTCGCCTCCGCCGCGGAGGCGTGGGCGAGGCTCGGCAGCCTGGAGTTCGAGATCATCGTGCTCGACGTGATGATGCCCGGCGAGAACGGCTTCGATTTCGCCGAGCGGTTGCGTGAGACCTCCGATATTCCAATCCTCATGCTGACCGCGCTCGGCGACGCCGCGGACCGGGTGCGCGGCCTGGAGTCCGGCGTCGACGATTATCTCGCCAAGCCCTACGAGCCGAAGGAGCTGCTGCTGCGGATCGGCTCGATCCTGCGCCGCACGCGCGCCGTCGCGCCGCTCGTCGTCGCCGCGTCCGACGAGCCGGGCCTGCGCTTCGGCCCGTTCCTGTTTCTTCCCGAGCGCGGCGAGCTCCGGCGCGGCGACGTCTCGATCCGCTTGACCGAGCGTGAGCGCGAAATCCTGCGGCTGCTCGGGGCGACGCCGGGGGTCAGCGTGTCACGCGAGGCGCTGGCGGGCGCCGGCGGCGGCGCGCAGGAGCGCACCATCGACGTGCAGATCAACCGGCTGCGGCGCAAGCTCGAAAACGACCCCGCCAACCCGCTTTATCTTCAGACCGCGCGCGGGGCGGGCTACAAGCTCGTCGCCGACTCATGACCGCGATCGACTACACGCGCGCCTGGCATGCGAGCCGCGGCCTTTGGCGCAGCGGCGCGCGCTCGCTGGCGGATCTGTTCCCGAAGGGACTTTACGCCCGCTCGCTGCTGATCGTCATTCTGCCGATGGTGCTGTTGCAGGTCGGAGTGGTTTATCTGTTCATGCAGCGCCATTGGGACCTTGTCACCCACCGGCTGTCCAACGCCGTGGCGCGCGACGTCGCCGCGGTCGTCGATCTCTACCGCGCCGAACCGTTCGGCGCCGACGACAAGCGGCTGCGCGAAATCGCCGCCGAGCGGTTCCGCATGAGCGTCGATCTGCTGCCGCCGCAGCCGCTGCCGCCGAGTTTGCCGCGAAGGTTCTTCGATTTCCTCGATCCCCTGACGCGCGCGCTGCCCAAGGAGCTCAACGCGCAGCTGCGCTATCCGATATGGGTCGACACGGTCGGCAAGTCGGGGCTGATGGAGATCCGGGTCGATCTCGGCTTCGGCGTCGCCCGTTTCATCACCAAGCGCTCGCTCGGTTATGACGCCAACGTCCACATCTTCATCTTCTGGATGGTCGGCGCGTCGGGGGCGCTGATCCTGGTGGCGATCTTGTTCCTGCGCAACCAGATCCGGCCGATCTTGCGACTAGCCAAAGCGGCGGAGGATTTCGGCAAGGGCCGGTTCCGCGACTACCAGCCGCGCGGCGCGCGCGAAGTGCGCCAGGCCGGGTATGCGTTCGTCGAAATGAAGCGCCGCGTCGAACGCGCCAACGAACAGCGCACCGCGATGCTGAGCGGCGTCAGCCACGACTTGCGGACGATCCTGACCCGGTTCCGTCTCTCGCTGGCGATGATCGAGAGCAACGTCGACACCCAGGACCTCGAAAAGGACGTCGAGGAGATGCAGGCCATGCTCGAGGGCTATCTCGCCTTCGCGCGCGGCGACGGCGGCGAGGCGGCGACGCTGACCGATCTGGCGGCGATGCTTGACGATATGCGGCTCGATGCGGAGCGCCAGGGCGCCCCGATTTTCCTGCACGCCAAGGGCGACCTCCACGTGACCGTTCGGCCGATGGCGATAAGGCGCTGCCTCGCCAATCTCGTTGGCAACGCCCAGCGCTATGGCCGGCGCGTCGAGGTTTCCGCCGCGCGCGAGGGTCGCTTCGTCATCGTGCATGTCGACGACGACGGGCCCGGCGTGCCGGCGGAAGCGCGCGAGGACGTGTTCCGCCCGTTCTTCCGCCTCGACGAGGCGCGCAACCAGGACCAGAGCGGCTCCGGGCTCGGCCTCTCGATCGCCCGCGACATCGCCCGCTCGCACGGCGGCGAGGTGCAACTCGGCGACAGCCCGCTCGGCGGCCTTCGCGCCAGCGTGCGAATCCCGGTCTGAATGGAGGCCCTTTTGTCGCCGCTGCAAACCCGAACGCTAGGCGCCGATCCCGACGCGCTCGCCCCCGACGGCAGCGAGGTGCGGCTGCTGGCGGCGCTCGATGGCGGCAGTTTTGCGCATTTCACGCTGCCGGCAGGGCGGGTTTCGCTGCCGGTCGCGCATCGCACGGTCGAGGAGATCTGGTATGTCGTCGCCGGCGCGGGCGAGGTTTGGCGGCGGTTCGATGGCGACGAGAGCGTCACGTCGGTTGGCCCTGGCGTGGCGCTGACGATCCCGCTCGGCGCGCATTTCCAGTTTCGCGCCGGGCCGAAGGCGGCGCTTAGCTTCGTCGCCGTCACCATGCCGCCGTGGCCGGGGCCGGAGGAGGCGTACCGGGTCGCTGGGCGGTGGGAGGTGTCTACCGAAACTGAAGCTGGTTGAGTAATGGCTTTGGACATCGCGCAGTGAGCCAAGTTTCAGGTCACGCAAATTTTTATCTCCATAAAACTGCTTAATGCTTCTGTATTCAACGCTTACAGCAGAAAGAAAGCAGTTTGACTATTTCTTCAAATTAGACGCCTTCTTGAATTCCTCTTCAGCTTCAAGGACTCTGTTTTGACTCTTAAGCGCATCGCCAAGCGAGATGTGCCAGTTGGGATCGTTCGGATCTAAGGCGATGGCTTTCCGAAATTCGAGTATCGCTTCCTCTATATTGCCTTTTTGCTTAAGAGCGCTACCTAGATTGACATGCCAAGCGGGAGCGTTAGGATCGAGCGCGACCCCCTTTTCAAAATCGGCGATCGCATAGTCTATCTTTCCCTGTATTAAATGTACGACGCCAAGATTAATGTGTGGTGCGCTCCACTTGGAATCGAGGGCAATCGCTAATTCAAATTCGAGTTCCGCCTTGTCTGTCTCACCTAAACCTCTGAATACTTCACCCAAACCATCATGCGGCGGAGCAAAATTTGGATCGAGCATGATCGATTTGCGATATTCCAAGATCGCCTCTTTCGTATCGCCCTTAGTTTTAAGGATATTTCCAAGATTATTGTGCGCCACTGCAATATGATCGTCGAGCGCAATCGCACTCTTCAGTTCTGTGTAGGCGGCATCTAATTTACCGTTGTTTAGAAGAATGCCACCAATTAAAACATGCGACCATGCTGCGGATGAGCTATCGGCATTGTTTTGCGCGATAATACTTTTCGCGATTATTATAGCTTTATCCGGGTCTGTGTGACCGAAGGAGGCTGCCAATATGTACGGGTCTACAATTTGCATGATACTTTGCGCGATAGATTCAAATATAGAATCGTTGTCAAATTTATCAAAATTTTCTTTTATTTCGTAAACACCTTTGCTATTGTTAATACTTATGGTTGCGGTGAAGCCATTAGGATTGTCAGTGATATTTCCATTGACGCGCCAGTAATTTTCAACGGAAAAAATTGTACAAAGTTCGGAGGCTAATAGTTCGAGAGGTAGATTTGTTTGTGGTACCGTTATACTTGGTTCGTCCGCAAGTGCAATAACGCCTGCGTGTGCTTTATAGGATCGCGAGTTTAGAATGATCTTAAGTAATGATCTTTGCAATTTTTGTGCAACAACCTCTCCTACATATCCCTTCTCAACAAATTCCTTAGGCACGGAAACCGGCGAGATAGCGACAGTAGAAAATGCAACTGCTCGATACAACAGAATCACGACGACTACGAAAGTCAGTGTTCCTACGATATTTAAGATCATGCTTATTAACATAGTCCAAAGGGTATTCACCGATTTCAAAAAGTATTTAATTCTATCCCACAGGGTCAACCGTGCAGATGCCTTTGATAGCCTTTCGCGCCTCGCGCGTGCCCGACGACTTCGCGCGATCCGAACACGATTCGTCACAGGCAATGGACCGTCTCAAAAGAAGCCGATTGGAAGCTTATATGATTTTTGAAGAACCTGGGAACGCGCCGGCTGAAGCGCCGTCACCGGCTCGGGCGGTAAAACTTGATCCTTCGGCAGCGCCGGCGGCGGAAAATTCACCCTTCGCGCCCCGCCGGCTTGAAAAGCGCACGCGACCCGCTCATGTTGGGTCCGTATCCACGCCGGACGAAAGGACCCGCCACTGAGCCTCACCCAGGACACCCCGACCGCCCCTAAACGCCCTCGTGCGAAACGCGCCCCGCCGAATTCACCGGCGCCGCCGCAATCGCCGATGGAAAGCGATCTCGCCAAAACGGTCATGACGTGCCTGGAGGATGCGAAGGCGGAGGACGTCGTCGGCATTGACCTCGTCGGGCGCACATCGCTGGCGGACGTGATGATTATCGCCACCGGCCGGTCGAGCACGCATGTCGGCGCGATCGCCGACCGTGTCGTGAAGGCGTGCCGCGAAGGCGTTGGCCGGACGCCGCGCGTTGAAGGTCAACCCGTCAACGACTGGGTGCTGATCGACGCCGGCGACGCGATCATCCACATCTTCCGCCCCGAAATCCGCCAGTTCTACAATCTCGAGAAGATGTGGGCGCCCGAGCGGCCGGCCGAGCCGCGCCCCGCCGCCAACTGACGCCGGCTTGAAATTCGTCCTCGCCGCGATCGGGCGATTGAAGGCGGGGCCGGAGCGCGAACTGTTCGATCGTTATGCGAAACGCGCAGTCGCGCTCGGCGGCGCGGCGGGCGTGTCGGTGGCGTTCCGGGAGTTCGAGGAATCGCGCGCCCGCAGCGTCGAGGAGCGCCGCGCGGTCGAGGCGCGATTATTGCTGGACGCGGCAGGCAAGGGCGCCTGGGTCTGCGCGCTCGATGAGCGCGGAGCGGCGATCACTAGCCCGGCTTGGGCCGCCGAGATCGCTCAGGCGAAGGATTCGGGGCGGGACTATGCCGTCGTGATCGGCGGACCGGACGGTCTCGACCCGGAAGTGCGCCGCGCGGCGCGTTCGTTGGTGGGGTTCGGGGCGTTGACGTTTCCGCACCAACTCGTGCGGGTGATAGCGGCAGAGCAGGTTTATCGGTGCTTAACAATCTTAACTGGACATCCCTACCATCGCGCGTGACGCCGACGCAATTCGGTCGCCTTTGTCAGATGAAGCGGAGGGAGATGCCGATTCGTCACCTCCCTCATCGACTGGGCCTCGCGCTCGTCGCCGGCGCTTGGGCGACGGCGTCACCGGGAGTCGATTCAGCGCCGCCGGATCGCGCCGCCAAGGAGGTCGAGCTACGCGGCGTCGAAACAAATTTGAAGGCGTCCGAGGCGGAACGGCGCCGAATCGAGGCCGACGTCGAAGCGATTAAGCTCGACCACGCCCGGCTCAATGAGGCGCTGGTCGAAACGACCGCGAAGATCCAGAAAACCGAGAGTGATCGCGTCGACGCCACCGCCAAGCTCGCCAAGGCCGCCGCCGACGCGACGGCGCTGGAGGCCTCGGTCGGCGAGCGCCGTGGTCGCATTGCCGATCTCATCGCCGCGTTGCAACGTATGACCCACGATGCCCCGCCGGCGATTTTCGTGCGACCCGACGACATGGCGGCGGCGGTTCGCGCCGCCGGCGTGCTCAACACGCTGATCGGCGACATCAAGACGCAGGCCGACCAGCTCTCGCGCGACCTGACCGAGGTTTCCGAACTGAAGCGCGCGATCTCGGACCAGCGTGACGCGCTCTCCGCCAGCGCCGAGGACCTTGCGCTCGACAAGACCCGGCTCGACGCGCTGATCGACGCGCGCCAGAAGGCGCTGAGCGATCGGCAGAACGCCTTGACCGACGAGCGCAAGCACGCCGACGCGCTCGCCGGCGAGGCGTCGAGCCTGAAGGACCTCATCGCGAAAATGGACCGCGAGGCGGTTACCGCCTCGGCCGCCGACAAAGCCGCAGCGGCGGCGGTCGAGAGCCGCGCCGCCGTGCGCGGCGGCGACCTCGCGCGGCTGAAGCCCGCCATTCCGTTCGCCGACACCAAGGGCCGGCTCGCCTGGCCGGTCGCAGGGACGCCGGTGAAGAACTTTGGCGATCCCGACGGGGTCGGGGGTCAGGCGAAAGGCGTCTCCGTCGCCGCGCCGCCGGCCGCCGTCGTCTCGACGCCGGTCGACGCTTGGGTCGCTTTCGCCGGCCCGTATCGATCCTACGGTCAGCTCTTGATCCTCAACGGCGGCGATGGCTATTATTTGATCTTGGCCGGGATGGAGCGAATTCAGGTCTCCGTCGGGCAATTCGTGTTGGCGGGCGAGCCGGTAGCGGTTATGGGCTCCGGCGGAGCCCGCGCGGCCTCGACCGCCGCTATTGGCGCCGACCAGCCTGTTCTCTATATCGAATTCAGAAAGAACGACACGGTCATCGACCCCCAGCCTTGGTGGGCGAAATCAAACCTCGAAAAGGCGCGCGGATGATTCGAAAGTTTTCCTATCTCGCGTTCGGCGTCGCCCTCGGCGCGGGCGTCGCCGTCTTGGCGCCCGATACGTTGCAGGCGCTGGCGCCGAGCGCCTATGCGACCGCGGCCGAGACCTATCGGCAGCTCAATCTGTTCGGCGACGTGTTCGAGAAAATTCGCAACGACTACGTTGAGAAACCTGATGAAGGCAAACTGATCGAGGCCGCGATCAACGGCATGCTGTCGTCGCTCGACCCGCACACAAGCTACATGGACCCTGACGCCTATCGCGAGATGCAGCGCTCGACCAAGGGAGAGTTCGGCGGGCTCGGCATCGAGGTGACGGAGGAGGATGGCCTCATCAAGGTCGTTTCGCCGATCGACGACACGCCGGCCTCGAAGGCGGGCATCATGTCCGGCGACATCATCGCGGCTATCGACGGCGTTCCCACCCAAGGCATGACGCTCGATCAGGCGGTCGACAAGATGCGCGGGCCGATCAGTTCGGCCGTCACGCTCAAGATCGCCCGCGGCGCCAAGAAAGAGCTGAAGGACTACAAGATCACCCGCGCCGTCATCGAGGTGCAGTCGGTGCGCGGGCAGGTGCAGAATGGCGACATCGGCTATATCCGCATCACCCAATTCACCGAGAAGACGGCGACCGGTCTTCACACCACGATGGAAAAGCTGAAATCCGAAATCCCCCCCGACAAGCTGAAAGGCTATATCCTCGACCTGCGCAACAACCCCGGCGGTCTGCTCGATCAGTCGATCGAGGTAGTCAACGCGTTCGTCGACAAGGGCGAGATCGTTTCGACGCGCGGCCGCAATCCCGACGACGCGCAGCGTTTCAGCGCCCGGGCGGGCGACGACTTGTCCGACGGCAAGCCGCTGGTCGTGCTCATCAACGGCGGTTCGGCCTCGGCCTCGGAGATCGTCGCCGGCGCGTTGCAGGACCACAAGCGGGCGACGCTGATCGGCACCCGCTCGTTCGGCAAAGGCTCGGTGCAGACCATCATGCCGCTCGGCGACAACAACGGCGCGCTTCGGTTGACGACGGCGCGCTATTACACGCCCTCCGGCCGCTCGATCCAGGCCAAGGGCATCTCACCGGATATTCAGGTGCTGGAGGATGTGCCCGCCGATCTCAAGGGCAAGGACGATAACATGGGCGAGGCCTCGCTGAAGGGCCACCTGAAGAACGGCGCCGAGGACAACACCGGCTCGCAGGCGTACGTGCCGGCCGATCCCAAGGAAGACAAGCAGCTTATCGCCGCGGTCGACCTGTTGCACGGCGTCAAGCCCGCGGAAGCGGCGGTTCCGACGCCGACGCCCTCGCCTTCCGCCAACGAAGCCAAGGGCGACGGTCCGAAGTCGGATGCGCCGCCCGCTCCCGAGCCCACCAAGTCGAACTGAGGCGATCATGCGCGCGACGACGATCGTCACTTTAGGCGTCGCGCTCGGCGTGTCCGGCGCGGTCATTGGCAATGTCGTCCGCGCCGCGACGCCTGGCGGCTCCGCGGGCTTGTCGCTGTATCGGCTGGTGTTTGAAAAAACGCTGGCGACCTATGTCGACACGCCCGACCCGATGAAACTGACGACGGGCGCCATCAACGGCATGTTGGCGTCGCTCGACCCGCACTCGAATTTCCTCGACGCCAAGGCGCTGAAGGACTTCCAGACCAACATGCGCGGCGAGGAGTTCGGCGGCCTCGGCCTTGAAGTGATGCAGGACAACGGCCTCGTCCGCGTCGTCAGCCCGATCGACGAAACCCCCGCCGCGCGGGCGGGCGTGATGGCGGGCGACATGATCGTCAAGATCGACCAGACCCCGGTGAAGGGCCTGACGCTCAAGGAGGCGGTCGACAAAATGCGCGGTCCCGCCAAGACCCACGTGGCGATCACCGTGCAGCGCGGCGACCTCAAGGACACCAAGGTGTTCGACATCGTGCGCGAGATCATTCATGTGCAGCCGGTGCGCTCGCATGTCGAGGGCGGCGACCTCGGCTATATCCGCATCACCCAGTTCAACGAGCAGACCTACGATTCGTTGAAAGCCGCGATCGCCAAGTTCAAGTCGGGCGGCGGCAAGTTGAAGGGCTATATCCTCGACTTGCGCAACAATCCCGGCGGCCTGCTGTCGCAGTCGATTCGCGTCGTCAACACCTTCATCGATTCCGGCGAGATCGTCTCGACGCGCGGCCGCACGGCCGACCTCTACCAGGAATACAACGCCCGGCCCGGCTACAATCTCAGCGACGGCAAACCGTTGGTTGTGCTCATCAACGGCGGTTCGGCCTCGGCCTCCGAGATCGTCTCCGGGGCCTTGCAGGATTTGAAGCGCGCGACACTGATCGGCACCCGCTCGTTCGGCAAGGGCTCCGTGCAGACGGTGCTGCCGCTCGGCGACGACGGCGCCTTGAAGCTGACGACGGCGCGCTATTACACGCCTTCGGGCCGCTCGATCCAGGCCAAGGGCATCGACCCCGACTTCAAGGTGCTCGAAAATATCCCCGACGATCTCAAAGGCAAGGTCGAGAGTCTCGGCGAAGCGTCGCTGCAAGGCCATCTGAAGAACGGGACCGACGAGGAGAAGGGCTCCGACGCCTACGTGCCGCCCGACCCGACCAAAGACACGCAGCTCTCCGCGGCGGTCGCGCTGCTGCACGGCAAGCCGCCGCTGGTCAAGGCTAGCAACGACCCGGTGAAGTGAGACGGCCCGCGGCGTTTGCGCCGCCGTTCAATAATTTCAAACTTCAGTTCTTCACCGCGGTGTCGTACATAGAATTCGTCGAACTTTGATTACAGGTCGACTATGCCGGAAACCGAGAGCTTGGTGATTCAGTTGCTGCGTGGCTTGCAGGAGGACGTTCGCGGAGTTCGTGGCGAGGTGTCCGAAATGCGCGCGTCAATGGCCAGGAAAAGCGACTTGTCGGGCATGGCGAGCAAAGAGGATTTGGCCGAGCTTCGCGCCGATCTCCATTCCGAAATGCACTCCTTGCGGGCCGACGTCGCCTCCGACCTTCTGCATCTTGAAAAGCGGCTCAATGAGCAAAATGTCGCGCTTCGCCGCGCGGTGATGGAATATCATTCCACAGCGGTGGGCCACGGGCTTCTCTATTCCGACCTCGACGAACGCGTGCGGCGGATCGAACAGCGCCTCGAAATGACGGCGCCCGCCCCGGACTGATCCTGCCGACTTTCGGCGCGTTGACTTGCGGAAGGGCGCCGATTAGGGGTTGCCCCGCGCTGGCCGCATGATCTTCGCCGCGCTCCTCGCGCCGCGTCCGGAGTGTTGACCGACATGAAAATTCTCGTGCCCGTCAAGCGGGTGGTCGATTACAACGTGAAAATCCGCATCAAGTCAGACGGTTCCGGCGTTGAACTCGCCAACGTCAAAATGTCGATGAATCCCTTTGACGAAATAGCCGTCGAAGAGGCGCTGCGGCAGAAGGAGGCCGGCAAGGCGACCGAGGTGATCGTGGTGTCGATCGGCCCGGCCCAGTCCGCCGAGACGATCCGCACCGCGCTGGCGATGGGCGCCGATCGCGGCATTCTCATCACTGTCGACGGGATTGTTGAGCCGCTCGCGGTCGCCAAGCTGTTGAAGGGCGTCGTCGAGGCCGAGCAACCCGGCCTTGTGATTCTTGGCAAGCAGGCCATCGACGACGATTGCAACCAGACCGGCCAGATGCTCGCCGCGCTGACCGGCCTGGCGCAGGGCACGTTCGCCTCGAAAGTCGTCGTCGGCGACGGCAAGGTTGACGTGACGCGCGAAGTCGACGGTGGGATGCAGACAGTGTCGCTGAAACTGCCGGCGATCGTGACGACTGACCTCCGGCTTAACGAGCCGCGCTACGCCTCGCTGCCCAACATCATGAAGGCGAAAAAGAAGCCGATCGACCAGAAGAAGCCCGAGGACTACGGGGTGGACGTCAGCCCGCGAGTCAAAGTGCTGAAGACGACGGAGCCCGGCGGCCGCAAGTCCGGCGTCAAGGTCAAGACTGTCGCAGAGCTCGTTTCGAAACTTCGCGACGAAGCGGGAGTAATCTAACTATGACGACGCTTCTTCTCGGCGAAGTCGCCGGCGGTCATCTCGCCGACATTACCGCCCGGGCGTTGACCGCGGCGAAGGAATTGGGCGCGCCCGTGGAGGTGCTGCTTGCCGGGCAGAACCTCGGCGCGGCCGCGGAGGCCGCGGCGAAGCTCGACGGCGTCGCCAAAGTCCGGGTCGCCGACGAAGCCGCCTACGCCCACGGCCTCGCCGAGCCGTTGGCCGCGCTGCTGGTGTCGCTGGCCGGCGAGTACGACGCGATCCTCGGCGCTTCGAGCCCGTTCTCCAAGAATGTGATGCCGCGCGCGGCGGCGCTGCTCGACGTGATGCAGCTTTCCGACATCACCAAGGTGCTCGGCCCCAAGAGCTTCGAGCGGCCGATCTACGCCGGTAACGCGATCCAGACCGTCGAATCCACCGATCCGAAGATCGTCGCGACCGTCCGCACCGCCTCGTTCGCGGCCACGGGCGAAGGCGCGGCGTCCGCGCCGATCGAGCCGGTCGCGGCGGCTGCCGACCCGGGGGTTTCGAGCTTCGTCGGCGAGGCGCTGGCGAAGTCGGATCGGCCGGAGCTGACGTCGGCCAAGATCATCATTTCCGGCGGTCGCGCGATGCAGAAGGCAGAGAACTTCAAGACCTACATCGAGCCGGTCGCCGACAAGCTCGGCGCGGCGATGGGCGCCTCGCGCGCCGCCGTCGACGCCGGCTATGCGCCGAACGACTGGCAGGTCGGACAAACGGGCAAAGTTGTGGCGCCGGAGCTTTACATCGCCGTCGGAATTTCAGGCGCCATTCAGCATCTCGCCGGTATGAAGGATTCGAAAGTGATCGTCGCCATCAACAAGGACGAGGAGGCGCCGATCTTCCAGGTCGCCGACTACGGCCTAGTGGCCGATCTCTACACGGCTTTGCCGGAGCTGACCGCGGAATTGGCCAAGATCGGCAAGTAGAGTGCTCACGCGGGAGCGCAAGTTCGGGAAGCGCGAGATGAACTTCAATATCGAGAAGGTCGGGGTGATCGGCGCCGGGCAGATGGGCTCGGGCATCGCTCTGGTCTGCGCGCAATCCGGCTACGACGTGCGGCTAAACGACGTCGCGGAGGAGCGGCTCAACGCGGCGCTGGCGACGATCAACGGCCTGCTCTCTCGCCAGGTCGCGAAGGGTCAGCTCGACGAAGCGGGCCGGAACGCGGTGCTCGACCGCATCGCGATCGCGCCGAAACTCCAAGACATCGGCGCCTGCGATCTCGTCATCGAAGCCGCCTCCGAGAACGAGGAGACGAAACGCCGCATATTCCAGAATCTGCGGCCGTATCTGAAGACGGAGGCGATCGTCGCCTCCAACACCTCGTCGATCTCGATCACCCGGCTCGCCTCGGTGACCGCCAATCCCGAACAATTTATCGGCATTCATTTCATGAACCCGGTGCCGCGCATGCAGCTCGTCGAGCTGATCCGCGGCATCGCGACGCGCGACGACACCTATGACGCGGCGAAGCAGTTCGTGCTTCGGCTCGGCAAGACCGCGACGATGTCGGAGGATTTCCCGGCTTTCATCGTCAATCGCATCCTACTGCCGATGATCAACGAGGCGGTCTACACGCTGTACGAGGGCGTCGGCTCCGTGGAATCGATCGACACCGCGATGCGGCTCGGCGCCAATCATCCCATGGGGCCGTTGCAGCTCGCCGATTTCATCGGGCTCGACACCTGTCTGGCGGTCATGCAAGTGTTGCACGAAGGCTTGGCGGACTCCAAATATCGACCCTGTCCGCTGCTGGTCAAATATGTCGAGGCCGGCTGGCTCGGCCGCAAGACGCAGCGCGGCTTCTACGATTATCGCGGCGAGACGCCGGTGCCGACGCGCTGAGGCCCCGCCGGAGCCTCATGAGCGCGGATTTCATCATTCGTCGGCTGGACGCGGACGACATTGCTGATCTTAGAGCGTTGAACGCGCTGTTTGCGCAAGCTTTTCAAGATCCCGACAGTTACGCGTCGCGCCCGCCGGACGACGCCTATCTGAAACGCGTATTGACGCTTGAGCATTTCGTCGCCTTGACGGCGCGACGCGAGGGCGTCGTCGTCGGCGGACTGGTTGCTTATGAACTCGACAAGTTCGAGCAAGCGCGCCGCGAAATTTACATCTACGATCTTGCGGTTGAGGCGGCGTGGCGCCGCCAAGGCGTCGCCACGTCGTTGATCCAATTCCTGCGCGCTCATGCGCAACGCCGCGGCGCGTCGGTGATCTATGTGCAGGCCGACTACGGCGACGAACCGGCGGTCGCGCTTTACGAGAAACTCGGCGCGCGCGAGGATGTCATGCATTTTGACATCCCAGTGCGGGGCCGGAAGGGTTAGAGCCTTCTGAGATTTGGCGGACGCGCCATTGGCAGATCGACGCCGTCTACGGCGTCGCTGGCTGGCCTCGCTTGGAATGAGGGCTCCGCTTGATTGCAGTTCGCCAATACCAAATCTTGATAAGGTCGGATTTTGAGATGTGATACTGCGGGGCGATGGCCAGCTTGTCGCGGCCTTCGCTTGGCGGCTGATTGGCCGACGATGTTGCCTCAGAGGATGACGCCCATGTTGACGCTTACCCCTATTCGCGCCGGCGCCGCCGTGTTCCTATCTTGCGCGGTTCTCTTCGCAGCGGCCCCCGCTATGGCGGCGGTCGCGCATGTCCGCGGAACGCTCGCCGCCGTCAAGGACGGCGCGATCAGCGTGAAAACCGCGAAGGGCGATACGCAGGAGATCAAGGTCGGTCCTGACGCCGGCCTCGCGCTGGTCACGAAGGCCGATCTTTCCGCGGTGACGGCGGGCAAGTTCGTCGGCGTCACCTCCGTGGAGCGCGGCGGCAAGCGCATCGCGCGGGAAGTCCACATATTCCCGGAGGCGATGCGCGGTCGCGGCGAAGGCGACCGCCCCTGGGACCTTGAGGAAGGTCCCAATCATATGACCAACGCCAATATCGCCACCGTTGACGCGGTCGGCGCCAACCGCGAGTTGAAGCTCACCTACAAGGGCGGCGACCAGACCATCGAGGTGCCGGACAACGCGCCGATCGTCGCTTTCGAGAAAGGCGGCCCGGACCAACTCGTCGTCGGCCGCAAGGTGTTCGTCATCCTTAAGCCGGACAGCGCGGACACCGCCGCGGCCGTGGTGGTCGGCGCGGACGGCGTCACGCCGCCGATGTAATCAAAGCGTCCCGGCGAAAATCTTATTCAACTCGCGCCCCGGCGCGCCGCCGGCGAGACCGTCGAACGAGCCGGCGTGCATCTGCTTCGCCGCGGCGATGACGGCGCCCCAGCCGACCCTCGCCAGCGATCCCCCCACGCTGAGCCTGCGCACGCCGAGATCGGCGAACTCTTGCACCGGCATCGACGGGTCCATCACCAATACGTTCAGCGGCTTGGGCGCGACGGCGGCGACCATCGCGCGGATATCCTCGGGCTTGCGCACGCCCGGCGCGTAGAGACAATCGGCCCCCGCGGCGGCGAAAGCGACGAGCTTGTCGATCGCGATCGAGACTTGGCTCGGATCGTCGAGCAGGATTTCGGTGCGGGCGACCAGGATGGCGCCCGAGGCTCCGATCGCTTCGCGGGCCGCCTGCAGCCGTTGCAGCGCCGTCGCCTTGTCGTAGAGCCCGCCCGGGGCGCGGTCCTCGATCGAAAGCCCGGCGACGCCGGTCTCGACCGCCATTCGCACGCTCTCGGCGACGCCGGCGGGATCGTCGGCGAAGCCCGCTTCGAAGTCTGCGTTGACCGGCAGGTCGACAGCGGCGCACAGGGTTTTCAGGTGGTCGAGCACGTCCTGGCGTTGGACCCCGTAGTCCGGCCGCCCGATCGTCCAGGCGAAGCCGCTGCTGGTCGAGGCGAGCGCGACGAAGCCGAGATGCTGAAGCATCCGCGCGCTGCCGGCGTCCCAGGGGTTGGGTAGCACGAAGCATCCCTCGCGATGCAGGTCGCGGAAGGCGGCGCGCTTCTCGGTTGGCGTTTTCGACATGGACGTTCTCCCTTGGCTTTTGCACGTTGTAACAGGTCCACGCGCCGAGCGCGCCCTCGTCACGGTTCCGCGCCGGACTCCTGACGCAGCAATCTCGCTGTCTCGGCATCCGCGGGATAGAACGCCTCGATCGAAATCTCCGACAGCGTCACCTCGACCGGCGTGCCGAACACCGTCACTGTCGAGAACATCGACAGCACGCCGGCATGGGTGCGCAGTTTGAGCGGCGCGACGATCTCGTCGGCGGGGTCAGGGGGCGAAGGCGTGGCGCCGGGGTTCGGATAGGACGAGACTTCCCGCAGCAGCGCCTCGATCGCCGGATCGCCGGTCAGCCCCGCCTGCCGGCGCAGCCGCTCGACGAGATGCGCGCGCCATGCCGCGAGATTGACGATCCGCCCGCTCAAGCCGCGCGGATGCAGGCTGGCGCGGATCACGTTGACAGGCGGCTTGGCGAGCTCGGGGTCGATCGGCGCCAGCAGCCGCGCCGCCGCGGGATTGGCGGAGACGACGCACCAGCGCCGGTCGATGGCGAGCGCGGGGTAGGGCTCGTGCGCGGCGAGCACGCGCGCGATCGCTATGCGCGCGGCGGCCAAAGCGGGATCGTCGAGCGCACGCTCGGGATAGACCGGCGCGAAGCCGGCCGACAGCAGCAGCGCGTTGCGATCGCGCAGCGGAACTTGCAAATGCTCGGCGAGCCGGAGCACCATGTCGCGCGACGGCGCCGAGCGGCCCCTCTCGATGAACGATAGGTGACGCTGCGAGATGTTCGCCTCGCAGGCCAACGCGAGCTGGCTCAGGCGACGACGCTCGCGCCAGACGCGGACGAGGTTTCCCGGGGAGGCGGTCATGGCGCCTTATTGGGCGAGCGCTTCGGCGAATCAATTACCTCGGGCGTCATGCTTGCGCGAAAAATGCGCGACGCGATGACCTCCGACGGCATCGAAACGCGGCGCGTGCGGCGGCAGTCTGCCGGCGTTCCCACGAAGGGGACGAACCGGAGACTTCTGATGCACGACGCTCAATCCATCGCCGAAAACTACATCGCCTTCTGGAACGCCGCCGATCCCGTCGAGCGCCGCGAGCGCTTCGCGACGGGATGGCGGCCCGACGCGAGCTACGCCGATCCCATCATGCGCGGCGCCGGGGCCGAGGCGATCGGCGCGCTGGTCGCCGGCGCGCAGCAGAGGTTTCCCGGCTTCGCGTTCCGGCTGCTCGGACCGGCGAGCGGCCACGGGGAATTCGTGCGCTTTCGCTGGGCGCTCGGCCCGGCGGGGGCCGAGGCGCCAATCGAGGGCAGCGACGTCGTCAAGCTCAGCGGCGGCCGCATCGCGGAAGTGATCGGCTTTCTCGACAAGCCGCCGCAATAACAGGAGACCGCCATGATCGACGCCATGCCGTTCGCGAAGCTCATGGGGGTCCGTCTCGTTGAGGCGACGCCGACCCGCGTCGTCGGCGAGTTGGCTGTGCGCGACGACCTCTGCACGGCGAACCGCATTCTGCATGGCGGCGCGGTGATGGCGTTCGCCGATTCGCTTGGCGCGGTCGCCGCGATGCTCAATCTTCCCGAGGGCGCGGCGACCACCACGATCGAGAGCAAGACCAATTTCGTCGGCGCCGTGCGCGCCGGCGACACCGCGCGGGGCGTCTGCGAGCCCGTGCATATCGGGCGCACGACGACGGTATGGCAGACGAAAATCAGCCGCGGCGACGGCAAGCTCGCCGCGGTCGTCACGCAAACGCAGATGACGCTGGCGGGGCGGGAGTAGCCGCAATAGTCTTTGCGAGCGAAGCGAAGCAATCTACGGTGCCGCTGATGCAGCCCTATCCGATTAAGAGACGATCTCTTCGAGATGGATTGCTTCGCTTCGCTCGCAATGACGGATTAACTTGATTTCAATACGATCTAAACTAGAACGCGGCGCGCTATCGCTTCGCGCTCGCTCGCATTAAAGCGTCTTGCTACCGCCCCAGCGCCAGCTTGCGTAAATCGACACTCTCTTCGGCGGCCTGTTCCGGCGTGACCGCCGTTCCCGCGGCGAGAATCCGGCGCGCCGCCATGTGGTCGCCACCGCGGTTGACGGTCTCGACCGTCAGCAGCTTTTCGCCGCGATAGCCGAAGGTCGCGAAAGCGCGGCTCTCCGGCCGTCCCCGCGTCACCCAGCGGTCGACGCCGTGCGACAAGCCGGCGATCTGCAATTTCAGGTCGCCCTGATCGCTCCAAAACCACGGCAGCGAATCGTAGGGCGCGGGCTTGCCGGTCAGCCGGCGTGCGACGGTCTTGGCTTGATCCGTGGCGTTCTGCACCGATTCCAGCCGCGCCCCCGCTTCGAACCCGGGAAACGGAAACCGCGCGCAATCGCCGATGGCTGAGATTTCCGGGTCGGACGACACGAGCTGCGCGTCGACCAAGATTCCGTCGGCGCAGTCGAGACCCCCCTCCAGCGCGAGCGCATCCTCGGCGGTTACGCCGACGCCGACGATCGCCAGATCGGCGGGCAGCCGCCGGCCGTCGGAAAGCTCAACCTCCGTCACGCGGCCTGCTTCGCCGTGCAGCGCCGACACACCGTGGCCGAACTCGAAGCGGGCGCCGAAACCGCGATGGGCGTCGAGAAAGAACGCCGACATCGCCGGCGACACCGCGCGGCCCATCGGCCGGTCAGCGATCTCGACGATGGTGACGTCGGCGCCGAGCGCTCGGGCGGTCGCTGCGATCTCCAGGCCGATGAAACCGGCGCCGATCACCACGACGGTCTTGGCCGTCGCCAGCCCCTGCTTGATCGCCGCCGCGTCGCGAATCGCCCGCAAGGCGAATACGCCATCGAGATCGAGGCCGGTGGCGCGCAACACGCGCGCGCGAGCGCCGGTGGCGAGGATCAGGCGATCGTAAGGCTCTGCGCCGCCGTGCGCGAACTCGACGCGGCGGCCGGCGCGGTCGATGCGCTCAACGGCGACGCCGAGGCGCAAATCGATGCGGTGCTCGGCGTAGAACTTCTCGCCGCGCAGCGGCAGGCCGGCGAGGTCCATCTGGCCTTTGAGGAACGCCTTCGACAGCGGCGGGCGCTGATAGGGAAAGTCCGGTTCGGCCGAAAGAAGCGATATGCGGCCGTCGAAGCCTTCCTCACGCAGGCTCGCCGCGGCCTGCACGCCGGCGTGGCCGGCCCCGACGATGACGATGGTCTCAGCGCTCATGGCGGCGCGCTATAGCGCAAAATCCGTGGCGTTACAGCAACTGACGCCGCAGTCCGCGCCCGAACAGCCGCGTCGTCAACGCGAACAGGGCGCTATAGGCGAGGCTCAGCGCGGCGAAGGTGGTCACCAGCACGAATTCGTTGCGTAGGATCGGCAAGCTATGGACGATCGCGCGCGCCAGCGCCAAGCCCGGCAGTGTCGCCAAGGCCGCGCCGGCGGTGGCGAACAGCATCAAGGCGATGTTCTCGATCAGCCGGTCGTCGGCGCGCGCGAGCCCGCGCGCGTGGCCGATCGCTATCAACAGCAGAAAGTTGATCCACGCGCCGACGGCGGTCGCGGCCGCCAACCCCGAGGGTCCCCAGGAGCTGGACAGGGCGAGCTTCAACAGCACGTTGACCGCGAGACCGGCGTAGAAGCAGTTGGCCGGCGTCGCCGTGTCGCCGCGCGATTGAAAAGTGGCGACGGCGGAGCGAATCAGCACCATCGGGATCAGCCCGAAGCCATAGGCCGCGAGCACCGAGGCCGCGTTGTCGGCGGCGGCGAGATTGAACGCGCCGCGCAGATAGGCGCCGCGCACCAGTTCCCCGGGAATCAGCAGAAAGCCGACCAGGAACGGCGCGCAGAGGGCGAGCGATAAAGCGATCGAACGGTTCTGCGCGGCTTGCGCGCCCTTGACGTCGCCGGCGGCGATTCGCCGCGTCATTTCCGGCAACAGCACCGTGCCCGCAGCGACGCCGATGACCCCGAGCGGCAACTGATAGAGTTGATCGGCGTAGCTGATCGCAGAGACCGATCCGGTCGGCATCCCCGAAGCCAGGATCGTGTCGGCGAGAATGGCGATCTGCTGGCCCGCCGAACCAATCACCGCCGGGCCGAGTGCGCGCAAAAATTGCCGCACGTCGGTATCGAAAACGGGACGGGCGAAGCGCTCCAAGACGCCGCGCCGGTGCGCCTCGCCGACGAGCAGCGCGAGTTGCGCGACGCCGGAGGCCAGCACGCCCCAACTCGCCGCCGCGCCGGCGTTGGGAAACAGGAACGCCAGCGCCAGAAACCCCATGACGAACAGATTCAACAGCACCGGCGCGAACGCCGCGACGGCGAAATAGCCGTGCGCGTTCAACGTGCCGGAATGCAACGTCGCGATCGTGATGAGCGCGAGATAGGGAAAGGTTATGCGCGTCATGCCGACCGCCAGGGCGAATTTGCCAGGATCGCCGGAGAAGCCGGGCGCGATGAGCTCGACGAGTTGCGGCATGAATAGAAAGGCGAGCGCCAGCAGCGCGACTTGCGAGAGCGCGAGCAACGTCAGAACGCGACTCGCGAACAGGCGCGCCCGGTCGTGGCCTTGGCTCGTCAACAGTCGGGAGTAGGTCGGCACGTAGGCCGAGTTGAATGCGCCCTCGCCGAAGATCGCGCGAAACTGATTCGGCAGGCGCAACGCGACGAAATAGGCGTCGGCGAGCGGACCCGCGCCCATCAACGCGCTGATCGTCATTTCCCTTAAAAAACCGGTCAACCGCGAGAGCGCGGTAAAGCCCCCGACGGAGAAGAATTGTCTGAACACATGCGCTCGCGGGTCGACCGATCCGGTAACTATAGAAGCGGGGCGCGACGCGCCATGCCCGCGTTTATACTCGGCCTATTTTAACGCGCCCTTGGCGCGCGGCGTCGGGTCGGCTAAACAGCGTCGCCGCCAGGGTCCGGGGAGACGCCCGTGATTTTGCTGAGCCCGCTAGGAAACTGCGCCGATGCGTCATCGGCGCGCGGCCGAGGAAGCCATGATGGAAGACGGCGAAGCGACGCAGGACCCCACCGCGCCCGAGGGCGCGCCGGCGTCCCCGCTTGCAGAAGCGTCGAGCGAATCGCAAGCCGCTCCGGAGACCGAAGCCGGCGCTGAAGGCGAAACCGAATCAGCAATCCCGCCCGCCGAGGCGCCGGTCGCCGCGATCGATTGGTCGCACCTGCGCGGATTTCAGACCGTCGAGTCGCCGCCCGAGGCGCTCGCCGCCCGGGAAGACTACGCCGAGGAGCACGGCAAGGAGCTCGCCGCGCGCGCGGCGCGATTCGCCCGCTCGGTCGATGAGTCGATCGTGCTGTCGAGCGAGGGCGTGCTGCGCTGGCTAGGCGATCCTGTGGCCCGCGTGGTCGCCGGCGACCAGCTGTTGCAGCCGCGCGCGGTGCTGCTCGCCGACGAGGCGCTTTCCGGCGAGGATCGCGCGGCGGTCGAAACGCGCGTCGCGCTGTGGCTCGCCGCCCATGTGCGCAAGGTTCTGGGTCCGTTGCTGTCGCTCGCCGAGGGCGCCGAACTGTCGGAGGCCGCGCGCGCGCTCGGCGGCAAGATCGCCGAGGCGCTTGGCGTGCTCGATCGCGATCGGGTGCGCACGGAGGTCAAGGCGCTCGACCAGACGGCGCGCGGCGCACTGCGCAAGCTCGGCGTGCGGTTCGGGTCGCTTTATATATATGTGCCGGCGCTGTTGAAGCCGGCGGCGCGGGGTCTCTGCTCGCTGCTGTGGACGCTGCGACGCGGCTCCGAGGCCGGCGCGGATCGCCTGCTCGCGTTCGCCGCCGCCGGGCGCACTTCGTTCGCCAACGAGGGGTTGCTGTCGCCCGATAGTTACCGGGTCGCCGGGTTTCGCTTGAGCGGCGAGCGGGTCGTGCGCGTCGACATCATCGAGCGGCTGTCGGACCTGATCCGCGCCGCGATTCCCGATCACATGCGTTTCGGGTCGCGGCCGACGGCGGACACGTATGGCTTTCTTATTACGCCGCAGATGACGTCGTTGACCGGCTGCTCGGGCGAGGCCTTCGCCTCGATTTTGCGCTCGCTCGGCTTCGAGCCGGTCAAGGTGAGCCGAGCGGCGTTCGAGGCCGCCAACCGCAAGGCCCCGACCGAACCCATCAAGCCCGCGCCTGTCGAGGCTTCGCCATCCGTCGCCGAGGAGACGGAGGCGCCCGCGGGCGACGCCGCCGCGGCGCCTGTCGAGGAAGCGCCTGCCGTCGCTTCGTCCGAGCCGATTGCGGAGGACGAGCCCGTGGCCGAGATCGTCGCCGAGCCGCCGCCGGACGAAGAACCGATCCTTTCGGAACCGACGGAGGAGAGGCCGAGCGTCGCCGCTTCGTCCGAGCCTGTCGCGGCGGAGAGCGAGGCGGCGAACGAATCGCACGCTGCAGACGAGGCCGAGGCCGTTCCTGCAGCGGAGGCCGAAGCCGAGATTGCGAACTCGGTCGACTCGGAGGTCGAAACGCCCGAGTTGGCTGCGTCGAGCGACGCCGTCGAGGTGGCGGCTCAGGACGAGGAAATCGAGATTTGGCGCCCGGCGCCGCGACGTTCGCGCGCGCCGCAACGCCCGCAGGGCGAGGAGCGCGAAGCCCGGGCGCCGCGCCAAGGCAGGCCGCAGCGCGAGCATCGGCGCGCGGCTCAGCCCGCGGAGGCGGCGAAAGCGCCCGAAGCGGCGGCCGCCGAGGCGACGCCGCGGCCGCACGGCCCGCCGCGCGGGCAGCGTCCGGAGCGGCGAGACGACGCGCCGCGCTGGCGCGAGGCGAAGGACGAGCGCCCCCGCGACGACCGCCGTCCCTCGAAGGACTTCGGGCCTCGCCGCGAGGCGCGACCGGTCGACCCCGATTCGCCGTTCGCCAAGCTCGCGGCGTTGAAGCCGCTGCTTGAACGGCGCGACAAAAGACCGTAACCAACCGAAACCGGATGCGGCCGCCGAGCGCATGATGCTGCGACCACGCGACCAGAGGTGCGTAGATGACCTATGTGGTGACCGACAATTGCATCAAGTGCAAATACATGGACTGCGTCGAGGTCTGTCCCGTGGATTGCTTCTACGAGGGCGAGAACATGCTGGTCATACACCCCGACGAGTGCATTGATTGCGGCGTCTGCGAGCCGGAATGCCCGGCTGAGGCGATCAAGCCGGACACGGAGCCCAATCTGGAGACGTGGCTCAAGATCAACGCCGACTACGCGAAGTCCTGGCCCAACATCACGGTCAAGCGCGAAGGCCCGGCGGACGGCAAATCGTTCGACGGGCGGCCGAACAAGTTCGAGGAGTTCTTTTCCCCCAATCCCGGCGAAGGGGATTAGGCCTTTTTTTATGGAAAATATTGGCTGCGCTTAACCAGGCGGCGGAGTCGCTGGGGACGTTCCGTCTGCGGCTTTTGATTTCAGCGCAAAAATGTGCTAAACAGCACGTTAACACACGGTTCGCGCCCTTCCGAGCATAAGTGACGTCAAAACTCACGGCGGGAGGGCGGCGGCGACCTCCCTCCAACGCGTCGTCATTACGCAGGAGAAGGGTTCGCTCGTCTCGCGTTTCTGGAGACTTGACCTATGGCGGCGCGTAAAAAAGTCACAAAGAAAGTGTCAAGAACTTCAGAGCAATCTGGCTCGACTCGTCCGAAACCCAGGGTCACGCGCGCTCGAAAGACAGAAACGAAGGCGAAATCCGCCAAGCGCGCGGCGAGCGCCGCCAAATCCGGCAAATCCGCGAAGGCCGCCAGCGCCGCAGCGAAAGCGACGACGGCGAAGCGCGAGCCCAAGAAAAGCGTCAAGACTGGCAAAACAACGGCGGCGTCGAAGGTCGGCAAGCCGCGACGGAGCGAGCCTAAAATCGACGAGGCGAAGCTCGTAAATCGGGGGAATGCAAAGGGGGCGGCGCCTGCGCCGGCGCGGAGTGAATCGGCTCCGGCGGCAGGTTCGGCGGGAACTGCGATGAAAACGTCCACGTTGGTTACGACGGCGCCGCCGTCGGCCGGCGTTGCGGTTTCGTCGCCGGCTCCGCAAATCGCGGCGAAGACGGCCAAGGCGCCTTCGTCGACACCACCAATCGATCCAGCAGGCGGCGAACAGAAGACCATGAAAAACGGCTCCCATAGAAATGGCTTCAAACTCAACGAATTCGTGGTCTATCCCGCACACGGGGTAGGGCAGATCGTCGCAATGGAGGAGCAGGAGGTTGCAGGCTTCAAGCTTGAGCTTTTTGTCATCAATTTCGTGAAGGACAAGATGACGTTGCGGGTGCCGATCTCGAAGGTCACCGGCGTCGGCATGCGCAAGCTGTCCGACCCCGACGCCGCGCGGCGGTCGCTCGAAATCCTCACCGGCCGGGCGCGTGTCAAGCGCACCATGTGGTCGCGGCGCGCGCAGGAGTACGAGGCGAAAATCAACTCCGGCGACATCAACGCCATCGCTGAGGTGGTGCGCGACCTCTATCGTTCCGAGGCGCAGCCTGAGCAATCCTATTCCGAGCGTCAGCTTTACGAAGCGGCGCTCGACCGCATGATGCGCGAGATCGCCGCTGTGCAGAAGCTCAGCGAGACCGAAGCGCTGAAGGTGATCGAGACGCAGCTGAAGAAGAATCAGAAGCGCGTCGGCAAGGCCGACGCGGTCGAGGGCGAGGACGCGGGGATCGAAGAGGCCGCTTGAACCGCGGCGTCTCGCTCTCTGAGATCGACGGCGCCGTCCCTCGGGATCGGCGCCGTTTTTCGTTGGCGACGGCGTCATGAGGTTTTCCGCCTCGGGCGCGCTCACGGCCACGCGCTTGATGGTCCGGTCGAGCGCGTTGGCGCAGGTCGCCATCGCGGTTCCCGTCGGCGTCGTCGCGGGGCTCGGGGTGACCGCGATGACGGGGCTCGCCGAATTCGCCCACGTCGCCTTGTACGGCATCGCCTTCGACCAGCGGCTTAGCGCGCAGGCGCGCGTTTCGCCTTGGGCCGCCTTCGCGGCGCTGTGCGGCGGGGGCTTGGTGCTGGGGCTTATCGACCTCTGGCGGCAGCGCCGCGGCTTCGGCGCGTCCGTCGATCCTGTCGAGGCCAACGCGCTGCACGGCGGACGGCTGTCGCTGCGCGGCAGCTTGATCGTGGTGGCGCAGACGCTGCTCTCCAACGGCGTCGGGGCGTCGGTCGGGCTGGAGGCGGGCTATGCGCAGATCGGCTCGGCGATCGCTTCACGCGTCGGCCTGCTTCTGCAACTGCGTCGCCAGGATTTGCGCACGCTCGTCGGCTGCGGCGCGGCGGGGGCGATGGCGGCGGCGTTCGGCGCGCCCCTGACCGGCGCGTTCTACGCCTTCGAACTCATCATTGGCGCCTATTCCTTAGCCAATGCGGCGCCGGTGCTCGCCGCCGCCGTCGCCGGACGGCTGACGGTTCACGTGCTCGGCGGCGCGCCCTATTCGATCGAGGCGCCGAACGTGCCGCCGTTCGGCGTCGAGGAGCATCTCGCGCTCGTCGGCCTCGGCTTCATCTCCGCCGTGCTGGGCGTAGCGGCGATGCGGGCGGCGGCGCTGGTCGAGCGGGCGTTTCGCGCCGGACCGCTGCCGGCCTGGGCGCGGCCGGTGGCGGGCGGCGCGTTGGTCGCGCTGCTGGCGAGCCTAACCCCGCAGACGCTAGGGGCCGGTCATGGCGCGCTGTCGCTCGACATTCCTCGGGCGCTCCCCGCCGTAATGCTGGCGGCGCTTATCGCCCTGAAGTTGATCGCCTGCCTCGTGTCGCTGGCGAGCGGGTTTCGCGGCGGCCTCTTCTTCGCCTCGCTGTTCGTCGGCGCGCTACTCGGCAAGCTCTACGCCATCGGGATGGCGACGGTCTGGCCGACGCTCGGCCTCGATCCCACCGCCTGCCTGTTCGCCGGCATGGCGACGCTTGGGGCGGCGATCGTCGGCGGGCCGCTGACCATGGCGTTTCTGGTGCTGGAGAACTCCGGCGACGTCCGCGTGGCGGGTCCGGTGCTCGCCGGCTGCATCGCCAGCCAACTGACGGTGAGGGCGATTTTCGGCTATTCGTTCTCGACCTGGCGGCTGCATTTGCGCGGCGAGAACATTTCGGGGGCGTTGGACGTCGGCTGGGTGCGGACGATCCTGGTGGCCGGTCTGATGGACGTCAAGCTGCGCACCATGCCGGCCGACGCGACGATCGCCGCGTTCCGTCTCGCCCACCCTGTCGGCAGTTCGCACAACGTCGCGCTGGTTGATTCGCAGCGGCGGTATTGCGGTCTCGTCTCGACGCCGGAGGCGCACGCCGCCAGCGATGATTCCGCGCCGGTTGCGAGTTTAGCGCGGCTGCGCGACGTCACGCTGCGCCCGGACCAGAATATTCGCGAGGCGCTCGACGCTTTCGACGCGGCTGAGTCGGAAATCCTGGTCGTCACCGACGCCGCCGGCGGGGTCGTTGGCGCCTTGGGCGAGGCTTACGCTGCGCGACGTTACGCCGCAGCGGTTGACCGCGCGGCCAAGGGCGTACTCGGCGGAGCGTGAGACTTGAGCGAGGCTTGCGGCGGCGTTGGCGCGCACAAACGCGCTAGGCATGGCTCATCCCTTGCTTCCAGCCCGTAAAGGGGCTTGCATAGCGTTCGCGTTTGGGATTTCCTGCTGGCGATGGGGCGCGAACCGTAGCGACAGCAGGCGCGTTTCCCTTTGGCCGCACCGGCGCAACGAAGGCCGCTATTGCAGGGCCTGGCCGGGCGGGCCGCCGCGAAGCACGGGCCCCGAGCGAGCCGCTGTATCAGTTCGGGACAAAGTTTAACCTTTAATTAGGTATTCAATCTCACGTTGAAATCAGGAGAAGGATGATTACCATTTCGGAGCTTGAGATGAACGCCATGTCGGCTACAGCTTTCGCGAACTCAAATCCAGGAGTGCGCGGCGAAGGCAAGAGCTCGAGTGTGTTCGGGCTGTTCTCTTCCGCCTATCGCGCGTGAGCGCCGCGTCAGCGATGAGCTTGTCGGAATATCTGGAGGGTTGCCGCGACGATCCTACGATGTTCGCGAGCGCCGCCGAGCGGATGATCGCCGCCATCGGCGAACCCCAAGTGATCGACACCAGCAAAGATTCGCGGCTCGGTCGCATCTTCCTCAACCGCACGATCAAGACCTATCCCACCATGTCCGGCTTCTTCGGCATGGAGGACACGATCCAGCGGGTCGTCAGCTATTTCCAGCATGCGGCGCAAGGGCTCGAGGAGCGCAAGCAGGTGCTCTATCTGCTCGGGCCGGTCGGCGGCGGCAAGTCCTCGCTGGCCGAGCGGCTGAAGCCGCTGATGGAGACGCAGCCGATCTACGTGCTCGCCGCCGGCGACGAATTCAGCCCGGTGTTCGAATCGCCGCTCGGCCTGTTCCGGCCGGAGACGATGGCGGCGCTGCTGGAGCGGCAGTACAACATTCCGCTTCGGCAGTCTGACCGGCATCTGCTCGCCCTGGGCGACCAAGCGGCTCGACGAGTTCGACGGCGACATTTCGCAATTCTCGGTCGTGAAGCTGTATCCCTCTCGAAGCTACGCCAGATCGGCGTCGCCAAGACCGAGCCCGGCGACGAGAACAACCAGGACATCTCCGCGCTGGTTGGCAAGGTCGATATCCGCAAGCTGGAGAACTTCTCGCAACACGATCCCGACGCCTACAGCTATTCGGGCGGGCTCAACCGCACGACGCAGGGGCTGCTCGAGTTCGTCGAAATGTTCAAGGCGCCGATCAAGGTGCTGCACCCGTTGCTGACGGCGACCCAGGAAGGCAACTACGCCGGCACCGAGAACCTCGGCGCGCTGCCCTACCAAGGCGTCATTCTGGCCCACTCCAACGAGTCGGAGTGGGAGCAGTTCAAGAACAACAAGAACAATGAGGCGTTCCTCGACCGTATCTGCGTGGTCAAGGTTCCCTACTGCCTGCGCGCCACGGAAGAGTCGCTGATCTACCACAAGCTGCTCGAAGGCAGCGATCTCGCCAACGCGACCTGCGCGCCCGAGGTTCTTGAGATTCTGGCGCGGTTCTGCGTGCTGTCGCGGATGAAGGAGCACCAGAACTCGCCGATCTACTCGAAGATGCGCGTCTACAACGGCGACAACCTGAAGGACACCGACCCCAAGTCGAAGTCCATCCAGGAATATCGCGAGGCGGCTGGCGTCTCCGAGGGCATGAACGGCATCTCGACCCGTTTCGCCTTTAAGGTGCTGTCGGAGACATTCAACTACGACAACGAGGAGATCGCCGCCGATCCCGTCCATTTGATGTATGTTCTTGAACAGGCGATCAAGCGCGAGCAATTCCCGAAGGAGGTCGAGGACCGCTATCTCGACTTCATCAAGTCGCTGTTGGCGCCGCGCTACGCTGAGTTCATCGGACGCGAGATCCAGAAGGCTTATATCGAGTCCTACAGCGAATACGGACAGAACCTGTTCAATCGTTATATCGCCTACGCCGACGCGTGGATTGAAGAGCAGGATTACAAGGACGCCGATACCGGCCAGGTGTTCGACCGCAAGATTCTCGACGCCGAGCTGTCGAAGATCGAGAAGCCCGCGGGCATCGCCAACCCCAAGGATTTCCGTAACGAGATTGTCAAATTCGCGTTGCGCGCCCGCGCTAACAATGCCGGCAAGAATCCGTCCTGGACGTCCTACGAGAAGATCCGCGAGGTCATCGAGAAGCGTATGTTCAGTCAGGTCGAGGAGCTGCTGCCGATCATCAGTTTCGGCGCCAAGCAGGACACGAAGACCGAGAAGCAACATGCGGAGTTCCTCGATCGCATGAAGGCGCGAGGCTATACGGAACGGCAGGTGCGACGGCTGGTTGAATGGTACATGCGCGTCAACAAGGCCGGGTGAGCGCGATCGAGGACTAGAACCGATGCCCCAGTTCATCGACCGACGCCTCAATCCGCGCGACAAGAGCCTCGGCAATCGCATGCGCTTCCTCAAAAGGACGCGCGCGCGCATAAAGGAAGCGGTCGACAAGGCGGTCCGCGAGCGCACCATCGGCGACGCCGCCAAGGGGGGATCGGTGTCGATCCCCAGCGACGGCATCAACGAACCGATGTTCCACGACGCCGACGCGGGCGGCGACCGGCAGCGGGTCATGCCCGGCAACAAGGAGTTCGTCGCCGGCGATCGCATCGACAAGCCCAAGGGCGGCCAGGGCGGACGCGGCCGCCAAGGCTCCCAGGACGGCGACGGCGAGGATCCGTTCACCTTCGCGCTCTCCGAGGAGGAATTTCTCGACCTGTTGTTCGAGGATCTCGAACTGCCGGACCTCATCAAGTCTTCGTTGAAGGACGCCAAGCTCGCCGAGCCGCGCCGCGCCGGCTATTCCGCCGACGGCATGATCCCCAACCTCAACGTGCTGCGCACCATGCGGCAGAGCCTCAGCCGCCGGCTGGCGCTGCGTCGCCCGAGCCGCGCCGAGGTCGAGCGGCTGGAGAACCGGCTCGCCGAAATCGCCGAACTGCCGGAGACCGAGGCGCTGAAGGAGGAGGAGACCCGCCTCCGCGACACCCTGAAGCGGCTGCGCCATATGTTGCGCGCGATTCCGTTCATCGATCCAATCGACGTGCGCTACAACCGCTTCACCCGGGTCGTCGTGCCGCGCGCCAAGGCGGTGATGTTCTGCCTGATGGACGTGTCGGCGTCGATGGGCGAGCGCGAGAAGGATCTCGCCAAGCGGTTCTTCATCCTGCTGCACCTGTTCCTCAAGCGCAAATACGAGCGGGTCGACGTGGTGTTCATCCGCCACACGCACGAGGCCAAGGAGGTCGACGAGCACGAGTTCTTCTACGGCCGCGAGACCGGCGGCACCGTGGTCAGCTCGGCGCTCGAAGAGATGATCGAGATCCGCGACAAGCGCTATTCGCCGGCGGAGTGGAACATCTATTGCGCGGAAGCCTCGGACGGCGACAATTCCGGCGGCGACACCGAGCATTGCGTCGACCTGCTGACCGAAGCGATCCTGCCGACGACGCAGTATTTCGCCTATATCGAGATCGCCGACCGCGACATTTCCTCGCACTGGAGCGGCGGCGATTCCAAGGAGCTGTGGCGCGGCTACGCCGGTCTCGCCGAGGCGGAGCGCAATTTCGCCATGCGCAAGGTCGCCAACCCCGCCGACATCTATCCCGTGTTCCGCGAATTGTTCGCGCGCCAACGTGAGAAGGTGACGCCATGAACGAAACTGCGCGCCGGCCTCGCGCCGCTCAGCCGCTGTTCGAGGGCGCGGAATGGGATTTCGCGCTGATGCAAGAGGTCTATGAGGCGGTGCAGGACGTAGCCCTCAACGACCTCGGACTCGATGTGTTTCCGAACCAGATCGAGGTGATCTCGGCCGAGCAGATGCTCGACGCCTATTCCTCGGTCGGCATGCCGCTGATGTATTCCCACTGGTCGTTCGGCAAGCGCTTCGTGCGCGACGAAATGCTCTATCGCAAGGGCTATCAGGCGCTGGCCTACGAAATCGTCATCAACTCCAACCCATGCATCAGCTATTACATGGAGGAGAACTCCATGGCGATGCAGACCCTGGTGCTGGCGCACGCGGCGTTCGGTCACAACCATTTCTTCAAGAACAACTACCTGTTCCAGCAGTGGACCGATCCGAACGGCATTCTCGATTACCTCGAATTCGCTAAGCGCTATGTTGCGGAATGCGAGGAGAAGCACGGGCAAGAGGCGGTGGAGTCGGTGCTCGACGCCGCCCATGCGCTGCAAAACCAGAGCGTGTTCCGCTATCGACGCGCCAACAAAATGAAGCTCTCCGATTACGAAGCGCGCCGGCGCGAACGACTGGCCAATCAGGAAGCGAGCTACAGCGACCTGTGGCGCACGGTGCCGAACCTCTCGAAGAGCAAGGAACCAACGCAGTCTGAGCGGGAGACGGCCGAGCGAAAGCTGCGGCATCGTCTGCCGGAGGAGAATCTGCTTTATTTCCTGGAGAAGAACAGCCCGATCCTGCAACCATGGCAGCGCGAACTGTTGCGCATTGTCCGCAACGTTTCGCAATATTTCTATCCGCAGCGGCAGACCAAGCTGATGAACGAGGGCTGCGCGACCTTCGTGCATTACTACATCGTCAACGAGCTTTACGATCGCGGGCTAATTTCCGAAGGCGCGCTGTTGGAGATCCTGCACAGCCACAGCAACGTCGTCTATCAGACCGACTTCGACAACCCGCACCATAGCGGCCTGAACCCCTACGCGCTCGGCTTTGCGATGATGCAGGACATCCAGCGCATCTGCGTCACGCCGACCGACGAGGATCGCGAGTGGTTCCCCGACATCGCCGGCTGTCAGGATTGGCGCCGGGCGTTGAAGGAGATCTGGGCGAGCTACCGCGACGAATCGTTCGTGCGGCAATATTTGAGCCCGCACCTCATCCGCAAGTTCAAGCTGTTCCTGCTCAGCGACAAGGCCGCGGAATCCGAATACGCCATCGACGCGATCCATGACGCCGAAGGCTATCGCCGGGTGCGCAACGCGCTGGCCGATTCCTACGACGTCGCGGCGCGCGATCCCGACATTCAGGTGGTCGACGTCGATCTCCTCGGCGACCGCAAGCTGATCCTCAAGCACAAACGCCGCGCCAAAGTGCCGCTCGCCGAAGCCGATCGCGACAGAGTGATGCGGCACGTCAAACGGCTGTGGGGCTACGACGCCATGCTGCAAGAGGAAGACGCGGCCTGACAGGCGGACCGTAACCCTTCAAGACCGCTACGGTCGCGTGAGGAGGGCGCCGATGGCTTTGCCGACGCTGCGTTTCGATTGGCGCCAGCACCGCCGATTGGCGGATAATGTCTGGCAGGCGCAAATGGCCGGCTGCCCGAAAACTCTCACCTTCAACGGCCGCGACCCGCTCGCGCGTCGGCAGATGCGCGGCGACGCGATGCACTTCGAGCATGCCGGCGACCGCTATGAAATTCCGCGCCTGGAGAGCCGCGACGAATACCCATTCGCCTGCACCTTCGAGGGGGGCGGGCGGAGCTGGGTCGGACATGTGCCGCCGGGAGAGAACAGCGCGCAAGGCGGCCTTATCAGCGCGTTCCTCCGGCAATACGGCGTAACCGCAGGTGGCCGATTCCGGGTTGAGGTCATCAACCATCCGCGCGGACGCGTCAGCAACGTGTGCCTTCCGGCTTGCGCTGGATGCCCGCGACCCTGTCCGTTTTAAGCGCCGATGCCGATCGCCCTCGTCTGCCTCGACGCCGACGACACGTTGTGGGGCCACGAGAGCTTCTTTCAGGACGCCGCGCGCCGCTATCACGCGTTGCTGGCGCCGTTCGACGACAGCGAACGCATCGAGGCGCAACTCACCGAGGCGGAGGATCGCAACCTCCATCTCTACGGCTACGGCGTGAAGGGCTTCACGCTATCGATGATCGAATCGGCGCTGGAGATCGCCGGTGACGCGCTCCCCGCGGCGACCGTGCGCCAAATTCTCGACATTGGCCGCGATCTTCTGCGTCATCCGATTGAACCGCTGCCGGGGGTGAGAGAGACCTTGCCGCTGCTAGCGGCGCGGGCGCGTCTCGTGCTTGTCACTAAGGGCGACCTTATCCATCAGGAATTCGAAGCTCGCCGCCTCGGGCCTCGGCGACCATTTCGCCGGCGTCGAGATCGTCAGCGAGAAGACCGCCGCCACTTATACAAAAGTGTTCGCGCGCTACGGCGCGCCGGCGCAAGCGGCGGTAATGGTCGGCAATTCGCTGCGCTCCGACATATGGCCGGCGCTGGGAGCCGGCGCCTCGGCGGTTTACATCCCGAGCCAATTTGAATGGGCGCGCGAGCGGGCCGAGACGCCGCGAGATGAACCGCGGTTCGCGCAACTCGAAAGTTTCGCCGACCTGCCCGCATGGCTGGCGCGACAAGATTGACCGAAGCGAATGCTTGACTAAAGTCAGGCATTATGCCGTTCGACGCCGTCTCCCGTTTCCGCCGTTTCAGTCGCGCCGTCACCGTCGAGGTGGGAGCGCTCGACGCTTCGTTTCTCGGGCGGGGACGGCCCCTCGGCGCGGCGCGGGTGCTCAACGCGATCGGCCGGGGACGGACCGAGATCGCCGCCATTCGCGACGAGCTCAAACTCGACTCCGGGCTGATGAGCCGGCTGTTGCGCAGTCTGGAGGATGAGGGCCTCGTCGTCACGACGCCCGATCCAGGCGACGCGCGCTTCCGCGGGACGCGCCTGACGGAAGCCGGCCACGCCGAGTTTGCCGCTTATGAAGCGCTCTCGGACGCGCGCGCGCGGGCGGCCCTCGCGCGCGCCGCCGATCCCGAGGCGCTGCTGGCGGCGATGGATCTGATCGCGACGAGCTTCGGCGCCGACCGGGTGGCGTTCGAAGTCGTCAACCCGCGCGGCGAGGCGGCGCGCCATTGTCTGGCGCAGTATTACGCCGAACTTGCTCGGCGTTTCCCTGGCGGCTTCGAGGTTTCGCGCTCGCGCGATCCCGACGCCGCCGACATGGTAGCGCCGCGCGGCGCTTTCCTCGTTGCGATGTCGGACGGGTTGCCGCTCGGCTGCGTCGGCCTGAAGGGCGGCGGCGCGTTCGCCGAGATCAAGCGCCTGTGGGTCTCGCCGACCGCCCGCGGCCTCGGGCTAGGGCGGCGGCTGATGGAGGCCGCCGAGGCGCGCGCCAGAGCGTTGGGCGTTTCCCTGTTGCGGCTCGACACCAACAGCGCGCTGCCCGAAGCCGCCTCGCTCTACCGGCGCACTGGCTGGACCGAGATCGCGCGATTCAACGACGATCCCTATCCGGATTTGTTTTTCGAGAAGCGTTGCAGGCCGAAGGCCGGGCGCCGTCGTGGCGCCTGATGCGCTGACTGGCGAAGCCATCGAATGCAGCCGAGCCTTGCGGCGCAAGGCGAAGGGCTTGATTCTGGCGTTCAATCCGTATCGGCAACGGAAACAATCGAACAGCGGACGTTTTCGTCACGCATTTCGCTCAGCTTGATGTCGGCCTGACTGCGGTCGAGTTTCGACTCAAATAGATGATGACCATTTGCGAGTCTATTCTGCATGGTCGCCGAACATGTATCCACGCCATTGGTTGAAATTCGCACGATTTCGACGCGGGACTCAAAAAAATTAGCCTCGACTATCGTCCCATTTTCGATGCTCCATCGGGCGACGAATTTTTCGCCGGAGATCGTTCTCGCATAATGAGGAACGCCGAGCTTGACATCGCCGAAATGCTGAAAACCCTGATAGTAGAAATTTATCTTTATTTGCTTTTTCTTAGTTAAGATCAGTTCAAGCGTTCTGTCACTCGATCTGTAATCTTTGATCTCGGGTGAAATCATATGGTAAAAGAGATTATAAGTAATGGTTATTTTGGCGTCTGCTTCAGCGGGGCGGGGCGGCAACACAAAAATCACGCCGGCCAACGCGACAAGACCGACCCGCGATGCAAGGCGAGTGACTGATTTCCTCATAGTCTGCGCCAAATCCGCTGATGGCAAACTCGCGTCCCATTTGACGGCCCAAGTAGACGAGGATCGTAGGGCGCAGCCGCGGTTTTGCCAATGCGCAGCGGCGGCTATCGAGCGCGGAGGCTCGCGCTGGCGCGCCACGTGTGAGATTTGGACCGCGGGCGCCGCCGCTTCGCGCTGGCGTTTTGGCGTTCTTGTGGCAAAAAGACAGCTCGATGATCGCAGCGCGCGAGGTTTCGAGTTGGCGACATTGCGCTTCGTCTTGCTGCTAGCGTTGCTGGTCCTGGCGCCGGCGGCGTGGGCGGATTCGCGCATCGCTGTCGTCATTGGCAATGCGCACTACGTCAACGCGCCGGCCCTGCAAAATCCCGGCAACGATGCGACAGACGTCGCAGCGGCGCTGTCGCAGCTAGGGTTCAAGGTGACGCTGCGCATCGACGCCACGAAGAGGCAACTCGATCAGACGCTGGAGCAATTTTCGCGCGACGCGAAAGCCGCCAATGCGGCGCTATTCTTCTACGCCGGCCATGGCATGCAGTATCAGGGCCGCAACTACCTCGTGCCTGTCGACGCGGAACTGCTGGATGAGATGAGCCTGCGTTACGAGACCACTGCGGTCGATGAAGTGAAGGAAGCGCTGAAATGGACCAAGGGCGTCAAAATCGTCATTCTTGATTCGTGCCGGGATAATCCGCTCGCCGAGCGATTGAGCCGATCGCTGCTGTCGTCCACCCGCGACCTTCCCCGTGTTCAAGGCTTCGCCCGCGACGAGGGTGCGAAGGGCATGATTATCGTCTATTCGGCGCAACCCGACGAAGTCGCGCACGATGGGACTGGCCGCAACTCGCCGTTTTCGACGGCGTTGCTTAAAGAGCTCAAAGAGCCGGGCCTGGAGGTTGGCGCGCTCTTTCGCCGGGTCGAAAGCGACGTTTACAGCGCGACCGAGGGGGCGCAGTCGCCGGAACTGTCGATTTCGATGGCCCCGGAATATTACCTGAACCAATCGGAAACGGATCAGACCGTCTGGTCGCGGATCCGCGGCGGCGCCGACGCGGCCGCGCTGAAGGAGTTTATCGCCCGCTATCCCAAGAGCTTTTATGCGCCCGACGCGCTGGCCCGGCTGGATCTAATCGAGAGTCAGACGGCGGCCGAGAAGGCGTCCGACTCGGTTCGCGCCGCGCAAGCCGAGGCGGAGCGCCTCAAGTCGCGACAGCAGGAAATCGACGCTGCGGCGGCGGCGGCCAAAGCGCACGAGGGTGAGCTCGCGCGGCAATTGGCCGACGCGGAGACGGAGAAGGCGCAACTGCACGAGCAATTGGTCGCGGCGGCGCAGGAGCGCGCGAAGGACAGCGAGGAGGCGCGTCGGAAAGCCGCCAAGGAGAGCGAGGATCACGCGCAACGCTTGGCGGCGATCCGGGCCGAAGCCGAGCGATTGCAAGCCAGCGAGGTTGAGAAGCAGGAACTCGCCAACAAGGCGCTCGCGGACGAGCGCGCCCGGGCCGAGGCGGAAAAGCAGGCCGCCTTAGAAGCACAGCGGAGGGCGGAGGAGGCGGCCGAACTGAAAGCGCGTGCCGATGCGGAGAAGGTGAAGGCGATTACGCAGCAGGAGGCGATGTTGACGGCGGAGGCTGCGAAGGCGCGCGTCGAAGCCGAGCGGCAGGCGCAGCAAGCCGCCGAGGCGCGCCAGGCGGCCGAAGGGGCGGGCCAGCAGGTCGCGGCCGTGAGTCCGGCCGCGCCGCCGCGACCCGACGCCGTTGCGCCGCCCAACGTCTTAGCGCAAATACGCGATCAGTTGCGGCGGCTGGGATGTTTTTCGGGAGGCGATCTCGGTTGGGATTTGCCGGCGCTGAAGCTGGGCATGGCGAAATATGTGCGCTACGCCAGTCTTGGCGCGGCGACGCCAAGCCCGGATCCCTCGCTCCTCGACGATATGAAGAAGCGCGGCGCCGGGCTTTGCCTGCCCGAGTGCTCGGTTCACGAGACCGTCGTCGGCGGGCGTTGCGTGGCGAAAGGATGCCCCGCCGGCGAGAAGCTTACGCGGGCCGGCTGCGTGCGTCCGCCGCCGCCGACTCGCGCCGCCGTGGTCGTCCATCCGCATCGGACAAACAAACAGTCCGACGACGACACCGACGAGCCGGCGCCGGCGAAGGCGGCGCCGAGGGCGTCGGGCGGCCATTGCTTCAACTTCAACGGCGCACAGTATTGCGAGTGAAGTCATCTTCGGTCCTCCGATAAATCTGATTTGCAAAATATAGTATGTATAAATACGAGAGATGCAAAATGCCTAGGCAATATTATAATGTGTTTAATTTTCTGTTTGCATTGATTTCTGGTTCGCTCGTTATTTTGCGACCGACGCCGGGATTTACCAACGATTGTCAATCTCCGCACATTATATTCTGTCCAAATTGCGAGGCGAAGGGCACGATAACGGTCGGGAAAAACATCCAATGCCAGCTATATTACAAGGATGTTCACGGCATTGAAAAGATCGAGGTTGCCGAGCGACCCAGTCACGGGCGCGTCCTGATCGAGCAAGCCCCGCGACCCGACCCCGAAGGCGTGGTCATCAACCAACATATCATCTATATTCCGGCTAGCGGCTATGTCGGCAAAGACAGGTTCGCCGTGCGCGTGAGGGTGAAGACCTTGCGCGGAACGGCGCCGGACCCCGAGGCCGCAAGCGATGCGGTGTCTTACGATGTCGACGTTGTCGATCGGGCTTCCACGGCGCCGGACAAGGCGAATCCGGCGGCGACGGCCGTCGGCGCGGACTTGACGGTTGAATTCATCGAATCGGCTTTGGAGATTTCGCCGAACCCAGGCGAATATAACGGCACCATCGTCCATGTATTCCGTTTGGGAATCGACAATAAGGTGTCTTTCACAAGCTTTTACAACGGCCGCAAAACCGTTTCGCAAGAGGTTTCGCTCGGCTCGAATTTTCTGGATTCCGATACCGGATGCACGGAATCTTTCAGAGTCCTGGGAGGAAGGTTAAAATTCATTCAGGAGTGCCTGAGTTACACTCGATCCGACGACATCGTGACTGACGGCAAAAGCTCATGTCGCGCTTCGATAAGCTATGGACTGAAACCCGGCCACACGACGTTTGATCGACCCAATAAGTCACGAGCAAGTCTCGCCGCCAGCCATGTCGCCTGCCATATCGCAAATCGCGGCGTGTAGGGTTAGGGGCAATCGCCTCGCGTTCAGTGTCGCGACCAGAACCACGCAAACAGAGTCAGGGGGCGCTATATGAAACTTCGACACGCACTATCCGTTCTTGCTTTCGCAACCGTCGCCAACGGCGCCGCGCGCGCCGACACGACGCCGCTCGCCTATTTTCAATTGGCGACGCCGTCTGGCGCCGGCGACTTGATGACCATCTACCGCGTCCCCGTCGTGACGAGCACGGGCGCCGTCGTCTACGAAGATGTACAGATCCAGTTCGACGTGTCGGCGTCGGGCGCGTTGACGATGAAATCCGGCTATCCGATCATCACCAATTCGGCGACCTTGCAGTCGGGAAACTTCATCGCCGGACGCTATAAGCTCGCCGGCTACTACTATCAGTTGAGCGGACCGGGCGCGGGACCGAGCGCGCGTACGAGCTGGAGCCTGGACGCGGAAGCCAACGCGTGCCTGCAATCGGCGGGCTGGACGACCGGGCCGGTCGCCGGCCACCCGCTGCAAACGCGACTGACCGCCGCGCATATTTCCTACGGCGGATACGCCTATGGCGTCCTG
>CAWEDI010000046.1:0-19289 GCA_963807735.1 uncultured Pseudomonadota bacterium | reverse complement strand
AATGTATTGCTCCTCAGCATTCCGCAGATAACGTTGATGAGCGTGGTTTTCCCGGCGCCGTTCGGACCGATCACCCCGAGAACTTCGCCGGGTTGCACATCGAGGTCGATGCTGCGGAATACCTGCAGGCCGCCAAATCTCTTTCCAAGCTCGCGAATCTGCAAGCCGGCGCTGGCGGCGGCTTCAGGCGTCCGGAACGCTGGCGGCTTCATCGGCGAACTCCGCTCATCGGACCTTGCCCCGCGACATCGGCCGGCGGCGGGATGCGAATAATTTGCGGGCCTCTCCGACGAGTCCGTCGGGCGCGATCATCACGACGCTCGTCAGCAGCACGCCGAACAACGCCGAAGCATAGAGTCCCTTGGTCGAGAACAGGTTCGACATCGTGACCATCAGCATCGCGCCCACCACCGGGCCGAGCATGGAGCCGGTCCCCCCAACGACGGCATAGGCGATGTAGTTGACCGCCGCGAAGGAGGTGAATTCGCTGGGGTGGGCGACGGAGAGCTGATGCACCAGCGCGAAGCCCGCGAGGCCCGAGACGCCGGCGGAAGCCAGAAAGCCGATCATGCGATAGCGCCAGACGACGAGGCCGAGGCTTTCGGCAAGCGGTTCGTTTTCCTCGATGGCGGAGAATTCGGCCCGGAAGCGCTCGGTGACCGCGAGGGTCACGACCGCGGCCAGAATCCCGACGATCACGGTCACAAGGACAACCCTGTTCGGCGCGCCGAACGTGATTCCAAACAGCGCTGCCGGAGGCACGCCGGAGATGCCGTCCGACCCGCCCGTCAGACCCGGCGTCTCGAAGATCGCGATCTGAAACACTTCGTTGAGGATGAAGGTGAAGAAGATGAAATACACGCCCCTGAGCCGCAGCACCAGGAACCCGAGCGGTATCGCGAAAAGCACGGGAACGAGGAAGGCGACGAGCAGCAGCAGGATCAGATTGTTGCCGCCTGAAGTCGAGACAATGGCGGTGGCGTAGCCGCCAACAGCCATGAAGGCGGGCACGGTGAACGAAAGCAACCGCATTCGCATAGTGATGTAGACGGCGAGGGCCGCGACGACGCCGATCGCGATCTGATTGGCGAACGACGCCACAAGCGGAGTGCTACCGATCAAGGGCACGGCCAGTAGCGCCAACACGAGCGCCACGCCCCAGACGTCGATGCGGAAATCGCGAACGCGCTTCGGCGTCATCGTCATGCCTTCCTCAATTCGCGCCCCATCAACCCGTTCGGCCTGATCAGCAGGACCAGGAGGACGATCAGGAACAAAACGAGAGCGCCCTTTGAGCCGCCGAGATAGACGCTGGAGTAGGCCTCCACCAATCCGACCGCAAATGCGACGAGGGTTGCGCCGGTGACGCTGCCGAGCCCTCCCAAAACGACGACGATAAACGCCTTGAGAAGCTGCGCCTCGCCTAGATTCGGCTCCAGCGCCAGGATCGGCGTCACCAATGCGCCCGTGAGGCCCGCAAGCGCCATCGCCAAGGCGAAAGCAAGCGGAAACATGATTGAAGGCGGTATGCCTTGTGAGATCGCGGTTTCCCGATCGTCCGCCATGGCGCGCAGCGATATGCCGTAGCGGGTCTTGTAGATGAGATAATACATGCCAACGATGGCGGCCGCGCATACAACGAGGACGACGAGATTTGCGTATTGCAAGTGGACCCCGCCCCATCGCAGGGCGCCGCGGACGGGGAAGGAAAAGCCCGTCGCCGGCTCCGGCCCGAAAACCAGCACGATTCCCGTCGTCATGACGAGATAGAGACCCATGGTGATGAGCATCGTCGCGTTATGGTCGTCGACATATTTGTCGACGAACAGGATTTCGATGACATAGCCGACAAGCGCCGTTCCCCCCGCCGCGCCCGCGACCGCCAGCGGAAACGGCAGGCCCAGGCCGTGACTCAGCGCGTAGCAGAAGTAGCCGCCAAGCACATAGGCGCCGCCGTGCATGAAATTGATGACGCCCATGATGCCGAAGATCAGCGTGAACCCGATGGCGATCATCGCGTATTGGGTCCCGAGCGAGATCCCGATCAGGCCGGTGGAGATTAGGCTTGTCAATCCCGCATCCTCGCTTGTTTTCGCTCGAGACGCCTACTGCGACGGCTCAGGGCTCCGCCGGAATCTGGATCGTCTTGACCTGCGGCTTGCCGCCGTTGACTATGGTTCCCAATCCAATCGGGAAAGACAGCTCCTGGTTGATTCCGTAAAGCGCCTTACCCCGCCAGCCGTGGGCGCCTTCGTAGCGCGAGGTCGGCGTCAGCGCGCGCAGGCTCTCCGCGATCTTCTCCGCGTCCTGATCGGTCCCCGCCTTCGCGACGCCCTCCAGCGCCACTTCAGCAGCGAGCGCGAATACCGGGAACAGGGGATTGGCCGGCGCATCGGCGTTCATGACCCGCTTGTAGTCCTGATAAAGCTTGACGATGCCGGGGTCCCCGATCGGGCTGACCTCGAGCCAATAGACGTTCTTGAGGTTCTGAACGCCGCCAGCGCCATCGACGATGGGGCGTAGACCAACGCCGCCGAGGCTGCCGATCACGGAATCATAGCCGGCCGCGAGCAGTTGTTTGACGAGAATGGCCGCGTCGCCCGGCGGCACGGAGGAAGTTTCGACCGTGTCAGGGTTGGCGTTGAGGATGCGCTCTGCGAGCGGCGCGAAATTCGTGGTGCCGCGCTCATAATAATCCTGCGTCGCGGTGACGCCGTCGGCGCCATACAGAGCCGAGAGCTGCTTGCCGCTGTCGGTGCCGCCCTGGTCGTTGGGCGCTGTGATCAGGACGGTCTTGAAGTGGAATTGCTCCTTGGCCTCCTTGATGAGAATCTGTCCCCAGCTGACGGGCGCCTGAAGGGCGTGGAAGGCGAGGGGAAACTTGGGGTCGATGACATCGCGCATGTAGGAGGAACTGAAGTTCACTATACCGTTGCGCGCCGCCACAGGACGAAATCCCGTCGTTTCCGGCGAGCCGACAGGCCCCATCGTGATGTGAACGCCCTGGCTCGCGAGATAGTCGGCAGCGGCGGCGCCTCCGGCGGCGGTGTAGTGGGCGTCATAACTGAAGACCTGGACCTTGCAGGTCTTGTCTCCCATCTTGACGCCGCCCTGCTCGTTGGCGACGGCCGCGGCAAAATCGGCGCCGGCCTTGACGGCGAGGCCCCAGGCAGAGGCGCCTCCAGAGAGCGGCCCGACGGCGCCGAGCTTGACGACGCAGTCTTCGGCTTTCACGCCCGGAGTCGAAAGAAGGAAGGCCGCTATCGCCAGAACCGCTGGCTTGCAGTTTGTGCTGAACACTTGGTCCTCCCGGGTTGTTCCTGTCGGCGTCGCAATCTCAAGGCCGCGGCGCACGGTGATGCAATCAAGCCGTAACACGCAAGGTTCGCCGCGACGTCCTGCCGAACAACTATTTGCCTCATAGGCCGCTCCTATGGGGCTCGGACGGGTCGTTCCCGCCGCCGAAGTTCCCCCGCTCTGAGTGGGCCGAAACGACGTCGCTGGACGAGGCCGGCGAGGCGCCCTCTGTGGGAGGAGGGGGGAAGGCGCCAATGGAATGTTCACCTGCGCCGCAGTGTCCCTAGCAAATGCGCGCGGCGCGAGGAATTGGCGGTTCGTGATTAGCTTCAGGCGTCATAGATAACGCCTATGCGGTCGGTGCGGCATGCGGTCGCCGCTCGACGCGCGCGGACCGGCTGCTTATGGATTTCATCGCATCCGTTGCGGAACAGACGTTTTCGCCGCCAAGACGAACTGGAGCGCCTGTGTCGATAGCCATCGCTCATCCAGACAAGTTCTACATCGGTGGCGCTTGGGTCGCGCCTTCCTCCGGCAGCCTCTTTCGTGTCGCCAATTGCAGCACCGAGGAGCCGATTCTCGACGTCGCCGAGGCGCAGGAGGACGATATCGACCGCGCGGTGGCGGCGGCCCGCGCGGCTTTCGATCAGGGTCCGTGGCCACGCATGGCGCCGACGGAGCGCGCCGTCTATCTTCGGCGCATCTCGCAGGATCTGCTCGCGCACGGCGAGGATTTCGCACGCATCTGGTCGCTCGAATCGGGCATCGTGTTCAAACTGGCGCGCACTCGCATCGGCCTTTTCTTGAACGGCGCTTTCAACTCGTATGCCGATATGGCGGCGACGTTCCCGTTTGAGGAGCGGCGCAAATCCATGACCGGCAATCTCGCCTATCTCGTGCGCGAACCCGTCGGCGTCGCAGCCGCGATCGTCCCGTGGAACGGGCCGGCCGGGCTGATGGCCTACAAATGCGCCCCTGCCCTGCTCGCCGGCTGCACGCTGGTCCTGAAATCCTCTCCCGAGGCGCCCTGTTCCGGTTATCTGTTCGCTGAAATCTGCGAGAAGGCCGGGCTGCCGCCGGGCGTTATCAATGTGGTCACGGCGGACCGGGCCGTATCGGAACATCTCGTCCGTCATCCCGGAATCGACAAGGTGACATTCACCGGTTCCACGGCCGCCGGCCGCAAGATCGCCTCCATCTGCGGCGACAGGATCGCGCGCTGCACGCTGGAGCTTGGCGGCAAATCGGCGGCGGTCGTCCTCGACGACTACGACGTTGGCGTCGCCGCGCGCACCATCGCGGTGGGCTCCGCCTATCTGAGCGGGCAGGTGTGCCACAGCCTTACCCGCGTGATCGTAAACCGCCGCCGGCACGACGCCATGGTTGAGGCGCTCGCTCACGAGATGCAGGCGCTGCGCATCGGTGATCCCTTCGATCCCGTCGCCGACATGGGTCCGCTCGCCTCCGCCCGGCAGCGGGACCGCGTCGAAGGCTATGTGACGCAGGGCGCGCGCGACGGGGCGCAATTGGCGACCGGTGGCAAGCGTCCGGCGGATATGAACCGCGGCTTCTTCTTCGAACCTACGGTCTTCGGACATGTCGACAATCGTTCGGTCATCGCGCGGGAGGAAATATTCGGCCCCGTGCTGAGCGTGATCCCGGCCGACGACGAAAGTCAGGCCGTGGATCTCGCCAACGACAGCCCTTTCGGTCTCAACGCCTCCGTGTTTACTCACGACGCCGAGCGGTTCAGGGCCGTGTCCCGCCGGCTGCGGACGGGTACGGTGGGCCAGAACGCATCCCGTACAGATTTCTCAATCGCTTTTGGCGGGTTCAAGCAGTCGGGCCTGGGACGCGAAGGCGGCGTCGACGGGCTAATGCCGTTTCTGGAAGCCAAGACTGTCGTGCTCGACGCCTATCCGCCCTGACGAGTCAGCGGTTGTTCACCCGAAGCGAACCTCGAACGGTCGTGCACCCTTAACGTAATTCGCGTCGAGCGCGGCAACGACTTCAGCGTGCTCGGCCGCTCCAAGCGTCTTCGCACATCAGATCGCTCCCTGCTCTGCTAAAGCTCGTTGCCGATAAAATAAGCCGAAGGCCTCAACATTGACGCTGCGGCGCTCACATTTTCAAAACAGCTCTTTTGCTGCAGTTGACTTATATAACAGCATCGCCCGCAGAAGTTTCTCCGGCGGGATCGAGGGCCGGCCTATGTGCGAATAACAAATCGCCGAAAAATCGTGCGTTAACGTCGCCAGCGCTTCATTCACCAAGCCGCGGGTCGTCCGCAACGGATGATCCTTGGCCACCCGCGCCTCGAGATCGACATATCTGAACAGCGACCCCGTCCGCTCGTCCCCGCCCCGTATCCATTCGCCACCGCCAAACCCAAGGCGAATTAATGACACCAACCGCCCTATGACGAGCGACTTTTTCAACATCCTGCTAGGGCATGTTGGGGCGCGCGCACACGCCGCAAACTCGTTGAGGAAACAAGCTGGCTGAGAAGGGCGCCAATCGAAGCTCCGGTCGCAATCGCCGCCGTGAGCAAATTCGAGAGCCGCAGGCCGTCCCATGCTTGAATGTTTCGCGGGGGTCGTCTCCGCGCAGCGTCCATTCGCCATGATAGATGGTGCGCCCGCGGATAAGACATGGGGTCCGAAGTCGAATTATTCTTTCGCCAACGAGGGCAACTATTGCGACCCGGGGATATTGACTGTACTTGCTTGCTTGCCGTTGGTTCGATTGAACGCGAGATAGGCTATGGGGCGCTCGCGGGGAGGTCTTCGAAAACGGCCCGGCAGGCTCTGGCGGGAGCGCCGAGTGTACGAATTGTTGGGCTCATGAGAACCTCCGCTCAATCGGATGCCTCGGAGGGGACGTCGCGCGATGCTTTGTGCGCGCGGCTGCGCGCGACGGGCAGCTGAGAGGCGCTTGTAAACGGATCGCTCGATCGAGAGCGCGCCCAATCAGGTGCGCTGCCCCACAGGTACAGCGGAATTCGTCCGAAACGTCGCAGGACGAAGCATCGCATGCCCTGTGGAGGTCCAACCTGAATGCTTACTCACAAAGTGCGACGCCTGCCCTTCCGCAGTGCACGCCGCGTCGTGTAAATCGTGAAAGACGGCGAAATTCGAGGTTCATGCGGAGCCCCCGAGGATGACCGCCTGCGCCTTCTTGGCGCGCGCGAAAGCGGGACGCGTTGCGAGCCGATCGAAATATTGGCTCAGCGAGGCCGGCACTTCCGCCCCGATTCCGGCCGACCGGGCAAGCATGACGGCGTAGGCGATCGAAATGTCGGCCATCGTGAACCGACCCGCCGCCGCGTATTCAGCCCCGGCGCGGGTCTTCTCATACGCGCGCATGCGCGCGATCGCCCAGCGCGAATAGTCGGTCACGGCTTGGGGTAGCCGCCGCTCGGGCGGCTCCATTTGGCTGTAGCGCAGAACGATTGTCTGCGGAAAGGTCAAGGTCGCCTCGCCGAAGTGCAGCGCATTGAGATAGGCGCCGTAGGCGGGTTCGTCGCTCGTGACGGTCAGCGGCGGCCCCGCGAAGCGATCGCCGAGATACTGGCAGATCGCCGCCGATTCGGTCATCCGCGTTTCGCCGTCGATCAACAACGGAATTGTTCCGAGCGGATTGATGTCGAGAAATTCGCGTTTCATGAGCCTGGGCGGGAACGGCAATAGTTCGAGCGCATAAGGGACGCCGACCTCCTCCAGCGCCCAGAGGGCACGGAAGGAACGGGCATCCGTGCAATGATACAATGTAATCATCTTTAAAATCCCGTTTGACCGATAGCGAGTTACTTCATGATCTCTTCCGCGCCTGCGTCTCGCGCCGCGACTTTCCCGATGCGCGCGAGCACGACGCCTTCGCCGACCAAAGCGCCTATTGTGACATTGAGGTCCGCGACCACTCCGTCGAACGGAGCCATAAGCGCCTGCTCCATCTTCATCGCTTCGAGCACGAGAATCCTTTGCCCGCGCGACACTGAGTTGCCCAGCTCTACCTCTATAGCGACAACGCGACCGGGCATCGGCGAAATGAGAGATCCGTCGGACGAATTGCCGGCTCCGCGGGCTCGGTTGGCGCTCGGCGGCCCGAACGGCCATGCCTGCCCGGCGTCAAAAAGGACGGTGTCGCCGTCCTGAAGCGTCACGATCGATCCCGACCGCGCACCTCGATCGGGGTCGATCGCGACCAGGCGCGGCTCGCCGGCCATGCTGAGGGCCACCCGAGACTCGCTATTCGAGCAGGCGCGAAATCCGGTCAGCGCGGTCCAGGGGTCGCGAGAATCGCCCGGCAGCAGGGTCCGCGCCGCCGCTTGAAGCACCGCCGCATTTGGCGTGGCCGGGGGAATCAAGGAATCCGCGCGCCGCTCGATCAATCCCGTATCGACGCGCCCGGCGACAAATTCGGCGTCGGACGCGCAGCGCGCCAGGAACGCCGCGTTGGTCTTCACCGGCCACACCTCGATCTCGCGGCACGAGGACGACAGCTTGGCCGCGGCGCGCTCTCGGCTGGATTCGTGGACGATCAGCTTTGCGATCATTGGGTCGTAATGCGCCGATATTTCGTCGCCTTCCTCGACGCCGCTATCGACGCGGATGTCGCTGGGAAGCCGCAAGTGATCCAACCGTCCGATCGAGGGAAGAAATCCGGTCGACGGATTCTCCGCGTAGAGCCTGGCTTCGATGGCCCAACCATTGATGGATAACTCATCTTGGGATTTCGGCAACCGCTCGCCAGCGGCGACGCGCAACTGCCATTCCACCAGGTCCTGCCCGGTGATCGCCTCGGTCACGGGGTGCTCGACTTGAAGCCGCGTGTTCATTTCCATGAACCAAATACGATCGGCGCGCAGGCCTTCGGTGGCGTCCGCGATGAACTCTATGGTTCCGGCGCCGACGTATCCGACAGCCCTTCCCGCCGCCACCGCAGCCGCGCAGATGGCTTCACGCGTCGGTTTGTCCATGCCGGGCGCGGGCGCTTCCTCGATGACCTTCTGGTGGCGTCTCTGGAGCGAGCAATCGCGTTCGAACAGGTGCACGACCTGTCCGTGAACGTCGCCGAATATCTGCACCTCGATATGTCGCGGCCCGAGGACATATTTCTCGAGCAGCACGCGGTCGTCGCCGAATGACGCCGCGGCCTCGCGCTGGCAGGACGCCAGCGCGTCGGCGAAAGCGCCGGGGTCATCGACCCGCCGCATCCCCTTTCCGCCGCCGCCAGCGACCGCCTTGATCAGGATCGGGTAACCGATGGCGCCGGCCTCGGCCTTCAATCGGGCGAGCGATTGTTCGTCGCCGAGATAGCCGGGGGTGACCGGCACGCCGGCGTCTCGCATGAGACGCTTGGCCGCGTCTTTCAGGCCCATCGCGCGGATCGCGCTCGGGGGGGCGCCGACCCAGATCAATCCGGCCTCCCCGACAGCCTCCGCGAAGTCGGCGTTCTCGGAGAGGAAACCGTATCCGGGATGGATCGCCGCCGCGCCCGTGCGTCGCGCCGCCTCCAAAATACGCGATCCGACCAGATAGCTTTCCCGAGCCGGCGCCGGGCCGATGGCGACGGCTTCGTCGGCCTCGCGCACGAATGGCATATGGACGTCGGCTTCGGAATGGACGGCGATCGTCCGGATGCCGAGACGCCGCGCAGTGCGGATGATCCGACGGGCGATCTCGCCTCGGTTGGCGATGAGGAGACTGTCGATCATGCTCACATCCGGAAAAGGCCGAAGCGCGGTTGCTCCGCGATCGGCGCATTCAAGGTCACGGAAAAGGCGAGCCCGAGAATGTCGCGAGTCTGGGCCGGGTCGATGACGCCGTCGTCCCACAGCCGCGCGGTCGCGAAATAGGGGTTTCCTTCCGCCTCATAGCGCGCGCGGATCGGCGCCTTGAAGGCTTCCTCTTCCTCGGCGGGCCATGTCTCGGTTCTTGCCTCCATCGCGTCCCGGCGAATGGTGGCCAGCACCGAGGCCGCCTGCTCGCCGCCCATGACGCTGATGCGGCTGTTCGGCCAGGTGAAGAGAAAGCGCGGGCTGTAGGCTCGCCCGCACATCCCGTAGTTCCCGGCGCCGAAGCTCCCGCCGATCAGAATGGTGATCTTGGGGACGCTGGCGGTGGCGACGGCGGTCACCAGTTTGGCTCCGTCCTTGGCGATCCCTCCGGCCTCATATTTGCCTCCGACCATGAAGCCGGAAATGTTTTGCAGGAACAGAAGCGGCGTGCGCCGCTGGCAGGCCAGCTCGATGAAGTGCGCGCCCTTGAGGGCGCTCTCCGAAAAGAGCACGCCGTTGTTCGCGAGAATGGCGACCGGAATGCCCCATATCCGAGCGAACCCGCATACCAGCGTCGTTCCGTAGAGCGACTTGAACTCATGCATTTCGGAACCATCGACGATCCGGCCGATCACCTCGCGGACGTCGTAGGGCGCGCGCACGTCCCTCGGCAGAACGCCATAAAGCTCGCGCGGATCGAGCCTGGGCGGGCGCGGCGGCGCGAGGTCGATGTCGGTCTTCGTCTTCCGGTTCAGGCTGGACATGATCTCGCGAACGATGAGCAGAGCGTGCTCGTCGTCCTCGGCGACGTGATCCACGACCCCGGACCGACGGCCGTGCGTTTCGGCGCCGCCGAGTTCCTCCGCGGAGATCACTTCGCCGGTCGCGGCTTTGACCAAGGGCGGTCCGGCGAGAAAGATGGTGCCCTGATTGCGCACGATCACCGTTTCGTCCGACATCGCGGGAACATAGGCGCCGCCCGCCGTGCAACTCCCCATCACGCAGGCGATCTGCGCGATCCCCGCCGCCGACATATTGGCTTGGTTGTAAAAAATGCGGCCGAAATGTTCCCGGTCAGGAAACACTTCGGCCTGATGTGGTAGATTTGCTCCGCCGCTGTCGACGAGGTAGACGCAGGGCAAGCAGTTCTGAAGCGCGATTTCTTGCGCGCGAAGATGTTTCTTCACAGTCATGGGAAAATAGGCGCCGCCCTTGACCGTCGGATCGTTGGCGACGATCATTGCTTCGCCGCCGGCTACGCGGCCGATTCCGGTGATGAGCCCCGCGCCGGGGGCCTCGTCGCCGTAGAGTCCCCTCGCCGCCAAGGCCTCGACCTCGAGAAAGGGAGATCCGGGATCGAGGAGCCGGAGAATGCGGTCCCTCGGCAGGAGCTTGCCCCGCTCGACGTGACGTTGACGGGAGGCGGTGGATCCGCCCTCCGCGCAGCGGGCCGTCTCGAGGCGAAGATCATCGCTCAGCGCCTTGTTGTGAGCGAAATTGGTCCGATAGCTCTCGCTGTCTTGGTTGACCAGTGTTTGCAGCGTGGTCATGTGGCAGCGGAGTCCTCTATTACGAGCGCGGGGCGGCAAGCTTAGGCATCAAGGGCCCGCCAAAGGGCCGACGCCCCGCAGACAGACGCTCAGCTCGCGGAGGGTATTCGCTCGCCGGGCGTGAGCGGGAGAGCCAAATTGGATTTCTCGTGTCGTTGGGGATGAAGCCAAATCATCTCCCGGTCTTGCGGAAATTGGCTGAGGTCGGAGGTCCGAGCGCCCGGCGCGGATTCCGCGTTTTGGCAAGCCGCGTCTGTCGCCGAGCGGATCGCTCTCGTCGCTCGCTTCTCGGCGGAATACGCGCAGCCAGTTGGCGCAAGATCGCGCTTATTGCCTCTGTTAGCTCAATCAGGGGGGATGGCTACCCAGTGGTTCCATCGAACCGGGAGCTCGGCGGACATGGTCGGAGGTGACGGGACCGAGGATCGCACGCTGCTGGATGCGCTAACGCGCCATCTCGCCAGTCGACCGACCGCGCCCGCGTATCGAACCGGCGAGGTCGTCCTGAGCTTCGCCGATGTGGAGAGCCTCAGCAACAGAATTGCCAACGCCTTGGCGGCCATGGGCCTAGCGGCCGGCGATCGCGTCGGGTGCCTGACCAAGCATCACACCGAGTGTCTCTTGCTGACCCTCGCGGCGCTCAAGATCGGCGCCGTCTGCATGCCTGTCAATTGGCGATTGGCGCCCGCCGAGGTTCGCTTCATCGTCGACAATGGCCGATGCCGCTTCCTGATGGTGGACGCGGCCTTCATGGCCCAATTCGTTGGCGATCGCGGCGCCGCGGCGGGCCTCGAGCAAATCGTCTGCACCGAAACACAATGCGGCGACGCGCTGGCGTTCGCGGATTGGTATGCGTCGCGGAGCGACGCGTTCGTTTCGATCAAGGCCGAGCCCGACGACGCGGCGCTGCAACTTTACTCCTCGGGGACGACCGGCCTGCCCAAGCGCGTCGTGCTGTCACACCGCGGGCTCTTATCGACGTCTCGCGTCGTAGCGAAGGAATGGGGCTTCGGCGGCGAGGGCGTGCTCGGCAATCCGCTGCCGACATTCCATGTCGCGGGCATGACGATGTTGCTCCTGACCCTCTATACCGGCGGAACGACGACGGCCTATTCGGAATTCAACGCCGCGTCGTTCATCGAAAACATCGGCCGGCACGGCATCACCCATTCCTTCCTCGTCCCGGCGATGCTGATCTTCATGCTGCAATCTCCCGCGGCCGAGACCGGCGACTACCGCACGCTGAAACTGATTGCCTATGGCGGCTCGCCGATCAGCGAACGCGTGATGAGCGACGCGATGCGGGTGTTCGGTTGCGACTTCCTGCAGGTTTACGGATTGACCGAGGTGTCCGGACCGGCGACGTTCCTGTTTCCGCGCGATCACCGCGCCGATGGATCGAATACCGAGATCCTGCGCTCCGCCGGCAAGCCGATCGGCGGCGCCCGCATCCGTATCGTCGATCCCGTCACCCACAAGGATCTGCCCGACGGTCAGACCGGGGAGATCTGGATCGAGTGCGATCGCAATCTGAAGGAATACTGGGGCAATCCCGAGGCCACGCGACAGGCGTATCCCGAAGGCCGCAACGAGCGCGGCGGATGGCTGCGGACCGGCGATTCCGCCTACATGAAAGACGGATACATCTACATCAACGACCGCATCAAGGACATGATCATTTCCGGCGGCGAGAATATCTATCCCGCCGAGATCGAGAACGTCCTCATGACGCATCCGAGCGTCTTCGACTGCTCCATCATCGGAGTTCCCGATCCCGTCTGGGGGGAAGCGGTGAAGGCGTGCGTCGTTCTCAAGCCCGGCGTCGTCGCGACGGCGCCGGAAATCATCGCTTGGCTGCGCGAACGCATGGCCCACTACAAATGCGCGAAATCCGTCGACTTCGTGGACGAGCTGCCTCGCAATCCGAGCGGCAAGGTGCTGAAGCGAATTCTTCGCGAGCCGTTCTGGAAAGGCCGAGAGCGGGCCGTCAACTGAAATCGCTAGCTTGGGAGATGATGATGTTAAGACACATACTCGCCGCGGCGGCCCTGACGTTGGCCGTTTCGGCGCCGATCGCGGCGCTGGCTGACGACAATTCCGAACCCATCAAGATTGCCCTGATCGCCAGCAAGACCGGGCCTTCCGAGGCTTACGCCCGCGACACCGAGCGCGGCTTGCGCCTCGGACTCGAATATCTCACGCACGGGACGATGAAGGTCATCGGCCGCGACATCGATCTGATCGTCAAGGACGATCAGATGAAGCCGGAACTCTCGAAAGTGATGATGACCGAGGCGCTCGCCGACGACAAGGCGGATATCGCGATCGGAACCTCGTGGTCCGGCGGGGCATTGTCGATGGCGCCGGTGGCCGAGGAATACAAGAAGCTGTTCATGGTCGAGCCCGCCATCGCCAACTCCCTCACCGGCGCGAAGTGGAATCGGTACATGTTTCGCGCCAGCAGAAACTCGTTTCAGGACGCGCTCGCCAGCGCGGCCGTGCTGAAGGACGGAGACAGCGTGGCGTTCCTCGCGCCAGACTACGTCTATGGCAAGGACGGCGTGGCCGCCTTCAAGGAGGCCCTGGGCGCGCTCAAGACCAAAGTGAATCTCGTGCACGAGGAGTTCATTCCGTTGGCGACGGCCGACTTCACCGCGCCGATGCAACGCATCTTCGACGCGATGAAGGACGCGACGGGAAAGAAATATCTCGTCGTCATCTGGGGCGCGCCGAACCCCATTCGCAAAATCTCGGAATTGAATACCGAGCGATACGGAATAGGCTTTATTTCCATCGGTGGCGGCAATCTCGAGAACATGAAGCCCTGGAAGGGCTTGGACGTGAGCGGGGGAACCTTCTATTATTATGCATTCCCAAAGAATCCGATGAATGATTGGCTGGTGGTGGAACATCAGAAGCGGTTCAATCAGCCGCCGGATCTCTTCACCGCAGGCGGATTTGTCACCGCCGCGGCGATCGTGGCGGGTCTCGAGGCCGCGAAATCATCGGACACCGAGAAGTTGATCACCGCGATGGAAGGCATGGAATTCGACACGCCGAAGGGCAAGATGATGTTTCGGAAGGAGGATCATCAATCGATGCAGTCCCAGTATGTCTTCAAGGTGAAGAAGGAATCGTCCGGAGAGTGGGATCTGCTGGACCTCGTGCGGGAAGTTCCCGCGTCTGAAATGCCGGTGCCCGTCAAGACAAACCCCTGACGGTCCCGCGGACGATGGTCGCCATGGCGAACCTTGGGAGTGACACGGCCGCATTCGCCACAAAGGCGCTCGGCATTCGCTTTGGCGGCCATGGCGCGGTCGACGATGTCACCGCCGAGTTCCATTCGGGCAGCCTCACCGCGATCGTCGGTCCGAACGGCGCGGGCAAGACCACCTACTTCAATCTGATGTCGGGCCAGATGCGCCCGACGTCCGGGACGGTGTGGTTTCGGGGTCGGGAGATCACCAGACTCGGGGCCGCCGAAAGAACGCGCCTGGGAATTGGTCGCGCGTTTCAATTGACCAACCTGTTTCCCAAATTGTCGGTGCTCGAGAATATCCGTCTCGCGGCGCAGAGCCGAGCGCGCGCCGGCTTCAATATGACGGCGCGGTGGAGCGCGCGCGCCGATCTCATCGCGCGGGCGGCGTTCCATGCCGAAGAGGCGGGTCTCGGCGGCCGGATGGGCGACCTCGCCGGGAATCTGCCGCATGGCGACAAGCGAAAGCTGGAAGTGGCCATCCTGATGGCGCTGGAATCGGAAATCTTGATGTTCGACGAGCCGACCGCCGGGATGAGCGGAGACGAGGCGCCCAGGATCCTCGAGCTGATTCAGCGTCTCAAGGATCGCGGCGACAAGACCATATTGCTGGTCGAGCACAAGATGGACGTCATCAGCTCGCTGGCGGACCGGATCGTCGTTTTGCACAACGGCAGGCTCGTGGCCGACGGCCTTCCGCGGGAGGTCATGGCCTCCGCCATCGTTCAGGAGGCCTACCTCGGCGCGAAGGTTGTCGTTCATGCGTGAGACATCCTCCGAGCCTCTCTTGCGTCTGAGCGGCGTGCACACGCATATCGGCGAGTATCACATCCTCCAAGGCGTAGACCTCACGGTTGCACGTTCCGGCGTGACGGTGCTGCTGGGGCGCAACGGGGCCGGCAAATCGACGACGCTTCGGACGATCATGGGCCTGTGGTCGCCGAGTCGAGGCCTGCTCCAGTTCGAGGGGCGCGACATCACAAGCCTGCCGACCCCCGACATCTCGCGCGGCGGCATCGCCTACGTGCCGGAGGACATGGGGATATTCGGCGGACTGACGGTTCACGAAAATCTGCGGCTGGCGACGACGAACGGCCGACTGGACCTCGAACGTCTCGAATGGATCTTCGGTTTCTTCCCGGCGCTGAAACGCTTCTGGCGGCGGCCGGGGGGCACGCTGTCTGGGGGACAAAAGCAGATGGTCGCCATCGCCCGCGCGATCATCGAACCTCGCAAGCTGCTGTTGATCGACGAACCGACCAAGGGGCTGGCGCCCGTCATGGTGCAGAGTCTGGCCGACGCCTTCGTCGAGCTCAAGGCCAAGGAGACGACGATCTTGTTGGTGGAGCAGAACTTCAACTTCGTGCGGTCGCTCGGCGACCACGTCGCCGTAATGGACGACGGCCGCGTCGTTCATGTCGGCGACATGCGGGAGCTATCCGACGATGACGCGCTCCAGGAGCGTCTGCTCGGGCTGCATTCTGAAGGCCCCTCGCGCGCGACCCTTGGGCATTAGAGGTCGACATGTCCAATGTTTCACCCGCATCGGCCTTGGACGGTTCCCCGGAGCTATCCGCCTTGCCGGGACGCCGGTTCGATTGGACGCCGGTCGCGCTGATCGTCCTGCTGGCCGTCGCGATGCTGCCCCTGATGGGAAGCGCGACCACCTGGATCACCCTCACCGTGGCCGGCTTGGCGATGGGAATGATGCTGTTCGTCATGGCCAGCGGCCTGACCTTGGTATTCGGGTTGATGGATGTGCTCAATCTCGGGCACGCGGCGTTCGTGACGGTCGGGGCCTACGCAGCGGTTTCGGCGGCGGCGCCCTTGCGGCCATGGTTGGAATCCGGATCCGGAGTGTTGAACATGCTCGCGGTGGTGTTGATCGGTCTGGCCGCCGTCGTCGCGACGACAGTCGTCGGACTGGCCTATGAGCGGCTGTTCATCCGACCGGTCTATGGCAGCCACTTCAAGCAAATTCTGATCACGATCGGCGCGCTGATCATCGTTCAGCAATGGGTGCTGGTGATCTGGGGACCGAATCAGATGCAGCTCTTGCTGCCGGGCGCGTTGCGTGGAGTCGTCGTGTTCGGCAATGTCGCGGTGGAGCGGTTTCGCCTCTTCGCCGTCGTAGTGGGGTTGTTGCTCTTCGCCGCGATGTCCCTCGTCATGCAGTTCACCTGAGTGGGATTGCTCATCCGCGCAGGCGTCGAAAATCGCGAGATGGTGGAGTCGCTGGGACACCATATCAGGCGGATGTTCGTGATCGTGTTCGTCGCGGGCGCCGCTCTGGCCGGTCTCGGCGGCGCCATGTGGGGGTTCTACCGTGAACAGTTCAGCGCCTCGATCGGCGCGGACGTCCTGGTGCAAATTCTCATCATAACGATCATCGGCGGGCTCGGCTCCGTGTCCGGATGCTTCTGCGGCGCGGTGTTGATCGCGCTCTGCACGAACTACATCAACTACGTCGCGCCGGATTTCGCGCTGGTGTCCGACGTTCTCGTGATGATGGCCGTTTTGTTGTGGCGCCCGAGCGGACTGTATCCGCTGGTCATGCGTTGAGGGGCGGCCGCCATGCTCAAACACCTGCTCTCCGACGATTTGCCGCGCAGCCGAAGGCTCTCGCTGAGTCTCGGCCTCGTGGCGCTGGTCCTGCTGCTGGCGCCGTTCCTGTTCAGCGGCGCGCGGGCGCTCAACGTCGCGGCGACGATCGCGGCGTTTCTGGTGCTGGTCGCTTCGTTCGACCTGTTGCTCGGCTATTGCGGGGTGGTCTCGTTCGCGCACGGAATGTTCTACGGCATCGGGGCCTATGGGGTCGCGATCGCGCTCAGTCGGTACGGGGCCAACTGGGCCGCCTTGGCCGTCGGGATTCTCGGCTCCATGGCGTTGTCGGCGGTTTTGTCGCTGCTGATCGCCCTGGTCTCGCTGCGGGTCAAGGCGATATTCTTCACGATGAGCACCCTGGCGGTGGCGGCGGCGTTCGGCGCCGTGGTGCAACGATTCTCCGGGCTGACGGGCGGCGACGACGGTTTGAATTTCCGGTTGCCGGCGGCGCTCTCGCCCGGGTTCAAACTCCTGCCCTACCCGGTCCTCGGGGTCGAGATCACGGGCAAGGTGGTTGCCTATTACCTCGTGGTGATTATTTCCGCGTTGTTGTTTCTGCTCATGCTGCGTATCGTTAACTCGCGGTTCGGTCGCGTGCTGGAAGCCGTGCGAGAGAACGAATTCAGAGCCGAGGCGATCGGCTACCGGACGCTGCACTTCCGGTTGATCGCGAATTGCGTGGCCGCCGTGATCGCGACCGGTTCGGGAATCCTGATGGCGATATGGCTTCGCTATGTCGGGCCAGAAACAACCGTCGACTTCAATGTCATGCTGAACATCCTGCTCATGGCGGTGATCGGAGGACTGGGAACCCTGTACGGCGCCGTGATCGGCGCCGTGGTTTTCGTTCTCGCGCAGAACTACATCCAGACCCTGTTGGGCGCGGTGAACCATGCTCTCATCGCGGCGCATGCGTGGTGGCTGGCGCCGGTGTTTCTTCCCGATCGATGGTTGCTGTGGTTCGGCACGATATTCGTCCTGTCTGTTTATTTCTTTCCCAGCGGCATTGTCGGCAAGTTGCGCGAAACAGCACAACGCAAGCGCGTCTGAGACGCCCTCGGAGATCTCGGCATGAGCGGTGACGACGTTTTGACAGGGAAGGAGGGCGCCGTCCTTCTCATCACCATCAACAGGCCGAAGGCCCGCAACGCGGTCAATCTTGCGGTCGCGAGGGGGATCGCGTCGGCGTTGGCGGAGTTGGAGTCCAATCGAAATCTTCGGGTGGGCGTCATCACGGGGGCGGGGGGACATTTTTGCGCCGGGATGGACTTGAAGGCTTTCGCGGCGGGCGAGCGGCCCTGGCTGCCGGGCGGCGGATTTGCCGGAATCGCCGAGGCGGGCCCGCGCAAGCCGTTGATCGCCGCGGTCGAGGGCTACGCGCTCGCGGGGGGTCTGGAAATAGCTCTCGGCTGCGATCTCATCGTCGCCTCCCGCGAGGCGCGATTTGGCGTCCCGGAAGTCAAACGGGGCATCGTGGCGGCCGCGGGGGGCCTGATGCGGCTCCCGGCTCGTCTGCCCCATCACATCGCGATGGAGCTGGCCCTGACCGGCCGACACATGGCGGCCGACGAGGCTCTGCGCCACGGCATGTTGAATCGGTTGGTCGAGCCGGGGGCGGCGTTGTCCGCGGCGCTCGATCTCGCCGAGGAAATCGTGGCGAACGCCCCCATGGCGGTCGAGGCGAGCAAGCGGATCATCCTTCAATCCCGCACCTGGGCCGATGATGAAATGTTCGCGAGACAAAAGCCGATCGTCGATCCCGTGCTGAATTCCGAGGACGGCCTCGAGGGCGCCCGGGCGTTCGCGGAAAAGCGCGCGCCGATCTGGACCGGTCGCTGAACGCCGCGCGAACAAGCAAAAGAGGACCACGCGACACGATGAACGCCCTGCCGCCCGCGCCGCACTATTTTTCCCCCGACCATGAACAATTTCGCGCCTCGCTTCGCGAGTTCATCGGCCGCGAGATCACGCCTTTCGTCAACGAATGGGACGAAGCCGGCGAGTTCCCTCGCGAACTCTACCGGCGGGCCGCCGACCTTGGCGCCACGGGCCTGGGTTTCCCCGAGGAATACGGCGGCACCCCTGGGGACACATTCTTCAAGCTCGCATCGAACATGGGCTCGGCGATTCCGCGCAACTCGTTTCCCTCATCGCCATGGGCAAGGTGCTGGCGACCCAAGCCATGCGGTTCTGCGCCGACCAGGCGCTGCAAATTCTCGGCGGCATGGGTTACATGCGTGGCAGCCGGAGCGAGAGGATCTATCGCGAGGTCAAAGTCATGATGATTGGCGGCGGTTCGGAGGAAATTCTAAAGGATCTCGCCGCGCGTCAGTTGGCGATCTGAGGGGGCGGGCGCCCGCGACGCGATGCGCCGATGAGCCCGCCGGAGCCGGTTTCGGGTTGGCGTCGTGGCGGCGATCTGGCCAGTTCTCGCAAGACTGGCGGCTTTCGCAAGGCTACGAAGGTCTCGGCTTTTGGCGGGCGACGCGATCCGACCCTCGAAATTTCACTCACCAGATTGAGAGACATGGCCCAGATCGAATCCTCCCTCTCGCCGAACGCCGACGCCTTCAGATCGAATCGCGAGGGCATGCTGGCGTTGTTGGAGCGCGTGCGGGCGTATGAGAAACGCACCGTGGACAAATCGGCGGCGGCGTTGCCGCGGTTCCAGAAGCGCGGGCAATTGCTGCCTCGCGAGCGCCTCGCCTTGCTGCTCGACCCGGGCGCCCCGTTCATCGAACTCTCGTCGCTCGCCGGTCTGGGGCTGGACAATCCGGACCTCGACAAGAGCGTCCCCGGTGGT
>CAWEDI010000045.1:0-17154 GCA_963807735.1 uncultured Pseudomonadota bacterium | reverse complement strand
AACTGGCGATTCCGATGCGATGGAGGTCGGCGATTTCGTCATCGCGATCGGCAATCCGTTCGGCGTCGGCCAGACGCGTGACGCAGGGCATCGTCTCGGCGCTCGCGCGCACCCAGGTCGGCGTCAACGACTACGGCTTCTTCATCCAGACCGACGCGGCGATCAATCCCGGCAATTCCGGCGGCGCGCTGGTCGACACCTGGGGCCGGCTCGTCGGCATCAATTCGGCGATCTATTCGCGCTCCGGCGGCAGCATGGGGATCGGTTTTGCCATTCCCGTCAATATGGTCAAGAGCGTTGTCGCGACCGCCAAATCCGGCGGCACGGTGGTCAAGCGGCCCTATCTCGGCGCCAAATTGCAGAACGTGACCAAAGACATCGCCGATTCGCTCGGGCTCGACCGGCCGGTCGGCGCGGCTGGTCGCCAGCGTCGCGAACGGCGGATCGCCGGCGGCGGAGGCGGGACTGAAGCGCGGCGACGTCATCCTGCAAGTCGACGGGCAGCCGGTCGAGGACGCGGCGCGGCGTCGATTTCCGCCTCGGCGTCAGGCCGATCGGCGGCGTCGCCTCGCTGTCGGTCTGCGCGAGGGCAAGAGCTCGTCGTGCCGCTGAAACTCGCGGCCGCGCCGGAAACGACGCCGCGCGCCGCCGTGCGGCTGAAGAGCCGCTCGCCCTTGCAAGGCGCGGAGGTGATGAACCTCTCGCCGGCGGTGCTCGACGAACTCTCGCTCGACGCCGACGCGTTCGGCGCGACGCGAAGGCGTGGTCGTGGCCGACGTCGCCGCCGAATACGCCGGCGGCGGATTTCGGCCTGCAGAAAGGCGACGTCATCGTCGACGTCAACGGCGCGGCGATCCGCGACACCCGCGACCTTGTCGAGGCGACGGGCAGCACGCGCGTTCGTGGGATCTGACGATTTCGCGCGTCGGCCCAGGCGCCGGTGAAGCGGCCGTTCACCACGCCGTAGATCCGCTCGCCGACGGAGACGCCCGCCGCGCCGTCGCCCAACGCCATGACTTCGCCTGCGAAATCCGCGCCGAGAGTGAGCGGCAACGGTTGCGGCAGCGCGCTTTTGCCAGCGAGAATCCAGCCGTCCCACGGCCCGACGCCGGCCGCGGCGACGCGCACGAGAACCTGATCCTTCTGCGGCGCGGGGACGCCGACGTCGGAAAGGATCATCTGCTCATAGTCGCCGAACGCCGAGATTTGCATCGCCTTCATAGTTGGCGGCGTCGCGCGATTTGTAAGTTCGTGAGCGAAGAGAGTGTCCATGGCGTGTTGCTCCTTGTTCGCCGACTTTGGTTGGCGTCGATCCGATGCGACTGCACTCGCCCTGCAACAAGGTCGGAAATCTGGATGGGATTGCGTGTGTTTGCTTGAAGGGATCGAGTGCGTTGCAGGGCGAGGACTCAAATTCGGCAATATCTGCTCACAGCGTGCTCATGCCGCCGTCGATGATCAACTCGCTGCCGACGACGAACGCCGAATCGTCGCAGGCGAAATACAGCGCGGCCTTGGCGACCTCTTGCGCCGTTCCGCGCCGCTTCAGCGGAATCTGCGCTTCGAGGGCTTTCAGCGATTCCGCGTCGAACATGTCGTGTAACGGCGTCGCGACGGGGCCAGGACTGATCGCGTTGACGCGAATTCCGCGCGGCAGAAGTTCGCCCGACAGAGTCCTGGCGAAGGTCATCAACGCGGCCTTGGTTGCGGCGTAGACGCTCGAGGCAGGCATGCCGATATGCGCGTTGATGGAACCGGTCAGCGCGATCGCCGCCGGATTGGCGAACAGCGGCAGCAGCGCCTGGATGAGAAAGAACGGCCCCTTTACATTGATGTCGAACGAGCGCTGAAAACTCTCTGCGTCCCATTTGCCGAGCGGACGGAACTCGGCGATCCCGGCGTTGACGTGCAGCGCGTCAAGCCCGCCCCATTCGCGGGCGATGGTGTCGGCGAGAGCCTTTTGATCTTCAAGGCGACCGGCGTCTGAGCGAATCGCCAGCACGTCGCCGAGCGAAGCGCGGGCGGCGTCGAGCGTGGCGTCCTTGCTGCCGGTGATCGCGACCTTTGCGCCTTCGGCGAGGAACAACCGCGCCGTCTCCAGGCCGATGCCGCTCGTGCCGCCGGTGATGAGCGCGCGCTTGCCGCTGAGCTTTCCCATAGTCCCTCTCCTCGCGTCCGCGACGTCGAACGTAGCGCGGGTCTCAGGGAATTATTAGCAAGCCTGCGCGAGGATTGTTCGGAACGGCTGAAAATGTAGAGACTTCACGGCGCGGAACCGATGCGCCGCAGCGCCAGGCCGGCGGTCAGGCCCTGGATCAGCACCGAAAACGCCACCACCGCAAAAGCGGACACCAGGGTCGCGTCGCGATAGGGCGCGTCGGGCGGCAGCGCCAAGGCGAGCGCCAGCGCGAGAGCGCCGCGCAGCCCGCCCCACCAAAGGAAATGCTGCTGCGCGAGCGTCAGCCGCCAGCGCGAGCCCGCGAACGCCAAGCTGATGGGATAAACCGCCGCCGCTCGGCCGGCGAGCGCCAGGGCTACGATCGCCACCGGACGCCCGTCGAGCGAAAAGCTAATGCGCGCGAGCGCCAGCCCGATTAGCAGGAACACGAAGGAATTGGCGAGAAAGGCGGCGAACTCCCAGAACGCCAGCACGAACTCGCGCCCGCGCGGGGTGATGAAGGCGCGGTCGGTCTGCGCGAGCACGCCGAAATTGCCAAGCAGCAGCCCCGAAGTCACGGTCGCCAGGACGCCCGACGCGCCCCAGCGTTCGGCGACCAGGAACGACCCATAGGCCGCCACGGCGGTGATCGCGGTCTCGACGAGGTGCTCTTCGGTGCGCCAGGCGAACAGCAACGCCGCGCCGGCCGCAGCCGCCCCGACGAAGACGCCGCCGCCGGCGATCCAGGCGAACGCGGCCAGCGCCGCAGGGGCGGACGGCGCCTCGCCGCCCGAGCCGACCAACGTCGCGAGACTGAACAGCACGGCGGCCGCGCCGTCATTGGCGAGGCTTTCGCTTTCAATCAGCAGCGCGAGCCGGCCGGTGACGCCGCGCTCGCGCAGCAGGGCGATCACCGCGATCGGATCGGTGGCGGAGATCAGCGCGCCGAACGCCATCGCCGGCTGCAACGGCCAATGCAGGAGACCGACGAGACCGCCCGTCACCAGCGCCGCGCACAGCAGTACGCCGAGCGTCGAAAGCGCGAGGATCGGCGGCCCGTCACGCTTCAATTCGCCCCACGGCAGATTGAGCGCCGCCTCGAACAGCAGCGGCGGCAGGATGAGGTCGAACACAACGTCATGGGTCAGCGTCACGCCCGCCTCGACCCGCGAGAGGGCGAGCGCGAAACCGGTCAGCACAAGGCCCACCGTATAGGGCAGCCGCAACCGCCGCCCGACAATGGCGACCGCCATCGCAAGGGCGAGCAGCGCGACAATGCGGGCTACGAGCGACTCCATCGCTTCCCCGATAGCATGGAAAGGCGGAGCCGGCGCCGGGACCGCGGTCCCCTTACGGCGCCTTCTTCGACACCAGCACGTAGCCCCGGGTTTTGCCGCCGTTGACGATGTCGGGCGTGTTCATCGCGGCGTAGAGATCGGCGGCGGAGACCCAGACCGGGGGATATTTGTAGCGCGCGACGTCGAGGATGAGGAACCTGTCCTGCTTCTCGTCATAGGCCGCGAGCGGCGAGATGTGGCCGCCGATTTCCTGGCCGAGCGCCTTGCGCAGATAATTGATGATGACATAGTGATCGCGCGCCGAAAGCGCCTCGCTCGCATTTGCGCGGAAGGCGTCGAGCGTCTCGTCGCCGGCGTGATGCACCTCGCCGTTGAGACCATGATAGGCGACGAGCGCGCCAAGCTGGTCGAGCGTCGTGCCTTGCCTCGCAAGCACCTCGCGCGGCAGGATCGCGTCGGTCTCGGCGTTCAGCGCGTTGTCCTGCGTGAAGAATTTGTACGGCTGCGTATTCCGGCGTGCTCGGCGCCTGGGCGCCGATCGCGTTGAGCACCATGGTCAGGCTCGCAATGCCGCAATAGGCTTGCGTCTTCTGGGTGACGAACTGGCTGGCGAGCGGAAAATAATCGGCGTTGGCCGCAGCACTCGATCAAGATAATGTTCGCCCTCGGGCGAATTGAAATCGACGAGATTGCCCGGCAGCGGCAGCGAGTCCGCGCGCGCGGCGCCGACGCTGAGAAGCAGCGCAAGCCAAACCCATCGAAGCGAACGAAAATCCATCGTCGTTTCCCTTCTGACGCCGGCGCCTTGCCTCGCGCGTCGATCTCAGGCAAGCCTTATCGCCATGATCAGCGGCCCGCTCAAGACGCCCAGCCGCCGCGCGCTGCTGACGCGGATCGGCGCCGGCGTCGGCGGCGCGGCGGTCTACCGGCTGATGACGAGCCTGGGCTTCGCCGCCGAATCGCACCTATCGCGGCCCGATCCGGCTCGACGGCGATCCCCGCGGCGCGTCGGTGCTGATCCTCGGCGCGGGCCTCGCCGGCATGACCGCGGCCTATGAACTGCGCCGCGCCGGATATAAGGTGCAGGTGCTCGAATACAACGCGCGGCCGGGCGGCCGGAACTGGACGGTGCGCGGCGGCGACGCCTATGTCGAACTCGGCGGCGCGCGTCAGGTCTGCCGGTTCGACGACGGCCAATATCTGAACCCCGGCCCGTGGCGCATTCCGCTACCACCATTACGCCGTGCTCGATTATTGCCGGCGGCTTCGGCGTCGCGCTCGAACCCTTCGTGCAGTTGAACCACAACGCCTATCTTCACAAGCCCGACGCGTTCGGCGGCGCGCCGCAGCGCATCCGCGACATCAAGGCGGATTTCTCGGCGGCGTCGCGGAACTGCTCGCCAAGGCGACCAACAAGGGCGCGCTCGACGACGACGTGACCAAAGAGGACCGCGAGATCCTGCTCGAAGCGTTGCGCGAACTCGGCGCGCCTCGATCACGATTATCGCTACCGCGCCGGCCCCGCCGCCTCCGAGTTTCGCGGCTACGCGCGCCCGCCCGGCGGCGGCCTCTCGGCGCGGCCCGAGGACGGCGAGCCGATCGGGCTCGCCGACATTCTGACCTCGCGGCTGTGGCGAGGGCTTGCAGAGTTTTCTGACTTACGATTTCCAGACCACGATGTTTCAGCCGGTCGGCGGCATGGGCCGCATCGGCGAGGCGTTTGGCGCGCGAACTCGGCGACGCGATCCGCTACAACGTCAAGGTCGTCGAGATCGCGCAGGACGAGCGCGGCGTCGAGGCGCGCTTCGAGGACCTTGCGCCGGCGGCGCGACGGCGACGGCCCGCGCGGATTGGTGCATCTGCACGCTGCCGCTCAGCATTCTGAGCCGCATGCCGGTGCAGGTCGGCGCGCCGATGCGCGAGGCGATCTCGGCGCGTGCCCTATGCGCCGGCGGTGAAGATCGGACTGCAATTCTCCCGCCGCTTCTGGGAGGAGGACGAGCATATCTACGGCGGCATCTCCTATACCGATCAGCCGATCCGCCAGATCGGCTATCCCAACTACGGCTTCAACAGGCAAGGCAAGGGCGTGCTGCTCGGCGCCTATCTGTTCGGCGGCGCGAACGCCTACGAGTTCACCGCGATGAGCCCCGAGGATCGCGTGCAAGGTCGCGCTCGAACAGGGCGCGGCGGTGCATCCGCAATATCGCGACACGTTCGAGACCGGCTTTTCCGTCGCCTGGGCGCGCGTCCCGTTCACGCTCGGCTGCGCGGCCGATTGGACCGGACGATGCGCGCGCCAGCATTATGACAATCTCTGCGCGATCGACGGCCGCATCGCGCTCGCCGGCGAACACGCCTCGTACATTCCCGCCTGGCAGGAAGGCGCCATCCTGTCCGCGCTCGATTGCGTGCAACGCCTGCACGCGCGGGTGCTCGCGCCATGAGGGCGGCGCTGACATTGCCCTTGTGGCTCGCCGGCGCGGCGGCCGCGATGGCGCAGACGCCATTCCTCAGCAAAGGCTGGACATTCGACGAGCCCGACGGCGCCTCGCTCTACGCCCATGTCTGCGCGGCCTGCCATCAGTCCGATGGCGAAGGCGGCGACCGGCGCCGGCGCCTATCCCGGCGCTGAAGGCGACGAACGGCTCGCCTCGACGGATTATCGTGCTCGGCGTGCTGCTCGGCGGCCAGCACGCGATGCCGGCGCTCGGCCGCGCGATGAGCGACGCGCAGATCGCCGATCTCGTCAACTATGTGAGACGAGCGCTTCGCCGGCGCCAGCGACGATCCGGCGACGCCCGAGCGCGCCGCGGCGGCGCGGGCGGCGTTCAAGCGATGATGGCTTTCCTGGTTGTCGTGTTGCAGAGATCTGGCGGAATCGTCATGGCCAGCGAAGCGAAGCCATCCAGGGCCGCTCTATCCGATTGACAGACGATCTCGTTGAGAAGGATGGCTTCGCTTCGCTCGCGATGACGGCGCACGCGCGCAAGGCGGAGCGGCGGGCCGCGACTACTGTTTCATCCGCTCGACGCTCTCCGCGAGCTTGGCGGGATCGGCCAAGACGATCGCGCCTTTTCTCCGCTCGATCGCGCCGGCGCGGGTGAGCGCGTTCAACTCACGCGTCACCGCCTCGCGCCGACAGCACACCCGCGCGGCGAGTTCGGCATGAGTTGGCGGCGGCGAGATGACGGCGCCCGTCGCGCCGGGCTTGGCGAGCCGCAGCAATTCGGCGCGGACGCGTCCGCGCACGTCGAGCGCGGAGAACTCGTTGACCCGATTGGCGAGCATGCGCACCTGCGAGGCGAGCAGCGTCAGGATCGCGTCGCAGATCTCGGGGCGGGTGTGGACGATCTCGCGAAACAAACCCGGCGGCATTTTGGCGATCGTCGAATCGTTGACGGCCACGATCGAGGCGGAGCGCGGCAAGCCGTCGATGGCGGCGAGTTCGCCGAAGAACTCCCCGTCGCCGATGTCGCGCAGGATCGCCTCTTTGCCGGAGATCGTCTGGATTCTGACGCGCACCTTGCCCGTGGCGACGAAATAGAGATCGGCCCCGCCTTCGTTGTAATCAAGCACGCATTCGCCGGCGCGGGCGCGCCGCCAAACGCATTGCGTGTCGAGCTTGCGGATATCGCCCTCCCGCAGGGCGTGAAATAGCGGGATCCGCGCGAGAGTTTCAAAGTTCCGCACCATCTCGACGGCGTTCGCAATCTCCGAGAAATCGAGGTAGCCCTCGGTCGGGACCAAGGATGGGTGTTGGCGGTGCTGCAAGTCAAGGCGCCCTACGAGCGCAGCGTCCGGTTGGCGGCCGGACTGACCCTGTTCGCCTACGCGGCCTGCCATTTCCTCAGTCACGCGACCGGGCTGTTCGGGCTGTCGGCCGTGCAGGCGATCGGGCACGACATCGTTTTGGCGCCGTGGCGCTCGCCGGTCGGGCTCGCGGCGCTATTCGCCGCGTTCGTCATTCATCTCGGGCTTGTCTTTCGCGGCCTCTATCGCCGTCGCCATCTGCGCATGCCGGCGATCGAGGCTTGGCAATTCGCGCTCGGATTCACGATTCCGTTGCTGCTCGCCCCGCACGTCGCCGACGCCCGGCTTGGCGTGATGTTCTACGGTCTCGAGGATTCCTATCTGCGCGTGCTCTACGTGTTCTGGGTCGCTGATCCGCTCGTCAGCCTGACCCGCCAGTTCGCGCTGATGTTCATCGTGTGGACGCATGGCTGCATCGGCGTTCATATGTGGCTGCGCTATCGCGGTTGGTATCGGCGGCGACTGCCGCTGTTCGCCGTTTGCGCGCTCGCTCTCCCGGCGCTGGCGGTGCTGGGGGTCGTCAACGCGGGCTGGGACACCGTTCTGCACGCCGCGGTGCAGCCGGAGTTCGCGCCGGCGCACGCGCCGCCGGCCTGGGCCGGCCCGCTCGTCGCCCAACTCGCCGTGGCGTTGCAATTGGCCTATCTCGTCGCCCTCGCCGCGTTGTTGACGCTGAGAGCGCTCCGTGACCAACGCGAGCGGCTCAGTGGTCGCGTGCAGATCGCCTATCGCGACGGCCGCAGCTTTGCGGCGCCGCGCGGCTATTCGATCCTGGAGGCGAGCCGCGCGGCGCGCGTGCCGCATGTCGCGGTCTGCGGCGCTCGCGGGCGTTGTTCGACCTGCCGCGTTCGGGTGTGGCGCGGGCTGGAGGACGCGCCGCCCGCGGAAGCCTCGGAGTTGGCGACGCTGCGCCGCATCGGTTCGCCGGAAGGGGTCCGGCTGGCGTGCCAGCTTCGACCGACCGCCGACATCGGCGTGCTCCCGCTGTCGAAACCCGGGCGCGTCCGACCCGGACTTTCGATCGAATTCGAAGCCGGGCGGGAGGTGGTCGCGACTGCGATGTTCGTCGATCTGCGCGACTCAACCCGGCTGGCGGCGGGACGGCTGCCGTTCGACGCCGTCTTCATCCTCAATCGCTACATTCAAGCCGCGACCGCCGCGATCATGGCCGAGGGCGGCCATATCACCAGCGTCGCCGGCGACGGCGTCATGAGCGTGTTCGGCCTCGACGGAGACGCCGGCCGGGGCGCTCGTAGCGCGCTCGTCGCCGCGACGGCGATCGGACGGGCCATCGCCGAAGTCAACGGCGAATTGGCCGGCGAGATCGACGCGCCGCTGCGCATCGGCGTCGGCATCCATACGGGATCGTCGATCCTGGGCGAACTGGGCCCGCTTGACCGAACTTCGTTGCAGTTCCTTGGCGACACCGGCAACGTCGCGGCGCGGCTCGAAAGCCTGACGAAGGACCTGCGCTGCGTGGCGCTGATTTCGACGGCGACCTGGGCGGCGGCCAGCCGTCCCGCATTCCCCGCACGAACTACGGTCGTCGAGATCCGCGGCCGAGGCGAGATCGGCGCTTTGTCTTTTCAAAGCTTGGCGGACCTCGCCCCCTAGTTGCGTGCGCGGCGCCCGTGTTTCTACGCCTCGACTTCCACGTAGGCGCCTTCGAGAACCTTCGGTGGATTGAACCAGCCACCCAGCATACGGCCCGCCTTGGCGATCAAGGTTCCTTTGTGGTCGAACACATCGACATTCGCCAGCTGTACGCCGAGCGCCTTCAAATGCATGAGGAACTTGCTGAATTCGTGTGAAGTCGGTTGATAGTGGCCGCTGTCGCAGCGGATGCCCTTGATTGTTCCGTTCTCGATCAGAATCGTGCCGGCCATCAGCACCGGCTTTTGATTGACATAGCACGAATGGAACCGGCCGTGCTCCTTGGAGTGTTGCGTCATGTACATTTCGAGGTCCATGTTCATCACGAACGGTCCGTAATTTTTGGTGACGCCCCAGGCGCCCTTATCGTCTGGATTGAAGGCATGGGAAGAGTTCGCCGGCTTCAGCCGCAGGGTCGGCTCTCTGTTCCACCAATCGATCTGATAGGTCTTGCCGCGCTTGAACCAAACCCGATATTCGACGAGCTGGTTGTCGCTGAACGGCTGCATATCGTGTTTCGTGTCGGTCTCGAAGCCGATCCCCTTCATGCCGATGCTCACGAGCTCCATGACCATGTCGATGATCCGATTGTAGCGGACGCCGTAGCTCCAGTCTGCGCCGCCGTCTGGGGGCGTGTGATCGGCCATCGTCGCCTCGGCGCGAGTTTCGTCGTTGTTCTTGGTGATCTCGAGCGAGGCGAGCGTCTTGACGACGATGTCGAACAGCTTGAGGACGCCGGGATAGCGCTTCTTGGCGTCGGCGCTGGCGCTATCGCCGACGCTGGCGAAGCCCGGTTGCACTTGCGCCGAGGGTTTTGTGTGGTTCGTGACCGCCTGAACCCGACGGTGCGTGTTCATCGCATTGTAACGCTTCACCCAGGCGTTGATCGCGAGAAACAAATCGCACAGCACGAAGCCGCAGTGCGTGCCGCCGCAGCTCTTGGAGCGGTGATATTCCTCCAGGAACCGATCGATGCGGATCAGCGCTTCGTCCTTGCTGCGGATCGCGAAGGGGACGCTGGTGTCGGCCTTGAATTGTCCGCTCGCGGGCATCGCGGTGTAGAACTCGCTCATGGTTGCTGTCTCCCGTCGGTCCTTCGCCCCGCCGTCCGCCAGATGGCGTTGGTCGGGCGCTGACGATCGAGTAACGCGGGCGAACTGCCGCGCGTGTGCGAAAACGCACGCGTCGCGCGGGACGCCATGGCGACGACGGCGCCGTAGCGCGTGACGCATCTCGCCTTGTAGTATCGAACGCCGCAACAAATCAGATCGACGTTGTCGCTGAAATAATAATGTAGGTTGCTGGGCCCAATCCCGCGGGGATATACGCGACCGGCGATCACCGACGGCTTCAACGTCCATTCGATCGAGGTGGAGAATGTCTTGCGCTTGCATGAGGACGTGCAGGATTGCGCGGTGATCGCTTGCCGGATCCGAAATGGGGCAAGCGCATCGTCGCGGTGATTCAACCGCGCGCGCCGCAAGATCGACGCCGCCGGACTAAAGGCGTTCGTCAAGGCGAATGCGGGGTCCGTAAAGACGCCCAAACAAATCGAAGCCTGGACCGACCTACCGCGCACGCGCATCGGCAAGGTCATGAAGGCGGAGGTCAAGGCCTTGCTCGCGTCTCAATCGCCGCAGAATTGGCGCGCGGTCCCGTCAGCTTGAGAGGGCCGCGGGCGCGAGCGCGGGCCGCCCCAAAATCATATCCGACGCCTTCTCCGCCACCATGATGGTTGGAGCATTCGTGTTGCTTGAGGGGATGAACGGCATCACGGAAGCATCGACGACGCGAATGCCCATCAGGCCACGCAGCCGGAGATCCGGCGCCACAACGGCTCCGGCGCCTGATCCCATCGCACAGGTGCCGACCGGATGATGATCGGTCTTGCAGGAGCGGTAGGCGTATTCCGCCAGCTCCTCGTCGGTGTTCAGGTCGTCGCCGGGTAGCCGCTCCGCCATCACGAAAGGCTTCAGGGCCGGCTGGCGAAGGATTTCGCGCGCGAGCCGCAGACCTTTCAGCGAGCACTCGCGGTCGTAAGGGTCGGCCCAATAGTTGGGATCAATCAACGGCGCCGCCCCAGGGTCCGCGCTCGCGATCCGCACGACGCCGCGCGAACGGGGACGAAGGAATGCGGAATTGAGCGTCACCCCGGGGTTCTTCATCGCCGCCACCCCGGCTTCGATGCCGGAGCCTAGGCCCAGATGGAACTGAATGTCGGGAGATCGCGCCTGCTTGTCCGCGTACCAAAAGCCGCCCGTCTCAAACAGCGTCGACGTGACCGGGCCCGTCTTGAACAGCAAATACTGCAAGCCCGCCCAGGCCGTACGGTGCGGGCGGGCGACACGATCGTAAGTGTGATCGCCCGTGCATTCCGAGATCGCGTAGAGATCGAGATGGTCCTGCATGTTGGCGCCGACGCCGGGCAGGTTGTGCACGACATCGACCCCTGCCTCCCGCAGCACATCCGCGGGCCCGATGCCGGAAAGTTGGAGCAGCCGCGGCGAGCCGATCGCGCCGCAACTCACAATCACCTCGCGATCCGCATTAACGATCTCGGTCCCGGTCCCCGAGGCGATGCGAACGCCGACCGCCCGGCCGTTTTGCACTTCGATCTTCAGCGTCTGCGCATTCAGCCGCACCGTGAGATTCTTCCGGCTCTGCACGGGTTTCACGAAGGCGCTTGCGGCGGAGGATCGCTCTGCGTTGCGCGTGGAAAGCTGGTAGTGGCCTATTCCATCCTGGACTGCGCCGTTGAAATCATCGTTGAACGGAATCCCGAGTTCCTGCGCCGCGCGCAGGAACGCATAGCTGATCGGCGGCGGATTGATCGGATAGGACACCCCAAGCGGACCGCCATAGTCATGGTAGGCGTTGTGAAGTTTCTGATTGTCTTCGCTGCGCTTGAAATAAGGAAGAACCTCTCGATAGCTCCACCCCGCGGCGCCCGCGTCGCTAGCCCAGGCGTCATAGTCCTTGGCGTTGCCGCGCGTGTAAAGTTGGGCGTTGATCGAGGAACCGCCGCCGATCACCTTGGCCTGCGTGTACCAGACAACCCGACCTTTGAGATGTCTCTGCGGAACCGTGCTCCAGCCCCAGCTTGCAACGCCCTTGGTCATCTTGGCGAAGCCGGCCGGCATCCGAAACAGCGGATTCCAGTCACTTCCGCCGGCCTCCAGCAGCAAGACATTGATCGAGGGGTCAGCGCTCAAACGATTGGCGAGCACGCAGCCCGCGGGTCCGCCGCCGACAACTATGTAATCATACGCCATAGTCGGTTGTCCTGATCCTAGCGAAGATCGGTCGCCACGATGTGGTTGGCGACGCGGAGCGCCTGCGCCGCAATGGTCAGCGAAGGATTGACGGCGGCGGATGTCGGTAGAAACGACGCGTCAACAACGAACAGGTTCGGGTGGTCCCACGCGCGGCAAAACGGATCCAGCGGCGAGTTCCGGGGATCGGCGCCGATCCGCACGGTGCCGCACTGATGCGAAGGCGTTCGCCTGTCGAAAGGCTTTGAAAGCGCGATGGGATAGCCTGCGGCTCGCAACCTGTCCTTGAGCGCCTTTACCAGGCGCTCGTGCACCGACCAGTTGCTGCGCTTCCAGTCCAAATGAATTTGACCGCTGTTCACTGTGACACGGCTTTCCGGATTGGGCAGGTCCTCGCTCATCGCGTACCAATCGACGGTGCGACCCGTGAGCAAAGACAGCGCCCATTCCGGTACGCGCGGCAGATTCGACTTCAGTATCGGCGCCGTGATGCGGCCGAGCAATTGAATATTGCCGAGCGGCGGGCCTCCCCGGCCGTCGTCGAGATAGTAGTCATTGACGCCAAGCGTCTTCTGATAGATCGAATCGTTCACCGTCCTCGGATCAATCGCGAGAACCGCGGAAGAATTGTGGTTCATGAAGTGGCGTCCTACGGCGTCGGAGCGATTGGCGACGCCGCCTTCGCGCGACGACAGCAGGATCGCCGCGGAATTAACGGCGCCCGCCGACAGGATGACGATCCCGGCCCGGATCTGTTTGGTTTCCCCGCCAACGGTCGCCTCGACGCCCGCGACCGTCTTGCCGTCCGGATCCAGCAGCAATCGTTCGACTTTCGCGTGCTCCCGTAGTTCGACATGAGGATGGCGAAGCGCCTCCGCGAGCCCGCAGCTCTCGGCGTCCATCTTTCCCGTTCCCGTGTCGGGAAAGGCGTCCCAAGGCGTCCTCGCGCGCTTGAGCCATTGTTCGATATCGACGCCAAGAGGCAACGGAAATGGATGCAGGCCCGCCCGCTTCATGCGTTCGCGAACCAGCGCAATCGCTGGCTCGTCGGGCACGGGAGCAAACGGATACGGTTCCGAATGACGCGGTTCAGTTGGGTCAAATCCCAGCGCGCCGTGGACCTTGTAAAGCTTCTCCGCTCGCGTGTACCAGGGCTCCAACTCCTCATAGTTGAAAGGCCAACCGGGCGTCGATCCTTCGGGGTAGGCGATCGGCGCGAAGTCCTGGGCGCGGTAACGCAGCAACACGGCGCCGTAGAGCTTTGTGTTGCCCCCGACATAATAGTAGTTGCCCGGATTGAACGGCGCACCGGCGCCGTCGATCCAGAATTCGCGCGGTCGAAACACGCCGCGTTGGAAGATCGCCCGGGCGTCGCGCGCGTCCGGCGAATCCTGGATCTTCGCGCCCCTCTCGAGGATGAGAATGCGCGCGCCCGACGCGGCCAAGCCGGCAGCGCAGGTTGCGCCGCCCATCCCCGATCCGACAATCAAGATGTCGGCAGTCTCGTCACCGACCATCGTTGTTCCAAGCCGTTCGTAGGTTCAAGTTGGACATGGCGCGTCTCATCAGATCCGACGCGTCGTTTGCGGGTCGAACAGCACGGCCTTGTCGAGGTTCAGCATGAAAGTGTGATTCTCGCCCACGCGAACGGGGGTCTCAGCACGCATGCGCGCCGTCAGTTCCTTCCCGGCGGCGCGGGTCACCACATACGTGTCCGATCCCGCGGGCTCGATGATTTCAACGGCCGCGTCGAACGTCGCGACAGCCTTCGCGTTACGATCGATGCTTTCCCTGTCATTTACGGCCTCTGGCCGAATGCCCAGGATGACCTTGGCGCCGTCATTCAGCCTGTTCGCGTCGGCGCTGACCGGCGCCGGCAGGACAATAGGCGCGTGTCCAATTCGGTCGATCACGATCTGGCTTTCGCTCCCGGATTTCGCCACCTTGCCTTCAAGCAAATTCATCGAGGGCGAGCCCATGAAGTCGGCGACAAAGAGATTGTTGGGGAAATTGTAGATCTCGTGCGGCGAGCCCACCTGCTGAAGTTCGCCGTCTTTGAGAACCGCAATCTTGGTTGCAAGCGTCATCGCCTCGATTTGGTCGTGCGTCACGTAAACGATCGTCGTTCCGGTCTGCTGATGGAGGCGCTTGATCTCTATGCGCATATCGACGCGGAGTTTGGCGTCGAGATTGGAGAGCGGCTCGTCGAACAGAAAAACCTGCGGTTGACGGACGAGCGCGCGCCCCATCGCCACACGTTGACGCTGGCCGCCCGAAAGCTGGCTCGGCCGACGCGTCAGCAAATGCTCGATCTGCAGGGTCTTGGCGACCGCTGCAACCGCCTTTTCGCGTTCCGGCTTCGGAACGCCGCGCATTTCCATGCCAAAGGCGATGTTCTCGGCGACCGACATGTTTGGGTAAAGAGCGTAGGACTGAAACACCATCGCGATGTCGCGCTTTGAGGGATGCAGATCGTTGACGACCCGATCGCCGATGCGGATCTCGCCGGACGTGATCGATTCCAATCCCGCAATGGTGTTGAGCAGCGTCGACTTGCCACAGCCCGAGGGTCCCACAAGAACCAGGAAGCCGCCCTGTTCGAGCGAGAGGTCGATGCCCTTCAGAATCTCAAGGGCGCCGAATTTTTTGCGAAGGGCGCGGATTTCGAGCGTGGACATCGGCTTATCCTTTCACAGCGCCGGCCATCAGGCCGCGAACGAAATAGCGTCCGGCAACGATGTAGACGATGAGCGTGGGCGCCGCAGCGATGATCGCCGCCGCCATGTTGAGGTTGTATTCGATGACGCCCGTCGAGGTGTTGACGATGTTGTAGAGCGCCACCGTCATCGGCGCCGAATCGCCCGCGGCGAACGTCGAGCCGAACAGAAAATCGTTCCAGATGTTGGTGAATTGGTAGATCACCGTGACGATGAAAATCGGCGCCGAGTTCGGCAGCAGGATGCGCCGGAAGATCTGGAAGAAACTGGCGCCGTCCATCTGCGCGGCCCGGATGAGCTCATTCGGGAACGTCTCGTAGTAATTTCGAAAGAACAGCGTCGTGAAGCCGAGGCCATAAACGACGTGAATCAAGACGAGATTGACGGTCGGATTGCCGAATCCGAACGTCCAACCGGTCGTGTCCTCGAGCGATTCGCCGATTTCTCCGAGCTTGCCGAGAATCGTCGCCATCGGGATCAGCACCGATTGGAACGGAATGAAGCAGGCGAAAAGCATCATCCCGAACACGAGCTTGTGGCCGGGGAAACGCCATTTGGTCAGCACGTAACCGTTCAGGGCGCCGAGCACGCTCGAGACCAGCACGGCCGGGATGACCATCTTGACCGAGTTCCAGACGTAGACCTTGAGCCCGGAACACGTCAGTCCGACGCATGCGGAGCCCCACGCCTTGAACCACGGCTCGAATGTCAGATGTTGCGGCAGGTAGAACATGTTGCCGCCGCTGATCTCCGCGAGCGGTTTCAGCGAGGTCAGCACCATGACCACGAGCGGCAGCAGATAGACGATCGCGAAGACGATCAGCAGCCCGTAGATGACGACGTGCGTCAGATTGGAGTGGCGGCCCGGCTCCCGCGAAGGCGCGGCGGCGAGGGCGTCGGCGGCGCTCATCAGCGCTTCTCCTTCAGTTCGGAGTATAGGTAGGGGACCATGATCGCCGCGATCGTCGCCAGCATGATGACGGCGCTGGCCGATCCGACCCCCATCTGATTGCGCGTGAATGTGTAGGAATACATGAACGTCGAGGGCAACTCGGCGGCGCCGCCCGGATTCTTGCCCGTGACCGACAGCACCAAGTCATAGGATTTTATCGCCATATGGGTCAGGATGATGAGCGCGGACATGAAGGCGGGCCGGATGAGCGGGATTACGATGCGCCGGTAGATCGCGAATGTTGAGGCGCCGTCGATCTGGGCGGCCTTCAATATCTCGCTGTCGATGCCGCGCAGCGCCGCCAGGAACATCGCCATGACGAAGCCGGAGGTCTGCCAGATTCCGGCGATCGCGACGCAGTAGATCATCATGCGCGGGTTGACGACCCAGTCGAAATGGAAACTGGTCCAACCGATGTCGTGCATCGCCTTTTCAAGGCCGATCCGGGGGTCGAGAAACAGCTTCCACGCCGTTCCCGTCACTATGAAAGATAGCGCCAGGGGATAGAGATAGAGCGGCCGCAAAAGGCCCTCGCCGCGGATCTTCTGGTCGAGCAGAATCGCAAGCAGGAGGCCGAGCCCGAGGCAGAAAACCACATAGAGGCCGCCGAACAGGCCCATGTTGACGATCGCCGTGTACCAGTTCGATGGCGGGTCGTTCTGGAACGTCCAAGCCCAAAGCTTTGCGTAGTTGGCCCAGCCGATAAAGTTGAAGGTCGGGAAGGCCCTCGAGTTGGTGAACGAAAGAACGAGCGTCCAGATGTTGAACCCGTACACGAAAAAGAGGATCAACAGGAAAGACGGCGCCAGCACCAATCGCGGAAGGAGATCCTGCATCCGATCCCGCACGTGGCTGCGTCGGCGCCGCACGATAGGCGCGGCGATGGCCTCCGATGTCGTCGTCATAGCTATTCCTCCGCGCTGAGCGTTTTGTTTCGGCGAGGTAAGCCTTCCCCGTCGCCGGAAGGGGCGCCTTCCCTACTTGGCGGAATCGATGGCGGCAATCAACTGTTTCATGGCCTCGTCGAAGGTCTTGATCTCGCCGTGCAGGGCGCCGACCCTCTTGGCCTTGTCGAGCAGCGCGCTCAGTTCGTCGGCGGCGGCCGGCTTAGGTTTGTCAACGGCGACACGTGCGGCGGCGTTCATGTCGTTCTCCTATCGGCCGCTGAAGCTTGGCGGCCGTTTGCCGCGGAAGGCGGCGACGCCTTCGGCCAGGTCTTCGGTATAGGCGGTGAGCGCGCCGGCGAGCCCTTCGATCGGAGCGTCGCGATCTTCGCCCTCTGCGGCGTTAA
>CAWEDI010000044.1:0-3752 GCA_963807735.1 uncultured Pseudomonadota bacterium | reverse complement strand
GCCGTTGATGCGGATGTAGCCTTCCTCGTCCATATAGGCGAGATCGCCGGTGTCGAACCAACCTTCGGCGTCGAACGGCGCCATGTCGGGGCGCTTGTAATAGCCGAGCGCCATCTGGGCGCCGCGCACTTTCAGCGCACCGGTCTCAAGGATGGGCGCGGGCGCGCCGTCGAGCCGCATGACCTTGACGGCGACCCCGTCGAGCGGCCGGCCGTCCGAAGTCGAGGATTTCACCAGCGCGCGCTCGGGCTCGGTCAGCGTGCTCGACAGCGATTCCGTCATGCCCCACAGCGAACAAACAAGCGCGCCGAGTTCGCGATGCACGCGCTCAATCAGCGCCGGGGGGATCGGCGCCCGGCGCACAGGAACGTGCGCAGATGACCCGGGCGGGGCGCGCCGCCGATGACCGCCTCGCACATGTCGGTCAGGAACGTGGACGCGCCGGCGGAGAAGGTCGCTTTCTCCTCGGCCATGATGGTCACGCCGCGCTTGGGCTCCCAAATATCCTGGAAAATGACGGTTGCCCCAATCTTGAGGCCGAGCAGCATGCCAGCGGCGAAGCCCGTCATGTGGCCGAGCGGCGAGCAGACGAGCATCGTGTCGGCGCCGGTGAGATGGAAGCGATCCGCCAAGGCGATGTTGCACGCCATCAGCGTATTGAGGCAGTGCATGACGCCTTTGGGCGAGCCGGTGGTGCCGGAGGTGAACATCAGCACCGACATTTCGTCGGGCGGCGTGGCGCCGATCTCGCCGGCGGGCGGCGGCGGCAGGCGTTCTTGGGTCGCCAGCAACGTCGCCTCGAAACTGTCGGGACCGTCCCCGTCGACAACGACGATGTGTTGGAGCCCCGGCAAGTCGGGCTTGAGCGCCTTGGCCATCGCCTCGTGGTCGAAGCCGCGGAACAGCTTCGGCGTCACGAACATCTTGGCGCCCGCGAAGTCTAGCATGTAGCTTAGCTCACGCTCGCGGAAGATCGGCATCAGCGGATTGACGATCGCGCCCACGCGGAACGCGGCGAGCGTCAGGATTGCGAATTCGGCCCAGTTCGGCAGTTGCACCGAGATGACGTCGCCCCGGCCCATGCCGAGCCGCTTCAGCGACGCGGCGGCGCGCCCCACCGCGTCGCCGAGTTCGGCGTAGGTCAGACGCGTAGGGTTCGCCCGGTCGGCGCGGTAGACGATCAGCGCCGGCTTGTCAGGATGGGCCGCTATGGCTTGGCCGAGAAATTCGTCGTAGTTCTTGTCCACCCAAAAGCCGCCGTCGCGCATCGCCTTGGCGTGAGCGACAGGATCGAAACCCGCCATCTGTTCCTCCCCGGGCGCGTCCCCGATTGTACATTAACTTACTATCTGCTCGGCGGCCGCGCCGCCGTCAAGCCCAGAATTGTGAATGGTATGAGAACGGGCCGCCGAGATAGGCGGGATAGCCGGCTTTCGTCACCGCGGCGTAGTCAGCGACGCGCAGGTCCTCGTCGCTGCGCCCGACGGCGAGCGGCGCCAGCGCCGCATGGATGCGCGCCAACACCGCAAGCGCCGCGGCGGCGCGCGGATCGTCGCCTTCGACCCAATAGCCCGGACGCTCCCGCTCGCGCACCGGCGCGACCGCGCCGAGACCCGCGAACCCGGCCACGGCGAGCGCTTCGCGCGATGACGCCGACGCCTCGATCTCCGCCTTCACCCGGTTGAGCGTTTCGGCGACCAGATCCGGCAATCGTTGCTTGCGTTCGAGCCGTTCGTAATCGAGGCGGCCGAGAAACAATGTCTGGATCATCGACCGCGGCTCCGGCCGCAGCACGAGTTGGCAGAAGCTCGTCATTTCGCTGCGGACGGCGCCCTCGAAGCTTTGCGGCAGGCCGTATTCGACGCAATCGAGAATGGCGAAAGTCGCGGGATAATGGCCGAGCGTCGCCTCGATCGCCGCGCGTTTGATGGGGGCTAGCGCCGCCACGATTTGGGTCGGCGTAGCCGCAACCCAGCCGTCGCGATCCCACGGCTGTTTCGGTTCGGGGGAGGACAACAACCATTCCTCGGCGGCGGCGGTTTCCTCGCCGGCCTTGACGACGCGATGGACGAGGCCGGCTTCGATCGCCGCCTGCCCCGCCAGTCGCTTGCCTTGCAACAGCAGCGGCATGGCGCGCTCGATTCCAATCAGGCGCGGCAGACGCTGGGTGCCGCCCGCGCCGGGCAGCAGGCCGACCAGCGATTCCGGCAGGCCGATGGCGGCGTGCTTGTCGTCGGTCAGCACGCGATAATGCGAGGCGAGCGCCAATTCGCCGCCGCCGCCCAGCGCGAGACCGGCTATCGCGGAAGCGACCGGTTTGCCGCAGGTCTCCAGCGCGCGAAGGGCCAGGCTCATGCGGAAGAAATGATCGTAGGCGGCGCGGAAGCGGCGCGGGGCGGGCGTCGCCAGGATCGTGTCGTAGGCGGCCCAGATCTCCGGCAGGTTGGCGCCGGCGCAGAAGCCGGTGGTCTTGCCCGAACGGATCAGCGCGCCGCGCACGTCGGCGTCCTCCAGCCAACGCGCGATGCGGCCGATCTCGACGATTGCCGCTTCCGAGAACACGTTCATCGTGCGCCCCGGCGCGTCGAACACGACATGCACGAGCCCGTTGCCGGGGAATTCGAGGCGGAACTCGGTGAGTTCGGGCAACGAGGTCATCGGGAATCCTTCGCGAGGGAGGTCTTGCGCACCTTGCCGGCGTCGTCGCGGACCGGCGCGGCGACGCGCGCCAACGAACGGGGATGTTTGTCGCGACTCAAGTGTTCGGCGAGGAAACGGCGCAAGGCGTCGAGATCGAGGCCGTCGTCGTCGCTCTCGATCACCGCATGGACGCGCTGGCCGAGGTCCTCGTCGGCGAGGCCGACAACCGCGCAGGAGCGCACGGCGGGATGGCGCAGGATCGCCGCCTCGACTTCCGCCGGCCAGATGTTGACGCCGCCGCTGATGATGAGATCGGCGCGACGGTCGGCGAGGAAGAGATAGCCTTCAGCGTCGACATGGCCCATGTCGCCGACCGACTCCCAACCGTCCGGCGTCGCCCGGCGCTCCGCGCCGAGGTAGCGGTAGCTCGAACCCGGGCCGCCCGGCGGCATGGCGAAGATTTCGCCGGTCTCGCCCACGGGCGCTTCGCGGCCTTGCGTGTCGAGAATGCGCACCCGCGCGCCGCCGCTTGGGCGTCCGACGGAGCCCGGCCGCATCAACCATTCCCGCCCGCCGATGAAGGTGCGCACGAGACCCTCGGTGGCGCCGTAGGCCTCCCAGATATGATCCGGCCCGAACGCCTCGATCCACGCGTGCTTGAGCCACGCCGCCATCGGCGCGGCGGTGTGAACCACCATGCGCCACGTCGAGAGGTCGTAACCTTTCCGGGTCGCCTCGGGCAGACGCATCAGGCGATGCATCATCGTCGGAACCATCATCGCCCACGCGATGCGCTCGCGCTCGATGAGCGCCAGCGCCGCCTCGGCGTCGAAGCGCTCCATGGTGACGACCGTAGAGCCGCGCCAGAGGGCGAACACAGCGGCGCTGAACGGCGCGTTGTGGTAGAGCGGTCCGGGAACAAGGACGCCGTCCTGTTCGGGAATACCAATGAATTGCATGCCCTCGGCGAAGCCAGCCGGCCTGCCGTCAACAATCACCTTCGGCCGCCCGGTGCTGCCGCCGCTGGTGCAGGCTTTCCAGCTTTTCGCGGGGCTTGCGGGCGCGTACGACGCGGGCGGAAGCGGGCGGTCCTTCTCCGCTTCGCTGATGAA
>CAWEDI010000043.1:0-4603 GCA_963807735.1 uncultured Pseudomonadota bacterium | reverse complement strand
ATGTTGTGCGTCTCCCTCGACCATTACGTATTGCTAGCAGGTCCCCTGAAACCTCAAGCAAAGCCGCCCATCGCGATATGGTCGAGATAGTCGCGCAAGGGTCCGGCCTGGCCGGATTTGACGAGGGATTCGGCGGTCCGGCCGCCGAAGGCTGAAATCGGCTGGGCGCGATACCAGGCCATCGCCTGTTCCTTGCCGCCGGCCCAGGCGGAAACCCGGCCGATGATTTCGAGCATTTCGCGCACCCGGCTCTGCGTCCTCGCCGCCTCGGCGCGCGCCGCCTTGTAGAGCGTCTCGCGCCCGAGGCCGATGGTCTCGGCGAGCTGGCTCTTCGACATGCCGAAACTGTCGGCGACCTCGGCGATCGGCGATCTTGCCGCCGGCGCCGATAAAGCCGGCCAAAGGCGCCGCAAGCATCGAAAGGGCCGGCGCCTGGGCGCTGGCCGTCGCAGTCGCCTTTCGTCTTGCTCGCGCCACTGTCTCTTCCTTTGCCCTATTTATGGAGGATTATATAGGGCAAAGAGCCGCCGTTCGCAAGATCGCGGCCGGTCAAGCCGCCTGTTTCAACCTTTGCGGCAAGCGTCGTCGAACGCCGCCTCGCTCGCCGCTGGCGACGACCATGCCTTCGGCGCCGTCGAGCGCGCCACGCTGGATTTCAAAGGCGAGGAAGCGGGCGCGATCGACCGGGCCGGGCAAAGTCGAGCCCGGCGGTCAGCGCGGCTTCGAAGCCGAAGCGCGCATAATAGGGCGCGTCGCCGACCAGCAGCACGGCTTTGTGGCCAAGCATGGCGGCGCGCCACAGCGCCTCGCGCATCAGTCTGGCGCCGATGCCGAGCGAGCGGTGCGACGCCGGCGACCGCCAGCGGGCCGAGCAGCAGCGCGGCGCGGCCGCCCGCCTCGACATGCCAGCAGCGCAAGCGTGCCGACGAGTTCGCCGCCGTCCCTGGCGACGAGCGCGAGGCCGCGGGCCGGCAGCCGGCCGTCGCGCAGACGCGCGCTGGTCTTTTCCGCGCGGGCGAGGCCGAACGCTTCGTCGAGCAGCGCCTCGCGGGCGGCGACGTCGAAGGGGCTTTCCTCGCTGATGCGCAGCGTCCGAGCGCGTGCGACATCGTCAGGCCGGCAGGCGCGGCGGCGGACAGGAGCGGCGTTGAACGAGAAGGTCATCTGGGCCTCCAGAAGAAGTTGCGCATGACGCCCCTCGCGCCGCGCAGGCGCGAGCCTGCCGGCCGTTCGGGACGGGGAGGATGATTGGGAAAGCCGGGGGCCGCCCCCCGGGTCTCAAGAGGGCGCGCAGCCCTCTCCTGGCGTCTCGCGCCGCTCCCGCCGGGCGGGAGAGTGAAACATTCAGATCACATAGGACTTCAGCGGCGGAAAGCCGTTGAAGCCGACGGCCGAATAGGTCGTCGTATAGGCGCCCGTTCCCTCGATCAGCACTTTGGCGCCGATCTCGAGGCTGACGGGAAGGAGATAGGGCTCCTTCTCGTAGAGCACGTCGACGGAATTGCAGGTCGGCCCGGCGATGACGCAGGGCGCCATCGCGTCGTCGTCGTAGGCCGTGCGGATGGGATAGCGGATCATCTCGTCCATCGTCTCGGCGAGGCCGTTGAACTTGCCGATGTCGAGATAGACCCATCGCTGCTGGTCCTCGTCCGACTTCCTCGAGATCAGCACGACTTCGGCCTCGATGATGCCGGCGTTGCCGACCATGCCGCGGCCCGGCTCGATGATCGTCTCCGGGATGCGGTTGCCGAAATGCTTGCGCAGCGCGCGGAAGATCGTCTGGCCATAGGTTTTCACGCCCGGCACGTCCTTCAGATATCGGGTCGGGAAGCCGCCGCCGAGATTGATCATGCCGAGCTTGATGCCGCGCTCGGCGAGATCCTTGAAGATCGCGGCCGAGGCCTTCAGCGCGCCGTCCCACATGCGCGGATTGCGCTGCTGCGAGCCGACATGGAACGACAGGCCGTGGGCGACGAGGCCGAGGCGATGCGCGTGCTCCAGCACCGCGGCCGCCATGTCGGGCGCGCAGCCGAATTTGCGCGACAGCGGCCATTCGGCGCCCGCGCCGTCGCAGAGGATGCGGCAGAACACTTTCGAGCCCGGCGCGGCGCGCGCGATCTTCTCGACCTCGGCTTCGCAATCGACCGCGAACAGCCGGACGCCGAGCGCATAGGCGCGCGCGATGTCGCGCTCCTTCTTGATCGTGTTGCCGAAGCTGATGCGGTCGGGCGTCGCGCCGGCGGCCATCGCCTGCTCGATCTCGACGACCGAAGCCGTGTCGAAGCACGAGCCGAGCCGCGCCAGGAGATCGAGGATCTCCGGCGCCGGATTGGCCTTGACGGCGTAGAACACGCGCGTGTCCGGCAACGCCTTGGCGAAGCCGTAATAATTCTCGCGCACGACGTCGAGATCGACGACCAGGCGCGGCCCGTCCTCGCGATGGTTCGCCAGGAAATTCATGATGCGATCCGTCATAGCGGCATCCCCCGTCGCGCGGTCCGTCCGCGCAAAGCGAAGTGAAAGGATCGGAGGCGATGCGACCGCCGGCGCGCTTTGGAGACGCGTTCCGTCAGCGTTGACCCGCCACCGTGACCGGACGTCTTTCGCGCCGATGGCCGTAAGGCCGCCGAGCGTCGAACGTTCGATCAGATGCTGCGCCGAGGCGATGATCCAACGGCCGGCCGAAGACCGTCCGTCAGGGTTCACAGCCATCGTTTGGAGGGGATGAATCCCTTCCGCACGCCCGGCAAGATAGACAAGCCTCTTCGGTTGTAGGCCTTTGGAGGGCCAACAGAGACCAAAAAAGCCCGGTCCGTCGTTGCTTCAAGTCGCGTCCCCCGTTTGGCGGGGTGCGCCGGTTTGCCTCCGGCTGCCGGTCTGTTTAACGGGTGGTTAACCGGCCTCTTGTCCGGATCCCCACCGACCGACACACGACCACAGGCACGTGCGTATTGGGCAAGCGAGTAATTGGATTAAACGCCGCGATTTACAAGCATTATTTTCATCGCGGGCGAATTAATTTTCACGATTGTCACATTTCATTCATGTTCCGGGCGCCGAAGCGTAAATTTTCGTTCATTCTCGGGGCTCTGTCGCCGGACTGACGCGCGCACGACATCGGGGAGTCACGCCGCTTTCCGGCGCGAGACGGCGTCGTGCTGGATTTACGGCCGCCGCCGAATCAAAAGCGCCGGCGCCGAAGCTCCCGCCGGGACGTGGCGAAGTTCGGCGCCGGCGCTGTTGGACGGCCGATGAGGGCCGTTAAACGCTCAGGCTTCCATCAGCGAAGGGGCGGCGGCCGCGCCGGGCGGCGCAACAGGCCGCGCGCCCAGCGCAGGGCCTTGATCACCGGCAGCGCCTGTCTCGGCAGCACGCGGCGGCAGAAGGCGACTTTGCGGACATAGGTCTCAACGTGCCAATGGGCTGTGGTGCCGACCGGGAAGAAGGCGACATCGCCGGCTTCGAGGCGCTTCGGCGGCGAGTTCTCGCTGCTGACGATCACCGAGCCTTCCAGGATATGGACGGTCTCGTCGAAGTCGTAATGCCAGTTGAACTTGCCGGCGGTGCAGTCCCAGAAAAGCGTGCAGGCCGTGGTGTCGCCGCTGCGCGACAAGACCGCGTTGCGCGCAACCGGTTCGCCCTCGAGGATCCAGGCCGGATTGATCGGCGACGGCTTGAGCTGCACGTCCTTGTTTGAATGGATGATGGTGTTTTTGAGCATTTCGTCCTCCGGTTCCGACGCCGGATTAAAACTGCGATCCCCTTAGGCACTCTTAATTCGAGCGTCTAAATCCGGGTGCAATTGACGAATTGTGAATCCAGAACCGAGATTCATTCATTTCAGCAGCGGCCCCCAGGCTGGGTCCGACGCATAGCCCGGCGTCGGCACCTGGAACTCGCCATGGCCGAAAATGTCGGCCATGAAAATTTTCGAGCCGGCCTCGCCGCCGGCGTCGCGGAAGAACATCACGAACAGGCCGTTGGGCGAGAAAGTCGGGCCTTCATTGTGGTAGCCGTCGGTGAGCATGCGCTCGCCGCCGCCATCGGGCTTCATCACGCCGATGCCGAAATTGCCGCCCTTCTGCCGGGTGAAGGCGATGGTGTCGCCGCGCGGCGACCAGACCGGCGTCGAATAGCGTCCCTCGCCAAAGGAGATGCGCTTGGCGCCGCCGCCGCTCGCGCTCATCACATAGATCTGCTGGGCGCCGCCGCGATCGGATTCGAAGACGATCTGCGAACCGTCCGGCGAATAGGAGGGCGAAGTGTCGATGGCGCCGGAATCGGTGAGCCGCGTCGTCGTGTGGGTGCGCAAATCCATCGTGTAAAGATTAGACGTCGGCGCCCTCCGACAGCGACATCACGATTTTCTGGCCGTCCGGCGAAAAGCGCGGCGAGAAGGTCATGCCGGGGAAATTGCCGACCGCTTCATGCTGGCCGGTCTCGACATTCAGAAGCGAGACTTTCGGGTCGGAATTGCCGAACGACATATAGGCGATCTGCTGGGCGGATGGCGAGAAACGCGGCGTGACGACAAGATCGTCGCCGCGGGTGAGATAGCGGACATTGCCGCCGTCCATGTCCATGATGGCGAGGCGCTTGCGGC
>CAWEDI010000042.1:0-225000 GCA_963807735.1 uncultured Pseudomonadota bacterium | reverse complement strand
ACGCCTTCGCTCGCGAACCCCTGTGCGTGATCGTCCGTCATCGACCGTCTCTTCGGAGTAACAGAGATCGAAGGTGGGTTTCCCCATTCGGAAATTCTCGGATCAAAGCCTGTTCGCAGCTCCCCAAGACTTATCGCAGCGTACCACGTCCTTCATCGCCTCTCAGCGCCAAGGCATCCACCAGATACCCTTATGACACTTGATTGTTCTCATCACCAAAGCGCGCCGTCGATCAGCGCTGCCGATCTTGCGATCGTCGCGCAATCGCTCGTCACGGACCCGCATCGTCTTGATTTGAAAAGACCAGTTTTGCTTCAAACACATCCGGGAGCCTTGCGGTCAAGCGAAGCCCACGACTGAGATGCTCTGACGAGACACGACGATGACGACGAGGACATGCCGCCCTCGTCTCACGAACCTCGCTCACGCCTCGCCCACATCCGGCCTTCGACCGAATGTGTTTCCTCTTCACGATGTCAGATACGAGGACGGAGAACGGATCGGCGAGGACGAATCCTCGTCGCCGGCCGAATCGCCTTCGTCACGCTCAGCGCTCGCGCGCTCGACGAAACTGATATTTGCATCGGAAAGGACTGGAAGCCTCGAATCTGCTCGACACGTCGTCGGCGACCTTCAGCCCGAACCTGGTGGAGCCAGACGGGATCGAACCGACGACCTCATGCTTGCAAAGCACGCGCTCTCCCAACTGAGCTATGGCCCCGGGCAGGCGCAGTTGCATAGTGAGGACAGTCGAGCTCTGTCACTGGTCACTACCAACTGGCGACTGCACTGGTGGGCCTGGGAGGACTTGAACCTCCGACCTCACGCTTATCAAGCGCGCGCTCTAACCAACTGAGCTACAAGCCCGAGTCAGAGAACGCAGTCGACGCAGGCCTCAGCGACGCAGAGCAGTCTGCACTGGTCATCCGTCGTCCGTTGATCGAAGAAAGAGAGACGAAGACGGCGGCGTCCCGCAAATGCGGCCTTGACTGGCCGCTGATTTTCTGAGTCCGGATGACAAACTGCCGACGAGAACGAAGCTCTCGCGTCTCTGTCGCTGTCAGCTGATCCTCCGATATCCAGAAAGGAGGTGATCCAGCCGCAGGTTCCCCTACGGCTACCTTGTTACGACTTCACCCCAGTCGCTGACCCTACCGTGGTCGCCTGCCTCCTTGCGGTTAGCGAAACGCCTTCGGGTAAAACCAACTCCCATGGTGTGACGGGCGGTGTGTACAAGGCCCGGGAACGTATTCACCGCGGCGTGCTGATCCGCGATTACTAGCGATTCCAACTTCATGCACTCGAGTTGCAGAGTGCAATCCGAACTGAGACGGCTTTTTGAGATTTGCTAAGGGTCGCCCCTTCGCATCCCTCTGTCACCGCCATTGTAGCACGTGTGTAGCCCAGCCTGTAAGGGCCATGAGGACTTGACGTCATCCCCACCTTCCTCCGGCTTATCACCGGCAGTCCCTCTAGAGTGCCCAACTGAATGATGGCAACTAAAGGCGAGGGTTGCGCTCGTTGCGGGACTTAACCCAACATCTCACGACACGAGCTGACGACAGCCATGCAGCACCTGTGTTCCCGGCTCCGAAGAGAAGATCGCATCTCTGCAATCCGTCCAGGACATGTCAAAAGCTGGTAAGGTTCTGCGCGTTGCTTCGAATTAAACCACATGCTCCACCGCTTGTGCGGGCCCCCGTCAATTCCTTTGAGTTTTAATCTTGCGACCGTACTCCCCAGGCGGGATGCTTAAAGCGTTAGCTGCGCCACTGAAGAGCAAGCTCCCCAACGGCTAGCATCCATCGTTTACAGCGTGGACTACCAGGGTATCTAATCCTGTTTGCTCCCCACGCTTTCGCGTCTCAGCGTCAGTTCCGGGCCAGTGAGCCGCCTTCGCCACTGGTGTTCTTGCGAATATCTACGAATTTCACCTCTACACTCGCAGTTCCACTCACCTCTCCCGGACTCAAGATCTCCAGTATCAAAGGCAGTTCCAAGGTTGAGCCTTGGCATTTCACCCCTGACTTAAAGACCCGCCTACACGCGCTTTACGCCCAGTAATTCCGAACAACGCTAGCCCCCTTCGTATTACCGCGGCTGCTGGCACGAAGTTAGCCGGGGCTTCTTCTCCAGGTACCGTCATTATCGTCCCGGGTGAAAGAGCTTTACAACCCTAAGGCCTTCATCACTCACGCGGCATGGCTGGATCAGGCTTTCGCCCATTGTCCAATATTCCCCACTGCTGCCTCCCGTAGGAGTTTGGGCCGTGTCTCAGTCCCAATGTGGCTGATCATCCTCTCAGACCAGCTACCGATCGTCGCCTTGGTGCGCCATTACCTCACCAACTAGCTAATCGGACGCGGGCCAATCCTCCGGCGATAAATCTTTCGCCTCTCGGCCGTATCCGGTATTAGCTCAAGTTTCCCTGAGTTATTCCGAACCGAAGGGTATGTTCCCACGCGTTACTCACCCGTCTGCCGCTCCCCTTGCGGGGCGCTCGACTTGCATGTGTTAAGCCTGCCGCCAGCGTTCGTTCTGAGCCAGGATCAAACTCTCAAGTTGAAGAGATCTTGATCTCTGACCGGTCAACTGGCTGAGGAACTCCTTGTTCAGGAAATTCCTCGACCTTCTAAGGGTCTTACGACCCCATTTGACGAGTTCCAAACACTCCCTTCCGAAGCTATAAACGCACCGTCCGTCTCACGACGTTCGATCCGCCCAACTCCCGAAGGAATGGTTGTCTGAAACGTGACCGTCAGCTTGTCTCTTCGGACTTCCCTGTTTGGCAACAGAAAAGCCCCGCAAGGACGCCGCCGTCCACGTCTCTCTTTCTTCCGATGAAATTGTCAAACAGCGTTCGGAGGCCAAAACCCCCGGGTCCCAAATCCCAACAAGCCCGCTGCGCGCGCCCGCCGAAACTTCAAAACCCAATCTCGCGACCCCGCTTTCAGAACCTCCTGAAAGCAAGCCTCCAGGCTGCCCCGAAAGCAAAAACAGCCGACACCTTCCCGCCCCCTCCTCTCAGAGAGGGAGATGAAGCCGTCGATCCCGTGGTCATAACCAACCGACCCGCCAACCAGCAGCGTCGCCGTCGGTGGAGGGGCCGTATAGGCGACCCCCTATTTGCTGTCAAACGGTTTTTGCAAAAATCTTGCGACGCTCGAACGCCTACAAAATGACACGCTCGTCAAACTTAACGCCGGGCTTGGAGTCTGCCACGCAATCGCGCTAGGCAGATCAGGCGAGGCGGCGCAAACAAGGCGGGGGATGCGACCAACATGCTGACCTCTCAGTCCGGGGCGGCGCTGCGGCGGAGCGATCGCGGGCCGGCCGACCTCGGGCACGAGCCGCCGATTCGCTGGCACGAACCCGCGGCGGGCGAGGCGCCGGAACGGGTGCGGACGCCTTGGCGCTGGGTGGCGGGGGTCACGCTGTCGGGCCTGTGCGGCCTCGCGCTGATCGGCTCCGCGCTCTATCTCGATCTCGACCGGCAGTCTTATTTCGCCGCCTTCCCCGAATTCGCGCCGGCGACGCAGCCCGAGGAAACCGGCGGCGAAAGGGTCAACGCCGGCAAGGGCGACCGCCTCGTGCGACCCGTCGACATCGTCGCCGCCAAACAGGATTTCCAGGTCACGACGCCGATAAAGATCGGCGATAAGGAAATCGTCAAGGGCCGCCCTTACACGCTGCTGTCGACGACTTTGACGACAACCCCGACGCAATTCGCCGGCGCGGTTCCCCCCTTCGATCCGCTCAAGACTGGCGGCGCCCGCGCAGGCAAAACCGACACGCCAACTGATTTCGCGCCGCCGCAAGACGACAGCGAGGTCACCTTCACCAGCCACGATATCGCCGCGGCCGATCTCGCGGCGGTGAGCGGCGAACTGCCGCTCGCCCAGGCCGCGGCGCAAGTGGCTGAATTCGTCCGCAGCGAACAGGCCGGCGAACGACGATATGCAGTCGCGCCGCAATTGCTGCTGATGCGCACGTCGCGGGCCGGCGTCGATCCGCTCGGCGCGCTCGCCTATGCGCCGACAGGCGGCGACCTCGCCCCGGGCGCGTCATTCCCATCGCTCACCGTCAAGATGGTCGCCGAGAACGTCACCAACGTGCCGCGCACCGCCGAAGCGGGCGCCGGCAGCGAACGCCTGATTCGCCCTCGGCACGGTCAGTCGTTCGACGAGGTCTTGCGTGAGAACGGCGCCTCGCCGGCGATCGCGGCCGATATTTTATCCGCTTTCGGGGGCCGACGCGGCGAGTCGCCGGTCGCCGACGGGCAGAAGGTGATCCTGCAATACGCCGACGCCGACGACCCCGATCTCGGGCGCCGCATCGCCCGCGTCGCCGTCTACAACGATGATCAGTTAAGCTCGGCGGTCGCGGTCAAGGACGACGGAAAATACGTCTATGTCTCGCGCCCCGCGGGCGAGACGGCGCTACGCCCGGCCCCGAGCACGGGCGAAGGCGGCTTGAGCCTCTACGAAAGCCTGTATCAGACTGCGCTCAAACAGGGACTGTCGAAGCCCGTCATCGAGGACTTCGTCCAGGCCTTCGTCAACGACGTCGATTTCCAGCGCTCGGCGCAGCCGGGCGATTCGATGACCGCGTTCATCGCCGACGCCGACGAATTCGAGCCGCACGCGACGCTGCTCTACGCATTGATGACGGTTCGCGATCAAACGTTCCGCTACTACCGGTTCCGCACGCCCGACGACAACGCCGTCGATTTCTACGACGAGAACGGCCGCTCGACCCGCAAATTCTTGATCCGCAAACCGATCGCCGACGGGGAGATCACCTCGGGCTTCGGCATGCGCTATCACCCGATCCTGCATTTCTCGCGCATGCACACCGGCGTCGATTGGGCGGCGCCGATCGGCACGCCAATTCTCGCCGCCGGCAACGGCGTCATCATCAAGGCCGGCTGGGATTCCGGCTACGGCCGGCGCGTCGAGATCCAGCACAGCAACGGCTACGTGACCACCTACAACCACATGTCGGGGTTCGGCCGCGGCATCGAAGAGGGCGCCCGCGTCACCCAGGGGCAGGTCGTCGGCTTCCTCGGCCAGACCGGCCTGGCGACCGGTCCGCATCTGCATTACGAAGTCATCATCAACGGCAATTTCGTCGACCCGATGGCGATCAAACTGGCGCGCACGCGCGAATTCGACGGCCGCATGCTGGCGCAGTTCAAGAAGGAGCGCGAGCGCATCGACGGGCTGATGAACCAGGCGCCGAGCGCCAACGCCGCCGCGCCGGGTCCGACCGCGCAGGTCAACTGAGGGTCACGACGAGGCGGCGCTTCGCCGAGGGCTCGAAGCCGAGCGCGGCGCGGATGTCGCGCGCCGTGTAGCCGTCAGAGCGCAAGGCGCGGAGCGAGGTCGACTTCGCGCTTTTCGACAATTTCGCGCCGTCGGCGTCGAGCGCCAGCCGGTGGTGGCGGTAGCGCGGCGCGGGCAGATCGAGCAGCGCTTGCAACAGCCGGTGCAGCGATGTCGAGGGCGACAGGTCGCGGCCGCGCACGACGTCGGTGACGCCCTGCAACGCGTCGTCGACGACGACGGCGAGATGATAGACCGCCGGCCGGTCCTTGGCGCCGATAACGATGTCGCCCCAAAGCGCCGGCTCGGCGGCGACTTCGGTCGGCGCGGCGCCCTCGCCGAACTCGCTCCATGTCAGCCGCCCCGGCGTCTCTGCGAGCGCGCGTTGCAGGTCGAGCCGCCAGTTCGCCGGCTCGCCGCCGGCGAGCCGTTCCGGCGCGGCGAGGCAGCGGCCGCGGTGCAGGGCCGCGCCGTCGGGATCGCGCTCACGGCTCGCCGCCGCGATCTGGCCGCGCGTGCAATAGCAGGGATAAACCAGGTCGCGCCGGCGCAGCGCCTCGAACGCGGCGGAATAGTCGGCGATATGCTCGCTCTGCCGTCGCGGGTTCGGCTCGCAACGGACGCCGAGCCAATCGAGGTCCTCGACGAGGGCGGTCTCGAATTCGGGTCGGCAGCGCGCGGGGTCGGTGTCCTCGAAGCGCAGCAGCAGCCGGCCGCCCATGCGCGCCGCGAGATCGGCGTTGCGCAGGGCGGAATAGGCGTGCCCTATATGCAGGAGGCCGTTGGGCGTCGGCGCAAAACGAAGGATCGCGGAGGACATGGCGAAAAAGACGATAGCCGGCCGCCGGACGACAAAAAAGCCGGCGCCCGCGAAACGGCCGGCGAGAAAGCCCGCGCCGAAAAAACGCGCCGCCGCGAAAAAGCGGCGCGCGCCGGCGCAAGCGCCCGCTGAGCTCGTCTACGCGCCGGGGCGGCTGATCGTCTGCGAGGACTCGCTCGCCGAGGCCGCCGCCGCGCTGCTCGCGCTCGACCGCGAGACGATCGGCCGGCTGGTCGAAATCGGCGGCCCGCCGCCGCTGCGACGGCGCGAGCCGGGTTTCGCCGGACTGGCGGCGATCATCGTCTCGCAACAAGTCTCGGTCGCCAGCGCCAATGCGATCTTCGGCCGGCTCGAGGCCGCGTTGCGGCCGCTGAGCGCCGAGGCGGTGCTGGCGGCCGGCGAGGCGACGTTGCGCGCCTGCGGCCTCTCCGGCCCCAAAATCCGCGGCCTCACCGCCGTAGCCCACGCTGTCGCGGTCGAGGGCCTGGACCTCGCCGCGCTGGCCGAGATGCCGGCGCCGGACGCGCATCGCGCGCTGATCGCGGTGAAGGGAATTGGCCCGTGGACCGCCGACATCTTCCTGCTGTTTTGCGTCGGCCATCCCGACGCGTTCCCCGCCGGCGACCTCGCGCTGCAGGAGGCGGCGCGGCTGGCGCTCGCCCTGAAGACGCGACCGGACGCGCGCGGCCTGGAAACCATCGCCGAACGCTGGCGGCCGTTTCGCGGCGTCGCGGCGCGGATGTTGTGGACCTATTACCGCGTCGCCAAGGCGCGGGCGGGGGTGATCAATCTCGATAAGTCGGGAGACTTGGCGCAAGGGGCGGAGACGGGCTAGACGAACGCCACTTTGCTGAGGACGCCGACATGACCGCCAAACTGACTGGACCGCGCCTGGAGGCCAAGAGCGGCAAGGCCAAGCAGCTCGTCGTGTTCCTGCACGGCTACGGCGCCGACGGCAACGACCTGATCGAGCTGGGCCAGCATTGGCGCGCGATCCTGCCCGACACCGCGTTCGTCTCGCCGCACGCGCACGAGCGTTGCTCCGGCGCGCCGATGGGCCGGCAATGGTTCGCCCTGAGCGCCTCGCGCGCGGTCGACGATGCGAAGTCCGCCGGCGATCGTCTCAAAGGCGCCGAGGCCGCCAGACCGATCATCGACGCCTTTCTCGACGAAGAACTGGAAAAGCTCGGGATCGACGAGAGCCGGCTAGCGCTGTGCGGCTTCAGCCAGGGCGCGATGATGGCGCTGCATGTCGGCCTGCGGCGCAAGCGCGCGCCGGCGGCGATCATCGGCTTCTCTGGACTGCTGGTCGCGCCGGAGCGGCTGCCGGAGGCGCGGGCGCGCGACGCGCGCGGCGCCCCGCCGCCGATCTTGCTGATCCACGGCGATCAGGACCCGATGATCCCGATCGACGCGATGTTCATCGCCGCCGACGCGCTCGCGGCCGCCGACATCCCGACGCAATGGCACATGTCGGTCGGCGTCGGCCACGGCATCGACAACGGCGGCCTGCGCCACGCCGGGCTGTTCCTGGCCAAGGCGTTCGGGGTCCCGCTGCCGAAGCGGTGAGGGGGCAGTCCGGTCAGGCGAGGATTCAGCGGGTTAGGCGCCAAAACCTGTCCGCTCGCCGCGTTTGCGGGGAGGGCGCTTGCGTGGCGGAGAATCCGCCTTGGGCCCGAGCCGTCATTGCGAGCGAAGCGAAGCAATCTAGCTCGCCGAGATCGTAATCTATCCGTATAGGACTGCATCAGCGGCGCCGTGGATTGCTTCGCTGCGCTTGCAATGACGATGCCTATAGTCATAGCAACTCAGAGCGCAGATACGTTATCACCTGAATACTTGCGTTTCCTTCAATCAAGCGGAAGCGTTTGCAGCAACTCTCTCCTCCCGCAAAACTATCTCAATGCCCGAACTGGCTGCCCGCGCTGATGAGGCCGACGGTGAGATGGCCCTGGCAGTAATGCTTGAGCGACGCCGCATCGCCGCGCGCGCCGGCGAGATCGTAGAGCGTGGCGCCCGACTTTCCCGCGAGATAGCCGCGCAGCCACGCAACCATCGCGTCCTGTTCGTCCTCGCTGGCGTCGAGCCAATCCTGGCAAGTCTGGCCGCCCATGTCGAACGGCGCCGCCCATGCGGGCGCGGCGAAGGCCAGCGCGGCCAGCGCCGACGCCAGCCAGAGGTTTCGTCTCATTCCGGGGCCTCGTCGAGCGGCTTCAGCGGCGTCGGCAGCAAGCCCTCCGCTTGATCGCGCGCGTAAATCTTCAAGCCCAGCTCCTCGTTGCCGTTGGGATGCACGAGGATGACCGAACCGTCGCGCGGCTTGCCATTTAGCGCCAGCCACGCGTCGGCGCCAAGCGAGATCAGGTGATGGCGGCGGACCGCCTGCATCAGCGGCGACGACGAGACGAGGCCGGGAAAGCGGAAGAACAGCGACGGCGTGCGCCCGTTGGCGATCAGCAGCCGTTCGGTTTCGAGGATCTCGTAGTCGGGGTCGACGCCGGGCAGCAGCAGGAAATTGGCGTCCGTGGCGACGCCCTTGTGATAGGGATGGGTGTAGCTGTGGTTGATCCAGGTGATCGCCAGCTTGCCGGCCGCCTCGGCGTCGATCAGCCAGCGGTAATCCTGGAAATGTTTCTTCAGCCAAAGCCCGGATATTGACAGCGCGATCGGCGTCGAAGTTCCTTCGAGGGTCGCTAGGAAATCGCGATCCATCGGCTTGCTTGACGGGCAGAGATCCCCGGTGAAATAGCCGCCGCCGCGTTCGCCGCGCGTCAGCCCGGCGTTGGCGAGGAAGCCCCGACGCGTCAGGCCCGGCGCCTCCGAGGCGCGGACAATCGAGCGCATCAGGCGGGTCGAGTCGAGCGCGGAGTCCTCGACGTCCTCGCAAGTCCAGCAGGCGGCGCGTTCGAGCCGGGTCGTCAGCATTTTCGGATCGGCGAGCAGCAGCGCCTTGTCGCCGGCGAGCGTCATCTCGCGTATCGCGACCTGCTCGCCCGCCGCGCCGCGGCACAGCCGCAGCACCGACGTGTAGTTCTCGACAGTCTCGGCGCTGCGCAGCGCTTTCGGCGCCGGCGGGGTTGCGTCGCAATCCGCGCGCGCGACGCCGGCGCCGAGGCTGAAAAAAGCCAACGCGGCCCACACAAACTGCTTCACCCCGAACCCTCGACATGGCGCCGGCGCTCGTTTGCGCTAAGAATGGCGGCGGATTCGCGGCAGCCGTCGGCGTGAAACCGCGGCAAAGCGGCGCCAGTGGCGGATCGAAGCTCTCGCTTCTCAGAACGCCATGCGTATCGCCACGCCGCCGTGGATCTGGCTTCCCGCCGGCTCGGCGCCGACCGTGCCGAGCACGAACGCGTCGCCGATCACGTTCTTCGAGAACCGATAGCTGATCCGGCCGCCGAGCTCGACCCAGTCGAAGTGCGTCGGCGCCGCGCCGCTAGCGTCGCCGAAGCCGGCGATCGCGGCGGTGTTGCCGTAAGAGGCGTCGAATGCGACCGCATAGCCGGCGCTGACGTTGGCTTCGATATGCTCGCCGAACAGATGCGTGTATTGCGCGCCGACTTGCCAAATATCCATCGTGTCGAGACTCGGCAGCACTAGCGCGCCGAATGGATTGCCGCCGGTCGCGCCTTCGAGATAGCCGCCCGTCGACTGCCAGCTGCGGGTGAGATCGCTATAGGCGGCCGCTTCGTCGGTCGGACCCAAGCGCCAGATGTAGCCGGCGCGGCCGTAAACCGCCACCGAACGCGACAGCGTATCGCCGTCGCCCTGGCCGCCGCCGACGGTCGACTGGTAGCTGCGCCGATAGCTTACGTTCGCCCAGGGCGAACTCGCGACCCCCGCCTCGAAGAACGGTCGGTACTTGCCGAGCTGCACGGCGTCATAGCGCAAGGCAAGCGCGGCGATCAGCGAATTGTTGACCGTCACGCCCTTCGCTGAATAGTTGTCGTAGGACGCGCCGGCCAACAACGAGACGTTGGGGCTCAACGTCCAGCGGCCATGCAGGCCGATCGCGAATGAGCCGAACGAGGCGAAGCCGCTGGAGCACGAGGAGCAATTGATCTGCTCGGTGGCGCCCGTGAGGATCGAGCCCAACACCCGGCTCGTCACCGCTTGGGATTGGCGGGATTGCGCCAGCGAGGCGAGCGAGCCGCTGGCTTGCGACGAGCTGAGGCCCTGGCCGGACACCAGATAGTCGCCGCCGCTCTCGTTCTGCAGGGTATAGGTGTAGCTGCCGACCACCAGCGGCCCGGACAGGCTGAAGGCGTTCGGCGCGACCGAGCCGCCGTTGGTCGCCACCACTAGCGGCACGCCGAGGCCGGTCGTCGCCGCGCCGACGCTGCTGATTGACCGGACGTTGATCGTCGTCGCGCCCGTCGCCTTGCCGCCGTTGACGACGAGTTGGTCGGCGCCCGGATTGGCGCCGCCGAGCGCGGCGTTGAGCGTCAGGCCGCCGTTCGTCCCGGTGTAGTTGTTGACCGTCAGCGTGTTGAAGCCGCCGCCGGTCGAGGGCGCGAACATCGCCGAGCTGTTGTTGAGGCTAAGGTTGGTCACCGTCGAGGAGCCGGCGAGGGTCCATACGGAGCCGCCGCTGAGATTGACGTTCGAGGTCGAGCCGACGTCGGTGACGATCGCCCCCATCAGGGATGAGGCGGTCGCGTCGAGGGTCAGATCGCTGCCGTTGACGACATCGGCGAGAACGCCCGCCTGCGAATCCACCGTGCTGTGATCGAACGTGACCGTCGAGGTTGAGGGGTCCGCATAGATAAGACCGCCGCGGGCGTTGCTGATGTTGTAGTTGGTGAAGCTCGCCGTCTGCGCGCCGCTGAGAAGCGCGATCGCTGTCCCCGTCGCGTCGATGGTTCCGCCGCCGGTCCCCGAGAAGGCGGCGGTCCCGCTCAACGTTAGCGCCGCCCCTGTCGCGCTGGTCGTCTTCACGTTCAGCGCGCCTGACGACGACAATTCCACCGCCCCAAGCCCACGCTCAACAGCGGCCGCGCCGTTGAGGTAGATTCCGTTCGCCGCGGCGTTGATGGTCAACGCGCCTTTAACGAACACCGATCCGCCCAAACTCGCGAATATGCCCGCCGCGCCGACGCCGCCGACATTTATCGAGATCGGCCCCGTCAGATTGGCGACCGCGACCGAGAGATAGAGGCCATGCGCATTCGCCCCCGTCGTTGAGATCTGCGTGTTGGCGAGCGTGAGCGTGCCGCCCGAGTCGGCGGCGGCGCCGTAGGCGCCGGCGCCTTGCGTGGTGATCGCCACGCCGCTAGCCGTCAGGCTTGCGCCCGCCCCCGTCGCGTAGAGCCCGTACGCGGCGGCGCCGGTGGTGGCGACGGAGCCGCCGTTGAACGTCGTGGTCGCGCCGGCGCCGGTATAGACGCCGTGCATATTGTCGCCCGCCGTCGATATCGCGACATCGTTCAGTTTCAAGGTTCCGCCGACCGTGGACCCGTTGCTCAGCCCGTTGAGCGCGCCATAGGCGCCAAGGCCGGAGGCGGAGTCCACGCCGCCCTGAGTCGAAATCGTGACGTTCGCGGCGTCAATCTCGTCATTCGCGGTTGCAGCGAGGAGGCCGCCAGAGCCATTCCCGGTCGTCGCGATGGCGGCCCCGGTCACGGAGATCAGGCTGCCGCCTGCTGCGTTGACCGCGTAGGCGGCCGCGCCGGACGTGGCGAGCGCGGCGCCATGCCCGGTCGCATCGAGCCCGATCGTCAACGAGCCGCCGTTGTCGGCGCGCGCCGCGTTGGCGCCCGCGCCGGTGGTCGTGATCGAGCCGCCAAGGAACGTCGTCGTCCCACCGGCGCCCACGGCCACGCCATAAGCTTGCGCGCCAGACGTCTTGACCGTGGAATCGGTGATCGACATCGTTCCGCCGGCTGTAAAAGCGCCCTGCGGGCCGTTGTAGGCGCCGTCGGCCGACGCGCCCCCTGCGGTGGAGATCGTCAGGTTGCTGGCCGAAGCCGTCGCGCTGGCGCCGCTAAGGGTTATCCCGGGCGAGCCGTCGGCGGTCGTCGTGAGCGCGGCGCCGGAGATCGTCAGCGCGCCGGTGTCGTTCACCGCGACGGCGGCGGCGTTGGCGCCGGCGGTCGCGACCGAGCCGCCGGCGATCGTCGCCGTTCCGCCCGTGGTGGTGAGAACGCCAATCGCCCCGGCGCCGGCCGTCGTCACGCTGACATCGTTCAGCGCAAGCGTTCCGCCCACCGTTCCGCCAAATCCCGGACCGTTGTAGACGCCATAGGCTTGCTTGTTGGTCGCGGAACTGAGGCCGCCGTTGACGGCGACCGTGGTGTCGGTCGCGGTTAGGGACGATCCCGCGTAATAGACGGCGAGGCCGGTCGAGCCGTCGCCCGTCGTCGTGACGGCGGCGTTGGTCAGCGACGCCGAGCCGCCCGCGAAAGCGATCACGGCGTCGCTGGAATCGCCGCTGGTCGAGATCGCCGCTCCATGGCCCTGGGCGTTGAGGCCGAGGATCGTCTGGCCGGCGTCTTGCGACGCCACGGCGACCGAATTGGCGCCGGTGGTCGCGATCGATCCGCCCAGGACCGTCGTCGTCGCCGACGAGCCGGTGAACAAGCCGACCGCTTGCAGACCGGTCGCGCGGACGGTCGAATCCGTCAGCGACATTTGGCCGTTGCCGGCTTCCTGGGCGTTGGCGCCGTTGAACACCGCGACCGGCTGCGCGCTGAGGTCGGCCGGCGGGGCGCCCGTCTCGTTGATCGTCAGATTGGACGCGACGACGCTGCCCCCCATCCCGGCCAGCACCAAGCCCTCCGACGCCACGCCGGTTGAGGTCAGCGTCGCGTTGGCGATTTGCAGCTTCCCGGAATCGACCACCCCGACTGCCCAGGCGTCCTGGCCCGAGGTCGAGAAGGCGCCGCCGGCGATATTCGTCGCGCCGCCCGCGGTGGTCCGCACGGCGTCGGATTGCATGCCGCTCGTCGTGACGTTGGCGTTGGTGAGCGTCAGCGTCCCGCCGGAAACGCCGCCCGCACCAGCGCCGTTGAACACGCCATAGGCCTGTAGCCCCGAGCTGACGTCGTAACCGCCCTTGGTGACGATCGTCACGTTGTTGGCGACGACCGTTGTGCCGGCGTCATTGACGGCGAGGCCGATCGAGCCGTCGCCGGTCGTCGTGATTTGCGTCCCATTCAACGTCAGCGAGCCGCCGTTGAACGCGGTCGCGCCGATCGCCGAGAGGCCGCTGGTCGTCGCCGTCGTCCCGACGCCGGCGTTATCGAGCCCGACCGTCAGCGCGCCGCCGTCGCGCACGCGGATGGCGATCGCCCCGTCGCCGGTCGTGGCGATGGAGCCGCCAAGGAAACTCGTCGTCGAGCCTGCGGCGCCCGAGACGCCGTAGGACTGAAAGCCGCTGGTCTTCACGCTGGAGTTGGCGACCGTCATCACGCCGCCGCTGGCGTAATTGCCGAACGCCCCGTTGAAAACGCCGTCGGCGTGCGACTGGCTCGGGGCGTCGATGCCGCCGGAGGTCGAAATCGTCAGGTTGGAGGCGGTCAACTGGCCACCGGCGCCGTTGACGACCAGGCCGGCCGACCCGTTGCCGGTTGTCGTCAAGACGGCGTCGGTGATCCCCAGATTGCCGGCGTTCAAGACGCCGACGGCGCTCGCCACGATCCCCGACGTGACGAAGGAGCCGCCGGCGATCTTGGTGACGCCGCCGGTGTCGGCGATCGCCCCGGCGGCGTTATCGCCCGAGGTGATCACCGAGGCGTTCGTGAGGGTCAGCGAGCCACCGCTCGTGCTCGTTCCCGTCGTCCCGGGGCCGTTGTAGACGCCGTCCGCGCTGCCTTGCGTGTTGATCGTAACGTTGGTCGCCTGGACCGAGGAGCCCTGGTCGTGGACCAGCAGGCCGACCGAACCGTCCCCCGTCGTCGTGATGGCGAGGCCGGCCAGCGAGACGATGCCGCCGCTCGCCGCGAACGCGCCCGGCGCTGACGCGCCGCTGGTGGCGATCGTTGTCGTGTGGCCCGAAATGTCGGCGGTGACGGTAGTCAACCCGCCGGTCGTCGTCAGCAGCCCGGTAGAGCCGGCGCCCGACGTGGAGATCGACCCGCCGGCGAAGGTCGTGGCGCCGGCGTTGGCGGTGTCGACGCCGTAGGCGTTGGCGCCGCTCGTCACGACGGCGGAATCGGTCAGGCTGATCTTGCCGCCGCCGGTCGCACCCGCGGAGGGCGGAACCGAGCTGCCGTTATAGACGCCCTGGGCGTGGAAGCCGGTGGTGGGATCGATCGAGCCCGACGTCGAGATCGTCAGGTTCGAGCCGACCAGCGTCGTGGCGGCCCCCTCGATGTCGATGCCCTTCGAGGCGTTGCCGGTGGTCGTCAGCGTGACGCCCGAGAGCGACGTTGAACTGCCGCTCGCGCCGTAGACAGCGTCGGCGAGAACGCCCGTGGTCTTGATCGAGCCGCCGGCGATGGAGGTCGCGCCGCCGTTTTCCGACGAGACGCCCTGGGCGTTCGCGCCGCCGGTGACCAGCGTCGAGTTGGTCAGGAAAACAGTCCCGCCGCCGGTCGTGGCGGCGCCGCCGCCGGCGCCGTTGTAGAGCGCTTCGGCGTGGTAGCCCGTGGTCGGGTCGATGGCGTCGGCGGTCGAGATCGTCAGGCCAGTGCCGCTGAGCGTCGTTCCGGCGCTGGTGACGCTGATCCCCTTGGCGCCGGCGCCGGTCGTAGCGATTTTCAGATTGTCGAGGTTGGTGGCGCTCGCGCCCGCGGCGTACACCCCGTCGGAAAGCGCGCCGCTGGTCGAAATCGATCCGCCTTTGATCGTCGCCGAGCCGCCATTTCCGTTGTAGAGACCTTCACCCCCGTTTCCGGTCAACGTGATTGTCGAATTGATGAGCTTGACGGTCCCGGCGCTGGGGTCCGGGCCGAAGCTTTGATTGGTGACTCCGTTCGGGTGGTATCCCGTGGCGGGGTCGTAATCGCCTTGCACTAGGATCGTCAGGTTTGAACCGGTGAAGGACGAGTTCGCGCCGGAGACCCCGACGCCGGCGGCGCCGGCGCCCGTAGCGGTGATGCTCATCCCCGACGCCGTCACCACGCCTCCGCTTTGTGCGGAGATGACGACGGTGTTTGCGCTGGCGACCGTGGCTGATCCGCCGGTGATCGTCGTATTCCCGCCCGCGGTGACGACACCCGCGCCTCCGGCCGCGTTGGACACGACGATCGTGTCGTTGTTCAATACGGCGACGCCGCCGCTGTCTGTCCAGACGCCCGAAGAGACCGCCCCGCTTATGGAAATCGAAGAGTTTGAGATTCTGGCAGTGCCGCCGCTTGCGGTGTAGACCCCGTTCGCGGCCACGCCAGTCGATTGATCAAGACCGCCCGATGTGGTGATCGTGAGGTTGTCGCCAACGACGGTCGCCAAATTCATTACGGCGATGGGGTTCGACCCGTTTCCCGTCGCTGCAAGCGTGGTCCCACTTAGGGTAACCGTCGAGGAATGGTCCGCAAAGACATTGATTGCGAAGCGCCCCGTAGTCCCGATCGAGCCGCCGACGAAGTTGATTGTCGCATTCTGATCGGCGAACACCGGATTTGAGATGTCCGTGGCAATGTTCGTCGTCACGTTCGTGGCGTCGATCTGCGAATTGGCGCCCGTTGCGAAAAGGCTGTCCGAGCCTTGTCCGCTGGTGGCGATCGTCGAGGTCACGCCGACCGCGCCGATAACCACGTGGCCGCCTGTGTCAGCCTCGACGCCGCTTGCGCCGTCGCCGAGCGTCGTCAGCGTCGCGCCGTTGGTCAACGTGACCAGCGAGCCGGCGCCGCGGCTCAGCACGGCGAAGGCGCCATCGCCGGTGGCGAAAGGCCTGACGGCCGGCAGAACGGCTGCGGTCTCGCCGGTCGTGATCGTCACCGCGCCCTCGGTGTCCAACTGCCCGCCGCCATAGCTGACGAAGCCGAAGCCGGGGTCGTTGAACGGCAGAATAGTCGTGCCGGTGGCGAAGGGGACATAATCGCCCGCCGGCGCCGTGCAGTTCTCACCGGGGCCGACAAAGGCGTGTTCGCCAGCCACGACGTTTTCGCATCGCGCAGCGGCGGAGGCGGCGCTCGGCGCCGCGGCCAGGCCGGCCAGCAAAGCGCAATAGGAGATGGCGCGGGTTCTCATCGGTCAGCGTCCGCAGAGCGACGCGCCGCCACCGCCGCCGCTCGGGCCGTCGATCGCGCTCGCGAGATCGCTGTTGCCGTTGGTCAGCGTGGCGTAATCGGTGGCGTCGCACAGCGACCCCGAACAAAACGCCGCGAAATCGACCGCTGCCGGCGACAGCGACTGCGTCGTCCGGCTCGACCCGCCGGCGCGCGACATCTCCACCGTCTCGCCGGGCTGGTCGAGCGACGTGCAATTGCAGTTGTGGCCCTTTTCGTGCGAGCAATCGCGCGCGAGCTGCTCAAACGCTCCGCCTCGATCGACCGGGCACACGATCGCCCGCCCCTCGCGCAACGTGACCTTGGTTTTCAACGCGGCGACGGAAATGTCGAGCACGGTGCCACGGACGCCGATCGCCGCCGTCGGCGTCGTGACCGAATAGGCGTTCTTGTCCAAGGCGCCGGTGGTGAAGCGGAACAGGCCCTTAGACAATTTGACCGCCACAGTCTGCCCGGACTCGCCGCCGTCGTAGACGAAACGATCGAGCACGACGCGCGAAATCGGACCCACGGCGAGATTGGTCGAATCGAGAAAGACCAGCTTGGCCGTCGATTGCTGGCCGGTCTTGACGATTTCGTTGCGGAAGACCGGGTCGCCGATGTTGAGTTTGGCCGCGGCGCCGCCCAGCTCGCGCGAGACTTCGTTCTGGACCGTCTGCGTGGCGCCGATGTTCTGCTGCGCCGCCATGGCGGCAAAGGACGCGCACGCCAGCGCAAGCGCCCCGAATGCGCCAGCGGACTTGCGTCCCGGCATAGGCAGCCCCTTTTCAAAAAACCCGCAACGGCTATTGGCCCAAATGGCGCTGCTTTTTTGCAACGGGGACTGTGGCGATGTCGACTCTGTTCACGTGTACGAGCGCGCAGGGCAGCGACTTCGTGACCCGTCGCGTCTTTCTTGCAACACCCGCGTAGCCAGCCCGGGGGCGCCTGACTAGGATCGCGCTCCGATTCGCGAAACCGGACAGGTCATGGCTGAAAATAATCGTCGCATCGCCGCTCTCATCGCCGCCGAAATCGGCGCGCGCGCCGAGCAGGCCGCCGCCGCCATCACGCTGATCGACGAAGGGTCGACGGTGCCGTTCATCGCGCGATACCGAAAGGAGGCGACCGGCGGACTCGACGACACGCAGTTACGCACGCTCGCCGAGCGCCTCGTCTATCTGCGCGAACTCGAGACGCGACGCGACGCCATCCTCGAACTCGATCCGCGCGCAGGGCAAGCTGAGCCCGCCGCTGGAGGCGCAGATCGCGGGGGCGATCACCAAGGCCGAGCTCGAAGACCTCTATCTCCCCTATAAGCCGAAACGCCGCACCAAGGCGGACATCGCCCGCGAACGCGGTCTCGGGCCGCTCGCCGAGGCGATCCTCGCCAACCGCCAGACGCCGCCGGCCGATTTGGCGGCGCCGTTCGCGACCGGCGAAGTGGCCGACGTGAAAGCCGCGCTCGACGGCGCGCGCGACATTCTCTCGGAGAGCTTCGCGGTCAACGCCGACCTCGTCGGCCGGTTGCGCGCCTATATGCGTGACAAGGCCGTGCTACACGCCAAGGTCGAGGACGGCAAGCAGGACGCCGGCGCCAAGTTCTCCGACTATTTCGATCATGCCGAACGCTGGGCGAATGTCCCGAGCCATCGCGCGCTCGCGATGCTACGCGGCCGCAACGAAGGCTTCCTCACGCTCGAACTGGAAGTGGACGCCGACGAGGCGGTGAAGCCGGTCGAGCGCATGATCGCGGAAGCCTATGCGGCGACCTCCGCTGCGCCGGGCGACGTCTATCTGCGCGATGTCGCGCGCTGGACGTGGCGGGTGAAACTGTCGACCTCGCTGTCGCTCGATCTGATGACCGAATTGCGCGAGCGGTCGGAAGAAGAGGCGATCAAGGTGTTCGCCCACAACCTGAAGGACCTGCTGCTCGCCGCCCCCGCCGGGGCGCGGCCGACGCTCGGTCTCGATCCCGGCGTGCGCACCGGCGTCAAGGTCGCCGCCATCGACGCGACCGGCAAGGTGGTCGACACGACGACGGTCTATCCGTTCCAACCGCGCAACGACCTGCGCGGCGCGCAAGCCGCGCTCGCGGCGCTGATCGCCAAGCACAAGATCGACCTGATCGCGATCGGCAACGGCACCGCGAGCCGCGAGACGGAGCGGCTCGTCGCCGACATGCTCGCCGAATTTCCGGGCAAGAAGCCGACGAAAGTCATCGTCAGCGAAGCGGGCGCGTCGGTCTATTCGGCTTCGGCGCTGGCGGCGGCGGAGTTTCCGGAACTCGACGTATCGCTGCGCGGCGCGGTGTCGATCGCGCGCCGTCTCCAGGACCCGCTCGCCGAACTGGTCAAGATCGAGCCAAAGGCGATCGGCGTCGGCCAGTACCAGCACGACGTCGACGCGTTCAAACTTGGCCGCTCGCTCGACGGCGTGGTCGAGGACGCCGTCAACGCGGTCGGCGTCGATCTCAACACGGCGTCCGCCGCGCTGCTCGCCCGCGTCTCCGGCCTCGGCCCGTCGCTCGCCGACGCGATCGTCGCCCATCGCGACGCGTCGGGACCGTTCCCGAGCCGCCGGGCGCTGTTGAAGGTCAGCCGGCTGGGCCCCCGCGCGTTCGAGCAATGCGCCGGGTTCCTGCGCATCCGCGACGGAGCGGAGCCGCTCGACGCCTCCGCCGTGCATCCCGAGGCCTATGCGGTGGCGAAGAAGATCGTCGCCGCCTGCGGCCGCGACCTGCGGTCGCTGATGGGCGACAAGACGGTGCTGAAGAAGCTCGACCCGAAGGCGTTCGTCGACGACAAGTTCGGCCTGCCGACGGTGCGCGACATCCTGAGCGAGCTGGAGAAGCCCGGCCGCGACCCGCGCCCCGAGTTCAAAACCGCGACCTTCGCGGACGGCGTCGAAGACATCAAGGACCTGAAGCCGGGGATGCGGCTCGAAGGCACAGTGACGAATGTCGCCGCGTTCGGGGCCTTCGTCGACATCGGCGTGCATCAGGACGGGCTCGTCCACGTCTCCCAACTTGCCGACCGCTTCGTGAAGGACCCGCGCGACGTGGTGAAGGCCGGCGACGTGGTGAAGGTGCGCGTGGTCGAGGTCGACGTCGCGCGCAAGCGGATCGCGCTGACGATGCGCTCGGGGGAGGTTCAGCCGAGCGCGCCGGCGGGGCGGCCGGACACGCGCGCGCCGCAGCGGCGGTCGGAGCCGGCGAGCGGCGGGCTCGGGGGGCTCGGCGCGAAGCTGGCGGAGGCGATGAAGGGGCGATAGGGCGCGGCGCCATTGCAAAAATACGGGGAGCCCGTATATGACGGGCGACGAGTTCGAATGGGACGACGCCAAGGCCGCGAAGAATGTTCGTGATCACAAAATCACGTTCGAGATGGCGCGCGACGTCTTCGCCGACCCCTTCACCGTCGAATGGGTCGACGAGGGGCGCGGTGACGCCGAGCAGCGTTTCGCCGCACTCGGGATGGTCGACGGACGTTTGCTGTTTGTTTGCTATACCCTCAGAGGCGATCGGGTCAGGATCATATCGGCGCGGCGTGCGGAGCCTTGGGAGCGGCGGAGATATCACAATGAAAACCAAGCATGACTGGAGCGCCGCCGACGCGCTGACGGACGAGCAAATTCACGCGGCGGCCATAGCCGATCCCGACGCGCAGCCGTTGACCGAGGAACGTCTTGCGTCGATGCGCCGCATTTCCCGCGCGCGAGGCGTCCGCCGCGCGCTCGGCCTTAGCCAGGAAGAATTCGCCGCCCGCTATCATATTCCACTCGGCACCCTGCGGGACTGGGAACAGGGGCGTTTCGAGCCCGACGCCGCAGCGCGGGCCTATCTGGCCGTGATTGCCCGGGAACCCGACGTTGTGCGGCGCGCGCTGGAGGGCGAGAACTCCAGCCCTTCATGAAGCGATAGATTGAAACGTCACATGGCTTCGACGATTTCGAGCAAGATTTCCTGCATGACTTGCCCAGTTATTTGGCCGTGCCCATTGGAACGAATTTTTTCCTTGATCCTAGTTTTGAGTGCGCGGCGCTTGTCGAAGGCGACACAGGCTTTCTCGATAGCCCTGGGGATAATGGCAGGTTCGCCCTCGCCGCGCCTCACGCCGTGTTCGTAGTTGGCCACGGCGCTAACGGAATTTCCGTCTGCACGTCGTGCAGGAACTCGCAGAGAAAAGTGCTAGCCCCGCCTCGCCTTCCGCACCTCCGCCAGCAGGCACAGCAGCTCATACGCCATCGTCGCCCCGCACAGCGCCGTGTTCGTCCCCGGATCGAACGGCGGCGACACTTCCACGACATCGGCGCCGATCAGGTCGAGCCCGCGCATGCCGCGCACGAGGCCCTGCGCTTCGCGCATCGTCAGGCCGCCCGCCTCCGGCGTGCCGGTGCCGGGCGCGATCGAAGGGTCGAGCGAGTCGATGTCGAACGAAAGATAGCACGCGCCCGACCCGACCACCTCGCGGGCGATCTCCACCGTTTTCGCCACGCCAAGCGCGTCGAGTTCCTCGACATAGATGACGCGGATGCCGTGCCGGGCGGCGAACTCCCAGGCCTCGGAGGCGTTGTGCGCGCCGCGAATGCCGATCTGCACCATGCGGCGGGGATCGAGCAGCCCGTCCTCGATGGCGTTGCGGAACGGCGCGCCGTGATGGAAACGCACGCCCTGGATCGGCCCGAGCAGATCGGTGTGCGCGTCGATATGGACGAGCCCAACCGGGCCGTCGCGGACGATGCCTTTGAGGATCGCATAGGTGATCGAATGATCGCCGCCGATCGTCAGCGGCGTGACGCCGGCGTCGGCGAAGCGCGCGAAGAAGGCGACGAGATCGGCCTCGACGCTCGCATTGTCGAACAGCGAACGGACACGCGCGTCGCCGACGTCGGCGACCTTCGCCAGCGCGAACGGGTTGATGCGGAACACATGATGGGTCGCGCGCATCAGCGAAGAGAGATCGCGCACCGCGCGCGGCCCGTGGCGCGCGCCGGCCCGGTTGGTCGCGCCGCCGTCGTAGGGGACGCCGCAGACGCCGATGTCGACGCCCAGCAAATCCGGCTTGTAAGGCGCGCGCATGAACGTGGCGACTTCGGCGAAGCGGGGCGCGAAACGAGGATCGTAATCGGCGTCGTAGCTGACACGTTCGTTGAAGAATTTGTCCTCGGCCAAGTCGGCGCCCCGCAGAATGAGATGACGGCGGCATGACGAATACCGCCGTATCCGGGCTTATGCAGGGAAAAATTTTCTCCGCGCAAGCCCCGGAAGATTCCCGCGACGCTTGCCGTTCACGGGATTGTGCGCCGCGTCATCCTATGCCAACCTGACCCGGTCCACGCCTCGCCGCGCTCCGATAGCGCGCGCAGCTTGAGGCAGCGACCGGAGGAAGGGTTTATGTACCGTTCTATTCACAGTCTCTTCGTCTCGCAATTCACGCGCCGCACGGTGTTGAAGGGCGCCGCCATGGCCGGCGCGGCGGCGGTCGCCTCGCCGGCGATCATCACGCAGGCGCTGTCCTCGTCGGGCGTGCTCAACATCATCAACTGGGACGACGAACTGCCGAACCCGGTGATCCCGGATTTCGAGAAGGCGACCGGCATCAAGGTCAATTCGACGCCGTTCAGCCAGAACGAGGAGCAGATCAACAAGCTTCAGGCGACCGGCGGCGAAGGCCTCGACGTCTGCCAACCGACACACGATCGCGCGCCGCAGTTCAAGGACATCGACGTCCTGCAGCCGATCGACATCAAGAAGTTCGATCCAACGAGCGTTGTCGTGCCGGGGTTGTTGTCGGCCTCGACCAAATACTGGACTTGGGACGGCAAGCTCTATCACGTCCCCCATGTCTGGGGCACCGAGGCGATCTCCTGGCGCAACGACCTTACGAAGATCAAGCCCGAGGAGCTTTCGTTCGGAACGCTGTGGAACGACGAATACAAAGGCAAGGTGCAGGGACGCCCGCATTCGCTGTTGCTCGGCATCGGCCTGTGGCTCGACGGGACCGGCAAGCTGCCGAGCAACCGCATGCTCGACGCCTACAAGGATGAGGCGTCGATGAAGAAGATCTACGACCAGATCCTGCCCGTCGCCATCGCGCATAAGGCGTGGATCAAGCAGTTCTGGGATTCCGCGGACAACACCAAGTCCGGCTTCAAGACCAACGGCGTCGTCATCGGGCAGACCTGGGACGGGCCGCCGATCTCAATGAAGAAGGCGGGCGAGCCGATCTCCTATCAGGCGCCGAAGGAAGGCGCGATCGGTTGGGTCGACGGGTTCTCGATCGTCAAGGGCGCCAAGAACATCGATCAAGCCTACGAGTGGTTGAAATACACCCACACCGCGGCGGCTTCGGCCGCGGCGGCGGAAAACTCGGGCTACAACCCCTCGACAATCGGCGCCGAGAAGCTGCTGTCGGACAAGGCGCGCGGCATCTTCGGCGAGGCCTATCCGGGCAAGTCGATCGACAACATGTGGTGGCGCCCGGTCGAGCCGACCTGGTTCGCCGACCTGCGCTCGTCCTACGCGGAGAAGTTCAAGGCGGCGTGAGTGTCGTCCAGGATGGGCTTCGACCCATCCTGCCTTAATCCCAGATTCGTTCGCCCTACTATTGAAAATTGAGGACAAGCAAATCGCCGGGTGTAGGAAGGGTTTAGTCTGATCCTTCCTATCCTCGCAGCGGATAGGGCCGGATGAGCGCGTCCGTGGGAAGCCGCCACTTCGTGTGCAGAGTCCAAGCCTGTTCCAGCGTGAGCCGCCGGCGGCGGTTGAGGATTCCCGACGCGCGCGCTTTCGATCCCAGCAGCGCGGCCAAATCGGACTGACTGTATCCCTTGATCGCCATTTGCTCGCGCAGGAGATCGGGAGCGTCTGGCGGCTCGATGCTCCAACGCCTGTGCTCATAATCGGCAATGACGAGCGCCAGCAGATCGAAGCGGTCGGCCTCTGGCGTGCCGGGTTCGGGCTCATCGACGAAATAAGCCTCTATGGCTTCGAGCGCCGCGTCGTAGTCCGCTTCGGTGCGCAGGGGTCGGATGTCCTTCATGCGATGCTCTCGGGGTCTACTTTGTCATATTCGCGATGCGTGCCGACGAACTTCACCAGCATCCTTTTGTATCGATAGGACACATGAACAATCAGACGATATTTGTTGCCGGCGATATCGAAGATGGCCCTGTTGTCGGCGACGAAATCCACACCCGTCCCAAAATCGTTCTTGATGTCTTGCGGCGTGCTCCAGGCCGCCTGGCTTGCGACGCCATACCAAGCGCGCAGCGGGATTTCGGCCTGGGGATTAAGCTGCCAGAACTGCTTCAACGTCCGCAAGGCGATCACTTGCATTTCGACTTCATATCATGTTCCCAATTTGGAAACAACGCCGAGCTCGCCGCGTCACTTGGCTTTTGGTCCGCAGTTTGCAACGTTCTGTCTGGACGAAGAACGGCTGGGGCATGAGCGCCGACATCGACATCGACCACGTCACCATCCGTTTCGGCGATTTCGTCGCGGTCAAGGACGCTTCATTGAAGATCGCCGGCGGCGAGTTCTTCTCGATCCTCGGCCCCTCGGGCTGCGGCAAGACCACGATCCTGCGAACAATCTCGGGCTTCATGGAGCCGACCTCCGGCAAGGTCCGGATCGGTGGCAAGGATATGGCGGGCGTCGGCGCCAATCAGCGGCCGACCGCGCTGATCTTTCAGAACCTGGCGCTGTTTCCGCTGATGAGCGTCGCCGAGAACATCGGCTACGGGCTTCGCGTGCGCGGCGTGCCGGCCAAGGAGCGGCGCCGCAAGGCAGACGAGTTGTTGGCGCTCGTCGCCCTGCCGGGGACCGGCGACAAGCGGATCAGTGAACTCTCCGGGGGCCAGAAGCAGCGCGTGGCGATCGCCCGCGCGCTGGCGGTCGAGCCGCAGGTGCTGCTGCTCGATGAACCCTTGTCGGCGCTGGACTTGCGCTTGCGCCAGCACATGCGCGCCGAGTTGCGCGCCATTCAGCGGCGCGTCGGCATCACCTTCATCTACATCACCCACGACCAGGGCGAGGCGCTGACCATGTCCGACCGGGTCGCGGTGATGAACCACGGCGTCGTCGAGCAAGTCGGCGACGGCCATGCGATCTACGATAACCCGGCGACGCCGTTCGTCGCTTCGTTCGTCGGCGAGAACAACGGCGTGACCGGCCGCGTGCGGGCGCTCGCCGACGGCCTCGCGGAGATCGAGACGTCGCTCGGGCCGCTCAAGGGCCGTGACGGGGGCGGTCTCGCGCCCGGCGCGGCGGCCACTTTGTTCATCCGCCCCGAGCGGCTGCGCCCGGCCGAGCACGGCGTCGCCGCGCGGGTGATCGCGACCGCGTTCGAGGGCCACCTGACCCATGTCAGTCTGCAAGCGGCCGACGGCCACAAGCTCACCATGTCGCTCGGCCGCGATGTCAGCGCACATAATCTGGCGACGGGCGGCGAGATCGCCATCGCGTATCAGCCAGCCGACGCCATCGTGCTGAGCCAGGCGCGATGAGCAACGCCCTCACCGCTTATGTGATCTTCCTTGGTCCGCTCGCCGTCGCGCTCGCCTTCGTGATCGCCTCGATGATCGAGCGGCGCCGCGCCGGCGCAGCCGCGGCGCCCGGGTTCTTTCAGCAAAACGGCGCGCCGGTGGCGATCTTCCTCATCCTCGCCGTCGGCGTCTGGATGCTGGTGATGATCGTGCTGCCGCAGCTTTATATGGTCGATTACTCCTTCCACCCGAAGCTGCCGCCGGCGCAGCGCGGCGGGCCGAAAGACATCTACACGCTCGCCAACTATCGCTATTTCCTGTTCGGTTCGCCTGACGACACCAGCCATTGGAACGACACGCATCTGCACGCCTTCTGGATCACGATCTTCGTCTCGTTCCTGATTACGATCGTCAATTTCGCGATCTGCTATCCGCTCGCCTATTACCTCGCGCAAGTGGCGCGGCCGCGGGCGGTGACGCGCTATATGCTGCTGCTGGTGATCCCTTATTGGATCAACGAGATCCTCCGCGCCTTTGCGTTCCGGGTGCTGTTCGGAACCGGAGGCGTCATCAACGGCGTGCTGATCGGGCTCGGACTCTACAAGGAGCCGATCGATTTTCTCGGCGCCGACGTCGCGCTCTATGCGGGCCTGACCTACGCCTATGTGCTCATCATGATGTTCCCTCTCTACAATGCGATCGAGTCGCTCGACCACAACCAGGTTGAGGCCGCGCGGGACCTCGGCGCGCCGTGGTGGCGCATCCATGCGGAAATCGTGCTGCCGCACGCCAAGCCGGGCGTCGCCTCGGGGGCGACGCTGGTGTTCATGCTGTGCGCCGGGGCGCTGGCGGCGCCGCTCATCCTCGGCGGCCCGAAAACGCTGTGGTTCACGCCGATCGTCTACGATCGCTTCTTCCAGGCGTTCAACTGGCCGCAGGGCGCCGCATACGCGCTGGTGCTGCTGATCGCCTGCATGGCGTTCGTGCTGCTGGTCATGCGGCTGTTCAAGGTCAGCCTGTCGGAGATCGCGCGATGAGCTCGGCGCTGATCTACCGGGCGATGCTGGGCTTCTATCTCCTGCTGTTCTTCGGCTTCCTGTTCGGGCCGCTGGCGATCATGGGCGTCACCGCGTTCAACACGCCGACCTACCCGCAGGTCTATCCGTTCGAAGGCTTCACGCTCGAATGGTTCACCAAGCTGTTTCAGGACCAGAACCTGATGGCCGGGCTGCAAAACAGCTTCATCATCGGCGCCTTCGTCGTCGCGCTCTCCGTCCCGCTCGGCCTCGCCGGTGCGATGGTGATGACCCAAGTCTATGCGCGGGCGCGGGGCCTATATTATCTGGTCGTGGTGTCGCCGGTGCTGACGCCCGGCGTCATCATCGGCATTTCGACCGTCATCTTCTGGAAGGACGTCACAGCCTGGACTGGCGCGAAATCGTTGTTCACCGGGTTTTTCCTCGCCACGCTCGGGCAATCGACGTTCATCGCCTCCTATTGCATGCTGATCTTCCTGTCGCGACTGCAACGTTACGACCGCACGCAGGAGGAGGCGGCGCTCGATCTCGGCGCCTCGCGGACCCAGGTGTTCCTGCACATCCTGCTGCCTTACTTGCGCCCGGCGGTGTTCTCGGCGGCGGTGATCGCTTTCCTGTCGTCGTTCGAGAACTACAACACCACGACCTTCGCCATCCTCGCCGACAAGACGCTGACCACCGTGCTGGCGGGGCGGGTGCGGGCGGGCATGACGCCGTCGATTAGCGCGCTGGCGGTTCTCATCATCGCGATTACTGTGACCGGCGCGGTGATTTACGAGATCGCGCGGGCGGTTGAGCGGCGCGAGGCGGCGGCGTAGCCTAATTCCGCCGCCTTCTAGCCTAAATTATGAACCAAAGGGCGGGGGCGGGGCATTGAGGCTCGCCCGGGGAGAACATGATGAAGCGAAGCGGGGTGGTCATGGCGCTGGCCGTGGCGTTGGCGGCGGCGTTGGCGACGCCCGCGAGTGCGGCGAGCTGCGGGCGGGGCGCCGACGGCTTCGATCAATGGCTCGAAGGCTTCAAGCAGGAGGCGGCGTCGGCGGGCATCTCGCGCTCGGTCATCGAGAGCGCGCTCAGCAACGTGTCCTACGACGACGACGTCATCAGCCACGATCGCGGCCAGCGCGCCTTCGGCCAAAGCTTTGCGACGTTTTCCTCCCACCACATCACGGCCTACGGCATCAAGAAGGGCAAGGGGCTGCTGCGCCGCTACGCCGAGCCGCTGGAGACGATCGAGCAGCGCTACGGCGTTCCCGGCCCGGTGCTGATCGCGATCTGGGGATTGGAGACCGGCTTCGGCTCGGCGACCGGCAAATACGAGACGCTGAGCGCGCTCGCGACGCTCGCCTACGACTGCCGGCGCTCGGAGAAATTCCACGAGGAGCTGATCGACGCCCTGAAGATCGTTCAGCGCGGCGATCTGTCGCCGGGCGAAATGCGCGGCGCCTGGGCCGGCGAGATCGGGCAGACCCAGTTCATGCCGTCGTCGTATCTGAAATACGGTCAGGGCGACATGATTCACAACCCCGTCGACGCGCTCGCCTCGACCGCCAATTATCTGCACGCCCACGGCTGGCAGCGCGGCGCCGGCTGGGACGAAGGCCAGCCGAATTTCGCCGCCCTGTTGGAGTGGAACGCCGCGACGGTCTATTCCAAGACGATCGGCCTGTTCGCCGACAAGCTGGCGGGGCGGGGGGACAGCGAGTCGGAGTGAGGTTTCAGCCTTTCAGCCGCGCGTTCTCGGGATCATACAACGGCGCGCGCCGCACTGTCGCGGCGCGCCGCTCGCCGAAAATCTCGACCTCGACACGCTCGCCCGGCGCGGCGAAGCTCGGCCGCACGTAGGCCAGCGCCAGACTGGCCTGGAGCGTCGGGCTCCAGCCGCCTGACGTGACAAGACCGATCCGCTCCTCGCCGTCGAACACCGGCGCGAGCGCGGGCGCGTCGGCTTCGCCGGGCTCGTCAAGCGTCAGCGTGACCAGGCGCCAGTCCGAGCCGCGGCGCTTTTCGGCCAGCAGCGCGTCGCGTCCGACGAAATCGCCCTTCTCCAGCGCAACGAAGCGGTCGAGCGAGGCGCTAAGCGGCGAGTAGCCGATTTCGAGATCGGTCTTCCAGCCAGGGTAGCCCTTTTCGAGCCGCAGCGCGTCCACGGCGTAGAGGCCGAAATCGGCGATCCCGTATGGCGTTCCCGCCTCGCATAGCGCTGCGTAAATCGCCGGCAAATCGTCAACGGCGGCGTGCAGCTCCCAGCCGAGTTCGCCAACATAGGTCAGGCGCAGCGCGAGAACCGGGCGACCCGCTACCTCGATCGCCTGACCCGCCAGCCAGGGGAACGCGTCGGAGCCGAGGTCGGCAGGCGTGAACTTCGTCAGGACGTCGCGCGCGCGGGGGCCGGCGAGAACCAGGGTTCCCTCGGTCGCGGTCTGGTTTTCGAGCAGCACCGAGCCCGGCGGCGTCAGCACGTCAAGATCATGATCCTCGGCGGTCGCGGCGCCGAACAGGCGGAAATGGTCCGCTCCTGCGCGAAACACCGTGAACTCACTCAGCACGCCGCCCTTCGGCGTCAACGCATAGGCCAACGAAACTCGGCCGACGCGCGGCAGGCGCGAGCATAACAACCGGTCGAGATAAGCTTCCGCTCCGGGGCCGCTGATCGCATATTTGCCGAAGCCCGGCATATCGAGCACGCCGACGCGCTCGCGCACCGTCTTCACCTCGGCCGCGACGAGGGAATCAAAACTGCGCGGGCGGCGGAAAGAGAGCGCCGGCTTCTCGGCAATCCCGTCAGGATCGAAGTAGACCGCCCGCTCCCATCCGCCCCGCGCGCCGAAGCGAGCGCCCTTGGCCCGCAAGGTTTCGTAGAGCGGCGAGCGTTTGCGGGGACGGCCGGCGGGGCGCTCCTCAAAAGGGAAGGCCGGCGCATATTCGTTCTGATAGACCTCGATCGCCTTGGCTCGCGTATAGGCGAAATCCGCGTAAGCGCCGAAACGGCGGCGGTCGAAGCCCCAGAGGTCGAACTCCGGCTCGCCGTGAACGAACCATTCCGCCAGCGCCTTGCCCGCCCCGCCGGCTTGCGTGATCCCAAACGAAAACGTGTTGGCGTGGAAGAAGTTGCGCAATCCCGGCTCCGGGCCGATCAACGGATTGCCGTCCGGGGAATAGGGGATCGGGCCGTTGACCACGCGCTTGACGCCAAGCCGGGCGAGCAGCGGCACGCGCCGCATCGCGTCCTCGATATAGGGCCCGAGCCGGTCGAGATCGTCCTCGCCGAGCTTGAACGCATAATCCTGGGGCGGCGTCTCCTCCCACATCGGCGTCGCTTGCCACTCGTAGGGGCCGAGCAGCAGGCCGGCGCGCTCCTGGCGCAGATAGTAGGAGACGTCGGGATCGCGCAGCAGCGGCAACCGCATGTCGGCGAGTTCGGGGGCGTCCTCGGTGACGAGATATTGATGCGACATCGCCATGATTGGCAGACGGCGGCCGATGAGCGCCATCACTTCGCCGGCGCGATAGCCGGCGGCGTTGACCACGACCTCCGCGACGATCTCCTCGCCCTTGTCGGTCGTCACCCGCCAGCGACTGTCGGCCTGCTGCGCGAGGCCGGCGACCCCGGTGAAGCGTCGGATCGTCGCGCCGAGGTCGCGCGCGTGTTTGGCGAGCGCCTGGGTCAGTTGCGCCGGGTCGATGTCGCCGTCGAGCGGATCCCACAGGGCGCCGCGGAGATCGTGGGTCTCCGCGAACGGGTGCTTAGCGCGCATCTGGGCGGGGGAAAGCAGCTCGTAGTCGAGGCCGTTGGCGCGCGCCATCGCCCGCACGTGCGCGAATTCGTCCATGCGCTCGCGGGTGTGCGCGAGCCGCACCGAGCCGACGACGTGGTAGTTGATGGGGTAGCCGGGGTCGGCGGCGAGGCGGCGATAGAGATCGACCGAGTATTTCTGAACCTTCAGCGCGCCCCAGCTCGTCGAGAAGGTCGGACAGTTGCCGGCGGCGTGCCAGGTCGAGCCGGAAGTCAGCTCGCTGCGCTCCAGCAACAGGCTCTCGCGCCAGCCCAGCAAAGCCAGATGGTACAACGCGCTGACGCCGACCGCGCCGCCGCCGATCACCAGCGCACGCACCTGCTCGACCATGAAAACTTCCTTCCTTCGCCGCCGAGGGTAGCCTATTCGGGAACCTTGCCAAGGCGGGGGATGAGATGGCCGAGCTTCCGAAACGCGCGGGCGCGCTCATCATCGGCGGCGGTGTTGTCGGCTGCTCGATCGCCTACCACCTCGCCCTGCGTGGCGCGAAGGACGTAGTGCTGTTAGAGCGTAAGCAACTCACGTGCGGCACGACCTGGCACGCGGCGGGTCTCGTCGGCCAGCTGCGGGCGACGCAGAACCTGACGCGGCTGGCCCAATATTCGGCGAAGCTCTACGCGGGGCTCGAAGCCGAGACGGGACAGGCGACCGGGTTCAAGCCCGTCGGCTCGATTTCGCTGGCGACGACCGAAGGGCGTTTGGAGGAGCTTCGGCGCGGCGCTTCGATGGCGCGCTCGTTCGGGCTGGAGGTTGCGGAGATCAGCGCCGGGATGGCGCGCGAGATGTGGCCGCTGCTGGCGACTGACGATGTGGTCGGCGCGGTGCATCTGCCGGGCGACGGACAGATCAACCCGGTCGACGTGACGCTGGCGCTGGCGCGCGGCGCGCGCCAGCGCGGCGCCCGCATCATCGAGGACGCGAAGGTAGACGAGATCGTCATTGATCGCGGCCGCGTCGTCGGCGTGCGAACGGCCGCGGGCGACATCGAGGCCGATGTCGTCGTGTTGGCGGCGGGTCTGTGGTCGCGCGATCTCGCGGCGAAGGCGGGCGTCAACGTGCCCCTCCACGCGGCGGAGCATTTCTACATCGTCACCGAGCCGATCCCCGGCTTGTCGCGGCAATTGCCCGTCCTGCGTGATCCCGATGGCTGCGCCTATTTCAAGGAGGACGCCGGCAAGCTGCTGGTCGGCTGGTTCGAGCCCAAAGCCAAGCCCTGGGACAATGCGCCTCGAGTCCTTCGCGTTCGATTCGCTGCCGCCCGATCTCGACCACATCGAGCCGCTGCTGGAGCACGCCATTCGCCGCGTGCCCGCACTGGGAAGCGTCGGCGTACAATTGTTCTTCAACGGCCCCGAGAGTTTCACGCCCGACGACCGCTATCTGCTCGGCGAGACCCCGGAGGCGCGCGGGCTGTTCGTCGCCGCCGGCTTCAACTCGATCGGCGTGCAGTCGGCGGGCGGCGCCGGCAAGGTGCTCGCCGATTGGATCTGCGACGGCCACCCGCCGATGGACCTCTGGGACGTCGACATCCGCCGCATGGCGCCGTTCCAGAGAAACCGCCGCTACCTGCGCGAGCGCACGGTCGAGGGACTGGGTTTGCTTTATGCGATGCACTGGCCGTTCCGTCAGCCCGAGAGCGCGCGCGGCGTGCGCCGCTCCGCGCTGCACGACCGGCTGAAGGCGGCCGGCGCCTGCTTCGGCGAGACGGCGGGTTGGGAGCGGCCAAACTGGTTCGCCCCGCCGGGCGTCGCGCCCGAGTACGAATACAGCTACGGGCGGCAGAACTGGTTCGCCTGCTCGGCCGCGGAGCATCGCGCGGTGCGCGAGGCGGTGGGGCTGTTCGACCAATCCTCGTTCGGCAAGTTCGTTGTTGAAGGACCTGACGCGGAAGCTGCGCTCGCCCGCATCTGCGCCAACGACATCGCCGTCCCCGTCGGCCGGGTCGTCTACACCCAGTGGCTCAACGCGCGCGGAGGCATCGAAGCTGACGTCACGGTGACGCGCGAGAGCGAGACCCGGTTTCTCGTCGTCACTTCCGCCGCCTCGCAAACGCGCGATCTCGCGTGGGCGAAGCGCCATCTCGGCGACGCGCGCGCGGTGGCCATCGACGTGACCTCCGGCCTCTCTGTGCTGGGGCTGATGGGGCCGCGCGCCAGGGACGTTCTCGGCACGCTCACCGACGTTGACCTCTCCAATGCGGCGTTCCCGTTCGGGACGTCGCAGGAGATCGACCTCGGGTTCGCGCGAGCGCGGGCGAGCCGCATCACCTATGTCGGCGAGCTCGGCTGGGAGCTTTATCTACCCACGGAGTTCGTGCAGGGCGTGTACGACCTGCTGGTCGAGGAAGGCGCGGCGTTCGGCTTGAAGCTCGCCGGCTATCACGCGCTCAATTCGCTGCGAATCGAAAAAGCCTATCGCCACTGGGGCCACGATATCACCGAGGAGGACACGCCCGACGAGGCCGGGCTCGCCTTCGCCGTAAAACTTAATAAACGCCGCGATTTCCTCGGCCGCGAGGCGCTTCTGCGCCGACGTGAGCAGGGCCTGCGGCGGCGGCTCGCGCAGTTCGTGATCCAGGACGAAGCGCCGATGCTTTACCACAACGAGCCGGTGTTTCGCGAGGGACGGCTTGTCGGGCGAATCGCATCCGGCATGTTCGGTCACACCGTCGGGCGGGCGATTGGGCTCGGCTATGTCGAGAATGGCGGCGAGATCGTCACGGCGGATTGGGTTCTCTCCGGCGCCTACGAGATCGAAATCGCCGGCCGACGCTGGCCGGCGCGAGCGCATCTCAAGCCGGTCTACGATTCCGAGGGGCGTCGGCCACGGATGTGAGCCCGCCGATGCCTGGACGAATCATCCCCGCGCCGAGATCGTTGCCGGCGTTTCCCAACGCGAACAAGGCCACGCCCAAAACACCGGTTTGGGGGGGCGGGGGATTGCGTCGAAGGTGGAAGGACGACCACGGCGCACTCTATGAATGGGACTATGCGCATGGGACGGTCGAGAAATATGATAGCCGAGGCCATCACCTGGGCGAATTTGATCCTGATACTGGAAAGCAGCTTAAGCCAGCTTCGCCATCCCGGAGGGTTGAGCCATGAGTCGAACGATCGCGCGACTTATCGTCGGGTACGACTCGACCCGTGAAACGATCGCTTTTGAACATCCCATTCCGAACGACAAATGGGAGATCGTGGCTTCGCTAGTCCGCCACAATGAGGACGACCCCGACTATATTTATGATTACCCTCTGGATATTGGCGTCGCCAACAATATCATGGGGATGATGGGTCAACCTATTCCACAAAACTTGAACTATTTCCTGGAGTGCGAAGACCGCGATTGAAGCGGTCGTTTTCGCAACGCTCTTCATCCACGTGACCGCCCTCGCGCAAGCGACGCGCGGCGCATTGCGCTTGCCGTTCGGATAGACCATAGAGGCGCAAGGGAGAAGCGCCGTTTACACCAGAGGCCACCTGACGAGGCGCGCATTGGCTGCAAGACTATCCGGGCCGCGGCGGCTGCCCGCCGTGTTCCTATCCGATCTGCATCTCGGCACGCGCGGCTGCCAGGCCGACTTGGTGCTCGACGTGCTCGCTCACTACGACGCGGACGTCTACTACCTCGTCGGCGACATCATCGACGGCTGGCGGCTGCGCGACGGCTGGCGCTGGACCGAGAGCCACAGCGCGATCGTGCGACGCTTGCTCGAACGGGCCCGCGACGGCGCCCGCGTCGTCTACATCCCCGGCAATCATGACGAATTCGCCCGCGCCTTCGTCGGCCGGCGGTTCGAGGGCGTCGAGATCGTTGAAGACGCTATCCACGAGACGCGCAACGGCAAGCGCTATCTGGTCGCGCACGGCGACACGTTCGACGTCGTCATCCAGCGCTCGAAGACGCTGGCGATCCTCGGCGATCGCGGGTATCGGCTGGCGCTCGCCGCCAACACCGCGCTGAACGCCGTGACCCGCCGCCTCGGCCTGCCCTATTGGTCATTTTCGGCGTGGATCAAGCTGAAGATCAAGACCGCCGTCAACGCGATCGGCGATTTCGAGCGGCAATTGGCGGCGGAGGCGCGCCGGCGCGGCGTCGACGGCGTCGTCTGCGGCCACATCCATCATCCGGCGATGCGCGAGATCGACGGCGTCGCCTATGTCAATATCGGCGATTTCGTCGAGTCCTGCTCGCTGGTGATCGAACGCGAGGACGGCGTGTTGACTGCGCTGCGCTGGAAGACGCGGGAGGGCGCAGCCCAACCGGCGCCCGAATCGCTGCTTTTCGAGGCGGGGACCAAAAGCGCGGGATGAAGATCGTCGTTGCGACCGACGCCTGGGGACAGACCAATGGCGTCGTCTTCGCCTATCAACGCATCGCCGAACCGGTCGGCGAATTCGGCGCCAGCCTCGCCTTCGTCACCCCCGAGGGGTTTCCGAGCGCCCCGCTGCCGACCTATCCCGGCATCCGGCTGGCGCTCGCTAGCGCCAAGGAAGTCGGCCGCCGGATCGAGCGCGAAGCGGCGACCCATGTCCACATCGCGACCGAAGGGCCGATCGGCTGGGCGGCTCGCCGCTATTGCCTGAACCGCGGCCTGGTATTCACGACGAGCTACCACACCCGGTTTCCCGAATATGTCGCCGCCCGCCTGCCGGCGCCGCTCGCCTGGAGCTACGCTTATCTGCGCCGCTTCCATGCGCCGGCCGAGCGTATCCTCGCGCCGACGCCTTCGATGAAACGCGAACTCGAACGGCGCGGTTTCGCCCGCGTGGGCCTGTGGACGCGCGGCGTCGATCATGGGCTGTTTCGGCCGCGCGACGCCTCGATCCTCGACCTGCCGCGGCCGATCTTCCTCAATGTCGGCCGGGTGGCGGTCGAGAAGAATCTCGAAGCGTTCCTCGGCCTCGACCTGCCCGGCTCGAAGGTCATCGTCGGCGACGGACCGGCGCAACGCCGGCTGCAAAAAGCCTATCCGGCGGCGCATTTCCTCGGCGAGAAATTCGGGCAGGAGCTCGCCGAGATTTTTGCGAGCGCCGACGTGTTCGTGTTTCCCTCGCGCACCGACACATTCGGCGTCGTGCTGATCGAGGCGCTGGCGAGCGGCCTGCCGGTCGCCGCCTATCCCGTGACCGGGCCGCTCGATGTGATCGACGACAGCGGCGCCGGCGCGCTCGACGAAGACTTGCGCCGCGCCTGTCTGGCCGCGCTCGACATTTCGCGCGAGCGGGCGCGGGCGCGGTCGCTGCAATTCACCTGGCGGGAGTTGGCGCGACAATTCGTCGAGCACGTCGGCGAGGCGCGCGTGCTGGCCCCGGCGTGAGGCCCCGGTGTAGGCATGGTCTCCGGACCGCGTAGCTGCGCTCGGCCGCGATCTTGAGATCGCGGCTACATGGGCCTGCTCTACCCCCGGAAAACGGTTACTCCGCCCGCTTCAGCTCTTTCAACTTGCCGAACACCGAATCGACGTCGATCTTCTCCTCCTCGCGCGGCTTCGGCGCGGTCGGGGCGCCGAACACGTCGCTGGCGCTCGACGGCGTCGGACGGGCGGTGGTGATCTCGGCGGAGACCAGCGTCGGGCCCTGCGCCGGCTCGGTCTTCGGCCGGTCCTTGGCGGCGCGGTTGACCTCGAAATCGAGGTCCATCTGCGAGCAAAGGCCTAGCGTCACCGGGTCCATCGGTTGCAGGTTGGCGCTGTTCCAATGGCTGCGCTCGCGGATCGCCTCCAGCGTGTGCTTCGTCGTGCCGACGAGGCGCATGATCTGCGCGTCCTTCAACTCGGGGTGATTGCGCAGCAGCCAGAGGATCGCGTTCGGACGGTCCTGGCGGCGCGACAGCGGCGTATAGCGGGCGCCGCGCGGCTTCTTGAACTCGGGCACGCGCACCTTCGAGTGCGCCAGCTTCAGCTTGCGCTCCGGGTCCTTCTCGGCGGCGGCGATCTCCTCGCGGGTGAGCTGGCCGGTCGAGATCGGGTCGTAGCCTTTTATGCCGGTGGCGACCTCGCCGTCGGCGATGCCTTTGACTTCGAGCGGGTGCAATTTGCAGAATTCGGCGATCTGGTCGAACGAGAGCGAGGTGTTCTCCACCAGCCACACGGCGGTGGCTTTCGGCATCAACGGGGTTTCGCTCATCGGGGGCTCCTGTTCCTTGCCGAGGCCGAGCGCCGCCGCCCTGCGCCGAGGGGAGGCTCGGCCTCTCGCACAAAACTCATGGGGAAGGCGGCGTTATAGGAGCGCGCGGGCGAGAAAGCAAATCAAGCGCGCTTGCCGATTGACGCCCGCGAACCGGCCCGGCTAGCCTCGTGAGCCACGGAGGAAACGAGCTTGCGCGCGACGATCGGGTGGGACATCGGCGGCGCGCATCTGAAGGCCGCCCGCGCCGAGGACGGCCGCATCATCGCCGTTGCGCAAGCCGCGACGCCGCTGTGGCAGGGCCTCGACAGCCTGCACGCCGCTTTCGCCGAGCTCATCGCCCGTCTCGGCCCCGCGGACGCGCACGGCGTCACCATGACCGGCGAACTGTGCGACGCTTTCCCCTCCCGCCGCGACGGCGTCATCGGGCTCGCCGAAATCGCCGCGCGCCATCTCGGGCGCCCTCATCTCTACGCGGGGCGGGCCGGCTTCGTGGCCGTTGAGGCGGCTGCGGAGCACGCGACGCGCGTGGCCTCCGCCAACTGGCGGGCGAGCGCAGAGGCGGCGGCGCTTCGCGTCAGCGACGCCCTTTTTGTCGACATCGGCTCGACGACGACCGACCTGATTCCGATCGTCGGCGGCGCGGTCGCGGCGATCGGCGAGGACGATTCCGGCCGGCTCGCCGCCGGCGAACTCGTCTACGCCGGACTGACGCGATCGTTCGTGATGGCGATGGCGACGCGGGCACCGTTCGCCGGCGGCTGGACGCCGCTGATGAACGAATATTTCGCCGCCGCCGCCGACGTCCGCCGCGTGCTCGGCGATCTCCCCGACGGCGCCGACCTGTTGGCGACCGCCGACGGCCGCGACAAGAGCCTTGCCGCCTCGCGGGCGCGGCTGGCGCGGATGATCGGCCGCGAGGCCGACGACGCGCCGGAAGCCGCGTGGCGCGGCCTTGCCGCCTGGTTCGCGGAGGCGCAGGTGCGCGACATCTGCGACGCCGCCTTTCTGCGCCTCTCGCGCGGCGATGTGGCCGCCGACGCCCCTGTGATCGCCGCCGGCGTCGGCGCCGAGGTCGCCGGCGAGGTGGCGCGCCGGCTCGGCCGCCCTCGCATCGGTTTCGCCGAGATCATCGGCGGCGGCGCCGAGGCGTCGGTCTGCGCCCCGGCGGCGGCGATCGCGCTGCTGCTGGCGCGGCGGATGTGATAAGGGGTGGGCAAATCAGGGAGGTCATCATGCGCGCTCTCTTGACGCTCGCGCTCATCGCGACGACCCCGGCGGTCGCAGTTCCCGCGCTCAACGATTACCCCACCGCCGCCCGCGCCGACTATGTGTTCGCTTGCATGAAGACCAACGGCGAGACGCGGCAGGCGCTCGAGCAATGCTCGTGCTCAATTGACGTCATCGCTTCGCTGCTGCCCTACGACGCCTATGTCGCTGGCGAGACCGTGGCGTCGATGACGCAGGACATCGGCCCGGTCGGCCGCGCCTTCAACGCCACCGCGCTCGCCAAGGACGATCTCGCGACCTTGCGCCGGGCCCAGGCCGAAGCCGAGGTGCGCTGCTTCTGACGCGTCAGGAGCCGCCGCGTTCGAGCGGCCACGCCGCCTGAAAATGCGTATTGTCGATGTCGGCGGCCTCGACGCGCAGCGTCTTGGCGTCGCTGCGGGCGAAGTCGAAGCGGAAGTTCGGGTCCTCCGATATGGAGATCCCGCCCTCGACGGAAAACACCAGCGCGTCGCCCTGGTAGATCGCGAGATGATCGACATAGCGCGCCGGCGTATAGAGCCGCGTCACTTGATCCATCTGCAAGCCGGAATAGTTGGGATGGCGCAGCATGACCACGTAATCGCCGCGCCCCGGCCCGGCGTCGTCAATGACGCGCAGCTTCATCTTGCCGAGCTCGGCTTCGTCGAGATTCTTGCTCGCCGGCGCCGAGCAACCGCCCGCGGCCTTCACGTAGGTCTTCGTCATGTGAAGGCTGCCGTCGCTGAGCTCGGCGATGACCCGCATGTTTGTATAAGCGTCGACGCGCACGCGGGTGGCGATCTTGGCGACGTCCGCTTTGGCCCCTAAAGTAAATTCGCCGGCGAGCGGCACCGGATTTTCGTCGATCACCAGGCTGAGCTTGACGACGCGGCGCGCGTCGCCCTTCGGCGCATGGATCAACAACGCGACGGGGGTCAGCGCGGCGTCCTCGGCGCGCGGCGGCGCCTCCAGCGACACGTAAGTTTGATCCTCGACGATCGGGGCGTCCTTGAACAATTGTTTCTTGAGATCGGGCCAGGAGTCGGTCGCCGTCTGCGCCGCGGCGCCGGTCGCGAAAAGCCCAATCAAGGCGAGACTGCGAGCAAGGGTCATTGACGTTCTTTGACTCTGTTCGGCGTCGAGGGTCAAGGATCCCATTCGTACTCGGCGTAAGCCGCGGTGGCGTTGCGGGCGTTATAGTCGTCGAACAATATCCATTTGTCGCGCTCCTGCGCGCCGGCGGAAGCCGCCGTCGCGCGCAAATCCTCGCCCCGCGTCAGCGCGGCTTTGATGTCCGCGGTCAAGGTCTCGAAATAGCGCCGTTCGTCGGCGAGCGCCGCCGGCCAAGGCTCGACGACCGGGCCGTGTCCGGGGACGGCCTGCGTCGCGGGCACCGCGGCGAGCGCGTCGAGTTCGCGCATCCAGCCCTTCAGCGAACCGTCAATCACCGGCAGATGGCCGGAGAACAGCAGATCGCCGGCGAACAACGTGCGGGTCTGTGGATCATAGGCGGTCAGGTCGCAGTCGGTGTGGCCCGGCGGCCAGGCGCGGAGCTCCAGCGTGCGGCCGCCGAGATCGAGCGACAAAGAATCGTCAACCATGATTGACGGCGGCACGAGCCGGACCTCGTCGATCAGCGCATCGCCGAGCATGGCTCGGAATCGCTTGAGATAGAACGGCCCTCGCGCCGCGAGCGCGCGCGCCAGGTTCTTGTGCCCGACGAAGGCGACGCCGGCGCCGACGAAGGCTGCATCGCCAAACACGTGGTCGGGATGCTCATGCGTGTTGACGACGTACAGAATCGGTTTGTCTGTTATCGCGCGGATCGCGGCGAGAAAGCGGCGCCCGACCGCGACGCTGCCGCCGGCGTCGATCACGGCGACGCCCCGCGCTCCGATCACAATTCCGAGATTTGCGATGTCGCCCTGGTTGACGGCGTCGGTCTCCGCGATCGCGCCCTTATGCGCATACACGCCCGGCGCTATTTGCTGCAACGCAAAATCCCTGCCCGCGGCGGGGCGCGCATCGTCCGTCCGCCAAAGGAAAACGGTCGCCGCAAGCGCCAAACCAATCCGTAGCTTATCAAATTTGCTGCGTTGCACTATGCTCGCCTCATTTGATTGGCGCTTCCCTGGGCGCGATCTTTGTTCTCATAGCAACGAACGGCGCCGTCATGACTGAAATGAGGTTGCGCTCACAATTTTCGCTTGCGCTGCCGGCGCCCTCGACATACGATGCGATTGTAATCGGCTTCACGGGCGTCGAGGAAGGGAGCTTCGACGTTTCTTCGGAGGCAGGCATGGCGACACCTGATGGGGTTGCGCTTATGTCGGTGCCTGTTGTGACACGCTGCCGATCACGAAATCCCAATTCGAAGTGTCGCCGACGGCGACGGAGCGCCCTGCTTGGGCCTGCGACGTTTGTTCGGAAGAATTGGCAATGGGAGGAACTGAATGCGCAGATATCTTCTTGCGACCTGCCTCACCGCGGCGGCTTTGTGCGGGGTGAGCTACGCCTATGCGGACGATGAACAGGCCACGCTGCAAAAAAACTCGAAAGATTGGACGACCCAACGCGGCAATTTCTCAGCGACCGGATATTCCGAGCTGAATCAGATCACGGCGCAGAACGTCAGCAAACTCGCGCCCGCTTGGACGTTCTCGACCGGCGTGCTGCGCGGTCATGAGGGCGCGCCGCTGGTCATCGGCGACGTCATGTTTGTGCATACGCCGTTCCCGAACATCGTCTACGCGCTCGACCTCAACAATGACGGCAAAATCCTCTGGAAATATGAGCCCAAGCAAGACCCGAACGTCATCCCGGTGATGTGCTGCGACACGGTCAACCGCGGTCTGGCTTACGGCGACGGCAAGGTGTTTCTGCATCAGGCCGACACGACTCTGGTGGCGCTCGACGCCAAGACCGGACAGGTCGCCTGGAGCGCGAAAGATGGCGACGCCTCGAAGGGGCAGACCGGCACCGACGCGCCGTTCATCTTCAAGGACAAGGTGTTCATCGGCGTTTCCGGCGGCGAGTTCGGCGTGCGCTCCTGGGTCTCCGCCTATAATATCAAGGACGGCAAGCTCGCTTGGCGCGGCTATTCGATGGGTCCGGATTCCGACACTTTGATCGATCCCGCGGCCACGACAGCGCTCGGCAAGCCGGTCGGCGCCGACTCCTCGACCAAGACCTGGCAAGGCGATCAGTGGAAGATCGGCGGCGGCGCGACTTGGGGCTGGTACGCCTACGATCCCGCGCTCAACCTGATGTACTACGGCTCCGGCAATCCCTCGACCTGGAACCCGAAGCAGCGTCCCGGCGACAACAAGTGGTCGATGACCATTTGGGCGCGCGACGTCGACACCGGCAAAGCCAAGTGGGTCTATCAGATGACGCCCCACGACGAATGGGACTATGACGGCGTCAACGAGATGATCCTCACCGAAGAGAAAATCAACGGCCAGGATCGCAAGCTGCTGACCCATTTCGACCGCAACGGCTTCGGCTACACGCTCGATCGGACCAACGGCGAATTGCTGGTCGCCGAGAAATACGATCCGGCGGTGAACTGGGCGACCAAGATCGAGATGGACAAGAACTCGCCCAACTACGGGCGCCCGCTCGTGGTGCCGGCGATGTCGACCGACCATAACGGCGAGGACGTCAACTCGCAGGGCATTTGCCCGGCGGCGCTCGGCTCGAAGGATGAGCAGCCGGCGGCCTATTCGCCGCAGACCGAGCTGTTCTACGTGCCGACCAACCATGTCTGCATGGACTACGAACCGTTCAAGGTCAGCTATACCGCGGGTCAGCCGTACGTTGGCGCGACTCTGTCCATGTACCCGCCGAAGGGCGACAGCAACATGGGCAATTTCATCGCCTGGGACAACAAGACCGGCAAGATCGTCTGGTCGGACCCCGAGCAGTTCTCGGCCTGGGGCGGCGCCCTAGCGACCGCGGGCGGCGTGGTGTTCTACGGCACGCTGGAAGGCTATCTGAAGGCGGTCGACGCCAAGACGGGCAAGCTGCTTTACAAGTTCAAGACCCCGTCGGGCATCATCGGCAATGTGATGACCTATGAGCACGCCGGCAAACAGTACGTCGGCATCCTGTCGGGCGTTGGGGGTTGGGCCGGCATCGGTCTGGCGGCCGGTTTGACCAAGCCTCAAGATGGCCTCGGCGCGGTCGGCGGCTACGCGGCGCTGTCCAACTACACCGCGCTCGGCGGTCAGTTGACCGTGTTCGCGCTGCCTAGCGACTGAGACGCAATCAGCTAAGCTGAGTGGGGAGTCCGGCGAATCGGGAGCAACCGAGCGCCGGACTCTTTTTTTCAAATCGACGCCTCGTCGCGGCGTCCTGGGAGGAAGGTTACGTGAGATTTTCCGCTGCGCGTTCTCTGTTGACTTTGGCGTTGATTTTCGGCGCGAGCGCCGTCGTTCAAGCGGACCCGCCGGGCGATCCCGCCGCCGTAAAGCAGGACGCGGACGGCTACTGGCGCGACAAGGCGGGCGACCCGACTTACAAGGTCGACAAGGACGGAGAAGTCGATTTCGCGACGTTTTCGGGCTTCCGCCGCTATCATTCGGATTGCCACGTCTGTCACGGACCGGACGGCGAAGGGTCGAGCTACGCGCCCGCGTTGGCGGATTCGCTGAAGACCATCGACTACACGACGTTCGCCGGCATCGTGGTGAACGGGCGCAAGGATTTCCTCAACGGCAAGGACAACGTCATGCCGTCGTTCGCCGAGAACAAGAACGTGACGTGCTATTTGAACGACATTTACGTCTATCTGCGCGCGCGCTCGCAGGATGCGGTGCCGCGGGGCCGCCCGGCCAAACACGCGCCGAAGCCGGCGAGCTACGATGCCAACGAAACCAAATGTATGGCGGAATGATCGCGTGGAAGGGCGAACGAGCGAGCAGGCATGACGGCGTCAACGAAACTCTTGAAATCGGCGCGAGGCGCGTCACGTCGCCGGTTGGCGAATATCTTCGCGCTGGCGACGCTGGCGTTCGGCTTCAGCACCGCCGCTTCCGCGCAGGACGCCGGCGGCGATGCGCTGGAGCTGGTTGATCCGCATGTGTTCCGCGCCTGCGCCGATCCGCGAGACCTGCCGTTCTCCAACGAAGCCGGCGAGGGCTTCGAGAACAAAATCGCCGATCTCATGTCGAAGAAGCTCGGAAGGGGACTGGCCTACACCTATTACCCCGGCGCGACCGGGTTCATTCGCAACACCCTCAATGCGCGGCGTTGCGACGTCGTGCTCGGCGTCCCGCTCGAAGACGATTTCGTTCAGCCCACGAATCCCTACTACCGCACCGCCTATGTCGCGGCCTACGCCAAGGACGGCCCGCTGGCCGGATTGGATTCGCTGAGCGATCCGCGGCTCAAGACCGCCAAGATCGGCGTGATCGCCGGCACGCCGCCGGTGACCTATCTCGCCGTCAACGGATTGCTGGGGAAGATAAAGTCCTACGCGTTGGTGGTGGACACCCGCTACGATTCGCCTAATGCGGAGATGATGGCCGATCTCGACAACGGCGTCATCGACGTCGCGTTGATGTGGGGGCCGATCGCCGGCTATTACGCCGGCAAGACCCACACGGCGGTGACGGTGCAGCCGCTGTTGAAGGAGACCGGCGGACCGAAGCTGGTCTACCGCATCGCGATGGGCGTCCGGCATTCGGATCAGAACTGGAAGCGCGATCTCAACAAGCTGCTCTCGCAGAACCGCGCGGAGATCGACAAGATCCTGCTCGCCTACGGCGTTCCGTTGCTCGACGAGAACGACAAGCCGCTCGCCGCGCCATGACGCGGCGCGCTTGGTTGGTCGCCGCGTGGCTCGTCCTCGCTGCGGCGGCCGCGCCGGAGCCCGAGGATTTCCGCACCGACGCCTATCGCGCCTCGACGCCGGCGACGCTGAAGGGCGCAACCGTGCTGACTACCGACGAGGCGCACACGTTGTGGGAGAGCCAGGGCGCCGGGTTCATCGACGTGTTGCCGCAGGCGCCGCGGCCTAAGAATCTGCCAGCGGACGTGCTCTGGCGCGACCCGCCGCGCGATGACATTCCCGGCAGCCTGTGGCTGCCGGACACCGGCTACGGCGCGCTCGCCGATGCAATGCGCGACTACTTCGTCGCCGGTCTGCGCAAGGCCGGCGGCGAGCGGCGGGCGTTGGTGTTCTATTGCAGGCGCGACTGCTGGATGTCGTGGAATGCGGCGAAGCGGGCGCTGGCGCTCGGCTTCCCGCGAGTTGATTGGTATCCCGACGGCGTCGACGGATGGCGAGAGGCCGGCTTTCCGCTGGAGCCGCGCAAGCCCGAGCCGCGGCCGTGACCGCCGTCTCAAAGCGCCGCGCGTACGACCTTGACGATCTCGCCGATCCGCGCCTCGATCGCCTGCGGCGCCTCGCAGACATAAGCGACCGTGCGGCGCCGCTCATCATATACGCGCAGGTCCCATTGCAGCCGTTGCAACGCGGAATCGTCGGCGGGCGCGGAGTCGCTGTGCGCGGCCGCGTTCTCGGCGCGGATGCGGTCGGCCATGGCGCGCTGTTTGCGCCCGTAGCGGTCGAGACCGGCGATGATCTCGGCGCGCTGGCGCACCAGCTCGTCGAACGCCGCGGCGAACGCCTGCTTGAGCTTCTCCTTCCCGGCGGGGTCGGCGGGGGCGATCAGCTTGCCGACCGCCGTTTGCACCTCGGCGATCGGCACGCGCCGCTGCGACATTTGCGAGACCAGTTCGACAATCGCCGGGTCGTCGCGCCACGCCGTCGCGTCGACGTCGAGCGGCGGCCCGTCCCATACCGAGGCCAGCGGGAAGTCGCCGATCTTGGCTTGATGACAGGGCCAATCCGGGTCCGCTTTGGCGTACGGCGCCGCTTGCGCGGAGGCCAGGATCGCCCCTACGCTGAAAGTCGCGAGGACGTGCGCGCCGAAGCGCCGAAATCGTTTCATCTGCGTTTCCTCACCGTGCGAGAAAATAGGCGTCCGCGCCGCCTCGCTCAAGCGTCTTTGCGGCTTATCTGCGGAGCTGATCGATGACCCTGATGCTCGCCAGCGTCGCCAACGCGGAGGAGGCCGCGGTCGTCGCACGCGGCGGCGCCGACATCGTCGATTTCAAGGACCCCACGCGCGGCGCGATCGGCGCGGTCGCGTTCGAAGTCGCCGCCGCCGGCGTGCGCGCCGTCGCCGGCCTCGCGCGGACCAGCGCCACGCTCGGCGATCCGCCCTACGAATCCGAGGCGCTAGCCGCCCGGGCGCGCGGCCTCAAGGACGCCGGCGTCGAAACGCTGAAGCTCGCTGTGGACGCGGCGATGTTGGACAGCTTGTCGCTCCCGCGCGACGTCGCCCTCGTCGGCATGTTGTTCGCCGACGAAGCGCCGGATTTCGAGCTGATCGCGCGTTTGGCGGCGCTCGGGTTCTCCGGCGCGATGCTCGACACCCGCCGAAAGGGCGCCGGGCGGCTGCTGACGTATCTCGATGTCGCGCAGCTCACGGCGTTTTGCGCGCGCTGCCGCGCCGCGGGGCTGACGGCGGGGCTCGCCGGCTCGCTCGAGGCGCCCGACATTCCGCGCCTGCTGCTCGCCGCGCCGGACATTCTCGGCTTTCGCGGCGCGCTGTGCGTCGGCCGCGACCGCACCGCGCGCATCGACGCCGACGCGGTCGCGCTGGTGCGCGATCTCATTCCGCGCGAGCGCCGCGCCGGCGCGGATTCCCCCAACATCGACTGGCGGCTGCTCGGGCGCGGCCTCATCGGCGCGGAGGAGCCGGAGACCGATCTCGACCGCATTTTCGTGCGCGATTTCGTCATCGATGCGGAGATCGGCGCCTATGATTTCGAGCGCGGTCATAAGCAGCGCGTCGCCTTCGACGTCGAGGCGCTGATCCGCCGCGCGACGGCGGAGCCGCGCGACATGCGGGCGATCTTCTCCTACGACGTTATCCTCGACGCGATCCGCCTCGTCGCCGCGCAGGGCCATCACGAATTCGTCGAGGGCCTCGCCGAGGCGGTCGCGGCCATCGTGCTGCGGCACGAAAGGGCGCGGGTGGTGAAGATCGTCGCGCGCAAGCTCGACGTCATCGACGGGGCGGTCGGCGTCGAGATCGTTCGCCGCCGCGCCACGGCGTTGGCGGTCCCCGAGCCCGGTCAGGCGAGCGTCCGGGCCAACGCGAAAGCCTGACGGAAGTCGAGCTTCAAAGGCTTCGCGCTTTCCGTCATCTGCTTGAACAGCCCGGATTCGGTGCGGTACTTTACGTTGCCAATCGCCAGCGCGCCGATCCCGACGGCGCCGCGACCGCCAAGCGGCGCGCCGTTGGCCTGCATGCCGACGCCCTCGACCCCGGCGGGCGGCACCGCGTTAACGTCAGCGGCGATCTTCAGCCGGCCCGCCGCCTCGATCTGCGCCGCGTCGATCACCCGCACCCCCGCCCGCGCGGCGCACAGCGCGATCTCGGTCGCAGCCAGAACCGCGCCGCGACCCTCGGCCGTCGAGCCGTCGGCGGTGGCGACGTCAACGCCAAAGCGGCGCTTCACCTCGGCCGCGAGCCGATCGACGCGAGCGACGCCATCGTGGCCGACGTAAGTCACTTTCGCGCCTTCGAGCGCGCCGATGACCCCGGCGGCCGCGCCGACCACCCCCGTCGCGCCGAAAATGGCGATCTCGGCGCGAGCGAGCGTCGCGCCGAACTTGGCCGCGAGGGTCTTTTCGACGACCGCGAGCATGGCGGCGGCGGTGGTGAAGGAGCCGGCGGGATCGGCGAACAGCGAAATCTCGAACGGCTTCAGCAGCGCTTTCGCCGCCGCGTCGAGCATGTCGAGCGCCAGGAAGGCGTCCTTGCCGCCGATGAACAGCCCCGTGCGCAGGGCGTCTTTCGGCGAGCGCGAAAACATCGCATCCTGGGTCAGGCCGGAGACCTCGGCGAGCGAGACGTTGGTGTAGGTGGCGACGACGTCGAAGCCGGCGTCGGCGGCCATGTTGACGTCGAACGGGCTCATATGCGCCAGCGGCGTCAGCATATGCAGGATGGTCTTCGCCATGAGTTTCCTCGCGAGTTAGAGGGACGCCTGACCGAGCGACCGCGCGGCGTGAATCCCGACTTGCACCGCTCCGTTCGCCTCGCGGCGGGCCATCGCCGCCCAATGCGCGGCCTCGTCGGGATCGCGGGCGAAGGCGAAGCCGGTCGGTCCCCAGGAGCTTTGGCCGATCCCGAGGGCGCCGGCCCGCTCCAGCGCCGCAGCGACGCGGGCGACGCGCGGGCTGGTGAACCGTCCGCCGCCCTGCGCAGGCGCGAAATGATCGCCGAGCCGGCGCTGGATCGCGCTGATCCCGTCGCCAAACGTATCGAAATCCGCTTCGGCCACGCCCGGCAGCACCTGCATGAGCGCGTGGCGGCAGATCTCGGCCGCTACCGCGCCGGGAAACGCCGGCAGCGCGGCGAAGGCGGCGCGTTCGGCCTCGCCATGCGCGCCGGCGACATCGTCGTCGCGCAGCAGCACGACCCGCCACGCCTCGGGAAACGGCAAACGCGCGACGACCGGCGGCAGCGCCGTCGCCGGCCCGCGTCCGGCGTCGAGCATGAAACCGCCGTGCTCGAATAGGGCGACGCCAAGCCCGGAGCGCGCGCCGCGCATGAGCGCCGCCGCATCGGCGGCCGTGTCCGGCGCCATCCCCAGCGTCAGGCGAAACGCCCGCGCGACGGCGAGCGCGAGCTGGGTGCCCGACCCGAGCCCGGCATGGGCGGGAATCGCCGCGGAAATCTCCACCTCCACGTCAGGCGCTACCCCGAGCGCCTCGGCGAGCTGTCCGACCAGCGCCGCGACGCGATCACGCTGAGGCCCGGCGGCTCGCAGCCGAGGCGCCTTGCGCATCGCGATGCGCGTCTCGAATCCGTCAATGCCGAGCCCAATCGAACCGAAACACCGGCCCAGGTCGCCGGCGAGGTCGAGAAATCCCAGGTGCAATCGGGCGCCCGCGCTCACTTGCACCCGGTCGGCGGCGTTTTCCTCCCCGCTTGGCACGCGGATTGCTTCTCCATTTCATCCCAGCAAAAGGAGATTATGCGGGAGACGCGCTTCGGCGCCAACATCGGCGACACGGGAAAAATACCCGTGCTTTTTTTTGCGGCAGGAAAGCTCCAGGACGGATTGTCGGCGTTAAATTCATCAAGAACGCTTGGAGATCCTGTTTATGCTGGTGCTCATCATGACCGTTTGCTCGATGTCATCACCCGATCAGTGCAACGAAGCGCGCATGCAATTCAGCGCCGATGAATCCATTATGCAGTGTATGATGCAAGCGCAGCCCTATCTCGCCCAATGGGCCGAGCAACATCCCAACACGACGATCACCCGCTGGCGTTGCGCCTATCCCGAGCGCGAGGGCCAGGGGGCCTGAAGGGGCGCACGACCTCTCCGGAATTTCCGTCCGTTCAAGCACAGCGACGCAACCCACCGCGCCGCTGACGCGTCATCGGGCCGGCGAACGACGGTGAGAAATTCAGGCTAATCGTCACGGGCTGCGACCTCGGCACCGTGACGCAACTCGGGCATCGGACATCATCAAGGCCAGCGCTTAAACGCTCTTATGCGACCCGTCGCACATCGGCGCGTTCTGCGTCATCTTGCAGCCGCAGAACCAGGCGGTTCCGTCCTTTTCCGCGGCGTAGGGTTTGGGTGTGAACTCGCTGCCTTTGTGCGACCCGTCACAGAACGGTTGTGTCGCCGACTTGCCGCAGGCGCACCACCAATAGGTCTTCCCCGCTTCGACGGGGGCGCCGTAGGGGGCCTTTTGTGCGATCGTCGGTTCGGCCATGTTCGCCTCCGTCGCCGGTCGCGCGGACCGGCGGAGCGACTACTTGTTCGCCGCGCCCTTGGTCGTGTCAACCCGCTCGACGATGCGCGCCGACTTCCCGCGCCGATCGCGCAAATAATACAGCTTGGCGCGACGCACCTTGCCCCGGCGCACGAGCTTGATCGAATCGATCATCGGCGAAAACAGCGGGAACACGCGCTCAACGCCCTCGCCGTAGGAAATCTTGCGCACCGTGAAGCTCTCGTTGAGGCCGCCGCCGTTGCGGGCGATGCAGACGCCTTCATAAGCCTGCACGCGGGTGCGGTCGCCTTCGGTCACCTTGACGTTGACGATGACGGTGTCGCCCGGCTGGAACTCCGGGATCTTGCCGGATTTGGCGCTGAGGCGCGCGGCCTCTTCGGCCTCGATGGTCGCAATGATATTCACGTTGAACTCCATGCCGTGACGTCGAGCCGACCAGCGTCGGGCCGACGAGCGCTTCGGCGCGCTGTTGTCAGTTGAGCGCGCCCCCATAGCGCAGACGCGACGGCGCGTCCAGCGCGCAGCGGCGCGGCGCAGGCGGAAAGCGCATCGGCGCGAACCGTTCATTACGCAACGTCTGCGTCGTCTAACCCTCCGTCAGGAACCGGCGCGCGGGTGCAGCTGATTGGAAATTTTCGCGACGCCAAGCTAACAACGCAGAACATCTATAAATCTAAATTAGCCGTCATTGCGTGCGAAGCGCCCCAAACCGTCTAATAGGTTTTGTATACCCTTCGAATACGGGCCAAAGTTAATTTCTTATCTGCGATCGGGGTGACGACTTCCCCAAATCTTCGAGCCATTCCGAACATAAAAAATCGCAACTCTCCCAGACATGCCTGTTCGCACAAGCAACAGCGCCGTGCTAAAACACGCCCGTCCGCCCCGAGGATTCAAAGTTAGCGAGCTATATGGACGATCGAACCGGTGAGCTCGAGAGGCTCAATCCCATGGCCGGCGGTCATCGCCGGCGGGCGCGCGAGGAGCGCGCCAGGGAGCCGGATTCCGGCGAGCCCAACGGGGCGGTTATTCAGGCTAACGCCGCCTGGTCGGCGCTCCCCGACAGCCCCCAAGCGCCGAACGGCCAGATATTCCCGCTCGCCGAAGGCGTGCTGCGGCGGCGGCGACCGGCTCAACCCTCCGTCAGCCCCGCTCGGCCCGCGCCGCAAGTCAGCGTGACGAACAACGCCTCTTTCAGCGTGGCCGGCGCGCTCGGCGGCGCCGGCGGCTATATATCCTGGACCGGCACGGTCACGGCCCGAATCGGCAATGTCGCCGGCATTCCCTATACGGGGTCCTATTCGGTTTATGGCGGCTCGATGGCGGCCATGGCCAGCAACTTCGCGCCAACGAATTGGACCAACCCGGCGCTCACCGCGCTCGGCGCGCCTTATGCCGACGTCGGCCTCGGCGTCTTCGCCGGCACCTTGGACACCACCGCCGTCGAGACGATCGGCTACGCTTTTTCGTCGCCGATCCCGTCCGGACAGAGCTTCGAACTGGTCGATCCGGGAGCGACTTACGTCGAATATTCCGGCGTCGAGACCTATACGATCTCGGCGACCTACCAGAACGCGGCAGTCAGCATGAGCGGCTGGTCGTTCGCCATCGTCACCCCGACGGGCGCGACGCCGACTTCGACCATCGCGATCAACGCGGCGGCGGGCACGATCACCGTCACCTCCTACTCGGGGGCGACGTGGCCGGACAGCATCGTCATCATCACGCCGAATTCGCCGGTCTCGACCCTCACCGTCACGGCCAATACGATCCCCTATGACTTCTGGGCGCTGACGCTGCCGCACTTGCCCTCGGCGCTGATCTTCCAATCGGTGGACACGACGCCGTCGCAGGCCGATCTGGTCGCCACCTGGCAGGTCGACGGGGCCGCGGTCGACGGCGGCGGCGCGATCGCCAATCCGGGCCCCGACTGGACCTACGAAGGGACCGGCGACTTTCAGGGCAATGGCGGGACCGACATTCTGTTTGAAAGCCAGGCCGGTCAGATCGTCTATTGGGCGGTGTCGGGGACGACGATCTTCAGCAGCGTCACGCTCGGCTACCCCGGCGCCAACTGGCAAATCGTCGGTCTCGGCGATTTCAACAACAACGGCCTCACCGACATTCTGTTCGAGGACAGCGCCGGCGATCTCGCGCTGTGGGAGATCAGCACAGCCGCCATCGTCGGCGGCGGCCTCATCAGCAACCCCGGCGCCGGCTGGAGCTACATCGCGACCGCCGACTTCAACGGCAATGGTTGCAGCGACCTGCTGTTCGAGAACGCCAGCGGCGTCTACGCCGTTTGGCTCATGCGTGGGACGTCGATCGCCAGTTCGGTCACGCTGGGCGCGGCCCCGGCGGGTTGCGTGTTCGCCGGCGTCGGCAACTTCAATGGCGACAACAAGGCCGACATCCTGTTCGAAAATCCGGCGCTCGGGCAATATACGGCGTGGCTCATGTCCGCCAGCGGCGGCGTCGCGTCGACCGTGACGCTGTGCACGCCGGGCGTCGACTACACCCTGGTTTCGATCGGCGCCTATACGACTTCAAGCACGAGCGATCTGATTTTCCAGAACACCATCACCGGCGCGAACTACGACTACGTCATCAACGGCGCGACGCTGACGAGCAGCGGCCTCATCGGCGCCGCCGGCCCCAATTGGGCGGTTTCCGTCGCCCCTTACGCACTCCCGACGCCGCCAGCGCCGACGATTCTGTTCGGCGACGCCAACGGCGACATCGCCGAGTGGGGCGTACCCTTGGGGGTCATCCAGAGCGGCGCGTTCTTCGCCAGCCCGGGCGGCGGCTGGAGCTATCTCACCGCCGGCGATTTCGATGGCGCGGGCCAGCCCGACATTCTGTTCACCAACGCGAGCGGGAGCTATGCGTTGTGGGAGACCGACCGCTCTCAGATCGTCAACAGCGGCGTGATCGGCGGCCCCGGCGGAAGCTGGCAGTATCAGGGCGTCGGCGATTTCAACGGCGACGGGATTCAGGACCTCTTGTTCGTCAACAGCGCCGGCCTCTACGCGACCTGGCTGCTCAACGGACCGACGGTGATCGGCGGCGGCGCGTTGGGGACGCCGGGCTCGGGCTACACGCTCGCCGGCATCGCCGATCTCACCGGCGACGGAACCTCCGATCTCCTATTTCTGGGGCCGTCCGGGACCTATTTTGCGTGGTTCGTCGCCAACGACACCCATGCCGGCACGGTGGCGATCGGTTCTCCCGGCGCCGGCTGGAGCCTCGTCGGCACCGCCGATTTCAACGGCGACGGCAAGACTGACCTCTTGTTTCAGAACAGCGCCGGCAGTTATGAGACCTGGGACATGAGCGGCGCCTCGGTGATCGGCGGCGGCGCGTTCAACGGACCCGGCCCCGGCTGGAATTACTTCGGCGTCGCGGACCTCAACGATTCCCGGGACGCCAGCATCCTGTTCGAGAACGCCTCGACCAACCAGTTGATCGCCTACAACATGAACGACGCGACGGTCGCGTCCGTCTCGGTGATCGGCACGCCGGGCGCGGTCTGGACGCCGTTGAAAGTGATCTGAACCGCCTCGACGGCGCCGCCGTTGCGCGCTATCCGGCTGCCTGGCCCGCCACGGGAGATCGGCCTTGTCGAACGGCGACGCGCGTCTCGAAACCTTCCTGACCGCGCTGGCGCAGCGGCCGCTCATTATGGGCATCCTCAACCTGACGCCGGATTCGTTCTCGGACGGCGGCCGTTTCCAAGGGCTCGACGCGGCGCGCGCGCAGGCGAGCAAGCTCGCCGAAGGCGGCGCCGACATTCTCGACATCGGCGCCGAGTTCGACGCGTCCCGGCCATACCCCGGTGCCGCTCGACGAGGAATGGCGCCGGCTCGAACCCGTGCTTCAGCCGCTCGTCGCCGAGATCGCGCTGCCGTTCTCGATCGACACCTACAAGGCTGAAATCGCGCGGCGCGCGCTGGCGGCGGGGGTGAGCGTCGTCAACGACGTTTGGGGCCTGCAACGCGATCCGGCGATGGCCGAGACGGTGGCGGGCGCGGGCGCGGCGGTGGTGGTCATGCACAATCGCGACAGCGTCGATCGCGAGATCGACATCGTCGACGACATGCTGCGCTTCTTTGAGCGCTCGCTCGCGTTGGCCGACCGGGCCGGCGTCCCGCGCGAGAAGATCCTTGTTGACCCCGGCATCGGCTTCGGCAAGTCGCGCGCGCAGAATCTTCAAGCGCTCAAGGCGACGGATCGCCTCAAGAGCGCATTCGGCCTGCCGGTGCTGATCGGCGTCTCGCGCAAGCGCATGTTCGGCGAGTTGCTCGGCGCCGGCGTCGACGACCGTCTGATCGGCACGCTCGCCGCCAATCTGACGACGCTGGCGCGCGGGGCGAACGTGTTCCGCGTCCATGACGCCGCCGAGCACCGCGCCGCCTTCACGGTGTTCGAAGCGATAAACAATGCCTGAGATCGGACTGGGCCTCGGCGGCAATGTCGGCGATCCCGCCGCCGCCATACACGCAGCGATCGCCGCGCTGTCCGCGCGGGGAATCGCGACCATCGATAAGCTGTCCTCGCTCTACCGCACCGCGCCGTGGGGCGGCGTGCCGCAGCCTGACTACGCCAACGCTTGCGCGATCGGCCACACCACGCTGGCGCCGTTCGACCTGCTCGACGCGATCAAGACGCTAGAACGCGATCTCGGCCGCGTCGACGCGGTGCGGTGGGGTCCGCGCGTCATCGACATCGACATCCTCTATTACGGCGACCTCGCGTTGCAGGACGAGCGGCTCGTCATTCCGCATCGCGATCTGTTGCGCCGCGCTTTCGTGTTGATCCCGCTCGCCGAAATCGCGCCCGACCTCGTCCTCGGCGGCCGCCGCGTCGCCGACGCCGCGCGCGATGTCGCCGGCGACGAGGTGAAGCCCTGGCTCACCAGCGGACCTTAAGCGCCTCCAGCCCGTGGAAATGAAACGTGTCGCGCCAGCGCGGCGGCTCGGCGAGCGCCAGCCCCGGCAGGCGGCGGAACAGGATCGGCAGCGCGATGCGCAGTTCGAGCCGCGCCAGCGGCGCGCCGAGGCAGAAATGGATGCCGCCGCCGAACGCAATATGCGAATTGGGCGAGCGGGCGAGATCGAGCCGGTCGGGATCGGCGAAGACCGCGGGGTCGCGGTTGGCGGCGCCGAGCAACAACCCGATCCGGTCGCCGGGACGCAGCGCGACGCCGTCAATCTCGACGTCCTGCAACGCGTAACGGGTAAACAGGTGCAGCGGCGGCTCGAAGCGCAGCAACTCCTCGATCGCCGTCTCGGAGCCGTCAAACCCGACGCCGTGGTCGAGGATCGTCTTGACGCCGTTGGCGAGCGCGTGGACCGTCGCCTCGTGGCCGGCGTTGAGCAGCAGCACGACCGTCGCCACGAGTTCGTCCTCGCTGAGCCGGCCCTGCTCGCTCTCCGCCGCGAGGAGCTGCGAAATCAGGTCGTCGCGCGGCGCGCGCCGGCGCTCGGCGGCGAGCGCGCGGACGTAGGCGGAAAATTCTCGCGCCGCCTGCGTCGCCGCGTCCTCCACGGCGCGGGTCGGGGCGAACTGATACATCGCCACCAACTTGTGCGACCAATCGAGCAGAAGCCCCGCATCCTCGGTCGGCGCACCGATCAATTCGGCGATCACGCCAACCGGAATCGGCGTCGCGAAAGCTCCCAAAAGATCGACGGCGCCTTCGCCCACGAACCCGTCGATCAGCCGGCCCGCGAGGTCGGCGATGCGCGGCGCCAGCCGCTCGACCTGTCGCGACACGAAGGCGCGGTTGACCAGCGCGCGCAGACGCGTGTGCTCTGGCGGCTCCAATTCGAGCAGCGAATGGCGCTCCAGCGCGTCGAAGTCCGCGAGATGGGCGAGCCGCTCCGGCCAGCCGAGCGCCGCACGGGTCGTCGCATGCAGGATCTGTCGGCCGAAGCGCCGGTCGCGCAGCAGCGCCGACACGGCCGCGTGGCCGGCGAAGCACCAGAACCCGTAGTCCTCCCAGAACACCGGGCCGGGCGCCGCATGCAGCCGGCGATAGGCCGCGTGGGGATCAGCGAAGAAGCGGGCATCGCGGGGATCGAGAGCGAGCCGGCGGGTCTGCGGGTCAAAGCGCATCGGGGCGTTATAGCAAGACTCGTCGAGGGCTTAGTGTTTGTGTTTTGAACGCTTCGCGTCACAGGTTCGAGGCCAACTCGGCAAGGTTTGCATACCGGCGAGGCCCCTCACCCCGGCCCTCTCCCCGCAAGAGCGGGGCGAGGGGGTCGGCAGGCCGTCGATCTCTGCTTGCAGGATAGAGGCCTTCTCCCCGCTCGCGGGGAGAAGGTGGCCGAAGGCCGGATGAGGGGCGCCGCAACCCTTCGCTACTGCCCCAACCGGCGCAGCTCGGCTTTCGCGCCTTCGTACTCGATGAACCCCGTCGGGCACTCCGCCAGCGCGGCGCGCAGCCGTGGCGCGCTCTGATCCGACGAATCGAGCATAAGCCGCGACGCGGCGTAGTAGAAATCCGCCTCGCAGCGTTCGCCGTCGTTGGCCGCCGCGCCGCGCGCCGCGGCCAAGTCGAGTTGGCCGAGCAGCAGCCGGGCCACGGGCGCCGGCCACTTGTCCGGCGCGGCGGCGAGCCGCTTGGCGAGATCGGCGGTCCCGTCCCCGCCGAGCCGCGCCTGCGCCAGAAAGCGCCACAGGGCGGGATAGAGAAAGCTCGGATCGCGATCGGCGCGGGCGAAATCGTCGCGCGCCCGCCTGGCGTCGCCCTTGTAGAGCCAGACGCGGCCGCGCTGGAATGCAGCGACCGCGTCACCGGGCTCGGCGTGCAGCCGGGCGTTGAGGTCGCGCAAGCCGGCGTCGAAATCGCCGGCGTCGACGTCCCAGCTGGCGAACGTTCGCCGCACCACCGCGTTGTCGGGCGCCGCGCGGCTCGCCGCGGCGAGGTCGTCGTAGGCGCCCTTGGCATCGCCGGATTCGAGCCGCGCCTGGCCGCGAAGCGCCAGCAATTCCGGATCGTCGGCTTTGACCTTAAGCGCCGCGTCGAGATCGGCGACGCCGGCGTCAGGGTCGTTGCGCTGGCGGTCGACGCTGGCGCGCTGCTCGTAGAGCCCGACATTGCCGGGCGAGACCCGCAACGCGGCGTCGAGATCGGCGAGCGCAGGGTCGTAACGTTCCGCGGCGGCGTAGGCGGCGGCGCGCTGCGCGAGAATGTCGATGCGTCCGGGCGCGATCTCTAGCGCCCGCGTATAGGCGTCGATCGCTCGGGCGTAGTCGCCATCCGCCGCCATCCGCGCGCCGAGCGCCTCGAAGCGCAAGGCGGTCAGCCAACGCCACTCCGTGGGCCCCCACACGACGGCCGCGGTCAAAAGCGCCAACGAAGCCGCAACGCCGGCGCCGACGAAGGCGCGGCGCGTCCCGCGCGAAAGCGGCGCCGGCGGCGCCGTGGGGACAAGGATGAACAGCAGCCCGAGCGCCAGCGGCAGCACGGCGTAGAGCGCGACGCGGAACAACGGATCGGGCGCGCCGACGAGCAGGGCCGCGACGATCGCCCCCGCCAGCGCGACGAACGCCGCTCCCGCCAGCGGGACGCCGACGAGCCGGCCTATCCCGCGCGATCGCGCCAGGCGGAGAAGCCACGGGCGGCGCTCGCCGAACGGCGCGGCGGGCAGGGCCAGCACCGCGGCGCTCGCGGCGACCGCCGCCGCCGCCTCGGCTGCCGCGAGCAGGGCGCGCAAGGCGTTGGCCGTGTCAAGCCCGAGCGCGGCAACGAGGCGCGCGAAGCCAGCGGGCGCAGCGCCGCTCGACGCCCCGGCGAACACCGCGAAATCGTAGACCCCGTGGATGGCGGCGAGCCCGAGCCAAGCCAGCAGCCCCAGCGCGAACCCGCGCGGGCCGCGCGACAGGCGGGCGACGACATAGCCGCCCGCGAGCCCCTCGCAGACGTGGAACGGCGTCGCGGTCAGCGCCCGCTCGACCGCCAGCGTGGCCCATCCGGCGCCGGCGTTGGCGAGATAGAACACGTTTTCCAGCGCCGAGAAGCCGAGCGACAGCGCGCCCGCGGCGAATACGACATCGCGCCGGCTCCGGGCGCGAAAATGGCCGCGCAAGAACGCCGCGACGCCGAGCATCTTGACGCCCTCCTCCGGCAGCCCGGCGAACAGGAAGGCGAGCGTCTGCGGCGCGAATCGCATCGGGTTGTCGCGCAGGTCGAACGGCGCAAGCGCCACCGCGATCGCCGCGCCGAGCGTGACGCCGATCGCCAGCGCGTCGACGAACAGTCGCCCGAGGAGCGCGCCGCGCCACAGGAAAAACGCCAGCAGCGCGGCCGAGGCCGGCGCGATCGCCCAGGCCAGCGCCGCGGCGAGCGTCATCGGGAGAAAACGCCCGCCTTCAACGACAGCACGAACGCCGAGAAGCCGAAGGCGAGCCCGATTGCCGCGCCGATGCGCGAGACCCCGCCGGCCCGCGCGATCAGCGCGCGCGCCTCGTCGTCGTCCGCCGCCGTGGCGCGAATCGCGGCGATCGTCCGCGCCGCGCCGTCGAAGTAAAGCCGCAAGCCCAGCGCGCCGACGACCGACGTGCTCCAAGTCAACGCCGCGAGCTTCGGAAAATACGAGAGGATGAGCGGCCCGGCGGACACCACCGCCGCCCAGACATACATCTTGCGATAAAGGAACCAGGCTTGCGGCGCGAGCAGGCCGGGCCAGCAGAACGGCCATCGCCCCGCCGCCCGCGCGGCATAGAGCGCCATCATCCGCGCGCGATTCCGCGCGACAAACAGCGCCATATCCGAATCGTCGGCCATCCCCCCTCCGGCTAGGCGGGCGCGAGACTCAGTTCGCGCATCTGCGACAGCGTGCGCTTGTCGAGCACGGAAGCGATCGCATCGCGCGCCTGCGCCATCACGATCTGCACGCTGCACGGCCGGGTCGGATCGCAATCGTCGCAGCGGCGATAGAAAGCGCGGCTGGCGCAGCCGATCGGCGCCAGCATGCCGTCGAGCGCCCGCACGATCTCGCCGACGCGAATGTCGTCGGGCGAACGGGCGAGCACGTAACCGCCGCCGCGTCCCTTCTTGGAGTGGACAAAGCCGGCCGTGCGCAATTCGCCGAGGATGGCGTCGAGAAATTTCTTCGGGATCGCGTTGGTGGCGGCGATGTCGGCGACCAGCGCCGGCCGGCCGGGCGGCATCCCCGCCAGATGGGTCATCGCTTTGAGGCCGTATTTGCCTTTGTTGGTCAGCATAGTTTCTCTATCCGTAAACCCTTCTTTGGCGCCAATTTACCGCGTTTAGAAGCCTTGCTCTCGCTTTGCGTCGATTTTTGCTAGATTTTCCGCAAAGAACAACGAGGGTCCGACGATGGCGAAGGCGTTTCTGGTCGCGCTGGCGGGGCTGTTGCTGCTCGCTGGCCCCGCTTCGGCCGGCGCGCTGACGACGTTCGGAGAGGGCTACAAGCCCGGCACGATCGTCATCAGCCAGCGCCAACGCAAACTGTTCTTCGTCGTCGAGCCCGGCGAGGCGATCGCCTATCCGGTCGCGGTCGCCAAGCGCGGCAAGGAATGGAGCGGCTACGCCCGCGTCGAGGGTAAATACGTCGAGCCGGCCTGGTCGCCGCCCGATTCGGTGAAGCGCGATCACCCCGAATTGCCGGAAGTGATCCCCGGAGGCTCGCCGCACAATCCGATGGGCGCGCGAGCGATCACGCTCGATCGCGACGAAGTCGCCATTCACGGCACGACGCGGCAGATGCGCGGCTCCGTCGGCACCGCAGCCTCTTACGGCTGCATCCGCATGTTCAACGAGGACGTGATCGACCTTTACGATCGCGTCAGCGTCGGCGCCGAAGTGGTTATGATCCCCTAAGCGGCTCAAAAGTCGCAGGCAATCCCCTTCACCTCCCAATCGCCGTAACGCGCGGGATCGAGGCCGCCGCGTCCGCCGATCTCGGAGGGACGCCGCGCCGCCTCGGCTGAGCGACGCGCCTCGGCTTCCGCGAGCGCGCGCCTTGCCGCGTCGGAAAGCGGGCGTGGCGGCGGCGTATTTTCAGGCCGATCCTTCACAAGTGTTGAGATAGGGCGAAGGAGGCTCGCGCGCCAGGGGGATTGGCTGCTAAGAGATCGCCATTCGCGAATCGGCGAGGATGTATAGTTTGAGGCCGAATAAGCCCGCGATCCGGAAGAGCGCGGGCGCACAACGTCCGCCGCCGCTTGAGGCGACGCCGGGTTATGTCCCCCGCTGGGTGGCGGCGCAGGCGATCAACGAGGCGTTGACGTATGGTAAACCGCTAGGCGACCGATTTCCCGGCCCGGACGGAGAGCCGTCACCCCAGGTTCTCGATGGGCACGACCGCGCGCTGTCGCGCTCGATCGCCACTGTGGCGATGCGCCGGCTCGGCACAATCCGCAAAGGACTCGGCCGCTTTCTGGAAAAGGGCGTGCCGCGCAAGGCCGGCCCGCTTGAATCGACGCTGATCGCCGCGGCCGCGCAAATCCTGTTTCTCGACGCCTCCGACTACGCGGCGGTCGATCTCGCCGTGCGGGCGGTGCGCGCCGATCCCGCGAGCGCGCCCTACACCGCTTTGGCCAACGCCGTCTTGCGCAACGTGGCGCGCGCCAAGGAGGAGATCGTCGGCGACGCCGAGCCGTTCGACGACGTGCCGCCGTGGCTCGCCGCGCGCTGGAAGGCGAACTACGGCGAGACCACCGCGCTCGCCATCGCCATGATGAATCGTGAGCCGCCGACGCTCGATCTGACGGTAAAGGACGATCCGGACGGCTGGGCGGCGCGGCTCGGCGGCGTGGTGCTTCCGACCGGCTCGGTGCGGCTGGATACGCACGCGCCAGTGACGGAGCTTGAGGGTTACGCGGACGGGCAATGGTGGGTGCAGGACGCCGCCGCCGCGCTGCCGGCGCGCTTGTTGCCGATCTCGCCCGGCGATCGGGTGGTCGATCTCTGCGCCGCGCCGGGCGGGAAAACCGCGCAACTGGCGCTGCGCGGCGCCCGCGTCTCCGCGCTCGACCGCTCGGCGCAGCGGCTGAAGCGCGTCGCCTCTAATCTGGAGCGCCTGCGACTCGAAGCCGAACTCGTCATCGCCAACGCCGCGACTTACGATGCGCCGTCGTTCGACGCGGCGCTGGTCGATGCGCCCTGCACCTCTACCGGCACGATCCGCCGTCATCCCGACGTCGCCTGGACCAAGCGGTCGAGCGATCTCGCCGCGCTCGCCAAGGCGCAAGCCGAGTTGCTCACCCGCGCGGTCGCGCTGACCCGGCGCGGCGGCACGATCGTCTATTCCACCTGCTCGCTAGAGCCGGAGGAGGGCGAGGCGCAAATCACCGCGCTGCTGCGCCGCCATCCCGAGCTTTCGCGGGCGCCTATCGCGGCGGAAGAGGTCGGCGGGCTGCAACAGTGCATCACGCCGCTCGGCGACCTGCGCACCCTGCCCTGCCACCTGCAAGCCGACACGCCGCGGCAGTCGGGCCTCGAACGGGTTCTACGCCGCGAGATTGCGGAAGGGTTAGCCGGACACGCCGGGCTTCACGCTCGCGGATGCGCCGCCTTATAGGCGGCGACGAGGCGGGCGCTGTCGACCGCGGTGTAGACCTGCGTCGTCGACAGCGAGGCGTGGCCGAGCAATTCCTGGATCGTGCGCAGATCGCCGCCGCGCGCCAAGAGATGCGTGGCGAAGGAATGGCGCAGCGCGTGCGGCGTCGCGGTGTCGGGCAGGCCGAGCGCGCCGCGCATGCGCTCCATCGCGAGTTGCACGATGCGCGGGCTGAGCGGGCCGCCCTTGGCGCCGACGAACAACGGCCCCTCGGGCTTCAGCGTCCATGGGCAGCGCGCGAGATAATCCTCGATCGCCTTGCGCACGGGGGCGATGACCGGGGCGATCCGGGTCTTGCCGCCCTTGCCGGTGATGCGCACCTCATCGACCGCGCCGATCGGCGCATCGCCGCGCTTGATCGAGAGCGCCTCGCTGATTCGCAGGCCGGCGCCGTAACAGAGCGCCAGCACGGCGGCGTCGCGGGCGAGCACCCAGGGGTCGCGCGTCTCGCCCGCCCGCGTCGCGACATCGGCCACCGCGCGGGCGTCGTCGGCGCGCAGCGGACGCGGGAGCCGCCGCCCGGCCTTCGGCGAGCGCAGCGCCGAAAAGGCGGAGGCGCGGCCGGCGCCGACCCGCTCCATGTACTTGGTCAGGCTGCGCAGCGCCGACAGCGCCCGTTGCAACGAGCGCGGGTCGATCTCATCGGCGCGCCGCGCCGCGAGGAAAGCGCGCACGTCCGCCGGCTTCAGGCCCGCGAAATCCGCCGCGCTGGGGATATGGCCAAGCCGTACGTTGAGAAAGTCGAGGAACTGCCGGGCGTCGCGGCCGTAGGCTTCGAGCGTCTTGGCGGCGAGCCGGCGCTCCTGCCCGAGAAAGGCGACCCAGGCGATGACGACGGCCGCCAACGATTCGTTGGACATAAACGAGAATCGCCCGCTCAGGGGTTCTTGTCGAGGTCCTTGGGCTTCTTCTTGTGCGGCTTGTGGCGCGGCTTCGGCGGATCGCCGATGGCGCCGGTCGGCGTCATGTCGATCCGCTCCGTCGATTTCGACTTTGCGGGCGGGGGCGCCGGCTCCGGGGCCGCGGCGAGCGCGGCGAGATCCGCCGACGGCGTCGCTACCGCCTGCGGCGCCTCCGGCTTGGGCGCCTCGACGGCGACGACGGGCGCAGGGGAAGGCGCGGCGCAGCAATTTTCGCGGGCGGCGTGCGCCATCATCACCGCGCCGACCAGAATGACGCTCGCCCATCCCGCGACCGGCGCGACCCGCGCGTTCCGCAACGCGGGAAGCCCGATGCGCGAGGGCAGCGCGATCCATGCAGCGGCGCGATCCTTGAAGTCCGGGGGGAGCTGGAGTTTGAACACGGGCGGGTTCGCCTTTCACGCGGCTTACCCAACATGATCTAAACAAACGAGATTAACGCCGGCTTAGAAAGCATGGTTAACCGGATGTTTCTCGACAGGCCGGTTCACAGGAACGTGCGCGGCCGGGACGCCCCTTGCGTGGCCGGGCGTCGGCTCTTAACCTGATCGTCTTCCTCGCGAGATCCCCCGCATGCGCTATCGTCCGCTTGGCCGCACCGGCCAGTTTGTCTCTGAAATTTGCCTGGGAACGATGACGTTCGACGGCGGCGCCGGGTTCTGGCGCAACGTCGGCACGCTCGACCAGCAAAGCGCCACCGGGCTGGTCGCGCGGGCGCTGGAAGTCGGCGTCAACTTCATCGACACCGCCGACGTCTATTCCGAAGGCGGCTCGGAGACGATGCTCGGGCAGGCGCTGATCGACCTGAAAGTGCCGCGCGAGGACGTCATCGTCGCGACCAAAGTTCGCGGCCGCACTGGGCCGGGGCCGAACGCCGTCGGGCTGTCGCGCGGCCACATCATGGATCAGATCGCCGGCAGCTTGAAACGGATGAAACTCGATTACGTGGATCTCTATCAGATCCACGGCTTCGATCCGGCCACGCCGCTCGAAGAAACAATGCGGGCGCTCGACGATTGCGTATCGCGCGGCCTGGTGCGGACGCTGGGTTGCTCCAATCTCGCGGCCTGGCAGATCATGAAGGCGCAAGGAATCGCCGAGCGGCGCGGCGGCGCGCGGTTCGAGACCGTGCAGTCCTATTACACGATCGCCGGGCGCGAGCTGGAGCGCGAAATCCTGCCGCTGGTCGAGGATCAGGGCATGGGGGTGATGGTGTGGAGCCCGCTCGCCGGCGGATTCCTGTCGGGCAAGTTCACCCGCGACGGCGCGAAGAGCAACGACGCGCGGCGCGTGGTGTTCGATTTCCCGCCGGTCGACAAGGAGCGCGGCTACGACATCATCGACGCGATGAAGGCGATCGCGCAGGCCCACGATGTTTCAGCGGCGCGCGTGGCGCTCGCTTGGTTGCTGACGCGCAAGGGCGTGATGAGCGTCATCATCGGGGCCAAGACTGTCGAGCAACTCAATGACAATCTCGCCGCGAGCGATTTGACGCTTTCCGCCGAAGAGCTGGCGACGCTCGATCAAGTGAGCGCGTTGAAGCCGGAATATCCGGGCTGGATGTTGGAGCGGCAAGCTCAGGGACGCGTGCCGGGATCGCCGCCGCTGTCGCGCTGAAACGTTTTGCAACGTAACCTCGTCATGGCGGGCGAAGCGAAGCCATCCAGCCCCGAGAGATCGTCTGATAATCGATGGGGCGGCGTCGGCGGCGCCGTGGATGGCTTCGCTTCGCTCGCAACGACGAAAGCGTAGGGAGGAAATCATGAACAAGCCCATGAAATGGGGTGTGCTGGGCGTAGCGAAGATCGCCACGGAGAAGGTGATTCCCGCCATGCAACAGAGCGCGCTATGCCGCATCGAGGCAATCGCCTCGCGCGATGGCGCGCGTGCGACCGCCGCGGCAAAAAAGCTCGGCATCGCGCGCGGCTACGAGTCCTATGAAGCGCTGCTGGCGGACCCCGAGATCGAGGCCGTCTACAATCCGCTGCCGAACGAACTGCACGTCCCCTGGACGGAGAAGGCGCTGGCCGCCGGCAAGCATGTGCTGTGCGAGAAGCCGGTCGCGCTCGACGCGGAGGAGGCGCGCCGGCTGATCGCCGCGCGCGAGAAATCCGGCAAGCTCGTCGCCGAGGCGTTCATGGTGCGGCATCATCCGCAATGGAAGCGCGCCCGCGAGATCGTCCGTTCCGGGGCGATCGGCGAAGTCGGCGCGGTGCAGACGTTGTTCAGCTATCGGCTGCTCGATCCCGAGAACGTCCGCAACCGGCCGCCGGGCGGCGGCGGGCTCTACGACATCGGCTGCTACGCCATTCTCACGGCGCGTTATGTGTTCGGCGCCGAGCCGCTGCGCGTCGCCGCCGCCCTCGATTTCGATCCGAAATTCGGCACCGACCGGCTAGCCAGCGCGATCCTGGAGTTTCCCGGCGGACGGCATCTGACCTTCACCGCCGCGACGCAGCTTGCCGGCGCGCAGCGCGTCACCATCGCCGGGACCGCCGGCCGCATCGAAGTGAAAATCCCGTTCAACGCGCCGACCGACCGGCCGACCCAAATCCTCATCGATACGGGCGCCGACCTCGTCGGCGGCGGCGCGCGGGTCGAGGAGTTCGCGACTTGCGACCAATACGGACTGCAGGGCGATGCGTTCGTGCGCGCCGCGCGCGGCGAAGCGCCGCTGGAGTTTCCGATCGAGGACGCGGTGGCGAACATGGCGGCGATCGACGCCTGTTTCCGCGCGGCGAAGTCGGGACGCTGGGAGACGGTCTAATACCAAGTCGCAGAGAGAATGACTCAAAGTCGCGTCGGTTTCGTCATGCCCGGGCTTGTCCCGGGCATCCACGCGGCTGAGAGAGCGGTCGTTTAAGGTGTTGCACTAATAGTCGAATTTTATTTTCGAAGATGAAGGACGGCGGAACGGCGTGGATGGCCGGGACGAGCCCGGCCATGACGGCGAGCCGTAGAATGAATTCTCATCCTCGCGATCTGGTATAAGCCGCTCAGAAGCCCGCCGGCGCGGCCCTGGGTCCGTCGATCCGTGGCAACCGCGGCGCCTGTGAGCGCGGCGGCCAGGCGAGGCCGGCGTAGGGGGCGTCTAGGGCGAGCAGCGGGCTGTAGAACGGATCGTCGGCGAGCGCCTCGGCCCAGGCGGTGCGCAGATGGTCGAGGTCGCGCTGGTGGCGGTGGCGGCCGTCGAACGCGCGCTCGCGGCCGCGGCTCGACGAGGCGCGATGAATGAGCCGCGCATGCGGGGTGAACACGATGCGCCGTCCCCCGGCGCGCAGACGCAGACAATAGTCCACGTCGTTGAACAGCACGGGGAAACGCGTTCCGTCGAAGCCGCCCGCCCAGCGAAACAGCCGGCGCGGCGTCAGCAGGCAGGCGGCGGTCACCGCGCTGACCTCGTGCGCCGCGCGCAAGAGTTCGCCATAGCCGGCGTCGCCGTCCTGACATTCGTCGAACGCGTGGGTGGCGGCGAGGTTTGGGCCCAGCACGACGCCGCCGTGCTGCACGCCGCCGCCGGGATGCAGCAATTGCGCGCCGACCGCGCCGACGTCAGGCTCGGCGAGCCGCGACAACATCTCTTCGAGCCAACCCTCGCGCGTCGCCTCGACATCGTTGTTGAGCAGCAGCAAATATTCGCCGCTGGCGACCGAGGCGCCCGCGTTGACGAGCTTGGCGAAGTTGAACGGCCCGGTCACCTTGGCGATACGCACGCCCTCGTCGGCGATCGCCTCGAAATAGTCGAGCGTTTCCGGATCCCCGCTTTCGTTGTCGATGACGAAGATTTCGTGCGCCGCGCCGCCGAGGGTGCGCTTGAGCGATTCCAGGCAAGGTTTCAGCAGATCGACGCGATTGCGAGTCGGGATCAGGATCGACACCTTGCCCACCGGTCCGATGCGATGCAGGCGCGCGGCGGGCAGGAGATCGGAGGCGCGCGGCTCGACGACGAAATTGAGCTTGCGCGCTTCGAGGTGTTCGCGCGTCGCGCGCGCCAGCGTCGGCGAGGCGCGGGTCAGATCGACGGGTGGCAGGCGCACCAAGAAGCCCGGCGCGTGCGCCGGCGGATGCGTACCGACCGGCCCGCCTTCGTCGAAGGCGCAGTTGAACAGCCGGAACAAGTCGGCCGCGCCGCGCTTCAGCGCCGCGCGCACATGCGCGGGCCGCGCGGCGAAGCAATGCGCGGCGTAACCCTGCTCGAGCAGCCGCTCGTAGTCGAAGGCGGTAAACGCCAGCGGCCATTCGCGCGCCTGCGCGTCGGACAGCGAGACGTCGCAATAGGCCAGCGCGGCGTCGGGAAACCGGGCCAGCGCTTCGGCGAGCCGGCCGAGCGCATAGGGGTGGAAATAGGTTCCCGCCAGGGCGAACACGATGATCTCGGCGCTCGCCTCCGCATCGAGGAAATCGGCGAGATCGCTCGCCTCGAACGACATCGGCGCGGCGCCGGCGCGCAGCGCGCCGACCATGGCGGCGCTCGCGGTCTGTTGCTCCAGACTCTCCAGAGTCTCTTCGATCCGCTCTTCGCCCACCAGCGCCACGGCGATGCGCTCGCGCGGCGCGCTCAGCGCCGGCGTCGGCGGAAAGGAGCGCGCCCAGGAGGCGAATTCGCGCAGCGGCAGCGATTGCGGGACCAGCCGATCGAACAGCCCCGCGCGCAGCCGCTCGCCGCCGAGCTCGGCGCGGCTCTCCAAAAACTGTTCGAGGCCGCGCGGAAACGCGATCACCGGACAGGGGCTGCCGGGCAACTCACGGTCGCTCTCGTCGATCACCCGGACCCGGCGCAGTCGGCCGTCCGCGAACTCGTAGGGAAGCGCCAGCTCGAAACCACGCGCGAGCCCGCCCGCCGCGGCTTCGCCGACATGCGAGAAATATTGCGCCCGCGTCTCGGCGACCTGGTCGCCGTCAATGAACGCACGCACCTTGGCGGCGCCGCGCGGGTTCCAGGCGATCCAGCCCTGAATGCGCAGGCCGCCGACCCAGCGCGCCTCGCCGAGCGCGTGCGGCGGCGTCGCGATTTCGGCCTCGGCGAGCGACAACGGCGCCCCGACCGGCGTCCCGGTGTTGGCGAGGCGCACTTCGGCGATTCGCGCGCCTTCCGCGGTATCCGCCTCCAGCGCGAACACGAAACGGTAGCATCCGTCACCGCGGCCGTTGGCGAGCAGCGCGGCGTCGAACAGGTGCGCGCGGGCGATTCGGGCGGGATAGCCGTCGAGCAGCAGTTCGACGACGAACCGCCGCTCCGGCGCCGCGGGATCGAACACGTAGCCTTCGATCTCGCGCTCGGACGAAAGACGCGCCGCCGTCTCCAGCGCGGCGTCGGCGGCGAGCGGATTTGCGTTCGAGAGCGGCGCGACTTTCATAGTCAGTTCTGGCGCTCCCCGCGCATCCAGGCGACGATCAGCGCCGCCGCCTTGTCCTGGCAGATTCTCGGGTCGAGCGACAGATCGCCCGGCTCGACCGCGAAGGCGCCATACGACCAGTCAAAATAAGCCTTTGCGACGCCGATCGCCGCCGCCGTCGCTTCGAGGTCGCCGTAGCCGCCGCCGCGGTCCGGCGCGAGCAGGCCGTCGACCGCGTAATCCTGCGCCAAGGCCGCGAACTCCTCGGCGCGGACCGGGCCGGTGACGAAGATATTGCCGGTCGCCATCAGCGCGCCGTCGTCGAGCGCGGCGCCAAAAGCCACGAGTTCGGCGGCGACGTTCTCGGCGGCGAGCCGACGGCCGAGCCGCAGCAACAAGCGATCGATCAGGGCGTTGCGCTGCGGGCAGAGCACGCCGAGCCGTGTGACCGGGCCGCTCGCGGGGCGCGGCGGCGCCGCCTCGGCGCGCAAACGCGCGGCGCGGCTCTTGAACACCCGTTGCGCAAAACTCTCGGCGAGCCGATCCAGAGGCACGACGCGCTCGGCGCGTTCGAGCGCGCGGGCGAGTTTGGCGCGCCGCCGGTCGTGGCGGTCGGCGTCATCCTGCTGCGATTTCGCCAGGTTGCGACAGGCTTCGCACGGCGGCGCGGAGAGCGGCGTCTCGCAGGCCCGGTCCGGCGGCGCGGCGGACGAAGAGAACCACGCGAGATCGCCGCACAGCAAATCGATCTTCGCGCCCTGGGCGATCAGCGCCGACAACGCCTTGTCCGGAAGCGAGGCGGGATCGAGCATTTCGACCCGCTGCACGTTGAGGCCGCCGAGATAGCCGTGAAACGCCTCGGCCGCCGCGCTGTCGTTGAAGTCGAAGGACAGCGACTGCGGCGACCCGCCGCCGATCGCCGAGATTTCGACCGCACGACCGCGCGCCGACGCCGACAGTTTCAACACGGTCGCCTCGGGATGCTCCGTCTTCAAGTGTTCCGCGCGGCGACGCCCCGCCGTCTCCGCGGCGCCTGGGCCGCAGGCGACGAGATAGGCCGCGCCGCTTGGCGGCGCCGCGGCGTCCAGCGCGGCGCGAAACGGCTTCAGCGGATCGAGCGTGACAAACGCAGCTGTTTCAAGCCGGTAGCCGGGAAATCGCGCTTCGATGAGCTGAAGATTGCGCATGACCAGCGCCGCCTTGCGCGCGGCGAACGACTTGGACCCCGCATGGCCTACATAGACGCCGGGCGCCGCAACATTGCGGAAGCCGCGCTCGCGCGCCATCAGACAGAACTCGACGTCTTCGTAGTATCCTTGCGCGTAAAGTTCAGGCAGGCCGCCTACAGAATCGAGGCAAGCCTGCGTCACATAGAGGCAAAAGCCGACGCCGTTCGGGATGTCGACCAGCGCGTCGCCGTTGGCTCGCCGCGCCCGCGCGTCGAGCGCGCCGACTTCCTCGGCTGACGGCAGCGGATTGGCCGTGTTCCGGACGGGATAGCTGGTCAGCTCGCCATTGTTGGAGAACGGCGTCACGGCGCCGATGTCGGGCGACGACCGGCTCAACGCGTGCAAACGATCGATGGCGCCGGGGCTCAGCACGGCGTCGGCGTTCAACAGCAGCGCGTCGCCGCGCTCGCGCAGCGCGAGCGCCTTGTTCACCGCGGCGGCGAAGCCGACATTCGTCTCGTTGCGCAACAGCTCGAAATCCCCGCGCGCCGCCCCTGCGTCCAGATGAGCTTTCAGCGTTTGGTTGGGCGAGGCGTCGTCGACCACGAGGATGCGGTGATCGAAAGCCGGCCGGCCGTTGGCAAGCGACGCCAAACAAGCGCGCGTCGCCTCGTAATCCTCATAGACGGGAACAATGATGGTGACGAACGGCGTCGCCGCGGCGCCCTCCGCGCGCGGGCGCGGCGCCGGCGTTCGCGCGCGTCGCAAGGTCGCCAACGGTTCGACGCGCAAGGCGGGACCGGCGGCGAGCACAAGGTCGAGGCCGAGCCGCCCCGCCGCCTCCACCTCGATCGCGACGTCGGCGGCGCAGAGATCGCCGGTCGCCAGCGGATGATCGGCGTCGGGATCGACGACGAAGGTTTGCTCGGCGCCGCCGTCGTTCAGGTCTATGCGCAGCGGCTCGCGGCCCGCCCAGACGATCCATCCCGACACACCCTGCGGGTTTCGCCGCAACCCATGCGCGGCGCGCGCGCCGGAGGCGAACAGCGCCGCGACAGCCTTGCGCCGCGACAGCCAGTCCGATGTCGCGCGGACGGCGATTCGCTCCGCGGCCTCGATGCGCGCGGCCTCGTCGCCCCAGGCGAGCGCGGCGCGATCGACGACGCTGTCCGTGGGATCGAGCGCCATCGCCGCATCGAGGTCGCGCCTGGCCGCGGCGAGCCGGCCGGCGGCCTTATGGGTTTGCGCGCGCAGCAAAAGATCGCGGGCGGCGGGAACAATCAAACGGCATCTGCGATCAGCGAGCGCGAACGCGCCGGCGAAATCGCCGCGCGCCAGGCGTTCGTTGGCGCCTCGCGCCAATTCGTCGATGTCGGCTGACGCAATGGCGCCGAAATTGCTGATCGAAGGCGAAGGTCGCAAATCGACGTCCGTTGCATCGCGGCGGGCGTTTGGGGTGGACATATGTCTCTTGGAGGCACCGTTTCGCTTTGTCTGTAGAGCATGACATTCAGATTGGAAAGGCCGGCGGCGACCCGAGCCATGCCCTTTTGCGGACAGCGGAAAACGGCTTGACGACGGGGGTCGGCGCGGCCTACTTAGCAGCGGTTATGTTGTGCAAGGGTGACGAAAAAAATCACGTCGCGCACAACTTTCGCGGTTGCAAAAGACCGCAGTCTGATGTTAACGTTCCGTTAGGCATGGCAGGGGTCATGGCCGGGGGGTGGAGTTGAGCGTGCCTGCAGCGGAGGACAAGTTTGATCGGGGGTCCACGCTGTCGGTGGCGCGGGGTCTTCACATCTTCAGATATGTCAGTTTCCAGGGCAGCGGCGCGCCGGCTGTGGCGCGCGTAATTCCGCCGAACGCGGGCGTGACATTGCTTGATATGCCAGGCCGTGACAGCGGTTTGTTGCAGCGCCCGGGCGATTGTTTGATTGTGCGCGCCGAGTCGGCGACCGAGGTTGTCGTCGGCTTGCGTCGCGGCTCCGCCGATGGTTCGCTCGATGCGACATTCCGGTTGGAGCCGATCATTCTGCTTGAGAAGGCGGCCGCGCCTGCGGCGGCGCCGATGTCATTCCTTGCCCATCTCGCCAACCGCGGCGACGTCGCGTTCGCTCAGAACGTTTGGGCGGGCGGTCCGGATGCGCCGGCGGCGGTCGAAGGTTTGCAGATTGTCGGCGAAGCCGGCGCAACGGCGCTTGAGATGCAGGTGCTTGTCGGCAGCCGCCCGCCGCGTTGGTCGGAATGGGTCAGCGCCGGACAATATGCGGGCACTCGCGGGCATGGGCTTCCGCTGATCGGCATCCGGTTGCGTTTGCGCCCGGAAGCCGCGGGCGTCGAGATCGCCGCTGAGGCTCTGTTCCTTGGGGCGCTCGTCGCGGCCCAGCGTGGACGTCAGGTGGAGTTTGTCAGCGTATCAGGGGTCGATCCCTTGGTGGGCGTAAAGATTGGTCTGCAGAGTGTGCAGGATGTGGCTGCGAGCCGGGCGGTCTCCGCCTCGGATGCGCAAGCGCGAGACAGGGAGCCGCGTGTGCGCGTCTTCCGCGCCTCGAACGGCCCGATAAGGGCTGCAAGAGGGTGTTGGGGATCGAATCTGTTAATAAGGATTAGGGAAGATGGCCACATATCAACTTAACGCGGCGGATCTGCTTACGCTGCTTGCGAGTACAACGGTTGCGAGCACAGATGCGCTCATTCAGAAGACCCTTCTCGACGAAGGTCTGCTGACCGGGCCGATCACCAATCTGGTTGGCGTTCAGACCAACGGTCCGATCGGCGGAGTTCCCGCAGGGAATGACGTGACGATCGCCACGGGCACCAAGCTCGAGATTCTGACGATCGCGAATTCGACGGCGGATTCGAGCGCCACCTACACGCAGCCGACCACCCCCGGCCCGTCGACTCCGGTCACGATTTTCGATTTCACCTCTCCCGGCGGCGTGGTCATCGCGTCGGGCGATCAGGCGACCACGGTCGTTGACACCAGCACGACGGGCGGCGACACCCTGCTCGGCGGCGCCGGGTCTGAGAAGCTTCACACCACGACGGGCGCCAACCTGTTGATCGCCGGCGCCGGCCTCAACACTCTGATCGGCGGCGCGGGCGCCGACACGCTGTGGGGCGGCGGTATGTCGCGCCTCGTCGCCACTTCGGGCAACACGACGCTGATCGGCGGCACGGTCGCCGGCGCTCAAGACACGCTGGTCGGCGGCCAGGGCAACGACACATTGTCGGTGACCGAGGGCAACAACAGGCTCGTCGACAACTTCGGCACCAACGTGCTGTACGCCGGCTCGGGCAACGATACGTTGATCGGCGGCGGCATGAGCAACTTGGTGGCCGGTTCCGGCGACTCCCGGTTGGTTGCGCGCGGCGACGACACGCTGAGCGGCGGCACCGGCAGCGACACCATGGTGGCGACCGATGCGGCGACCGCGGTCAACTTCGTCGGCGGCTCTGGGTTCGACTACATGTTCGACCGGCCCGGCATCGGTTCGACGATCGCCGGCGGCGCCGGCGGCGAGCGCGTCGTTCTCGGTCACACGGGTGACGACTCGATCCTCAGCGGTTCGGGCGCGATGAGCATCCTGTCGCTGAACACGGTGGGCGAACTCGTAAGCAACTCGAGCACGGCGGTTGGCGGCTTGCACACCCTGACCTTCAGCGATGGTCAGGTCATCACGATCAACGACGCCAACTCCAACATCACCATCCACTTCCAGGGCGGCGGCACCACCACCGTCTAATTCAAGTAGCCAAATTAACTTTGCGGCGCGAGAATCCCCTGGATTCTCGCGCCCTTTTGTTTTATCCCTCTTGCTGCTGATCGCCTCGCGGGGGCGGTCGCGGCTCGTTCCAGCGGGGGCGTTCTCGATCGGTTGCTGGAACGAGGCCTGCGCATTTTTCGATACGCCCCATGAACGTTCTATTCGTCCACAACAATTTCCCCGCGCAGTTCAAGCATGTGGCGACGCGGCTCGCGAGCCTCGGGGTCGGGCGGCTCGCCGCGATTGGTTCTGAGACCTCGGCCGAGGTCGCCGGCGTCGAACTGCGACGTTACCGGTCGCCGGGCGCGTTGGCGGCGGCGCATTCGTTTTCCCGGCGTTTTGAGGCGGAGTGCCGGCGCGCCGAGCAGGTCATGTTCACTGCGCTGCAATTGCGGAACGAGGGCTTCGCGCCGGATCTGATGGTTGGGCATTGCGGTTGGGGTGAGACGCTGCCGCTTCGATCGGTGTTCCCGGACGCGCGAATGGCGGTCTATTGCGAATTCTACTACCGTGCGGAGGGTCAGGACGTCGGCTTCGATCTGGAGACCGGACAATTCGGATTGGACGGGCTGGTTGGGTTGAGCGCCAAGAACGCGAGTTCGCTGATCGCGCTGGCCGAATGCGACGTCGGGGTATCGCCGACGCCCTGGCAGCGCTCGACGTTCCCGCGCGAGTTCCAGTCGAAGATCCACGTCGCGCACGAGGGCGTCGATACGACCTGGATCGCGCCGGACCCGACGGCGAAATTCCGCGCGTCGGGCGGTCGGCGGCTCGATCGCGGCGACGAGATCGTCACCTATTTCGCACGAGGATTGGAGCCGATGCGCGGCTTCCACGTTTTCATGCGCGCGGCCCCGCAAATTTTGCGCGAAAGACCCAACGCCACGATTGTGATCGTCGGGGCCGAGGAGGCGTCGTACGGCAATCCGGCGCCGGACGGCGGCGACTGGAAATCCTATTGTCTGCGCGAGGCGTTGCCGCAAATCGATCTGTCGCGCATGCTCTTTCTCGACCGCTTGCCGCACGCCGATTTGCGGGCGCTGATGCAGGTGTCGACGGTGCATGTCTATTTGACCTACCCGTTTGTGCTGTCCTGGTCCTGCATCGAAGCCTTGTCGGCGGGCTGCGCAATCGTCGCCTCGGACACCGCGCCGGTCCGCGACGTGATCGTCGACGGCGAGAACGGAGTGCTGACGCCGTTTCACGATCATCGGGCGCTCGCGGCGTCAATCTGCGATCTGCTGTCGGATCCGGCGCGGCGCGCTCGCCTTTCGGCCGCGGCGCGCGAGACCGCGACGACCGGATTCGACATCGACGCCTGCGTGTCGCGCACGCTCCGGGTGCTGGGCATAAACACGACGGATCGGCGGGCCGAGCCTGTTGGTCATTTTGCCGCCGCCGTCAGCGCTTAGAGCAATGGCGATCCTCGATGACGGCGTGGTCAGGAGTGTGACGCTTTGAAGGTGAAGTCGAATAGCAAGGCGCTTACCCTCGCCAGCGAGGCGGAGGCGACTCAGCGTTCGCCGACCTGGTTGCGCTGCCTCGCGATCATCGGGCGTTCGCATGGCCTCAATCTGACCGTCGGGCAGCTCGTCAAGGACAATCTCCTGGCCGAAGAGAGCGTGACGGTTGAGGAGCTGCTTTCCTGCGCGACGCGGGCGGGGCTGAAGTCGAAGCTCGTTCGGCTCGACTGGGATGACCTCATTCACTTGAAGAAGGCGCTTCCCGTCATCCTCAAGTTGAAGACCGGCGCTGCGATGATTCTGACACAGGTCGGGGTCGAGGGCGTTCAGCACGTCACCTTGCGCGATCCGGAGGCCGAGGAAGGCTCGGCGGTCACGATCGATCGCATTCGCTTGGAGGAAATTTGGACCGGCGACGTCGTTCTTGTCCGGCGCGCCTACAAGCTGATGGACGAAGAGAAGCCGTTTGGCTGGGCGTACGTTTTCGGCCTGTTCTTGCGCGAAGGCCGCATCATCCGCGATCTGGTGCTCGGCGCGCTCGCGCTCGCGGTGCTTGCGCTGTCGCCGATGGTGTTCTGGCGGATTTTGACCGGCAGCGTTCTCGATTATAAGGCCTTCAATACGTTCACCGTGCTTTGCGTCGGCGTGTCGATCCTGTTCCTGGTCGAAGCGGTGCTGACCTATCTGCGCAATTATTTGTTGCAGATCATTACTGCGCGCGTCGATTCGCGCCTGTCGGAGCACATTTTCGACAAGCTCCTCGACATTCAAATCGACTTCTTCGAGCGCAACACGGTCGGCCAGATCGCCCATGACATCCGCGAGGGCGACAAAATCCGCCTCTTCCTCAACGAGCAGGGGTTCGGCACGGCGCTTGATTCGCTCAGTCTGTTGATCTTGCTGCCCGTCATGTTTGCGTTCAGTCCGCTGTTGACGTTCATCGTGCTCGGCATCACCGGGTTGATGGTGTTGTTCCTGATTTTGATGCTGCCGTCGGTGCGGCGGGCCACCAAAGACGTGATCTCGGCGGAAGTGGCGAAGGGCACGTTCCTCTATCAGAATCTGGCGGGCATCCGCACCGTGAAGTCGTTGGCGCTGGAGACGCGCCAGCGAGCCATCTGGGACGTGCTGACCGTGCGCTCCGTCGACGCGATGTTTCACGCCGGGCATATCGGGGCGATCATCAACGCGACGATCAAACCGTTCGGCCAATTCGCGACTTCGGGCGCTCTGGCGGTCGGCGTCTACATCGCCATGACGAGTTCCAATCCGCTGTCGGTCGGCGATCTGTTTGCGTTCATGATCCTGATCGGTCGCGTGCAGTCGCCGCTGGTGCAACTCGCCCAACTCATCAACAAATTCGACGAAGCGCGCGCCGCGGTGATGATAGTCGGTCAGCTGTTGGCGCAGCCGTTGGAGGAGGGACGCGGCGGCCACGGCGTGCGCACGCCGCTGCAAGGGCACGTCGAATTCTCGCGCGTCAAATTCAAATACCAGGGCGCGCTCAGCTACGCCTTGGACGACGTCAATTTCGAGGTGCCGGTCGGCTGGACGCTCGGCGTCGTCGGCCGGTCCGGATCGGGCAAGACCACGGTGACCCGTCTGTTGCAACGGCTGCACTCGGATTACGAAGGGCTGATCAAGATCGACGGCGTCGACGTGCGCGAGTACGACGTCGCGCATCTGCGGCGCAATCTCGGCGTGGTGCTGCAGGAGAACTTCCTTTTCAGCGGCACGATCCGCGAAAACATCACGTCGGCCAAACCGCACGCGACGTTCGAGGAGATGGTGCGCGCCGCGCGGCTTGCGGGCGCCGAGGAGTTCATCGACCGGCTGCCGCGAGGTTACGAAACCTACATCTACGAAGGGTCGCCCAACCTGTCCGGCGGTCAGCGGCAACGGCTCGCCATCGCCCGCGCATTGATCCTCGATCCGCGCATCCTCATTCTTGACGAAGCGACGAGCGCGCTCGACCCCGACAGCGAGGCGATCGTCAACGAAAACATTCGCCGCATCGCCCAGGGCCGCACGGTCATCGTCATCTCGCACCGCTTGTCGTCGCTGGTGAAATCCGACGCCATTCTCGTGCTCGAAAAGGGCAAGTTCGAGGACATCGGAACCCACGACGACCTGCTCGACCGTTGCGAAATTTACCGCGGTCTCTGGTCGCAACAAAACCGCCATTTGGGCGGAACGCAAGAGTCGCGCGGCGTGATGAGAGGGCCGAGCCGTGTTTCTTAAGCCGAGCGTAACCCGCAAGTCGGATCACCGCGCGGTTTCCCTCGCCGTCGTCCGCGAGTACCAGTCGGAAGTCGCAGCGCTACGCGGCAAGTCCTATCCGAGCGCGGCGGGTCTCACTGTCCATGTGTTTTTTGTCACGATCGTCGCCGGCATACTTTTCATGTATGTTTCCAACATCGACCGCGTCGTCAGCAGCGCCTCCGGCGCAATCGCGACCGTGGATCCGCCGCTGGTCTATCAGGCGCTCGATCCGTCGGTCATTCGCACCCTCGACGTGAGGGAAGGTCAGCGGGTCGGCAAAGGGCAGCTTCTCGCAACGCTAGATCCGACCTTCGTCAGCGCGACCGTCAGTCAGTATCGCGCGCAGATAGAGGGTTATCGCGCGCAGATCATGCGCGACCAGGCGCTGATGGCCTTGGCGCCGTTGGTTTACCCGGAGCCGACCAGCGATCAGATCGCCCGCTTTCAGAAAGAGAACCGTGAATATTACGAACAGCAAATGGCGCTATATCGCGCCAGCGTGAACGGCTATGAGCAGCAGGCCGCCACGCTGAAGACCACCATTCAGAAATACAAAGTCGATGAAGCGCGCTACGCGGCCGAAGCCGACGCGAATGAGCAAATCGAGAAAATGCGTATAACGCTGGAGCAGCATGGCGTCGGTTCGATGCTCAACCTGCTGATTGCGACGCAGACGAAGATCGAAACGCAGCGCCAAGCAGATTTTTCGCGGAACAGTCGCGTGGAGGCCGAGCACAACCTCGCTTCGACCGAGGCTAATGAACAAAGTTATATACAGACATTCAAATCCACCGCCTCTACAGATTTGCTGACGGCGCGAAGCAGTCTGGAAGCCGCGCTGCCGCAGCTCGACGCCGCGCTCAAACACCAGGAGCTGGCGCGGTGGACGGCGCCGGAGGATTGCATCATCCTATCGGTCGCCCCCAACATGTCACCGGGATCGGTCGTTTCGCAGGGCACGACCGTCATCAGCCTGATGCCGGTGCGCGCCGCGCTCGAAGCGCTGGTCCAGGTGCCAACCGACAGCATCGGGTTCATCCGGCCGGGCGATCCTGTCACCGTGAAGGTCGACGCGTTCCACTACATCGAATACGGAACGCTTGAGGGCTCGGTGAAATGGGTCGGCGACAATGCCTCCAGCACGTTGAACGGTCAGCCGGTGGCGCCTTATTTTGACGTTGAGGTCACGCTTGACCACAACAAGCTCGTCAACGTGCCGGCGACGGCGGCGTTGGTGCCGGGCATGACATTGACCGCCGACATCAAGGTCGGTACGCGCTCGATTTGGGATTACATGATGGGCGGCTTGATGCGCGGTGTCGGACAGTCGATGCGGGAGCCCTGATCCGGCATGGCGATGAGTTGGCTCCCGCTCGGCGTGCGGGTGCGGGGCGCCAGAGTGTTTCGCGGCGCGCTGCAAGCGGGCGACACCGCCAGCTCCGGCGGCAAGCATGTCCAGGCGCTCAAGCTGTGGCGGAAGGCCGCGGCGCGCCGAAAGGGCGTCGGCGAGGCCGAGTTCCGCATCGGCCGGCTCTATCGTCGCGGCCAGGGCGTGTTCGTGAATTTCGCCGAGGCCGTGCACTGGTATGAGCTGGCTTCGCAAAGGGGCCATATCGAAGCCAAGCTCGAACTTGCCAAGCTGTTGCTGACCGGCGCCTCGGATCTCGACGCCTCGCGTTTTCGCGCGGTGCGCACGGATCCGGATTCGCCAGCGACTTCGAAGCTGACGGCGCTCCTGTTCCCCTACGGCGAAAAGGTGGAGGCCGACGTCTTCAAGGCGCGTGCGCTGCTGGAGGAGGTCGTCGCCGCCGGCGACGCAGACGGCGCCGAGTTGCTGGCGATGCTGTATCTCAATGGCCGCGGTGGGCCAGTCGATTACGCGAGCGCCAAGCCGCTGCTGGAGAAAGCCGCCGCCGCCGGGCGCGCCACCGGCGATTTCGGCCTCGGCGATCTCTATTTTCGCGGCCTCGGCGTCGAGGTCGATCGCGCCCGCGCCGCCGACTATTATGAGAAGGCCGTCGAAAAGGATCACGTCCGCGCCAAGACGGCGCTGGCGACCATCCTCTACGACGGGCTCGGTCGCCAGATCGACCGTATCCGCGGCGCCAAATTGTTTTTCGAAGCCGCCGACGGCGGCGAGCTCGTCGCACAATATCGCAGCGGCATGATCCTGCTGTCGGGCGAAGGCGCGCCGCGCGATCTCGACCGCGCCGAAACCTATCTGCGCGCCGCCGGCAAGAACGGCCATGTCGGCGCGATGATGGCGCTCGGAGAGTTTTACAGCCACGGCGATGGCCGCGAACCGATCCTGCGCGAGGCCGAGACCTGGTATCGCCGCGCCGCCGACACCGGCGACGTGCACGCGCTGTTCATCGCCGGCCGCTTCGCGGCGACCGGCGACGGCAGCTACAAGAGCTATCCCGACGCGGCGCGGTTTTTCCTCAAGGCGGCGCAGGCCGGGCACGCGATCGCCGCCTTCAACATCGCCGCCTTCTACGCGTCGGGAACCGGCGTCGTCCAGGATCCCGCGGAGGCTCGATCGTGGTATCGCGTCGCCGGCGAGCAGGATTTGCCGGTCGCACAGGTGCGGCTCGCCCGCATGATGCTGGCCGGCGAAGGCGGCGACCGCGACCCCGCCGAGGCGCGCAAATGGCTAGAGCGCGCCGCCGCCAAGAACGATCCGGAGGCGAAGGCGATCCTGGCGACCGTGTTCCTGCTGGGCGATCGCAGCACGCGCGATGTCCGCAAGGCGGAGACGCTGCTGCGGGAAGCCGCGACCTCGGGGCTTTCGGCGGCCGCGATGCAGCTCGGCCATCTCTATGCCGGCCGCTATGACGTCGCGGCGCAACCGCAAGACGCGGTGCGCTGGTATACGATCGCCGCCGAGGCGGGCCAAGCCGAGGCGCAGTACATCCTCGGCGTGATGAACCGCCACGGCCGCGTGGTCGCGCAGGACGCCAAGGCCGCCGCCGGCTGGTTCACCCGCGCCGCCGAATCGGGGATGACGGCGGCGCAGTTCGATCTCGGCGTCATGTACTGCACCGGCGAGGGCGTAGAGCTTGACGTTGCGCGCGGCGCGGAGATGTATCGCCTCGCCGCCGAGGGCGGCCACGTCGACGGGATGCACAATTGGGGCGTCATGCTGTTCAAAGGCGTCGGCGTGACGGCCGACGAGGAGGCGGGCAAAGGGTGGATCGACAAGGCGAAGGCCGCGCGGGAAGCCAGCAGCGCCGCGGCCGCGCACGCTTAGCGCCCAGCGCGTCGGCTGCGACGCGTTAGGCTCGCATGGACGCCGCCGCAAAGCTGAAAGCGCTCGATCTCGCGCAAACCCGCAGTCTGTTGGAGGCTGATCTCTTCGACGCCGCGTTCTATCGCCGGCAGACGCGGTTGCGGCCCGCGGACGACGCCTTCGCCCATTATTTTCACGAGGGCTCCCCGGCGGGCCTGCGTCCCAACATCGTGTTCGATCCCGCCTGGTATCTCGACCGCAACCCGGACGCGCGACAGGCGGGGATCGACCCGCTGCTGCACTACGCCGTGATCGGCGAGGCGGCGGGGCGCGATCCTTCGCCGTTGTTCGATGTCGCCTGGTACGCGCGGACCCACGCCGTCGAACGGCCGCTGGCGCACTATCTCGCGCATCGCTTCGGCCCGTTCAGCCCAATCCCCGAATTCGACGCCGATTACTATTTGCGGGCTTACCCCGATGTCGGCGCGGCGCGGATGGACCCGTTCGTACACTACATGCACTTCGGCTTTCGCGAATTCCGCAAGCCGTTCGCCGGCTTCAATCCGCGGCTCTACGCGCTGCGGCATCTCGCCGACGATCGCGGCGCCAACCCGATCGCCCACTTGCGGGCGCATCCGGGCGCAACGGCGCTCGCCGCGCGCAAACCGGATTTGTTCGAGGCCGTCAAGACCTACGCGGCGCGCGGGCCGCGCTACGAGGCCCTGGCGCCGACCGTCGCCGGCGCGAAGCCCGGCGCGCTCGTGCTGGCCTATCATCTGACGCAGTACCACCGCATCCCCGAGAACGACGCCTGGTGGGGCGAGGGCTATACGGAATGGACCCATCTCGCACGGGGGCAGCCGCGATTCGCCGGGCATTATCAGCCGCGCATTCCCGGCGCGCTCGGCTTCTATGACCTTAGCCAGCCCGACGTGTTGCGTGCGCAAGCGCGGCTCGCCAAGGCGGCCGGCGTGCAAGGCTTCGTGTTCTATTCCTACGATTTCGACGGCCGCCGTCTGTTGGAGACGCCGTTGGAGGATTTCCTCGCCGCGCCGGACATCGACATCGGCTTCTGTCTGATGTGGGCCAACGAGAACTGGACGCGGCGCTGGGACGGCGCCGAACAGGAAGTGCTGATCGCGCAGACCTATGACGAGCGCTACGAGGCACAGCGTTGCGCGGACTGGGCGCGCCATTTCCGCGATCCCCGCTATATCCGGCTCGGCGGACGGCCGCTGATGATGGTTTACCGCGGCAGCCTGATCCCCGAGGCGGCGCAAAGCCTCGCGCGCTGGCGGCGTTGTTTCGTCGAGCAGTTCCAGGAAGACCCGATCTTCGTGACGGCGCAGTGTTTCGACGACGTCGACCCGCGTCCGCTCGGTTTCCACGGCGCGGTGGAGTTCCCGCCGCACAAGCTGACCAAGGGCCTGCCGCAGGTCTACGAACGTCTGGATATTTTCGACGAGGCGTTCGAGGCCGACGCCTTCGCCTATGACGATTTGGTGGAGGCCTCGCTGGGCGAAGCGCCGCCCGATTTCCCGCTCATCAAGACCGCGGTCCCGTCGTGGGACAACGATGCGCGCCGGCAGGGCAAGGGCCTGACGATCGTCGGCTCGACCCCGCGAAAATACCAGCAATGGCTCGCCGAGTTGATCGCGCGCGCGGAAGCCCGGCCGTTCTTCGGCTCGGCCGTCGTTTGCGTCAACGCCTGGAACGAGTGGAGCGAAGGCGCCTATCTCGAACCCGACGTGCACTACGGTTACGCCTATCTCAACGCCACCGCGCGCGCGATTTTCGGCGAGCCTTCGCCCAAAGCGCGCTTAGCGCGGGTGGCCGATCGTCCCGCGCCGGCGCTGGTCGACCTCGCGCGCCATTTCGCGGTCGCGTTCGGCGTCGACGTCGCCGATTTCGCCGACGCCGCGACGGCGCTCGCCGCGGGGACGCCAGCGGCGCTTGTGGAGACGCCGGGCCCCGTCGCCGCACTCGCCGCAGCGGGCGTCCGGGTCGGCTGGCTCGCCGCGCCTGACTTGTCGGCGGAGGAATTTGGGCGCGCCGAGTTCGGCGTGTTCATCACCGAGGGCGGCGAGCTGCGGCCGGTTCCCCTTGCGCCTAGCGAGGGCGAGGAAGCGCCGTACGTCGATCGCCTCGCGCGCGCGTTGTTTCCCCGGCTGTTTCCGGAGGCGGCGAAAATCTCGGTCTTTCTCATCAACCGCGACGGCGCGCCGCTGGCGTCGGGGCTACGGTCGATGCTCGCGCAAACCCATCCGATCTGGGAAATCGTCGTGCTCGACGCATCCTCCTCAGAGGCGGCGCTCGCCGTCGTCGAAGACGTCGCCAACGCGGCCGACCGCGACGTGTCGCTCGTCTTCGACGATCGGCTCGCCTCCGGAGACGCTGCGCTGTGGGGCCGCGCGGCGGAGATGGCGAGCGGCGACTTCGTCCTTGTCGCCGAGGCGGACGGTCTTTGGGACCCGACGTTTCTTGCAAGCCTGGCGGCGCCGCTGCGCGCCGATTCCCGCCCCGCCATGGCGTTCTGCGACAGCCGCGCCGTCGATCAGGACGGCCGGCCGTTGCGCGCTGCGCCGACGCCTTTCGCCACGGCGAAGCGGCCCGCTTCGTTCGCCGACCGCGCCTTCGACGGCGTCGAGTTCATCGGCCGATTTCTGTTCGAGGGCGCTCCAGCGCCGAGACTCGGCGCCACGCTGTGGCGTCGCGAAGTTTTCGTCAAAGCGCTCGCCGCCCTTGCAGGCGACGCCGATTTCAGCGGGATGTGCCGCGCCCTCGCCGCTGCGCCGGGCGCGCGGTTCCAGCACGTTGCGGAGTCGCTGAGTTTCGTGCGCGCGCCGGCGCCCTGACGACACTCACACCTTCATCTGCGCGCCGAGTTCGACCACACGATCCGACGGGATGTGGAAGAAATCCGGCGCGCTCGCCGCCTGCTTGGCGAGGGTGATGAACAGATGGTCCTGCCACTTCGGCATCCCAGATTTCTGCGCGACCTTGAGCGTTCGGCGGCCCATGAAGAACGACGTCGTCATGATGTCGAACTTCAGTCCGAGTTTGCGCAGGCCCGCCAACGCCGTCGGAATGCGCGGCTGCTCCATGTAGCCGTAATGCAGTCTGACTGCGATGAAGTCCGGCGAAAGCTGCTCGATCTCGTAGCGGTGGGCGAGCGGCACCCGTGGCCGCGGCTCGTTGCGTACGCACATCATCACCACGCGCTCATGCACCACCTTGTTGTGCTTGAGATTGTGCATGAATGAGGAGGGCGCGACGGTGACGTCGTTGGTGAGGAACACCGCCGTCCCCGGCACCCGGGTCGGCTTTGACTTCTCGAGCATCTTGAGCAGATCGCGAATCGGGATCGAATCCCGATGCGTCTTCTCCAATAGGATTTCGCTGCCGCGCGACCAGGTCCACATCACGACGAACGTCGTCGTTCCCAATAGCAGCGGGACATAGCCGCCATCGAGCACCTTGTAGAGGTTGGCGATGAAGAAGCCGAGGTCGATCGACAGGAAGAAGGCGATCAACAGCACGGCTTGCCACAGCGGCCAATGCCACAGTTTCCAGACTACGACGAAGGCGAGCGACGTAGTCATCACCATCGTGCCGGCGACCGCGATGCCATAGGCGTTGGCGAGCGAATCCGAGGTCTTGAACAACAGCACCAGCGCCAACACGCCGATCAGCAACAGATTGTTGACGCGGGGAATGAAAATCTGGCCTTCCTGCGTGTCGGAGGTGTGGACGATCTCCAACCGCGGCAGGAGCCCGAGCTGGATCGCCTGCGCGACCAGCGAAAAGGCGCCGGTGATGACGGCCTGACTGGCGATGACGGTCGCGGCGGTGGAAAGCAGGATCAACGGCACCAGCGCCCAGGCCGGCGCCAGCAGATAGAACGGGTTTTCGACCGCCTTGGGATCGCTGAGAATGAGCGCCCCCTGGCCGAGATAGTTGCAGATCAGCGCCGGCAAGACGACGAACAGCCAGGAGGCCTGGATCGGCCGGCGGCCGAAATGGCCCATGTCCGCATAAAGCGCTTCGGCGCCGGTAACGGCGAGGAACACGCTGCCGAGCACCACGAAACCCATCGCCCCGTGCGCCCAAAGAAACCGGACGCCGGGAAACGGGCTCAGCGCGTGCAGGATGACCCAAGCATGCGGGATCTGGAGGAGGCCGAGTATGGTGTTGACGGCGAAGAACACCAGCATGATCGGTCCGAAAAACGCCGCCACCCCCGCGGTGCCGCGGCTCTGAGCGACGAACAGGCCGATAAGGATCAACAGCGTCGCCGGCAGAATGTAGGGCGTAAGGCCGGCGTTGACCTGTTTCAGCCCCTCCAGCGCCGAGAGCACCGAGATCGCCGGCGTTATGACCGCGTCACCCGAAAACAACGCCGCGCCCGCCACACCCAGCAGAAACACCGCCCCGGTGTGCTTGCCGAGCGCCATGCGGGCGAGCGCGTCGAGCGAAAGGATGCCGCCCTCGCCCTTGTTGTCCGCCTGCATGAGGAACAGCACGTATTTGGCGGTGACGACGATCAGCAGCGCCCAGACAATCAGCGAAACGGTGCCGACCACCTCGGCGACGCCGACGCCGCTGTCCTTGAACTGGCCGAGCGCCGTTTGCAGCGCATAGAGCGGGCTGGTGCCGATGTCGCCGAACACGACACCGATCGAACCCATCGCCAGAATCCAGAAATTTCCGCCGCCGTGGCCGGACTGCGCTTCCTGCCCGGGCGCGCTCGCGAGGGGAACGGGCCCGGAGGTGTCTTGCAACATGAGGTTGGGACCTGAGCGCCGCGGACGCGGCTGGACTGCCCGCGGTCTATAGCCCGTTGCCGCAGGCTCGCAAAGCCGGCGATTTGTCCCGTTGCTTTAGCCGCCGGACGCCGCGCTCCCCGGGCGGAGATCGCGGTAGAGTTCGGCATATCGCTGCGCCGACCGCCGCCAACTGAAATCGAGCGCCATCGCCGCCCGCCGCATCGTCGAGAACTCACGCGCGTTCTGGTAAATCGCCAGCGCGCGGATCACCGCGTTCTCCAACGCCGCCGCGGTCGCGTCCTCGATGAGAAAGCCGGTCTTGCCGTCGGATACGGTTTCGGCGGCGTGCGCGATCGGCAGCGCGCCGAATTTCTGCGCATACATCGGGCTGAGCCCGCAAGGCTCGGCGCGCGACGGCGTCAAGAGGAAATCGGCGCCGGCGAAGATCATGCGCGCCACGTCGGGGTCGAAACCGACGCGCACGCCGATCGCCTCGCCATGCTGCCGGCTCAGCGCGACGAGGGCGCGTTCGGCGTCCTTGTCGCCTTCGCCGACCGCGACGAACTGCGCGCCGAGTTCGTAGATGCGGCGCGCGGTTTCCATGACGAGATCAATCCCGTTCGCATGGGTGAAGCCGCCGACGAAGGCGAACAGCGGCGCGCGGGCGAGACTGAGGCCGAAGGCGCCGCGGAGGAAATCGGCGTAGCGGCCCTTCCACCGCTGCGGGTCGAACAGATAGGGGCAATTGCGATCGACGCGCGGGTCCCACTCGTCCTCGACGCCATTCGGGACGCCGGTTAGCCGGCCCTCGCCGGCGCGACGGGCGAGCAGGCCCTCGAGGCCGCAGCCGTGTTCCGGGCCGACGATTTCGCGCGCGTAGGTTTCGCTGACCGTGGTGACGCGGCGCGCATAGGCAAGCCCGGCCTTGAGAAAGGAAATCCGGCCGTAGAACTCGACGCCGTCGATGTCGAACGCCGCCGCCGGGATGGCGAGCGATTCGAGGCGATCGGCGGCGAATTGGCCCTGCTGGCCGAGATCATGAATGGTCAACAGCGTCGGCGTCTCGACGCCGGCCCAGGCGAGATAGCCGGCGGTGAGCGCGGTCGGCCAGTCGTTGAGATGCACGACGTCCGGCGTCCAGCCGCCGGCGCCGCGCGCGGCGATCTCGGCGACGGCGAGGCTGAATCTCGCGAACCGCACGTCGTTGTCGGCGAACGGCTCGCCGTTGGCGTCGGCGTAGGGACCGCCGTCTCGGCTGAAAAGCTCGTCGCAGAGAACCACGTAGACTTCGAGCCCGTCCGCGAGCGCGCACTGGCCGAGCGTGCAGGACGGCAGGCCGGCGTGCGCCGGCAGTTCGCCGAGGACCGTCATCGCCGGCGCCTTGGCGAGCACGCTTTGATAGCCCGGCAACACGACGCGCACGTCGCAAGTCGGGCGCAGCGCGCGCGGCAGCGAAGCCGAGACGACGGCGAGATCGCTCGTGGCGGCGAAATCGGCCAATTCCGGAGTGGCGAACAGGATTTTCGGTTTGGCGCGGGCGAGCGCGAACACTTTGGCGCTGGGACGGACGCTGGCAACCGACTCGATGCTTGCGTCGGGCGTCCTCGGGGCCAGGGAGGGCAAGGCCATGACACTTACTCTTTACGTTGCGGAAGACTTGCATAGGTCTCGCGCGATAAGGTTAACCCGTGGTTTCGCGGAACGCATTTTGGCGAGAAAAGGGCATGAGTTGTCGTCTTGACGGGGCTTGAGGCGGGGCGCAAAGCGGCGCCCTCTGCAAGTCTTGGGGACAGCCGCGATGCCGCGGGATTCGGAAATGGGCGGGCGTTCGCTGGGCGGCGGCGGCGGGTCGCCGGCGCTGAGCGCCATCCTGATGTCGGACCGCAGGGAGGGGCCGGACCTGCTCGGCGCCGCCGACGCGATGCGCCCGCTCGCTGAACTTTGCCTCGCCGCGGACGCAGAGACGCCGTTCGCGATCGCGCTCGTCGGCGGCCGCGGCGCCGGCAAGAGCTTTGCTCTGCGCCGGCTGGTCGAGGCGATCGAGGCGCGCGCGGCGAAGGGCGGCGCGGCGCTCGGCAAGATCGTCGTCGCCTCGGTCGACGCCGCCGGCGGCGCCCGCGACCCAGCGAGCACGATCGCCGCGGCCGTGTTCGAGGCGCTGGAGCGCGATCACGGCGGGACAAGCTATACCGAACTCGCCGACGAGGCCGCGCACGCCGGGCTTGATCCGCGCCGCGCCGCCGCCGCCGCCGTCGAGCGCCATGATGAAATCGTCGGACGCCTGGAGCACGAGCGGCGGGCGCGCGAGGAAGTCGAGTCGCGGCGGGCGCGGATCGCCGAATCACTGCTGCACGAGACGCCCGGATCGCGCATCGACGGATTCGCGCGCGGCAGCCGCTCGACAATCGAGGCGCGGCTGCGCCGGTTCGGTTTCATCGAAGGCGACGCGAGCGCAAATTTCCGCAGCCTGGTCGGCGATCTGCAAGGGCTTCGCGCGGGCTCGCGCGTCGGCGTGTTCCTGCGCGCGATCTTCGCCTATCGCGGTCAGACCCGGCTCATCGTCGTGGCCGTGCTGGCGTTCGCCCTCGCCTTCGGCCTCGATCGGCTGCGCACGCCGCAGGCCGGCGATCAGTTGCTCGCGTTGAGCGCGCAGTTCGCGCCGCTCCTCGATGCGATCAAGACGCACGGCGACGCGGTCGAATACGGGATCGAAGCGCTGGTCGTCGGCGGCATCGCGGCGCTGTTCGTCAATCTATGGCGCGCGGCGAGCTTTACCGGCCTGCTCTATCGCGGGCTGCGGCTGCTCAATCTTGATATTCGCGAACGCCGTCGCGAGCTCGACGCGAGCGCCGCCCGGCTCGAACGCCGCGTCGCCGCGTTGCAGATCGAGGCCGACGCCGCCAACCAGCGGGCGGAGACGCTGGCGCGGCGGGCCGGCGGCGGCGCGCCGACGAGCCGGCCGCCCGGTCCGGCGTTTCTTGCCCCCGCCGAGGCGCCGGCGCGCGCGGCGCGCGATTTCCTGCGCGAACTTGGCCGGGCGATGCGCGGCGCGACGCCGCCGGCGCCGCAGCGGCTGCTGATCGCCATCGACCACGTCGACGCCTTGCCGCCCGACGAGGCGCGGCGATTTCTCGACGCCGCCGTGCGGCTCGCCGCGCCCGGCGCGGCGGTGATCGCCGCCGCCGATCTGACCCGGCTCGACGGCGACCCGCGCGAGATCGCCGAGAGCCTGTTCGAACTCGTCTACGATGTCGAGGCGCTCGGCGAGGCGTCGGGCGCCGGCGCCGCGTCCCGGTTGCTCGGCGCGCCGACGCCCGCCGCCCCGCCAGTCGGCGAGACGTCAAAAGCTTTGCTCACCGAGCCTTTGACGGAGGCCGAACTGCGGCAGATGAAGGCGGCGAGCGCGCTGATCGGCCCGCGTCCGCGGGCGCTGAAACGGTTCTACAACGCCTATCGGCTGGCGCGGCTCGCCGAGGCGCCGCGCCCTGCGGTCGCGCTCGCGCTGGCGGCGCTCATGGCGCCCGATCCCGATGTCGCGGCGCGGTTGCGCTGGGCGATGGCGGGGGAAGGCGCGCTGGAGGGGGAACTGACGGAGGCGGCGCGGGGCCTGGACAAGGCCGCGCTGCGCCGGGGGTTTGCCGTGGCGCGCCGGTTCGCGCCCTGGGGGAAGTGAACGCGAACGCCGCTTCGCTCGTTTAACGGGAAGTCGAGCGAGAAGGAAAACCTGTGTGCGCTGACCCCGTTCTGCGCATCGAAACCAAGGCCGAGCGGCGCGCCGCGCGCTTTGCGGCGTCGGCCGGGCTCGATGTCTACGGCTACAGCGATTACGGGGAGAGCGTCCACGACTTCGATACGCGGCGCGAGTTGCCGCACGCCGAAGGCGTGCTGATCTTCAACCTCGGCGCGCCGATCACGATCGTCGGCGGCGACGGCGGCGCGCTCGGACTGCGCGCCGGCGAAGGGTTCTTCGCCGGCGCCCATCTGCGGCCGGCGTTCTCGCGCGCTTCGGGACCGCAACAGGGCGTCCACGTTTATCTGCCGCTGTACACCTTACGGCGCCTGCTGGCGGTCCCGATGCGGGAGCTTGTCGATCAGGTCGCGCCGCTCGACGCCTTTCTCGGCGCTGACGCGCGCGAACTCGGTGAGCGGCTCGGCTCGGCGCCGTCGTCGGCCGCACGCATAGCGCTGATCGAGGCGGCGCTGCGTCGCCGCCTGGCGGAGGTCGCGCCGCTCGCGTCGCGACAGGCGGCGGCGTTGCGGAGGCTGCGCGACCGTCCCGACCTCGACATCACTGCGATCGCCCGCGAAATCGGCTGGAGCCGCAAGCACCTGGCGGCGCAGGTCGAGGACACGATCGGGGTCGGCCCGCGCAGTTTCCGCCGGTTGCTGCGGTTCCAAGGTTTACGAGAGCGGATCGACCGCAGTTCAGGCGCACCGGACTGGGCCGGTCTCGCTTATGACGCCGGCTATTGCGATCAATCGCACCTGATCCGGGAGTTTCGCGAATTCGCCGGCATGACGCCGACGACCTATTGCGCGCGGTCGCTGCCGAACGGCGGCGGATTGGTCGAACGCTGAGGTTCGTTTCATCCAATCCGGCGACGCCGCGCCGCGCTACCGTCGCCCGCAGAGAAGGGAGAACCCAATGCGACACGAGATCATCCCGAACCTCCGCTACGGCGACGCGCCGCGCGCCATCGATTTCCTATGCGCCGCCTTCGGCTTCGAACGCCGCGCGGTGTTCCTGAGCAAGACCGATCCGCACATCGTTCAGCACGCGCAGCTTGTGTGGGAAGACCGCTTGGTGATGGTCACAAGCGCGCAAAACAACGAATTCTGCCGGCTTGCGCCGATGCGAACCCCGACCGAGGCGGGTGGCTCGACGATTGGGCTCTATCTGGTCGTCGCCGACGTCGACGCGCACGCCGCCCGCGCCCGCGCCGCCGGGGCCGACATCTTCATCGGGCCGGACGACAAGGACTACGGCGGCCGCGGCTACTCGGCGCGCGATCCCGAGGGGAATGTCTGGAGCTTTGGCAGTTACGATCCGTGGGCGTAAGTTAGAGAGAGGGTACAGGCTCCCTCACTCCGTCATGCCCGCACTTGTCGCGGGCATTCGCGTCGTGGCGCGGCGATCAAGCATCAGGGGAAGGTGACGATCCCTCGCCGCCGCCCGCCCAATTGCCGATTTCCCCACCCCCCGTTCGATGCTACGTCTTGCTCGACCGAGGTCGCGCATGCACATCCCCGATTTTTCGAAAATCCCGTTCAAGCCCGTCGACTCGCCCGCCTCCGCCGCACGCGAGGAATGGCTGACCCCCGAGGGCGTCACCGTCAAATCGCTCTACACGCCCGACGACCTCGCCGGGCTCGATCATCTCGACACTTGGCCGGGCCTGCCGCCCTACGTGCGCGGTCCCTATCCGACGATGTACGTCAACCAGCCTTGGACGGTCCGGCAGTACGCCGGCTTTTCGACGGCGGAGGAGTCCAACGCGTTCTATCGCGCCAATCTCGCCGGCGGCCAGAAGGGGCTCAGCGTCGCCTTCGATCTCGCTACCCATCGCGGCTATGATTCCGATCATCCCCGCGTCGCCGGCGACGTCGGCATGGCGGGCGTCGCGATCGACTCGATCTACGACATGCGCACGCTGTTCCAAGGCATCCCGCTCGACGCGATGAGCGTGTCGATGACGATGAACGGCGCCGTGCTTCCCGTGCTCGCGCTGTTCATCGTCGCCGCCGAAGAACAGGGCGTTCCGATGGCGGCCCTGTCGGGGACCATCCAGAACGACATCCTGAAGGAGTTCATGGTCCGCAACACGTACATTTATCCGCCGGCGGCCTCGATGCGGATCGTCGCCGACATTTTCGCCTTCACGGCGAAGCACATGCCGAAATTCAACTCGATCTCCATCTCCGGCTACCACATGCAGGAGGCCGGGGCGACGCAGGATCTGGAGCTTGCCTACACGCTCGCCGACGGCGTCGAATATATCCGCGCCGGCATCGCGGCGGGCATGACGGTCGATCAGTTCGCGCCGCGGCTATCGTTCTTCTGGGCGATCGGCATGAATTTCTTCATGGAGGTCGCCAAGCTGCGCGCCGCGCGGCTGCTGTGGGCCAACCTCGTCGCCGGCTTCAACCCGAAGTCGGAGAAATCACTGCCGTTGCGCACGCACAGCCAGACCTCCGGCTGGTCGCTGACGGCGCAGGACCCGTTCAACAATATCGTCCGCACGCAGATCGAGGCGATGGCGGCGACGCAGGGCCACACGCAATCGCTGCACACCAACGCGCTCGACGAAGCCTTGGCTTTGCCGACGCCGTTCTCGGCGCGCATCGCCCGCAACACGCAATTGTTCCTGATCGAGGAAAGCGGGGTCAATCGAGTCATCGACCCCTGGGGCGGCTCCTATTACGTCGAGCGGCTGACCGCCGATCTCGCGGCGCGGGCGCAGACCCACATCGACGAGATCGAGGCGCTCGGCGGCATGGCGAAGGCGATCGAGCAGGGCCTGCCGAAGCGTCGCATCGAGGAAGCCGCCGCCCGCACGCAAGCGCGCATCGATTCCGGGCAGCAGGAGGTGATCGGCGTCAACGTGTTTCCGCCGACGGTCGAGCGCGAGCTCAACGTGCTGAAGGTCGACGCGGCGAGCGTGCGCGCCCGGCAAATCGAGAAGCTGCAACGGCTGCGCGCCGAGCGCGACGAGGCGCGCACCCAGGCCGCGCTGGCCGCGCTCACGGAGGGCGCACGCGGCGGCGCCAACCTGCTGCAACTCTCGGTCGAGGCGGCGCGGGCCAAGGCGACCGTCGGCGAGATTTCGCTGGCGATGGAGAAGGTGTTCGGTCGGCATGTGGCGCAAGCGAAATCGGTCTCCGGCGTCTATCTCGCCGCGTCCGGCCCCGCCTCCGACGCCAACGCGCGGGTGCAGGAGATGACCCGCGCCTTCGCGGAGAACGAAGGCCGGCGACCGCTCATCCTGGTCGCCAAGATGGGCCAGGACGGCCACGATCGCGGCCAGAAGATCATCGCCTCCGCCTTCGCCGATTTGGGTTTCGACGTCGAGATCGGGCCGCTGTTCGCGACGCCCGAGGAGGTCGCCGCGCTCGCCAAGAAGGCCGACGCGCACATCGTCGGCGTATCCTCTCTCGCCGCGGGCCATCTCGCGCTGGCGCCGGCGCTGAAGCGCGCGCTGCAGGAGATCGGGCTCGGCGAGACGATGATCGTCGTCGGCGGCGTCATCCCCGAGCAGGACTTCAAGCCGCTGCGCGAGGCCGGCGTGGACGCGATCTTCCCGCCGGGCACGGTGATCCCGGAGGCGGCGACGAGCTTGATGGAGAGCCTCAACGAACGCATGGGCTATGCGCAGCGTCAGGCGGCCTCGGCTATTTGACAAGCCGGCGCGTCCGTTCTAGCCGCCCTCGGTTCGGGCTCGCGCCCGAAATCGGAGTAGTCGATGGCGATGTTCCTGGACGCGGGCGCGGCGGATTTCGAGGCGAAATTCGTCGCGCTGCTCGCCGCCAAACGCGAGGCGGCGGCCGACGTTGACGAGGCCGCGGCTAAAATCATCGCCGACGTGCGCGCGCGCGGCGACGAGGCGCTCGCCGAATATTCGCTGCGCTTCGACCGCATCAACTTCGCTTCGGCGAGCCTGCGCGTCTCGGCGGGCGAAATCGACGCGGCGATGGCCGCGTGCCCGAAGCCGGCGCTCGACGCGCTAGAATTCGCGCACGAGCGGATCCTCAGCTTTCACCGCCGGCAGGCGCCGAAGGACGAGATGTTCACCGACGCGCTCGGCGTCCGGCTCGGCTGGCGCTGGACCGCCATCGAGGCGGTCGGGCTCTATGTCCCCGGCGGCGCGGCGAGCTACCCGTCCTCGGTGCTGATGAACGCCGTTCCCGCCAAGGTCGCGGGTTGCGCGCGCGTGGCGATGGCGGCCCCGGCGCCGGACGGCAAGCTCAACCCGTTGGTGCTGGCGGCGGCGCGCATCGCCGGGGTGGACGAAGTCTACCGCGTCGGCGGCGCGCAGGCGATCGCCGCGCTCGCCTACGGCACGGCGACGATCGCGCCGGTGGCGAAGATCGTCGGGCCCGGCAACGCTTATGTCGCGGCGGCGAAGCGGCGCGTGTTCGGCCAAGTCGGCATCGACATGATCGCCGGTCCGTCGGAGGTGGTCGTGCTCGCCGATGCGAACGCCGACCCGGCGTTCGTCGCCGCCGACCTGCTGGCGCAGGCCGAGCACGACGAGGCGGCGCAGTCGATCCTCATCACCGACGACGCGCGGCTGGCGCGGCTGGTCGCCGAGGAGGTCGTCAAGCAGCTCGCCGAGCTGCCGCGCAAGAAAATCGCCGGCGCGAGTTGGCGCGCCTACGGCGCGGTGATCCTGGTGAAGGCGCTGCGCGACGCCGCGCCGCTCGTCGATCGACTGGCGCCGGAGCACCTGGAGATCATCGCGACGGAGGCCGAGGCGCTGTCGGCGGCCGTCCGCAACGCCGGCGCGATCTTCCTCGGGCCCTATACGCCGGAGGCGATCGGCGACTATGTCGGCGGCTCCAACCACGTGCTGCCGACCTCGCGCACGGCGCGATTCTCCTCCGGCCTGAGCGTCCATGATTTCGTCAAGCGCACCTCGATCCTCGCCTGCGACGCCGCCTCGCTGAAAGCGCTGGGGCCGGCCGCCGTCATTCTCGGCGAGGCTGAGGGACTTTCCGCGCATGCGCGTTCGGTCGCGTTGCGCCTCGAGCGCCTGACATGAGCGAGGACGTCGCCAAAGCCCGGCTCTACGAAGTGCTGCTCGACGAGGCGACGTTGCCGCGTCTCGCCACCGATCAGGATCACGAGCGGGCGGTGGCGATCTTCGATCTCGTCGAGGACAACCGTTTCGCCGTGCGCGGGCGAGACGACGGGCCTTACAGCCTGACCGTCGCGCAGCATGACGCGAAGCTCAACTTCCTCGTCTCGACGCAAGCCGGCGAGTTGGCGATCGAGTTCGCGGTGTCGATGACGCCGTTCCGGCCGTTGCTGAAGGACTATTTTCTCGTCTGCGAGACCTATTACAACGCCATCCGCACCGCGAGTCCGCGCGAGATCGAGGCGATCGACCGCGAGCGGACCGCGCTGCACAACGAGGGCGCGCAGCTCTTGGAGACGCGGCTCGCCGAGAAGGTGGACGTCGACAAGGGCACAGCGCGGCGGCTGTTCACGTTGGTCTCGGCGCTGCATTGGAAATAACGCCGCGATGCTGATGACCTGGTCGTTCTACACCGTTGCGGCGGCGGCGGTGATCCTGCTGGGTCTGTCGAAATCCGGCCTTTCAGGACTGGGCGCGCTGGCGGTGCCGATCCTCGCCTTGTCGATCTCGCCGATCCAGGCCGCCGCGATCACGCTGCCGATCATGGTCGTGCAGGATTGGGTCGGCGTCTATGCGTTCCGCCGCGAGGTCGACAAGCGCAATCTCGCCATCCTGCTGCCCGCGGCGCTGATCGGCGTGGCGCTTGCGTTCGTCATGGCGGCGCGGGTCAGCGAGGACGTCGTGCGGCTGGCGATCGGCGTGATCTCCGTCGGTTTCGTCGCGATCACGCTGGTGCGCGACCGGCTTTCGGCCAGCGCGGCGCGGGCTGGCGTGGGGCCGGGACTGTTCTGGGGCGCGCTGGCGGGTTTTGCGAGCTTCGTCAGCCACGCCGGGGGGCCGCCGTTCCTGGTCTACACCCTGCCGCAGCGGCTCCGAGCGCCGGTGTTCGCCGGCACCTCAGTGCTGTTCTTCGCCGCCGTCAATCTGATGAAAGTGCCGCCCTATTTGCTGCTCGGCCAATTCTCCCAGGCGAACCTTTTTATCTCGCTGACGCTGCTGCCGCTGGCGATCGTTTCGACATTGGCCGGGGTCTGGGTGGTGCGCCGCGTCCCGGCTGAGAAGTTCTACAATCTCGTGCTCGCGGCCACCTTCGGACTCGGCGTCAAGCTGATTTACGACGCAACGCGAGGGCTTCTGGGATAAAGCGCGCGCGCTCATGCGCATGTGATCGATCAGGCTCGACGTTGGGCGTTTCAAATCCGACGAGGCCTTTGCGCCGTACGGAGCCGAGGAGGTTGGCGATCGCCGGAATGAACGGTTTGCCCTTTTTGAACGGCGCCGGCGCCATGGCGGCGGCTTTCGCGCAAGCGGATTGGGCCGCCAGTCCCGTCGGGGTCGCGGCGACTTGGTCGCCGGCGCTGCAGGCGGCGCTCGGCATGATTCTGGCGGCGAAAGCCGAGATCATATTGTTTTGGGGTCCCGACTACGTCGCCTTCTACAACGAGGCCTATGCGCCGACGATCGGGCAAAAACATCCACGCGCGCTAGGGCGGCCGGCGCGCGAGAACTGGTCCGAGCTTTGGGGCGACCTGGAGCCGTTGCTCGGCGGCGTCAGGCGGACCGGAGAAACAGTCTCGGGCAAAGACCGGCAGTTCTACATCGAGCGCCACGGGGTCGGCGAGACTGTCTTTTTCGATATTTCCTTCTCGGCGATCCGAGAATCGGACGGCGGGATCGGCGGCGTGCTGTGCATCGTCGCGGAGACGACCGAGCGGGTCCGCGCGCAACAGCAGCTTTCCAGCGACCGCGAGCGGCTCGCACAATTGTTTTGGCAAGCCCCGAGCTTCATGGCGCTGCTCGACGGGCCGACGCATGTCTTCACGCTGGTCAATCCCGCCTACCAGCTATTGATAGGGGGGCGGGAAATTCTGGGTCGGCCGGTGGTGGAGGCGCTGCCCGAGGTCATCGGCCAAGGCTTCATCGAATTACTCGACAAGGTCTATGCGACCGGCGAGACGTTTCGCGGCCAGGCGGTGGTGGTCGCGTTGCAGCGCGACGCCAACCAGACGCCGGAGAACCGCCACCTCGATTTCGTCTACCAGCCGATCAAATCCGCAAACGGGCAGGTGACGAGCATCTTCGTCGTCGGCACGGACATCACCGAATCCGTGCGCGCGTCGGAAGAGTTGCGCGAGAGCGAGGCGCGGTTCCGCAGTTTCGCGCAGGCGATCCCGAACCATTTCTGGACCGCCACGCCGGACGGGCGGCTCGATTGGTTCAACGACCAGGTCTATGGCTACAGCGGCGCCGTCGCGGGCGCTCTCGACGGCGAGAAATGGGCGGCGATCGTTCATCCCGACGACGTCGGCCGGGCCAGCGAGCGCTGGGCGCGCTCGCTGAGCACGGGCGAAACCTACGAGACAGAATTCCGCTTGCGCCGCCACGACGGCGTTTTTCGCTGGCATATCGCGCGCGCCATGCCGATTCGCGACACCGCTGGCGCGATCAGTCGCTGGGTCGGCGCGAACACCGACATCCAGGATCAGAAGGACGTCGCCGCCACGCTCGCCGACCTCAACGCGGCGCTGGAGACGCGGGTCGCCGAACGCACCGCGCAATTGATCGAGACCGAGGAGGCGCTGCGCCAATCGCAAAAGATGGATGCGGTCGGCCAGCTCACCGGCGGCATCGCCCACGATTTCAACAATCTCCTGCAGGCGATCACCGGCGCGCTCGACCGCCTGCGCAAGCGGATCGCGCAGGGGCGGCTTGAGGACGTCGAACGGTTCCTGAAGGCGGCGGAGGAGGGCGCGACTCGCGCCGCGTCGTTAACCCATCGGCTGCTGGCGTTTTCGCGCCGGCAAACGCTCGATCCGCGTCCCGCCGACGTCAATCGCCTCGTGTCCGGATTGGAGGACCTGATCCGCCGGACAATGGGCCCGGGGATCGCCGTGCAGGTGGTCGGCGCCGGCGGCCTGTGGACGACGCTGATCGATGTGCCGCAGCTCGAAAACGCGCTGCTGAATCTCTGCATCAACGCGCGTGACGCCATGCCCGCGGGCGGTAAACTGACGATCGAGACCGCCAATCGCTGGCTCGACGATCGCGGCGGTCGCGGCCGCGACCTGCCGCCGGGGCAATATGTGTCGCTTGCCGTGACCGATTCCGGCGTCGGCATGGGGCCCGAGGTGGTCGAGCGCGCCTTCGATCCGTTCTTCACGACCAAGCCGATCGGCCAGGGCACCGGACTCGGCCTGTCGATGATCTACGGCTTCGTGCGGCAGTCCGGCGGCCAGGTGCGCATCTATTCCGAAGTCGGCCAGGGCACGACGATGACGCTCTATCTGCCCCGCCATCTCGGCGAGGTCGGGCCAGATACGGAGACGGCCGCGGAGCGCATGGAGCGCGGCCTCGGCGAGATGGTGCTGGTGGTCGATGACGAGGAGCAAATCCGGATGCTCGTGTCGGACGTCCTCCAAGAAAACGCCTACCGCACGATCGAGGCGCGCGACGGCCGGACGGCGATGGCGATATTGCAGGGCGGTCAGCCCATCGACCTGCTCATCACCGACGTCGGCCTGCCGGGCGGCATGAACGGCCGGCAACTCGCCGACGCCGCGCGCGATATGCGGCCCGGGCTCAAGGTGCTGTTCATCACCGGCTACGCCGAGAACGCCGTGGTCGGCAACGGACACTTGCCGCCGGGCATGGCGGTGCTGGTCAAGCCGTTCGCGATGCCGGCGCTAGCCGCAAAAATCCGCGACATCCTCGAAACCGGCTGAGACTTTGACGGGGCGCCGCGAATCGGCTCCGTTGCCGGCATGGGCGCCATCCTCTCGATTCAGTCGCATGTGGTCTATGGCCACGTCGGCAATTCCGCCGTCGCCTTTGCGCTGCAACGGCTCGGGCGCGAAGTCTGGCCGCTGCACACCGTGCAGTTTTCTAGCCATGCCGGCTATCCCGGCTGGCGCGGCGAAGTTTTCCCGGCGAAGCTGATTGGCGATTGCGTCGCCGGGCTCGACGCCATCGGCGTCCTGGCGCGCTGCGAGGGCGTCGTCACCGGCTATCTCGGCCGCGCCGAGACGGCGGAAGCCGCGCTCGCCGCCGTCGTCACGGTTCGCGCGCGAAACGCCGGCGCGGCGTACGCCTGCGATCCGGTGATTGGCGACGAGGGGCGCGGGGTCTACGTGCGCGACGGCGTGCCCGAGTTCTTCCGCGACCGTGCGATTCCCGCAGCGACCGTCGTCACGCCCAACGCGTTCGAGCTCGCATGGCTGACCGGCATGGCCCCGACGACGCGCGCCGGCGCCGTCGCGGCTCTGCAGGCGTTGCGGCGGCGCGGTCCCGAGGTCGCCTTCGCGACCTCCTTGCGGCTCGACGACACGCCGGCCGACGCGCTCGATCTGATTGTCACGGCGAGCGAGGGCGCGTGGCGGGTGCGCACGCCGAGGCTGCCGATCGCGGTCAACGGCGCTGGCGATCTGATCTCGGCGTTGTTTTTGCACGAGTGGCTCGTCGCGCGCGATGCGCCCGGCGCGCTTGCCAGCGCCGCCGCCCGCGTCTACGCCGTCGTCGCCGCGACCGCGGCGGCTGGCGCCCGCGAGCTTGAACCCGTCGGCGCGCAAGGCGCGCTCGTCGCGCCGCCGCTGCGTTTCGCGCCGGAGAAATTGTGAGGCGCCATGTCCCGCCGCTTCTACTGCCTCGACGTGTTCACCAACGTCGCGCTTGCCGGCAATCCGCTGGCCGTCGTGCTTGAGGCGGACGGGCTCGATACTGCCGCCATGCAGGCGATCGCACGCGAGTTCAACCTGTCGGAGACGGTGTTCGTGTTCGAGCCGCGAAACCCGATCAACACCGCCGCCGTGCGGATCTTCACGCCGGGCCGCGAACTGCCGTTCGCCGGCCATCCGACCGTCGGGACCGCCGTGCTGCTCGCGCATGTGCGCGCCCGCGATCTGCTGTCGGGCCAGGACCTCCGCGTCGTGCTGGAGGAGCCGATCGGCGAGGTCGTCTGCGTCGCCCGCCATCGCCGCGGCGAGGCGATGGCCGCCTATTTCACGCTGCCGCGCCTGCCCGCGCCGGCAGGCGAAGCGCCGCCGGCGGCCGAGATCGCCGAGGGCCTCGGGCTGCAAGCCGCCGACGTCGGCTTCGGCGCGCATCGGCCGACGATCTACGGCGTCGGCGCGCCGCATCTGTTCGTTCCCGTCGCAACCCTCGACGCCATGGCGCGGGCGCGGCCCGACAAGACCGCCTGGGGCGCCGACGGCGGGCCCTCGGCGTTTCTCTATTGCCCTGAAGTCGCGCGCCAAGGCTCGCACTATCACGCGCGCATGTTCGCTGGCGGCTGGGGCATCGCCGAAGACCCGGCGACCGGCAGCGCCGCCGCCGCCTTTGCCGCCGTGGTGATGGCGTTCGACGCGCCTGGGGACGGCGAGCACATGCTGGTCATCGAACAGGGTTTTGAGATGGGACGGCCGAGTCTCATTTCGTTGGGGCTCGAAGTGGAGGATGGCGCCTTGCGGGCGGCGACGATCGGCGGCTCCGCCGTCATCGTTTCGGAGGGAAGCCTGCGGCTATGATCGAAATCGAGTCGGTCGACGCGCTCGATTTCCGGCTGACGGCGGGCGCCTGGGATTTCGCGCGCGAGCGCGCCGCCGAGATCGCGGCGCATTGGGCCAAGCGCTCCGCCGCGCAGCCGCGGCTGTTCAACGGCCGCGTGCTGATGCTGGGGCGGAACGCTGTCGAGACCCGCGACGACGTGCGCGTGCTGAAGGGCGAATTCGTCGAGACCGATTTCGCCGACTTCCTCGCTTGGCGCGATTTCGGCTTCCCGGCGTCGAACGCCTGCAACGGCTTCGCCATGGCGGCGCTGCGCGGGGCGGACGGCGCTTTCGTTCTCGGCGAAATGTCGGCGCACACCGCGAGCGCCGGCGCGATCTATTTCCCCGCCGGCACGCCCGACCGTCAGGACCTGTTCGGCGAGGTGGTCGATCTCGACGCCAGCGTGCGGCGGGAATTGTTCGAGGAGACGGGCCTGCGCGCCGAAGAGACGGCGTTCGCGCCGGGCTGGAACATCGTGCGCAGCCTCGGCCGCGTCGCCTGTATGAAGCCGGTGCGGCTGCCGGCGAGCGCCGAGGTCGTCAAGGCGCGCGTCGAGGCCGAACTCGCCGCCGACCCGAAGGCCGAATTCTCCCGCATCCATATCGTCTGCGACGAGGCGGATTTCTCCGACCGGATGCCGGCGTTTGTCCGCGCCTATATGCGCCATGTGTTCGCCGGCGAGGGCGCGGTTCACCAGACCTTGCTGAGCCGATAGCCCCGGGCGCGAAGAATCTCGATCAGCCCGCGCTTGCCGGTGAGATGGAGGGCGCCAACGGCGATGAAAGCGCCGCCCTTCGCCAGCAGCGGCGCCGCCCGTTGCGCCATGATGTCGTTGCGGTCGGCGAGCAGCCGGCGCGTCAGCTCGTCGCTGGCTTTTCTCTCCGCCTCATCGACGCCGGGCGCGGCGTCGAGCACCGCGAGCGCCGCCGCCGGACGCTTCTCGTCGTAAAGCGAAAGCAGGATGTCGTAGCCGCCGTCGGCGAACGCGCCGCCGCGCGCGATCGTCTTCAACTCCGTAGCGGCGAGGGCCGGGTCGATTGAGCCGAGCACGCGCAGCTGCTCGTCGACCGACTCCAGCGCGACCACCGGGATATGATGCGCCTCGGCGATCTTGACGAATGATTCGTCGACCTCTGGCCGGCCCTCGGCCTCGCCGTCAATCTCGCATTTCGGCAGCGACGCGGAGACCGCGAGCATCCATAGCTTCAGGTGATGCGCCATCTCGCTCGGCGTGCCCTTGTCGCGCAGCAACGCCTCAACCTTGGCGACATCCTCGCCTTCGATCAGCCCCGAGAACGTGTCGGCGTCCGGCGACATCGCCTGTTGCAGCATCGAAGCGCCGATTTCGATTTTTTGCTGCGCGCTGAGCGCGCCGAGTTCGGTCGCCACCGTGGCCGACTTCTCGGCGTAGGGCGCCGCTTCGCGGGCGAGCCGCATCGGCCCGGCGGCGGTCGAGTGCATGGTCCCGTAGAGATAGGACGGCGCGACGCCGTCCTTCTCGATCCGCCACAACAGGCCCTCGCTGTTGACGAGATCGTCGGCGTGCGCCGCCCAGTCCGGCTTGATCGAGGGATCGGCGGCGACGTCAGCGCATTCCGCCGCGACCGCGGGCGGAGCCAGCAACAGCAACGCGAGGATCGCGAGCCGGCGGAATGTCATGGGCGCCTCTCGATCGGAAACCGGGCGCCCGCTTATCACAGTTTCCTCAACGCCACCTGCTCGATGCGATGGCTCGCGCCCTTGATGAGCCGCAGGCTCGCGCGCGGCCGGGTCGGCAGGATGTTCTCGCGCAAGTTGACGAGATTGATCCGCCGCCAGATGTCGCGCGCCGTCGCCTCCGCCGTGGCGTCGTCGAGTTCGGAGAATCTTTTGAAGAAGCTGCGCGGATCGCGAAACGCCGTGTCGCGCAGCCGCATGAAGCGCTCGACGTACCATTTTTCGAGCAGGTCTTCGCTGGCGTCGAGAAACACCGAGAAGTCGAAGAAGTCGGAGACGAACGGCAGTTCGCGACCCTCGCGGGCGAGCCGATTTGGCATCAGGACGTTAAGGCCCTCGACGATGAGGATGTCCGGCCGGTCGACGACGACTTCCTCGCCGGGCACGACGTCGTAGACGAGGTGCGAATAGACGGGCGCCTTCACGTTGCGCTCGCCGGCTTTCACCGAGGCGAGAAAGTTGATGATCGCCATCCCGTCGTAGCTCTCGGGGAAACCCTTGCGATCCATGATGTTGTCGGCGAGCAGCTTGGCGTTGTTGTGCAGGAATCCGTCGGTGGTGACGAGTTGCACCTTCGGTGTGTTCGGCCAGCGCGACAGCATCGCCTGGAGCACCCGCGCGGTGGTCGATTTGCCGACCGCCACCGAGCCGGCGACGCCGATGATATAGGGCACCTTGCCGTCGTCGGCGCCGAGGAAGCGCTGCGTCGCCTTGAACAGCCCCTGCGTCGCGGCGACGTAGAGCGCCAGCAGTCGCGACAGCGGCAGATAGATCGCGATCACCTCGTCGATCGAGATCGGGTCGTGGTTGGATTGCAGCTTGCGCAGATCGTCGATGGTCAGCGTCAGCGGCGTGTCGGCGCGCAACTGCGCCCACTCGTCGCGGGTGAAGCGGTGGAAGGGAGAGGCGGCGGCGACCGCGCCGGCGGCGGGAACGGGGGCGTTCATGTCGGCCTCGACGCTTTTTCCTCGTGGCCGCTGCGGGCCGTGCGCCGCTCCAGCTCCGCCATTACCTGTTCGAGCGGAATTTTTCGCGCCTGCAACATGACGAGCAGATGATAGAGCACGTCGGCGGCCTCCCCCGTCAGCGCGGCGTCGTCTTCCGCGACCGCCGCGATGACCGCCTCGGTCGCCTCCTCGCCGAATTTCTTGGCGCAGCGCGCAACGCCCTTATCGAGCAGCGAACGCGTGTAGGAGCTCTCCGCGTCGGCCTCGGCGCGGCGCGCTACGATCTCGGCGAGATTTTCGAGCGCGAACACGTTTGCTCCCTGCGGCCCCGCGGCGCCATTCTGCCGGGATCAGAAAGGTTTGTCGAGAAATCACGGCGTTGGCAATTAGGGGGAGAGCGGCGGCGCGTTGCAGATTGCGCTGCGGCGCGCCAGATAGGCGTGGCGCATCCCTGCGCCAACGCCCTTCAAGGAGAACGCGATGTCCGTAGACGCCAAGTACAAGACCTCCGCCACCGCCACCGGCGGTGGCCGCGACGGCAAGACGTCGCTGGCCGACGGCACTCTTTCGTTGCAACTCGTGGTGCCAAAGGAGCTAGGCGGACCCGGCGGCGACGGCGCCAATCCGGAAAAACTGTTCGCGCTCGGCTATTCCGCTTGTTACCTCGGCGCAATGCGGGTGGCGGCGCAGCAATTGAAGACCAAGGTTCCCGACGGCTCCACGGTGACGGCCGAAATCGGCATCGGACCGCGCTCCGAGGGCGGCTTCGGCATCACGGCGGCGCTCGACGTCTACCTTCCCGGCATGGCCGCCGATGAGGCGAAGAAGCTCACCGAAATGACGCACAACATCTGCCCTTACTCCAACGCGATCAAGGCCAGCGTGGACGTCAAGACGACGACGCGCTCTTAAGGTCTCAACCCCGGCGCCGCCGCACCGGCGGCGGCGTCGCCTCGCGCCCGGAGCCCGCGATGACGCCCGAGCGCGTTCCTGATGTCGTCTTTTGTTGCAAGGCGCTCACGCCGTCGGCAGCGTATAGTCCCGGAACGTCTCGCGCAGTTTCAGTTTGTTGATCTTGCCGGTGGCGGTGTGCGGAATCTCGGTGACGATCTGCATGTCGTCAGGCATCCACCATTTGGCGATCCTCGGCTTGAGGTACTCGAACAGTTCTTCGGGTTTCGGCGACTTGCCCTCCTTGGGCACGATGACCAGCAACGGCCGCTCGTCCCATTTGGGATGGGCGACGCCGATGACCGCGGCTTCGGCGACGTCGGGATGGCCGACGGCGAAATTCTCGATGTCGATCGAGGAGATCCATTCTCCGCCCGACTTGATGACGTCCTTGGCGCGATCGGTGATCTGCATGTAGCCTTCGGGGTCGATCGTGGCGACGTCGCCGGTGTCGAAGAAGCCGTTCTCGTCGAGAATGTCGCCGCCGTCGCCCTTGAAATAGCTCTGCGCCACGGCGGCGCCGGCGACTTTCAGGCGCCCGAAGGTCTTGCCGTCCCACGGCAACTCCTTGTTGGCGTCGTCGACGATTTTCATCTCGACGCCAAACGGCGCCCAGCCCTGTTTGGATTTCAACGCCAGCGTCTGCTCGTACGTCTCACGCGGCGAGTCCGGCTTGAGGTAGCCGGTCGAGCCGAGCGGGCTCATCTCCGTCATGCCCCAGGCGTGGCGCACTTCGACGCCGTAATCCTGCTCGAAGGCGCGGATCATCGCCGGCGGGCAAGCAGAGCCGCCGATCACAACAACCTTCAAGGTGGAGAGCGTCTTCTGCTCCTTTTGCAGATAGGACAGCAGCATCAGCCAAACCGTCGGGACGGCGGCCGAGAACGTGACTTTCTCGCCCTCCAGCAGTTCGTAGATCGAGGCGCCGTCGAGCTTGGCGCCGGGCAGCACCAGTTTGGCGCCGCGCATCGGCCCGGAGAACGCGAGGCCCCAGGAATTGGCGTGGAACATCGGCACGACCGGCAGCGCGATCGTGTCCGGCGCCATCGGCAGGCAATCGACGCCGCAAACGAACAACGCATGCAACACGTTCGAGCGATGCGAATAGAGCACGCCTTTCGGATTGCCGGTGGTCCCCGAGGTGTAGCAGAGCCCAGCGGCGGTGCGTTCGTCGAACTCGGCCCAGCGGAAATCGCCATCGGCCTCGGCGAGCCATGCCTCGTAAGGAACGGCGTTGCGCAGCGTCGTCGCCGGCATGTGGGCGGCGTCGGTCAGCACGATGTAGCGCTCGAGGGTCGGCAACTTGTCCTGGAGGGACTCCAGCAGCGGCACGAACGTCAGGTCGGTGAATATCACCCGATCCTCGGCGTGATTGATGATCCAGGCGATCTGCTCGGGAAACAGCCGCGGATTGACGGTGTGATAGACCGCGCCGAGGCCGGTGATCCCGTACCAGCTCTCCAGATGGCGGTGGGTGTTCCAGGCGAGCGTCGCCACGCGATCGCCGAGCTTGATCCCGTCGCGCGCCAATCGCTGCGCCGCTTGCAACGCGCGCGCGCGCATTTCCCTGTAGTTCGTACGGTGGATCGGGCCTTCGACCAGCCGGGAGACCACCTCCTGGCGACCATGTTGCTTGCCGGCGAAATCGATGATCTTGTGGATCAGCAGCGGCCATTCCTGCATCTGACCCAGCATATTTCGATCCTCCTTGGGCCGCCGCGACGGCGCGTCTCTCCCGCGGGCAAATTGCATGAGGCCGCGGAGCTTGGCAATCCGCATGCAATTGCCGGGCTGGGTTCGCCTCGCTACAAGCGCCTTCGCACGAGATCGGAGCACGCCATGCCGGGAACGCGGGCCGACGACATCGCGGTTAGGGTCTGGTTCCGGCTGATTCGGCTGGAATCGCGGCTGGGCGCGGCGGTGTCGGAGCGGCTGCGCGAGATCGGCCTGTCGGTCCCGCAATGTGACGTGCTGACCACATTGACCGAGGAGGAGGGAATCAGCCAGCAGACGCTGGCCAAGCGGCTTTACGTCACCAAGGGCAATATCTCGGGCCTGCTCGACCGGCTCGAAACCGCCGGTTTTGTCGAGCGCCGCTCCACCGCCGTGGATCGGCGGCAATACGAAATCTACCTCACCGTCCCGGGGCGCGAGGCCGCGCTTCGCGCGATCGCGATCCAGCACGGGCTGATCCGCACGACCTTCGGCCGCATCCCCGCGGCGGAGCTTGAGACGTTCGAACGGATGCTGATGCTTTTGCGCGACATTGTCCGCGTCGAAGAGGCGCAGAGCGCGTGAGGGGCTGTGTATTGCAGAAGTTTTAGAAAATTCCCGCGAGGAGGATGGCAGGCCGACGATCTCCGCTCGCAGAATAAAGGCCTTCTCCCCGCTTGCGGGGAGAAGGTGGCTGAAGGCCGGATGACGGGGCGCCCCGCTTGGCCGACTGCGCAGCGAGCAGCGGTTTGCCGCGCCGCCGGGCGACGCCCTGTCACGCGTCAATCCGCTTGATGAACCACTGCAATAGCCGCTGCCATAGCTCGTCCTTGGCGACGAGGTCCTCGACGCCGTGCTCCAGGTTCGGATTGTCGTTGACCTCGATCACCGCGACCTCGCCGCCCCGCTCCTTGATGTCGACGCCGTAGAGCCCGGCGCCGATCGCACGCGCCGCGACGAGCGCCGCGTCGAGCACGCGCGGCGGCGCATCGGCGAGGCTCAGCGTGCGGAAACCGCCCTCTTTCGCGCCGTTCGGCCCGTGTTTGATGATCTGCCAGTGGCCGCGCGCCATCTGATACTGGCAGACGAACAGCGGCTCGCCGTCGAGCACGCCGACGCGCCAGTCGAAATCGGTCGGCATGAATTTCTGCGCGATCAGCAGATCGGTGGCTTCGAACAGCCGGTCGGTCAGCGTCTTCAGCTCGGCGGAGCTTTCGACTTTGTGGACGCCGCGCGAGAACGAGCCGTCGGGAATCTTGACCACCATCGGCAGGCCGAGCACGGCCTCGGCCTTCTTGAGGTCTTCGCTCTCGGCCAGCATGATCGTCGCCGGCGTCGGCACGCCGCGCGCCTGCATGAGCTCGTGCAGATAGACCTTGTTGGTGCAGCGGATCATCGAGGCGGGATCGTCGATGACCGGCATGCCCTCCTGCAACGCACGGCGGGCGAAGCGATAGGTGTAGTTGTCGATCGAGGTCGTGGCGCGAATGAACAGCCCGTCGTATTCGGCGAGCTCGGCGAGCTGCTTGCGGGTCAGCAACTCGACCTCGACCGATTGCCGCTCGGCGAATTTCTGGAAATAGCGCAACGTCTCCAACGAGGACGGCGGCATTTTCTCGTGGGGTTCGTAAAGCACGGCGAGCGAGTATTTGGCGGGGGCCCGCGCGCGCGGGCTGCGCCAATCGCGCTGGCTGTGCTGATGTAGCGCCTGTCGGAAAAACGCCGCGTCCTCGCCGTTGAGCTTCGGCAGCGGGCGCGCCCGGAGCCGGTCTATCCGCCAGGTCTCGCCCGGGGTGATGAACACCTCCAGCGCCGGGCAGCGATACCAATCGAACAGCAGCCGGCCGAACCCCTCGAACCGCGAGTCGCGCGACAGGCCGAAGCAGAACAGCAGCTCGAACGGCTCGCGTTCGCAGGCGCGCGCCTTGCGCGCGGCGGAAGTCAGCGCCTCCTGCAAATCGGGCAGCGACTGTTCGTAGAGCTTGGGCTCACGCAATTCGAGCATCGTCTCGGCGGTCGGGATGATGCGGTGGCCGCGCGCTTCGGCAAGCAGCGAGGCGTAGTAGCCCTTGGACTGATAGTTGTAGGAGCGCGAGAGGTTGACGATCTTTGGCCGCCCCGGCCCGGAGAACAGTTTCGGCCGCGCCAGATAGTCGCTGGTCGTGATAACCTTGTGCGGCGTTTCGGCGTTGGGGAAATCGCGAAGCTGATCGACGAGAACGACCCAGCCGGTCATCGCGTCACGCGCTTCGCCCGCGAGGACGGGCCTCGCGCGGGGCGGTCACTTGCGGCGGTTCGCGCATCCTCGCGGCCGTCTCCAAGGCCTCAGCGTCAGGCGACGAATCGCCCCGGCGAGGATGCGGGCGACCGCCCGCGAACGCAAGGCGGCGCGCGACGGCGGCGGGATTATTTTTCAAGGCTGCGCCTTGGTCAGCGGCTTTTCGAGTCGCAGCGCTTCGGCGCCGTCGGCGTAATAGCCGGGATAGCGGCCGAACGTGCGGTAGCCGAACTTCTCGTAAAGGGCGATCGCCGGCGCGTTGTCGTAGCGCACTTCGAGCCGCAGAAAGTCGCGGCCATGCGCCCGCGCGTAGCGCTCCGCCGCCTGCAACAACTGACGCCCGACGCCGCGGCGCGCCTGATCCTCGCGAACCGCAAGCGAATAGATGCGCGCCGACCGCGAGCGCGGGCGCAAGGACAACAGGATATAGCCGACCACCGAGCCGGAGGAGCGCGCCGTCAACAGCGGCCGATGATCGGCGCGCAAAAACCGCCGCAGCGCGCGGCGCGACAGCCGATCGCCGACGAACGACGCGCCTTCGAGCGCGAAGATCGCTTCGAGGTCGCCCTCGTCCGCCGGTCTGATGACGAATTCGGCGCCGCCGTGCGTGGGGCCATCCAAGGCGGGAGCTCTCTGCGCCGGGGCGGTCGCGCGCCCCGCTCAAGGCCCGCTTAGGCCGGCGCGCGCGTCAGCGCCAGCGCGAATCGCCGTCGGCCGCTCAAGTCCGCGCGAGCGGTCGCGCTCAAGCGACGCGACGCGTCGCGCGCGGCCCCGCGACTTTGACGGGCGCCTTGCGCTCGTCCGCGTCGCGGGCGAGTTTGAATGCGTTGACCGAGTCGACGAGCCGGTCGATCTGCTGCTTCATCGATCCGACCGCCGCATTGGCCTGTTCGGCCATCGCGGCGTTCTGCTGCGTTGACTGATCCATCAAGCCGACGGCCGAGTTGACGTTGCCCAGCGCCGAATTCTGTTCCTCGGCGCCGGCGGCGATGTCGCCGACCAGGGAGTTGATCTCCATCACCTTCCTGACGATCGCCGAAAGCGCCTCGCCGGTTTGATGCACGAGCTTGACGCCGGAATTGACGTCCGCGCCGGACGCGGAGATCAGCGCCTTGATCTGTTTGGCGGCCTCAGCCGATCGCTGCGCGAGCGCGCGGACTTCGGAAGCGACGACTGCGAAGCCGCGGCCCGCCTCCCCGGCCCGCGCCGCTTCGACGCCGGCGTTGAGCGCCAGCAGGTTCGTTTGGAACGCGATCTCGTCGATGACGCCGATGATATTGCCGATCTGTTGCGACGAGGTCTCGATGCGGCCCATCGCGTCGACGGCGCGGCCGACGATCTCGGCGCTCTTTTCGGCCTCGCCTTTCGCCGCGCCGACGACCTGATTGGCGAGGCGCGCGTTCTCGGTCGTCTTCTTCACCGTCGCCGTCACCTCTTCCAGCGCCGCCGCCGTCTGCTCCAGGCTCGACGCCTGCCCTTCGGTGCGGCGCGATAGGTCGTGCGAGGCGGCGGCGATTTCCTGCGCGCTCGCGCCCACCACGTCGGTGGCCGCGCGAACGCCGCTCAGCACGATATTCAGGTTGTCGGCGGCGACGTTGAAGTCGATGCGCAGCTTGTCGAATGTCGAGGAGAAAGGTTTCTCCAGGCGAAGTTCGATGTCGCCGTCCGACAGCCGCGCGAGCCCGTCACCGAGCAGCATGAGGTCGGTGATGTCGTTGGCGAACTTGATGACCTTCATAACTTTGCCGTCGCAATCCAGCACGGGATTGTAAGAGGCTTGCAACCAGATTGGCCGGCCGCCCTTGCCGAGCCGGCGGAAGCTGTCGACGATCGGCTGGCCGGCGTTGAGCTTGCGCCAGAACTCCCGATATTCCGGCGAATTCGCGAAGGCCGGCTCGACGAACATCCGATGCGGCTTGCCGACGATCTCGTCGCGCCGATACCCCGTCGCGGCGAGAAAATTTTCGTTGGCGTCGACGATTTCGCCGCCCGGCGTGAATTCGATGATCGCCTGAACGCGCGACAGCGCCGCGAAGCGCGCTTCGTTCTCCAGCGCCCGTTGCTTGGATGCGGTGACGTCAGCGGCCACCTTCAATACGCTGACAATGCGGTTGTTCGCGCCGAACACCGGATTGTAGGTCGCCTGAATATATACATAAGAGCCGTCCTTGCGCCGCCGCCGATATTCGGAGGCGTCGTAGACGCCACTGGCGAGTTTGCGCCAGAACGCCGAATAGTCGGCGCTCCGCGCGAACTCCGGATCGACGAACAGGCTGTGGTGCTTGCCGACGATCTCGCTGGCGGCGTAGCCCATCGTCTTGCAGAAGTTTTCGTTGGCCGAAATGACCGTCCCGTCAAGTTTGAACTCGATGATGGCGAGCGAGCGGTCGAGCGCCGCCAGCTTTTCCTGATCGTGACGCTTTTGCGAGCGAGCGAAAAAAGTCATCCGGCGGGCTCCTGCGGGATCGCCGCGGGGGGGAGCGATGGGAAAGGGCGGACATGCGCGAGAAAGCGCGGGACGCACGGCTTCATGCCGGCCGGGGCGGCCTTCGCCGCCGACGCGTCGCGCGCAGAATAAACCGATACGAGTAAATGTCGCGTTCACGCGCCGCCGACGGCTCTACTCCGCCGCCCGCTTCAACCACTCGTCCTCGTCGATGGTTTCGATCCCGAGCTCGCGCGCCTTGGCGAGCTTGGAGCCGGCGCCCGGGCCGGCGACGACCAGTTGCGTCTTGGGCGAGATCGAGCCCGAGACTTTGGCGCCGAGCCGCTCGGCGAGCGCCTTGGCCTCGTCGCGGGTCATCCGTTCGAGCGAGCCGGTGAACACGACCGTCTTGCCGGCGAGCGGATGGCCGCTGGCTTGCGCCGGCATCGGTTCAATCTCGACTTGTTCGAGCAGCGCGTCGAGCGCGGTCTCGTTGTGCGGTTCGGCGAAGAAATCGACGATCGCCTCGACGACCACCGGGCCGACGCCCTCGATGCCCGACAGCGCCTCGGTCGCATCCGCCGCCGTGGCCGCCGCGCGCAGCGCAGCAAAATCGCCGAAATGGCGGGCGAGGCGGCGCGCGTTGGTCTCGCCGACGTGGCGAATCCCTAGCGCAAACAGGAAGCGATTGAACGGGACCGCGCGCCGCGCCTCGATGGCGGCGAACAGGTTGCGCGCCGACGTCTCGCCGAAGCCGTCCCATTCGCTCAGCGGCGGCGCGCCGTGGCCGTCGCGCCTTTGCAAGGTGAAAATATCGGCGGCCGTCTTGATGCGACCCTCCTTGTAGAAAAGCTCGATCTGCTTGTCGCCGAGCCCCTCGATGTCGAAGGCGTTGCGCGAGGCGAAATGCTTGAGCCCTTCGATCGCCTGCGCCGGGCAGACCAGCCGGCCGGTGCAGCGCCGCACGACATCGGCCTTGCCGGTCTTCTCGTCGAACTCGCGCAGCGCCGCCGAACCGCAGATCGGGCAGACCTCGGGGACGACGAAGCGCGGCCTCGATTCGTGCGCCTCGTCGGCGACGACTTCGAGCACCTGCGGGATAACGTCGCCGGCGCGCTGGATATGGACCGTATCGCCGACGCGCACGTCGAGCCGGGCGATTTCGTCCTCGTTGTGCAAGGTCGCGTTCTTGACCACGACGCCGCCGACCGTGACCGGATGCAGCTTGGCGACGGGGGTCAGCGCGCCGGTGCGGCCGACCTGGATCTCGATCGCCTCGACGCGTGTGGTGGCGCGCTCGGCGGGAAACTTGTGCGCCACCGCCCAGCGCGGACTGCGCGAGACGAAGCCGAGCCGGCGTTGCAGCGCGAGGTCGTCGACCTTGTAGACGACGCCGTCGATGTCATACCCGAGATCGGCGCGCTGCTTCTCGATCTCGCGGTAGTGTTCGAGAAGCTCCTCGGCGGTTTGGCAGACTTCGGTCAACGGGTTGACCGGCAGCCCGAAGCGACGGAACGCTTCGAGCGCGCCGTGCTGGGTGTCGGCGAAACTCTCGCTGACCTCGCCCCAGGAGTAGGCGAAGAATTTCAGCGGCCGCTCCGCGGTGACCCGCGGATCGAGCTGACGCAGCGAGCCGGCCGCCGAGTTGCGCGGATTGGCGAAGACCGGCTTCCCTGCCGCCGCCTGCCGCGCGTTGATCGCCTCGAAATCCTTGTGCGCGAGATAAACCTCGCCGCGAACCTCCAGGCGTTCGGGGGCGCCCTTGAGCCGCTTGGGGATCGCCGCAACGGTCTTGATGTTGGCGGTGACGTCCTCGCCTTCGTATCCGTCGCCGCGCGTGGCGGCGCGGGCGAGTTCGCCGTCTTCGTAAAGCAGCGAGCAGGAGAGGCCGTCAATCTTCGGCTCGGCGACGACGGCGAGCGGCGCGTCCTCGCTCAGGCCGAGAAACCTTCGCACGCGCGCGCAAAACTCGGCCACCTCCGCGTCGGCGAAGATATTGCCGAGCGACAGCATCGGCACGACGTGGCGAACCTTGGCGAATTTCTCCGACGGCGCCGCGCCGACCTTGCGACTCAGCGAAGCGGCGTCGGCAAGCTCGGGGTGCGCCTTCTCCAGGGCGTCGTAGCGGCGGCGCAGGGCGTCGTAGTCGGCGTCGGAAATCGTCGGCGCGTCCTCGCCGTGGTAGCGCCGGTCGTGCTCGGCGATCTCGGCGCCAAGGCGGGCGTGCTCGGCGCGGGCGGCTTCGAGGTCGGGGGCTTTGGTCGTCTTGCGGGCCATGGGTTAGGATTAAACGAGCGCGCGGCGCGGCGGAAGACGGAGCGGTCCGGGGCGTTGGGCGCCGAAAGCCGTCCGCGCCGAAGAGGGATCGCGACTCCCATAGGATCGCCTCGCAGGCGGCGCGTTGCGCGTTCTCTCGAAACTCGACGGCTGCGCCGTCTTGGGGGAGATTGGCATTGCGAGTGCGTTTTGCGGGGCGCAAGCGCGCGCAGGAGCGGCTGCGGAACTCTGTTGCAAAGGATTGTTTTTGTGAGACATGTCGCGAAAAGCGCAATAATTTGGGAAGAAACAGGCAATAAAATTTAACGAATAGTCTCCATTCGAGCGAAACAGGTTTAAAGATGGAGGTAAGCGCAAATCAATAGTTACTCAAACAGTCGTCAGCCAAATGCCCGCTGTCGCCGCTCACATAGCTATAAAAATTTCCGTTGAACGATGCTATTTGATTGTATTCTTTGACGCCGTGACATCCCTTATTATAGGCGGTCGGTTCTCCGGGCCGGTGGAGCTTACCTACCCTCTTTCCATCGCTGTAGCCTACTAGATAATAACAACCAGGATAATCTTTGCTCTTTTCTTTCTTTAGAATACACGAGGCGTCGGCGAAAGCAGTCTGGATTACAATCGCGGTAACCGCAAGTCCGATGGTATATCTCATCTTATTGCTCCGCACTGTTCTGTTATCACGGGCAAAAATAGATTTTATCGTCGCGCTATGTCGCCTTCAAGAGGTCGCGGAGCGCACATTGAATTCTCGCCAAAAGCCCCATGTTCGCGGCCTAAAAGCGCGGGTGCAGCAGTCATGATTTTCCAGCGCCAGCGAAGATCGCGAGACCGGGTGGCGGTAACGCCTTTCACCACCGTCCACGCCGTCGCCCGCTCTACTTTCGTCTCTCGAAAGTCGCCCGTTTTTTAGAGACGCCGCTTTTTCGCGGCTCTCTCGAAAGCGGTTTTCAGGGTGTCGCCTTTCGGAGGAAGGCCATCCCGTAAATGCGCTAGCGTCGCACTAATGGGAAAGTGGGAGAGCGAACATGTCATCGCCGACGGAAAACGCGAGCGCTAGCTTCAGGCAATTTGGGCGGCTGTCGAAAGACAATGCGCGGCCCAGCGACATTTCGAGCATTGACGGAGTTGGCGTCAAGGTAATCAACATATCTTACGCATTGGCGAGTTTGGCTGACGGCTTGGATCAGCTCAGCACCGGGCTGCGCGCAACCTACATACTCCTGGAACAGATTCAGGCCTCACTGGCCAGGCAGGTTCCTCGATAAGTTTCCACGGGGCGGCCTTTTGCGTGGGCGTCCGCCTTCTCAAAAGCGCCAGAGCTTCGACGATTTCTGCACCGAATGGCGGCCACGCGAGGCCTCGCCATTAAACTTCGACAGGAGCATCGTCGATCGAGCTGCGGCGCGGACGGCAAATCGCGGGGAAGGCAAGCCGCTCCGGACGCCAACGCCATCGCGGAATCCGCGCTGTGCGTCAGTCGTGATTTTCTGCTCTCAGGAATGGCCGAGCAAGCGGATATCGCCTCAACGCGACGGCGTTCTGTCTCGAATTCGGTCGAACCCCTGCTTGATGGCGGCAAACCTCGCCTCAATGAATGGCTCGAACTCGGTATCGGTGAAGATGTACGGCCAGTCGCCCTCGATCCCCTCGCGCACGAGTTCGCCGACATAGTTGGGGTCGATGCCGGTCTCGATCCGCGCCTCGATCATCTTGACGAATTCGGGTGGCGCGGCTTGCGCGAGGGCGGTCTTCAGCTCGCGGCCGTAGCGTTCGGGAAGGTTTCGGTAAGACGTCGGAATTTGGGTGCGGATGCAGCCGGGGCAGAGCACCGATACGCCGATGCCGCGCGGCGCTAGGTCGAACCGCAATCCTTCGGAGAAGGCGACGACGCCATATTTGCTGACGTTGTAAGGCATACTGTTGCGCGAGAGTAGGCCGGCGATCGAAGCCGTCGACACGATATGCCCGGGCGCGCCGGCTTTCTCGATCAGCGGCCCGAAGATTTCGACGCCCCAGATCACCGACATCAGATTGACGCCGAGGGTCCAATCCCAGAGCGCGTCGTTAAACAGCCCATAGGGTCCGCCGCCGCCGACGCCGGCGTTGTTGACAAGGATGTTGACCGCGCCGAAGCGCTCGATCGTCGCCTCGGCCGCAGCCTGCAATGCGCCCTTCTGCGAGACATCGGCCTCGACGCTCGCGACCTCGGCGTTGCTTGGCTTCAATCCCTCGACCGCCCGCGCGAGCGTCGGCTCCTCGATATCGCAGAGCATGACCTTCGCGCCGGCGCGGGCGAGCGCCTTGGCTATGCCGAGACCGATGCCCGACGCCGCGCCGGTGACAAACGCGACCTTGCCTGAGACGTCCTGCATGATGGCTCTTCCTAAGCCTGCGACAAGCGCACGATTAACCCGCTTTTTTCATGTTTCATGGGGAACGGATGTCCGTTCCCCTCCCCGTTCCTCGGCCGCAACCTCGTCCTCACGCCGCCGCCGCGAACCCGTCGCGGATCTGGTAGACCGTCAGCGCCTCGCTCACCCCCTTCAGGGCCTTCTCCCCAGAAGCCACCGACAGGTTGCGCGTTTCGATCAGCCGGCCCACTTCGGGGGTGTCGACGATCGACCTCGTCGCCAGGATCGCCGTCGGGTCGGCGAGGCCCTGAACGCGTGAGGCGATGTTGACCGACTGGCCGAAATAATCCTGCCGGTCGTCGAGCACCACCGCCAGACACGGCCCCTCGTGCAGGCCGATGTTGAGCGCGAGGTCTTCGCTGCCGCGGGCCTGGTTGATCTCGCGCATCGCCTCGCGCATCCGGATCGCCGCGCGCAATCCCCGCTCCGGGGTCGCGAACGTCGCCATCACCGCGTCGCCGATCGTCTTGACGATCGCGCCGCCCTCGGCCGAAACGGCCGCGATCAGCGCGCCGAAATGGCTGCGCACGAGATCATAGGCGGCGAGATCGCCGACGCGGTCATAGAGCGCCGTCGAGCCGCGCAGGTCGGTGAACAGGAACGTCAAGTTGGTGATCTTGAAGCGTTGCTCGGTGTCCAGCGTGCCATTGCGATAGATTTCGCGGAACGTCTGGTTGCTGAACACGCGCGTCGCGGTGAGATAGGGCCGACGGCGCCCATAGATCTTGTGGAAGTTATCGTCCGGGCGCCAGACCGCCGGCAGCGTGCGGCGGCGCGAGCGGTTGTCGAGGGCAATGCGCACCGGCCCCGGCTTCAGCTCCATCGTCCCGCTATGCGCGTGCTCGTCGCTGAACACGAGCGACAGCGCGCGACGCTCGTGCGTCTCCTCGCCGGTCACGTTGAGGAAGATCGAGGTGTGGGTGACCGGATCGAACACCAGCATGTTGCCCGCCGGCAGCACCAGCGACATGCTCGCCTTGTCGCCCGGCTCCAGCTCCATCACGTCGAGCGTGATGCCGTCGAGCAATTGCTCGAAATTGTCGGGCAGATCGGTGGCCGTGCTCCAGAAAATCTGGCGCGAGTATTCGGGCAGGCTCAGCGAGTCGGGGTTGTGCGCGGCGATGCGGCGAACGCGCGGGCTGACCGTGAACGTCACCTCGACATGGGTGTCGAGCATTGGCTCGCACTGGATGACGCAGAGCGAGCAGAAATATTCGGAGCGGTCGAGCGTCTTCAGCGCCGCGCCGGTCTCCAGCACGCCGCCGCATCCGGGGCACATCGCGCTCCACGACATGTCGAACAGCCCGAGATTGGCCGCGCGCACAAAGGCGCCGATCGTCGCGTCCTCGTCGAGCTTGCGCTCCGTTGCGAAGGCGAGCGCATTGACTCGGCTCAGGCGCGCGTCGGGCGCGGTTTCGACTTCCTGTTTGATCGCTGCGACGGCCTGCGGCTCGGCCGCTTCCAGCAACAGCGTCCATAATGCTTCCGTGTCGGCCATGAAGTCCTCTTCCGGCGGCAAACCGGGGATCGCTCCCCGGCGAATTGGGACCATATATAGAACGCCAGCCCGCCCGATACGAGGATGGATCGCGCTTTTGCGGGGGTCACAACCCGCGCGCGGCCTCCGGCGTCAGCCACTCGAAATCCGGCAGCTGATGCCGCGCCCAGGTGAATTGCCGCTTGGCGTAGGCGATGGTGTCGCGCACGCCGAGCGCGGCGGCGGCGTCGAGCGACAGCTCGCCGCGCAGATGCGCCAGGAGATGCGGCGCGCCATGCGCGCGCAGGATCGGCAGCGCCGGGTCGAGCCGCCGCTCGGCGAGCCGCGCGACTTCCGCCAGCGCGCCCGCCTCCAGCATCGTCGCAAAGCGGGCGGCGATGCGGCGTTTCAATTCGTCGCGATCGGGGCTGAGGAAAATCCCGCGCCATTCACCCGGACGCAGCGCCGGCGCGGCCCGGCGGTTTTGGTAATCCGTCAGCGACCGCCGGGTCGCCGCGAACACTTCGAGCGCGCGCAACAGGCGTTGCCGGTCGCTCGGCCGCAGCCGCGCGGCGGCGGCGGGGTCGAGCCGGGCGAGATCGGCGTGCAGCGCCGCCGTCTCGCGGCCCTCGGCGGCGTCGCGGACGCCCGCGCGCACGGCCTCCGGCACGGCGGGGATGTCGGAAAGCCCCTGCGTGAGCGCGCGGAAATAGAGTCCTGTCCCGCCGACGAACACGGTCGGCCCCGGCGTCGTCGACAGAATTTCGCGGGCGCGCGCCTCGTAGCGACCGACTGAAAAATTCTCCGCGCCGTCGATCTCGCCGAACAGCAGGTGCGGGGCGAGACGCTCCTCCTCCACGCTCGGACGCGCCGTCAGGAGGCGCAAGTCGCGATAGACCTGCATCGAATCGGCGTTGACGATCGTCGCGCCGTGCGCCCGCGCGAACCGCAGCGCGACCGCGGACTTGCCGCTGGCCGTGGGCCCTGCGATGAGGAGCCGCGTTGTCCCGGATGTCGCCATGCCCGCTTTCGTCGCCACGCTAGTCGCCCCGCGCGCCGAGGCCGCCCTCAGCGATGCCGTCCTTGCGCGCGCCGCGCAAGCGCTGCCGGGCCGCGCGCGGACGCGCTGGCTGGCGCCCGGCGAGGCGGCCGACTTGAGCTTCGAGGGCGAGCCGGGCGATCTCGCCGGTCTGCGCGCGGCGGCGGCCGAGGCGCGCGCCGACCTGTTCGTGCAGCCGGCGGCGACGCGCGAGAAGCGGCTGCTGGTCGCTGACATGGATTCGACGTTGATCGGCCAGGAGTGCATCGACGAGCTCGCCAAGTTCGCCGGCGTCGGCGAGCGGGTCGCGGCGATCACCGAGCGGGCGATGCGCGGCGAGCTTGATTTCGCCGGCGCGCTGCGTGAGCGCGTCGGGCTGCTGGAAGGGCTCGACACAGGGGTGATCGATCGCCTGCTCGCCGAACGCATCACGCTCAATCCGGGCGCGAAAACCCTCGCGGCGACATTCCGGGCGCGCGGCGGCTATTTCGCCATCGTCTCCGGCGGCTTCACCCCGTTCACCGGCGCCGTCGCGTCGTGGCTGGGCGCGGACGAGCATCGCGCCAACCGGCTGACGGTCGCCGACGGGAGGCTGACCGGCCGCGTCGAGGAGCCGATCCAGGGCGCCGACGCGAAACTGAAAGCTTTGCGCGAATTGCGCGACCGGCTCGGCCTGCGCGCCGAGGCGACGATGGCGGTCGGCGACGGGGCCAACGATCTGCCGATGCTCGCGGAGGCGGGTCTCGGCGTCGCCTATCTCGCCAAGCCGAAGGTCGCCGCCGCCGCCCATGCGCGCGTGGAGCACGGCGACCTGACGGCGCTGCTCTTTGCGATGGGGATTTCGCGGGCGGATTTCGTATCGTAGATCAGCTCGCGTCGGGCGGCGGCGAGGCGATCGCCATCGCCCAGAAGGCGCCCCATTCGCTGCGCGGGTTCTTGGCGAGCCCGACGCCGAACCGCGTCGCCGTGCGAAGCCGCAGATTGACGTTGTGCTCGGGCGAGCGCCGCCACGCCTCCATCGCGTCGGCGGTCGAGTAATAGCCGGCGCAGACGTTCTCGCCGGCCTCGCCGACGCGCACTCTCGCCGCCGCGAGCCGCGAGGCGAAGCCGCCCTTCATGTCGTGCGACATCCGGTCGGCCGCCGCCATCGCGTCGGCCTGCGCCTGCGCAAGCGCCATCAATTCGGGATCGAGCCGCACCGGCCCGAGGCTCGATTTTGCCCGATAGGCGTTGAGCCACGCCGTCGCCTCGTCCGGATCGAGCTTGACCGAAGCGAGCGGGCGACGCGGGGCCGGCGGCTCGATGACTTCGGAGGCGCAGCCGGCGAGCCACAGCGGCAGCGCCAACGCGGCGCGGCGGCTGAGGAGCGCCGCTTCACGCCGTGGCGGCGGCGACGATGGCGGCGAGCAGGCCGGACATGGCGGCGACGGGGCCTTTGACCGCCTCGCCGAGCCCGTGCCGTTGCGCCACCCAGTTCGGATCATTGTAGGAAACCTGCGTCTCGTCTTCGGCGTCGCGCCAAACCAGCAGTTTCAGCGGCAGATCGATGCCCGCCGTCGCCGCCGCCTGCATGAGCGGCGTGCCGCCCCTCGCCGCGCCGAATATGATGAGAAAAAGTGGGCGAAGCGTTAGCCCGACGGCCTCAGCGCCGGCGGCGTGGTCGATCTCGGCGAAAATCGTCAGCGAGCGGGATTTGATCTCCGCGCGGAGCCGCTCCACGGTCGCCGCAGGATCGTGGCGGCTCTTCGTCGTGACAAGTCCGTCGACGGCCATCGCGCAATCTCCTTCGTCTAGGGCTTTCCTCTAGTACACCACCACGCTGCGAATCGACTTGCCGGCGTGCATCAGATCGAACGCGTCGTTGATCTTCTCCAGCGGCATGGTGTGGGTGATGAGATCGTCGATGTTGATCTTGCCCTCCATGTACCAGTCGACGATCTTCGGCACATCGGTGCGGCCGCGCGCGCCGCCGAACGCCGAGCCCTTCCACACGCGCCCTGTCACGAGTTGGAACGGCCGCGTCGAAATCTCCGCGCCGGAAGGCGCGACGCCGATGACGATCGATTCGCCCCAGCCGCGATGGCAGCACTCCAGCGCCTGCCGCATAGTCGTCGTATTGCCGATGCACTCGAACGAGAAATCCGCGCCGCCGCCGGTGAGATCGACGATCGCCTGCACGACCTTGTCGCGGCCGACCTCATCCGGGTTGATGAAATGGGTCATGCCGAACTTCTTGGCGATCTCCTGTCGCGCCGGGTTGAGATCGACGCCGACGATCTTGTCGGCCCCAACCATGCGCGCGCCCTGGATCACGTTGAGGCCGATGCCGCCGAGACCGAACACCACGACATTCGCCCCGGGCCAGACTTTCGCGGTGTAGACCACAGCGCCGACGCCGGTCGTGACGCCGCAGCCGATGTAGCAAATCTTCTCGAACGGCGCGTCCTCGCGGACTTTGGCGAGCGCGATCTCCGGCAGCACCGTGAAGTTGGAGAACGTCGAGCAGCCCATGTAGTGGAACACCTCGCCGCCCTGGCAGGAGAAGCGGCTGGTCGAATCCGGCATGAGACCCTGGCCCTGCGTGGCGCGGATCGCCGTGCAGAGATTGGAGCGGCGCGACAGGCAGGTTTTGCACTGGCGACATTCCGGCGTGTAGAGCGGGATGACGTGATCGCCGGGCTTGAGGCCGGCGACGCCGGCGCCGATCTCGCGCACGATGCCTGCGCCCTCGTGGCCGAGAATGGCGGGGAACTTGCCCTCGGAATCGAGGCCGGACAGCGTGTAGGCGTCGGTATGGCAGACGCCGGTCGCCATCACCTCGACAAGGACTTCGCCGGCCTTGGGGCCCTCGATGTCGACGGTCTCGACGGTGAGCGGCTTGTTGGCCTCCCAGGCGACGGCGGCGCGAGAACGCATGTGTTCCTCCATGACGAAGCGGCGCTTGCCGCGTTCAAGCATCCCCGTCATGGCGAGCGAAGCGAAGCCATCCACGGTTCCGCTCATGCAGCCCTATCCGGCCTGCGTACGATCTCTCAGAGATGGATGGCTTCGCTTCGCTCGACATGACGAGTTCGACTTCAACTTAGCTCCCCGGCCTGCGCGAAAACCCGAGCGCCACGATGTTCCAACCGACGACGGCGAGCGCCAGCAGATAGAATGGATAGACCGCCCAGCCGGGCATAGCGCCTTCCGAGCGCGGCTGAAACCAGGCCGCCGCGCCGGTGATCAGCAACGCGAACGGCGCGAGCCCGGCCCAACCCGGCGCCAGCCCAAGATCACGGAAACGCTTGGCGCTGACGAAATATTGCATCACCGCCAGAAAGATCAGCGCGAAGCCGTAGATCAGCAGATAGGCGTGAACCACAAAGATCGAGAACGAGAAAAACGGCTGCGAGCCGAGATCGCGCGGTCCCGGCGCCAGCGCCCACGCCACGAGCGTCATCACCAGCGCGATCCCCACCGGCAGCGCGCTCGCGCGCGCCCATTCGCCCGGCCCGATGACGCCTTCGCCCTCCCGATAGAGGAAACGAAAGTCCATCAATCGCGCAGGAGATCGTTGATGCCGGTCTTGGCGCGGGTCTGCGCGTCGACCGTCTTGACGATCACGGCGCAGTAGAGCGACGGCCCCGGCGATTTGTCCGGCAGCGGCTTGCCCGGCAGCGAGCCGGAGACGACGACCGAATAGGGCGGCACGTAGCCGACATGAATCTTGCCGGTGGCGCGGTCGATAATCTTGGTCGAGGCGGAGATGAACACGCCCATCGACACCACCGAACCCTTGCCGACGATGACGCCCTCGACCACTTCGGAGCGGGCGCCGATAAAGCAATCGTCTTCGATGATCGTCGGATTGGCCTGCAACGGCTCCAGCACCCCGCCGATGCCGACCCCGCCCGAGAGATGCACGTTGGCGCCGATCTGTGCGCAGGAGCCGACCGTCACCCAGGTGTCGACCATGGTCTTCTCGCCGACATAGGCGCCGAGGTTGACGAAGCTGGGCATCAGCACCGCGTCGCGGGCGATGAAGGCGGAATGGCGCACGATCGCCCCCGGCACGGCGCGAAAGCCCGCGTCGCGGAAGCGGTTCTCGCCCCAGCCGGCGAATTTCGAGGGCACCTTGTCGAACCACGTCGCCCCGCCGGGGCCGCCGTCGACGATCGCGTTGTCGTTGAGGCGGAACGACAGCAGCACGGCCTTCTTCAGCCACTGATTGACCTTCCACGACGCGGGCCCCTCGTGGCCCTCGATCTTCTCGGCGACGCGCGCGCGGCCGGAATCGAGCATGTCAAGCGCCTGCGCGACGGCGTCGCGGACGTCGCCGTGGGTGTCGGCGCCGATGTGGGCGCGATCCTCGAAGGCGCGTTCGATAAGGGCTTGCAGATCAGCGGACATGGATAAACCGTTGGCGGAAAGCGGCGGGTCTTTCCGTCGCGCGGGGCCGAATGTCAATGGCCGTCAGGCGGCGTCCGCGGCCCGCGCCGCGCCGATCCGCGCCCGCGCGGTCAGCGGCAGATGGTCGGAGGCGACGCGGGCCAGTGGCGAGGCGTGCACCGCGAGATCGGAAATGAGCCCGTAAGGCCAGCCGAGGATGCGATCGAGCGCGAAGATCGGCCGGCGCGACGGAAAGCTGCGCGGCGATGCGCCGCCGCCGAAGGTCGGCTCCAGAATTGAGAGCGAGGAGCGGCGGTGGCGGCGCCATTCGTTGAAATCGCCCATCAGGATGGTGGGCATCGGCGTCATCTCGCGATGCGCCTTCAACAGCGCGCTCGCCTGGTCGAGCCGGGATTGGCGGAACAGGCCGAGATGCGCGGCGATGACGCGAAACTCGCCGTCGCCGAGGTCGAGTTCGGCGACGATGGCGCCGCGCGGCTCGAAACCGGGCAGCCTAAAGCGCAGCCGGCGATAGGATTTGGGCTCCGCGCGCACCAACAGGGCGTTGCCGTGCCAGCCGTGGCCTTGCGGCAAATCCGACTGCACGAGCAACCGCATCCCCGTCTCGCGCCGGATCGCCTCGGGGTCGAGCAGGCCATCCTTGCGCCCGAAGCGCTTGTCGACCTCCTGCAGCGCGATGAGATCGGCGTCGAGCTCCTTGACGACCTCCAGAATCCGCTCCGGTTGCGTACGCCCGTCGATCCCACGGCATTTATGGATGTTGTACGACGCAACCTTCATTCCGCGTCCCGTCCGGAAAACCTAGATATAGGGCATGGCGAGCCGAATCGCCGCGTCCCGCAATTTTATGACGATATGGCGGCCGTCGAGTTCCTTCAATGTCAGCCGAGTTCCGCGCCGCGCGTCGATAGTGCGTTCGAGCTCGGCGGCGAGCGCCGGGTCGCGAAACTCGATCGTCATCTCGAAATTCAGCCGAAGACTGCGTGCGTCCCAATTGGCGCTGCCGATCAGGCTCCAGCTTCCGTCGATGGTCATCAGCTTGGAGTGATCGAACGGCGGCGGATTGAACCAGATGCGGCAACCCGATTCGAGGAGCGGACGCACATGCGCCCGCGCCGCCCAGGCGACGAAGGGGTGATTGTTGTTGGCGGGCAGCACGATGTCGACCGCCACCCCGCGCAGCGCCGCCAACCGCAGCGCCGTGACGAGCTGTTCATCGGGCAGGAAATACGGCGTCGCGATGCGGATGCTGCGCCGCGCGGCGTTGACGGCGCTGAGCAGCACCAGAACCAGGTGGTCGGTCTCCTGATCCGGCCCCGAGGCGATGGCGCGCGACAGGCCCGCGCCTTCGGGCGCCGCCGCGGGCGGGTCGCGTTGCAGGGTTTTCCCGGTCGCGAACTGCCAATCCTCGTCGAACTCGCGCTCGATCTCGCCGACGATCGGCCCGAGCACCTTGAAGTGGTGATCGCAGACCGGGGCCTTGGGATGGCTCGCCAGCACGTTCTCGATCCCGATGTTAAGCCCGCCGACAAACGCGACGGAGGCGTCGACGGCGAGTATTTTCTTGTGCAGCCGTAGATTCAGAAACGCCATCTTCCACGGCAGGAAGGAATGCAAGAACAGCGCCGCTTCGACGCCCTGATGATGCAGGCGGCGGAACGCCGGGGCGCGCAGGAAACCGCCGCCGAACCCGTCGATCAGCACGTTGACCCTGACGCCGCGCCGTTTCGCCGCCACCAGCGCGGCGATGAACTGCTCGCCTGCCGCGTCGACGCGGAAGATGTAGGTCGCGAGGCGGACGCTGACCTTGGCGCCCTCGATCGCCGCCAGCATCTCCGGATAAGCCGCGTCGCCGCAGAACAGATGCGCCGCCACCCGGCCGGCGGCCGCGGGGCGGCGGGTCACGGTGCCGACCGCGGTTTCAAGATCGGCGAGCGGGTCGTCGGGCGCGTTCTGCCGACCCACGTAGGTCGGCCGTTGATCCGCGCCCATCAGCCGCCGCGCGCGCCGCCTGACGCGGTTAATGCCGAAGCCGAAATAAAGCAGCGCGCCGAGCGCCGGGGCGAGCCAAGCCATGCCGATCCAGCCGATCGCCACCGACACGTCACGCTTGCGCAACAGCGTGTGGATGGTGACCACCGACGCCGCTGCGATATGGGCGATCAGACCGAGCGCCTCCTGCGCCGTCGTCTCCGGCGTCGGAATGAACAACATACCCTATGCCCCGCGGAAGAATTGCGGCGCGCGCTTCGCCTTGAACGCGGCGCGCCCTTCACGAAAATCCTCGCCCATCGTCGCCGCCTCGACGAGCCCGCGCAATTCCGCTTCGTCGCCCGCGAGCGCCGCCCGCACGGCCTGCTTGGCGCCGCGGATCGACGTGCGGCTCAGCGTCGCCCATTGCCGCGCTTGCGCCTCGACCGCGCCGGCGAGGTCGGCGGCAGGCAGGCGGCGGCTGATGAGCCCGAGCCGCAACGCCTCCTCCGTCTCGACGCGCCGGGCGCTAAACAGGAGGTCCTTGGCGGCGGCGGGGCCGATCGTCTCAACCAGCAGCTGAGTCTCCACCGGCCCGTAGAGCAAGCCGAGCTTGGCCGGCGGCACGGCGAGATGGGCGTCTTCGGCGGCGAACCGAAGGTCGCAGGCGAGCGCCACCGCCAACCCGCCGCCGACCGCGTAGCCTTCGAGCTTGGCGAGGCTCGGCCGATCGAGCCGATGCAGCGCCTCCAGCCCGCGCTCGATCGCGCCGAGGTAGGCGCGGGCGCTTTCCATATCGGCAAAGGCTTCGTCGAATTCGTCGATGTCGGCGCCCGAGCAGAAATGGCCGCCGGCGCCCTCGACGATCACCGCGTCGACGTCGGCGCGGGCTTCGATTTCGGCGCAGACCTCCGCGAGGCCGCGCCACATCGCCGCCGACATCGCGTTGCGGCGCTCTGGCCGGTCGAGCACGATCCGCGCGAGCGGAGGCTCGACGACGAGGCGGAGATTTGTCATGGGGGGCCCCCGGGCGGTTTGGCGCGCTTCTGACGCAAATGTCGGCCTGGAGCAAACGATCGCGCCGCGTTAACTTGGCCCGACCGACCGGAGGATGAAGCGACGATGACCGAAACCTACCCGCGCGACATGCTCGGCTACGGGCGCACCGTCCCGTTTGCGGACTGGCCGGGCGGGGCGCGGGTCGCGCTGCAATTCGTCATCAATTACGAAGAGGGCGGCGAGAACAACATCCTGCACGGCGACGCCGCCTCGGAGGCGTTCCTGTCGGAGATCGTCGGCGCGGCGCCGTGGCCCGGCCAGCGCCACATGAACATGGAGTCGATCTACGAATACGGTTCGCGCGCCGGCTTCTGGCGGCTCTACCGCATGTTCGTCGAGCGCGATATGCCCGTCACCGTCTATGCGGTGGCGACCGCGATGGCGCGCAACAAGCCGGCGGTCGAGGCGATGAACGAGGCCGGCTGGGAGATCGCCACACACGGCTACAAATGGGTCGATTACCGCGATACGCCGAAGGAAGTCGAGCGCCAGCACATCGCCGAGGCCATCCGCATCCATACCGAGATCGCGGGCACGCGACCGCTCGGGTTCTATCAAGGCCGTTCGTCGATCAACACGATCCCGCTCGGCTGCGAGGAGGGCGGCTTCCTCTACTGCGCCGACGCCTACGCCGACGACTTGCCCTATTACATCGAAGGGCCGCGGGGTCCGCAGCTCATCGTGCCGTACACGCTCGATTCCAACGACATGCGCTTCGCCACGCCGCAGGGTTTCAATTCCGGCGATCAGTTCTACGCTTATCTGAAGGACGCCTTCGACGTGCTTTACGCCGAAGGCGAAACCGCGCCGAAGATGCTGTCGATCGGCCTGCATTGCCGGCTGATCGGCCGCCCCGCGCGCGCCGCCGCGCTCGCCCGCTTTCTCGATTACGCGCGCGGCCACGACAAGGTTTGGATCGCGACGCGGCTCGACATCGCCCGCCACTGGATCGCCAAGCACGCCCCGCCTGGCGGCTGGAAGCCGTCGCAGCTAACCCGCACCTTGTTTGTCGAGAAGTTCGGCGGGATCTACGAACATTCCCGCTGGGTCGCGGAAGGCGCCTACGATCGCGGCCTGTCGGCCGAGGCCGACAGCGCCGCCGGCCTCGCCAAGGCGATGTCGGCGGCTGCGGCGTCGGGGACGGCGGAGCAGAAGCGCGCGCTGATCGTGGCCCACCCCGATCTCGCAGGGCGCCTCGCGCGCGCCAAGCAATTGACGGCCGATTCCACGAAGGAGCAGGCGAGCGCCGGCCTCGACCAACTGACGCCGGACGAGCTCGCGCGCTTCACCGCGCTCAACGACGCTTACAAAGGCAAGTTCGGCTTCCCGTTCATCATAGCGGTGAAGGGACGCAGCAAACAGGACATCGTATCGGCCTTCGAGCAACGGTTGAACAACGATCAGGCCGCGGAGACGGCGACGGCGCTGGCGCAGATCGACCGCATCGCGGCGCTGCGGCTTGCGGACGTTCTGCCATGACCCGCATCCTTCGCGGCCGGCTGCTGTGGTTCAAGGACGCCCCGCGCCACGCTGGCGCCGCGGCGTATGTTTACCTGAGCGACGGCGCGCTGCGGCTTGAGGCCGGCCGCATCGCCGAGGTCGGCGAGGCGCGCGATGTGCTCGCGCACGCGCCCGCCGACGCCGTGATTGACGACCATTCCGGCAAGCTGATCCTGCCCGGTTTCATCGACGCGCATATCCATTACCCGCAGACCCGCGTGATCGGCTCCTATGGCGCGCAGTTGCTGGAATGGCTGCAAAAATACACCTTCGTCGAGGAGCAGAAATTCGCCGATCCCGCCCACGCAGCGTCGGTGGCGCGCTTCTTCCTCGACGAGCTCGCGCGTCAGGGCACGACGACGGCGGTGGTCTATTGCACGGTGCGCCCGGAATCGGCGGAGGCGTTCTTCGCCGAGGCCGAGCGGCGCGACGCGCGCATGATCGCCGGCAAGGTGATGATGGATCGCAACGCGCCGCCGGCGCTGACCGACGATCCGCAACGCGGCTACGACGAGAGCAAGGCGCTGCTGACGAAGTGGCATGGCCGCGGCCGCCTCGGCTACGCGATCACGCCGCGCTTCGCGATCACCTCGACCGCCGCGCAGCTTGAGGCCGCCGGCGCGCTGGCGCGCGAATTCCCCGACGCGCATGTGCAGACGCACCTCAGCGAGAACGACGCCGAGATCGCGCTGACGAAATCGCTGTTCCCCGACGCCCGCGATTATCTCGACGTCTACGAACGCGTTGGGCTGGTGGGGCCGAAATCGGTGTTCGGCCACTGCATCCATCTGGAGCCGCGCGAGATCGCCTCGCTGGCGGCGCATCGCGGCGTCGCGGCGTTCTGTCCGACCTCCAACCTGTTCCTCGGCTCGGGCCTGTTCGACGAGGCCGGGCTCGACGCGGCGGGGGTCAGGGTTGCGCTCGCCACCGACGTCGGCGGCGGCACTAGCTATTCGCTGCTGGAGACCGCCAACGAAGCCTACAAGGTGCTTCAAATGCGCCGGCAAAGCTGGCCGGCGCTACAAGCGTTCTACCAACTTACGCTTGGCAACGCGCGAGCGCTTGGGCTTGAAGACAAAATCGGCGCGCTGGAGGCCGGGTGCGAGGCCGATCTGGTCGTGCTCGATTCGCGGGCGACGCCGGCGATGGCGCACCGCATGGAGTCGATCGACGGCGATCTCGCCGAAGAGCTGTTCGTGCTGATGACGATGGGCGACGATCGCGCTGTCGCCGAGACCTACGTCGCCGGAGAGCGGGCGAAGACGTCGCAGTGAATATCTGTCCGCCTCGTAGCCCGGTGCGTCGACACCGATACGAAGGCGCCGGCGGGCGCCACACGACGGCTGCTTACCGCCCCACCATCTCGCGTGCGATAATCAGCCGCATGATCTCGTTGGTCCCTTCGAGAATCCTGATGCACGCGCAGGTCGCGAACGATCTTCTCGACCCCGTAGTCGGCCAAATACCCGTAACCGCCGAACATCTGCAACGCGCCGTCGGCGACCTGGAAGCCGACATCCGTCGCGAAGCGCTTCGCCATCGCGCACAGCCGCGTCGCATCGGGCGCCTTCGCGTCCAGCGCGGCCGCCGCGCGCCATAGCAGCGTGCGCGCGGCTTCGAGCTCGGTCGCCATGTCGGCGAGCCGGAATTGCAGCGCCTGGAACTCGTCGAGCCGTTTGCCGAACGCCTTGCGCTCCTTCATGTAGGCGAGCGCCTTATCGAGCGCCGATTGCGCGCCGCCGAGCGAGCAGGCGCCGATGTTGAGCCGCCCGCCGTCGAGCCCCGCCATCGCGATCTTGAAGCCGATGCCTTCGTCGCCGAGCCGGTTCTCCGCCGGCACGCGACAATCCTCAAAGATCACGGCGCGCGTCGGCTGGGCGTTCCAGCCCATCTTGCGCTCGTTGGCGCCGAACTTCAGCCCGGGCGTCGCCGCCCTCGACGAGGAATGTCGAAATGCCGCGCGGCCCTTCGTCGCCGGTGCGCGCCATCACGACATAGAAATCGTATTCGTTGCCGGCGCCGGAGATGAACTGCTTCTGGCCGTTGAGCACGTAATGGTCGCCCTGGCGCACCGCGCGGGTGCGCAACGCCGCGGCGTCGGAGCCGGCGTCCGGCTCCGTCAGGCAATAGCTCGCCAGCCGCTCCATCGAGATGAGCGCGCGGCAGGAACAGTTCTGCGCTGCGCTCTCGCTGCCGAAGCGGTCGATCATCCAGGCGCACATGTTGTGGATCGAGATGAAGGCGGAGATCGCCGGGCACCCGGTCGCCAGCGCCTCGAAGATCAGCGCGGCGTCGAAGCGGGTCAGGCCGGAGCCGCCGACGTCCTCGCGTATATAGATGCCGCCGATGCCGAGCGCCGCGGTCTCGCGGATCACGTCGACGGGAAAATGCTTCTTGTCATCCCACTCCAAGCGCGTGCGGCGCGATTTTGTCGCGGGCGAACGCCAGCGCCATGTCTCGGATGGCGACGTGATCCTCGTTGAGCGCAAAATCCGGCATGGGCGTCTCTCCGCTTAGCTCGCGAGATCGGCGGCCTCGATCAACTCGCGGGTATAGGTTTGCGTCGGCCGTTCGAACAGTTCGGCGGCCGGTCCGCGCTCCACGACGCGTCCCGCCCGCATCACCATAACGTCGTCGGCCAGCGATCGGGCAAGGTCAAGGTCGTGGGTGATGAACAGATAGGCGAGGCCGCGCTCCGACTGCAAGCGGCCGAGCAGCGCGACGATGTCGCGCTGCGCCGCGCGGTCGAGCGAAGAGGTCGGCTCGTCGAGCGCGATCACGGCGGGCTCCAGCGCCAGCGCCCGGGCGATGGCGACGCGTTGGCGCTGCCCGCCGGACAGCGCGTCGGGCGTCCGCGTCGCCAACGCCGGATCGAGGCCGACCGCGACAAGCGCGCGCGCCGCCGCGCCCTCGATCGGCCGCCCCTGCGCGCGAAGGCCCTCGACGACCGTCTCGGCGACCGTCAGCCGCGGCGACAGCGCGGCATAGGGGTCCTGGAACACGATCTGCGCCTCGGCGCGCGCCGCGCGCAGCCGGCCGCCTTCGAGCCGCGTCACCGGCCGGCCCATCCAGGCGATTTCGCCCTGCGAAGGTTGCAGCCGCAGCAAGGCGCGGGCGAGCGTCGACTTGCCGGAGCCGGATTCGCCGACGACCGCAAGCGTGCGCCCGCGCACCAGGCTCAAGTCGACGCCATCGACGGCGCGCGTGTGTCCGTAAGCGACGCGGAGAGCGCGGCAACCGAGCGCTTCCGGCGCGGCGTCGTCGCCGATGCGCGGCGAGCGCTGCGGCGCGGCTTCGATCAAGCTTTTCGTGTAGGCCACGCGCGGCGCGGCGAACACCCTTGCCGTCTCGCCCTCCTCAACGACGCGGCCGTCGCGCATCACGTAAAGCCGGCTCGCGTAGCGCCGGGCGAGCCGGAGATCGTGGGTGACGAGGATCATCGCCAGGCCGAGCGCGCGCCGCCGATCTTCGAGCCCGTCGAGCAGCCGCTTCTGCACCGTCGCGTCGAGCGCGGTGGTCGGCTCGTCGGCGATCAGCAGGTCCGGCCGATTGGCGAGCGCCATGGCGATCATCACGCGCTGGCGCTCGCCGCCCGAGAGCTGATGCGGATACGCGCCCGCCCGCGCCGCGCCGCCGGCGATGCCGACTTCGTCTAGCAGCGCCCGCGCCCGCGCGCCCGCTGAAGGCCCGCCATGCGCCGCGATCGGCGCGGCGATCTGCGCGCCGACCCGAACCAGCGGGTCGAGCGCCGTCGCCGGCTCCTGAAACACGAGCGTGATGCGATCGCCGCGCAACGCGTCGAGCCTCGCGCGCGGCGCGCCGATCAGCTCCGCGCCGCGAAACCGCGCCGAGCCGCGCACGGTCGCTTCGGGGCCGAGCAGGCCGAGCGCGGCGAGCAGCGTCTGAGTCTTGCCCGAACCGGACTCGCCGACCAGCGCCACGACCTCGCCGGCCGACACGCGCAAGGAAACTTCGCGCACCGCCGACGCCGTTCCGTAGGCGACGCTGAGCTTGTCGATGACGAACAGCGGCTCGCTCATCGCCGCCCTTCGCCCGCGAACGACAGGCCATAGACGAGCGCCATCAGCAGCGTCGCCGGGGCGATCAGCAGCCACGGCGCGTCTTGCAAGTGGCGCGCGCCGTCGGCGACCAGCACGCCGAGGCTGGTCAGCGGCTCGCGCACCCCGAGGCCGAGAAACGACAGGAAGCTCTCGACAAGAATCACGCGGGGCGCGAGCACCGTGAGATAGGCGAGCACGACACCGGCGATATTCGGCGCGATGTGGCGCACGAGAATGCTCGGCGTCGCCACGCCCATCGCGCGCGCCGCGAGCACGAACTCGCGCGATTTCAGGCTCAGCGTCTGCCCGCGCGCCAGCCGCCCCATGTCGAGCCATTCGACCGCGCCGATGGCGACGAAGATCAGCGCCAGGCTGCGGCCGAAAAACGCGGTCAACAGGATGACGAAGAAGATGAACGGCAGCGCATAGAGTGCGTCGACGACGCGCATCATCGCGAGATCGAGCTTGCCGCCGGCGTAACCGGAGACCATGCCGTACGTGACGCCGACGCCGAGCGCCACCGCCGAGCCGAGCGCGGCGACGAGCAACGAAACGCGGCCGGCTAGCATCAGTCGCGCCGCGAGATCGCGGCCGTTCGCATCGGCGCCGAGCGGCAACCACAGCGGTTTTAGCGGCGCGGCGACCTCGGCGCGCCGCCCGTCCGCGCTCGTCGTCAGCAGTCGCGCCGGGCCGAACGCGTCGGAGCGCTCGAAATAGACGAGCGCGCGGCGGTCGATCGGCTTGGCGGCGACGAGGGTCGCCCGCGCCTCCCCGCCTGCGATGACGACGTCTTGCGCCTCGGCGCGGATGCGGCCGGCGACGCGGGCCAGCGCTTCCCGCGCTTCGGCCGGCGTCGGATGCGGCCGCAGCGACGGCGGCGCGCGGACGTAGTCGGGATAGACGCGGGAGAAGTCGCGCCCCGTCGCCAGCGGCCCGAGCGCGCAGAACAGCGCCGCCAGCGCCAGCAACGCAAACCCCAGCCGGCGCGAAAGGCTCAAGTCCGCACCCGGGGATCGACGAACAGATAGGCGATGTCGACGATGAGGTTGAACACGACGATCGCCCCGGCCGCCAGCAGCACCGCGCCGAGGCTGACGGTGTAGTCGCGGTCGAGCGCGGCTTCGACGAAATAACGGCCGACGCCGGGCAGGCCGAACAGCGTCTCGACGACCACCGAACCCGTCAGCACCGCCGCCGCCGCCGGCCCGAGATAGGAGACCAGCGGCAGCAGCGCGGAGCGGAACGCCCGGCCGAGTTGCACCCGTTCGGGCAAGCCGTAGGCCAGCGCCGTCCGCCGCCACGGCGCCGCCAGCGCGTCGATCGCCGCACCGCGGGTGAGCCGCGCGACCGCCGCGACTTGCGGCGCGGCGAGCACCGCAACGGGCAGCGCGTAATGACGCCAATCGCCCGAGCCGCCGACGGGCAGCCATCCGAGCCACAGCCCGAATACGAGTTGCAACAGCGGTGCGAGCACGAAGCTCGGCAGGGCGACGCCGAGGCTCGCCACCACGCTCACCACGATATCGAAAGCCGACCCCGCGCGCGCAGCCGCGGCTAGGCCCGCGGCGGCGCCGAGCGGCAGCGCCAGCGCCAAAGCGCAGGCGCCGATGCCGGCGGAGACGGGCAGCGCCGAGGCGAACAATTCGGCGACGGTGAAATCGCGCCAGGCGAAGCTCGGGCCGAGGTCGCCACGCGCCAGCGCCGAGAGATAGTCGAGGAACTGCCGCCACAGCGGCGCGTCGAGCTTGTAGATGTGGCGCAGCGTCGCCAGCGCCGCCGGGTCGAGCGGCCGCTCCAGATCGAACGGGCCGCCGGGCGCGATGCGCATCAGCGCGAACGACAACGCCAGAATGAACAGCAAGGTCGGAACGGCGAGGGCGAGCCGGACGAGAATCAGCCGGGCCATGATCTCCTTTCGCGGCGAATCGCGGGGGGCTTGCGGCAGCGTAGCCCGCCGGCGGCGACGCCAAAAGCGAGCGCGCGAGGCGTTAACCGCGAGGGCCCTGTCAAATGATAGCGCCCCGCGCGTGGAATTGTTGAATGTGCGGCGAAAGTCGCCGGGAGCCTTTCTCGGCGCGCACGAAGTACACTCCGCTATGGCTCAAATCCTAGTTGTCGACGACGAACCGATCATCGCTATGACGGTCTGCGACTGGCTCGGCGATCTCGGGCACACGGCGCTCGGCCCCGCCACCGATCTTGCAACCGCTCTGACGCTGACGGAAGGGGCGCCCGACGCGGTGATTCTCGATGTCAGCCTCGGCGCCCAGACGACGGTCGCCGTCGCGCGCCGGCTCCTCGAACTCGGCGTGCCGTTCGCTGTGGCGAGCGGTCACGACCGGAATACGATGGATCCGGCGTTCGCCGCCGGCTTGCCGCTGCCGAAGCCGTTCGGCTTCGAAACCTTCCGTCGCGTGATCGAACAATTGCTGGCGGCGAAACGCGAATAAGGCGCAAGTGGCGATCTCGACATTGACAATCGGTACTTGCCGCGATTGCTTGGCGACATGGTGGGGCGCGAGAGGACCGTGGCGCAGGATCAAAACCGGACGGCTTTCGTCGCCTGCGCGCTATGTCCGCTGCGGCAGCAACCCGCCTTCATCAAGAAAACGCAGCAAGAGATCGAATGGACGCAGTCGGTCAAACAGTCGCAACTGCGGCTCACCGCTGGCGCCGATCTGATCCGCGCCAGCGACACCGGGGCTGAGCTCTATACGCTCTATTCCGGCTGGGCGTTCCGGCATCGCACGCTGCCGGACGGGCGCCGGCAAGTCCTCAATTTCTTTCTGCCCGGCGACCTCATCGGCTTTCAGCTTTCGATGCTGAGCGCGGCCGATCATAGCGTCGAGGCGCTGACCGACATCGTGGTCTGCGTCTTTCCGCGCGCGCGGGTCTGGCGGCTCTTTCAAGAGATGCCGGAGCTGGCGTTTCAGCTATCCTGGCTCGGCGCGCGCGAGGAGGGCATGGTCGACGACAATCTGACCGCCGTCGGCCAACTTTCGGCCGCCGAGCGGATGTCGTCGATGATCGTCGGACTCTACAAGCGCGCCAAGGGATTGGGTTTGATTGAAGACGATTCGTTCGAGTTTCCGGTGCGGCGCGAGCACCTCGCCGACGCGCTCGGCCTTTCGCTGGTGCATACGATCAAGACCTGGTCGGCGCTGCGCAAGGCCGGGCTGTTCGAGCAGCGCGGCCCGCGGCTGCGGCTGCTGAACCCGCGAATCAACGAGCGACTGGCGTCGTATTTCGAGCAGGAAGGGCGGCCGCGGCCGATATTATAGGCAGGGCGGCGCGACGCCCGCGACGGGCTTGCATCATGGCGTTGAGCGGATAAGTAGGGGCCGCCGCCGCTCTACCAACCGAAGAGAATTGACCGACAAACCTTCCGCCTTGCCGGCTTCGTCGGCCCCGATGTTGCTACAGGTTGCGGCGCTGCCGATCCGGTTCGAGGACGGCGAACCGCAGGTTTTGCTGGTGACCTCGCGCGAGACCAAGCGCTGGGTGATCCCGAAGGGTTGGCCGATGAAGGGCAAGAAAAACTGGGCCGCGGCGGCGCAGGAGGCCAAGGAGGAAGCCGGGATCATCGGCAAGACCTTCAAGCGGTCGGTCGGCGAATATCGTTATTTCAAGCGCCGCGCCGCGCATTTCGATCTGTGCCGGGTCGAAGTCTATGTGCTCGGCTATGAGAAGCGCCTCGATTCGTTTCGCGAGAAAGGCCAGCGCGAGGCGCGCTGGTTCGCGTTGGAGGAAGCCGTGGAGGCGGTGCAGGAGCCCGGCCTGATGGCGCTGTTGCAGGGGGTCGACTTCACGCCGTACCACAAACGGGTCAAGAAGAAGTCGGCACCCAAGACGGTGAAGAAATCGCGCAAGGCGGCGTGAGCAGGGTCTCTCTATTATTCTGACCCGAACACCCGAGCGAAAATCGCGTCAACCGCCCTGAAATGGAACCCGAGATCGAATAACGCCTCCAGATCCCCCGCCGACAGCGCTGCGCGAATATCCTTGTCCGCCTTCAGCAGGGTGAGGAAGTCGCCCTCCCCTCGCCATACCGGCATCGCGTTGCGCTGCACGAACACGTACGCGTCCTCCCGCGAAACCCCCTTCTGCGTCAGCGCCAGCAGAACGCGCTGCGAATGGATGAGCCCGCCTAGCCGGTTAAGGTTCTTGCGCATGTTCGCGGGGTAGACGATCAGCTTGTCGACCACCCCCGCGAGCCGCGCGAGGGCGAAATCGAGCGTAATCGTCGCGTCAGGCGCGATGCCGCGCTCGACCGAGGAGTGCGAGATGTCGCGCTCATGCCAGAGCGCGACGTTCTCCAGCGCCGGCGTCACCGCGCTGCGCACGAGGCGGGCGAGCCCGGTCAGGTTCTCGGTCAGCACCGGGTTGCGCTTGTGCGGCATCGCCGAGGAGCCCTTTTGCCCTTCCGAGAAGAATTCCTCCGCCTCCAGCACTTCCGTACGCTGAAGGTGCCGGATCTCCATCGCGAGCCGCTCCACCGATGACGCGACGACGCCGAGCGCGGCGAAAAACGCCGCGTGCCGGTCGCGCGGGATCACCTGGGTCGAGATCGGCTCCGGCTTCAGCCCGAGCTTGGCGGCGACATGGGCCTCGACGCGGGGGTCGATATTGGCGAACGTGCCGACCGCCCCTGACATTGCGCAGGTCGAGATTTCCTCGCGCGCCGCGATCAGCCGCGCCCGCGCCCGCTGGAACTCGGCGTACGCCCCCGCCAGCTTCAGCCCGAACGTCGTCGGCTCGGCGTGGACGCCGTGCGAGCGACCGATCGTCGGCGTCAGCTTGTGCTCGAAGGCGCGGCGCTTCAGGGCGGCCAGCAGCGCGTCGACATCGGCGATCAGGAGGTCGCTCGCCCGCCGCAGTTGCACGGCAAGGCAGGTGTCGAGCACGTCGGAGCTCGTCAGCCCCTGATGCACGAAGCGCGCGTCCGGGCCGATGAACTCGGCGAGATGGGTCAGGAAGGCGATGACGTCGTGCTTGGTGACGCGCTCGATCTCGTCGATGCGCGCGACGTTGAACTCGACATGGCCGGCCTTCTCCCAGATGGCGCGGGCGCTCGCCTTGGGGATCGCGCCGATCTCCGCCAGCGCGTCGCAGGCGTGCGCTTCGATCTCGAACCAGATGCGGAACCGCGTCGCGGGCGCCCAGATCGCGGTCATTTCGGGACGGGAGTAGCGCGGGATCATGGGTCTCTTTCAGGCTCGCCGCCGAAACGAAAGCGGCGTCCGGAAGACCGGACGCCGTCGATTATAACTGCAGTTTGCAGAAACGTCAGAGCAGATCGCTGGAGAAAATGCCGACCGCCTTGAACTCGGCGTGCGCGGCGTCGAACCAGTGCTTGAGCTCGGCGTGGCCGGCGCTGGCGGTCCAGATGTCGACGTCGAGCGCCTGGCTGATTTCGTCCTCGCTCATGTCGAGCGCCCGCTCGATCGAGACGCCGAAGCGCTCCATCGGCGCCCAGATCTCCGACTGGCAGCGCGGCAGGCGGGCGAAGATGAGGTTGAGGTCCTTGTTGCTCGCGGTCAGCTTCTCTTGCAGCCCCATCGCGCCGAAATTGCCGGCCGCTTCGTTGAGCACCACGTAAATGTTGCGCGGCCGCAGAGCGTTGCCCTGGCCAATCAGGTGGACGAGACGCTGCACGTCGTCGGTGGCGTGCTTTTCGGCCTTGCAGATGCAGAACACGTCGAACTTCGGCGCGCCCCGGCGGGCGAGCACGGTCGACAGGCGCCGGTCCTCGGCCCATTCGAACACGCTTTTGACGACATTGGCGCCGACGTCGAGGATATAGCCGCCGGTCAGGAACAGATTGCCCAGTTCGTCCCAGTAGCGGACGGAGGCGTTCATGTTGTTTTCCGAGCGCACGGCGGTCAGATTGGCCCCGGTGCCGAACTCCAGAACCTTGTTCGGATAGAGCTTGCCGATTTTCGAGCGGCCGGACTCGTCGAGAAAGTCCGCCGCGGCGAGGCGAAAGTGCCCGCCGGCCTGTTTGCCCCAGATATACAGGAGCTGCGCGAGCGTCGTCTTTCCTTGTCCGCCGGCGTGGGCGACGCTGATCAAATTCCCCAACAAATCTTCCTCCTTTGGGAGCTCTCGCTCCGAAATATCGCGCCCCGCCGCCGAGCCCGGGCGCCGCCCCCCGGAAGCCCGTTGGCCTGACGCGCGTCCGTATCCGGTGTCGAGCGTGCTAAGTTGTTCGTCTTGTGCTTTCAAGAGAGAACCATAATTTGGCGCCTGTCGGGCGGCGTGAAAAAGCCCGCGCGACGCGCGGCGTGCGAAGTCTGCGCGAGAGTCGCCAGACCGAGAGGAAAACCGGCGAACGCCGCGTCGTTCACACTAATGGATTCTGTTGAAAGACATCCCATGTCGGGCGTCAAGCAGAATCTGGCGGGGCGCTGGCGCATGGGTCAGCCGCCCTCCGTCGAGTTGGCGTAGCGCGCCAGCCCGGGCGGGTCTGTGTCAAGGCTCTCGGCCTTGCGCGCTTCCGAGCGCAAGCCGGCGCCGCGCGATTCGAGCAGCGCCAGGGTCAGGCCGGCCTTGCGCTCCATCTCGCGCAGCGAACCGGCGGCTTTGTCCGTGCTGGCGTCCAATTCGCCGGTGAGGTGGGCCACCCGGCGCGCGGATTCCGAGGACGCCGCCGCCATCGCCGACAGCAGATCGTCGCCGCGCCGCGTCAGCAAGCCGATGAGCGCGTTCGCCTTGCGCTCGAAGTCCCCGACCGCGCGCAAGCTGACCGTCTCGACCTGCTGCGACATTTCATCGCCGCGCTTCGCGAACGCCTCCAGGAACGTCCGCCCCTCGCCTTCCAGCAGCGTCTTCAATGCGTTGATGCGATCGGCGAGCTCGCGCGCGACGTCGACGCCGCGCGCCAGGAACGCGTCGTCGGCGCCGGCGAGCACCGCCTCGAAATCGCGCCGGAACGCTTCGGCGTTGCGCGCCACCGTCGCCGCAAGCGCCTCGGCCTCGCGGGAAAAGGTCTCCTGCAAGGATTCGCGTTGCGCCGCCGACGCGACGACGAGCGACTCCGACAAGGTGCGCGTCGCCGCGCTCAACGCCGCGCCCTCGGCCTCGACCCGGCGCAGCGTCTCGGTCAGCGGCGCTGCGTATTCCTGCTGAATGCGTTGCGCGCCGTTCGCCAGCGTGAGCGACAATTCGCTCTGCTGCGTGGCGAACTGGGCGGCGAAGCCTTCGGCGGCGCGCGCGGCGGCGCCGGCGAGCGCGGCTCGGCTCGCCTCTAGCCGCTCGGTCGCCTGACGCGTTTCGTCGTCGAGCGCCTGCCGCGTGTCGAGGCCGCGGCGGCGCAGCGCCTCCGTCGCCGCTTCGGCCGCGCCGGCCAGGGCGGCGACCAAACGATCGCGTCCGGCGTCGATCGTGCGCGCCGCTGCGAGGGAATCGGTCTCGAACGCCTGCGTCGAATTGCGCCGGCGCTCGCCGAGCAAGCGATCGGCCTCCATCGCAGCGCTGGCGATCGAATCGACGAGCGTCGCCGTCGCGCGCTCCAACGTCCGGCCGGCGTCGGCGACAGTGGCGGCCAGCGCGTCGCGCCGCCCTTCAAATCCGGCTGTGAGCGTCTCCGAACCCTCGCGGATCGTCTCGGCGATCGCCCCGACCAGCGCATGCCCGCTGGCGTCGAGCGCCTGAGTGGCGTCGCCGGTGCTGCGCTCGATCGCCGCCTGGGTTTTGCGCGCGCCCTCGTTCATGGTCTGCAAAAGGCCGTGGGTGGCCTGTTCGAGCGTCCGCGCGATCGACTGGCCGCGCTGTTCGAGGCTGGCGTCGATGCGGGCGGCGAGCGCGGACAGCGCTTCGCTGGTCGTCGTCAGGGCGCTGCCGAACCGCTTCTCGGTGCGCGCGACGCCACGCTCGATCGCCTCGATCAATTCGCTCTGGCGCGCGACGATCTGCCCGCGCAGCGTATCGCCGCGCGAGGCCAGCGTTTCGGTTTGACGGCCGATGTCGCTCAGCAGCCCGTCGACGAGGCCGCGCACCGTCGCGGCGGTCCGCGCCACCATTTCCTGATCCTTGGCGGCGCTCTGGGTTTGCAAATCCGCCAGCGCCGCGGCGACGCCGTCGCGCAACGCGGCGCTGTGGTTGTCGAGCGATCCGGCGATGGCGGCGCGATGGCGTTCGGCGATCCCGTCGAGAGCCGCGACGTCGGTCTGCACGCGCTGGTCGAGGGCGCGCGCGTGCGCTTGCAGCGAGCCGTCCCAGGCGTCGCGCCAGGCGCCCATTTGCAGGTCGACTTCGGTGAGGCGATTGGCGACGGCGGAATCCATGTCCTGCGACGCGGCATGGATCGACGCGACCAGACTGACGCCGCGCTGCGCCAGGGTCGTCTCGGCGCCGTCGAGCGCCTCGCGCATCCCGATCGTCTGCGACGCCAGCCGCTCCGCGAGCGCCTCGGTGCGGCCGCCTACCTCGCGCTCGAACGCAGCGAGCCGATCGACGATCGCGCTCTCGCTCCGCGATGCGACAGCCGCCGCCGCCTGGGCGGCGCCGTCGAGGCGCTGCGTCGCGCCTTCGGTGAGCGTGATCCAAGGGGCGAGCGAAGTGCGCGCGCTTTCGGCGAAGGCGCGCTGCGCCGTGTCCGCGGCGGCGGCCGCCGCCTTGGCGACCTCGACGCTGGCCTCGCCCGCCGCGGTGGCGAAGGCGGCGGCGAGCCCGTCGCGACGCAGGGTCCACTGCCGGTCAAGCTCCTGATCGGCGCTAGTGAGCTGCGCGGCGAGGGCGTCGTTGCGGCGTCCGATCGTCGTCTCGAACCGCGCCAACGCGCCCTCGACGAGCCGGTCGATCGAGAGCCCAACGTCCCGGAGCCGGGTCTCCATCGCGGCCGCCGACTCCTCGGCGCGGCGAGCCAGGGCCTCGCTCTGGCCGCCGACCGCGTCGGTCGCCGCGGCGCTGAGCCCCTCCAGTCGCGACAGGATGTCACGCGTCCGCTCCGCCAACCGGCGTTCGACCTCGTCGGCGGATTTGCCGAGCGCGGTGGAGGTCGCCTCGCCCTGGCGGGCGACGGCGACGACCGCCGCTTCGCCGGCGTCGGCGACGCGCTTGTACAGGTCCTCGCTGCTGTCTCGGAACTCGCGCGCCAGCGCGACGCTCGCCTGGTTCAGCCGGGCGACGATCGACTGGCCGTAGAGATCGAGCGCTTCGGTCAGCTTGCCTTGCTCGCTGGCGAGCCGGTCGGCGAAGGTCTGGGTCTGCGCGCCGATGCTGCGCGTCACGATCTCCAGCACCGAGGCGAGCCGCATCGGGTGTTGCGCCAGCGTATCGTCTGCGAACGCCGCGAGCGAAGCGTTGAGGTCGCGATAGTGGATGCGCAGGTCTTCGGACGGGGCGGCCGGAACCGGTGCGGGCGGACGAACCTCGTCTTGGGCGCGCTCTTGCGCGCGCGGCGGCGGCTCGCGGTCGTGCTCTTGCTCGTGCGCGCCGAACGCCGTCAGACCGAGTCGCTCCGCCGCCAGGATCACCGACGCGACGAGGCCGGAGGCCACGAACGCGGCGAGCAGCACGAAGCGGCGGCTCGGCAGCGCGGCGAACGCCAAAAGGCTCGCGACGGCGAGCGCGGCGCAAATCGCCGCAACGACAGCGGGGGTGGACATGCGACGGCCGAAGCCAAAGCTGGCGCGGCTCGCCGCCGCGACGGCAAGCGGGCCGTCGAGCTTGCGGGCGCGGGCATTGTCAGCATTCAGGTCAGTCAGCGCCACGTCGGACAACCTCCTAGTCCACTCCCGATCGACGCATGAGGACGCCTCAACGAGTCAAAAGCGGGGCGGCGGGACAGCCGAAAGTAATGAACGATTCGAATTTGTTACAACTAACGCTTCGTTGGCGGCCATTTGCTGGCCTGTCGACGAAAGGTTAGCCGCGAGCATTAGGGATTTGTATACGAAACTTTTTTTCAAATACAAGCGCTTTCGGCCCGATTGTTAACCAGAATCCGAAGGATTCCCCGCGTCTACGCTGCGTCATCCCAGTTGTGGCGATGATGAGGTGACGTCTTTTTACACGCAGCGGAAACTGCATTCTTTCTACTGCGGCGGAATCTAGCGGCGAATGCGGAAACACACAGGCTGGCAACTCCGGGTAAATCTATCGCAACTCAAAATATTAGCTTCACGATTGCATGGCGAGTTGCGTCAACGAGGTTCGCTTCCGCTCCGCAAGCGGGACCGCAACCGCGCAGGGGCGGGAGTCAGGGCGCGCTGCCGCGCAGCTCGAAGAGAGACTTGTCGGCGGCCGGCGGATTGAAGGCGTCGACCACCAGCGATCCAAACGGGTTGGCGGCCGAGGGACGCGGGGTCTTGGCCGGTCGCGGCGGCGGCAGCGGCGCGGATTTCTCGGCCGTGGTCACGCCCCCGCCATCGAGACGCGGCCGCGGCGGCGGCATTGGCGGCGGCGCGAGCGCCGAGGCGCGCGCCAGCGCGTCGGAATCGCCGCCGGTCGAGGCTTTTGGATCGGCGAGCGCGAGCGCAGAGCTCGGCGCGCCATGCACGCCCTTGGTGATGACTTTCGGCAGCGCGTTGCGCTCGATGAGCGTGGCGATCAGATCGCCGGACGAGGCGTCGCCGCTGCTGGGCGGAAGCGAGAGCTCGGCCGGCCGCCGCGGCGGAACCGGCGCCATCAAGTCGAGATCGGCCAGCAGCGCGGCGGGTTTGCGCGGCGGCAGCGGCGCGACGAAATCCGTGTCTTCGACCGGCGCGCTGGCGTCGGTGGCCTCCGCGAGAACGGCGCCTTCCTCGGGCGTGGCCACCGGCGGCGGTGGCGGCGGAGGCGCCGGCTCGGGCGCGGGCGGCGGGGCGGCCGCGACCTTGGCGACTGGCGCGGCAGGCGCCGGCGCCGCCGCCGCGACGAGCGCGGGACCAGCCCCGCCCCGGCCTCCCGACATGGCGAACGCGCCGCCGCGACCGCTGGCGATCACGCTGGCGCCGCCGGATTCCTCGTCATCGTCCGCGCCGCCGCCGCGCGGACCGCCAAACAGCCAGCTGAACAGACCGCCGGAGGAACTCGCCGTCTGCACTTCGCCGCCGCGCGACTCAATCATCGCCTTGGCTTCCGCGTAACCCTCCATCGGCTGACCGTCAGCGGGGATGAACACGGTCTTGCCATCGGGGAACAGGCGCGCGAGTGCGCTGCGGCTCATGCGCGGCCAATAGCGCACCGTGCCGGAATCGACATGGACCCACGGCGTCGCGCCGATGGGATAGAAGCCGACGCCGCCTTCCTGCATCCGCATCGCGATGTCGCGGATCGGACCCGGCCCGACGTCGATGAAATGCGCATCGATCGCCTTGCCCTGCATATGCTGCGAATGCTCGGCGACCTGCCGCGAGCGCCGGCGCAACATCGCGTTGGTCTGCGGCGAGCGATAGGCCGAGAGCACGTCGATCGGCTGGCTGGAGCCGGATTGGCGGTAGACGTCCCAAAGGATGTCGAACAGCCGCGGGTCCATCTTGACCTGCTCATTGGTGCGCCAGTCGCGCATGAACCAATTGAGCTTTTCGAGCTCAGCTTCGTCGTAATAGCCGTTGGCGCGAAAGGTGAAGGAGGCGGATTCGTTGGTGTGGTGGCTGACGAAGGTCAGCGTGCGGGTGTCGCCGTTGGCGATCGCCGGCTCGGTGCTCGACGGCGCGTGAAGAAAGACATAGGCCGCCACGCCGCCGAATCCGGCGAGCTTGCGCCGCCAGCCCCGCCAAGGAGCGCCGCTTTTTGCGACCGCCGACAAACCGATCCCTTCCTGCCGCGCCGGGCGACGCCACGCACACGCCGCGGCGACCCGGTTTCCGTTAAGACACACAACGAGGAGGGAGAATTCCCCGCCGTCTCTATAGGTCTACGCCGCCCCCAATTCAATCTCGACGCAAATTCGCCAGCGCCGAGACGACTTTTCCAGTCAATCCATAGACGTCGCTGCGCTCGCGCAAAGTCCCGTTTTCGTCGACGAACGCCGTGAAATATTCGAGATGCACGGGCGCCGGCGTCGGCAGCGAGAAATAACGCTCCTTGTCGCCGAGCAGCGAGCGCACCTTGGCCTCGGTCCAGCCGCGTCCGGCGCCGCCCATCAGGATTTCGGCGAGTTGCGCGGGGTTCTCGACGCGCACGCAGCCGTGGCTCAGCGCGCGGAACGAGGCGGAGAACAGCGACCGGCTCGGCGTGTCGTGCAGATAGACCGCGTGTTCGTTGGGAAACAGGAACAGCATGCGGCCAAGCGCGTTGGCTTCGCCCGGCGGCTGTTCGACCACGAGCTTGTCGCCGACATAGCTGACCTTGTAGCCGTGGCGGGCGAAATAGTCGGGGTCGGAGGCGGCGCGCGGCGCCATTTCCTTCTTGATGATCGAATCCGGCACCCGCCACACCGGGTTGAACAGCATATACTTGATGGCGTTTGAGAATATTGGCGTCGGGGTGTCCGGCTTGCCGACGATCACGCGCGTGCGGAATACAACGTTGTCGTCCTTCATCAGTTTGAGCGAGAAGTCGGGCACGTTGACCTCGACGCGGGTCTCGCCCATGTCGCGCGGCTCCCAGCGCCACATCTCCATATTCGCGAGCAGCAGCCGCTCGCGGGCGGTATCGCCGCTCCCGCCGCCGCTATCGATCGCCGAGGCGGTCGCGGCGTTGAGCGCGCCGTTCGGCGGCAGACCGTGGACGCGCTGGAAGGCCGCGACCGCGCTCGCGACACGGACGTCGTAAACCTCGCTGACGGAGGGATCGGCCGACGCGCCAAGCCCAAAGCGGGCGCGAATCAGAGGCACGCGCGGATCGGACATGCCGAGCCGCAGCACCGGGCCGGCGGCGAGCCGCGCGACCGCATTCGGCGCCGGCAGGGTCGCCAGCACGTCGCGCAACGCGCGGTAGTCGCGTTGCGGCGGGTTGAAAGCGGCGAGCGCGGCGTCGGGGTCCTCGGCGGCGGCGACGCTTTTCAGCGCGAAACCGGGATCGGCGACTTCCGGCTTCGCCGTAACGTCCTTAGCGAGATTGCGCGGCGACAGACGCGCGCCGCTCGCCTGCAAAGCATAGGCGACGACCGCCGTCGATAGCGCGATGTCCGCCTGCGCCTTGGCTTCCGGGGTCGCCGCCGCGAGGTCGCCGGCCGGGGCCGGGGTCGCGGCGAGATTGAGGCCGTCCTCGTCGGCGCGGGCGATCCGCGTCAGCGCCGCGCGGGCGCGGGCGCCGAAACCGTCGCCCTCGATCCACAACGGCGCGAAAGCGCGCTCGGCGTAGACGGCGGCGATCGCATGGCGCGCCGCGTCCCAATCGCCGGCGCCGATCGGGCGGCCGACCGGCTTCGCGGCGACGAAGCCGTCGAGCGCCTTTTGGAGTTCCGCCGCGACGACGTCAGCCGGCGCCGCGGCGGCCGGCGATTCCACCGGCGCGGCTTGCGCGGGCGCGGCCGGCGTCGGAGTGGGCGTCGGCGCGACGCTGGGCGCAGGCGCCGGGGGCAGGGTGTTGTCGCTCGCCGGCAGGTCAACGACGCGGGCGATCGACGGCGGCGTGAACGCGGGCGCCGGCGCCTCGGGCGGCAGGTCCGGCGCCAATCCAGGCGGCGGCGACAGGTCGAGCCGCGAGACCGCAGGCGGCGGATTGCGCGGTCCGACGGCGCCCGTCGGCGAGGGATCGACATCGGCCGGCGGCGGCTTCAGCGATTGCGGCGCGAGGTCGAGCGGCGTCACCCGCGTCGCCGGCTCGTCGGCGCGCGCGAACGGACCGATGGCCAATAGGAGCCCCAGCGCCGCCCAACCCGCCCCGTGCCTCACGCCAGAGATCGACATCGCCCCACTCGCGCGTTAACGCGCCGCCGCGCAATAGACAATTCGGAGGGCGCTTTGTAAAGCGCCGCCTCCCTTTGGGATCTTAAGCTCAAGCCGCGGCGTCGCCGAGCAAATCGCCCTCGACTCCGATCTCCTTCATCTTGCGATATAAAGTCGAACGGCCGATGCCGAGCTTGCGCGCCATTTGCGACATCTGGCCGCGATAGTGGCTGAGCGCAAATCGGATTACGTCGGCTTCGATGTCTTCGAGCTTGCGCACGTCGCCGCTGTCGTCGATCAGCGCCAGCTGATTGGGGTCGCGCTTCTCCGGGGCGGGGTGCGGGGCGAACGCGGGCGCCGGCCCGCTCTGCAGGGGCGCCGGGGCCGGCGGGATGCGCACGTCGAAACCTTCGACCTGCGCGGCGATCTGCGGAAACTCGGCGACCGTCAGTTCGTCGCCGTCGGCGAGCACCACCGCGCGGAACATGGCGTTTTCGAGCTGGCGGACATTTCCCGGCCAGTCATAGACCGACAGCAGCGCGATCGCCTCGTTGGTGAGGCCGCGCACGCGCTTCCCCTCCTCCGCGCAGAAGCGGGCGACGAAGCGACGAGCGAGGTCGGGAATGTCGGCCGCGCGAGCGCGCAGCGGCGGAATGGTGATCGGGAACACATTGAGCCGGTAGAACAGGTCCTCGCGGAACCGGCCGCGCTTGACCAGTTCGATGAGGTTCTGGTTCGTCGCCGAGATCAGCCGGAAATCGACTTTCGACCGATCGTTTGGCGCCGACCGGGTCGATTTCGCCCTCCTGCAAGGCGCGCAGCAGCTTCACCTGCGCGTCGAGCGGCAATTCGCCGATTTCGTCGAGAAACAGCGTGCCGCCGTTGGCTTCGAGCGAACTTGCCGGCGTGTTTCTCGGTCGCGCCGGTGAAGGCGCCCTTCTCGTGGCCGAACAGGATCGATTCGACCAGATTTTCCGGCAGCGCTCCGCAATTGACGGTGACGAACGCCTTGCCGCGCCGGTCCGAGCCGCCCTGGATGGCGCGGGCGAGCAATTCCTTGCCGACCCCGGATTCGCCCTCGATCAGCACGGGGATTTCGGATTTCGCGGCGCGCTCGGCGAGCCGCAGCGTTCGCGCCATGCCCTCAACCTTGGTGCCGATGTCGCGAAACGTCAGTTCGCCGGCGCCGCGGCGCGTTGCGCGACGCAGTTCGTCCTCCAGCGCGTCGACGCGCAGCGCGTTCTTTATGGAAATCTGCAAGCGCTCGGCGCCGACCGGCTTGACGACGAAATCGAGCGCGCCGGCGCGCATCGCCGAAATCACCGCCTCGATCGAGCCGTGCGCGGTCTGCACGATCGCCGGCGTCTGTAGGCCGCGCTGGCGCATGCGCATCAGGACGCCCATGCCGTCGAGATCGGGCATGACGAGATCGAGGATGACGAGATTGATGAACGGGCGGTCAGCCGCCTCCAGGCGCGTCAGCGCCGCTTCGCCGGATTCCGCCGTCTCCGCCTGGAAGCCGAAGCGGCGAATCATGGTCTCGAGCAGACGGCGCTGCACGGGATCGTCGTCTACAACCAGAATCAGGGCGGCCATGTAGCTTCCAACGCGTCGCGGCTATTGGGCGCGCCGCTTCGCCCCAGAGTCGGGCGCCAGGGTAAAGGTCATGTTAATGGCCGCCGCTGCGGCCGGCGCCGCAGGGCTTGCGCGGGGCGCGCCAAGCCGCCAAGTGGGAGGACGGCGGCGCCGTTCGCGCCCGTAAGGAGCCTGATTCGCCCATGGTCGCCCGCAACCCTCGCTTGCATGCGCTGGCCGAGCGCGCCTCGGCCGAGTCCGATCTTGGGGCGTTGCCGGAATGGCGGCTCGACCACCTCTATCCCGGCATGGACTCGCCCGCTTTCGCCGCCGATCTCGCCCGCGCCAGCGAGGATGCGAAGGCCTTCGCGGCAACGCATAAGGGACGTCTCGCCGAACTCTCGGCGGACGGGCTCGCTGGGGCCGTCCAGGGTTACGAAGCGCTCCAGGACCTGCTCGGCCGGATCATGTCCTACGCGTCGCTGACCTATGCGAGCAACACGACCGACCCGGCGCGCTCGAAGTTCTACGGCGACGCGCAAGAAAAAGTGACCGACATTGCGGGCGACCTGTTGTTCTTCGAGCTGGAGATCAACCGGCTCGACGACGAGGCGCTGGAACGCGCAATGGCGACCGGCCCGCTCGCCCATTACCGCCCGTGGCTGGAGGACATTCGCAAGGAGAAGCCGCATCAGCTTGCCGACGACATCGAGCAGCTCTTCCTCGAAAAATCCGTGACCGGCGTCGGCGCGTGGAATTGGCTGTTCGACGAAACGATCGCCTCGCTGCGGTTCGAGATCGACGGCGAGACGCTAACGCTGGAGCCGACGCTGGCGCGCATGTCCGACCCGGACGAGACGAAGCGCAAGGCGGCGGCCGAGGCGCTGGCGAAGACGTTCGGCGCCAACCTGCGCGTGTTCACGCTCATCATGAACACGCTCGCCAAGGATAAGGAGATTTCCGACCGCTGGCGCAAGTTCTCCGACATCGCCGATTCCCGCCATCTCGCCAACCGCGTCGAGCGCGAAACGGTCGAGGCGCTGGTGCAGGCGGTGACGGAAAGCTTCCCGGGGCTTTCGCACCGCTATTACGCCTTGAAAGCGCGCTGGTTTGGCAAGGAGACGCTCGCCCACTGGGACCGCAACGCACCGTTACCGAAATCCTCGAACCGAGTGTTCTCGTGGGGCCAGGCGCGCGACGCCGTGCTCGGCGCCTACGGCGGTTTCTCGCCGCGCATGGCCGACATCGCCAGGCGGTTCTTCGATGAAGGCTGGATCGACGCGCCGGTGCGGCCCGGCAAGGCGCCCGGCGCCTTCGCCCATCCGACGACGCCCTCGGCGCACCCCTACGTGCTGGTCAATTACCTCGGCAAGCCGCGCGACGTGATGACGCTCGCCCACGAGCTTGGCCATGGCGTGCATCAGGTGCTGGCCGCCCCGAACGGGGCCCTTATGGCGCCGACGCCGCTGACGCTCGCGGAGACCGCGAGCGTATTTGGCGAAATGCTGACGTTCCGCGCGCTGCTCGCCTCGGCGACCGACCCGGCCGAGCGCAAGGCGATGCTGGCCTCGAAGGTCGAGGACATGCTCAACACCGTGGTGCGGCAGATCGCGTTCTACAAGTTCGAGCGGCTGATCCACACGGAACGGCGCAACGGCGAGCTGACGTCGGAGCAGATTTCGGCGTTATGGATGAGCGTGCAAAGCGAAAGCCTGGGCCCGGCGATCGATCTCGGGCCGGGCTACGAGACGTTCTGGACCTATATCGGCCATTTCATCCACTCGCCGTTTTATGTCTACGCCTACGCGTTCGGCGACTGCCTGGTGAACTCGCTCTACGGCGTCTACGAGAACGCCCACGAGGGCTTCGCCGAGCGCTATTTCGCGCTGCTCGCGGCGGGCGGGTCCAAACCCTACGGCGAGCTGCTGAAGCCGTTCGGGCTCGACGCGCGCGATCCGAAGTTCTGGTCGATCGGACTGTCGCTGATCGAGCGGATGATCGGGGAGCTGGAGGCGATGGAGTGAGGGCGGCTCACCAGAGCCGACCGGGCCAATATGGCGTCACGGTTGCGAGATCATCGAACGCGTTATCGGCCGAAACCAACTTTATGCCGAGATCAAAGGCAGTCGCCGCAATAATTCGGTCAACCGGATCGCGGTGTACGCGGTCAATCCCGACCTTCCCAAAGCGAAAGTTCTTCCTCGCTCATCGGTTCAAGAAAGTCAGGAATCTCGCCGAGCTTCCCTTCTAGAATCCCAATCTTAAATGGCGCTTTCTTGGGTTGTTCCAAAGCGACGATCTTCGCGACGGCCCTGCCCCCGTCCATGAGGACGACCTCTTGTCCAGACTGTGCGGCTTCGACAAGGCTTTCGAGTATCGTTTGTGCGACGTGAATTTCGATCTGCATGAGGCTCATTCCTGAGGTCAAACCATATCAGAACTCGCGAAATCGGGCAAAAGCGCCCTTGCCGCCTCCGCCCTGCTCCTCTACATCACCCGCCCGAGGACCCCCCCCCCATGCGCGCCGAAGCCGAATTGCTCGTCTCTGACATCAAGCAGTCCATGGGACTGCTGAGGAGGCATCTTTGACGTCGAGACTTCGACGCGCCGCCTCGCGGAACTGAACGCCAAATCCGAACATCCTGATTTCTGGAACGACGCCGAAGCCGCGCAGAAGCTGATGCGCGAACGCACCCTGCTGGAGGATCGGCTCGGGGCATTGGCGAAGTTCGAGCGCGAGCTCGACGATTCCACGACCCTCGTCGAGCTCGGCGAAGCCGAAGACGACGCCGCGACCGAGCAAGAGGGGCTCGCGGGCTTGCGCGCGCTGAAGGCCGAGGGTGAGCGGCGCCAGCTCGAGGCGCTGCTGTCGGGCGAGGCCGACGCCAACGACAGCTATCTCGAAGTCCACTCCGGCGCCGGCGGCACCGAAAGCTGCGATTGGGCGCGGATGCTGCTGCGCATGTACGTGCGCTGGGGCGAGCGGCGCGGCTTCGAGGTCGACGTGATCGAAGAGACCGCGGGCGACGAGGCCGGGATCAAGTCGGCGACCATCGTCGTCAAGGGCCATAACGCGCACGGCTGGTTGAAGACCGAGTCCGGCGTGCATCGGCTCGTCCGCATCTCGCCGTTCGACTCCAACGCGCGCCGCCACACCAGCTTCGCCTCGATCTGGGTCTATCCCGTCGTCGACGACCGCATCCAGATCGAAGTCAACGAGAGCGATTGCAAGATCGACACCTACCGCGCGTCAGGCGCCGGCGGCCAGCACGTCAACAAGACGGAATCGGCGGTGCGCATCACGCATATGCCGACCGGCATCGTCGTCGCCTGCCAGATGGAGCGCTCGCAGCACAAGAACCGCGCCACCGCCTGGAACATGCTGCGCGCCCGGCTTTACGAGAAAGAGCTGGAGAAGCGCGAGGCGGCGGCCAGCGCCGACGCGGCCTCGAAGACCGAGATCGGTTGGGGCCATCAGATAAGGTCGTACGTGTTGCAGCCCTATCAGATGGTGAAGGATTTGCGGACCGGCCATGTGTCGGGGACGCCGGCGGAGGTGCTCGACGGCGGCCTCGACGAGTTCATGGAGGCCTCGCTGGCGCAGAAGCTGAGCGGGCGGACGGTGCAGGTCGAGGACGTGGAGTAGCTCTAAGCGGCGGCGCTCTTGCCCGCCGCAACGGCTCAAAGCCCAAGCTCGCTATGAGAGCCGGGCCGAACCGGTTCAAAAGTTTCGGCGTCGGGTTTGCGGTAGATCAGCACCAAATCGGGCTTAGAGCGGTTACCGATCAAGTTGTACCGCCGTCATGGCGAGCGAAGCGAAGCCATCCACGTCTCCGCCGAGCCGAGCTTAACCGACTAGCCTACGATCTCGGCGCGTTGGATGCTTCGCTTCGCTCGCAATGACGGGCCGATTCTGTCTGATCGGTATCTAAGTCCTTAGCCAAAGCGATTCGGTGCTGGCCCTTGGCTTCACGTTTAAGATCGCGCTTGAATTGGCTGACCTGCCTAATCGTCCGCATCAAGTACGGCTTGCAACTGATCCAGCGTCACCGTTTCGAGTTTGCCCGCCCGCGCCTCCTTCATGGCCGCGATTGTCGTTTCATTCGGAATCAGCGGATCGAAAGGCAGCGCATGTTCGCGGGCTACCCGCGTCAGCATGAGCCGCACCGCGTCCGACACCGTCAAGCCAATGGCGGCAAGCACCGCCGCCGCCTCCTTTTTGACGGCGCCGTCGACGCGCGCTTGCACCAATTCCTTCGCAGCCATTTCCAGCGCCTCTCGTGTGAATGACAATGTAATTCACGAAAGCGCTCTCGACAAAGACTCAGGCGCGCACTGGCAGGCGCTTGCAGCCTTCACCCCTTCCCCTTGTTCGCCCGGTTCTCGATCAACTGCCCGACCACGCCCGGATCGGCCAGGGTCGACGTATCTCCCAGCGCCCCGTACTCATTCTCCGCAATCTTGCGCAAAATCCGGCGCATGATCTTGCCCGAGCGGGTCTTCGGCAGGCCGGGGGCGAACTGGATCAGGTCGGGCGAGGCGATCGGGCCGATCTCCTTGCGCACGTGCGCCACCAACTCCTTGCGCAACGCCTCCGTCGGCTCGATTCCCTCCATCAGCGTCACATAAGCGTAGATGCCCTGGCCTTTGATGTCGTGGGGATAGCCGACCACCGCCGCCTCCGACACCGCGGCGTGAGCGACCAGCGCGCTCTCGACCTCCGCCGTGCCCATGCGATGGCCGGAGACGTTGATGACGTCGTCGACGCGGCCGGTGATCCAGTAATAGCCGTCGGCGTCGCGGCGGCAGCCGTCGCCGGTGAAATACTTGCCAGGATAGGTGGCGAAATAAGTGTTCACGAACCGCTGGTGATCGCCGAACACAGTGCGCGATTGGCCAGGCCAGGAATCGGCGATCACGAGATTGCCTTCACAGGCGCCGTCCAGCGCATTGCCGCCGGCGTCGACGATCTCCGGCGCGACGCCGAAGAACGGCCGGGTCGCCGAGCCGGGTTTCAGCTTGGTCGCGCCCGGCAGCGGCGTGATCATGATGCCGCCGGTCTCCGTCTGCCACCAGGTGTCGACGATCGGGCAGCGGCCGTCGCCGACGACGCGGTGATACCATTCCCAGGCTTCCGGGTTGATCGGCTCGCCGACCGAGCCGAGCAGGCGCAGCGAGGCGCGGCTGGTCTTCTTCACAATGTCCTCGCCAGCGCCCATCAGCGAGCGGATCGCGGTTGGCGCGGTGTAGAAGATGTTGACCTTGTGCTTGTCGATGACCTCCCAGAAGCGGGCCATCGAGGGATAATTGGGTACGCCCTCGAACATCAGCGTCGTCGCGCCGTTGGCGAGCGGGCCGTAAACGATGTAGCTGTGACCGGTCACCCAACCGACGTCGGCGGTGCACCAGTAGACGTCGCCGTCGTGATAGTCGAACACGTATTGGTGGGTCATCGCGGCGTAGACCAGATAGCCGCCGGTCGTGTGAACGACGCCCTTCGGCGCGCCGGTCGAGCCCGACGTGTACAAGATGAACAGCGGGTCCTCGGCGTTGATCGGCTCCGGGGGACAATCCGCGCTCGCCTTGGCCGTCGCCTCGTGCAACCAAACGTCATGCGCCGCGTCCCAGGCGACGTCGCCGCCGGTATGTTTGACGACCAGCACATGTTTGACGCAATCGACCTTCTTCAGCGCCGCGTCGACATTGGCCTTCAGCGGCACTCTGCGGCCGCCGCGCAGGCCCTCGTCGGCGGTGATGACGACCGCTGATTCCGCGCCTTCGATGCGCCCGGCGAGCGCGTCGGGCGAGAAGCCGCCAAACACGATCGAATGGATCGCGCCGAGGCGCGCGCACGCCAGCATCGCGTAGGCGGCCTCCGGAATCATCGGCAGATAGATGGTGACGCGGTCGCCCTTCTTGACGCCGTGCGCTTTCAGCACATTGGCGAAGCGGCCGACCTCGTCGGCGAGCTGGGCGTAGGTGATGTGTTTCGACTTTCCGGGATCGTCGCCTTCCCAGATGATCGCCGTTTGGTTGGCGCGCTTCGGCAAATGGCGATCGATGCAATTGACCGCGACGTTGGTGAGCCCATCCTCGAACCACTTGATCGAAACATTGTGCGGGTCGAACGAGACGTTCTTGACTTTGGTGTACGGCTTGATCCAGTCGATGCGCTTGCCGTGCTCGGCCCAGAACCCGACGGGATCTTTGATCGAGCGCTCATACATCGCCAGATATTTGTTGTTGTCGACATAGGCGCGCTCGGCCCAATCGGCCGGAACGTCGTAGAGTTTCTCGGACATCGGGCGTCTCCTCGAAGGCGCGGCCGTGGCGCGCTCATTTCCTGCGCCAATATGCCCCATCGTTACCGCCGGCGCCAAGCGGGCGTCCGTCACGCTTTGGTCGTAAGCCTTTGGCGGGTCGCTTGGGATCGGTGTAGTATAGGAAATCAGGAGGCTCGTACATGGCCGAGGCGCAGCCCAAACGCATGACGGTCGAGGAGTTCTATATCTGGCAGCTCGACCAGGACGAGCGCTACGAGCTCGTCGACGGCGTCCCCGTACCGCATCGCGCGATGACCGGCGCGAGTAACGAGCACGACACGATTCTCGTCAACTGCATTGGCGAGTTACATCCGCGCCTGCGTGGCAAACCCTGCCGGGTTGTCACCGCCGACACGGCGCTGCGCACCAGCATCCGCACGACGCGCCGACCCGACGTGATGATCGAATGCGCGCCGCCACAGCCGAAAACCTACGAAGCGCACAAGCCTACCGTCGTCATCGAAGTGCTTTCCCCCTCGACGCGCAAGTTCGATCTCCTGACCAAGCTCGACGAATACCGCCGCATGCCTACGTTGCGGCACATCCTGCTCGTCGAGCCGGATTCGATCGCCGCGCTGCACTACCGCCGCGACGAGGGCGGCGAGTGGGGCGCGACAGAGTTGCGCGGGCGCGAGGCGACGATCGCCTTCGACGCCATCGCGGTCGCGTTGCCTCTGGGCGCGCTCTACGACCGGCTCGACGTCGCGCCTTGAACCGGGGCGCCGCGGTTGTTCCCCGCGGAACAGCGCCGTCGGCGGCGGCGCCCTAGGGTCCCTGCATCGCCGAAATCGTCGGCGAAATTCAAGGAGACCCGTCATGACCACGTTTCGCAAATATTTCGTGTTCGCCGCCACCGCCGCCGCGCTGAGCCTCGCCCCTTTCGCTTTGACCTCGGCGAGCGCGCATGGAGGCTTCCACCCCGGCGGCGGCGGCCACGGGGGCTTCGGCGGCAGCATGGGCGGCGGGTACGGACATGGCTACGGCGGCCATTACGAGCATGGCGGACACGACTACGGCCGCTACGGCTATTACCACGGCTATTGCCGCTGGAACTATTGCGGCGGGGGTTACGATTACGAAGGCGCTTCGGCTGAAGGGCCGGTCTGCCCCGAAGGTTATCACTTCGGCGAGGACAGCCGCTGCTGGCCGAACTGAAAGCCGGACCCTCCCGTAAGAGCCTTAAGGGGAGGGCGTTGCGCGCTCGCGCGCCCGGAAGGAGCCGAACGTGAAACTTGCGCTTTTCGTCGCCGCCGCCCTGCTGGCGAGCCTCGCCGCCGCCGGCGCCAACCCGGCCGCCGAAGCGGTTTCGCCGAAAGGGCGCTGGCTTGCCGAACAGCTCGACGCGCTGGGCGTCGAGACGAAATGGATCGCCGGCGCCCGTGTTGATTGGCGCACCGGCCTGCCTGACGGCAGGCCCAAGCTCCGCGAAGGCCGCCACACCCATTGCAGCGCCTTCGTCGCCGCCGCCGCGGAGTCGCTCGGCGTCTACATCCTACGGCCGCCGGAGCACGGCCAGGCGCTGCTCGCCAACGCGCAATTCCGCTGGCTCGCCGACGACGGCGCCGACGATGGCTGGCGCGCGCTGCCGGACGCTCCGGCGGCGCAAGCCGCCGCCAACGCCGGCGACCTCGTGGTCGCCAGCTATCTGAGTCACCGCGACCGGACGCCGGGTCATATCGCGATCGTCCGGCCGTCGCCGCGCAGCGCGGCCGACCTCGCGGCCGAGGGGCCGCTCGTCATCCAGGCAGGGACCGTCAACCGCGCCGCGGTCAGCCTCCGCGAGGGCTTTTCCGGCCATCCCGCGGCGTGGCGCGACGACGAAGTGGCGTATTACGCGCACACGATCGCGGAACCGGGAGGCGCGCAACAGCCGTGATGGGAACAGCGACCGCGACGGCGCGTACTATCGATATCTCTCCGAACCCCTGGAGACTCGAATGAACGCGCTACGCATCTCTTTCGCCGCCGCCCTTCTCGGCGCCGCCGCCGTCGGCGTCAGCCCCGCCGCCGCACAGGCTTGGTACAACCATGGCCCCGGCCCCTACGGCGGCCCTTACGTCAACTACAATTACGGCCCCGCCTACGATTACAACGATCCCGGCTACGAAACCGGCGAGAGCCTGATCGCCGTGTGCCCGCCCGGCTATCATCTCGGCCGCGGCGCGCGTCTCTGCTGGCCCGACTGACGGTCGGCGCCGTTCAGCGCGGCGCCATGCGGATTGCCCCGTCGAGCCGCACGTGCTCGCCGTTGAAATAGCCGTTGCGGATCATCTCGAGCGCCAGCGAGGCGTATTCCTCCGGGTCGCCCAGCCGCTTCGGGAACGGCACCGAGGCGGCGAGCGCGCCCTTCACGTTCTCGGGCAGGCCGTGCAGCAACGGCGTGTTGAACAACCCGGGCAGGATCGTGTTGACCCGGATGCCCTCGCTCATCAGGTCGCGAGCGATCGGCAAGGTCATGCCGACGACGCCGGCCTTCGAGGCGGAATAGGCGGCCTGCCCGATCTGCCCGTCGACCGCCGCGACGGACGCCGTGTTGATGATGACGCCGCGTTCGCCATGCTCGCCGACGGGGTCGAGGGTCATCATGCCGGCCGCGCTCTTGGCAAGGCAGCGGAAGGTGCCGATCAGGTTAATCTCGATGATGCGGACGAAGTCGGCGGTCGGATGCGCCTTGGGCGCGCCGGTCGCCTTGTCGCGGCTTGCCGCCTTCACGCCGATGCCGGTCCCCGCGCAATTGACGAGAATGCGCTCCTGGCCGTGGCTCGCGCGGGCTGCGGCGAAGGCCGCGTCGACGCTCTCCTCGGAGGTGACGTTGGCCTTGCAGAAGACCCCGCCGAGTTCGCGCGCCAGCGCCTCGCCCTTGTCGGCATTGAGGTCGAAGATCGCCACCCGCACGCCGAATTCGGCGAGTTTCCGCGCAGTGCCTTCGCCGAGGCCCGAGGCGCCGCCGGTGACAACAGCGGCGATCGAGGAATCAAGCTTCATGGCGCGCCTCCTATTCGTTTGACCGTCTCTCTGCCCGCAAGGACCGGGGTTTTCAAGGGGCGCCGAAGTCGCAACGTTCGAGATCGGCGATGCGCTCGATCTCGCGGTCCGCAGGCGGCAGCCCCGCCAGCGCGGCGACGTCGTGCGCGTAATGGCCCTGGCGGACGAAAACGGTCGTCACCTTGTCGCCCCACGCCTTTTTGATCGAGGTCAGGATGCGCAGCTTGTCGTCGATCATCACGTAGCGCCGGGCCGGATGCCAGCGCTCGACGTCGAGCAGCTCCTGCTCCTTATGGACGTAGATCAGCACGCGGTCCTCGAACGCGCGCCGCAGCCCGGAGCGCTCGACTTTCACCGGCTGAAACACCGCGTCGCCGTCAGACAGGATCACCGGATCGCCCCAGCGCTTGACGTGCCGCACCGCGTCGAGCGCCCCCGGATAAAGCCGGTCGGCGAACGGATAGTCGACCAGCCAGGTCGCCATGTTCAAGACCTTCGGATCGTGCATCGCCTCGAGGCGATAGCGCTCCAGCGCCCCGAGATAATCGGCGTAGCCGAGTTCGCCGCGCAATTGTTCGAAGATCGCTTGGTAGCGATCCCGCGCCGCGGGACCGTAGGCCTCGGCGAGGTGGCCGTTGAGATCGCCTTGCACGCCGTCATTGTCGAGCAACGTGTTGTCGACATCGAACAGGAAAACGCATTCCGCCATCTTTGCCGTCTCCGCGCCCCCGGGGTAAACTTGCGCTAACGGCGGTCGCACGGCAAACTGATTCTCCGAAGCAACCCATCGGGAGGGAAGACATGGTCGACTCGCGCATGCGAGAGCAGATGGCCGGCAAGAACGGCTTCATCGCCGCGCTGGATCAGAGCGGCGGCTCGACGCCCGGCGCGTTGCGCCAGTATGGCGTCGCCGACGACGCCTACAAGGGCGACGCCGAGATGTTCGCGCTCGTCCACGAGATGCGCGTGCGCATCATCACGTCGCCGGCCTTTTCGGGGGACAAGGTTCTGGCCGCGATCCTGTTCGAGGCGACGATGGACGGCGAGGCGAAAGGCCAGCCGGTGCCGACCTACCTGTGGAAGGAGCGCGGCGTCGTGCCGATCCTGAAGGTCGACAAGGGGCTGGCGGCGGAGGCTGACGGGGTCGCGCTGCTGAAACCGATCCCCGATCTCGCCAAGCTACTCGACCGCGCCGTGGCGAAGGGGATTTTCGGCACCAAGATGCGCTCGGTGATCCACAGCGCCTCGAAGACCGGCGTCGCCGCGGTCGTCGCGCAACAGTTTGACCTCGCCGAGCAAATCTTCGGGCGCGGTCTGGTTCCGATCGTCGAGCCGGAAGTCTCGATCAAGGCGCCCGACAAGGCCGAATGCGAAACCCTGCTGCGCGACGCGATCGCGTCGCGGCTCGACGCCTTGCCCGCGGGCGTCGAGGTGATGCTGAAGCTGACGATCCCCTCGACGCCGGATTTCTACGCGCCGCTGATAAAGCACCCGAAGGTTTTGCGCGTCGTGGCGCTGTCGGGTGGCTACACGCGCGCCGACGCCTGCCGGCGCCTACGCGAGAATCACGGCATGATCGCGAGTTTTTCGCGCGCGCTGGTCGAGGACTTGAAGCGCTCGATGAGCGACGCCGAGTTCAACGCCGCGCTGGGCGCCTCGATCGACGAGATCTATGAGGCCTCGACGACGAAGACGTGAGGGGCCCCTGGTACCGCCACCCCGGCTCGAACGGGGGACCTCTAGATCCACAATCTAGCGCTCTAACCAACTGAGCTATGGCGGCGTCCAGGCGGCGCGGTAATTAGTGTCAAACGCCGCCGGACGCAAGCCTTGGCGCGCCAAACGTCGTCATGCCCGCGCTTGTCGCTGACATCCACGTCGAGACAAGGCGCAACAGTTTCCGAACGTCGATGCTTTTGATGACCCCGGCGCGCGGCGCCCCGGGACCGGACCGCGCGTGCGAGGGCCGAAGGTCGTCACCCGTCGATCGGCTCAACCTTGGCGATCTCGACGCCAAACCCCGCGAGCCCGACATACTTTCGCGGCGCGTCGGTGCGCAGCCGGATCGACGTCACGCCGAGATCGCGCAGGATTTGCGCGCCGAGGCCCACTTCGCGCCACAGCGCCTCGCGCGCGTTCTCGGTGGAGTCGGGGGACGCGGTGTTGAGCGGTACGCCGGCGGAGCCGTCGCGCATGTAGACCAGCACGCCGCGCCCCTCCTCCTTGAACCGCTTAAGACTGCGGTCGATCGGTCCGCCGCCGAAGATGTCGTTGAGGATGTCGGCGCGATGCAGCCGCGCCGGGATGTCGCGGCCGTCGCCGATCGAGCCGTGCACGAACGCGAAATGCAGCACCGAGTCGAAGCGGGTGCGATAGGCGTGCACGGTGAGCTCGCCGATCGGCGACTTGACCTTATGGGTCGAGACGCGATCGACCAGCTTCTCGCGCGCCTGCCGATAAGCGATGAGATCGGCGACCGAAATGCGCTTGAGCCGGTGCTTTTGGGCGAAGTCGGCGATCTCGGGTCCGACCATCACGGTGCCATCGTCGTTGGCGAGCTCGCAAATCACCGCAACCGGCGGCAGTTGGGCGAGATTGCAGAGGTCGATCGCCGCCTCGGTGTGACCGGAGCGCATCAGCACGCCGCCGTCCTTGCCGACCAGCGGAAACACGTGGCCCGGTCGCACGAAATCGCCCGCGCCCATGTTGCCGTTGGCGAGCGCGCGCACGGTGTTGCAACGCTGCTCGGCGGAGATGCCGGTGGTCAGGCCGTGGCGGACGTCGACCGAAACGGTGAAGGCGGTGCCGAGCGGCGCGTCGTTGACCGCGACCATCGGATTGAGATGCAGCAGCTTCGCCCGATCGGCGGTCAGCGGCGCGCATACGATGCCGCAGCCGTTGCGGATGATGAACGCCATCTTCTCGGTCGTGCAATGGGTGGCGGCGACGATCATGTCGCCCTCGTTTTCGCGGTCGTCGTCGTCGGTGACGATGACGATTTCGCCGCGAGCGAAGGCTTCTACGGCGTCGTTGACGTTGTCAGTCATGGCGGGCAAATCCGAGGTTGCGAGTTCAAGGAAATCGTTGGGCGTGACCGCGCCGCGGGTCTCGGCGACGATCCGCTCCGCGGTTTCGCGCGACAGCCAGGCGCGATCCTCACGGCAGATGAGGGTGACGGCGCCGGGCGATACACCGATCCGCCGCGCGAAATCGATGCGCTTGACGCGATTTCGCGCGAGCCATTGCGCGAGCTTCATTTCCTCTAAATACTACGTCCGCAATTTCAGTTCAACTCAAATCCATTTCCGTTTCGTCGCTCGCCCCCGACGCGCCCGCGTGTATGATAGGAGGCAAAATCGGAATGGAGAGCGCAATGCGAGGGTGGGTGGTCGCGGCGGTGGCCTCGGCGGCGATGATTTGCGCCGCCGGCCTCGCCCGCGGCGATTTTGCAAGGACTTTGACAGGCTCGGCCGCATACGGGGATTGGCGCATCGACGCGCCGGGCCTGCGGTTCCGCATCACGCCGGCCGATCTTCCGCCGCCTAACGTCAGCCCCTCAACCGCCAACCCGCCGCGCGAAACCCCGCGACCTCCGGCCGCCGCGCCGAAAGCGCCCTACGGCTTCGCCGTCGACATTCTCACGCAGAACCTCAACCAGCCACGCGTCATGCGCACCGCGCCGAACGGCGACATTTTTTTGGCCGAAAGCGGCGGCGGCCGCGTGCTGGTGCTGCGCGGCGCGGACGACGCCGGCAAACCGCCCGACGTCAGCGTGTTCGCGGGCCGCCTCGATCAACCCTACGGCGTCGCTTTCTACCCGCCCGGCCCCGAACCGAAATACGTCTATGTCGCGACGCCCGCGGCCGTGTTCCGCTATCCCTACAAGTCGGGCGAGATGGTCGCCTCCGGCCCCGCCGAGAAGATCGTCGGCCTGCCCGACGGCGGCGGACATTGGACCCGCGACCTCGCGGTCGCCGGCGACGGTTCGACGATCTACGCCTCCGTCGGCTCCGACTCCAACGACGGCGAAGGCGTCAAACCGCTCGCCGGGATCGAGGCGTTCCGCAAGACCCATGCGCTCGGCGCCGCGTGGGGGCCGGAGGCGGGACGCGCCGACGTGCTGGCGTTCAAGCCGGACGGCAGCGCGATGCGCGTGTTCGCCACCGGCCTGCGCAATTGTTCGGGTCTCGGCGTGCAGCCGCAGAGTTCGGCATTGTGGTGCGTCGTCAACGAGCGCGAAATGCTCGGCGATGACCTTCCGCCGGACTACGCCACCATGGTCGGCGACGGCAAGTTCTACGGCTGGCCGTGGTATTACATCGGCGATCACGAGGACCCGCAGCGCGGCAAGGAGCGGCCCGACCTGAAAGGCCAGGTCACGGTTCCCGACGTGCTGTTGCAACCCCACTCGGCGCCGCTGGGCATCGCCTTCTACAACGCCTCGCATTTTCCCGCGAAATACCGCGACGGGGCGTTCGTCGCCTTGCACGGCTCGTGGAATCGCGCCAAGCGCACCGGCTACAAGGTGGTGCGGCTGGTGTTCGACAACGGCCGGCCGACCGGGGAATACGAGGATTTCCTGGTCGGCTTCGTCAGCGAGGACGATTCCGTGTGGGGACGGCCCTCGGGCGTCGCCTTGACCAAGGGCGGCGAGCTGTTGGTCTCCGACGACCTCGGCGGCGTGGTCTGGCGCGTGCGCTACGTCGGCGGTTGACGTCTAGCGCGCCAGCAAGGGGCGCCGGTCACGCTCGCGGCGGCGATCCTGCGCCGGCTGGTAGGCGAGTTTGCCGTGATATTGGCAATAGGGCGTGCCGGAATGCGCGGGCGAGCCGCAGTAGCGGAAATCCGACGACGAGGGATCGCCGAGCGGCCACTTGCACATCGACTCGCGCAACTCGACGATCGTCACCTTGAGCGAAAGCGGGACCACGACCTCCTCGTGCGCCCGCGCCGGCTTGGGCGATTCCGCCGCCGGCTCCGCCATGGCGAGCGCCGTATTGCCCTGCACGCTTCGGGCGCCGGCGACCATCGAGGTCGGCGTCGAGACGCTCCCGCCGCCGCCCCCGCCGGCGCGCACCGACCGACGCGGCGCGGCGACCGCCGCCTCCACAAACGCAGCGGTTTCGCCGAATTCGGACGCTTCCTCCGACGCCGCCGGAGCGGTCGCGGCGCTCGCTTTGACCCGGCCCGCCAAGCCAAGCCGATGGACCTTGCCGATCACCGCGTTCCGGGTTAGGCCGCCACCCAACGCGGCGGCGATCTGGCTTGCGCTCTTGCCTTCCAACCAGAGGCGAGAAAGAAGCCCGACCCGTTCTTCCGTCCAGGACATATTTGGCCTCGCTTTTGGGTCCTACGCAGCCTCTTCCCCGCCGCGAAGAACCAAACTTCAGGCACACGAAACCGAATCCCTCGCCTCTCCCTTGAGCTGCATGGCCCTTGGGGTTTACGCGAAACGCTCTCGTGTGAGACAGGCCACGATATTTCGTGGCGACCGCGGAAAACGCTACACTAGACGTTGAATCGCGCGCAAGAGTCGGCGCCCGGCGCGGAGCCAAGTTTTCCCCAGGCCATTGCGGCGGCGCGCATGGCGCGATCTCGTTGTTTGGTCGATTGCTTGAATCCGAACAACGCGTTGCGCAACACTACAGGGCGCGCCGGCAAATCCGAGGCTGGCGAAATTTTTTTGCGCTTTGCGCCGCGATTTGACCGCGCGCCGGCCTTTCAATATAAATTTGGGCCAGCGGCCGTCCTTTCAGGGGCGGCGTTTTTTGTTTTCGCAGGGTCTGCTCGGCCCGTCAGTGCAGCAAGGAGGTCCGCCCTTGTCATCCGCCATCGTGCCCACCTATGCACGCGCCGAGCTAACGTTTGAGCGCGGCGACGGCTCCTGGCTGACCACGGTCGACGGCGAGCGCTATCTCGATTTCGGCGCCGGCATCGCCGTGGTTTCGTTGGGTCATTCCCATCCGCATCTCGTCGAGACGCTGACGCGACAGGGCGGCAAGCTCTGGCACACCTCAAACCTGTTCCAGATGCCCGAGGGCGAGATTCTGGCGCGACGGCTGGCGGACGCGAGCTTCGCCGATCTCGTGTTTTTCGCCAATTCCGGGGCCGAGGCCAACGAGGCCGCAATCAAGATGGCGCGGCGGCGCCACTATGTCGACGGACATGGCGAGCGCTACCGCATCCTGACTTTCGAAGGCGCCTTCCACGGGCGGACGCTGGCGACCATCGCCGCCGGCGGCCAGGCCAAATATCTCGAAGGCTTCGGGCCGAAGGTTGACGGCTTCGACCAGATCCGGATCACCGATCTTGCGGCGGTCGAGGCAGCCGTCGGGCCGGAGACCGCGGCGATCCTGATCGAGCCGATCCAGGGCGAAGGCGGCGTGCGCGCCGTGCCGCCGGCGTTCTTGCGGGGCTTGCGCGAAATCTGCGACCGGCTCGGCCTGTTGTTGATCTTCGACGAGGTGCAGACCGGCGTCGGGCGCACCGGAACGCTGTTTGCCTATGAACACCTCGGCGTCACCCCCGACATTCTGACCTCCGCCAAGGGCCTCGGCGGCGGCTTCCCCGTCGCGGCGTGCCTGGCGACCGCCGACGCCGCGCGCGGCCTCACCGCGGGCGTGCATGGCACGACCTTCGGCGGCAATCAGCTCGCCATGTCGGTCGCCAACGCCGTTCTCGACGTCGTGCTGGCGCCGGGCTTTCTCGAAAACGTCAGGCGGCTCGGCCTCCTCGCCAAACAGAAGCTCGCCGGGCTCGCCGACGCGCATCCGCGCGTCATCGAGGAGGTGCGCGGCGAGGGGCTGATGATCGGGCTCAAGCTGCGCTTGCCGCCAGGCGATTTCGCCGCGCTGGCGCGGGGGCAAAAGCTGCTGACGATCCCGGCCGGCGATCACGTAGTGCGGCTGCTGCCGCCGCTGACCGTCTCCGAGGCGGAGCTTGACGAAGCCGTGCGCCGGCTCGACGCGACTTGCGTGGAAGCCGAGAGGACATTGGCGAAGGCGGCCGCATGACGGCCGCCCCTCGGCATTTTCTCGACCTGCTCGACCACTCGACGGAAACGCTGCGCGCCATCCTGAAGGCGGCGGCCGAGATGAAGGCCGCGAGGGCGAAGGATCGCGCGACGGCGCCGCGCCCGTTGCAGGGCAAGACGCTGGCGATGATCTTCGAGCGCCCGTCCACCCGCACCCGCGTCTCATTCGACGTCGGCATGCGCGAACTCGGCGGCGAGACCATCATCTTGACCGGCGCCGAGATGCAGCTCGGCCGCGGCGAGACGATCGCCGACACCGCGCGGGTGCTGTCGCGCTACGTCGACGCCATCATGATCCGCATCCTGGATCCCGGCGATCTCGCCGAGCTCGCCGCCTTCGCGACCGTGCCGGTCATTAACGGGCTCACCAAGCAATCGCATCCCTGTCAGGTGATGGCCGACATCCTCACCTTCGAGGAGCATCGCGGGCCGATCGCGGGCAAGAAGATCGCCTGGAGCGGCGACTACAACAACGTGTTGTCGTCATGGATCGACGCCTCGGCGCGCCTAGGGTTCGAGCTCGAGATCGCCTGCCCCGAGACGTTGCAGCCCTCCGCGAGCCGCGTAGCGCGAGCGCGCGCCGCCGGCGCCCGCATCGTCGTCAGCGATGACCCGGAACGCGCGGTGGCGGATGCGAGCGCCGTGATCTCCGACTGCTGGGTGTCGATGGGCGACGAAGACGCCGGCCGGCGCCATAATTTGCTCTCTCCCTATCAGGTAAACGCCAAGCTGATGCGCCACGCCGCCAAAGACGCGATCTTCCTGCATTGCCTGCCCGCCCATCGCGGCGAGGAGGTCACCGACGACGTGATCGACGGGCCGAACTCGGTCGTGTTCGACGAGGCGGAGAACCGGCTGCACGCGCAGAAGGGCATTCTCGCCTGGTGCCTGGGAGCGCTGTCGGCATGACCGACGCGGCGCGCGATGTGTCCGATGTCGCCCATGACGACATCGTCACTCCCTATACCGTCGAGGGCTTGTTCACGCGCGGCCGCGTCGCGCGGCTCGGGGCGACGCTCGACGCGATCCTCAAGCGGCACGACTATCCCCCCGCGGTCGGGCGCGTGATCGCCGAGGCCGCCACGCTCGCCGTGCTGCTCGGCGCTTCGCTGAAGCAGCAGGGCCGCTTCCAGTTGCAGACGCAGAGCGACGGGCCGATCAGCATGGTGCTGGTCGATTTCGACGCGCCCTCGAACCTGCGCGCCCTGGCGCGCTTCGACGAGAAGGCGGTGGCGGCGCGCGTCGCGGTCGGCGGCGGTCTGCTTGGCAAGGGCCATCTCGCCTTCACCATCGAGCCCGACGGGTTGTCGTCGCGCTATCAGGGCGTCGTCGAGCTCGACGGTCGCGGCTTGCAAAGCGCGGCGGGCGACTATTTCGATCGCTCCGAGCAGATACCGACCCTGGTGCGCATCGCGGTCGGGCAAACGCTAACGGCCGAAGGACCGAGCTGGCGCGCCGGCGGCCTGATCGCGCAGTTCCTGCCGGAGTCGGAGGAGCGCCGCCGCCGCGCCGATCTCGACCCCGGCGATGCGCCGCCGGGCCATGTCGCCGAGACCGTCCCGGAGGACGAAGCTTGGGTCGAGGCGAAGTCGCTCGCCGCGACGACCGAGGATCACGAGTTGCTCGATCCGACCTTGTCGAGCGAGCGGCTGCTCTATCGCCTGTTCCACGAGCGCGGCGTCCGGGTGTTCGCGCCATCGGCGCTCGCCGACGTCTGCCGCTGCTCGGCCGACCGGATCGACGCGATGCTGCAAAGCTTTTCGAGCGAGGAGCGGCAGGCGATGATCGGCGACGACGGCATGATCGGCGTCACTTGCGAGTTCTGCTCGGTCAAGCGCATCTTCGATCCCCGGGACTACGAGCGATGAGCGCGCAAGGCTTCGCGGGGCGTCTGAACGAAATCGCCGAGCAGGTCGAGGCGGCCCTCGCCGCCATCCTCGCCGACGCCCCGGCGCCCGGCGAGATCACCCGCCCGAAGCGGGTTCTGGACGCGATGCGCTACGGCGCGCTCGGCGGCGGCAAGCGGCTGCGGCCGTTCCTGACCATCGAGACCGCGCGGGCTCTGGGCGTCATCGGCGAATCGCCATTGCGCGCGGGCTGCGCGCTCGAATGCGTGCATTGCTATTCGCTGGTGCATGACGACCTGCCGGCGATGGACGACGACGATCTTCGACGCGGCCGTCCGACCGTCCATAAGGCGTTCGACGACGCGACCGCGATCCTCGCCGGCGACGGCCTGCTGACGCTCGCCTTCGACATCCTTGCCGACCCGGCGACGCATCAGGACGCCGAGATCCGCGTGGCGCTCTGCCTCGGCCTCGCCCGCGCCAGCGGCGTCGGCGGCATGGTCGGCGGACAGATGCTCGACATCGAAGCCGAGACGGCGGCGACCCCGCTCGACGATGCGGCGATCCGCCGCCTCCAGGCGATGAAGACCGGCGCGCTGCTGCGTTTCGCGGTGGAGGCGGGGGCGATCGTCGCCGGCGCCGACGCGCGACGCCGCGCGGCGCTGATCCGCTACGGCGAGGCGCTGGGCTCGGCGTTCCAGGTCGCCGACGACATTCTCGACGCGGAATCGACCTCCGAGCAGTTGGGCAAGCGCGCCGGCAAGGACGCCGAGCGCAACAAAGGCACGTTCGTTTCGATCCATGGCCTTGACGGCGCCAAGCGACTGCGCGACGCCTTTGTCGAGCAAGCCGTCGCCGCGCTTGGCGAAGCCGGGTTCCGCTCCGAAGGCGATGTGTTGCGCGAGGCGGCCCGCTTCGTCGCCGCGCGCGCGAACTAACGGGAGGCCGCATGAGCGGGTTCAACTGGGCAGACCCCTTCGACCTCGAGCAGCAACTCACCGAGGAAGAACGGCTCGTGCAGAAGACGGCCTTTGCCTACGCGAAGGACCGGCTACAACCCCGCGTGCTCGCCGCCTTCCGCGAGGAGAAGACCGATCCGGCGATCTTCCGCGAGATGGGCGAACTCGGCTTCCTCGGCCCGACGGTGTCGCCGGATTTCGGCGGCGCGGGGCTCGGCTACGTCGCCTACGGGCTGATCGCGCGCGAGGTCGAGCGGGTCGATTCCGGCTATCGCTCGATGATGTCCGTGCAATCCTCGCTAGTGATGCTGCCGATCGAGCAGTTCGGCTCGCCGGGACAGAAAGAGAAATACCTGCCGAAGCTGGCGAGCGGGCGGATGATCGGCTGCTTCGGCCTGACCGAACCCGACCACGGCTCCGACCCCGGCTCGATGATTACGCGGGCGAAGAAGGTCGCTGGCGGCTATTCGCTGAGCGGCGCCAAGACGTGGATCTCCAACGCGCCGATCGCCGACCTGTTTCTGGTCTGGGCGAAGACCGAGGACGGCGCCATTCGCGGATTCCTGGTGGAGAAGGGGACCAAGGGCCTGGAGACGCCGGCGATCCACGGCAAGGTCGGCCTGCGCGCCTCGATCACCGGGCAGATCCTGCTTGAGGGGGCGTTCGTTCCCGAGGAGAACCTGCTGCCCGGCGTTTCGGGCCTGAAAGGTCCGTTCACCTGCCTCAACTCGGCGCGCTTCGGAATCGCGTGGGGCGCGCTCGGCGCGGCGGAAGCGTGCTACGCGACGGCGCGGCAATATGTGATCGACCGCAAGCAGTTCGGCCGGCCCTTGGCGGCCAACCAGTTGATCCAGAAGAAGCTCGCCGACATGGCGACCGACATCGCGCTGGGCCTGCAAGGCTGTCTGCGGCTAGGCCGGCTGAAGGAGGAGGGGCATCCGCCGGTCGAGCTGACGTCCATTCTCAAGCGCAATTCCTGCGGGAAGGCGCTGGAGGTGGCCCGCGCCGCGCGCGACATGCTGGGCGGCAACGGGATTTCCGACGAATACGGGGTGGCGCGACACTTGGTGAACCTGGAGGTGGTGAACACCTACGAGGGCACGCATGATGTGCATGCGCTGATTATCGGGCGCGCGATTACGGGGTTGCAGGCGTTTAGCTGAAATCCGCTTCAGCGATGCGGTGATTCCAAGGCTTTAGGCGCCGATTCGTGCAACGCGGGGACAGGGCGCGGCCGGGCGGCGAGCAGGGCGGCGACGCCGTGATAGCGGTCGAACTGGTTGCACAGCATCGCCAGCGCGGGAATGGCGGCGAGATCGCCCTCCTCCATCGCGCCGTCGACGAGCCGCAACGCCTTTTGTATCCGCGCCAGTTGCAGCGCGACGTAACGGTCGGCGGAGTCCGGGGCGCGGGCGGCGAGCGCGAGATCGACTTCTCGACGGACAGTGGCGATATGGACGCCGAAGGTCGCGGCGACCTCCTCATAGGCGTGGCCGGCGACAACGGCGGCGAACATCTCGCGGCGGCGCTGTAGCCGGGTCTCCCGCCGGAACCGTGCGAGTTCTCGCCGCTCCTCGCGGGCGCTGGCGCGCTTATCGGCGGCGGGGACGAGGGCGGCGTATTCGGGAGGGAGTTCGGGAAACATAAACGGGATTGTAGCAGAGATTTCTGAAAAAGGGAATAATTCGCGCGAAGAAGAAACTCATGGAGGTTGGCGAGACGGGAATAGGCGCTCAACCGCCATTCGCGCTGGGTCTGGGTTCAACCCATTGCAGACTAAAAATTGACAAGGAGCGGCTACGCCCCGATGCTTGTTCCGCACGGCGGCCTTATGTTTCGGGTCGATCTGAAGACCGCGACGCTCGGGATTGCTTAAGCAAACTTGGCGGACGAGTTGATCGAATGAGACGGCGTGAGTTTTTGCGCGGGGCGATCGTCGCGGCGATCTCGGGGCCGACGTTCGCTCAAACCTCGGCCGCATCCCGCCGGCTCGCGATCTTCGTACCAAACCGTCCAACCGATGCCTTCCGGCGCGATCCTCCGACGCTGGCGCTGCTGGAGGCGTTGAAGCGCGCGAAATACGTCGAAGGGGACAACCTCGAACTGGAGATTTACGGGCAAGAAGAAAACACAGCAGGTCTTGAAGCGCTGGCAATGAGGGTCGTCGCCAGCAAGCCGGACGTCGTCTTCGTTGTCGGCGTCGGCGGGACGCTCTTTCAGCGCATGACAACCACGATTCCGATCGTGGTGCTTTCGTCCGACCTCATAGGCCAGGGTTTGGTCCAGAGCCTAGCTCATCCGGGCGGCAACATCACCGGCGTCGCCGTGGACGCCGGACCAAACATATGGGGCAAACGCATCGCGCTCTTACGCGAAATGGTCCCGGCATTGACAAAGCTCGCCGTAGTAAACCCTCCAGCGTTCAAAATGCAGGAGCATGCGATCCAGGCGGCCGGAGTAGCCGCGGAGATAGCCTTGATCCTAATTCCGGTGAAATATCCGGCAGCCGAAGTCGACTACCGCGCGGCGATCGAGGCCGCGGCGCGCAAGGGGGCCGACTCCGTCCTGTTCACCCAACACCCGCAGACTCTCCAATTTGCTGCCTTGCTGGCCGAACTCGCCGCCGCGGCGCGCCTACCCGCCATCTATCCGTTTCGCGAAAATGCCGAGGCGGGCGGCCTCATGGCCTATTCGGAAGACATCTCCGAACTTAGCAGGCGCGCCGGCTTCGAGATCGCCGCGATCCTCGGCGGCGCGAAGCCCGCCGACATCCCGGTCGAGCAGCCGTCGCGCTTCTTCCTTACACTCAATCTTAAGACGGCGCGGGCGCTCGGCATGGATCCGCCGCCTTCGCTGCTCGCCGCCGCCAACGACGTCATCGAATGAGACGGTGGCGCATCAGGTCTCGCTTACCCGAAGTCGCGGACGTCTGCATTCCGCCCTGAGCAGACCTCGCGGCAGCCAGAGTGCGTGTCGGCGGTTTCTCTTGCCCTGTTCGCCAAGGAGCGCAGCCGTTGGTTCGACGCCGCCATCCGTATTCCTGCGACGCCGACTAAGCTGCTTTCCCGCCCCGACAAACGGGCAGACGGCGAACTCCTCGCCCTCGCCGCGCCGGCATTCAGCGTTCGTCCCCCGGCCAAGCGATCGGCCGCTCCATGATCTCCGCGTATTCGAACGGTCGCGCGGCCGGAAACACGTTCAGCGGCAAATCCGTCTCGACCGAAGCCTCGTCGCGCGCATCTTCATAGGCCTCGTCGAGCGCCTCGTTCAGACGCGATTGAAGGCCAGGGTTCTTCCGCAACTGTCGCAGCACCCGACGCCGGTGCTCACGAATAGACGCGCTCCAAGAGCGGCTGCGTCTTTCGGGTTGATGATCCCACTTGAGCAGATGCAGCATGACCACGCGGAGCGCGCTTTCAAGCTTGTCGTACTGCTCCTCGCCCACGTCGTCGATCTCCTCGGCGATCGCCGCCGCGTCGAGTTCGGAGAGCCGCCCGGCGCGCAACAAATCGGCCTGGCGCCGCGCCCAGACGTAGAGATCGGCCTCCTTAGCCCCGGGCGGGCGACGGGCTTGTTCTCGAACAGCGTTCCGTCGCATCGGGAACCCCGCCCCTCAGCTCAGCGCCACGTTCAGCGCGCTCTCCGGCAGTTCCTGCCCGAAGCAGCGCTGGTAGAACTCCGCCACCAGCGTGCGCTCCAGTTCGTCGCACTTGTTGAGGAAGGTGAGCCGGAACGCGAAGCCGATGTCCTTGAAGATGTCGGCGTTCTCGGCCCAGGTGATGACCGTGCGCGGGCTCATCACCGTCGACAGATCGCCGCCGATGAACGCGTTGCGGGTCAAGTCCGCGACCCGCACCATCTTGTTGACGATGTCGCGCCCGTCCTTGCGCGCGCGATAGAACGGCGCCTTCGCCAGCACGATGTCGACTTCCTTGTCGTGCGGCAGATAGTTGAGCGTCGTCACGATCGACCAGCGGTCCATCTGGCCCTGATTGATCTGCTGCGTGCCGTGATAGAGCCCGGAGGTGTCGCCGAGGCCGATCGTGTTGGCGGTGGCGAACAGCCGGAAACCGGGATGCGGCTTGATGACCCGGCGCTGGTCGAGCAGCGTCAGCCGGCCCGACTGCTCCAGCACGCGCTGGATCACGAACATCACGTCCGGCCGCCCGGCGTCGTATTCGTCGAAGCAGATGGCGATGTTGTGCTGCAACGCCCAGGGCAGCATGCCGTCGCGGAACTCCGTGACCTGCTTGCCGTCCTGCAGGACGATCGCGTCCTTGCCGACGAGGTCGACGCGCGAGACGTGGCTGTCGAGGTTGATGCGCACCAGCGGCCAGTTGAGTCGCGCCGCGACCTGCTCGATATGCGTTGATTTGCCGGTGCCGTGATAGCCGCTCACCATCACGCGGCGGTTGTAGGCGAAGCCGGCGAGTATGGCGAGGGTCGTCTGGCGATCGAACAGATAGTCGGGATCGAGGTCCGGGACGTGCTCGTCGGGCTCGGAGTAGGCGGGCGCCTCCATGTCGGAGTCGATGCCGAACGTCTTGCGAACCGACACTTTCCGGTCCGGCGGTCCCGCCGGGGCCGCACTCTCCGCAAACGCGCCGGGCGTTGTCTCAACTTTCATAGTTCCTCCAAGCCCGTCCGCTCGGCAGCCGGGCGCCGCGCCCCTTATAGACGATCCCGACTTCGGGAAAAGGGCGGCTCAGACCAGCTTCTGGCTGCGCAAGAAATTGTACGCCTTGATGATCTCGCGCAGTTTCCCTTCCGACGAACGATCGCCGCCGTTGGCGTCGGGGTGGTGGCGTTTCACCAGTTCTTTGTAGCGCGCCTTGATCGAGGTGTCGGTCGCGTTGGCGTCGAGGTCGAGCGTATGCAGCGCCTTGAGCGCCAGCGCGTTGTAACGCGGCGCCTGGGCGGCGTCGCCGGCGCGGCGCGCGCCCTTGCGGCGCATGGTCCGCGCCTCGGCGTAGACGGTTTCGTCGACATGCGCGCCCTGGTTTCCCCGTGGGCCCATCTTCCAGGTCGGGCGGTGGCCGATTGTTTCGCCCTCGCGGAACTTCGCCAGCGCGTCGTCGTCCATGCCTTTGAAATAGTCGTAGGTCGCGTTGTACTCGCGGATGTGCTCCTTGCAGAACACGAAGAACTCGCCCTCGCGGTCGCGTCCTTTCGGCGCCTTGAACTCGCCGACGGCGGCGCAACCGGGGTGGCTGCACGGGGGTCCGGCGTCCACGAGCTTCGGCGCGGCGGTGGCCCGCCGCGTCTTGATGCGGATCTTGTCGAAAAGCGGCGAAGTCAGGTCCATGATAAACGTCCGTCGCCCAAGCGCCCCAAGAAGGCGCCCGACGCCAAGAACTCCCAGCATCCGTTGGAATACGACACAGTCGGAATGTCCGGACCCACGAATCCGGAACCCCACCCTATTTGGCAAGCCCGCGCGCGCGAGGCAAGCCCGGATTGACAGCACGGGCGTTCGCGCGGCAGGACTGACGTAATGATAAATTGACCGGACGTGGGCGCTTGGGGGAAATTTTACCGACGTGAGTCTCGACGAGGGCGACGACAAAACGGGGCGCGGCGCTGGCGGACGGCGCTCTCCCCGGCTGCGCCAGCGCGTCGCCTGGATGTATTATGTCGAGGAAATGACGCAGAGCATGATTGCGACCGCGCTGGGCATCGGCCGCATCACCGTCGTTCGCCTGCTCGCCGAAGCCCGCTCGATGCATGACGTCCGCATCTCGCTGAGCCGCGAGATTTCCGAACTCGCCGGGCTCGAAATCGAAACCCAGAAACGGCTTGGCGTCGACGAAGTGATCGTCGCGCCGCTGTCGGGCGCCGACGGCGACGCACGCGCGGTGATCGCCGCCGCGGCGGGCGAGTTCCTCTCCCGCCTGCTGCGCCCGGATATGAAGATCGGTCTCGGCTGGGGCGAGACGCTGAGCCGCATGCTCGGCTTTCTCGAGGAGAAGGCGGTGCCGCGGCTGTCCGTCGTCTCGCTGCTTGGCGGCGTGATGCGGGCGCGCGCCGCCAATCCGGCGGAGTGCGCGTGGCAATTCTCCCGCGCCTACATGGCGGATTGCTTCATGCTGGCCGCGCCGGCGATCGTCGACAGCCGCGAGACCAAGCGCGCGCTCATCGAGCGCTGCGGCCTCGGCGAGGTCTACGACCTCGCCCGCGCGCTCGACGCCGTGGTGGTCGGCGTCGGCGGCGGCAACAGCTTCGCCTTCGCGCGATCTTATGGGCTGGTCTCCGAGGAAGAAGTCGCCGAGTTGAAAGCGCGCGGCGCGATCGGCAATTTGCTTTACAATTTCTTCGACGCCGACGGCTGCCTCGTCGATCATTCGATCAACGCGCGGGTGATGTCGATCCCGATCGACAGCCTGCGCAAGGCGCCGGCGCGGGTGGTGGTGGCGGGGGGCGCCGACAAGGTCGAGGCGATCGTCGCCGCCTGCCGGCTATTGAAGCCTACGACGCTCGTCACCGACGAGGCGACGGCGCGAGCGATGGCGGCGCTGCCGAGCTAGGTTTATCGTAAAGCCACTCGCCTGTCATTCTATCAACTCGTCCGCGCGGGCGAGCAGCGTCGGCGGGAGTTCGACGCCGAGCGCTCGCGCCGTCGAAAGATTGATGACGAACTCGAATTGGGTCGGCTGCTCGATCGGCAAGTCGCCAGGCTTGGCGCCGCGCGCGATCTCGACCACCTTGTCGGCGATGCGTTCGGAAAGCTTGTCGAAACTTGCGCCGTAGGACATCAATGCGCCGGCGTCGACGTATTGGCGGGTCCAGGACATAGTGGCGAGCTTGCGGCGCAACGCGAATTTCGCCAGCTGCTCCCGATCACGGTACATGAGCGGCGAGGCCAAACACAACAGATACTTGCAATCGTTTGGCGGCGCTTCGCCGAGGGCGCGATCGTAGTCATAGGGGGGATCGCGCAAATCGACCCCATAAACGTGCACTCCGAGCCTCACGCTCGCGGCGTCGACCGCATTCCACTGTTCACGCGACAATTTGTCGTAGAAGACGACCGCCGAGGCGAAGTCGGGAATGGCCTCCTTGAAAAACTGCATCCGCTTGGCGATGAGTTCGAGTTGCTGAAGGTTGACCCCGGTCACCCTGCCTCCCGGTCGCGCGAAGCTCGAGGCAAAACCCTCGGCGACGAGGTCGAAGTCGATCGCCAGCGCCACGATCGGAGTTGTTTGCGTGGACGCGAGCGCGGCCTTCACCGATGCATCCGGACCGATGGCGACTAGGATGTCCGGGTTACGCGTGGCGATCTGGCGATAGCCGGCGTAAATGTCCTCCTCCGCGCCCTCGATCTGCACATAATCGAGGATGAGGTTTTCGCCTTCCCTGAAGCCGAGTTCCGCCATGCGGCGTGGAATCACGGCCCATGTCGGCGACGATTTCGGAACAAACCCGACCCACGCGACACGCAGGGTCTGATTGGTCGCTCGCGCGGCGAACGGCCACGAGGCGCCCGCGCTCAAGAGGCCAAGAAAGTCTCGCCGTCTCATTTCAAAGCCTCGTCCGTGGCGGGCGCGCCAAACGCTTCGCGGCTGCACCGTCGCCGCGAGGATCGGCCCGACAATGTTCCTTCGCCTTGCGGGCAGACTGAAGTGGCCCGATCGAAGGAATTTGACCCGCGATAAGTGGCGCTACGGCTCCCCTATGTCAAACCTGCGCAATGGAATCGAACGCGTCGTGACCGCGGACGCCGAGCGTTGCCGTAAATCCTAAGCCGCCGCCTTCTGATAATCCTTCACGTCGGTAAACTGAATCTTCGGCCATCGCTCCTGCTCGTAGCGCAGGTTGAAGGCGGACGACGCCATGAACACCGGGGCGCCGTCGAGATCGGCGGCTACGGAGGACGGATAGGCGGAGACAAATTTCTCCAATTCCCCCTTCGCGTCCGACGACACCCAGCGGCAGACCTCGAACCGGCTCTGCTCGAACGACACCGGCAGGCCGTATTCCGCATTGAGCCGCTCGGTCAGCACGTCGAGTTGCAGCGCCCCGACGACGCCGACGATCGCCGCGGCGCCGTCGTGCGGAAGGAACACTTGCACGACGCCCTCCTCCGCCATCTGCTGCAACGCCTCGCGCAGCTTCTTCGCCTTCATCGCGTCGGCGAGTTTGACCCGCCGCAGGATTTCCGGCGCAAAACTCGGCACGCCGCGAAACACGATCTCCTCGCCTTCCGTCATCGTGTCGCCGATGCGCAACAGGCCGTGGTTGGGGATGCCGACGACGTCGCCGGCGAACGCCTCCTCGGCGAGCGAGCGATCCTGCGCGAAGAAGAATTGCGGCGCCGACAGCGTCACCGACTTGCCCGTCCGCACCAATTTGGCGCGCATGCCACGCCGCAACTGACCGGAGCAGACGCGCATGAAGGCGATGCGGTCGCGGTGATTAGGGTCCATGTTCGCTTGGATCTTGAACACGAAGCCGGTCATCTTCGGCTCGGTCGCTTCGACGGTGCGGGTCGAGGCGGCCTGCGCGCGCGGCGGCGGGGCGAATTCGGCGAGCGCGTCGATGAGATCGCGGACGCCGAAATCCTTCAGCGCGCTGCCCCAGAACACCGGCGTCAAGTGGCCTTCGAGATAGGCTTTTTTGTCGAACGGCTTCAGCCCGTCGATGGCGAGATTGAGCTCGTCGAGCGCGTCGCGCCGCTCGTGCTCCGGCAACAGCTCGGCGACGCGCGGGTCGTCGGGGCCGTTGACGGCGAACGAGGCCGCGTCCTTGCCGAGCGGCGTCAGCCGGCTGCGGCGGATATCGTAGGCGCCCGCGAGCGAGCGGCCGCGGCCGATCGTCCAGGTCAGCGGCGCCGTGTCGAGCGCGAGGGTCTTCTCGATCTCGTCGAGCAGGTCGAACGGGTCGCGCGTCTCGCGATCCATCTTGTTGACGAAAGTGACGATCGGGATGTCGCGCAGCCGGCAGACCTCGAACAGCTTTCGCGTGCGCGATTCGATGCCCTTCGCCGCGTCGATCACCATGACAGCAGAATCGACGGCGGTCAGGGTGCGATAGGTGTCCTCGGAAAAGTCCTCGTGGCCTGGCGTGTCGAGCAGGTTGAAGACGCAGTCGCCATATTCGAACGTCATCACCGAGGTGACGACGGAGATGCCGCGCTCGCGTTCGATGCCCATCCAGTCCGAACGGGTCTGCCGGCGATTGGCCTTGGCGCGCACCTCGCCGGCAAGCTGGATCGCGCCGCCGAACAGCAGCAGCTTCTCGGTCAGCGTGGTTTTTCCGGCGTCGGGATGCGAGATGATGGCGAACGTGCGACGGCGCGCGACGGGGTTGGCGGAAGTCATGGAGCCTTCGAGGATCGGAGCGGGCGTTGCTGTAGCGCGCGAAGCGGGGAAGCGAAAGGGTGCGGCCCGACGACGCTTTGGCGGCGCGTCTCGATAAGTATTATTGGTTCGCCATTTTTCCAAGGAAGGGCGTCGTCCATGGCGAGCAGCGTTGATCTCGGAAATCTGGAGCGATCCGTCGAACGCCTCTTGGCGAGCGGTCGCTACAACTCGAAGAGCGAGGTGCTTCGCGAAGGGGTCCGCCTGGTCGAGGAGCGGGAAAAGCGGCTGGAGGCGCTGGGCGCGCTGCTCGCTCGCGGCCTTGAGGACGAGGAAGCCGGCGAGCGAAATGTTTGATCGCCTGACAGCGAAATATGAGGCTTTGGCGCGAGCCAACGGTGAATGAAGGGCGTCAACGGTTAGAGTATTGGACGATAGAATCAAATCGTCATTGCGAGCACAGCGAAGCAATCCACCGCGCCGTTGATGCAGCTCTATCCGATTAACAGACGATCTCTCGGAGATGGATTGCTTCGCTACGCTCGCAATGACAACTCTACTTGTTTGCAATTTGCTCTACCGCGCGAGATTGCAGAGAATCGGCGCAAATCTATGCGTAAGCATATGGCCCGCCCTTCTCCAGCGCCCGCTGATACGCGGGCCGGGCGTGGCATCTCTCCACGAAAGCCTTCAGACGCGGCCGGCCGTCGAACGCGTTGCCGCGGGAGCCGGCGGCTTCGAGCGGGAAGCTCATCATGATGTCGGCGGCGGAGAATTCGTCGCCGGCGAACCACGTCGAGCGCGTCAACTCACTCTCGATATAGTCGAAGTGCGTCTTGAGCTGCGGCGTCACGTAGCCGGCGAGCGTTCGCGCCGCGATGGCGCGCACGAACGGCCGCATCAACGCGGGAGAACGCCCGGGCAAAGCCGAAAACACCAGTTGCATCAGCAGCGGCGGCATCGCCGAGCCCTCGGCGTAGTGCAGCCAATAGGTCCAGCGCCGCCGGTCCGGCGATCCCTCGGGCGGTCGCAGCCGGCCGCCGGCTTGCTCGACGATATATTCGACGATCGCCCCGGTCTCCGCCAGCGTCGCCTCGCCGTCGGTCACGACGGGCGATTTTCCGAGCGGGTGAACCCGCTTGAGCTCCGGCGGCGCGAGCATGGTTTTCGGATCGCGCTGATAGCGTTTGATTTCGTAGGGCAGCCCAAGCTCCTCCAGCAGCCACAAAACGCGCTGCGAGCGGGAATTGTTGAGGTGATGGACGATCAGCATGCGCTCTCCGGTTCGTGCCGACGCTGACGCGCGCCGCGCCCGGATGCAAGCGCTTAAAGAACCGCCGGGAGCCCGAATCGCTCGAACAGCCGGCCGCCTTCGTCGAGAAACAGCGCTATCCCCGCAATCGTCTCACCCTCCACCGCCAGCACATGCAGCGCGTTGGCGGCGAAGCGCCCGTCCCGCTGACGCTGATAGCCGGCGAACGCCGGCTGGCCGTTGGCGACGGTGGCCACGAGCCGCAGGCCGAGGCAGGCGGTCCAGGCGCCGGCGAAGAACGTTGCGATCGCCGCGCGATCCGGCAGCCACAGGCGCCAAGGCGGCATCACACAGGTCGCGTCTTCCTTCAGGACGGCGACGAGGTCGCCGATATCGTGCGCCTCCCAGGCGGCGAGATAGCGGGCGAGCAGCGCGGATTGCGCCGCCGCCAAGGTCGTCGCCACTTGCGGTTGGCCCTGGGGATAACGCTTGGCCAGGGTTTCGCGAGCGCGCTGCAACCCGCTGTTCAGCGCGGCGGTCGAAGCGTCGAGCGCTTCCGCCGCTTCCGACGCGGGCCAGCCGAGCACGTCGCACAACAGCAGCGCGGCGCGTTGGCGCGGCGGCAGCGCCTGAATTGCCGCGACGAAGGCGAGCCGCACCGCCTCGCGGCCGGCGTAGCGGGCTTCCGGCCCCGGCGCTTCGTCGGCGATCTCGTCGGGATAGGGCTCCAGCCAGGCGATCTCGCTCGTCGGCCCGGGCTCGCCGCGCCGTTCGGGGTCGTATTGGTTTGGCAACCAGCGGCGCGCCTGTTTGCGGCGGGCGAGTTCGTCGAGGCAGACATGAGTCGCGATGCGCGTGAGCCAGCCGCGCATCGAGCCGCCGGCGTAGCCGGCGAAGCCGCGCCAGGCGCGCAAATACGTCTCCTGAACGGCGTCGTCCGCCTCGTGTAGGGCGCCGAGCATCCGATAGCAGTGCAATTTCAGCGCACGGCGATGCGGCTCGCCGGCTCGCGCGAAGGTTTCGCGCGAGCGCGGCGTCTCGAAGGGCGCGGCGTCGGTCATGCGGCGACGATGATCGCGGACGAGCGCCGCCGTCAACCCAGGGCCGCCGCGCCGTGGCCGGTTTCGATGAAGCGGCGCAAACTGCCGTCGACAAAGTAGGTCCAGCCGCGCGAACAGCCTTCGTAACATTCGCAAGCCGGGGTCAGTCCGACATGGGTGAAGCGAAGGTCGGTCTCCTCGCCCTTCGGGATGATTTCGAACACGATCTCGGAGCCTACCCATTCGATCTGCGCGGCGACGAAAGTGAGCTTGGCGTCGGTCACTTTCCAGGCGACGCGCTTGTCCGGCGTCATCTCGGCGATTTTCTGCCGGCTGTAGTGCAGATCGCCGTGGCGGTAACTGAACTCCGCCCCCGGCCGATCCGTGACGCCCTCGACCTCGCCAGTCCACCAGCCGCGCACGTCGTTGATCGCCGCAAAAACCCGCGCGGGCGTCGCCTTGACGGTGAAAGCGGTAGAAAAGTCGCTCATGGCCAAACTCCTTGGTCTCGCGAGGCAAACGCGCCGCGCTTGAGGATAAAGACGGCCGCGGCGCGCCGAATTCATCGGTCGACGGGAACGTTTTTTTTGAGTCCATGCCCGCCAGTCATCGGCCTATGGCAAAATCCGCCTTTCCCGCCGCGTGCGAAGCGACGATGAAGTTACGCTTTTCGCCGTCAGGAAACCGTCATGCTCGATCGTCCGAACTCCAAAGCCGCCTGGCTTGCCCGCGCCGCCGCGTTGAAGCCCGAAGGCCGCGCTTTCATTGACGGCGCCTATGTCGCCGCCGCCTCGGGCGAAACCTTCGCCCGCGTCTCTCCGGTCGACGGCCGCGCCTTCGCCGACATCGCGAGCGGCGACGCGGCCGACATCGACCGCGCCGTCGCCGCCGCCCGTCGTAGCTTCGAGGCTGGCGTGTGGCGCGACGCCGACGCGGCGACGAAGAAGAAAGTGCTGCTGCGCTTCGCCGAACTGATCCGCGCCCACACCGACGAGATTGCGCTTTTGGAGACGCTCGACGTCGGCAAGCCGATCGCCAATTCGATCGCCGTCGACGTTCCCTTCTGCGCCGACTGCATCCAGTATTACGCCGAGTTCGCCGACAAGCTTTACGACGAAGTCGCTCCGGTCGGGACGCACGACGTCGCGATGGTCCGAAAAGAGCCGCTCGGCGTCATCGGCGCGATTGTGCCGTGGAACTACCCGCTCATCATCGCCGCCTGGAAGATCGGCCCGGCGCTGCTCGCCGGCAACTCGGTGGTGCTGAAGCCGGCGGAGCAATCCTCGCTCGGCGCGCTGCTGCTGGCGCGGCTCGGCCACGAGGCGGGATTGCCGGACGGCGTGCTCAACGTTGTTCCGGGATACGGCGAGAAGGCGGGCAAGGCGCTCGCGCTGCACGGGCAAGTCGACATGGTCAGCTTCACCGGCTCGACCGAGGTCGGCAAGCTGATGATGGTCTACGCCGGCCAGAGCAACATGAAGCGCGTGTCGCTCGAATGCGGTGGCAAGTCGCCGCATGTGGTGATGCCTGACGCCGATCTGCGCAAGGCGGCGGAGGCGATCGCCTGGGGCATTTACTACAACCAAGGCGAAACCTGCCACGCCGGCAGCCGCGTGCTCGCGCACGAATCGATCCGCGCCGAGCTGGTCGCCGCCATCGCCGAGGCGCAGCGCACGCAAATCCCGCTCGGCCACCCCTTCGAGGCGGCCTCGCAGCTCGGCGCGCTGATCGAGAAGGGCCACATGGAGCGGGTGCTCGGCTATATCGACCTCGGCGTAAAGGAGGGCGCGAAGCTAGCGCTCGGCGGCAGGCGCGTGCTTGAGGAGACGGGCGGCTTCTATATCGAGCCGACGATTCTCGACGAGGCGCGCAACGACATGCGCATCGCGCAGGAGGAGATATTCGGGCCGGTGGTGGTGGTGATCCCGTTCAAGGATGAAGCGGAGGCGGTCAAGCTCGCCAACGATTCGATCTACGGTCTCGGCGCGGCGGTCTGGACCAACGACATGCGCGCCGCGCACCGGATGTCGCGGGCGATCCGAGCGGGGACGGTTTGGGTGAACACGTACGACCGCTCCTCGCTGACGACGCCGTTCGGCGGCTTCAAGCAATCGGGCTTCGGCCGCGACCGCTCGCCGCATGCGATCGACAAATATATGGACTACAAGACGATCTGGATCGACTATCGCTGACGGCCGATTCCGCGGGGAACTTTGAACGAGGACGCCTGGAGACCGTTGCTTTCCTTCGCGCTCGCGATCTTCGACGATTTGCGGGCGCGCGGTTTTGGCGCGCCCGACGTCGTTCTCGGCGGCGGGACCGTACTGATGATGCGGCTGCATCATCGGTTGTCGAAGGACATCGATCTGTTCCTGCATGATGCGCAATGGCTGGGATTCCTGACGCCGCGGCTCAACGAACAGGTGACGGCGCGCAGCTATTCCGAACAAGCCAATTCGGTGAAACTCGTGCTCGATGAGGGCGACATTGATTTCGTCGTCGCCGGAAGCGTCACGGGCGTCGCGCCGACCGAGTTCCTCGATCACGACGGCTGGCGGCTGCCGCTGGAAAGCTCCGACGAAATCCTGGCCAAGAAACTGTACTTCCGGGCCGGCCTGCTGAAGCCTCGCGACGCTTTCGATCTCGTGGCCACGCACCGCGTAGAGCCGGATGCGGCGCGGCGGGCTGTCGCTGCCTCGGCGCCGCGACGGAGCGAACAGGTTCGGCGCTTGCAGGTGCTCGCCAGCTTGCCGCGGGAGAGCCAATTCGGCGACATTGTCTTATTGGGCGGGTTCGCCGACTTGCTGCCGACCCTGTTCGCCGACGCCCTTGCGATCCTGAGCGAGGCCGCATGACTGAAACTTCCGATCCGCTCCAGGGCGCGCTCAACGCGATCGAGAACGCCAGCCGCGTTCCCGTCGCCCGCGAGCAGATCCGCGCACTGCTGTCAACCGGCGAGGGCGAGCCCTCGCACTTGCGCGCGTTGTTCGGCGACGTCGATCTGCACACGTTGCTGCGGCTGGCGACGGTGCTCGACATCGACGATCCGACCTTGCTGCGCGCCTACGCGCGAGCGCGCAAAACCGCCGCTGCGACCAACGCCGAACTCGACGAATACGCCGACGGCCTCCCGACCGGAGATCTCATGTCCACCCTCGCCAAAGCCCCGAAAGCGACGATCACCGGGATCGAGATCACCCGTCATCGGCTGTCGCTCGATCCGCCGTTCCGCGCGAGTTGGGACACGCAGCCGCGAACGAGCTTCGAGGCGGCGATCGTGCGTGTCCATACCGACATCGGCGTGACGGGCGTCGGCTCCGGCGACATCATGCTCGGCTTCGCCGGCCACGAGCATCTGTTCGTCGGTCACGACGCGCTCGCCATCGAGCGGCATTGGCGCATCCTCAACAACATCAGCTTCCACTGGGGCCGCTGCTGGCCGCTCGATCTCGCTTTGTGGGACCTTGCCGGCAAGGTCGCCGGCCTGCCGGTGTGGAAGCTGCTCGGCGGCTTGTCCGATCGCGTCAGGGCTTATGCCTCGTCGGGCACGCTGCGCAACGCCTCCGAGTTGGCCGACGCGGCGGAGCGCTATCTGGCGCAAGGGTTTCCGGCGCTGAAGATCCGCTTTCATCGCGGCGACTGGCGCGACGACGTGAAAGCTCTGGAGGCCGTGCGCGCCAGGGTCGGCGACAAGCTCGATCTGATGGTCGATTGCAATCAAGGCTGGCGCATGTCGTGGGACGCTTATCCCTCGTGGACGCTGAAAGACGCGGTGCAAGTGGCGCGCGAGTTGGAGCGCGTCGGCGTCTATTGGATGGAGGAGCCGTTGCATCGCGGCGACCGCGAAGGGATGCGGCGCTTGCGCGACAAGGTCGACATTCGCATCGCCGGCGGCGAGATGACGCGCGAGCTCTACGAGTTCCGCGATCTCATCACCGAAGGCTGTCTCGACGTGCTGCAACCCGACGCCGCGCTGGTCGGCGGCATCACCGGGCTCCGACGCGTCGCGGCGATGGCGCAAGAGCACAATCTGATCTTCACGCCGCACACCTGGACGAACGGCATGGGCGTCGTCGCCAACGCGCATCTCACAGCCGGCCTCTGCGATGCGCCGTTCCTCGAATTCCCGTACGACCCGCCGGAGTGGGACGTCGAGCGACGCGATTTTGTCATGAAGGAACCTTTGCGCGTTGACTCTACCGGCCATATCGTGCTGACGGATGAACCCGGCATGGGCTACGACTTGGCGGAGGAGCAGCTTGCGGCCACCCGCATCAGCTGAGAGCCAAGCGGACTCCCCGACGGGGTGAGATATGGATCGCAAATGGTTGCCGCTGAACGCGCTGCGCGCGTTCGAGGCGGCGGGTCAACACCTGAGTTTCACCGCCGCCGCCAATTCGCTCACCGTCGCGCAAAGCGCGGTCAGCCGGCACGTCATCGTGCTCGAAAATTTCCTCGGCGTGTCGCTGTTTGAACGACGCCCGCAGCAACTCGTGCTGACCGAGGCGGGGCGGCACATTCTGCCCGTGGTGACGAAATCCTTCGACCGCATCGACCAGGCGCTCGGCGAAGTCATCAAGGAGAAGGGACGGCCGAAGCGCATGTTGAAGGTCGCGCTGCCGACCTCGTTCGCGCATCGCTTGGCGATCCCGATCCTGCGCGATTTCCGCGCCGAGCATCCCGGCATTTCGGTCGAGGTGGTGTCGAAGCCGACGACGGGACCGGAGACCGACGGCGACATCGACATCGCCATCGTCTACACCGAGCCGCGCGTCACCGACGCGATCCATGACCTCCTGTGGATGGTGCGTTCGACGATCCTGTGCAGCCCGAAGCTGCTGCAAAAAATCGAACATACCGATCCCGCCAAGTTCATTTCCTCCTGCGACCTGCTGCACCTCAAGCTCGACGATCGTCCGCGCCACATGTTCTGGGAGATGATGGCGCGGCTGATCGGGCGGCCCGATCTCGCCGTCGATCGCGGCTTGGTGTTCGATACGCAGCAACTCGCTGTGCAATACGCGATGATGGGCGACGGGCTGGCGCTGGTCGATCCGATCCTGTTCGCCGAGGACATCAAGGCCGGCCGGTTGGTGCGTCCGTTCGACATCTGGCTCGACGAAGGCTACGGCTATTATTTGACCACTCATCCCGAAGATTTGAGCAACGAAGCGGTGGCGCTGTTCCGCTCCTGGCTGATCGCCCGCTTCGCCGCCGACCGGCAGCAACTCGACGAGGCGGTCGGCGACTCCGCCACGAAGGCCGCGGCGAAGTAGTTTTGCATATGCCGATGCCTATTTCCGGCATGGCGATTTGCGCCCCTTGCGGGTAGTCTGGCGCCCGCGGAACCAGGAGCCGGACGGAATGTCGAACGACGCCGAAGAGCAGCCGCGCCGGCGTCGGCGCGGGCCCGAGCGGCCGTCGAAGCCGGCGTCGCGCAAGCCTCAGCCGAAGCTGCCGTTCCCGCCGGTCAAGCTGGTCTCCGACGACGAACTCGAATCGATCCATCAGACCGCGTTGCGGGTGCTGCGCGAAATCGGCATCGACGTGTTGCACGCCGAGGCCAAGGCGCTGTTGAAAGACGCCGGCGCCGACGTCGATCCGCGCTCCGACCGCGTGCGTTTCGACCCTGATCTCATCGAGTCGAACATCGGCCTCGCCCCGGAAACCTTCACGCTGCACGCCCGCAATCCCGAGCGCAATGTCGAGATCGGCGGCGCCAACGTCGCGTTCTGCTCGGTCGCCTCTACGCCGAACTCGTTCGACCGCGAAGGCGGCCGGCGGCCCGGCAACCACCGCGATTTCCAGAATTTCGTCCGGCTCGGTCAGACGCTCGACGCCGTGCATGTCTGGGGCGGCTATCCCGTCGAGCCGGTCGACATCCACGCCTCGGTGCGCCATCTGACCGCGCTGTTCGACCTGCTGACGCTGTCGGACAAACCGATCCACGCTTACAGTCTCGGGCGGGAGCGCATTCTCGACGGGATCGAGATGGCGCGCTTGGCGCGGGGTATCGACGACGAGACGCTGGAGCGCGAGCCCTCGCTGTTCACCGTCATCAACTCGTCGTCGCCGCTGCGGCTCGACACGCCGATGATGGAGGGCGTGTTGCAGATGGCGCGGCGCAATCAGGTGGTCGTACTGACCCCGTTCACGCTCGCCGGCGCGATGGCCCCGGTGACGCTGGCCGGGGCCTTGGCGCAGCAGCACGCCGAGGCGTTGGCGGGACTGACCGTGGCGCAGACTGCGCGCGCGGGCTCGCCGTTCGTCTACGGCGGCTTTACCTCCAACGTCGACATGAAGTCGGGGGCGCCGGCGTTCGGCACGCCGGAATACATGAAGACGGCGATCATCGGCGGCCAGCTCGCTCGGCGGCTGAAGCTGCCGTACCGCTCCTCCAACGCCAACGCCGCCAACACGCTCGACGCGCAGGCGGCTTATGAAAGCGTGTTCTCGCTGTGGGGCGCGGCGATGGGCGGCGTCAATCTGATGATGCACGGCGCCGGCTGGATGGAGGGCGGCCTGCAAGCCTCGTTCGAGAAGATGATGCTCGACGCCGATCTGCTCGACATGGTCGCCGAGTTCCTGCGCCCGGTGCGCGTCGACGTTGAGGAGCTGGCGTTCGAAGCGATGCAGGAAGTTGGCCCCGGCGGTCATTTCTTCGGCGCCGTGCATACGCAGTCGCGTTATCGCGACGCGTTTTTCGCGCCGATGATCTCAGATTGGCGCAATTACGAGACTTGGCGCGAGGCCGGCTCGCCGACCGCCTACGACACCGCCGAGCGCCTCTACAAAGCCCGGCTCGCCGGCTTCGTCGCGCCGCCGATCGAGCCCGAGCGCCGCGAGGCGCTGGAGGCGTTCGTCGCCCGCCGCAAGGCGGAGGGCGGCGCGCCGACGGATTTTTGATGAATCAGGCGTGCTCCGTCATGGCGAGCCCCGGGAAACGCTTTGCGTTTCCCTCGGCGAAGCCATCCAGCGCTGGGGCCGGAAGCGACGCCTTCCGGATTGACGTCGCTCGTGAAACCAGCTTTGCGCGCCAAGCGCCCGGCGACTCACCACGGCGGGGCTGGATGGCTTCGCTTCGCCCGACATGACGATGCGTCTTTCCCCCCGCCGCGCGGTCGCGGCGACGTTCGCCGCCTTCGGCGTCAGCGCCGGCGTCTGGTCGGGCGCGAGCGCGGCGATCGTCGCGCAGGTCGGGATCAGCGCCAGCGGCTTCGGCCTAGCGCTGACGATCATGACGATCCTCTATCTCGCCGCGATGTCCGGCGCCGGCGTGATCGCGTACCGCATCGGCGTGCGCCGCGCGCTGCTGACGGCGCTGCTGGCGATGGGACCGGCGTTGGCGCTGCTGGTCGCCGCGCGATCCGGGCTTTGGCTCGGAGCGGGGCTGGCGCTCTATGGCGTGCTCGGCGGTCTCATGGATTCGACGATGAACGCCGAGGGCGCGCGCGTCGAACAGGGCTCGGGCAAGCCGATCTTCGTGCAGTTTCACGCCATCTGCTCGGCGATGACCGCAGCGGGAGCGGTGATCGGCGGCTATCTCGCGTTTCACGGTCTCGGCTGGATCGCCGCGTTCATCGCCGAGGCCGGACTGCTCGCGGCCGCGGGCGCAGTGGGACGCGCCATTCGCGAGCAGCCGGCGAGCGCCGCGCGCCTGAAAGGCGCGCCGAGCCTGAAGGCGATCGACCTGGGTCTGGCGGCGCTCGGCCTCGCGGTCGGCGTCTCGATCGTCTGCGAAACCTCAGCCCTCGCCTGGGGCGCCTTGCTGCTGCGCAAGACCGCCCCGTCGCTGGCCGCCTACGCCGGGCTCGGCGCGGCGTTCTTCGCGGCGTTCCAGGCGGCGATGCGATTCCAGATCGACCGGCTGCGCCATCTCGTCAGCGATCGAGCGCTGATGCTCGGCTCCTACGCCGTGGCGATCCTCGGGCTGCTGCTGGTCGCTGCGGATCGCGGCTTCGCCGTCAGCGCCGTGGGCTTTGCAATCCTCGGCGCCGGCACCGGCGCCATCGTGCCGTGCGGCTTCTCGCTCGCGGCGCGGCGGCCGGGGCTCTCGGCGGGTCTGGCGATTTCGGCGGTCTCGATCTTCGGCCTGTTTCCCCGCGCGCCGGCGCCGCTGCTGACCGGGCTCGTCGCCGACGCGCTATCGCTGTCGTTCGCCTTCTTCGCCCTGGCGCTGTGCATGTTCGCGGCGCTGATCGGCGTCGCCTTGTTCGTCCCGCGCGTCCCCCGCGCGTTCTCGAAATCCCTTGCTCCCGGAGGCATCCGCCCATGAAAGCTGAAGCGCAAGTCGTCGTCATCGGCGGCGGCGTCGTCGGCGCCAGCGTCGCCTATCACCTGACCAAAGGCGGGTGGCGCGATCTCGTGCTGATCGAACGCTCGGAACTCACATCCGGCTCGACCTGGCACGCCGCCGGCGGCATGCACACGCTGAACGGCGACCCCAACGTCGCCAAGCTTCAGCAATACACCATCAATCTCTACAAGGAGATCGAGGCGATCTCCGGCGTCTCGTGCGGCATGCACGTCACCGGCGGCCTGAACCTCGCCGGCACGCAGGAACGGCTCGACTGGCTCAAGATGGCGAAAGCCCGTGGCCGCTATCTCGGCATGAATCTCGAAATCCTATCGATCGACGAAGCCGCGAAAATGTACCCGTTCATCGAGAAGAAGCATTTCGTCGGCGCGATGTTCGATCCCGTCGAGGGCCATCTCGACCCCTGGGGCGTCACCCAGGCTTACGCGAAATGCGCCCAGCTTGCTGGCGCGGAGATCGTCCGCTTCAACCGCGTCGTCGACTTGAAGCCGCGGCCCGACGGCTCCTGGGACGTCATCACCGAGCAGGGCAACGTCCACGCCGAGCACGTCGTCAACTGCGGCGGCCTGTGGGCGCGCGAGGTCGGCCGGATGGTCGGGCTGGAGCTGCCGATTCTGGCGATGGAGCACCACTACCTCATCACCGAGGACCTGCCCGAGGTGATCGACCCCAACGTCGACAAGTTCCACGTCATCGACTTCGAGGGCGAGATCTACATGCGCCAGGAGCGCGGCGGCATGCTGATCGGCACCTACGAGCAGGCCGCGACGCCGTGGAGCGAACGCGAGACGCCGTGGGATTTCGGCCAAAACCTGCTGCCGAATGATCTCGAACGCATCGCGCCTTCGCTGGAGACGGCGTTCGAGCATTTCCCGGCGCTCGGCAAGGCGGGCATCCGCAAGGTGGTCAACGGTCCCTTTACCTTCGCCCCCGACGGCAATCCGCTGATCGGTCCGGTGAAAGGGCTCAAGAATTTCTGGGTCGCCTGCGGCGTGATGGCGGGCTTCAGCCAGGGCGGCGGCGTCGGCCTCGCGCTCGCCAACTGGATGATCGAGGGCGATCCCGGCCACGACATCTGGGGCATGGACGTCGCCCGCTATGGCGACTGGGCGACGCTCCCCTACACCAACGCCAAGGTGCGCGAGAACTACTCCCGCCGCTTCCGCATTCGCTTCCCCAACGAGGAGTTGCCGGCGGGCCGACCGTTCCGCACTTCGCCGATCTACGATCGGCTCGTCGCCGAGAACGCGGTGATGGGCGAAGGGGTCGGCCTCGAGCATCCGCTGTGGTTCGCGCCGAAGGGTATGGCGCCGGTCGAGAACGTCACCTTCCGGCGCTCCAACGCGTTCCCGCATATCGCGGAGGAATGTCGTGCGACGCGCGCCGGCGTCGGCGTCACCGAGATTGCCAATTACGGGAAGATCGAGGTCGAGGGACCGCAGGCGGCGGAATTCCTCGGCAAGGTAATGGCGGGCCGCATCCCCGCGGTCGGCAAGCTCTCGCTGTCTCCTATGCTGAACGAGACCGGCAAGCTGATCGGCGATTTCACCATAAGCCGCTACGCCGAGGACAAGTTCCTACTCATCTGCTCGCTCGCGTGCGGAGACTTACTATCTGCGCTGGTTCGAGCAGCACGCCATTCCCGGGGTCACGTTCCGCGGCGCCTCGATGGATTACCCCGGCCTGTCGGTCGCCGGCCCCCGCGCCCGCGAGCTGATGCAAAAGCTCACCCGCCGCGATCTCTCCAACGGCGCCTACCCGTTCCTGTCGTTCCGCCAAGCTCGACGTCGGCATGATCCCGGCGCTCGTCGGTCGCGTCAGCTTCACCGGCGAGCTCGGCTACGAAATCTGGGTGCGGCCGGAGTACCAGCGCGCGCTGCACGCGCTGCTGCTGGAGGCGGGCGAGCCGCTCGGCCTGAAGCAATTCGGCATGCGCGCGCTGCTTTGCATGCGGCTTGAGAAGAGCTTCGGCACCTGGTTCCGCGAGTACCGGCCGATCTACGGCCCCTACGAGGCCGGCCTCGGCCGCTTCGTTGACGGCAAGCGCGGCGGCTTCATCGGCGTGGAGGCGGCGGCGGCGGAGAAGGCGAGCGGCGGCAAGTTGCGGCTCTCGACGTTCGCCGTCGAGGCGAACGACGCCGACGCGATCGGCGATGAGCCGATCTGGCGCGACGGCAAAGTGATCGGCTGGGTGACGTCGGGCGGCTACGGCCACAGCGTCGGCCAGTCGCTGGCGATGGGTTATATCGAGAAGGCCCACGCCGAGGCGACGGACGGCTTCGAGATCGAAATCATCGGCGAGCGCAGGCCGGCGCGGCGCTTGGCCGCCCCGGCCTACGATCCCGAAAGCGTCAGGATGCGGTCGTAATCACGCGCCCGGGCGCAGCTCCAGCGACGATACGCCGGCGGCGATGTCGAGCCCCGTCTGCGTCTGAACCGAGAGTGGCTGCAAGGCGAACTCGCGGCTGGAGCCGCCGATCATCGCATTGGCCCCAAGGCCGACGCCAACGGTCGCGTTGGCGCCGACGCCGGTATAGTCGCCGGCGAGCGCATGGCGAAGCGGACCGCGGGTCGCTCCGAACACGTCCCAGGTCAGCGTGCCGCGGTCGGTGCCGCCGATGTCGACGCCGAATTTCTTGATCCGGCCGTGGTACATTTCCCGATGGCCATCCTCAGAGACGAAACGGCACTCCATCTCCTTCGACGAGGCGATAATCATGCCGAGTCCGGCAGCGACCTCGCATTGAAGCCGGCCAATTTTCACCTGTTCGGCGAAAGCGGGCGTGGCGGACGCCGCGGCCAGAACGGCGGCGGCGAGCAGGGTCGATTTCATTTCAATATCCTTTGCTACGATAGAGCTATGGCCGCGGGATGTAACCGCAGACCGCTCATGGACAAACGGCGCGCCGCGTCGAGAGTTCCCGACGCGCGGGCGGCAATACGGCGCGATATGGGCCCAATTGACGGCGGAAAATCGACAATTTTATAAACTCAACGTGATGTTAAGACAGCCCTGACCCCTGCGCCCGGTTTCGTTCTCGTTGCGTTTATCTGTCGAAGACGGAGGCACAACGTGCAAAAGACAATCAAACGTACGGCAACTTCGCTCGTTTTGGCGGGCGCCCTCTCTCTCGTCATGGCGGCGAGCGCTGATTTGGCGAGCGCGCGCGGCGGCGGGGGTGGCGGCGGCGGCGGACATGGTGGCGCGGTTGGAGGCGCGATTCCCGGCGGAGGCGGCGGGATGGGCGGCCACATGGGCGGCGGGTTTAACGCAGGCGGCGGCGCCCGCCCCGGCGGCGGGACTTACGGCTACAATTCCGGGGGCCACGGCGGCGGCCATTACGGCCACGGCAACGGCTACTACGGATACGATCGGGGGTTCTATGGGTATGGCGGCGGCGATGCGTGCGCGCCCTTCCAGCCTTACCCCTATCGCTCCTACGCGTATCCCTATTGCGACTGAACGAGCGGAGGGGGCGAGCGGAACTCCGCTCGCCTTTAGCCGCGCCGGCTTTTCCGGATCAGGGCGTAGTTCGGAATCAGTCCGAGCAGGATGATCGCCGCCATGATCCACCAGCCGCGATGAAATCCTTCAGCGCGCTCGGCGAGCGTCGTCGGCGAACCGACGATCGCGACGAACAGCGCGACGCCAATCGCCAACGACGATTGCCGCAGCATATTGATGACCCCCGAGCCCGTCGCAAACGAGGACGGCGGCAACGATGAGGAAGCGACGCCCATCAGCGTTGGAAACGTCAGCCCTACGCCGATCCCGATCGGAACCATGCCGATCAGCACGCCGGCCGCATTCGGCTGCACGCCGACCAGCAGCGCCCAGAGGATGAGTCCGGCGGCGAATAGCAACACGCCGGCCGTCACGACCGCCGCTGCGCCGAAGCGAGCGATCAGTCGGCCGGACAGCAGCAGCGACGTCGTCGGCACGAGCAGCGGTCCCGGCGCGATCAGCAGACCGGTTTGCAGTGCCGACCAGCGCCAGGCGGTTTGCTCCCACAACGCAACCGACAGCAGCATCGCCCCGAACGCGGCGGAATACGGCGCCATCACCAGCGCGGCGCCGGTATAGGGCCGGATGCGAAACAGGGCCGGATCGACGAACGGATTCGCGGACCTCAGGCAATGCCAGGCAAACAGCCCGAGAAGCGCCGCCGCCGCAACGACCGTCGCGCCGATCTGCGGCGACAGCCAGCCCCAGTCGTTGCCCTTGACGATCGCCAGCGTGACGGCCGCGATTCCGCCGGTGACGAGCGCGGCGGCCCACGGGTTTGGCGGGGCGGCTTCGTGGCCGGGAATTTTCGGCAGCGTCCGCCAGCCGACCCAGAGCGCAGCGAGGCCGATCGGCACGTTGACCAGGAAAATCCAGCGCCAATTGATGTCGACCAGCAGCCCGCCGACCAGCGGCCCCAACGCGGCGCCGAAGCCGCCGATCGCCGTCCACGCGCGCACGGCGCCGCCGCGCCGCTCAGGCGGATAGGCGGCGAGCAAGAGACCGAGCGATGTCGGCGTCATCAGCGCCGCGCCCGCCGCCTGCACCAGCCGAAACACGACGAGCGAAGTCAGGTCAAAAGCCGCCGCGCAGGCCGCCGAGGCGAGGGTGAACAAGGCGACGCCGAGCAGAAAGCTCAAGTCGCGGCGATAGCGCTCGGCGAGCCGGCCGAAGAACACCAGTAGCGCGGCGTAGGCGATCGCGTAGCCGTTCAGAATCCACGACATGTCCTCGAGCCGCGCGCTGCGAAAATCGCGCTGGATGTTCGGCAAGGCGACGTTGACGATGAACAGGTCGAGGTTGGCGAGAACGATGCCGACGCAAACGATCGCCAGCACTTGCCCCGGCGAGGCCGCGCGGGGCCTGACGGCGGGCGCCGGCGGAACAGCAATATGGGCGGCGTTTTGTAGCGCGGACATGGGCGAATCTCGTCGAGAAGCGGATCAGGGGTTTGGAGGAAGGCGCCGAGTCAGAAGGGCGCCGTTTCGTAGTCGACGACTTTTGCGAGCAGCGCGCGCAAGTCCGCCGCCTGCTGCGCGCCGAACTGATGCTCGAACCGCGCCTGCGCCTCGCTCCACAGCGGCCGGGCGGCGGCGTAGACCGCTTCGCCTTGCGGCGTCAGCCGAACGTTTCGCCGCCGCCGGTCGTCTTGCGCGCGGTCGATTGAGATCAGCCCGTCCCGTTCGAGCGGCCGAAGGTTCTGCCCGACGGTGGAGGCGTCCATCGCCAGCGCGCCGGCCATCTCGCCGATGGTCGGCGCTTCTTCCTCGCGGCGGTTGATCTCGCTAAGGATGGCGAACTGCGTCGACTTGAGGCCGCAGGGCGCCAAGCACACATCGTAGAACTGCGACAGCCGTCGCGACGCCTTGCGCAGCGACGAACAGTTGCAACGATTTCTCTCCGGAGAGGGCGTGGCCATCCAGGCTCCCAGATGCAGGGATATCCCTGTAAACGGTTACCGGGATATCCCGACTATCGCGGGGAGTCAAATCGAAGGTCAGAATATCGCAGCCAAGGCGCTGAAAATCCGCGCTGCCGGTCCGTTTTCGCCCCATGGCCGAATCGGGCGAATCGCTCTATGTCGGGCGATCCCCGCGGAGACCCGAGCCCGATGAAACTGCCGAGCGAGCTAGGCCCTATCCACTTCATCGGCATCGGCGGCATCGGGATGTCCGGCATCGCCGAAGTGCTGTTGAACCTCGGCTACAAGGTCCAGGGCTCGGACGCCGCCGACAACGCCAACGCCAGGCGGCTGCGCGAGCGCGGCGCCAACATCTTCGTCGGCCACAACGCCGACCAGATCGGCGACGCGGCGGTGGTGGTGGTCTCCTCGGCGATCAAGCGCGACAACCCCGAGCTCGCCACGGCGCGCGTAAAACGGGTGCCCGTCGTCCGCCGCGCCGAAATGCTGGCCGAGCTGATGCGGCTGAAACAATGCGTCGCCATCGCCGGCACCCACGGCAAGACGACGACCACCTCGCTGGTGGCGACGCTGTTCGACGCTGCCGGGCTCGATCCGACCGTCATCAACGGCGGCATCATCAACGCCTACGGGACCAACGCGCGGCGCGGCGCCGGCGACTGGATGGTAGTCGAGGCCGACGAGAGCGACGGCACCTTCCTCAAGCTGCCGGCCGACATAGCCATCGTCACCAACATCGACCCCGAGCATCTCGATCACTTCAAGACTTTCGACGCCATCAAGGACGCGTTCTACGCCTTCGTCGAAAACTTGCCGTTCTACGGCTTCGCGGTGATGTGCCTCGATCACCCGACCGTACAGGAGCTTGTCGGTCGCATCGAAGATCGACGCGTCATAACCTATGGCGAGAACCCGCAGGCCGACATTCGGCTGCTCGACGTCGATCTGACCGGCGGCGTGACCCGCTTCAACGTGCTGATCCGCGACCGGCAGACCGGCAAGGCCACCTATGTCGACGAGCTTGCGCTGCCGATGCCCGGCCGCCATAACGCGCTCAACGCCACCGCCGCGATCGCCGTCGCCCACGAACTCGGCGCCTCGATCCCGACGATCCGCAAGGCGATCGCCGGCTTCGGCGGCGTCAAGCGCCGCTTCACCCGCACCGGCGAATGGAACGGCGTGACGATCTTCGACGACTACGGTCACCACCCCGTCGAGATCGCCGCCGTGCTGCGCGCCGCGCGCGGGGCGACCAAGGGTCAGGTGATCGCGATCGTGCAGCCGCATCGCTACACCCGGCTGCAATCGCTGTTCGACGCCTTCGCCAGCTGCTTCAACGACGCCGACACGGTTCATCGTCGCCGACGTCTATCCCGCCGGCGAAGCGCCGATCCCGGGCGTCGACAAGGAGGCGTTGACCGCCGCGATCAACGCCCACGGTCATCGCCATGCGCTCGCCCTTCCCGGCCCGGAAAAGCTCGCCGGTCTGGTGCGGCAATTCGCCAAACCCGGCGACTACGTGATTTTCCTCGGCGCCGGCAACATCACGCAATGGGCCTACGCGCTGCCGGAAGAGCTCGCCGCGTGAACGGGGCCGAGATCGCCGCGCTGGCGGCGAAGTTTCGCGGCCGCCTCAGCTTCGATGCGCCGCTTGCGCCCTACACCTGGTTTCGCGTCGGCGGCCCCGCCGACGTGGTGGCCTCGCCAGCGGACGAAGCCGATCTCGCTTATCTGTTGGACGCGCTGCCGCCAGAGATTCCCGTCACCGTGATCGGCGTCGGCTCAAATCTCATCGTCCGCGACGGCGGCGTGCGCGGCGTGGTGATCCGCCTCGGCGGCCGCGCGTTCGGCGGCGTTGAGACGACGGCCGACCAGCGCGTGCTTGCCGGCGCCGCCGCACTCGACGCGTCCGTCGCGCGGGCGGCCGCCGAAGCGGGCGTCGACGGACTGGCCTTCCTGCGCGGGGTGCCGGGCGCGATCGGCGGCGCGCTCAGGATGAACGCCGGCGCCCATGGCGGCGAGATCAAGGACGTGCTGGTCGAAGCGCATGGCGTCGACCGCCGCGGCCGGCCGCGGCGCTTCGACAACGCCGCGATGGGCTATTCCTATCGCCACAGCGACGCCCCGGACGATGTGATCTTCACCCGCGCCGTGCTGCTAGGCCGTCCGGGAGAGCGCGCCGCGATCCAGGCGGAGATGGAGCGCATCACCCGGGCGCGGGAGGACTCGCAGCCGATCCGCGAGAAGACCGGCGGATCGACGTTCAAGAATCCGCCCGGCCAGAAGGCTTGGGGGTTGATCGACGCCGCCGGATGCCGCGGCCTCGTCGTCGGCGACGCGGAGGTCTCGATGATGCACTGCAATTTCCTCATCAACCGCGGCGCGGCCACCGCCGCCGACATCGAGGCGCTCGGCGAGGAGGTGCGGCGGCGGGTGCGAGAGACGAGCGGCGTCGAGCTCGAATGGGAGATCAAGCGCATCGGCGACGCGCGACCCTGAGCGGCAGGCCATTCGCCGAGCGCACCGTCAAACGCGACACCGGCGCCGGCGTGTGGCCCGGCGTCGGCGAGAACTCGAACCGCCGCACGAGTTCGGCGAGCGCCAGCGTCGCCTCTTGCAACGCGAAGGCGGTTCCCGAGCAGACGCGCGGACCCATGCTGAACGGCAAAAACGCACACGCCCGCGCCGACTTCGTGGCGGGGTCGGCGAAGCGATCGGGATCGAACTGGTCGGCGTCCTTCCAGAATGCGCGGTGGCGGTGCAGCAGCCAGGTCGGCACGATCGTCGTCGCGTGCGCCTCGATCGGCTTGCCGCAGAGATGCGTCGGCGAAGCCGCGTCGCGGGCAAGAAACGCCACCGGCGGATAGAGCCGCAGCGTCTCCTGGAACACGTCGCGCGTGAACGGCAGCCTGCGCATGTCGGAGAACTCCGGCGCCTTGTCGCCGAGCGCAGCGTCGACTTCGGCGCGCATGCGCGTCTGCACGTCGGGCCGGTTGGCGATCAGATATAGCGACCAGCCGAGCGCGGCGGCCGAGGTCTCGTGGCCGGCGAGAAATAGCATCGCCACCTGGTCGAGCAGTTCCTTCGCGTCGAAGCGCGTGCTGGTGACGGGATCAAGAGCCGAGATCAACGTCGCGAGGATGTCGTTATCGGGCGTCGGCTCGCCGCGCGCGATTTTTTCGAGCCGGCGGGCGATCGGCCGTTGCAGCGCGCGGCGGATTCTCGCCGCGTAGCGTCGTCCCCGCCAGTGGGACGGCAGCAGGAAGGTCGGCGCATTGAGGAGCGACAGAAAGCCGTGCGCGTAGGCGATGCGCTGAAACCGCTCAAAGGCGGCGAAGATTTCGCGCGCGTCCGGTTCGCTGATCGGCTCGGAGAAGATCGTGCGGAAGATCACGTCGCCCGCGAAGTGCATGGTCTCGACGTCGACGTCGACGCTGGCCGAGCCTCGCGCCGGCGCGAGCGTTTCGAAACGCGCACGCAACGCGTCTGATGCGTCGCGCATCAATCCGAACACTTCGCGTACCCGCGCGTTCGCGAACGCCTGATCGAGGATGGCGCGCTGACGCCGCCAAGCCTCGCCGTTACTGACGAAAATGCTGTAACCGGTCAACGCCCGCAACATGGAGTCCATGAGCTTGGCTTTGGGGAAAAGGGCGGCGCGGGTGACCAGGACTTCGCGCGCCGCATCGGGATCGCGCACCAAGTAGGCGATCCGCCTCGGCGTTAGCGGGATGTGCGGCAGCGCATGCCGGCTCACGCCGACGAAATTGTAGGAGCCGCGCAGGAACAACGAAAGACCGGAGTTGAGGAACTGCCGTACGCGGACGAGCCATGACGCCTTGCTTTCGCCGGCGGCGGGGCGGGCCGGAAGGAACACGCTCATCGCGGCGCCTGAGCCAGGAAGGGGGACGGCGAGCACAGCATGCGGATGAGGTCGAATCCGTCGGTGAGGTCGGCGGGTTTGAGATACTGGAAATGATAGTCGAGCGGGCGGCGGCGTATGTAGCGGAAGCGCTCCGGCGTAAGGATGCGATGGAACTCGGGCTCCCAGCGCGGCGCCTGCGCATCGGCGCCGACCAACGGTCCCATGCGGCAGGCGGAAGCGGGGTCGGAGCCCGAGGTCACATCGATCCAGGCGACTTCGCGGCTCGTCGCGACCTTTTCGCCTTCGCGCATCGCGCGCCGCTCGGGTTCGATCCAAGTGTAGAACGGAATGATGTTGCCGAGCGTCATCAGCACGATTGGACGCTTCGAGGCGACGCCGAGCTCCAAATAACCCGCGATCGCCCGCATCGCCAGAATGGCGCCGAGGCTGTGGCCGATCACTACGATCTCATCCGCCTCGCCGTCGCGCGCGGCTTCGGCGATCGTCTCGGCGAACCCGGCGCAGCGCTCGTCCCAATTCGGCTTTTCGCCGAGCGCGGTTTCGACGATGCACGCGAAACCCTTCGCGAGCCATTCGAGATTGAGTCTCCGCCACGCACGGTCGCAGAGATAGAGAGCGCCAACCAGCGCGGGCAGCGCCAGCCATCCCCCATAAGGAAGCCATTCGGCGCCGATGGCGCCGACCGCCAGCGTGAGCAGCAGCGCCGCCGCGATCGAGACCGCCGGCGCGAGACCCAAGATCAGCAGCGCCCAACGCACCGCGCGCGCCCCGTCGCGGGCCCGCGTCAGCAAGCCGCTTCGTTGATAGACCAGAAGCGCGCGCACCGCGGCGATCTGCGCGCCGATGCGCCCCTTGCCGCGCCAGTGCTGGTCGACGATGTCGTCCCAATGCAGGAATGAGAACGCGACGTCCGCCGCCGCTCCGCGCCACCGCCAGCGCGTTTCGTACAATCCGGGTCGATCGAGCGGCCCCACCTCGGCGAACGGCGCCAGCGCCTCGCTGAACCGCTGATAGTAGCCGTTGACGCCGCGCGGATCGAAGCCGGCGACGAAAAAGACACGTCGCCGTATCGATGTGCGGACCGAATCGGCGGGCGTTTCGGCAAGCGGTTCCAAGATCAAGCGGGCGCCCCGAACGAGGAGGATGCGGCCGCGCTTGTACGCGTCGACCACCGGACTGGCAAAGGCGCTTTGCGCGTTAGCGCCCGCGACGCGGGGCGGCGTCGCTGGCCACGTTCTCGCGCCCGTGCCGCTCCAAGCGGGCGATGGCGGTGGCCAGAGCCTCAATCTGAGCATATTCGGGAACCCAAATCGGCGGCGACAAGCGGCCGTCGGCGACGACATGGGCGCGGTCGGCCGCTTCGTAAACTTCAAGCGCCTCCGTGGAGAACATGATGACCACATTCCCCGCTTCGACAAAATCGCGCAGCAGCCGATAGATTTCCTGCTTGCTTTGGATGTCCACCCCACGCGTCGGCTCCTCCAGCAATAGCAGGCGCGGCTTGCAGGCAAGCGCCTGCGCGATCGCGACCTTCTGCTGATTGCCGCCTGAGAGCGAACGCACCCCCTGCGAAGTCGTCGCTGTCTTGATGAAGAAACGCCGGACGGCCTCAGCGGCGAGCCGCTGCATGCGCTTTCTCTTCAGCGCCATGCCGAAGCCGGCGATCTCCGGCTGGCCGAGCCTCACCAGGATGTTCTCGCCGACTGAGAAGTTGCTGTACAGACTGAACTGGCGGGTGGCCGGGACATAGGCGCTGAATCGCTGCGCCGCTGCGTCGCTCTGGCCCGCGATCTCAAGACGTCCCGAGCACGGCTCCAACCCGGCGAGAGACCGCAACAGCTCGCGCGCTCCCGAGCCTTCGACGCCAACCAAAGCCACGATCTGGCCTTGCGCGACCCTGAGGTCGATTCCCTGGAATACTTCGCCATGCGACCAACTTTCCACAACGAGCAGGGCGTCGCTCGCGGACGACGCGGTCCTTCCGTTGTTAGCGACGGCGTGCGCGCTGCTGTCGACGACGAGTTGTCGGGCAAGGCCGTCCTCGCTAAGGGCGTCTCCCTCCAGGATCGAGCGAACGCGTCCATCTCGGACCACCGCCACGCGGGCCGCGTGTTCGCAAAGGTCGCCAAGTCGGTGGGTCACGAGCAACACGATGCGGCCGTCGGCGGCGAGCTTGTGCATTTCGCGAAACAGTTCGTCGGACTCCTCGTCCGTCAAGGCGGAATTGGGTTCGTCGAACAAGAACACTTGCGCCTTGCGCGCCACCGCGCGCGCGATTTCGGTTCGTTGTTGCGTGGCGAGCGTGCAGTCGGCGAGAAGCCGATCGGCGAATTTGTCGATACCGAAGGCTTGCATCACGCGCGCGTCGGCATCGCCGAGCCGCGGTCGTCCCGCGCGGACGCCTTCGCGGCCAACCAGAACATTCTCAGCGACGGTCAGATTGGGGAAAAGCTGCGGCTCCTGATGGACCACGGCGACCGCGCGCCAATCCACCGTCGGCGACCAGGGTCTCTCCTCGAAGGTCAGTTCGCCGCTGTCGGCGCGCTCTTCGCCGGCGAGGATGCGCACCAACGTACTTTTGCCCGCACCGTTGGGGCCGGCGATCCCCAGCACCTCGCCGGGCCGGAGATCGAGATCGAGGCCCGCCAACGCGGTCGTCGCGCCGTATCGCTTGGTGAGGCCGCGCAGACGGATTCCGGCGCCGATCATGCCGCCCTGCGCTTGCGGATGTTGGTGAGCAGCAAATCGAGCGCCACGGCGCCGATCGTGACGAAGCCGAGGAAGAGTTGTTGAACATGCGGTCCCGGCGTCAGCAGCGCCAGGCCCTGCTGCAATTCGGCCAGCAGCAAGGCCCCGCTCATCGCGCCGACAATCGTCCCCTTGCCGCCCGACAGGCTGGCGCCGCCGATAATCACCGCCGCGAACACCGGGAACGTGAACGAGAGGCCGATGTTGGGCTGCGCGGTCTGAATGAACGAAAAATCGAGAATTCCGGCGACCGCCGCCAGCATCCCCGAGATGACGAAGGCGAGGATCTTGTAGCGCGTCACCGGAAGGCGGGCGAGCTGCGCCGCCACCGGGTTGCCGCCGATCGCCATGAGCCGGAATCCGAACAACGTCCGATGCAGCAAATAGCCGACGACCGCGGCGAGCCCAATCATCCAGACGACTTCCAACGAAATCGGATGAGTTCCGAAGCTCGCCGTGAGGCTGGTGAAGAAATCCAATTGGTCGGACGGAATTTCCGATCCGGGCGGCGGATAAACCGGATTGAAGGTCGAGGTCTTGGTGATCCAGAGCGACACGCCATAGATCAGGTTGTAGCTGCCGAGCGTGACAATGAACGAGGGAATGCGCAATCCCGTGACCAGGACGCCGTTGAACAATCCGACCAGCGCGCCCGCTGCGATCGCCAGCGGCAGCGCTGCATAGATGGGTATGCCGTACACGATCCACATGACGGCCAGCGAATTGGCCCCGAGGCCATACATCGCGCCGAAAGAGAGATCGATCTCGCCGACCACGATGACGAGCGTCAACCCGAGCGACATGATCGCCACCGAGCTCATCGCCCGCAGCACGGAGACGCCGACGTCGAGGTTGAATGACTTGGGCTTCACGATGAACATGAACAGCGCGACGACAAGGATTGCGAGCACCAGACCGCCCATCCTCAGCCCCAGGTCAAACGTCGCCTGACCGGCGTTCGAGGCGCTCGGGCTCGCGGCGGCGCCGCGGGAATCAGTGCCGGTCATAAATCCTCTCGCGTCAATGGACCGCGCTCCCCGGCTCCGTGCCGGAGTCCCCGAACACGATGTCACGACCGGACTTGGTTGGCCGGAACAAGCCCGGCCGCCTTTGCTTGCCGCCCTCAGGCGGATCGGAACCGTCCGTTACTTCAGGCTCATGATCCGATTGAGCTCTTCGCGGGCCGAGACGACCTGGTCTTTCATCACCGGCATGAGGGTCTGCGTGTTGGCGAGCACCTCGCCGTTCTTCAGGAACTGCGCGCAGGCCGGGCCGCCGAACGCCGCCTGATCCGACCAGCGTTGATCGAGCGAAGCCACTTGGACGCCCTTTTCAATGCCGTCGAGTTGGCCCTTGGAGACGTTCCAGCCGATCGTGTAGACCTGCCCTGTTTTGTTCAGGCTGCTGATCGCGCGGTCGGCGTGCTCGGCGCCAATGTCGACGTTTTCAATAAACTGCACGTCGGGATTGGCCGAGAGAAACGTGCGATACGTGTCATAGGTCTGGCCCGGATCGTAGCTGACGTTCAGCCCGTTGGTCTCGGTCGTCACGAATTTCGCGTCCGGGATCGCCTTGGCGATGACCTCGTGGAATCCCTTCATGCGGCCCTGCGCCCAGAATTGCGTGGGATCGCCGCCGGAGACCGCGAACACCTTCAGATCCTTGTTGTTGGCCTTCATCCAATCGAGCACGATCTTGCCCGCCGTTTCGCCCTCGAGCTGAGGCAACTGGGTGAAGTTGGTGAACTCGTGCCCGCGGGACGTCACGCCAACCGTAAAGACCGGGATTCCGAGACCCATCAATTTGTTGACGATCGCTGTGGTCGAGTCGGAGGTCGTCGGCTCGATCGAGATGCAGTCGATCTCGCCGGCGGCGAGTTTCGCCTCGATCTGAGAGACTTGCTGATTGGGATCGTTCTGCACCGGCGCAATCGAGGCGCAGTCCATGGGATAAATGGCCGCGCCAGCCTTGCAGCCCGTCGCGAAACCGGCGGCGTATTGCGGCGAGAACAGCGGAATGCCCGACGCCTGATAGGAGAAGACGTAGTTGATCTTTTCGCCTGCCTTCACCTTTGCGGCGATGCGGTCGGCGAGCTTGAAGGTTCCCCAGTCGCGCTTCACCTCGAACGGCGCCCCGGCGACCTTCTCGCCTGACGTCGGGATTTGCGATTGACTGTCGGCGGCGAGGGCGACGGCGCCTCCCAGCGCGACCGCCGTCGCGAACGACGCCGCGCCTCGATACAAAGATGCTTTCATTTTTCTTCCTCCCAGGTTCAACTTCGTTTTCGTTCTGCCACCGCCAAGGCATCGCACGACGCTTTCCGTCATGGCCGGGCCTGTCACGGCGTCTTGGCGTTCGGTGTCTAGTCCCCTCATCGGGACAGCACTTTTTCACTGCGAAAGCTGTCGACGACGGACTCGATCACTTCGATTCCAAGACCCGGGCCGGTCGGGGGATAGACCCAACCCTCGACATGTTCGAAAGGCTTGGTCACGAGATCATGTTGCATCGGATTGCGCAGCGGCTTCAACTCGAACACCTTGCAAGCGGGCGAGTTGAACGAAATCGCCAAGCTCGCCGCCGAGACGATCGCCGACGACCAGGCATGCGCGTTGGCCTGACGACGATAGAATTCGCAGCGTTGCGCGATCTGCTTGAACCCAGTGATCCCCTCCGCGCGTCCGGGATCGACGCCAACCACATCGACGGTTCCCGTCGCCAGCACGCGCTCGAACTGCTCCAGCGTCCATTCGCGTTCGCCGTAGGCGATGCGCGTCGTCGTCTTGGCGCGCAGGTTGGCGTAACCTTCGGGATCCCAGGCGCCGAGCGGCTCCTCGATCCAGGCCAGATTGTATTCCTCCATCGCTTTGGCGCGCCGCACCGCGTCGGTGACGTCCCACTTGATTGCGATGCCGTTATCAATCATCAGCAGCTTGTCGCCGAGCACTTCGCGCATCGCTTTGACATAAGCGACGTCGCGGTCGTGATCGTAGCCGAGCCTCGCGTTGCCGCGCTTGCCGAAGCCGGTCTTCAGTCCTTGCAAGCCCGTGGAGACCCACTCCGCCGTTTCCTCGGCCATTTCGGGGATTGATTCATAGTGCGCGTGACAGGACGCGATCGCGGGCAAGCGGTCGTGAACCGGGCCGCCCAGCAGATCGAGCACGCTCTTTCCGAGCGCCTTGCCCTTCAGGTCCCACAGCGCGATGTCGATCGCAGCCACCGCATAGGAGGCGATTCCGCCGTGGTAGCCGTACCACCACGCCTGCTGTTTGTTTTGTCGCCAAAGCGTTTCGGTATGCACCGGGTCTTTGCCGATCAGGTTCGGCGCCATGCCCTCGATGATCGCCTTCGCGGCGAAATTGGCCTCCGGAAACTGCGTGATCGACTCGCCCCAGCCGACCTGCCCGTCGTCCGCGGTGATCTTGGCGAGACATAGGTGGCGAAGCGCGTTGAAATCGTTCGGCTCGGGGTAGCTGACCGGAATGGCCTCAACCTTGGCGATCTTCATGATTTTCTCCCCGCTTCGATCGCGCCGCGAAAGGGCGTCATGCCTTCCACGCCGACGTCGACCCGGATGAGCCGACCGGTCATCGTGACGCCCGTGACGTCAAACGGCCCCATGTCGCAGCAATAGAGAGCGCCGCCCCTTGCCGAACGCGCAGTTCAGGATCGTGCCGCCGGTCTCAAGGAAATCCAGCGGCTTGCCGTTCCGGTCGATGACGTCAACGCCGCCGGCGGCGACCGCCGTGATCCAGAAATTGCCCTCGGCGTCGATCTTCAGACCGTCGGGAATATGCCCTTCGGGCATCTCGTGGATGACCTGCTTACGGCCATCGGGCGTGCGACGAACGACTTTCAGCGTGTAGGATTCGACCCACACGATGGAACCGTCGGGCTCGACGACGATGCCGTTGGGATAGACGTTCGCGAGCTCTTCGAGGATGCGGGCCTGGCCGCTCTTCTCGACGACGATGATGCGGCCGGGATGCGGCTTCGTCTCCGGCGCCCAATCGCCGGAATCGGTGAAATAGAGCCGCCCGTCTGGTCCGAAGGCGAGGTCGTTCGGCCCGTCGAATTTCACGCCATCCGCCTCGGTGACGAGAATTTCAACGTGACCCGTCGGGACGCGTCTTCTGAATCGACGGCGGGCGATGGATCGGCGCCGTCCACGTGCCGACGTTGGGCGTTTGCGTGGAATAGACGCAGCCGTCGCTGCCGAGCACGCAGGCGTTCGGACCGCCGCCAACCTTGGCGAAGGTCGCCCGCCTTACCGGTCTTGCCGGGTCCCAGACGCCGATTTCGCTCGCGTAGGTGTTCGCGTAGATGACGCGCCCGTCGTCGAGTTCGAACGGACCCTCGGGGTGGCCGAGGCCGACCGCGCAAACTTGTGATCGGTTTCTTCAATCTCTCCTCCCTATCGTCACCAGGTCACAAGGCCGCCGGTGAAATTGATCGCTTGTCCGGTCATGTAAGCAGCTTCCTCGGACAAAAGGAACCCGATCAGCGCCGCGCATTCCTCGGCCGACGATCCGCGTCCGAGCGGAATGGCGGCGGAGCGCGCCTCTCCCCATTCTTTCGACGAGAGGCCGCGCATAGGCGCCACCATCGCCAGCACCTCGTCCTGCATCGAGGTGTCGACAATTCCCGGCAGGATCGCGTTGACTCGCACGCCATGCGGCGCCAGCGCGTACGCGAACGAGCGCGTGATCGAGAGGATCGTCGTCTTGGAGGCGGCATAGGCGGCAACCTCGATGGTCGTCGCGAGCTTGGCCGAACTCGACGAGAGATTGACGATCGCGCCGCCGCGCGAAAGCCGCGGGCCGACTTTCTGGCACAGGAAAAACGTCGCCTCGGCGTTGACCGTTTGCGCGCGCCGCCAATCCTCGACGCTCAGCTCGAAGATCGGTTTGATGACGATGACTCCGGCCGAGTTGACGAGGTATCGGGCGCCGTCAGCCCAGTCGGCGATTTCGGCGCGAACCGCTGGGTCTGTGACGTCGCCGACCAGCGTTTCGCACGCGTCGCCTGCGATATCGGCGAGGCCCTCGGCCTTGAGGTCGACAGCGAGTACGCGGGCGCCGTCGCGCAACAATCGCCGCACGACGGCTTTGCCGATGCCGCCGCCGGCGCCCGTCACGACGCCGCGCGGTTGTTGCGGGGGCGCGCCCATCTCAGACTTAACCTCCCCTTCCGCGCGAGGGCTTTCCGCCTCTCGCCTCCACCTAGGCGAAAAGCATAGGGAATTGCGACCAGCGGACGCAAGGTCTTTGTGCGGCCTTCAATTACGGGGGCCGTTTCGTCCTGTCGGCGACCTTCTTGCGCGGTGACGCTTCGCTCGATAATCATGGGGCGACGGAAGCGCCGGTTCGCATTTCCATCAAAAACGGTCACGCGCAGCCAGCGCAGAGGGAGGGTTTCGACTGCGGTTGCAGGTCTGCGCCGCCGTGCGAAGCAACGCCGAGATGGTCAGACATTCCATTCGTCGATACGCATTTCCATCTGCACGACATGAAGCGTCCGGAGTTGCGCTATGCCTGGCTGGAGCGCGACGCGATTCATGGCTTTCTCGGCAATATCGATGCGCTGAAAGCTCAGCATTACTGGATCGAGGACTATCTCGCCGAGATCCGCTTCGCCAACGTGACGAAAGCGATCCACGTTCAAGCCGCGCTCGGCACGTCCGGATCCCGTCAACGAAACGAAGTGGCTGCAAGCCTTCGCCGACAAGACCGGATTTCCGCATGGCATCGTCGCGGAGTGCCATCTTGCCCAACCGGACGCCGAGGCGGTGCTGGAGCGGCACATGCAATACGCCAACGTCCGCGGCATCCGCGATTTCGGCGACGGTCGCTATCTCGTCGATCCGGCTTGGCGATCGCGGCTTCGCGTTCCTGGAGCGGCACAAGCTCGTCTCGTGCATCGACACGCGCATTCAATTCTTCGACGATCTCCTCGATCTCGCCGGCGCCTTTCCGGACACCTTGATCTGCGTCGATCATTGCGCGATCCCCGAGGCGCGCGACGACAGCTATTTCAAGCGCTGGTCGACCGCGATGCGCGCCCTGGCGCGGGCCGACAACGTCGTGATGAAAATCTCCGGCCTTGGCATGATGGATCGGCTTTGGACCGTCGAGTCGCTGCGGCCGTGGGTGCTCGGGAGCATCGAGGCGTTCGGCGTCGATCGCGTTGTGTTCGGCACCAACTGGCCGGTCGATCGCATGTTCAGCTCCTATCCCGATCTGATCGACGCTTACGCCACGATCATCGCGGACTTCACGAAGGACGAACAGACGAGAGATGTTTTCGCGAAACGCCGAGAGGCTGTTTCGCATCTGACTCTGAGGTCGCGAGGAATCAATGTCGGCAGTTCACGCTTCGGCCGTTCATCATATCGGCGTCAGCGTTGGCGCCCTCGACGAGGCGCTGCGATTCTGGGAGCCGTTTCTCGGACGCGAGGCGAGTTGGCGAACGATTCTGAACCGGCCCTATCTTGGCGAGATCATCGGCATTCCCGGCGTCAGAATCGACGGCGCGTTCATCGACTTGCCCGGCGGCGTCATTCTTGAACTGCTCGAATACCAAAACGCCGATCGGCGCGCCGAACGCGCCCGCGACCGCCAATCCTGGCAACGTCCATATCTGCCTCGCGGTCGAGAACGCCGATGACGCTTGGCGCCGCGCGATCGAATGCGGCGCAGCGCCGGTGCGGCGCGACGGCCCGGTCGAGGTCGACGACGGCCCCAACAAAGGCGCGCGCGTCGCCTATCTCAGAATCCACGACGGCGTCACGCTGGAAGTGTTCCAAAGTCCGTCGGCCGCCGCCGGGAGCCAAGCATGATCCGGCGCGTCAGTTTCATCAGCCGCAAGGCCGGACTTGCCACCGACGAGTTCTTCGCCCACTGGATCGGACGCCACGCGGAGTTGGTCCGCCAGCTTCCGGGCCTGCGCGGCTTGCGCTTCACCCGCGTCGATCGTTGCGTCGCCGGAAGTCGCCGCCTGGGACGGGCTTCGGCGAGACGTGGTTCGACAGCCTCGCGGACTGCGACCGCGCGTTCGCGACCGAGCCGCTTCACACGGCTGCTGTTCGCGGACCGCGAGCAATTCATCGGCGAATCGCAGTCCTGCTATGTCGAGGAGCCGGCGGGGTTCGCGCCGCCCGACGGGGCGAGCCGATGAGCTGGAATCTCGCCTCGGGCCTCGAGGGCAAAGCGCGTCCTGGTCACCGGCGCCGCGGGCGGCATCGGCCGCGAAGTCGCGCTGGCGTTCGGCGCCGCGGGCGCGCGGGTCGCGGTCGTCGATCTCGACCAGGACAAGGTGAAAGCGGTCGTCGCCGAAATGGAGGGCGGCCCGCATCTGCCGCTGGCCGCCGATCTCCGCCCGGTCGTCCGGGCACGCGGAGCTCGTCGAGACGGTCGTCGGCGCGCTCGGCGGCCTCGACGTTCTCGTCTGCGCCGCCGCGGTGCTGGTGCGCCGCCACAGCGTCGACGAGGTCACCGAGGCCGATTGGGATCTTCAGCACGACGTCAATCTCAAGTCGACGTTCTTCCTCAACCAGGCCGTCGCGCAAGCATCTTCCGCGCGCAGGGCCGCGGCGGGCGCATCATCAACTTCACTTCGCAGGGCTGGTGGAGCGGCGGCTTCGGCGGCTCCGTCGCCTATGCCGCGTCCAAGGGCGGCATCGTCTCGATGACCCGCGGCCTCGCGCGTTCGCTGGCCAAGGACAAGAGTCACGGTGAATGCGGTCTCGCCCGGCGCGGCCGACACCGCGATGATGCGCAGCGGCATGACCGACGAGCAACTGGCGGCGACCGTCGCGGCGATCCCGCTCGGCCGCATGGCGGCGCCTTCGGAGCTGGCGGGAACCGTGCTGTTCCTCGCCTCCGATCACGCCGCCTATATCACCGGCGCGACGATCAACGTGAGCGGCGGCTGGTTGATGTATTGAGGAGCCGCGACATGTCGAATTCGCTTCACGGGCGCGTCGCGGTCGTGACCGGCGCGGCGCGCGGGATCGGCGACGCGATCGCCGAGCGCCTGCTCGCCGACGGCGCGCGGGTTTTCTCGCTCGACAAGCTCGCGCCCGACGGAGCCGCGCGCGGCGTCGTCTATCTCGAGGCCGACGTCACCGACCCGGCGAGCGTGGCGGCCGCCTTCCAGGCGATCGACGCGGCATGCGGGACGGATCGACATTCTCGTCAACAACGCCGGCATCCAGCGCGTCGGGCTCGTCGGCCAGGTCTCGTTCGCCGATTGGTCGGCGGTGATCGCGACGCACCTGAACGGATTCTTCCTCTGCGCGTCGGAAGCCGTGCCGCGCATGGTCGCGCGCGGAAGCGGCTCGATCGTCAGCATCGCCTCGACCGCGGCGTTCGTCGGGTTGCCGGGACGCGGCGCCTATTGCGCGGCCAAGGCCGGCATTCTCGGCCTCACCCGCGCGCTGTCGCTGGAGGTCGCGACGGCGGGCGTTCGCGTCAACGCGGTCGCGCCCGGCTTCACGCGGACCAAGCTGATCGAGCAGGGGCTGGCGGACGGTTCGTTGCAAGAGGATTGGATGGTCGCGCGCGTGCCGATGAAACGACTGGCGGCGACCGCACGAAATCGCCAACGCGGTGCGCTGGCTCGCCGGCGACGAAGCGTCCTACGTGACCGGGCAAACGATCGTGGTCGACGGCGGGTGGACGGCGCAGGGGTTGCCGCAGGCGCCGTCCTGGTTGCAGGCCAGGTAGAGAGCGCTGCTCAGCGCGCCGGCTTGGCCGCGAGATATTTGCTCTGCAAACTCTTGATGAGCCAAACCATCGCCTCGTTGAGAGGCGTCGGCACGGAATGAAGGCGGCCGGCTTCGACGATGGCGCCGTTGACCACGTCGATTTCGGTGCGCCGTCCGGCTTCCACATCCTGCAGCATGGAGGCGCGCGCTCCGACGGCCTTTTCGAGCAACGCAACAATTGCGGCCCAGCGCTCGGCTTCGTCGAGGTTGATGCCCTGCGGGCTCGCCACGGCCGCGACTTCGGCGAGCAGTCCGCGCATCAGGTCCAACATCTCTTGGTGCTCGATCAGTTCGTGCGCGGGAAAGCGCAGCAGCGCGGCTGTCGGAAGCGTGCAGACATTGAGCGCGAGCTTCTTCCAGATTTCGTCGACAATGCGGGGAGACGCCGTCGTTTCAATGCCTGCGCGGCGGAACGCGGCGACCGCGTCCTCCAACCTCGGCGACGCGCTCCCATCCAGTTCGCCGACGACCGTCATGCCGATGCCCGAATGTTTGATGCGGCCCGGCCCTAGTAGCGTACCGGAGTTGTAGGTCAGTCCGACCATGACCCGGCTCTTGCCGACGATCGCCGCGATGCGGTCGGCGTTGCCCCAACCGTTTTGCAGCGTCAATATCGACGTGCTTTCGCCGATGAGCGGCCGAGCCGAGCGGATCGCGGCCTCGGTACTGTAGCATTTGACGAAATTGATGATGAGATCGACGGGACCGATCGCGCTTGGATCGGACGACGCTCTGACCGGGATGCTCGCGATGGAGCCATCTTTGGCCTCGACGACAACGCCGTGAGCGTTGATTGCCTCGACGGCCTCCTGGGAAACGTCGATCAGAGCGACGTCTTCGCCGGCGCGCGCGAGATAGCCGCCGAACATCCCGCCCATCGCCCCGCCGCCGCCAAGCACCGCAATCTTCATGGGGGACGATCCTCCTTTGGTCCGGCTGTCGCGCCGGGTTGCGCCACCGTACCGCAAGCGCGGCCGCGGGGAAACTGGATCGCTCTCCTGACAGCCAACATTCGCCGGGGTGTTGCCAAAGCGCGGAGAACGGGCCAATCTCCCCGCGCAGCGCACGTCGCGCCGAATTTACGACGATCGTCCCGAGCGATCGCGGGGAGGAAGATTTGAGCGCATCGGCCGGGCACAGCGCCCGCTCCGTTCTCATCACCGGAGGCTCGCGCGGCATCGGCCGCGCCGCCTGCCTGCTCGCGGCCCGGCAAGGCTGGTCCGTCGGCGTCAACTACCTCAAGGACGAGGCCGCCGCCAATGCGGTGGTCGCCGAAATCGAACGCGCGGGCGGCAAGGCCGTCGCGCTGCGCGGTGACGTCGCCCGCGAGGACGATGTGATCGCGATGTTCGAGGCCGCGAGCAAGGCGTTCGGTTCGCTGGACGGCGTGGTCGTCAACGCGGGCGTCGCGGCGCCCAACTCGCGCCTCGTCGACATGTCTGTCGAGCGCATGCGCAACGTATTCGACGTGAATGTCCTCGGCGCCTTTGTCTGCGCGCGCGAGGCCGCCCGTCGCATGAGCAAAAGCCTCGGCGGACGCGGCGGCTCGATCGTGCTGATCTCGTCGGTGGCGGCGCGGATCGGCGCGCCGGACACTTATGTCGATTACGCCGCCTCGAAGGCGGCCGTCGACGCCCTCGCGCTCGGCCTCTCCAAAGAACTCGGCCGCGAAGGCGTCCGCGTCAATTCGATCCGCCCGGGCGTCATCGAAACCGAAATCCACGCCACCTACGGCGACGCCGATCGGCCGTATAAGATCGGCGCGACGGTTCCGCTCGGCCGTCCAGGGAAAGCGGAGGAGATCGCCGAGACAATCGTCTTTCTGCTGAGCGAGGCGTCGTCCTATGTGACCGGCGCGATCATCGACGTTACGGGCGGGCGCTGAGGGGATGATTGCTGGCGCTCATCCTCGATGGATGCGGCGATGAGCGGGCAGGAACACCCCGCTGCGCCCATTCTCGATATTCGCGGCATCGCCAAGCGTTTCGACGCCACGCAGGCGCTCGAAGACGTCTCGCTTGCGCTCTATCCCGGCGAAATTCATGCTTTGCTGGGCGAAAACGGCGCGGGCAAGTCGACGCTCATCAAGATAATCACCGGCGTCCATCAACCCGATCGCGGCCAGATCTGGCTGAACGGGAAGCTCGCCACGATCGGCAGCGCGGCCGAGGCGCAAGTGATGGGCGTCGCGGCGATCTATCAGGAGCCGCTGCTGTTTCCCGATCTCAATGTCGCAGAGAACATATTCATCAGCCACCAGGATCGCGGCGCCGTGGTTGGCTGGAAAAAGATGATTCGCGAAGCCGAAGCCATTCTGGCCGAGCTCGGCGTCGCGCTCGACGTGCGCAGTCCCGCGCGTGGCCTCACGCTGGCGGCGCAGCAGTCCGTCGAGATCGCCAAGGCGATTTCGATGAACGTCCGGGTCCTCATCATGGACGAGCCGACCGCGTCGCTTTCCGCCCACGAAGCGCGCGAGCTGTTCCGCCTCGTTCGCGATCTCAAGCGCCAGGGCGTCGCGATTCTGTTTGTCAGCCATCGCATGGAGGAAGTCTTCGAGATCGCCGACAAGATCACGGTCTTTCGCGACGGCCGATTGATCTCAACCCGCCCGCGCGCGGAGGCGACGTCGCGACGCGCTGTCGCCGACATGGTTGGCCGCGAGATTGATCTATCCCAACGCCGCGCGAGTTCGGCGCGGCCCGACCTTCTGCTATCCGTGGCCAATCTTGGTCGGCGAGGGGTGTTCGAAGGCGTCAGCTTCGATCTGCATCGCGGCGAGGTGCTCGGCTTCGCCGGGCTGATCGGCGCGGGGCGAACCGATGTCGGCCTCGCGCTGTTCGGCGTCGAGCCGGCGACATCAGGGACAATCCGGATGGGCGGCAAGCCGATCACCGTGCGCTCGCCGCGTGAGGGAATGAAACTCGGCATCGCTTATGTGTCCGAGGACCGGCGACAGCTCGGACTCGTGCTGCCGATGACAATCTTCGCCAACATCACGTTGCCGGCCTTGCGTCGCTATCTCAATCGCTTTGGCCTCGTCCGCACCCGCTTGGAGCGGCGTTCCGCGGAGAGCTTTCGTGCGCGATTGGCAATCAGAGCCCCCTCGGTCGATCTCGCCGTCGCGAAACTCTCGGGCGGCAATCAGCAGAAAGTCATGCTGAGCAAGTGGCTCAACACCAATCCCTCGATCCTGATTCTCGACGAGCCGACGCGCGGCGTCGATGTCGGCTCCAAGGCGGAGGTGCATGCGATTATTGGCGAACTCGCCGCCGAGGGCATAGGCGTCATCGTCATCTCCTCCGATCTGCCCGAGGTGCTCGCCCTCTCGGATCGGGTGCTCGTGATGCGCGAGGGTCGGCAGATGACGATCCTCGATCGCGCCGACGCCGATCCGGAATCCGTGATGAACGCTGCAATGGGACAGACAATCGCCGTCCCGGCTGGGCAAGCGGCATGAATTGGCTGCGTCGCCATGTCAGGCCGGAACAGCTCCGAGAACTCAGCCTGCTCGCGCTGATCGTCGTCGCCGTCATTATCTTCGGATCGTTGATCGACGGCTACTATTCGTTTCGCACCTTCAATCGCATCGCTTCCAGCGTTGCGATCATCACCGTCGTCGCGGTCGGCCAGACGCTCGTCGTGCTGACGCGCAACATCGACCTGTCGGTCGGCTCGATCGTCGGCTTCACCGCCTATTTCGTCGGAACGCTGATCGCCAACCACAATGGCGTCAACCCGCTACTGGCGGTGGCGGTTTCGGTCGCGATCGGCGCGGCGCTGGGCGTCGTCAATGGCGTACTGGTCGCCTGGGGCCGCGTCCCCGCGGTCGTCGTGACGCTCGGCACGCTCGCTATCTACCGCGGCGTGCTTGTCGACCTCTCAGGCGCGAAGACGGTGACCACCGACAGCTTGCCGCAATGGCTGATCGATCTGCCAAGACTGAACATCGTTCCGATCGGCGACTTCGACATCCGTGCGCTGTTCGCGCTCGCCGTCGCGATCGTCGTCGTATTTCAATTCGGCACGGGCTATCTGAGTTTCGCGCGCCGCTTCTATGCGATCGGCTCCAATCCCGAAGCGGCGCAACTGATCGGGCTGCCTCTGAAGCGCATTGTCTTTCTCGCCTTCGTCACCTCGGGGGCGCTGGCGGGTTTGGCCGGCTTCATGACGCTCGCCAGATTTGGCAACATTACGGTCGAGGCCGGTCGCGGCCTGGAGCTCAATGTCGTCGCGGCGGTCGTCGTCGGCGGCGTCAATATATTTGGCGGCTCCGGAAGGGTGACGGGCGCCATGCTGGGCGCGATCATGATCGGCACGCTCGAGCAGAGCCTGTTTCGGCTCGGCATAAGCGAGTTCTGGCGCGACGCGGTGCTCGGGCTGTTGATCCTGCTCGCCGTAGCGAGCGACGCCGTGATTCTGCAACGCCTCAACCAACTCTGGGCGCGGACCGAATTGAAGCGCGTCGAGGCCCCGAAAACCGTGGAGCCGACGCCATGAGCGCGTTTGAGCGGCTCAAGCGCTGGGAGACCCTGCTATTCATCGTGCTGTTGGCGGTCATCGCGATCAACGCGACGGAATCTGAGGTTCTATTTCGGCGTCGGAAACTTCGTCAACCTGTTCCAACTTTCGATCGAAAAGTGCATCGTCGCGCTGATAATGGCGTTCGTCATCATCGGCGCCGACATTGACCTCTCCGTCGCCTCCGTCATGGGTCTTTCGGCCTGCGTGATGGCGTTCTCTTTTCAACAGGGCGCGCCGCTTCCGCTCGCCATCGCTCTGGCGCTGGCGGCGGGGGTGCTCGCGGGCCTCAACAACGCGTTCTGGATCGCCTATGTCGGGCTGCCGTCGCTCGCCGTGACCCTGGCGGGCCTGATCGGTTATCGCGGCCTCGCCCGCATCCTGGTCGAAGACCGCGCGATCGGGAACTTCCCGCTATGGTTCAACAACCTTGGGCAGCAACCGCTGCTCGGCCCGCTTACGCTATCGATTCTGATATTTGTTCTGCTGTTTGTACTCTTCGCGCTCCTGCTGCATGCCTCCGCGTTCGGCCGTTTGGTTTACGTCGTCGGCAGCAATATCGAGGCGGCGCGCTATTCCGGGGTGCGCGTCGGACTTGTCAAGACCGCGACATTTGTCGGCGCCGCCGTCGTGGCGGCGCTTGCGGGAGTCCTCTATGCTGCGCGGCTCGGGTCCGTGCGCGGCGATATGGCGGATGGGTTCGAACTTGATATCATCACAACCGTGCTACTGGGAGGCGTGAGCATTTTCGGGGGCAAGGGCAACCTTGTCGGCGTCGGCCTGTCGCTCCTCGTCATCCTGAATCTTCGCAATGGCATGGGTCTCGCCGACATCACCGGAAATACGCAAAACTATGTCATCGGCGGGCTCCTGATCCTGTCGGTACTGGCGCCAAACGTTTATCAGGACATAAAAGACAACTGGAAAGGGAGAGAACGATGAACAAATATCTTATGGGCGTCGCGGCCGCGGCGTTGATGACGCTGCTGCCGCAAGTTGCGATGGCTGACGACGCGATGGCCACGCCGGGCAAAGACGTCAGCATGGTTCTGTTGCCCAAGTTCCTTGGCATTCTGCCGTTCGATCAGGCGCACAAGGGGGCCGAGGAGGCCGCCAAGGAGCTGAAAAATCCGGCGGCGCTGCAATTTCTGGGACCTACGCCGCAGAACAGCGTCGCCGGGCAGATCGAGATTGTCACCAACGCGACGACCCAGGGCGTCAAGGCGATTCTGATCTCGAACAATTCGGGCGATCAGATCGTGCCGGCGGCCAAGGCGGCGCAGGCGAAGGGCATCAAGGTCGTCACCTGGGACTCGCCGATTCCGTCTTCCGAAGGCGAGGACGTGTTCGTCGCGCAGGTTGACTTCAGCGACATCGGCAAAGTGATGGCCGATATGACGCTTAACCTGACCGGCCCCGAGGGCGGCGAATTTGCGATCCTCTCGGCCTCGCCCGACGCCGCCAACCAGAACGCCTGGATCGCAGCGATGAAGGTCGCGCTGAAGGACCCCAAATACGCCAAGCTCAAGCTCGACGACATCGTCTACGGTAATGACGAGTCGGAGAAGAGCTACACCCAGGCGCAGGCGCTGATCGACAAATATCCCAAGGCCAAAGTCATCATGGCGCCAACCTCGGTTGGCATCGTCGCCGCCGCCAAGGCGTTGCAGGACGAGAAGCTTTGCGACAAGGTCAAGGTCAGCGGTCTCGGGCTGCCGAGCGAAATGCTCGCCTACGCGAAGAACGGCTGTGCGCCACAATTTGCGCTGTGGAGCTTCGTCGACCTCGGTTATCTCGCCTATTACACGGCTTATCTGCTCGCCACCGGCGCCCTCGACGCCAAGGAAGGCGCGAAGTTCAAGGCCGGGCGCATGGGCGAGTACACAATCACGAAGGATCCGACACGTGCGAAAGGTCTTCGCGTGCTGATGGGGCCGTTCACGATCTACACCAAGGACAACGTCGAGGCTGCGGCTAAGTAACCCGAGCCGCTCTCGTGAACGCGCCGCGGTTTCCTGTCGGATACCGCGGCGCTTTCGCGAATGCTACACTTCTTTGGTCGCGAGATAGTCGTGGATCACGCGACCTTCGACCAGCGTGAAATCCGCCCGCCAATGAAAGCCATCCAGCATTTCGACGACCGGCAGACGATGAACCGGCGCTTGCGCGTTCGGCCGCAGTTCGACCGTGCAGGGGCTGCTCCAGCACTCGTGCACGACGACATCGGCTAACCGGCGCGCCGTCAACTGGCGGATCGCCGGCGTCCCGTCGATGTGATCGACCGCCTTCAGATTGATGTTCTCGGCGAAATCGAAATGGCGCGTGAGGCTGCTGAGCGGCTCCCGGCGCTGTTTGTAGGCCATCGTGCCGGTGACGACGTCGATTCCATTCCTCGCGACAACGCCGACGACGAGGTCGCCGCGGTGATCGATCCTGGGTTCACCGAGCTTCTTCGGTTGACCGTGAATCTCGCGCCCGTGAACGACTCCGACGTCGGACGACAGAAACAGATAAGGCGAGTAGGAGCCGCTGATATTGGCCGGTTCGAAGCGTGCGCCGACCGAGATGTTCGATTCGCGGTAGGGCCCGAGCCAATCCGTGTCGTTCATTTGATAGATATGAGCGAGGACGACGTCGCTGGTCGGCCGTAGCGGCGGCGGCAGCACGCGCGCGACCGCCGCTTCGGTGCTCCGCCAAACCAGGGTCAACACCTCGACATTGCGGAAGCTGAACGGAAACGGCGGCACGGTCGGCGCGTCCCAGGGCGTGGAAAATCCTGAAGAGACGATGTCCTCGACAGTGAGCGCATCGAGCCCCCCGTTGCGCAGGTCCTTGCTCATGGCGATTCCCCAGATGGCAGGTTGAGACTTTGGCATCGTCGGCGGAGCGTGTCACCAGGTCTTGGCGACAGCGCAACGATCGGGACTCGATAAGAGGCGCTTTACGCCAACAGGCGTCGTCGTGGGTTCTCTTCCGCAGAGGATCGCTCCTGGGAATTGTCGCCATTGCGGTTGCAGCCATTGCGCGCGCGTGCAAAATTTCGCAGCATAAGTCCGCGGCAGACGCCAGGGAGGAACACGCGATGGACCGGTACGACGTCATCGTCGTGGGCGCGGGATCGAGCGGCGGAGTCGTCGCCGCGAGGCTCGCTGAGAACCCGCACCGGCGCGTGCTTCTTCTTGAAGCAGGGCCTGACTTTCCCAACGAAGAAGCCGTGCCGCCGTTGTTCACCGTCAGCGGCGAGCATAGCTGGCGGGTTGCGGGCATTCCGGAGTTCGACTGGGACCTCGTCAACAGCGACGGCGCGGGGGCGCTGCGCGGACGCAGCATCAGACTGCCGCGCGGCCGGTTGGTCGGCGGCACCTCGATGATAAACGCGACGATCGCCGCGCGCGGGGCGCCGTTCGATTTCGACCGATGGGCGGCGATGGGGTGCGTCGGTTGGGGCTGGGCGGATGTGGCGCCGCTGTTCAACGCGATCGAGACCGATCTCGACTTCGGCGATCAACCTAATCACGGCAGCGCCGGTCCGATCGTGATTCAACGCTACAAGCCCTCAAGCTGGGCGCCCGTCAATCGCGTCATGTACGAGGCTTGCCTGGAGTTGGGCGTGCGTGAGGCCGCCGACCTCAACGCGGCCGACGCGCAGGCCGGCGTGATCGGGCCGATTCCGCATAACCGATACAAGGAAATGCGCCTCGGCACGCTGGTGACCTATCTGCGCGCCGCGCGCCGTCGCCCCAACCTGACGATACAAGCCAATTGCCTCGTCGATCGGGTGCTGCTGACCGGCGCCAAGGCGACGGGCGTCTCCTATCTCAACGGCGACCGGCACGTCGAAACGGCCGTCGCGGACGAAATCGTCCTGAGCGCCGGCGTCTACAACAGCCCAGCGATTCTGCAACGTTCCGGAATTGGCCCCGCGGAATGGTTGCGCGATGCGGGTGTGCCGGTCGCGGCTGATTTGCCAGTCGGGCGCAACCTGCTTGACCATCCGGGCTTCGGCATGCGCTTCCGAGCCGAGGGGCTCGGCGGCCAAACCGGGCGGCTGTTCGCCGCGAATGTACGCGGGCCCGCCAACGCCGACGGCGAACCGGAATGGCAGACGCATCCGTTTCCAATCGACGAAGAGGAGAACATCGCGGGGTTCTGGACCTATCTCACGCGTCAGGAAGCAGAGGGATTTGTGCGCATCGAGGCCGCCGATCCGCTTCGTCCGCCGCGGATTGATCATCGCTACAACACGCGCGAGCGAGACCGCGAAAGATTTGCGCGGGCGCGCGCCTTCTTTCAAGAGATGTTGGCCGCCCCGGCATTCCGTCGCCTCGGCGCGACATGGCTTGACGATATTGCCGTGCCGATCGCCGACGCGCTGGCCGAGGGCATGGGCGCCGCGCACCATCAGGCCGGCACGGCGCGGATGGGACCGGAGCGGGACTCGCGCTCGGTCGTCGGGCCCGACCTGAAGGTTCACGGCTTCGACAATTTGCGCGTCGCCGACACCAGCATCTATCCGGACAACGTCATGCACAACACCAACCTGACCGCGCTGGTTGTCGGCGAGGTCGCGGCTCGCCTGATCGGCGGCGGCAACGCCGCGCCCGGACCTCTCGATCCCGCCTAGGCGATGCGCCGGCGGCGATTGACCGGCCGGATCGCAAGTGCCAGATTGAGCGCACGAAGCCGAAGCGCGGCCAGCTTGGACCCCGCTTTCCCTGAGATCAAACAGGCTTCGCAACGGGAGGAATTTCGGCATGCGCGCGATGAAATGGCTGTTCGCGGCGGCGTTGACCGGGGCGATCATCGCCGCGGCGCCGGCATCGGCAAAAGACTACAAAATCGGCTATTCGGTGTTCTGGGGAACCAATCCGTTCCTGGTGACAATGGTCAACGGCGCCAAGAAGGCAGTCGACGAATGGAAGGCCAAGGGGGTCAATATTGACCTTATCGTCACCAACGGCGGCGACAACGACAAGGCCAAGCAAGTCGCCGACCTCGAGGATATCAGCGCGCAGAAGGTCGACGGCGTTCTGATCTTTCCCGGCGATAGCGTGCTGGTCGCCGAGCCGATCAAGACGATCTTCAACGCTCAGAACATCCCGGTCGTCATCACCGACATCGGCATCCGTTCCGGCAAGTACATCAGCCTGATCATCACCGACAACAAGAAGGGCGGTGAAAGCGCCGGCGAGTATATGGCCAAGCTGGTTCCCAAGGGCAGCAAGGTTATCACGCTCGATCACGCGCCGACCAACGACAACGGCCAGACCCGACGCAAGGGGTTCGAGACCAAAGCGGCGGAGCTCGGGCTCAACGTGATTCATGAGCAACCGGTCGCGTTGCTGACGCTGGATTCCGCGCGGCAGGCGATGGACGACCTGTTGGTCTCGGAGCCCGACGTCAAAGGCGCCTTCGCCTTCAATCAGCTCGTGTTGCAGGGCGCCTATCAGGCGCTCGAACAGGCCGGAAAGGCCGGCCAAGTGAAGCTGGTCGGATTTGACCTCGATCCCGTCTCCTATCAGATGGTCAAGGACGGCAAGATCGACGCTCTGGTGGTTCAGGACCCGTTCAAGATGGGCTATGATGGGATGAACACCGTAATCACCAAGCTTGAAGGCGGCGAGGTCAAGGAATTCCAGGGCCTCGGCACGAAGTTGCTGACCAAGGACAACGCGGCGCGAGTTCGCCAACGATCCGCAGGTCACAGGCAAGTAAACGGCTGGAAGCGCTCGTGACCGAGCTGCAGACGCCACGGAGGTCCGGCGGTCCCGTCCGCCGGACCTCCTTTGCTGAGTTGTCGGGGGCTGACGCGCAGCTTCGCCGCCGTGCAGGCGCTTCGCGGCGTCGATTTTTCCGTGACCGCGGGTCGGGTGCGCGGCCTCGTCGGCGAGAACGGCGCCGGCAAGTCCACGCTCGCCAAGATCATCGCCGGCGTGCATGCGCCGGACTCCGGCGCCATCGAGATCGAAGGCCGTCCGGTTCGCTTCGCTGGCGCCGAGCAGGCGCTGGCGCGCGGCGTCGTCACCGTCCACCAAGACATCAACCTGGTTCAGACGATGAGCGTGGCCGAGAATCTGATGCTCAACAACGAACCGACCAACGGCTTCGGCGTCATTCGTCGCAGGCAAATGCGAGCTATCGCGCAGAGATTTGCTCGAGAAATACGAGATCGGCGTCGATCCGGACGAGGTCGTCGGTTCGCTGCCCAACGATCTGAAAAAGATGATTCAGATCGTAAAGGCGGTGAATGCCGGCCCGAAGATAATGATCCTGGACGAGCCGACGTCGTCGCTGACGGAGGCGCAGGTTCGCGTTGCGCTGAAGCTGATCTGCCAGCTAGCGGCGCAGGGCGTCGGGCTCGTCCTGATCTCGCACTATCTCGCGGAAATATTCGAGGTTTGCGACGAACTGACCGTCATGCGCGACGGCGAGGTCGTCTTTGATGGGCCGATAGGCGCGACGACGCTGCCGCGAGTCGTCGCCGCGATGGTCGGACGAAATGTCGAAGCTTCGCGGCGCGCGGCCCGCCGCGAGGATCGCGCGCCGGCGATGCCGTTGATGGCGGTAGAGAGCCTCACGGCGCCGGGACTGCTGCAAGACGTCGCCTTCACGCTTCGCCACGGAGAGGTGCTAGGCGTCACCGGCCTTGCCGGTTCAGGCCTCGGCGAACTCGCGCGCGCGGTGTTCGGAGCGTCCGTGCGCAGGGCGTCCGGCCGCGTGCTCATCGAGGGACGAGCCGGTTCCGGGTGGAGACCCCGCCGCTTCGCTCGCCGCCGGGATCGCGCTGCTCACCAGCGATCGGTTGCGCGAAGGCATTCTGCCCGATTTCACGCTGATCGAGAATATCTGCTTGCCGATCCTGTCGCGGTTTGGTCGGTTCGGCGCTTTGGATTCCGCCGCAATGCGCGGACAGCGGAACGCAATATCGAGCGGCTCGGCGTACGCGCGCCAGGCCCCATGGCGTTGGCGCGCCAGCTTTCCGGCGGCAACCAGCAGAAGGTTCTGTTCGCAAAATGGCTGGAGACGCGGCCGAAAGTGTTCGTGATGGATGAACCGACGATCGGCGTCGACGTCGGCGCGAAAGAGGAAATCCGCAAGATCATTGATGAAATTGCCGGCGCCGGGGTTGGCATTCTGCTGGTCACGACCGAACTCGACGAACTCGTGCTGTTGTGCGACCGCGTGCTCGTGATGTTTCGCGGCGCGGTCGTCGGCGAGCTTTCAGGCGATCGCGTACAGCGCGAAACCATTCTGCGGGCTTCGGCCTGTGGCGAGATACAGGCGTCGGCCGCGTGACGACGATCTCCACCCCCACGCCGGCGAACTCAGAGGGTGCGTCGCGCTGGCTGGCGAGCTTGAAGCGCTCGTACAGCCTTATCCAGGCGCTCGGCGTGCTCACGATCCTGATTGTCGCGATGCAGATCGCCAACGACCGCTTCCTCTCGCCCGCGAATGTCGGCAATCTGCTCGGGCAGATGACGATCATGCTTATCGTCGGCGCCGGCATGACCATCGTGATGATCGCGGGCGAATTCGATGTTTCTGTCGGCTCCGTCGTGGGATTGTCGGCCGCCGTGGCCGGCTGGATCATGGTGCGGTGGATCCCGGCGTCGAGCGCCGACGGGCATCCCTGGTGGGTGATCGCGCTCGGCCTCATAACGCCGCTGTTCGTCGGCCCGCTGCTTGGCGCCTTCGTCGGGTTCATCGTCACCAAGGCGAGAATTCCGTCGTTCATCGTGACCCTGGGAATGCTGATGATCGGCAGGAGCCTGACGCTCGTCGTGACTCAGGGGCAACCAATTCCCGACATTCCGCATGTCATAAAGTTGTTCGGTCAAGGCCGATGGGTGCAGCTCCCGCTGCCGATCGGGCTCAGCGCCTACTCGAATTCGCGGTTGCTATCCGATCTCTGGGTCTGGTTCCCCATCCAGAACATCGTCTTGGGTGGCCGCGATCGTGTATGCGGCGGGTTGGTTCGTCTTGGAGCGCACGGCGTTCGGCAAACGCGTCTATGCAGTCGGCGCCAACCGGACGGTGGCGATTCTCTCCGGCATCCGCGCCGACCGCGTCAAGACCCAATGTTTGATGATCGTCGGGTTCACGGCCTCGCTCGCCGGCGTCGTAAGCGTGTCGCGCCTCGGCGCGGTTTCGCCGAACACCGGCGAGGGCCTGGAGTTCGAGGTGATCGCCGCCGTCGTGATCGGCGGCACCGGACTTTACGGAGGTCAAGGCAAGATTCTGCGCACGATCATCGGCGTCATCATCATCGCGTTGACGCGCAACTTCCTCAATCTCGCGCGGATCGAGATCTTCTGGCAGGGCTTTGCAACCGGCGCGATCATCCTCGGCGCCGTTCTGCTCGAGGCGCTGCAACGCCGCATCTCTGACCGGCGCTGACAGCCGGCGCCCTCATCAGCAGCGCGAGGTCTTGACCCATGGATCCGACCGAAACCCGAAGGCTTGGCAAATCGGGCGTTTCTCTCACCCAACTCGGCTTCGGGGGCGCGCCGTTGGGGGAGCTGTTCGTTCGCGTCGACGAGCCGACGGCCGCCGCGACCTTGCAGGCGGCCTGGGACGCAGGCGTCAGATATTACGACACGGCGCCCTACTACGGCAGGGGCTTGAGCGAGATTCGAACCGGTCGTTTCCTCGACGCCAAGCCGCGGTCCGAGTTCGTGCTGTCTAGCAAGGTTGGCCGCTGGTTCTTTCCCCCCGCCAAGCCCGACGAATTCCAGACCGGCCCGGTTTGGGCGGGCGGGCTGCGTTTCGACCACGTGCATGACTATAGCTACGATGGCATCATGCGCTCTTACGAGCAGTCGCAAATGCGTCTAGGCATGAACCGCATCGACTTGTTGCTGATTCATGATCTCGACTTCTGGTTTCACTCAACTGAAGCGAAAGTTGCCGCCTACCTCGCGCAACTGTTTACGTCCGGTTGGCGCGCGCTCGACGCAGTTGCGGTCGCACGGCCTGGTGCGCGGCGGTCGGCGCGGGGATCAACGAATTGGGCATGATGCCGCGCTTTCTTGATGCGATCGGCCTGGATTTCTTCCTGGTTGCGCTTCGCTATACGTTGATGGAGCAGGACGTTCTCGAGTCCGAGTTTCCCTATTGCGAGCGCTGCGGCGTCGGCGTGGTGGTAGGCGGCGTCTACAATTCCGGGATCACCGCGACGGGGCCGATCGCGGGCGCAAAATACAATTATGCCGAGGCGTCGCCCGAAGTGATGCAGCGCGTCGGTCGGATCGAGCACGTTTGCAAGGCGCATGGCGTGCCTCTCGCGGCGGCTGCGCTGCAATTTCCGCTCGGCCATCCGATCGTCGCTTCCGTCATTCCTGGCGCCATCAGCCCTGAGCAGGTCCGGCAAAACGTCGACAATTTCCGGCATCCCATTCCGGCGGGTCTCTGGTCGGACTTGCAACGCGAGGGGCTGCTTTCCGCGCGAGCGACCGTAGCGGCTTGACGCCGGTTCTGAAAACGATTGTTATCACATACGCGCAACTCATCAGGCGCGCGGTCGCCGACGGACGTTAGATCCGTGGCCAGCGGAGGGAACTCTGTGCGAGGACTCAAGGGAAAGGTCGTCGCGGTTACGGGCGCCGGCTCCGGAATTGGTCGCGCAGCCGCGCAACGGCTCGCCGAGGAAGGTTGCCGGGTCGCCGTTCTCGATTGGAGCGAAGCCGGCGCCGCCGCGACCGTCGACCAGATCAGACAGAACGGCGGGGAGGCTCACGCGATCAACGTCGACGTGAGCAACGAAGCTCAGGTTGAGGCCGCGTTTCGCGCAGTCCTGGATCGATACGGTCGGCTCGATGTCCTTGTGTCGAACGCCGGCATTTTCTCCGGCGAGCGAGACGGCAAAGTCGACGTTTTGCCGAAGTCGGTGTGGGACGAAATCGTCGGGGTGAATTTCACCGGAATGTATCTGGCCTGCAAACACGGCGTGGCCGCGATCAAAGCGACGTCCAAAAAGGGGGCGGTCGTGCTCACCGGCTCGCCGACAGGGATCTCGGGTTGCACGCCGGCGAGCGTCGCCTACAGTTCGAGCAAGGGCGGCGTGCACGGTCTTTGCCGGGTCATGGCGATCGATCATGCACTCGAAGGTATTCGCGTCAACGTGGTTGTGCCAGGGTTCACGCTCACGCCGATCGTCCGGGAATTGGTGGCCGACCCCAAGGTCTATGAGTGGAACGTGCAGAACATTCCATTGAAGCGAGGCGCCGAACCGGAAGAAATTGCCGGCGCCGTCGCCTTCCTCGCTTCGGATGACGCGTCCTACATGACGGGTTCGTTCATGTTCGTCGACGGCGGCCTCACCGCCGCCTGAATCTGAAACGGAACGCCAACAATCAACTAATGGGGAAACAATGAAACGGCCAACGTCTCGTTTGAAGCGCACGATTGTCGCCAGCTCGCTGGCGCTGGGCCTCTCTGGGGCTTCGGCCGCGGCGGCGGACAAGATCACCATCGGATTTGTTACCCACGCCCAAGGCAACCCGTTCATTCAACAGATCGTCGATGGCGCGCAGGCGGCAGCCAACGATCTCGGCGTGACGCTCAGCACCGCCGCGCAATCCGGCGGGGCGCCCGAAGGTCAATTCAAGTTGGTGCAGAATTTCGCGAACTCCGGCGTCCAGGGCGTTGCGACCTCCGTGCCCGGCGAATCGATGGCGAAGGGATTGAACGAGATCATCGCCAGCGGCGTGCCGATCGTGCAATTCAACCTCCTCAGCACCGCGGTCAAGGCGCCTTACGTCGGCGAGAAATCCGTGGAGAGCGGTCGCATTCTCGGCAAGATGGTCGTGGAGAAACTCGGCGGCGCTTCGGCGAAGGGAACCGTGATTCTCGGCAATTGCTTCCCCGGTTTCCCGGTGCTCGAAAACCGCGCGAAGGGCGTTGAGGAATCGCTCAAGGTCGCCAAGGACCTGAAGGTCCTTGGCCCGTTTGACGTCAAGGTCAGCGAAGTCGACAACTACAATCATTGGGAGCAGCTCTATGCCGCCAATCCCGATGCAGTCGCGCTGGTTGGTCTCTGCGCTCCTGACGTTGCAAGTCTCGGCAAGCTCAACGCCGCCAACGGCGACAAATTCGTCGCCGGCGGCTACGACATGACTCCGCAAAACCTAAAGGCGATCAAAGACGGCCACGCCTACGTGACGCTCGGCCAGAGCGCCTTCGTACAGGGCTACCTGCCGGTGGCGCTGCTGGTCAACGCGATCAAAACCAAGACGACGCTGGGGCCCGGCTTTTTCAACGCGGGCACTCAGGTCGTGACCGCCAAGAGCGTCGACATGGGCAACGGCCTGCCGGCGGTGACGTTCGAACAGGCGCAGGCGCTTGCGGCGGACCCGGCGGCGACCGCGAAATATTACAAGCCCTGGATCGACTCGCTCACGGCGCAAGGACTCGCCGCGGCAATGAAGCCGATCGCCGCCGAGTCGGAGTGACATCATCGGCGAACGGCGGGCGTTCCAAATGCCAGCGGGAATAAGCCCGCTTCCGCAAAGCGGTCCCGGCACAGCAGCCACGATGCCCGCCACGCCGATTCTGTCTGTCCACAATCTAGCCAAGCGGTATGGCGGCGTCACCGCGCTCAGAGACATGAATTTGCGGGTCGAGCGCGGGGCGATCCACGCGGTCGTCGGCGAAAACGGCGCGGGCAAATCAACCCTGATGAAGGCTCTGGCGGGCGTGGTCAGGCCCGACAGCGGCGTCATCGAGTTCGATGGGGCGAAGGTTACGCTGGATTCGCCGAGCGCGGCGCGAAAGCTCGGCATTGGCATTGTCTATCAGGAACTCAGCCTCTTCCCGCAGCGCTCCGTTTTGGCGAATCTTTTCGTCAACGCCGAGCCGACGCGCTTCGGTGTGGTCTCGCACCGAGCGATGGAGGATCGCAGTCGCGATTTGTTGACGCGGCTTGGCCTGAAGGTCGATGGACGATCGCCGCTGGGCCTCCTCAGCATCGGGGAGCAGCAGTTGGTGGAATTGTGCCGGGTTCTGCTCGAGGAGCCTCGCCTACTCATTTTGGACGAACCTAACTCCGCCCTCAACAAGCAAGAGACCGAACGCCTGTTCGAAGTCCTGCGTCAATTGCGCGAGCGCGGTATCACGATGCTTTATGTTTCGCACCGGCTCGAGGAGGTGTTCGCGATTTCCGACAGCGTCACGGTCACCCGCAACGGCGGCGACGTGTTCACGAAATATCGGGGCGACCTGACCATAGCCGAAGTCATCGAAGGTATGATCGGTCGGCAACGCGAGGCCCTGTTTCCCCCGCGGATCGAGCCGGACGCCGAACGAACGCCGTCCGAGATCGTCGTCAAGGGACTGAGGGGGCGCGCGTTGCGCGACGTCAGTTTCACCGCTCGGTCGAGCGAAGTCGTGGGCCTCGCCGGGTTGGAGGGTTCGGGAGTCGCCAACCTGCTTGAGTTGTTGTTTGGCGCGCGCGGGGCGCAGTCCGGCGCGGCGGTCTATCCCGACGCGCGCGGATTGCCGCGCAGCCCCACGGAGGCGGCGCGACGCGGTGTCTGCCTCGTTCCCGCCGATCGCCGACGCCAGGGGCTCATGCTTGAGAAAAGCGTTCAGTTCAATCTGGGAGCGGTGGCTGTCGGCGCCGGCCGCGACGGTTCGCCGTGGTACAGCCTTCGCGAGGCGCGCGAGCGGGCGATGCGGCAGATTTCCCGTCTATCGATCAAGACTCCATCGCCCGACAGCTTGGCTGGCGAGCTCTCCGGCGGCAACCAACAAAAGATCGTCGTCGGAAAATGGCTCGAAACGGCGCCGCGAGTCTTTCTTCTCGACGATCCCACCCGGGGCGTCGACGTCGGCGCGAAGCGCGAGATTTACGCGCTCATTCGGCGAATGTCGGCCGATGGCGGCATTGTGTTGTTTTGTTCGACAGAGTTGCCGGAGCTGATCGGTCTGTGCGACCGCATCCTGGTGATGTATCAGGGCAAGCTAGTCGGCGAGTTGACGGGCGACGGCATCGAAATCGGCGCCGTGCTGCATCTCATGAATACCGGCGAACCGTCGCGATCCTCGAAGGCCGCGTCATGAGGGAACCGCAAGTCCCGCAAAGGCGACAGTTTCGACTCCCCAGTGAAATAGGAGTCGTCGCGGCGCTTCTGGCTATGATCGCGATCGTTGGAATCGCCAGGCCGCGCTTTCTCAATCCGATCAACCTACTTTCGATACTCGGCAATACGACGTTCCTCGGCATGCTTTCGATTGGAATGGTGTTCCTGCTTGCGATTCGTGAGATCGATCTGTCGGTCGGTTGGATCTTCAATTTCTCTGCGGTATTTTCCGCGCTGCTGATGGTCGCAGGGATCAACCCTTGGCTTGCCGCCGCCGCCGGAGTCGTCTTTGGCGCTGCTTTGGGGCTGGTGAACGGCATTCTTGCGGTAGGCTTGCGCTTGCCCGCGATCATCGTGACGCTCGGCACATTCTCGATGTTCCAGGGCCTGTCGCTGGTCGTCAACAAGGGGCGCGCGGTCGTTCCCATTGACCAGGACGGCAGCTACTTCCGTTTCGTCTCGACGAAGCTGATTGGCGTTGTGCCCGCGCCCGCGGCGCTGTTCGTCGCGTTGGCGATCGTCATGCACGTCGTGCTGCATCACACTCGCTTCGGATACAGAGTCCAGGCGGTCGGCAGCAATCCCGAGGCCGCGGCGCTCGCAGGCATTCCAACCGCGCTTGTCCGGTTGCAGACGCTGGTGCTCATGGGCGCGATATGCGGGCTTTCGGGCGCGATGTATGTCGGCTTTCGCGGCGCGATTGATCCGAACGAGGGCTCGGACTTCGCGCTCGTCGTCATCGCCGCAGTGATCATTGGCGGCACGCCCCTGTCAGGCGGCTCCGGTACGATCCTGGGGGCGGTGGTCGGCATGTTGATCATACAAGTCATCAGCAGCGGCCTGATTTTTTTCGGCATCGAGGCGACTTGGAGCACCTTCGTCACCGGCGCGGTGATCGTGCTGGCGGTTTCGCTGGACCAGTTCATCAAATTCCAACGCGCCCGGGCGGCCGCGCGAATCACCGGCGGCTGAGCGCTTCAATCGAGCCGCTCGTAGAGCGGCAGCGCGGTCTTATACTTGACCTGTTTCAGCGCGAAGCTCGACCTGATATTGGCGACCCCTCGAGTTTTCGAGAGTCGGCCGACAATGAAATTCTGCAAAGCGACCAGGTCGCGTACGACCAAACGCAGCAGATAGTCGGAATCGCCGGTCATCAAATAGCATTCCATGACTTCGGGAAGTTCGGCGATCGACGCTTCGAACACTTCCAGAACCGGTTCGGACTGTTTCTCCAAAGTAACCTGGATGAAGACGCTGACGCTGGCGCCGAGTTTGGTCGGATCAAGCAGGGCGACCCTTCGCAGAATCAGGCCCGCCTCTTCGAGCGCGCGCACCCGCGCGAGGCAGGGCGACGGCGACAACCCGACACGCTCGGCGAGTTCGACGTTCGTCAAACTGCAATCCTCCTGCAATTCCCTCAGAATTCGCAGATCAATGGCATCTCTTGGAGATCTCGGCATTTGATTCCACGAACCCGCAGTTTGGCGGCATAATGTGTCGCCATTCGCCGCGGATGGCAATGAATTCGGCAGGAAACGTCGGATTTTCGATGATATTGTGAAGCGTTCGCGATCGATGGAGAACCTTATGGGCAAGACCGGTCCGACTTTGGCGACCCTGCGCGAGTTCGGTTCGGTCGTCGACAGCAACCCGACGGAAACGATGGAATGGCTCGACTCAATTGAGTCGGTGTTTCGCCATTCCGGCGCCGACCGCGCCGAATTCATCCTGTCGGCGCTCGAACGCAAGGCCAAACAGATTGGAGTATTTTCCGACGTTCTGCCGTATTCGCCCTATCGCAACACCATACCGCTCGAACGGCAGAGCCCGTTTCCCGGCGATATCGAATTGGAGACGCGCATCACGGCGATCATGCGCTGGAACGCTCTCGCCATGGTCATGCGCGCCAACCGCGCCCACGGCGAGCTTGGCGGCCACGTCGCCAGTTACGCCTCGGCTGCGGAGATCTTCGAGGTCGGTTTCAACCATTTCTTCCGGGGGGCAAACGCGACGCAAGGCGGCGATCTCTTGTTCCTCCAGCCGCACTCGGCGCCCGGCGTCTACGCGCGCGCCTTCCTCGAAGGCCGGCTGACCGAGGAGCAACTCAATCGCTATCGCCAGGAGATTGGCGGCGCCGGCCTCAGTTCCTATCCCCATCCCTGGTTGATGCCGGACTTTTGGCAGACGCCGACGGGATCGATGGGAATCGGGCCGATCAGCGCGGTCTATCAGGCGCGCTTCATGCGCTATCTGCGCGATCGCGGACTTGCCGATACCGACGGGCGACGCGTCTGGGGCGTTTTCGGCGACGGCGAGATGGACGAACCCGAGTCGCTCGCGGGACTTTCGCTCGCCGCGCGCGAAAAGCTCGACAACCTCACCTTCATCATCAATTGCAACTTGCAGCGGCTCGACGGTCCGGTGCGCGGCAACGGCCAGATCATCCAGGAACTGGAGATGATCTTTCGCGGCGCCGGCTGGAACGTGATCAAGGTCTTGTGGGGTTCCGAATGGGACGTGCTGTTCGCCCGCGACGTCAACCATGCGCTGCTGCGTCGATTCGCCGCACACCGTCGACGGTAAATACCAGAAGCTCGGGCGCCAAGGACGGCGCCTACAATCTCACGCATTTCTTCGACGAAGACCCCGAGGTGCGCGCGCTTGTCGCCCACATGTCGGCGCGCGAGATCGACGCGTTGAAGCGAGGCGGCCACGATTTCCGCAAGCTGTTCGCCGCTTTCGAACTGGCGCAGGCGACGAAGGGGCGGCCGACGGTCATCCTCGCCAAGACCAAGAAGGGATATGGCATGGGCGGCGCGGGCGAGTCGCGCATGACCGCGCACCAGACCAAGAAGCTCGATATCGAGGCGCTGCGCGCTTTCCGCGACCGCTTTTCCCTGCCGCTGACGGACGTGCAGGTCGAGAACGTCGCCTTCTATCGTCCGCCCGACGACAGCGCGGAACTGGCGTATTTGCAGGAGCGGCGGCGCGCGCTCGGCGGCTATTTGCCGGCGCGTCGGCGCTCGGCGCCCGCGATCGCCGTTCCGCCGCTCGCGAGCTACGCGGATTTCGCGCTTGCATGCTCGATGGCAAGGCGATGTCGACGACGATGGCCGCCGTTCGGTTGCTCAGCAATCTCCTGAAGGACCCGACTCTCGGCCCCCGCATCGTCCCGATCGTCGCCGACGAAGCGCGCACATTCGGCATGGCCAATCTGTTCCGACAGGTCGGCATCTATTCGCCGTTCGGCCAAGCTTATGAGCCGGAGGATTCGGAGTCGATGCTGTTCTACAAGGAGGCGATGGACGGCCAGCTGCTGGAGGAGGGCATTACCGAAGCGGGCGCGATCTCCTCATGGGTCGCTGCGGCGACGTCCTACAGCGCGCACGGCCTCGCCATGCTGCCGTTTTTCATCTTCTACTCGATGTTCGGATTCCAGCGCGTCGGCGATCTGATCTGGGCGGCGGCCGACCAGCGGGCGCGCGGCTTTCTGATCGGCGCGACGGCCGGGCGCACGACGCTCGCCGGCGAGGGCCTGCAACATCAGGACGGCGCCAGCCATCGTCATCGCCGCCACGATCCCGAACTGCCGCGCCTACGACCCGGCTTTCGCCTACGAAATGGCGGTGATCCTCGATCGCGGCGCGCGTTCGATGATGGAGGAGGGACGAGACGAGTTCTACTACGTCACCGCGATGAACGAGAACTATGCGCAACCCTCGATGCCGCCGGGCGTGGAGGCCGGCATCGTCAAAGGCCTCTACCGCGTCGCTTCCCATGCCGCGGAGCGACAGTCGCGGATTGGTTCGCTTGCTTGGCTCCGGCGCGATCCTTCCCGAGGCGATCGAGGCGGCGCGAATGCTGGCGGACGACTGGAACGTTTCGAGCGAAGTGTGGAGCGCGACCAGCTATGCGGAGCTTGCCCGCGACGCGCGCGAGGCGGAGCGGCGCAACCGGCTGCAATCCGCTCGAGGCGCCGATCGCTCAGCCATCTCGCCGCGTGCCTGCCCGGCGACGCGCCGATCATCGCGGCGTCCGACTATGTCAGAGCCTATCCTCAGTTGATCGCGTCCTATGTCGAGGCCAAATTTGTCGCGCTGGGAACCGACGGTTTCGGGCGCAGCGACACCCGCGAGGCGCTGCGTTCCTTTTTTGAGGTCGACCGCCGTCATATCGTCATCGCCGCGCTCGCCAGTCTCAAGGAGCGCGGCCAAGTCACCCCGGAAGCCGTAGCCGCCGCGATACGGGAATTGGACATCGACGACCGAGCAGCCGCCCCCTGGACGATTTGAGACGCCGACGGCGTTCTCACATCGCCATCGCGAACGAGCGACCCTGAACGAGCCTCTGGTTCTCGAAGATCGAGCCCTGATGCGGCGCCGGCGGATAAGGCATGCGCACCGGCACGTCGCGCAACCTGGGCTGCAGCGTCGGTTCGCCGCGCACCATTTGCGCGTTGAAGCTTTCGAGATCTTTGAACCAGTCGGAGCGCAGCGGCCAGGCGTCGGCGGCGCGATAGCCGAACAGCAGCAGCGGCCGGTCGCGGTCCGAAAGGTTAGCTCTCGAACCATGCACCGTGCGCACGTGGTGCAGGGAGATGGCGCCCGCCTTGCCGATCACCGGCGTAGCGTTGCGGACGTCGAGCCCCGCCGCGACAGGATCCATCGCCCCCGCAAAATGGCCCTCGTAATGATGATCGTAGACGGGGCCCCGGTGTGAACCGGGTATCATCAGCATCGGCCCGTTCTCCAAAGTGCAGTCTTCGATCATCACGCCGACTTCGAGAATGTCGTCGTTGGTGTGCGGATAGAAGGCCCAATCCTGATGCCATTCCACCGGCTCGCCGCCCCGCGCCGGCTTGATGTTGAGCTTGCTGTGGTCCATGCGCAAATTCGGACCTATGAGTTGAACGACGAGATCCATGATCCGCGGCGAGGTCAGCATCTCGCTTCGCGACACCTTGACTTCGGTCGATGATGCGATCGTTAAAATCAGCCAAATGCGCGCCGACTTCGGTGCCGTACAAAGTCGATTGAACACAACAACGTCGAACTTAGATATTCAGTACGAAAACTTATCAGCTGCGAAATCTCGAATCTCGGATGCTGATGTGGCGTACGAATCCGCTGAGATGGCATCTTCGCAGATTCTGCAACAAGCCTCAGTTGGAGTTTTGTCGCACGCGAATCAAAACGGTGCGGCCGCGCTTCGTCTTCTCTCCTAATTTGGAAGTTTTTTTAG
>CAWEDI010000041.1:0-43316 GCA_963807735.1 uncultured Pseudomonadota bacterium | reverse complement strand
GTGCCTGTTCTTTGGTTCCGTTGCGTATTGCTACATGCTTGGCACGCCGTTCTATTTGATGGAATGGCTCGACGGGCGGTTGTTTCATGACTACGCGGCGCCGGAACTCGCGCGCGAAGAGCGACGTGATTTCTATCGCGCTATGGGCGCGACGCTCGCTGAGATCCACAAGCTCGATTTCGTTGCGCTCGGCTTGAGCGACTTCGGCAAGCCCGGCAACTATTTCAAGCGTCAGCTCAGCCGCTGGTCCGGTCTGTGGGCGCAATATCGGCGCGGCGACGAGGACAACCCCGCGCTCGACTACCTCGTGCGCTGGCTGCAAGAGCGCGTCCCGGAGAGCGAAACGCTGACGCTCTGTCACGGCGACTTCCGCTTCGCCAACGTGATGTTCCACCGGACGGAGCCGCGCGTGATCGGCGTGCTCGACTGGGAACTTGTCGACCCTCGGCCATCCGCTCGTCGATCTCGCGTTCAACAGCCAGGCCTGGCGGATGGCGCCGGACGAGAACGGCGGCCTGCTCGGCCTCCCGCTGGACGAACTCGGGATTCCGCGCGAGAACGAATATCTCGAAATGTACTATGAGTTGGCCGGGGCCGGCGAGCGGTTGACACGATTTCATCAGGCGTTCGCGATGTTTCGCGGTGCAGTGGGCAGCGCGGGCGTGGCCGCGCGCGGAGAGCTAGGCAACGGAGTGCTCCCCGACGCCGCAAGCATTGGCCGCAAGCTGGCGCGCGCTTACGCCTCGCGCGGCATGGCGTTGATTGAGGAGGACCGATGAGCCTGCACGAGCGTTCCAGCATTGGCGTCGACGAGGCGATTTGCCGACGCCGCTCGGTGCGCGGCTTCCTGCCCGAAGAAATACCCGACGCGCTCCTGCGCGAACTTTTCGAGTTGGCGCAACTCGCGCCCTCTAACTGCAACGCGCAGCCGTGGACGCCGCATGTCGTCTCCGGCGAAACGTTGCGCCGCTTGTGCGGTGCGCTGGTCGAAGCGGGCATGAACGACTTGCCGATCAAGCCCGATTTCGACGCCAGCTGGAAATTCCTCGGCGTCCATCGCGAGCGGCAGGTCGATGCGGCGCAGCGTCTCTACAGCGCGATGGGCATCGACCGGCGCGATCTCGCCGGGCGACGGCTCGCCTATCTGCGCAACCACGCCTGTTTCGATGCGCCGCACGCGGTCTTCGTCTTCATCGCCGAAGGTTTCGGCGAGCGCGAGGCCGTCGACACCGGCATATGGGCGCAGACATTGATGCTGGCGCTGACGGCGCGCGGCATCGCGTCTTGCGCGATGGGCGCGCTAAGCCTCTATCCCGACATCGTGCGTGAGCATCTCGGACTGGCGTCCGATCAGAAGCTGCTGTTCGGCGTCTCGTTCGGTTATGAGGACACAAGCGTCAAGGCCAATGCGGCGCGGGTCGGACGCGCCCTGCTCGATGACGCCGTCCGCTTCCATCGCTGAGCCGATCCGGCGCGCCGTCGTCCGGTCCGAAGGGAGAGCAAACATGACGGGACCGCTGACGGGGATGCGCATCGTCGAGATGGGCGGAATTGGCCCGGCGCCCTTCGCCGGCGGCCTGCTCGCCGACATGGGCGCAGAGGTGATTCGGATTGATCGCATCACGCGCGGCGCGCCCGACCCGCCGCCAAAGTTTGATTTCTACAATCGCAACAAACGCTCGATCGCCCTCGATCTCAAGCAGCCCGAAGCGGTCGCGGCGGCTCTGCGTCTAATCGCCCGCGCCGACGCGCTGATCGAAGGCTTCCGCCCCGGCGTGATGGAGCGGCTGGCCCTCGGTCCCGAGCTGGGCTTGGCGGCGAATCCGCGGCTGGTATACGCGCGTATGACGGGATGGGGACAGACAGGCCCGATGGCGCAGGAGGCTGGCCACGACATCAACTATCTCGCGCTTGACCGGTGCGCTGTACGCGGTCGGCGATGCGGATCGACCGCCGCCGCCGCCGCTCAACCTTGTCGCCGATCTCGGCGGCGGCGCGCTTTATCTGGTTGTCGGCTTGCTCGCCGCCGTGATTGAAGCCCAGCGAAGCGGACGCGGACAAACAATCGATGTCGCGATGATCGACGGCGTGACGCATCTGATGTCGGCGTTCCAGGCGTTCCGCCAGCAAGGAAGCTGGACGGAAACTCGCGGCGACAATATCGTCGACGGCGGCGCGCCGTTCTATCGCTGCTACGCGACGAAGGACGGCGGATATGTCGCCGTGGGCGCGATCGAACCGCACTTCTACGCCAACCTCCTCGCCTGCATGGGGCTCGACGACCCCGATCTGCCCGCGCAGAACGACCGCGCCGCATGGCCGCAGATGCGAGCGCGTTTCGCGGCGATCTTCGCGACGCGCACGCGCGACGAATGGGTGGAGGCGGCGCGAGGCCGCGACGCCTGCCTCGCGCCGGCGCTGTCGATTGACGAAGCGCCGGAGCATCCGCAGATGCGCGCGCGCGCCGTCTACGCCGCATTCGACGGATTGCGCCATCCCTCGCTGGCGCCGCGCTTCGACCGCACGCCGTCGGAGCTTCGTCGTCCGACGCCGGCCGCGGGACAAGACAGCCGCGCGGCGCTCGACGATTGGGGGTTCTCGCCGGCGGACATCGCGACGCTTGAAAGCGCCGGCGCGATGGCGCAGGCCTGACCGATGACTTTGCAAGTCCCGACGCCAACCGAACCGCCCTGCCCGCTCTGGAACGGGAGCGACGTGGCGGAGTTGCTCGGCGTCGTCCCCTCGGGCCCCGGACGTTTTCGCTCGCCCTGTAACGAGACCAACGAACACGGCCGCATCTATGGCGGGCAGATGCTAGGGCAGGCGATGATGGCCGCGGCCCTCACCGCGCCCGCGGACCGGCCAGCTACTTATCTGCAATTCTTGTTTCTCGCCGGAGGCCTGCCCGAACAACCCATCGAATACGCGGTGACGACGTTGCAGGAGGGCAAGCGGTTCTCCTCGCGCAACGTTCGCGGCGAACAGGCGAACGGGCGCGTGGTTTGCGACGCCGGCGTCACTTTCGCCCTGCCCATCGAGGGGCCGGAGCACCAGACGGCGGCCGCTTCGGACTGTGGTCTCGGGCGCGACCCCGAGACGTTGCCGCGTCTCGACGAGATCGACGCCCCGCAGGCCAAGGACTTCGAGGCCGCGCTCGACTACGCGCTGCGTCCGCATTCGGCCATCGATTTCCGGACGCCGTTCGTCGAGGACCTGCTGCGCGCGGATGCGCGGGAGCCGCGCATGCGCTTCTTCATCCGCATTCGCCATCGGCTCGCCGACGACGCGCGCCTGCACGCGGCCGCCTTCGCCTATCTCTCAGACTATTGGATCAACTTCGTCGCCTGCATTCCCCATGTTCAGGCGCTGACGGAGACCCGATCGAGGCTCTATGTGGCGAGCTTGAACCACGCGATCTGGCTGCACCGCCCGCTGCGCGCGGACGAATGGTTGTTGTTCGATTGCCGCAATCCAAGCGGCGCGTTCGGACGCGGCCTGTCGATCGCGCGCGTGTTCAATCTCGCCGGCGATCTCGTGGCGAGCGCCACGCAGGAATGTCTGTTGGCGCCGGTCGGTTGAAGGCGAACGCATGAACCTCGAATATGTCCGCGGCCTGGTCTTCGCCCCCATCCTGCACAGCTACGATGCGCGCGACAGCGCGCTCTACGCGCTCAGTCTCGGCGTCGGCGACGATCCGCTCGACGAGGACGAACTTCCCTATGTCTACGAGGGACGGGGCTCGCTTGCGGTTCCGAGCCAATGCGTCACGCTAGGCTGGCCGCGGTTCTGGCACCGCGAGCCGGAGGCCGGAATCGCCTGGCGCCGCGTGCTTCACGGCGAGCAGAGCTTCCGATTGAACCGCCCGCTGGCCAGCGCCGCCTCGCTGCGCGCCGAGCCTCGCATCGTCGCGGTCGAGGACAAGGGCGCGCAACGCGGCGCCATTGTCTACACCGCCCGCGATCTCTTCGACGCGAACAATGGCGAAGCGCTGGCGGAGTTGCGGTCGGTGGAATTCTTGCGCGACGACGGCGGCGCTGGCGGGTTTGGCCAAACGCTGCGGTTGACGCGGCCTCTGGACACAGAGAAGGCGCCAAGCGCGACGCAGGACTACCGAACGTCCAAACAAGCGGCGCTGCTCTACCGGCAGGCGAGTCGCGACTATATGCCGATCCACGCCGATCCCGACATTGCCCGCGAGGCCGGGTTCCCGCGGCCGATCTTGCACGGGCTCAACACCTTCGGTCTCGCCTGTCGCGCGGCGCTGAAGCTTTATGCGCCGCGACGGCCGGGCAGGATCGCCGCCATGGCCGCGCGGTTCACCGCGCCGGCTTTTCCCGGGGAGACGATCCGCGTCGAACTGTTCGAAACGACGGAGGGCCTGCGCTTTCGCGCGGTCGCCTTGGAGCGCGGCGCGATCGTTCTCGACCGAGGCGAAATCGAGTTGGGTTGAATGGCTAAGCCGCGTCGGAATCGTCGACGTCGTCCGCCCCGCCGATCATCGCCAGCAGATTATCCTTCATGCCGCGCAGCGCTCGCACGGTCGCCTTCAGATCGCCCTCGTCGATCTTGTTCGAGGATCTGCTTCTCGGTGGCGCTGACGTTTTCGCGAATTTGCGCAATCAGCGCGTGGCTGCGCTTGGTCAGATAAACCCGCTTGACCCTTCGGTCGCCGTCGTCAGCCTTACGCGCAACGAAGCCGGTCTTCTCCAATCGGTCGATCAATTGACCGAGCGCCACCTTGCCGAGGTCGAGTTCGTCGGCGAGCGCCACTTGCGACATGCCGTCCGAGCGCGAGAGGAAAGCCAGCACCCACCATTGCGAGCGCGTCACGCCGAGCGGCTTCAACGCCCGATCGACCACGCGGCGACGCAGGCGCGAGACGTCATGCACGAGGAAGCCGAGCCGCAGTTCCCAATTCAGGTCCGGCGCCATATCTTAAACCTAGTTGCGAGGAATGCCCGCCGAGTCTCGCGATCGGCCCCAAGTCCCTGGCGCTTCCCTGATTGCGGCAAACCGTAAGAAGGCGCATTCCCGAAGTCAATGCGCGCGAGAGAGCATTTGTCAGCGGCCTCTCCAATAAGGTACGTTACCGAACCTATTTGATGGCGACACGCTCGGGGGGATCGCATGAAGGCGGCGGTGCTGGAGGCGCGCGGCAAGGACGGCGTGAGCTGGCGGGAATTCGCGGACCCGCAAATGGCCGAAGGCGAATCGATCCTGCGCGTCGCCGCCGGCTCGCTCAACCGGGTCGACCTCTACATGCGCGACAGCGGCGCCGGGATCACCCACGCGCTGCCGCAGGTGATGGGCGTCGACGCCGCCGGCGTCATCGCCCAAACCGCGCCCGGCAGCGGCCTGAAGGTCGGCCAGAAGGCGATCGTCTATGCCTCCGCCTTCTGCGGCCGTTGCCGCTATTGTCTGGCCGGCGACCAACCGCTGTGCGAGAGCGTCAAGATCATGGGGGAGCACCGCGACGGCGGCTTCGCCGAATATGTGGCGATGCCGAGCCGTTGCCTGTTCCCGCTCGCCGACGACGCGGACCTCGCCGCCGCGGGCGCGCTCACCACCGGCCATCTGACGGCGTGGCGAATGTTGTTTGGCAAGAAGCCGCTCAAGCCTGGCGAAAGCGTGCTGATCGTCGGCATTGGCGGCGGCGTCGCGGTCGCGTGCCTGCAACTCGCCAAGCTGGTTGGCGCCCGCGCGTTCGTGACCTCGTCCAGCGACGAGAAGATCGCGCGCGCGATCGCGATGGGCGCCGACGGCGGCGTCAACTATCGCGCCGGCCGCGTGTCGAAGACGATCCTCGACATGAGCGGCGGCGGCGTCGACATGGCGATCGACAGCGTCGGTGCGGCGAGTTGGGGCGAATCGCTCAGATCGTTGCGCCGGGGCGGCCGGTTGGTGACCTGCGGCGCGACGACGGGCGGGGATCCGCCGGCGGATCTGCAGAGAGTGTTCATTCGCCAGCTTGAAATCTATGGCTCGACCGGCGGCAGCGTCAGCGAATTCCGTCAGTTGCTCGACGTATTCGGGCGCGGGCTGATTCGCCCCGTCATCGACAAAACCTTTCCCATGTCGGAGATCGGCGCCGCTTTCGAGCACCTCGAAAGCGGCGCGCAATTCGGCAAGGTTTCGGTGGTCGTCTAGCCTTACATCTTGCAGGCGCTGTCGACCGGCGGCAGCAAGGCGTCGCCGGGGAACACTTGTTTCACGTCATAACCCATCTTGCCGTCCGCGGCCTTGACGATCTGGTTCATCAGGATCGGGCGCGCGGTCTGATGATCTTCCGCGCGCACCTCCACCGGGCCCAGGACGGTGTCGGTCTTCAGGCCGGCGAGCGCGGCGCGCACGGCGGCGACGTCCGTCGAATTCGCCTTGGTGATCGCGGCGGCCATCAACTGGATCGCCGCATATTGATCGGCGGAGGTGTAGGCGGGCAGCGCGCCGCTGTATTTGGCCTTATAGGCTTTGACGAAGGCTTCCGCCTGCGCGCCCTTTTCGCCGGGCACGAAGCCGAGCGTCTGATAGACGCCCTCGACCGTCGCCCCCATCGCCGGCAGCACTTGCGGGATCACGAAGGAATTGCCGATCACCATCTTGTATTTCGAGAACAGGCCGAACTGCGCCTGCTGCTTGGCGAGGTTGATCGCGTCGGCTGCCGAAGATCGTGACATAGAGCCCTTCGGCGGGGTCGGCGCCGAGTTCGGAGATTTTCGCGCCGAAATCGGCGGTGCCCGAAGGCGAGAACAGCACTTTGCCGACGGCGCCGCCCTGCGACTTTCACCAACGCCTGGAACTTCGCCGCCGCGTCGCGCCCCGAGGAGTAGTCGACGGCGATGACGTCCCACTTCTTGATCGGCTTGTCCTTCAGGAACTGCCCGACCGCGTTCATGATCATCGAGTCGTTGACGTTGGCGCGGAAATAGTTGGCCTTGCAGTTCTTGCCGGTCAGCGCGTCGGCCTGAGCATAGACCTCGACCATCAGCGCGTTGAGCGCCGCCGAGCTTGGCGGAAAGCGCCGGCGAGACCGCGGACGTGTCCATGCCGGTCAGGAACAGCGCGCCGTCCTTCTGCACCGCGCGCGTCGCGCCGTCGACGGCGCGTGTCAGGCGTGCCCGGATAGGTGATGAAATCGGCTTCCAGTTTCTTGCCCGCCGCGCCGCCGGCGGCGTTGATCTCCTCGATGGCGAGGTTGATCGCCTTCATCTGCGAATCCTTCAGGCCGGCGAGCGGGCCGGCTGTCAATCAGCAATGCGCCGATCTTGATCGTATCGTCGGCATAGGCTGCGCTCGCCGCGGCGAGCGCCGCCAGATCCCAGGACCATGGCGCCAAACGTCTTCTTCTTCATGTTTCCTCTCCTTGCATGGTTTCGTCAGACCGACATCAGCGACTTGATGCTCGCGGATCATCCATTTCGGAGGTCGGCGCCGGCGCCGACGATCTCCCCCTTGGAGAGAATCACGAAGCGATCGGTTGATCGGCGCACGAGGCTCGAGGTGCTGCTCGACCACGAGGACGCCCGTGCCCGCGGCGCGTATGCGCGCGAGCGCGCCGACCAGTTCGTCAATCGAGCACCGGCGACAGGCCCTCGGAAGGTTCGTCCAGCAGCAGCAGCGTCGGGTTGGCCATCAGCGCGCGCCCGATCGGCGAGCATCTGCTGCTGGCCGCCGCTCAGCATCGCGCCGCCGCTGCGGGCCCGCTCCTCGAGTACCGGAAACAGTCGAAGACCGTGCGCAAGCTCCAGCGGCCCCGCGCGGCCGGCCGCGCGCCCAGCAGCAGATTTTCCTTCACGGTCAGGTTGGGAAGGATGCGCCGTCCCTGCGGCGAGATCGCCACGCCGAGCTTGGCTGCGGCATATCCGGGCAGACTGTCGATGCGCGTGTCGCGCACCCAGATTTCGCCTTGGGTGATCCGGGTTTCGCGAAACAGCGACATCAGCAGCGTCGACTTGCCGGCGCCGTTGCGCCCGACGACGGCGACCGACTCGCCTTCGCCGATGTCCAGATCGACGCCGCGCAGCACCGTCGATTGCGCCATAGCCGGCGAAGCAGCGATCGGATCTTGAGCGCGCTCATGCCGCGCTCCCGAGATAGGCGGCGACGACGCGGGCGTCGCCGCGGATGTCGGCTGGCGCGCCGGTGGCGAGGTGGCGGCCGAGATCGAGCACGGAGACGATGCCGCAGCAAGCAAACACCGCATCCACGTCGTGCTCGACCACCACCGCAGCGATGCCGCGCTCGCGCGACCAGATCGCGCAGATGCAGGAACAGCCGCATACGTCTCCTCGGCGGACAAGGCCGGCGCCGGGCTCGTCGAGCAGCAGCATTTGCGGGCGACCCAATCAGCGCCAGCGCGACGTCGACGCGGCGTTGCACGCCATAGGCGATGCAGCCCGCCTTTTCGTCGAGATAGTCCGCCGAGATCCATGACCTCGATCACGTCGCCGTAACGCGTCGTCGCCGAGGCGGCGCGCCACCAGATTCGATTTGCTCGCGAACTGTGAGATCCGGAAAGATGCTGGTGCGCTGGAACGAGCGCGCCATGCCTTTGCGGCGACGCCAGGCTACCGACTTCCGCGTGATGTCCTCGCCGCGATAGCGCACCTTGCCGCGAGCCGGACGGCGGCGGCCGGTGATGGCGTCGAGCAGCGTCGACTTGCCCGCGCCATTCGGCCCGATGACTGCCATGCAGACCGCCTTCGCCGCCGAGCGCGAGATCGACGGCGTCGAGCGCGCGAACCCGGCCGTAGTTGACCGAAAGCTGCTCGACGACCAGCATCATCGAACTCCCCGGCGCCGAGCCGTGAGCGCATCGGCGAGGCCGCCGACGACGCCGCGAGGAAGCAGCACGATGAACACGACGATAGCGGCGCCGGTCAGCAATTGCGTCAGACCGCGCGCGCCGAACTCGTCCTGTGCGAACGTGAACAAGACGCCGCCGACGAGCGGGCCAAGCGAGCCCGCGGTCCCGCCGATCAGCGCCGCCACGAGCGCGTTCGTGCTGACCGAGAGGCCGAGGCTCTCGGGCGAGACAAAGCCGGAGTTCAGCACATGCAGCAGCCCTGAGATCGCGGCGATCCCGCTGACGAAGACATAGGCTGCGAGGCGCGGCAGATAGGTGTTGAAGCCCGAGAAGCGCATGCGCTCCTCGTTGGCGCGGATGGCGCGCAGCACGGCCCCGAGACGCGAGCGGCGCACCGCCCAGACCGCCAGGCCGGCGGCCCAGGCGGCGCACCAGGCGATCGGCCAGAACCGCGACGCATTGGCGAAGTCGGCGGCCTGCATGCCGAGCACGTCGCCGTCGAACGAAACGACGAGGCCATCCGCGCCGGAGGTGTAGTCTCGCATCGCTTCGAGCATCACGCCGTGGCTCACCATTTCGCCGGCGGCCAGCGTCAGCATCATGAACGCGAGCGGGTTGGTGCGGATGATGAGGGCGCCCAGCAGCGTCGAATAAAGGGTCGCGACCACGAATGCGGCGAGCAACGCAACGCCCGGCGAGAGTCCGGCCAAACCCACGCCGTTGGCGAAGAGATAGCCGACGCCGCCGTAGACGCTGGCCGCGCCGAGCGCGACCAGCCCGGCCTGGCTCATCAAGAACGCGACGCTGAGCGCGAGGATGCCCAACAGCAACCCCTCGTTCGCCAGCTTCAACACGAATTCGCTGGCCAAATGCGTCGGCGCCAGGGCGCCGACCAGGAAGACGAGCGCGCCGACGACAATGGCGAGGGCGCCGCGGCCGGCCCGAACGGCGCCGCTCGGCAAAGCGCGCGCGGCGGCCTCGCCGATCATCCGAGCGCCCGCCCGCGACCCAATCCGCGCGGCGCGAACAGCAGCACGAACATCAGCAGCGCATAGGGCGCAAGCGCCGCGAGATCAGGCAGGAAAACCGATCCCGCCACCTGCACGAAGCCGAAAATGAGCGCGGCGACGACGGCGCCGACGATGCTGCCGGCGCCGCCGATCACGACAATGATAAGGCAGTTTACGATCATGGCGACGTCCATGCCGGGATCAACCGATAGATAGGGTCCGGCCAGCACGCCGGCGACGCCGGCGAAGACGGCGCTGAGAACGGTCACCAGCAGGCTGAGACGGTCGGCGTCGAGCCCCATCATGCGCGCGACCGAGGGGTCCTGGCTGACGGCGCGCACGTAGAGGCCCGACCTCGTGAAGTTGAGCCAGATCGCCAGCAGGGCGCAGGAGCCAAGCCCAACGGCGATGAGGAACAACCGATAGACGGGGTAGGACAGTCCGTACGCGCTCACCGAGCCGGCGAGCGACGCCGGCGCATCGATGCTGCGCGCCTCGCCGCCATAGACGTAGATGATGAGCTGGCCCAGCAGAATGCCGAGCCCCAGCGTCACCAAAGCGACTTCGATGTGAGAGCGCCGTTGCAGCGGACGCAAGACCGCGCATTCAAACAGAACGCCAACGAGCCCGAGCAGGGCCGGCGCCGCGATCAGCGCGAACCAGAAACCACCGACGCGAGCCAGCGAATAGCCGAGATAGGCGCCCAGCATATAAAGCGCGCCGTGGCCGAAATTGATGACGTCGCGAAGGCCGTAGATCAGCGCCAGCCCGCTGGACAGCAGGATCAGCAACGACGCCAGCGCCAGCGAGTTGGCGATGATCAGCGCCGTCATGCGCGGCGGCTCGCCGGGTGCAAGACGCGATTTTCCGATCGACGGTTCATCCGCGTCTCCTCCCGGCGCGCTTCCGCATTAATTAGTGAAGCTGCTTACCATAATGACGCGCGCCTTGTAAACGCGCGCGTTGCGATCGGCGCCATTCACCGCCGAAAGCGCCGCCGTCAACCTTGCAGCGCGGCCCACATGGCGAGATCGCGCTCGGCGGTCCAGATGCGCGGCGTGTCGACGCCGAGCGCTTCGTCGAAAGCGCGCGCGACGTTGAACGGCAGGCAATGTTCATAGATCGCATAGGCGGCGAATTTCGGATCGCACGCAGCGCGGCAGGCGTCCCAGGCCTGCTTCAGGGAGCCGCCGCCGCGCGCGACGCGGGCGATGGGGCGATAGGTCGAGGTTACGAAATCGATCGTGTTGTCGAGCGCCGCTGCGACGCGGGCCTTGCCGACCAGCGGCGTCGCCTCGCCCGGGTGCGATCGCGTCGACGTCGAAGGTCGCGGATCGCCTCGATGGTCGCCGGCCAGTCCGTGAAATGCGCGTCGCCGCAATAGCAGGCCGAGTGGATATTCGACGATGTCGCCAGTGAACATGACGTTGGCGTCCGGCACGAAGGCGACGATATCGCCAGCCGTATGGGCGCGGCCGAGGAATCGCAGATCGACCCTTCGCTTGCCGAGATAAAAGGTCGGCGTGCTGGTTGAACGTCAGCGTCGGCCAGGTGAGGCCCGGAATGCTCTCGTGGCCTTGGAACAGGCGCGGAAATCGCTGGAACTCGGAATCCCAGTCCTCCTTGCCGCGCTCCACCACCATCGCGCGCGCCTTCTCCGACATGATGATCTCGGAGGCGCCATAGGCCGAGGCGCCGAGAACGCGCACCGCATGATAGTGCGAGAGCACGACATATTTGATCGGCTTGTCGGTGACGGAGCGGATCTTCTCGATCACCTTGGCCGCAAGTCGCGGCGTCGCCTGCGCATCGACGATCATCACGCTGTCGTCGCCGATGATGACGCCGGTGTTCGGGTCGCCTTCGGCGGTGAACGCCCAGAGGCCGGCGCCGACCTCCGTGAAGGAGATCTTCTTCTCAGTCATATCGCCTTGCGACGCGAACGCCTTTCCGGCTGTGCTCTCTGACATCGCCTGCTTACTCCGCATCGGGTTGGTTTTCCGGGGCCGCCCGGGCGAACGCGGACAACGCCCGGGCGTTGCCGTCGACCTCCACGACCTTGGGAAATGGCGTCAGGTCGAGATCGACTCGGCGGGCGTTATAGAGTTGCGGGACCAGACAGATGTCGGCGAGCGTGACGTCGTCGCCGACGGCGAACCGCCCCGCCGTGTCGGCCAACCGGGCTTCGATCGCGGCGAGGCCAGCGCCTATCCAGCGACGTCCCCACGCTGCGCGAGCGGCGGCGTCCGCCTTGAATTCCGTCGTCAAAGCGTCAAGCACCCGCAGGTTGCCGATCGGATGAATATCGGCCGCGACGTCGAGCGCGATTTGCCGAATGGCGGCGCGGCGCCTGGCGTCGCCTGGCAGCAGCTTGGGCTCGGGATGGGTCTCGTCGAGATATTCGATGATGGCGAGCGACTGCGACAACCAGAACTCGCCCTCGCGCCAGACGGGGACGAGGCCCGCGGGGTTTCTGGCGCGATGCGCGGCGCCCCGCTGTTCGCCCTCGCGCAGACGGATGAAATGTTGCTCGGGCGCGACGCCTTTCAGATTGCACGCGATCCTGACCCGATAGGCCGCGCTGGAGCGCCAGTAGCCGAACAGCGTCGGGTCAGCCATCAGCCGCCTCCTGGAGCTTTGATACGAAATCGGTCGGCGCCGGCAATATGCGGCCGACGCATTCGCCGAAGCCGATCCGATAACCGGGACCTTCGGCCCAACCGGCCAGCGTCATTTCGTCCCCGTCTTCGAGAAAAGTCCGTTGCACGCCGGCGCCAAAGCTCAGCGGCTCGGCGCCGCCCCAGGTGAGCTCCAGCAACGAACCTCGGCTGCGCGTCTCGGCGCCCGAGATCGTCCCCGATCCGAGCAGATCGCCGGTATCCATCTTGCAGCCGCAGACCGCGTGATGGGCGAGTTGCTGAGCCGCGGAATAGTACAACTCGCGGGCATTGGTGCGCGCGATTTCCGCAGGTTCAGGGCTCCCCGCGGGGCGCATCCGAACGCTGAGGTTGATGTCGTAGAGCATCGGTCCCGGCTCCAGCAGATACGGCAGCAACGGGCGATCCCGTTTCGGACCGGGGCGCCGGAAAGGCGCCAGCGCCTCGCTGGTGACGACCCAAGGACTGATCGTCGTGGCGAAAGCCTTGGCCTGGAACGGCCCCAGCGGTTGATACTCCCAGGCCTGAATGTCACGCGCCGACCAATCGTTCAACAACACGAAGCCGAAGATCATCGCCTCGGCCTCCCCGACCGTGATAGGCTCGCCCAGGCGCGACGGCGTTCCGACAACGGCGCCGATCTCAAGTTCGATGTCCAACCGTCGGGTCGGGCCGAACACCGGCAGCTCCGCGCCCGCCGGCCTGGTCTGACCGAGCGGGCGGCGGATCGGCGTTCCCGACGCCACGACGGTCGAAGCGCGGCCATTGTATCCGATCGGGATGCTCAACCAGTTCGGCGGCAGCGCATTTTCGGGACCGCGGAGCAGCGTTCCGACATTCGTCGCGTGCTGCCGGCCGGCGTAGAAATCCGTGTAGCCCGCCACCTTGAAAGGCAGCCGCAAGGTCGCGTCCGCCTGCGGCACGAGCGCGCGCGCGCGCAAATCGCCGTCGTCGCGCAGCGCCGGGTCGCCGCCCTCGCTGAGCAGCGCCGTCAGACGGGCGCGCACCGACGTCCAAACGGGAGCGCCGCGCGCCATGAACGCATTCAGCGCCGGCTCGCCAAACACCGGCGCGCCCGGTCCCGCGCTGAGGAGGCCTGCTCGCTCAAGTTCGAAGAGATCGACGATCTGATCGCCGATCGCCAGGCCGCACCGCGGCGGCGTTTGATCCCGTTGGAACACGCCATAGGGCAAGTTCTGAATCGGGAAATCGCCGTCGCTCGCCTGCGCGGATTCGATCCAGCTCGACATTTGTTGGCGCGTTGCGGCTGACATCGTCGGCTCCGTTCACTTCGCGCCGGGCGCGCCGTCAAATTTCTTCGCGAGACCTTGCCAGCAGTCCGCATAGTCATCCTGAAGCGCGGGCGAGGTCGCCGCGTACTCGGTCAACTGCTGCGGGAAGCGCGTCTCGAACATGAACGCCATCGTGTTGGTCAGCTTAACTGGCTTCAGCTCCGCGGCGCTCGCCTTCTCGAACGCGGAGGCGTCGGGTCCATGCGGCAGCATCATGTTGTGCAATGAGAACCCGCCGGGCGTGAAGCCATTCTCCTTCGCGTCATATTGCCCGTAGATGAGGCCCATGAACTCGCTCATGATGTTCGTGTGGTACCAGGGCGGCCGGAACGAATGTTCTGCGACCATCCAGCGTTCGGGGAAGATGACGAAATCGATGTTGGCGGTGCCGGCCTCGCCCGAGGGCGCGGTCAGCACGGTGAAGATCGACGGATCGGGATGGTCGAACAGGATCGCGCCGACCGGAGAGAACGTCCGCAGGTCGTATTTGTAAGGCGCATAGTTGCCGTGCCAGGCGACGACATCGAGCGGCGAATGGTCGATGTCGGTAGCGTGGAACTGCCCGCACCACTTGACGTGCAGCCGGCAGGGCTTCTCCTTCTCCTCATAGGCCGCGACCGGCGATTTGAAATCGCGCGAATTGGCGAGGCAGTTGGCGCCGATCGGGCCGCGTTCGGGCAACGCGAATTTGGCGCCGTAGTTTTCGCAGACATAGCCGCGCGAGGGACCGTCGACGGGTTCGACCTTGAACTTCATGCCCCGAGGCACAACCGCGATGTCGCCGGCGCCGACGTCGAGCTTTCCGAGTTCGGTGAAGATCAGCAACCGGCCGGCTTGCGGCACGATCAGCAGCTCGCCGTCGGCGTCGTAGAAATATTCGTCGATCATCGGCGCGTTGACGAAATAGACATGCGTCGCCATGCCCACCTGGGTCAGCACGTCGCCCGCCGTCGTGATTGTCCGCATCCCCGACAGGAACGTCAGCGGCTCCGAAGGCATCGGGATCGGATTCCAGCGCAACGGGCCGAGCGGGAGCCCATGATCGACGACGTGCGGCGCCGTCATCCAAAGCGGTTGCTGATAACGGCGGAACCGCCGGATGTGACCGACGCTCGGGCGCATCCGATAGAGCCAGGATCGTTCGTTGGTCCCGCGCGGCGCAGTGAACGGCGAGCCCGAAAGCTGTTCGGCGTAGAGACCGTAGGCGCAGCGTTGCGGCGAATTCTGCCCCTGCGGCAGCGCTCCGGGGAGCGCCTCGGTCTCGAAATCATTCCCGAAGCCGGGCATGAAGGCGAGGTCGGCGGAGTTGCGTTTGACGGGCATGGCATTTCCTCCTCGCGCGTTAGGAACTCTTAGGAACTGGAACGCATTCGCCGGTCCCAGCGAGACCCTTCGAGTGCGGATTGTCAAATCGCGGTCCCGATCTTCCCGCGCATATCCCTCATTTCGCCGTGAATTGCGCCGGCCAAGCTTGACTTTCGTTTGACGAGTGATAAAAATCGAAAATCGTCAATCTTCACTCGTCAGGTTTGCTTCGTGCCCCCTATTTCCGCCGAACGTCCGGGCCCCGAGGAGATGCGGGCGCGCATTCTGGAGGTGGCCTGGGAGCTGTTCCGGCAACTCGGCGCGCGCACGACGATCGCCGACATCGCCGAAAAGCTCGGCATGTCGAGCGCCAACGTCTATCGCTTCTACCCCTCCAAGCAGGCGGTCTGCGAAGCGATCGCTTCGAACCAGCTCGGCGCGCTGACCGCCAAGGCGCGCGAGATCGCCATGCGGTCCGACCCGGCTTCCGAGCGCATTCGCGCGACCATGCTGATGATGTTTGAGTGCATGGCCGATCAGATGCTCAACCAGTCGCGCGTGCATGAGATCGTCGACGTCGCGATCAGCGAGAATTGGCCGGCGATCGAGCAGTTCAAGCAGGATTGCGGCGTCATCGTCGCCGAACTGATCGCCGAGGGTCAGGCGGCGGGAGAGTTCGGTCCCGGCGAGCCGATAGGCCTCGCCGCGCAAACGCTGTGCGCCTGCGCGGCCGTTCATCATCCGACGCTCATCGCCCAGCAGCGCAATTCGCCGAGCGCGGTTCCGCCGGAAGCGGTGGTCGATTTCGCGTTGCGCGCGCTGAGCTACGGCGCCCGTTCCTCTGAGCGAACCGGAGATCGAAGCCCATGAAGCCTCACTTCGCTTTCGGCGCGTTGTTCGCGGCCGGCTCGTTCCTCGCCTGCAACGCGGCCGAGGGCGGCGCCGCCGAGAGCGTCCGGCGGCCCGTGCTTGTGGCGCAGGTGCACTACCAACCGCGCGAGCAGGCCCAGGCGCTTCCGGGCATCGTCAAGGCCCGCACCGAAAGCGAGCTGAGCTTCCGAGTCGGCGGCCGGCTGGATCGGCGCCTCGTCGACGCCGGCGCGTTCGTCCACAAGGGCGATCCTCTGGCCTATCTCGACCAGACCGACTTTCAACTGCAACTCGAACAGGCGCAGGCCGAACTCGCCTCCGCGAATTCGGTGCTGACCCAAGCCGAAGCCGAAGAGAAGCGCATCACGTCCCTCAACCGGCAGGGCTGGTCGGCGAGCGCGGATTTCGACAAGGCGCGCTCCGTGGCCGATCAGGCCCGCGCCGGCGCGCTGAAAGCGGAGCGCGCGGTGTCGCTCGCCCGCAATTCGCTGGGGTACGCCACGCTGGTCGCCGACGCCGACGGCGTCGTCAGCGCGGCCGAGGCGGAGCCGGGCCAGGTTGTCGCGGCCGGCGCGCCGGTGGTGAGGCTCGCCCATGTCGATGTGAAGGAGGCCGCCGTCGCGGTCCCGGAAAACCTGGTCGACCGCGTGCGCGCGGCAGCGGCCCGCGTGGAGTTCTGGGCGCTGCCCGGCGCGACCACGCCCGCCAAGTTGCGCGAACTGTCGCCCAACGCCGACGCGGCCACGCGCACTTACGCCGCGCGGTTCAGCCTGCCGACGGCGCCGGCGGCGGCGCGGCTCGGCATGACCGTCACCGTCATCCTCTCGAACGGCGCCGCGCCGGTGGCGCGCGTGCCCGTTGGCGCGCTGTTCGACGACGGACACGGGCCCGAAGTCTGGACAGTCGACCGCGCCTCGGGCGCGATCGCCGCGGCGCCTGTAGTGGTTGGGGCCTACGATTCCGAGTCGGCCTATCTCGCCTCCGGCGTTCCCGAGGGGACGACGATCGTGGCGCTCGGCGTCCACAAGCTTGATTCGAAAGAGAAGGTTCGCGTCGTCGAAAACCTGGCGGGGCTCTGATGGGCAAGTTCAATCTCTCGCATTGGGCGATCCGGCATCCGCAGCTGATCGCCTTCCTGATCCTGGTGATCGGCGTTGCGGGAGCGCTGGCCTACGCCAAGTTGGGACGAGCGGAAGACCCCTCGTTCACCATCAAGAACGTCAATGTGAGCGCGGTCTGGCCGGGCGCGACCGCCAGTGAAATGCAAGGCCAGGTCGCTGACCGGATCGAGAAGAAGCTGCAGGAACTGCCGTTCGTCGACAAGATCGAAACTTATTCCAAACCCAGCTTCACCTCGATCTCGTTCGTGTTCAAGGATTCGACGCCGGCTCGCGACGTGCCGATGCTGTTCCTCCAGCTTCGCAAGAAGATGACCGACCTCAAGGCCGATCTGCCGCCCGAGGTGATCGGCCCGACGATCAACGACGAGTTCGGCGACATCGATTCCGTGCTCTACACCGTGACCGGCGACGGGGCGACCTTCGCGCAGTTGAAGCAGGTGGCCGAGGCGCTGCGCAAGCGGCTGCAACCGCTGCCTGACGTGACCAAGGTCGATCTCTACGGCGATCAAGGCGAGCGCATCTACGTCGAGTTCAGCCACGCCAAGCTCGCCACGCTCGGCCTCTCCGTGCAGGCGATCCTCGATTCGCTCGCCAAACAGAATGCGCTCGTTCCCGCCGGCGAGTTCCAGACCGATGCGCAGCGCGTCCCGCTGCGCGTAAGCGGCGCGGTCCAGGGAGTCGCGGCGGTCGAGGAGACGCCGGTGATGTCCGGCGGCCAGACCTTCCGGCTCGGCGACATCGCCACCGTGACGCACGGCTACGAGGACCCGCCCTCCTATCTGATCCGCGCGCAAGGCCAGCCGGCGCTGGAAGTCGGCGTGGTGATGCAGAAAGGCGGCAACATTCTCGCCCTAGGCAAAGCGCTCGACGCGACGCTCGCCGAATTCGAAGCCGACGTTCCCGAGGGCATCGTGATCTCGCGTGTCGCCGATCAACCGAAGGTGGTCGACGCGGCCGTGTTTGAGTTCACTCGCTCGTTCCTGGAGGCGCTGGCGATCGTACTCGGCGTCAGTTTCGTCAGCCTCGGCTGGCGCTCCGGGCTGGTCGTGGCGACCTCCGTGCCGCTCGTGCTGGCGATCGTGTTCGTCGCGATGACGATGCTCGGGCTCGATCTGCAACGCGTCACGCTCGGCGCGCTCATCATCGCGCTCGGCCTGCTGGTCGACGACGCCATCATCGCCACCGAAACCATCGTGGTGAAGCTCGAACAGGGCTGGGACCGCGAGCGCGCGGCCTCGTTCGCCTGGACCTCGACCGCATTTCCCATGCTGACCGGCACGCTCGTCACCGCCGCCGGCTTCATGCCGATCGGGCTCGCCAACTCCGCGACCGGCGAATACGCCGGCGGCATTTTCTGGGTGGTCGGCATCGCGCTGGTGGCGTCTTGGTTCGTCGCCGTGCTGTTCACGCCGTTCCTCGGTTTCAAGCTGCTGCCTAACTACGCCAAGGGCGCGCACCGCCGCGACGAAGCAGGCGATCTACGCCACCCGCTTCTATCGCGGTTTCCGCAAGGCGCTGGAGTTCTGCGTGGCGCGGCCGCTGGTCGTCATCGCGGTGGCCCTCGTCATCGTCGGCTTCGGCCTCAGCCAGTTCGGCAAAGTGCAACAACAGTTCTTCCCGCTGTCGGAGCGGCCGGAATTGTTCTTCGAGCTGCGGCTCGCCGAGGGCAGCGCGATCGGCGCGACCGAAAAGGCCGCCGCCGAGGCGGAGAAGCTGATCGCCGGCGACGACGACGCTTCGAGCTTCACGACCTACATCGGCAAGAGCTCGCCGCGCTTCTGGTTGGGGCTTCAGCCGGTGCAGCCCAACGAATCTTTCGCGCAGATCGTGATCGTCGCCAAGGACGTGCAGGCGCGCGAGCGAATCCGGACGCGCATCGAGGCGGCGGTCGCCAACGGGGCGCTGAGCCAGGCGCGCGTGCGCGTCGACCGTTTCAACTTCGGCCCGCCGGTCGGTTTTCCCGTGCAGTTCCGCGTGACCGGCCCCGAGATCGACAAGGTGCGCGAGATCGCCGCTGAAGTGCGCGACGTGATGCGCACCGACGACCGCGTGATTGATCCCCATCTCAACTGGGGCGAGAAGATGCCCTCGCTGCACTTCGACGTCGACCAGGCGCGCGCGCGGGCCTTCGGCCTCACGCCGCAGGACATCGCCCAGAGCTTGCAGACGCTAATCGGCGGCGCGACGGTTACGACGATCCGCGCCGGCGAGGAGCGCATCGACGTGGTCGCGCGCGCGGTCCCGAGCGAGAGGGCGGCGCTCGACCGCATCGCCGATCTGACGATCGAGACGCGCGGCGGCGTCGCGGTGCCGATCGGCCAGGTCGCCAAGATCGTGCGCTCGACCGAAGAGCCGATCATCTGGCGGCGCGACCGCCAACTCGTCATCACGGCGCTCGGCGACGTGGTCGACGGCGCGCAGCCGCCCGACGTCTCCAACGCCTTGTGGGCGAAGCTGCAAACAGTCCGCGAATCCCTGCCGCTCGGCTACGGAATCGCTCTGGGCGGGGCGATCGAGGAATCGCAGAAGGGCACCGCTTCGATCGCCGTGCTGTTCCCGATCATGATCATGGCGATGCTCACGCTGCTGATGGCGCAGATGCAGAGCTTCTCGCGGCTCGCCATCGTGTTCTTCACGGCGCCGCTCGGCATCGTCGGCGCCTCGATCGCGCTCAACCTCGCGCACAAGCCGTTCGGCTTCGTCGCGCTGCTGGGCTTGATCGCGCTCGCCGGCATGGACATGCGCAACACCGTGATCCTGGTCGATCAGATCGAGACCGACGTCCGCGAGCGCGGGCTCACCCGCCGCGAGGCGATCGTGTTCGCGACCATGCGCCGCGCGCGGCCGGTCGCGCTGACGGCGATCGCAGCGATCCTGGCGATGATCCCGCTTTCGGAGAGCGCGTTCTGGGGGCCGATGGCGCTGACCATCATGGGCGGGCTGTCGGTTGCAACGTTCATGACGCTGTTCCTGCTGCCCGCGATCTACGCGCTTTGGTTCCGCAGGTCGTTGGGGCCGAAGGCGGCGCCGGCGCCAAAGCCGGACGCGCCGCATCCCAACTTTGGCGCAATGGCGCCGGCGGAGTGAGCGCAGAGGCTCGCGCTGCGCTATGATGCCGCCTTCTTTCGGCGGAGACGTGAATGCCCATCACCGGCGGCTGTCTGTGCGGCCAATTGCGTTATGAGATCGCCGCCGAAGCGCCGCTGTTCGCGCGCGTCTGCTGGTGTCGCGTCTGCCAATATCTCGGCGCCGGCACGGGGACCGCCAACGCCGCCTTTCCGAAAGAGGCGCTGAAGATATCCGGCGAGCGCGCGACCTACGCTTCGACGGCCGACAGCGGCGCGGCGATGGTCCGCAGCTTTTGCCCGCAATGTGGAACGCAGTTGTTCAGCGAAGCAGCGCCGCGGCCGCACGTCGTCATCGTCCGCGTCGGTTCGCTCGATGATCCCGAGATCGGCAAACCGATCGGCACAATCTGGACGAGATCGGCGCCGAGTTGGGCGTGCTTCGACGAGAGCCTGCCTAGGGGCGAGCGCGGCGATCTGCCGGCTAAATGACGTAACGCCGCTTGACAGCCGCAACCGGGCGCGTACAGGCGATGGCCATGTTCGCGCTCGTTCTCCGCCGCCGTAGCTCCACGCCCCCTTGAGGCGCCGGACGGCCGCGCGTGACCCGCGAACCTGCCCGCCGCGCCGCCAGCGCGGCTTTTTTTATGTCCCCAAATTGGAGCCTGCCCATGACCCGCTCTCGCCGTCTTTGCGCCCTCGAAACGAGAAAGGGCGCGACATGACCGACGTACTCGATTGGGAGGAGCGCGGCTTCAGCGCCTGGCCGGCGCCGCGCAATGTTTACTTCGGCGGTTGGGTGTTCCGCCTCGGCGGCGGCTACACCAAGCGCGCCAACTCGGCCAACGCGCTGGGGGATCGCCACGAGATGCGCGCCGATTCGATCAACGCCTTGGCCCCGGCGCGCGAGTTCCGCGACGTGATGGCGGAAGCCGAACGTTTCTACGCCGCCAACGGCCAGCCGACGATCTTTCGTCTGACGCCGCTCGCCGGCCCCGATGCTGATCCCCTGCTGGCTGCGGCGGGATATGCGTGGCTCGACCCCTCAACGGTAATGACCGCTCCGCTCGACGCCGCGCGCCCTGACGCGGCCGTGCGGCTGGCGCCGGGGCCGACGCCGGCCTGGCTCAACGGGATCGCGGCGGCGCAGGGCGTCGCTCCGTCGCATCGCGCCATTCACGACCAGATCGTAACGGCGATCGCGCTGCCGAGCGCATGCGCGACGGCGTTCGTCGGCGATCAGGCGGCGGCCTTCGGCCTCGGCGTCGCCGATCGCGGCGCGGTCGGCTTGTTCGACATCATTGTGCGCCCGGAGTTTCGCGGGCGCGGTCTCGGCCGCGCGATCACCCGCGCGTTGATGGCGTGGGGCCGCGACGGCGGCGCCGAAGCCGAAGCCGCTTATCTTCAGGTGAACGACGCCAACCGCCCGGCGTGGCGGCTCTATGAGAGCCTGGGGTTCCGCGCCGCCTATTCCTATCACTACCGCCGACGCGCCTTCACATAGGCGCCGGCGCGGCGTCGATCAGCCGCAACCGCACGCGCTCCCGACCGCCATAGCGATCAATCGTCAGCGCCCCGGCGAGATGTGTGGCGCCGCCGGCGAGGCTGCGCAGGCCGCGCCCGAGCGGCTTGTCGGCGGCGCGGAAGGCGATCGCCTCCAATGACCGCCCGTCGGCGGCGACGGCCCGGAAACGCAGGTGATCCGTTCCGGCGAGCGTCACGCCCTCGATGCGATGCCTCGGCAGCACGAACACCGGCTCCGGGTTGCCGGCGCCATAGGGCCCGGCGGCGTCGACCGCGCGCAGCAACTCCGGCGTCGCCGCGGCGGCGGCGAGCGCCGCGTCGATCGAGAGCGCGGCTTCGTCGCGTCGCGCCTCGGCGACCGGCGTTTGCAGCACATCTTCGAGATGCGCGCGCATGTCGCCGAGCCGTTCGCGTTTGAGGGTCAATCCGGCGGCCATGGCGTGACCGCCGCCCTTGATCGCGTGCCCGGCGGCGACGAGCCCTTGCACGAGACGGCCCAGATCAACGCCGGGTATCGAGCGTCCCGACCCGGTCGCCTCGCCGCCGTTGAGCGCCAGCGCGAAGGCGGGGCGGCCGAACCGATCCTTCAGCCGCGACGCCACCAGGCCAACGACGCCGGGCGGCCAACCTTCGCTGGCGACGATCACGCAGGCCCCGCGCTCTTCGAGGCCGAGCGCGGCGAGCGCCTGCGCCTCGGCTTCGGCGAGCACGGCGGTCTCGATGCGCTGGCGCTCGCGGTTGAGCCGGTCGAGTTCGGCGGCGAGCCGGACCGCCTCGGCCGGGTCGGTGGCGATCAGCAGCCGGCTGCCCAATGCCGCATCGCCGATGCGCCCGCCCGCGTTGATGCGCGGCCCGATGAGAAAGCCGAGATGGTAGGGCGTCGGCGGCCCGCCGGCGCCGGCGACGTCGAACAACGCGGCGAGACCGACGCGCTCGCGGCGCCGCATCACCTCCAGGCCGCGCGCGACGAACGCCCGGTTGAGCCCGATCAGCGGCACGACGTCGGCGACGGTCGCCAGCGCGACGAGATCGAGTTTCGTCTTGAGATCGGGAACCTCGCCCTTCGCGCGCAAGCGGCGGTTGAGATCGACGAGCGCCATGAACACGACGCCGGTGGCGCACAGCGAGCCGAGGCCGGAGAGATCGTCCTGTCGGTTGGGATCAACCAGCGCGAGCGCCGCCGGTAGCGTCTCCGACGCTTGATGGTGGTCGAACACGACGACGTCGAGGCCGAGCCTAGCCGCCTCCGCGAACGGCTCGAAACTGACCGCGCCGCAATCGACAGTGACGACGAGCTGCGCGCCGGCCGCCTGAAACTGCCGCATCGCCTCGACGTTCGGACCGTAGCCCTCGGTGACGCGGTCGGGGATGTGGATCAGCGTCTCGCAGCCGAACGCGCTAAGGTACTCGCTCAGCAGCGCCGCCGCGCAGGCGCCGTCGACGTCGTAATCGCCGAAGATGGCGACTCGCTCGCGACGCGCGATCGCCACGGCGAGGCGCTCGGTCGCCGCGGCCATGTCGGCGAGCGTGTGCGGATCGGGCATGAGATCGCGCAAGGTCGGTTCGAGGTGACGCTCGACGGCGTCGAGTTCGACGCCGCGCCCGGCGAGGATGCGCGCGATAAGCTCGCCGCGGCCGGTCAGTTGCGCGATCGCCTGCGCCCGCGCCTCCCCGGCCGAGTCGAGCCGCGCCCGCCAGCGGCGCCCGGCAAGGGAGGTCTCGACGTTGAGGAACGCGCGGGTCACGGCGTGGCGCGCCCGCTTTCGCCGTCCCGACCCCAACTTGGCTTCATGCCCGCCTCCGCAGCGAACCGCGCCATAGGCGCGTTTGCGGACGGCGTCCACAGCCGGAACGGGCGAGCGGCGGCCTTGCAATTGTGAGCCGCGCCAACACGCCCGTGGCAAGACTCTATGCTACTTCGCTCCCCAGGATATACGTGAAAACTCTGACTACGTCTCGTATACGTAAAACACGGCGAAATACGTATCCAGACATAACCAATTTGCGGACAAGTCTGGACTGGTCTAATATTTAGGAGTCTTCAAGAGCCCGGAGCGCGCTCCCGTCAGGACTCAGACTATGAGAAAGTTAGCGTTTTTTCGTTTTGCGGCGATTGCCGCCTTTGTCTTCGGATTGTCGTCGCTAGCGCGGTCGGAGGAGTATATCGAGGTCAACGGACTGCCTTGCGGAGCGTTCTGTCGCGCGTGGATGGGAATAAAACTGCCCGCAGCCCAAGAAGAGACGGGACGTCCGGAAAATATGGCGCTTCCCGCCGCTCGGGCTGACAGCGCGAAACGACCGGGACCGCGGAAGAGCCCCAAGCGTGCGCTCGCCGAGCGAAGCGCCGAACCGGTCTCGCGGGTGTCGGAGTCGGCCGCGCGACACAGGTCAAAACCGGCTGGCGATGGCCCACGCGCCGTCGCAAAGTCGGCCCCTTCCGGGGAGGCCAACGCGCCCAGCGGACCGCCCGCCACGAAGGCGCAACCCGCCAGCGCGGCCGTCGTCGAGACTGGGACCGCGCATCCCACGATAGCGGGGAATTCGCCGGAGCCCGGCGTAGCTGCGAAGCCGACGCCCGCCGCGCCGGAGGCGTCCGCGAGCGCGAAGCCGGACGAAGAAACCTCGAAACCATTGAACCCCGTCGCCGACCCCAGCGCGGCGCCGGATTCAGTCGCCGCTCCTCAGGACAGCGCGGAAAAGACGGCGCCAAAACCCGACCCCGACGAGAAGACGCCGGCGCCGTCCGTCGCCGCCAAAGCGGAGGGCGGCCAACCGCCGACGCCCGCGGCGACCAGCGCCCCCCAGGAAGTTGCGACCGCCAACGAAGGCGCGCCGACGACGCCGCAGCGCGTGGTGATCGTCCTCGCAAGCCCGGGAGTGAACAGCGCCGCGGACCTCAACGACAAAGCGGTCCTCGTCGCCGGCGACATGGCGATTTCCAGTGAGCGGCTACGCGCGTCATTCGCGGCGGCCGGGGCCGGCGGCGTGGTTTTCAAACAGGGCAGCGAGACGGACGTCCAACTGTTATTGAGCGGCAAGGTCGCGGCGGCGGTCGTCGCTGTCGGCGACCCTAACGTTGCGAACGGGCTGCAAATGCCGCCGGGCTTCCGGCTGCTGCGCCTGGAGGTTTCGCCCAAACCGGACAAGTGAGGTTGCGAACCTAGCGCCGTCCTCGCCAGCGCAACGCCGAGACGGCGCCAGCGGGGCGACGATCCCCAGCCGCGGCGCGTCCTTGGACAATCCGGCGGTTGACAGGGCGCCGGCGCCCCGGAATATGCCGCGCCTAACCGGGGGTCTCGATCTCGTGAGCTTGCGCTTCGCCTTGCCGCTGCTCGGCGCCCTCGTCGCGGCGGCGCCGGCGCGCGCCGATTTCCGGCTTTGCAATCTCACCTCGGACCGCGTCAGCGTCTCGCTCGCCTATACTGACGGCAAGACCTGGGTCAGCGAGGGCTGGTGGAACCTCAAGCCGACCGATTGCGACACGCTGCTCGAAGGACCGCTCGCCGCGGAGTTCTATTACGTCTATGCCATGGACGAACGCGGCGGCGAGTGGAAGGGCAAAGCCTACATGTGCACCAACGACCGCGAGTTCAAAATCGAGGGCCGCGAGGATTGCTTCGCCCGCGGCTACGAGCGCACCGGCTTTTTCGAAGTCGACACCGGCAAGGACGCCAAGAACTGGACGGTGCAGCTCACCGATCCCACGCACTGAGCGCGCCACAAGACCGAAAAGGGGTTCGACATGACCCGCCGTAGCCGCCGCGTCAAAATTCTCGCCACTCTCGGGCCGGCCTCCGCCGATCCGGAAATCGTCGAGGCGCTGTATCGCGCCGGCGTCGACGTGTTCCGCATCAACATGAGCCACGCTTCGCACGACATGATGCGCGAGCGCGTCGCCACGATCCGCAAGCTCGAAGAGAAGGTCGACCGGCCGATCGGCATTCTCGTCGACCTGCAGGGGCCGAAGCTGCGGGTCGGCCTATTCGCCAACGGCGCCGAGGAACTGCGCAAGGGCGATCTGTTCACGGTCGATGATGACCCGACCCCCGGAGACGCGACGCGGGTGCGGTTGCCGCACCCGGAAATCCTGGAATCGCTGCGCACCGGCCATCGGCTGCTGATCGACGACGGCAAGGTGCAGTTGCGCGTCCAGTCGCACTCCGAACGTCACGCCGAATGCGTGGTCGAGGTCGCGGGCAAGATCTCCAACAAGAAGGGCGTCAGTCTGCCCGACACGATTCTGCCGACCTCGGCGATGACGGAGAAAGATCGCGCCGATCTCCACGCCGCGCTCGAAGAAAACATCGACTGGATCGCGCTCTCCTTCGTGCAGCGGCCGGAAGACGTGGTGGAGGTCAAGGCGATCGCCGGCAAGCGCGCCAGCGTGATGGCCAAGATCGAGAAGCCGCAGGCGATCACCAAGCTCGACGAGATCATCGCCGTCTCCGACGGCATCATGGTGGCGCGCGGCGATCTCGGCGTCGAAATGCCGATCGAGCGCGTGCCGGGGCTGCAAAAGACCATCACCCGCATGGCCCGCAAGCTCGGCAAGCCCGTGGTTGTCGCGACGCAAATGCTGGAATTGATGATTACGACGCCGGTGCCGACGCGCGCCGAAGTGTCGGATGTCGCGACCGCCGTGTTCGAGGGCGCGGACGCGGTGATGCTGTCGGCGGAGAGCGCCTCGGGGCAATATCCGCGTGAGGCGGTGGCGATGATGAACCGCATCGCCGAGGCCGTGGAATCCGAGGAGATCTATCCCAGCATCCTGCTGTCGCAGCGGGCGCCGCCGGAGGCGACCGGGGCCGACGCGATCGCCGAGGCGACCCGCGACGTCGCCGACGTGCTCGGCGCGAAGGTGATCTGCGCCTGGACGGCGTCGGGCGCGACGGGTTTGCGCATCGCGCGCGAACGTCCGTCCTCCTCGATCCTCGCGCTGACGCCGATCGTCGAGATCGCGCGCCGGCTCGCGCTCGTCTGGGGCCTGCATCCGGTGGTGACGGACGATGCGCGCGACGAACGCGATATGGCCGACCGCGCCTGCCGGCACGCCTTCATCGAGGGCTTCGCGGGGGTCGGCGAGCGCGTGCTTGTAGTTGCCGGCGTGCCGTTCGGAACCCCGGGCTCGACGAACAATCTGCGCATCGCGGTCGTCGGGGCGGATGGGGGGACGGGGTGAGGGGCGGGGTGCGAGAGGGACACATCGCGTTCACGACGAGTGCGCGCGTTGATATTTGCCCTCTCGCCGAGACTCAAGCTTTCAACGATTGAAAGGGCTCCCGCAGGGCAACCCTGATTAGACCAACTATCAGAAACGCCCACGCCGGGGCATGTCACCCAGACTTTCGTAGATCCGACGGGCGTCGCATTCTAGCTCCTTCTGGATGTCGACGAGAAGACGTCCCTCCGCATACATCTGGCGGGCCTTCGCCGCTTTTTCGGGCGTCCAGGCAGGCAAACGCCGACGTGGCGGCTCAGGGCCGCCGCTTGAAGTGCGCATACCAGGCATTTTTCGGATTTCCCCTTCTATATTTTGCCCGGCTGGCAACACATACTGTGCCGCGTGATTGGTAAGTCACCGGGCGGTTTGTTGCTCGACAGTCGGCGAAGGTTCCAAGGTCTTCGCCGTCCGACCACCGACCGGGATCGTTCTCGGTTCGGTGGTCGAACTGTACCTGCGATTTGATAAGTGCCTAGCGACGGAGGCAAGTTATCCACGCCTTCCACTTTAATATGTTGATTTGTTTGAATATTTTTTGCTGATTGTACGACCAGTGGTTCTTGATTTGTTCCCGGCCGCTCCACGAATCTTCGAAGTGGCTTGATGTCCAAGTTTTGTTGATAGGGCGAGTTGGCGGTGCCGACACCCAGCAGCGAGCTTATTTCGCGAATACCTCGCTATGCGAACCAAGGCGCGCTATTCGCAAGAGAGTGTGGCCCGGCTTACGGTAAATCAGCAATCGGTTGGGGCAAACATGACATTCGCGATAGCCTGAACATTGGCCAGAGAGCGCATGATCGCGCAGACGCGCTACCAGCATCGCATCGGCGGAAAAGGCTTCGAGAATAGGGGTTAAGCTCGAGGTCAAGTGTCCGGCCACACCGCCCCTTTGCTTTCGCGCTTGTAATCGCGACGAAAGGCGGTCGCCAGTTCAATCGTTCTTATCGCGAAGCGAGGCCATCATATCGGCGACGGTGGCGAACCGCTGGCCTTTGCCGGCCTCAAGCTCGGCGATGGCCGCGCCGGTAGCGGCGTTCGGAACCCTCACTTCGAAGGGAAAGCGCTTTTCGTCGGCGATGCGCAGCATGAGAATTCGAATCGCGTCGGAGACGGACAGGCCCATTTCGGCCAAGGCCGCCGTCGCGCGTTCCTTGATGTCGCGTTCGATCCGGGCGCGGACAATTTCGGTGGCGGGCATGGCGTGTTCCCCGGGCTAACGCAAAAGGCCGGACCCGCGAGGGACCGGCCAACCTGCAACGCCGGAAAATCCTACTTGACGAGCTTCGGCGTGCCGGTGCGCAGCGTCTCGTTCTCCTGCATGACGCCGAGCCGACGGGCGACCTCGGTGTAAGCCTCAATCATGCCGCCGAGGTCCTTGCGGAAGCGGTCCTTGTCCATCTTATCGTTGGTCTTGACGTCCCATAGCCGGCAGGAATCCGGGGAAATCTCGTCGGCGACGACGATCCGCATGTTGTCGCCCTCCCACAGCCGGCCGCATTCGATCTTGAAATCGACCAACCGGATGCCGACGCCGAGGAACAACCCGGTCAGGAAGTCGTTGACGCGGATCGCCAGCGCCATGATGTCGTCGAGCTCTTGCGGCGCCGCCCAACCGAACGCGGTGATGTGCTCCTCGGCGACCATCGGATCGTTCAGCGCATCGTTCTTGTAGTAGAACTCGATGATCGAGCGCGGCAGTTGCGTGCCTTCCTCGATGCCGAGGCGGGTCGCGAGCGAGCCGGCGGCGACGTTGCGCACCACGACCTCGAGCGGAATGATTTCAACCTCGCGCACCAGCTGCTCGCGCGGATTGAGCCGGCGCACGAAATGCGTCGGCACGCCGATGTCGTTGAGGCGCTGGAACAGATATTCGGAGATGCGATTGTTGACTACGCCCTTGCCGTCGATCACCTCGTGTTTCTTGGCGTTGAAAGCGGTGGCGTCATCCTTGAAGTGCTGGATGAGCGTTCCGGGCTCCGGACCCTCGTAAAGGATCTTGGCTTTGCCTTCATAGATGCGTCGGCGGCGGTTCATGCGGAGCAACCGTGGCTGGAGGAAATCCATCGAATCGGCCTTTTAGTCTTGGCTCACTCGCCAAACATCGCCAAGGCGCCACGCCGCAAAGCGCGCGCCCTCGCCAATGAAAGCGTCGATGTGGGGTTTTCGGCCGGCGTCGCCAAGCTTGAGACCCCCGCACCGATACGGCGGGCTAGCCCCTAGGCTTATTAGCTGATCTTGCCGCGTGGCACAAATGTTTCGGAAGAACGGAAATCGTTCGCCGGCGCCGGGCGGCGCGCTATACCAAGGTTCTACGGGGCGCCGGGTCGACGGCGCGCTGTTTTCCACGCATTATACGAGGCGAACGGAGTTAGTTCGTAACCGCCAACGCGCTCGGGGTCTTGAGGTTCCTTCGGGACCAAAAAAATCTTCGCGTCCGGTTTCGTCGCTCCGAGGGGTCCGCTTCAGACCCGCAACGTTCGCTATGCGGAGGAAAAACGACAATGGACGACAGGATGCTCGCCCGGATCCAGGGCGACCCAAATTACCAAAGTCTTGTAAAGGAACGCAGTTCGTTCGGCTGGACGCTCACAATCGTGATGCTGGTCGTGTACTATGGCTACATCGCCATCGTCGCGTTCGACCCCTCGCTGATCGCCGCCAAGGTGAGCGGCACGATTACCGCCGGCATCCTCATGGGCCTTGGCCTGATCCTGCTGTCGATTATCCTCACGGGCATTTACGTCGTCCGCGCCAACTCCCGCTACGACGACCTCACCCGGGCGATCGTCGCCTCCGCGACCGGAGCCGCCCGATGAGCCGCAAACTCGCCCTTGCCGCGGCGCTCGCGGCCCTGAGCACCCCCGCGCTTGCGGCCGGCCCGATCGAAGCCGGAACGCAGCAGCCCACCAATTGGACGGCGATCATCATCTTCGCCGCCTTCGTGCTGCTGACCCTCGGCATCACCTACTGGGCGGCGCAACGCACCCGCACCGCCAAGGATTTCTACGCCGCGGGCGGCGGCGTCAGCGGCCTGCAAAACGGCCTCGCCATCGCCGGCGACTACATGTCGGCGGCGTCTTTCCTCGGCATCTCCGCGCTTGTCTACACCGGCGGCTACTACGGGCTGATCTATTCGATCGGCTTTCTCGTCGGCTGGCCGATGATCATGTTCCTGATGGCTGAGCCTTTGCGCAATCTCGGCCGCTTCACCTTCGCCGACGTGGCCTCCTATCGCCTCGCGGCGACGCCTATCCGCGCCCTGGCGGCGCTCGGCACGCTGGTCACCGTGTCGTTCTATCTCATCGCGCAGATGGTCGGCGCCGGTCAGCTCATCCAGCTTTTGTTCGGCCTGCCCTATCTCTGGGCGGTCATCATCGTCGGCGTGCTGATGGTCATCTACGTCACGTTCGGCGGCATGATCGCCACCACCTGGGTGCAGCTCATCAAGGCGTGCCTCCTGCTCGGCGGCTCGACGATCATCTCGCTCCTCGTGCTGGCGCAATTTGGCTTCGATTTCAACGCTCTGATCGCCAAGGCGGTCGAAGTGCACTCGAAACACGACGCGATTCTTAGCCCGGGGCCGGCCGTCGCCAACCCGATCAACGCGTTCTCCCTCGGCATGGCGCTGATGTTCGGCACGGCGGGCCTGCCGCATATCCTGATGCGCTTCTTTACGGTGAGCAACGCGAAGGAAGCGCGCAAGTCGGTGTTCTGGGCGACCACCTTCATCGGCTATTTCTACATCCTCACCTTCATCATCGGGTTCGGCGCCATCGTGCTGGTTCTGCCGAACGGCATCTATCACGACGGTGGCGACATCGCGAAAGGCCTGCTGGGCGGCGGCAATATGCCGGCGATCCATCTTGCCCATGCTGTTGGCGGCGACCTGATGAAGGGTTTCATCGCCGCCGTGGCGTTCGCGACCATACTCGCGGTCGTCTCCGGCCTCACATTGTCGGGCGCGAGCGCCATCAGTCACGACCTCTACGCGAGCGTGATTCGCCGCGGCAACGTCGACGAGCGGACGGAAGTGCGAGTGTCGCGCGTCACCACCCTGGTGCTCGGCGTCGTGGCGATCATCCTCGGTATTTTGTTCGAGAAGATCAACGTCGCCTTCATGGTCGGCCTCGCCTTCGCGGTCGCCGCGAGCGCGAACTTCCCGGTGCTGTTTCTCTCGATGCTGTGGAAGGGTCTCACCACGCGGGGCGCGGTGATCGGCGGCTTCGTCGGCCTGATCTCGGCGGTGGTGCTGACGATCGTCAGCCCCGCCATCTGGGAACTCGTGCTCGGCAACGCCAAGGGCTCGGCGTGGTTCCCCTATTCCTCGCCGGCGATCTTCACCATGCCGCTTGCGTTCCTCTGCTGCTATGTGTTCTCGGTCACCGACAAGTCGGCCCGGGCGGCGCGCGACAGGGCGGCCTTCGAGGCGCAATACGTGCGGTCGCAGACCGGCATCGGCATCGACGCGGCGGCGGCGCACTAAGAACAGCCCCTCGCGTCCTTTAGCCCCGCTTCGGCGGGGCTTTTTTATTCGGCAAGCGTCGTTTTGCGGCCAGCCTCCACCCGCGCGACTTCGTCGGCGATCCGCTCCACCTCGTCGAGACGATGGCTGACCAGGATCATCGGGATCGACAACCGATCGCGCAGATCCTGGATCAGTTTCACGAGTTCGTCGCGCCGCGCTTCGTCGAGCGCCGACAGCGGCTCGTCGAGCAACAACGCGCGCGGACGACTCAGCAGCGCGCGGCCGATCGCCACGCGCTGTTTCTCGCCGCCCGACAATTTCGCTGGTCGGCGTTGCAGGAGCTCGCCGATTCCGAGCCAGCCGACGACCTCGTCGAAGCCGACGAGCGCCTCCCCGGCGGAACGCGCGCCGTAACGCAGGTTTCCGGCGACGGAATAGTGCGGAAACAGCCGCGGCTCCTGGAACACGTAGCCGACCCGACGCTCACGCGGGGACAGGTTCACCCCGGCGGCGCTATCGAAGAATACAGCGTCGCCGATCGCGATGCGGCCGTCGTCCGGCGTCTCCAGCCCGGCGACCATATTGAGCAGGGTCGTCTTGCCGCCGCCGGAGGGTCCGACCAGCGCCAGCGAACGGCCGTTCGCGACGATGTCCGCTTCGATGTTCACCGCCCCAAGTCGACGGCGTACGCGGATTTCGATCACCGCCAGCCCGCCCGGAAGCCGCGCGCGAGCCCTTCGGAGGCCGTGAGGGCGACGACCGCGATCAGGATGGCGACGGCGGTGAGACGCCAGGTCGCCGGGGCGCCGTCGGGGTCCTGCGTCGTGTTGTAGATCGCGGTGGCGAGCGTCTGCGTCTCGCCGGGAATATTGGCGACGAAGGTTATGGTGGCGCCGAACTCGCCAATCGCCTTGGCGAAGCCGAGGATCAGGCCGGCGAACACGCCCGGCAGCGCCAGCGGCAGCGTGACGGTGGCGAAAATCCGCCACGGCCGCGCCCCGAGCGTCGCGGCGGCCTGCTCCAAACGGCGATCGACGGCTTCGATCGAGAGCCGGATCGCCCGCACCATCAACGGAAACCCCATCACCGCCGCCGCCAGCGCCGCGCCGGTCCAGCGGAAGGCGAAGGTGAGGCCCAACACCCGTTCAAAGAACACGCCGAGCGGCGCCTGGCGCCCGAACCAAACCAGCAGCAGCCAGCCCGTCACCACCGGGGGCAGCACAAGAGGCAAATGCACGATCACATCGAGCGCCGATCGCCCCCAAAACCGCCCGCGCGCCAGCAGATAGGCCACGCCGACGGCGAACGGCAAACTCGCCAGCGCGCCGACGCTCGCGACCCGCAGCGAAAGCATCACCGCCGTCCATTCCGCCGCCGACACGCCCCTCGCCCCCGCCTTTGTGACCGACGGGATATAACGCGCGCCGCCCGGAGCGCAAATCACTGCGCGCGCGCCAGCCGCCAGCTTCTCACCTCGAACGGGCGCAGTTCGGCGGGCGCTTCGACGGGCCGCTCCAAGAGATCGACGCAGGCCTCAGCGCGCCAGCCCTCGGGGAGTTTCGGCGTCGCGATCCCGCGCGCGCCGGCGGGTTCGTAGACCCGCAGGATGAGCCCGGCGCCGTCCTCGGCCGGTTTCAGGCCGGCCAGCGCGACGCGCAAGCCCTCGAGCGCCAGCGGCCGCAAAACCGCGTCCGCGGCCCGCGGCGCCGGCATGGCCAGCAGCGGCTGGTTGAGCGCATCGGCTTCCGCGCGCACGCCCGCCTCGAACCCAATCGCCGGCGTGCGGCATCAGCGCGTAGGTGAACCGCTGCTCGCCCTCGTCGGCCAGCGGATCGGGATACACGGGCGAGCGCACAAGGCTGAGGCCGAGCACGTTGTCGCGCACGCTGTGCCCGTATTTGCCGTCGTTGAGGAGCGCGAGGCCAAAGCCCGGCTCGGCGATTTCGACGAAACGATGCGCGACCCATTCGAACATCGCCGCCTCCCAGGACGTGTTCGCGTGGGTCGGCCGCTCGATGACCCCGAACGCGCATTCGGCGACGGCGTGGCGCGCCCGCACGTTCGCCGGGGTTAGCGTGCGCAGCAGCGCGCGGCGATCGCGCCAGTCCAGATGCGTGCGGATGTCGAGCCGGCGGCCGTTGGCGGACAGGCCGATATCCTGCACGATGCGGCCATGACGCCAGGTTCGGCTGACGCGCAGGCCGGCGAAATGCGGGCCGGAGGCGGCGACTTCGAGACTATCCAGCGCGGAAATCTCCTCGCCGCTTTGCTCGTAATCCTCCTCGACGTCCCAGGCGTCCCAGTTGCGCGGCTTGTCCTGGGGATAGACCCAGAGCTGGTTGCCGCGTCCATCGAGCGCCTCGCGGCCGGTCGCCTTGTGGACGAGGCTCGCGATGGTCCCATCGGGACCAAGCTCGGCCCGCAGATGCGAATTCTCCAACACGCGACCGCTCACGCTCAAGCCCGGCGCCGGCGCGAGCGAGTCCCGGCGGACGATGCGGAGGCTGAGCGGCGGGATCGTTTCGGTCGTCGAGACGAACCCGCCGCCGGGAATTTCCAACTCCAACGGCCGCGCGTCGAGCGAGGGGTTGGCGATTAGCACCGCATCCTCGCCGCCGCCGCGCGGCGCACGCGCAACGATCCCCGACATCGCCCGCTGTTGCGCCTCTCTCGCCGCCGCGACAACGCCCTCAAGCTCGCGCTCGGCGTCCTCGTAGACTTCGCGGATGCTGGAGCCCGGCAGGATGTCGTGGAACTCGTTCTTCAACACGACGCGCCATAGCGGCTCCAGCGAGACGGGCTTCTCGTCGCCGAATAGGTGCGCCAGGGACGCGAGCGTCTCGGCGACGATGAGGCCGCGCTCGGCGCGGCGATGCTTCTGCTTGACGCCGCTCTGCGTCGTCAGCGTCGCGCGGTGCAGCTCCAAATAAATCTCGCCGGACCAGCGCGGCAGCGGCTTCGCCTCGGCGGTCTCGTGGGCGCGGGCGAAGAACGTATCGACGCGCGACCAACGCGCCTGCGGCAGCGCCGGGAAGCCTCGCAGTTGCAGTTCGCGCGCGACCATGTCCGGCGTCACGCCGCCGCCGCCGTCGCCATAGCCCACGGCGAGCAGCGTCTCGTCGTGCTTGTCCTTCTGGCGGAAATTGCGCCACGTCGGCGCGGTCCCGTCCGGCCGCACGAAGCCGTTGTAGCCCGCTAGGGGATTGTCGAACACGTGCGCGAGCACGCGCGCGCCGTCGAGGCCCTCCCACCAGAACAGATCGTGCGGGAAACGGTTGGTCTCCGACCAATAGACCTTGGTCGTGAAAAAGCTGTCGATTCCCGCCTGCCGCAGCAGTTGCGGAAGAGCGGGCGAAAAGCCGAAGCAATCCGGCAGCCAACAGACCCGCGAGCGCGCCCCAAACGCGCGCTGGAAATAGCGCTGGCCATAGAGCAGTTGGCGGACGAGGCTTTCGCCGGTCGGCATGTTGGTGTCGGGCTCGACCCACATGCCGCCGATCGGCTCCCAACGCCCCTCGGCGACGCGCTCGGCGACCGCCGCGAACAGTGCGGGATCGTCGTCCTCGATCTGAGCGTAGTAACGCGCCGTCGATTGGTTGAACACGAAATCCGGCGAGCGGGACAGCAGGCCGAGCGCGGTATGGAAGGTGCGTCGCAGCTTCCGCCGCGTCTCGTCGTAGGGCCAGAGCCACGCCAGATCGATATGCGCGTGGCCGGTCAGCGCGATCTTTCCACGCGGCGGATAGTCCGCCTGCAACTCGGAAAGCCGCGCGCGCAGCGTCTCGTAGGCGCGCCTGACGCTTTCCCGCTCGGCGTCATCGAGCCCTGGCGGATCGGCGGCGACCGGCGGCAGTCGCCACACCGTCTGCATGCGAGCGGTGGGCGCGACGCGCGCGACATAGTCGGGCGTATGCGAGGGCCAGCGGAGCGCCCGCAGCGCCGCTTCGCCCGCTTCAATCAAATGGCGAACCGCTTCGTCGCCGCCCAGCGTCGCGGCGGCCTCGACGATCTGCGTCAGCAGGCGATGCAGCGCGTCCACCTCGAGGTCGATCCACGCGAATTCCGCCCGGGCGAGGATCGGCGCACGGACCGGCTGGCCGAACGGCGCCCGCGCGACGCTCTCGGTCTCGATCGCCAACTCGCGCCCGATGAGCGGGAATTCATCGTGATAGGGGTCGAGCCCGAAACTCTCTTTGGAGCCATCGGCGTAGGTCAGGGTCGCGAGACTTTCGCCGCCGACGTCGAGCCGCAGCCTCGTTTCCGCGAGCGGCCAGTCCGCGGGAATTTCGCCCCGCGCGGCGAAACGCTTGACGCCCTCGACGTTCGACCAGCCCGAGCCGACCTCGATCGGCGCGCCGTCGCAAGTCCAACCGCCAATCGGAGAGCGCGCGCGGAGGCGCCAGGCCTCCAGCTCGACGAGGCGCTGGCGCAAGCGTTCCCGGCGTTGGTCTGATGTCAGCGGCATCTGGGCTCCGAGGCAAATCGCGCCGGCGACGGGGCGTCACATCCCCCTGTTGTGCAGCCGTCGCTCCCAATCAAGCGCCTGGCGGACGATCTCTTCGAGATTGTCGCGCTTCGGCCGCCACCCGAGGACCTCGCGGGCGCGGTCGGCGCGGGCGACGATCACGGCGGGGTCGCCGGCGCGGCGCGGGCCGAGCTCCACCTTGAAATCGACGCCCGAGACCTTTTTCACCAGCTCGACCACTTCCTTCACCGTCGCGCCGTGGCCGTAGCCGCAGTTACAGGTGATCGAGGCGCCGCCGTCGCGCAGATAGCGAAGCGCGGCGAGATGCGCGTCGACCAGGTCGGTCACCTGGATGAAATCGCGCTCGCAAGTCCCGTCGCGGGTCGGATAATCGTCGCCGTGGATTTGCATCGACGGACGGCGGCCGAGCGCAGTCTGCGCGCCGACCTTGATGAGATGCGTCGCCGCCTTCGACGATTGTCCGAGCCGTCCCTTGGGATCAGCGCCGGCGACGTTGAAATAGCGCAGCGCCACGTAGCGAAAATCGTGGGCGCGCGCCGTGTCTTCGAGCATCCACTCGACCATCAGCTTGGAGCGGCCGTAGGGCGTGATCGGGTTGAGCGGCGTCGTCTCGGTGACAGGTTCGGACGCGGTCTCGCCGTACACGGCGGCGGTCGAGGAAAAGATGAAATGCCTGACGCCGCCCTTGACCGCGCATTCGATCAGGCTTCGCGCGTTGGCGACATTGTTGAGATAGTAGCCGAGCGGGTCGGTCAACGATTCCGGCACGACGATCTTGGCCGCGAAATGCGCGATCGCCTCGATGGCATGGGTCGCGATCACCCGCGAGACCAGCGCGGCGTCGCCGAAATCGCCGACGATCAGTTCGACGCCATCCGGCACGGCCCAGGCGAAACCGGTTGAGAGATTGTCGATGACGACGACTTTCTCGCCTGCGTCGAGCAGGCCCAGCACCATGTGGCCGCCGATATAGCCGGCGCCCCCCGTCACAAGCACGGTCATTCCAGCCCTCCGTCAAACGCTCATCGCCGTTTAACGAATTTGCGGCAAGTGCAAATTGGGGCCATAGGCGTTGCGTAAGAAACGACGAAGCGAGGCCTCCGCGGCGGCGCCCTTCGGCGCAGATACCGCGCGATTCATGTGGAGAATCCAGGTTATGCGCAAACCGATCCGCAAAGCCGTGCTGCCGGTCGCCGGCCTCGGCACAAGATTCCTGCCGGCCACCAAGACCGTGCCGAAGGAGATGTTGACCGTTGTCGACCGGCCGATCCTGCAACACGTGGTCGACGAGGCGAGGGCGGCGGGCGTCGAATATTTCGTATTCGTCACCGGACGCAACAAGGCGGTGATCGAGGATCACTTCGACAACGCCTACGAACTCGAAGACACGCTGCGTCGGCGCGGCAAGACCAAAGAACTCGAAGCGCTGCTGAAAGACCTGCCGGACGCCGGCAATTGCGCGTTCACCCGCCAGCAGGCCCCGCTCGGCCTCGGCCACGCGGTGTGGTGCGCGCGCGAAATCATCGGCGACGAGCCCTTCGCGGTGCTGCTGCCCGACATGGTGACGATGGGCGGCAAGGCGAAGACGCAGTGCCTCGCCCAGTGCGTCGAAGCCTACGACAAGCACGGCGGCAATATCATCGCGGTGGAGGAAGTCCCGCCCGAGGAGACCCATCAATACGGCGTCGTGGCGGTCGGCAGGGACGAGGGGCGCGATTTCGAGATCACGGGCATGGTCGAGAAGCCGGCGAAGGGAACCGCGCCGTCCAATCTCATCATCTCCGGTCGCTACATCCTTCAGCCCGAGATTTTCGGGATTCTCGAAAAGGTCGAAAAGGGCGCGGGCGGCGAAATCCAACTCACGGACGGCATGAAGACACTGGCGAACGCGCAGAGCTTTCACGGCGTGCGCTTCGACGGGCGCACCTATGACTGCGGGTCGAAAATCGGCTTCCTCGCCGCCAATCTCGCCTACGCGCTGGAGCGGCCGGAACTCGCCGAGGCGCTGCGCATCGAGGCGAGGAAGCTCGGCCTCTAGGGTTCAGCGATATAAGCGCAAAGGGTTGCGGCTCCCTCGCGCTGCGGGAAACACAACCCTCACTGTAGCGAAAAACAAACAGGAAGCCGCTTTCTGACGCGATTAAACTAACTTGATTTGTGATTAAACTTATACTCCAAGTCTATTGCGATAAAAAATTATTCTCTTATATCTCGTCCGTGCAAACGGACGAGGCCACGACCATGGCTCTCATGATTTTTCTCGGCGGTTTGGCGATTGGGGCGTCGTTCGGGCTTTTGGTGCTCTCCGCCGGCGCTTTGACGACTGCGCGCCCCGGCCGGCTTCTCGCGCCCTAGCCCGCGTCGGTCTTGCGCAGCGTGGCCGGCACGTCGAGCGTCGAGCGCTCGCCGATGGCGTCGAAATTCGCAGCAAGCCAGGTTTGCGCGTTCTCGCGGCCGAGGTCGCGCAACCGCTGCAGCAAGCTCCATGACACGTCGAACTTGGAATCGGCCGGGTAGCTGTCGAGCTGGCCGTCGCCGCCGATCCGATGCAGGCGCTCGGAGCGATAGCGGTCGCCGCTCAACACGCCTTCCGCAATCAGCCGGGCGACGAAATCGGCGGCGCGCAACTCCGCGAGCAGGCTGGCGTTGAAGGTGATCTCGTTGATGCGGTTGTTGATCGCGTCCGGCGTGTGCGGGACGTCGTCGCGCGCGATCGGGTTGATCTGCACGATGATCGTGTCCCGGCAGTCGGTCTCGTAGAACAGCGGCCACAGCGGCGGATTGCCGGAATAACCGCCATCCCAATAGGGCTCGCCGTCAATCACCGCGGCCTGAAACAGATGCGGCAGCGTCGCCGAAGCGATGACATGCTCGGGCGTCAAAACGTCGCGATGGAACACGGCGCCCTTGCCGGTGCGCACGTTGGTCGCCGCGACGAACAGTTTTGGCCCGTCGCGCGTGCGCAGCGCCTCGAAATCGACGAGCGCGGCAAGGGTGTCGCGCACCGGATTGACGTTCAGCGGGTTGAACAAATACGGCGTGCTGGCGTCGGCCGCCGCCGCGACGACGCCGGGCGGCGCGAACATCGCCTTCCATACCGAAACCCAGGCGTCGACCACGGGGATCTCCGCGCCCGGCGAACCTTCGAGCGAAATCGCGCGCCAGAACTGCGCGAGCTTTTCTCGCGCCCCGGCTCGCCCGCCGGCGAGCAGGCCCGAGGCCATCACGACGGCGTTCATCGCGCCCGCGCTGGCGCCGCTGACCCCAGCGATCTCGAGCCGTTCGTCTTCGAGGATCGCGTCGAGCGCCCCCCAGCTATAGGCGCCGTGCGAGCCGCCGCCTTGCAGGGCGAGATTGATGCGCTTCACGCCGCGGTCCAACCGCCGTCGATAGAGAAATTGGCGCCGGTGATCTGCGACGCTGCGTCCGAGCACAGGTAGCAAACCATCGAGGCGACCTGCTCGACGGTGACGAATTGTTTGGTCGGCTGCGCCGCCAGCATCACGTCGTTGATGACCTGCTCGCGCGTGAGACCCCGGGCCTTCATCGTGTCGGGAACCTGGTTGGCGACCAGCGGCGTCCAGACATAGCCGGGCGACACGCAATTCGCGGTGATTCCGAAGGTCGCGAGCTCCAGAGCCACCGTCTTGGTGAGGCCGGCGAGGCCGTGCTTGGCGGCGACATAGGCGGATTTGAACGGCGAGGCGACGAGGCTATGCGCGCTGGCCGTGTTGACGATGCGCCCCCATTTGCGCGCCTTCATGCCGGGCGTCGCCGCGCGGATCGTGTGAAAGGCCGACGACAGGTTGATCGCCAGGATCGCGTTCCACTTGTCGATTGGGAAATCCTCGATCGGCGAGACGAACTGGATGCCGGCGTTGTTGACGAGAATGTCGACGCCGCCGAACGCGTCCTCGGCTTTTTTCACCATCGCGGCGATCTCATCCGACTTCCCCATGTCGGCGCCGTCGTAGAGCGCTTTGACGCCGTATTCGGCGGCGATCGCAGCGCGTGTCTTTTCGATCTCGGCCGCGTCGCCGAAGCCGTTTATCATCACGTCGGCGCCCTCCGCGGCGAGCGCGCGGGCGATGGCGAGCCCGATGCCGCTGGTCGATCCGGTGACGAGAGCGTGGCGGGCTTTGAGCGGCATGGCGGACTCCGTGGCGATGGGATGCGCCGCCTATAATTTATTGCGCCGCCAAAGGCGAGCCGCACGGGCTTGCCCCGCCGGGCCGGAGGCGATAGCCCCGGCGCCGCAACCCGTGAACACGGTAATAGGTAGCAAGCTCTCAACTAGGTGTCGCAAGCTTGCATCGGATTGTTGTCTGACCCATTCTCGTGGCGGCGGGAGCCGCCAGCTGGGCGTCGCCACTGACACTGTTATGGGGGATACGATGGCGATCGATTGCAGGATTCGGGCGTGCGTTCTCGCAGCATCGCTGGGGTGCAATATTACGTCAGTTCAAGCAGAGACAATAACTAGCCATATTTTGCCTCCCCCTTGGCAGGGCACGTTTTCAGCGCCAATAATTTTTCTTACTGGCTGCGGACCGTTCGAAAACGGGGGAGCGGCAACGTACTACAGATTGCCAAATGCCGGATCAACTACGAGCGATGCCATAATTTCTTTTGGTACATCCATAGCATCCGCAAGCACTAATGGCGCTCCATATAATGTGTATAGTTTCGCAGGATATATGAAATTTAATGACGAAACGTCAAACAATCCGGCAACAGCTGGGGTTATTATATTTGATCACGCAACACAAGGTAATTCAACGGTCAACCCGCGAGTTAATTTCACGAACTACTCAGAAGCGGACGCAAATGGCGACAAAATAATAACATTTAATCTGCTTCTACCGGGAGGGTGCAGCCTTCCGGTGACCGGAATTTTTCACTATGTAATTCAAACGCATTCTCCATAATCGCGGCCTTCCGCACATTAGAAGGCGTTGGGAACATCTTTGGATTTTCCCGTAGGTGACCTTGCTACGTAATACCGCCTGAACAAGAGGCTCTCATGATCTCGCGCCCGCTCGGCGGAACCGGCGTTTCGGTCAATCCGGTCGGCCTCGGCTGCATGAGCCTGTCCGGCTTCTACGGGCCTAGCAGCGAGGCGGAGGCGGCGCGCGCGCTCGCCGCCGCGCTCGACCTCGGCGTCGATTTCTGGGACACCGCCAACGTTTACGGCGAGGGGGTCAGCGAAACCCGCATCGGAAAATTCCTCGCCGAAGACAGCGGACGGCGCGCTGAGATCACGCTCGCCACCAAGTTCAGCATCAACCGCAACGCCGAGGGCGCGCGCTTCATCGACAACAGCGAAGCGCACATGACGGAGGCGCTCGACGGCTCGTTGAGGCGGCTCGGCGTCGACCACATCGATCTCTACTATGTGCATCGCCTCGATCCCCGCATTCCGATCGAGGAAACGGTCGGCGCGCTCGCCCGGCAGATTGAGAAGGGCAAGATCCGCGCGATCGGGCTCTCGGAGATGGCCCCGGACACGCTGCGCCGCGCCCACGCCGTGCATCCGATCGCGGCGATGCAGTCGGAATATTCGCTGTGGACGCGCTTTCCCGAGCTCGGGATGCTGCAGACCTGCGCCGAGCTCGGCGTCGCCTTCGTCGCATTCTCGCCGGTCGCGCGCGGCGCGCTGAGCGGAAGGGTGCGCGACGTCGCGGCGCTTCCCGCCAGCGACTTCCGCAAGAGCAATCCGCGCTTCACCGGCCTCAACTGGGCGCGCAATCTCGCCCGCATCGACGCGTATGTTGAGCTGGCGCGGGCGTTCGGCCGCGACCCCTGCGAACTCGCGATCGCCTGGGCGCTGGCGCAAAGCCCGCACGTGCTGGCGATCCCTGGCACGCGCTATCCGGAAAACCTCGCTCACAACGCCCGCGCGGCCGAAAAGCCGCTGGCGCCGGCCGAAGCCGAGGCGCTGGCGCGCGCGTTACCCGTCGGCTGGGCGGCCGGCGATCGTTACACAGAGGGACAATGGGCGAATATCGAGCGCTATTGCTGAAAACTGCAGCAGTCTTCCGTTGCGTTTGCTAGTGACCCTCGGCAAGATCGACGCATGACGGCCCCTCCGACCGCCAACGAACTCGCCGAACTCATGGCCAAAGTCGCCTTACGCGACCGCGCCGCGTTCGCCGCCCTCTATCGCGCGACCTCGGCGAAACTTCACGGGGTAGTCTTCCGTATCCTTCGTAGCGGCGACGCGAGCGAGGTGCTGCAGGAGGCTTACGTGAAGATCTGGGAGCGGGCCGCTGACTTCGACGCCACGAAGGGCTCGCCGCTCGCCTGGATGGCGACGATCGCCCGCAATCGCGCGCTCGACGAGGTGCGCCGGTCGCGTCCCGTGTCGCTGGAGGACATGCCCGAGGGTTTCGAGCCGGTCGCCGACACCGAAGACCCCCTGGCCAAGCGCGACCGGACCGAGTCCTACGCAGCCCTGATGCGTTGCCTCGCCGGACTGGAGCCGGAGCGGCGCGAGATGATTCTGCTCGCCTATTATCGCGGCGCCAGCCGCGAGGCGTTGGCGACCAAATTCAACGCCCCGGTCGGCACGGTGAAGACTTGGCTGCGGCGCAGCCTCGCCCAGTTGAAGGATTGCCTGTCGTCATGAGCCTGTCCCCCGACGACGAAGGCCTCGCGGCCGAGTATGCGTTGGGAACGCTCGACGCCGCCGAGCGCGCCGCCGTGGCCGCACGGCGGTTGCGCGAGCCGGAGCTCGACGCCGCGATCGCCGCCTGGGAGGCGCGGTTGTCGCCGCTTCTCGAAGCCGAGCCAGGGCGCGAGCCGCCGGCCGATCTTTACTCCCGCATCGCGGCCCGGCTGGAGGCAGCGCCCCCGGCGACCGATCTGACGGCGGTCTTGCGCGCCCGGCTCGCCCGATGGCGGGCGATCGCGAGCGGAACAGGCGCGCTGGCGGCGGCCCTTGCCGCGGCGCTCGCCTTTGTCGTCGCCGTGCGGCCGACGCCGCCGCATCAGTTCGTCGCCGTTTTGCAGAAGAGCCCGGACGCCCCGGCGTTCGCGATGACCGTCGACATCGACACGCTCGAATTCTCGGTGCGGCCGGTGGCGGCGGAGGCGCCGGCCGGCAAATCCTACGAATTGTGGATCATCGCGCCGAAACAGGCGCCGAAGTCGCTCGGCGTGATCGACGCCAGCACCTCCAGCGGCGAACGCCGGCTTTCCGCCGGCGACCCCGCGAGCGTGCGCGACGCCACTTACGCCGTCACCGTCGAACCGCAAGGCGGCTCGCCGACCGGAAAGCCGACCAGCCCGCCGGTGTTCTTCGGCAAGCTCGTGCCCGTCGGCCCGTGATCCCGGTTCATCTCGTCACCGGCTTTCTCGGCGCGGGCAAGACGAGCTTTCTCAATCGCCTGCTCGGCGACCCGGCGCTCACCGAGACTCTCGTCGTCGTCAACGAATTCGGCGAAGCGGCGCTCGATCATCGGCTTTACGAGCGCCTCGACGGCGACGTCGCCCTGC
>CAWEDI010000040.1:0-33343 GCA_963807735.1 uncultured Pseudomonadota bacterium | reverse complement strand
ATTTCGCGGCGTTCGCGCGGGAGGTACCCGCCGCGGTAGCCGCGCACGGAGTCGGATGGCAGACGGCCGTTATCGCAGGCATCCTTGAGGTAAGTCAGCAGGATTTCTGTGGCGAGCCGATTATTGGCGAACACGAGAGTTTGCTGGTGTGCATCGAGGAATTCGAGCGCGATCCGCCGGGTCTCGCCGATGTAAGACCGGCGGATGCCGAGCTGCTGGTTGACCACCGGCGGGTTGTAACAGATAAAGACCTTTTCACCGGAGGGGGCGCCGTTGCGGTCAATCAGCGCGAAGGGCGATCGCCTTCTGCGCCGCGCGCATCGACCATATCGACATGTTGATCCGTCCGGCGCTCGCCCGCGGCGCCTGGGTGGTGTGCGACCGCTTCGCCGATTCGACGCGCGCCTATCAAGGCGCGGCAGGCCGGCTCGGCGCTGCCTTCATAGATCGGCTGGAGCAAGTCACGGTCGGCGAGGATCGCCCCGATCTCACATTGTTGCTCGATCTTCCTCCCGAGCAGGGACTGGCGCGGGCGGCGACGCGGCGCGGGGCCGCCCACGGCGCCGACCGCTTCGAAGCCGAGGGCCTCGAATTCCACCGCACGCTGCGCGCGGCGTTCCTTGGCCTCGCCGAGGCGGCGCCGACGCGCTGCGTCGTCATCGACGCCAGCGCCGACGAGGCGACGGTCGCCGAGGCGATCTGGACGGCGGTGCGACGGCGACTCGGCGCGTTCCTGCCGGAGACGGTCGCGTGAAGCGGCCGGCGACGGAGGAGGGCGCGCCGGAGAGCGACGTCTATCCCGGCGCGCTGGCGCCCCGCTTCGCGCCGGCGCTCGTCGGCCAGGCCGCCGCTGAGGCCGAGATGCTGGCGGCGTTCCGCAGCGGCCGGCTGGCGCACGCGTGGCTCCTCGCCGGGCCGGAAGGGATCGGCAAGGCGACGCTCGCTTGGCGCTTCGCCCGGTTCCTGCTCGCCTATCCCGACGCGAGCGCGCCGGAAGTGCGTGACGCACGCGATTTCGCCGTGCCCGAGAGCCATCCCGCCGCGCGCCAGCTCGCCTCGCTGTCGCATCCCGATTTCGCTTTGATCCGGCGGGCTTGGAACCCCAAGTCGAAGTCCTTCTTCAGCGAAATCCGCGTCGACGACGTGCGCGAGGGGCAAAACGTGTTCCGGCTGGCGGCGGGGTCCGGCGGCTGGCGGGTGGCGCTGGTCGACGCCGCCGACGATCTCAACCGCGCCGGCGCCAATGCGCTTTTGAAGACCATCGAGGAGCCGCCGGCGCGCGCGCTGGTGCTGATCGTCGCGCATCGGCCCGGCCGGTTGCCGCCGACGATCCGCTCACGCTGCCGCCGGCTGACGTTGGAGCCGCTGACGCCGGCGGAGATCGAAGCGGTGGTGCGTGCGCAGGGGCCGCCGTGGAGCGAATATTCCGCCGCTGCGATCGCCGAGGCGGCCGGGCGCGCCGGCGGCTCGGCGCGCGAGGCGTTGCGCCGGCTCGACCCCGAGGAAGCGCAGATCGGCGGGCTGATCGACGCCGTCATCGGCCGTCTGCCGGGCGTCGACTGGGCGGCGGCGCTGCGTCTCGCCGATCGCTTCGCCGTCGCCGCTGGGGCCGCGGCGCACGAGCGTTTCGTTCTGGCGATCTACGACTGGCTCGCCGCGCGGGCGCGGGGAACCGTTGATCCGCTGCGCCTGGAGCCGATCGCCGAGCTCTGGGACAAGCTGCGCCGCGCCGCCCGCGAGGTCGAGGCGCTCAACATCGACCGCCGCACCCACGCGCTCGCCGTGTTGCAGGAGATCGCCGAGCGCGCGCGGCGGCTGTAAAGGTATAGGTCAAACAAAAAACATGTTGGCGCACGATTCCGCGCGAGCTGCATCCAGCCCGTGCGGGGCCGCAGGTGGGAACAAGCCTTTCATGTCGCTTTTTACTGCGTTCTCGCCCCGTTCCGCCGCGGCGACGGCCCTTCGGGCCGATCGCGAAGCGCGCGTCAATCTGCTCGTGCTGTGCTTGTTGGCGCTCGCCATCGGGGTCGCCACCGGCGTCGGCGCGGTGGCGCTGAGGGCGCTGATCGGCCTCATCCACAATGTCTGCTACTTCGGCCGCTTCAGCATCTTCTACGACGCCAACGTATTGGAGGGGCCGAGCCGGTTTGGCGATGCGATCCTGCTGTCGCCGATCCTCGGCGGGCTCATCGTCGTGTTCCTCGTCAAGCATTTCGCGCCGGAGGCGAAGGGCCACGGCGTGCCGGAGGTGATGGACGCGGTCTTCTACAAGCGCGGCGACATCCGCGGCGAGGTCGCCCTCGTAAAGGCGCTCGCCTCCGCGCTGTCGATTGGCACCGGGGCCGCCGTCGGGCGCGAGGGGCCGATCATCCAGATCGGCGCGGCCCTCGGCTCGGCGTTCTCGCAATGGCTCGGGCTCGCGACCTCGCAGAAGATAACCCTGCTCGCCGCCGGCGCCGGCGCGGGGATCGCGGCGACCTTCAACACGCCGCTCGGCGGGGTGATGTTCGCGCTCGAAATCCTCCTGCCGGAAGTCTCAAACCGCACCTTCCTGCCGGTGGTGATCGCGACCGGCGCGGCGACCTTGCTCGGGCGCGTGCTGATCGGCCCCGATCCCGCCTTCGCCGTACCGACGTTCGTCATGCCCTCCGCGCGCGACTTCAACCTCGAGCAGGGGGCGGCTTATGTCGCGCTGGGTGCGCTGGTCGGCGTCGGCGCCTGGGCGTTCATTCGCGTGCTGGTGTGGATGGAGGACGGCTTCCCGAAAATTCCCGGCGGCCCCTATGTGCAGAACGTCATCGGCATGGCGATCGTCGGCGGGCTCATGATTGGGCTCGGCCACTCCTACGGGCATTACTACGTCGACGGCGTCGGCTACGGCGTCATTCAGGCGGTGCTCGACCAGCGCATGGAAGCGCCGGCGCTGCTCGTGCTTCTGTTCGGCCTGAAACTCCTGGCGACATCGGTGAGCCTCGGCAGCGGCGCCTCGGGCGGCATTTTCTCGCCCTCGCTCTATCTCGGCGCGACGCTCGGCGCGGCGTTCGCGTTGGTGGTCGGCCACGCGCTTCCGGGCGCGGGATTGCAAGGGCCATCTGCGGCGATCGTCGGCATGGCGGCGATGGTCGGCGCCGGGACGGGCGGCGTGATGACGGCGATCGTCATGGTTTTCGAAATGACTCGCGACTACGAGATCATTGTGCCGGTCATCGTCGCCGTGGCGGTCGCGGCGGGGGTCCGGCGCTTGCTGATCCCCGAAACGATCTACACGATCAAGCTGCGCCATCGCGGGCATCGCATCCCCAAGGAGCGGCACGTCAATCTTTACCTCGTCGCGCAGGCGGGCGACGTGATGGAGCGGCGTTTCGTGCGCGCCGAGGCCGGTGCGCCGCTGTCGGCGGCGCTGGAGAACGACGAGGCCGACGATCTGATGCCGGTGGTGGTCGAGCGCGAAGGCCGTCTCGTAGGGCTGGTGCCGCCGCGCTCCGGGCTGTGGAGCCGGCATCGCGACGATCCGAACGTGAAAGTCGAGGATTTTGTCGAGCCGCATCTGGTGCTGGTGCGCGAAGACGATCTCTTGAGCCGCGCGCTCGCGCGGCTGAAGCGGCGCGGCGCCGGGGCGGCGATCGTCTATTCCGGCGACGGCCGCCCGCACGCCAAGGACGTCGTCGGCGTCGTCACCAAACGCGCGATCGCCGACGCGGTGATCGAAAATTTCGAGGATTGAACGGCCGGCGTAATCGGGTGGCTCGCGGCGGCCCGACGCGATGGGATGCGGCTTCACAACAGGAGAGCCGGTCATGTCGTTTCGCATTCAAGGTCTGTCGCCCGCGCCGTTCGCCGATCTCTACGGTCTGCCGGACGAGGCGCTCGCCGCGCGGGGCGCGCTGCGCTACGTCGTCGATAAGTCGCCGGGCTTCCCCGACCGCATCGAAATGCGCGACGCCGCGCCTGGCGAGACCGTGCTGCTGGTCAACCACGTCAGCCAGCCCGCCGAGACGCCTTATCGCGCCAGCCACGCGATTTTCGTGCGCGAAGGCGCAAGCAAGGCTTACGACGAGGTCGACGTCGTGCCCGAGGTTTTCCGCCCGCGGCTGTTGTCGCTGCGGGCCTTCGATGCCGCCGGCATGATGGTCGACGCCGACGTGGTCGAGGGCGCGGACGTGGAAAGTCTGATCCTGCGGCTGCTCGACGACGCGAGGGTCAGCGTCCTCCACGCGCATTACGCGAAGCGCGGCTGCTACGCGGGCCGCATTTCGCGAGCCTAGCCGAATCGCGTCGCCGCATAGGGCGCGGGATCGGTGAACGGCGTCGCGCCCGTCACCAGATCGGCGAGCAGGCGGCCGCTGATCGGCCCGAGCGTGAGGCCGAGGTGTTGGTGGCCGAAGTCGAACCACAGTCCCCGATGGCGAGGCGCCGGGCCGATGATCGGCAACATGTCGGGAAGGCACGGCCGGCGGCCGAGCCACGGCGTCGGATCGCGGCGCTCGGCGAGCGGATACATTTGGCGGGCGAATACTTCCGCACGGTCAAGTGGCACGGAGGAGGGCGGGTCGTCGAGGCGGGCGAACTCCGCGCCGGTCGTCAGTCTCAGCCCACGCGCCATCGGCGTGACGACATAGCCGCGCTCGAAATCGAGCACCGGCCGCGTCAGGCCGGCGTTGCCGCGCGGGGCATAGTGCATGTGATAGCCGCGCTTGACGAAAAACGGCAGCCGATAGCCGAGCGTCTTGGCGAACTCGCCCGACCACGGCCCCAGCGCGATGACCGCGTCGCGCGCCGTCAGCGGCCCGTCCTCGGTCGTCACGCGCCAGTCCTCGCCGGAGGCGCTCAGCGTGCGCGCGTCGCCTTTCACGATCGACCCGCCCAGGCGCAGGAACAGGTCGAGATAGCTTTGCGCCAGCGCCGCCGGGTCGGGCGTCGTCAGCGGATCGGCGAAATGCACGCCGCCGATCGCCGCCTCGCCGAGATGCGGCTCCAGCGCCCGCAGGCCATCGCGATCGAGCGGCGTATAGGCGACCCCGAAGGCGTGCGACTCCTCGGCCTCCGCCAATCCGCGTTCGCGCCCTTGCGCCGTGCGGAACGCCTTGATCCAGCCGCCCTCGCGCAAAAGCGCCCCGGCGCCCGCGGCCGCCGCCAGCTGGCGATGCTCGGCGACGGCGCCCGCCACCAGCGCCCGCAAGCCGCGGCCGCTTTGCTCGCGCGGGGCCGCGGCCGAGGCGCGATAGTAGCGCCATAACGCGCCCGCCAGCGCCGGCAGCGCCTCGTAGCGCAGATGCGCGCGCGGATCGCGATTGAACGCGGCGTTCACGATATCCGAGAGTTTGCGCGGGAAGGTGTAGGGGTAGGCGGCCTCGCTTTGCACGATGCCGGTGTTGCCGAAGCTGGTCTCGCCGGCCGGCGCGCCGAGCCGGTCGACGATCGCCACCGACCGCCCGCGCGCCTGCAACGCCAGCGCCGCGCCGAGTCCGACAAATCCCGCGCCCACCACCACGCAATCCACGGTTCGCGCCACGCTATGCTCCTGACGGCTTCCCGGCGCGGGTAGAGCGGGCGCGCGGCGGGGTCAACCGCGTTTCCGGGGAATTGAGTTTTGCGGCGCCAGGGCCTAGAGCAAACGCATCGAATTGTGAGGTTTCCGCGCCGCGGCGCGCGTTTCGGAAAGCAAGCGAAATGCCGGCGCGCCGGCGAGGGTCAATAATGCCGCTGCGTGATCAGACCGCCCGACGCGATCCGCCGTCGCGCGCGACCGCGCCCGGTGAGGCGGACGAGCCGGCGGCGCGCCGCCCCGCGAGCGATGTGCTGACGCCGTTCCGCCCGGCGCCCGAGGCCCCGAGCGAGGCGTTCCGCGGCCCGCGCTATCTCGCCGGCGTCGATGGGATCTCCGGCGCGGTTCTCAAGGGTTGGGCGGTCGATTTGTCGACGCCGCGCGCCGCGGTCGGGCTCACCCTCATTGCTCGCGGCCAGCCGATTTTTTCTTTCCTCACGACCGAGCATCGCCCCGATATCGCCTCGGTGCTCGAAGGCAATGTCGCGGGTTTCGCGCTCGATCTCGCCACCTTGACCAACGAAGCGCGCGCGGCGGTCGCCGACGCGCTGGCGACGCAGGACGCCTTCGCGCCGCCGCGGCTTGTCGCGCTGCGGCTCGAAACCGACGGCTCGCTGATCGACCTCGGCGGCTTTGGGCTGCGGGTCGGCGATATCCTGGCGGCGATCGGCGCCGGGCCGCCGATGCCGCCGCCGGCCGCGCCCGCGCCGGGCGGCCGAGCCAGACGCCGCGCCGAACGGACGCCGACCCCGCGCGACGTCATCGCCGTGCGCTGGTTGACCGCCCATCTCGCCCGCGATCTCTCAGCGGACGCTGCGCCGGCGCGGCAGTTCGCCGCGCGATTGCTGGCCGACATCGAGGCGTCGGCGCTGGTCTCGCCGGCGGTCAAACAACACGCGGCGGCGATCGCGCCGGTGTTCGATCCGTTCCATTACCTCGACGGGCTCGCAGCGCCGGACGAGGCGATCGCCAATCCGCTGCTGCACTACGTGCTTGCCGGCTGGCGCGAGGGCGCGAGTCCGAGCCCGCTGTTCGCGCCCGACTATTACAAACGCGGGCGTGGGACGATGGCGGGCGACCCGCTGCTCGACTTCATGCGCGGCGGCGGCGCCGATCCGCATCCGCTGTTCGACGTCGCGTATTATCGCGAGACCCATCTCGGCGGCGACGCGGACGTCAATCCGCTCGTGCATTATCTCAACGAAGGCGGCCGGCAGCGGCTCGATCCGTCGCCGCATTTCGACACGGCGCGTTTTCTCGAGGCGTTCGGTCTCGCCGACGAGATCGACGTCCCGCTCGAAGCGTTCGTCACGATCCGCGCGTACCACGACTTCGCGCTGACGCCAGCGTTCGACGCGCCGCTCTATCGCTATCAGATCGAAATCGAACGCGGCGAGCGGCTCGATGAGCCGCCGTATGTCCACTATCTCGCGCGCGGTTATCTCGACGAGACGCTGCTTCCGAACCTGCTGTTTGATCCGCTCCACTACCGCGCCGCCAACAAGCTGACGTTCCAGGGCCCGGCGCTGACGCATTACCTGACCGAAGGCGAAGCGCGCGGTCTCGCCTGCCATCCGGTATTCTCGCCCGAGTATTACGACAAGCAGCGCGGCGAGCAGGGCGGCGCGCTCGCCCATGCGCTGGCGAACCCCGGCGCGTTCCGCAGCCTGGCGCGGATGGAGCACCCGGTTGATCCGCGCCTGTTCGCGTTCGTGCGCGATCTGATCGCCGAGGACGGCGTCGACGACTTCAATCTCTCGATCTATCGCGACGCCAACCCCGATCTCGCCGCCTTCGACGACGCCGCGCTAGAGGCGCACTACCGCACGCGCGGCGCGGTCGAGCAGCGCATCGCCTCGCTGACCCGGGCGATGCGGCTCGCCGAAATGCGGGTGCGCGATTTGCCGCTCGGCTTCGTGCTCGACGACTATGTCGACTCCTCCCCCGATCTCGGCGCGTTCAAGGGGCGGCTGGTCAGCGCGCTGTACCACTATGGGCGCTACGGCCGCCACGAGAAGCGGATGATCGGCAAGTGGCTGTTCAAATTCGCCGATCTCGACATCGACCTGCCGAGCGCCGATGCGCCGCTGCATGTCGCCCCGCAGGCCGAGCGGGTCGAAGCGTGCATCCTCATCCACGCCTTCTATCCGGAGCTGCTGCCCGAGCTGGTCGCGTTCGCGCAGAATTTCCGCGAGGTCTCTTTCGACATTTTCATCAACGTCGTCGACAGCGTCTGGACCCCCGCGTTGCAGGAGCAATTGCGGGCGATCTGTCCGGGCGCGTTCGTCATGCTGTCCAACGATGCGGGCCGCGACATCGGCGGCTTCACGCGGCTGTTGGAGCATATCGACATCGCCCGCTACGACGTGTTCGCGTTGCTGCACTCCAAGAAAAGCCCGCACATCGCCGCCGAGACCGGCGAATACTGGCGTCGCTCGCTGCTCAACGCGATCGCCGGCAGTCCGGAGACGGGGCGCGATAACGTCCGGATGTTCCACGACAACCCTCGCCTCGGCCTGATCGGCTGCAAGGAGTGGCGCTCGACCGAGATGGGCAAGAACGTCGAGCAATACGAACGCCTGCTCGATCTGCTCGGGGTGCGCGGCAAGAACCGCGAGCTCGACTATCTCAGCGGCTTCATGTTCCTGATCCGCGCCGACGTGGTGGCGCGTTTGTTTGAGGTGCTGCGCAAGCTCGATTTCGAATATGGCGGCGATAAGGACCTTGATTTCCATATCGACGGGCAGGTGGCTCATGGCGTCGAGCGCGCGGTTCCCGCGCTGGTGCGCCAGATGGGCTACGAACTGCTGTTCCGGTAGCGGCGATGGCGATCACCTTCATCCTCCATGAGGCGACGCGCACCGGCGCCCCGCGCGTCGGCGGCCTGATCGCGCGCGAACTCGGGGCCGGCGAGGAGGTACGCGTCATCGTGATGAAGGACGGCCCGCTCGCGCCCTGGCTCAAACAGACGATCGGCGCGCGAAATCTCGTCATCCGCCCCGACGACGGCTTCGACTACCGCCGGCCTTTCGAGGAGCGGCTGCGGCTCGCCGAGGCGATGCTCGACGACGAGGCGAGCGACATCGTCTATGTCAATTCGCTGGCGAGCTCGGTGTTCGCCTTCGCCGCCGCCGCGCTTGAGCGCAAGACGATCCTGCACGTCCACGAGAAGTCGGCCGACATGGTGAGCCTGCTCGCGCATGATCTGACCAAGCTCGAAGTGATGCGCACGGTCGACGCGGCTGTGCTGGCGGCTGACGACATCCGCGACGATCTCGTTGAGGTGTTTCGTGCGCTTCCCGCGGACGTGGCGACCTTCGGCATCGCCGTCGAGGTCGAGGCGATCCGCAGGGCCGCGACGGAGCGGGCGCCGAGCCCCGTCAATGCGCGCGGCGCGGCGCTCGCCAAGGGGGCGCGGCTGCTGGTCGGCATGTGCGGGCACGCCTCGTTCCGAAAAGGCGCCGACATTTTCTTCGAGGTCGCCGCCGCCTCGCCGGATGTGGACTTCCTGTGGGTCGGCGGCTGGCGGCCGCAGGAAGCGAGCGAAAACATCGCCTTCGCCGAGTTCAACGCCCGCGCGCTGCCGAACTTCTACGTCACCGGCGCCGTCGACAACCCCTATCCCTACCTCGGCATGATGGATCTGTTCTTCCTGTCCTCGCGCGAGGACCCCAACCCGCTGGTGCTCGCTGAGGCGTTGGTGCTCGACACGCCGCTGCTTGCGTTCTCGCACTCGACCGCGATCGCCGATCGTCTCGGCCGCTGCGGCATCCTCTGCTACGGCAAGCCCAACGCCGCCGACGCCGTGCGGGTGATTGACGCGTTGTCGCCCGAGGCGGCGCGGCGGTCGGAATTCCGCAGCGCCGGCCGGGCTTTCGTCGCCGACTATGATTTGAGGACCAAAATGACCGGGATAGGCGAACTGATCGCGCGGCTGCGCGGCGAGGCGCCCGCGCGCGTTCCGCTCGACGCGCTGCGTCGCGATCTCGGCGAAGGCGTGACCGAGCTGGTGTTCTCATGAAGGCGGTGTTGCTCGCCGGTGGGCTCGGCACGCGGCTCGCCGAGGAGACGTCGGTGCGGCCGAAGCCGATGGTAGAGATCGGCGGCAAGCCGATTCTCTGGCACATCATGAAGATCTACGCCGCGCACGGCGTCACCGACTTCATAGTTTGCCTGGGCTACATGGGTTACGTCATCAAGGATTACTTCCACAATTATTTCCTGCGCTCGTGCGACGTGACGTTCAAGCTCGCCAGCAACGAAATGATCCTGCACCGCGCCGCCGCCGAGCCGTGGACGGTGACGCTGATCGAGACCGGCGAGGACACGCAGATCGGCGGCCGCATCAAGCGCATCCTGCCGCATGTTGCTGACGACGAGGCGTTCTGTCTGACCTACGGCGACGGCGTCGCCGACGTCGATATTCCCGCATTGATCGCCCAGCACAAACAGAGCGGCCGCCTCGCCACCGTGACCGCGGTGCGGCCGCCCGGCCGCTATGGCGCGATTCTCGCCGACGGCGATCGCGTCACCGGCTTTCAGGAGAAGCCGCGCGGCGACGGCGGCTGGATCAACGGCGGCTTCTTTGTTTGCTCGCCGAAGGTGGGCGGTTACATCGAGGGCGACGCGACGGTGTGGGAGCGCGAGCCGATGGAGCGGTTGGCGGCCGATGGCGAGCTTGGCGTCTACTATCACGACGGCTTCTGGCGACCGATGGACACGCTGCGCGACCGCAGACAGCTTGAAGAGCTGTGGGCGACGGGCAAGGCCCCGTGGAAGGTTTGGTAAGCGAGATGAACCAACCGTGCGCCTTTATCTCATCGTCATTGCGAGCGGAGCGAAGCAATCCACAGTTCCGCTTGCGCGGCGCTTTCCGCCTGAGCCTTCGATCTCGGCGCGCTGGATGGCTTCGCTCCGCTCGCCATGACGGTTCAGGAACCGCGTCCTCGTGAAAATACTCGTCACTGGCAACCAGGGCTACGTCGGCCCCGTGCTCGGCCGCCACCTGCGCCGGGTCTGGCCCGACGCCGAGCTGATCGGTTTCGACACCGGCTATTTCGCGCTCTCAACGACCAACGCGAGCGTCTCACCCGAACGCGTCTACGACGCGCAACGCCACGGCGACGTGCGCGACATTGACGCGTCGTTGCTGACCGGCGTCGACGCTGTCGTGGCGCTCGCCGCGATCTCCAATGATCCCATGGGCGCGAGCTACGAAGCCGCGACCGACGCGGTCAATCGCGGCGCTGTCGTCAGGCTTGCCGAGCTAGCAGCGACGGCGGGCGTGAAGCACTTCGTGTTTGCGTCGAGTTGCAGCGTTTACGGCTTCGCGCCCGGGGCCGCGCGGACGGAGACCGATCCGCTCAATCCGCAGACGGCTTACGCCCGCTCAAAGATCGAGACCGAGCAGGCGCTGGCGGCGATGGACCTCCACGGCATGACGACGACCTGCCTGCGTTTCGCCACCGCCTGCGGCATGTCGGACCGGCTCCGGCTCGATCTCGTGCTCAACGATTTCGTCGCCAGCGCCGTCGCGGCGGGGAAAATCACGGTGTTGTCGGACGGCTCGCCGTGGCGTCCGCTGATCGACGTGCGCGACATGGCGCGCGCCGTCGAATGGGCGATCGCGCGATCCCCCGAGAACGGCGGCGCGCGGCTCAACGTCAACGTCGGCGCCGATGTCTGGAACTATCAGGTGCGCGATCTCGCGCAGGCCGTGGCGGCGGCCGTGCCGGGTACGGAAGTCAGCATCAACCCGAACGCCGCTCCCGACACGCGATCCTATAAGGTCGATTTTGCACTCTATCGCCGCCTCGCCCCGGCGCATCAACCGGCGATGACGTTGGTCGGGTCGATCGCGCTGCTGCGCGAAGGGCTCGAAGGCATGGGCTTCGCCGACGCAAACTTCCGCGCCTCGACTTACATGCGGCTGAAAATGCTGGAGGCGCATCGGCGGGCAGGGCGGCTCGACGGCGATCTGCGCTGGACCCGCGAAACCTTCGCCGACGGAGCCGCCCTGTGAGATTTCACGACACCCCGCTCGCCGGCGCCAAGTTGATCGAACTGGAGAAGCGCGGCGACGAGCGCGGCTTCTTCGCGCGCGTGTTCTGCGAGCGCGAGTTTGCCGCCGCGGGCTTGGAGACGCGCTTCGTCAACATCAACAACTCGTTGTCGTCCCGCGAAGGGACTCTGCGCGGACTGCACTATCAGCTGGGCGCGGCGGCGGAGGTTAAGGTCGTGCGCTGCGTGCGCGGCGCGTTGTGGGACGCGATCGTTGATCTGAGGCCCGGCTCGCCGAGTTTCGGGCGCTGGTTCGGCGAGACGCTGACGGCCGACAACCGCCTGATGATGTATGTCCCGCGCGGGTTCGCGCATGCGATCCTGACCCTCGCGCCGGACACGGAGGCGTTCTATCTGGTCAGCGCGCATTACGCGCCCGAGGCCGAGCGCGGCGTGCGCTGGAACGATCCGCGCTTCGGGATCGTCTGGCCGATCGCGCCGCAGGAGATTTCAACCAAGGACGCAAACTGGCCGGACTTCGACCCGGCGTTTCACGGGATCGAGCAATTGCGGGCTTTCGCGTGAAGGTTCTGTTCACCGGCGCGAGTTCGTTCACCGGCCTCTGGTTCATCGGACGGCTTGCAGCGGCCGGGGCCGAGATCGTGGCGCCGTTGCGCGGCGCGCCGGCGAGCTATTCCGGCATGCGCGCCGAACGCGAGCGCTATCTCTCGAAATGGGCGCAGGTGGTCCCCGATTGCGCGTTCGGCGGCGAAAAATTCCTGGATTTGATCCGCGGCCGCGCGTTCGACGTGCTCTGCCATCACGCCGCGGAGGCGCGCGACTATCGCAGCCTCGATTTCGACGTCGCCGGGGCGCTGGCCGCCAATACGCGAAACCTGCGCGAGGTGCTGACGACGTTGCGCGAGCGCGGCCTCAAGGCTGTCGTCGCCACCGGCAGCGTGTTCGAGCCGGAGGAAGGCGCGGGGCCGTCGCCGCGCCGCGCCTTTTCGCCCTACGGGCTGTCAAAGGGGCTAACCTGGCGCACGCTCGAATATTGGGGCGAGACGCTCGGGATTCCGGTGTCGAAATTCGTCATCGCCAATCCGTTCGGCCCGTTCGAGGAGCCGCGCTTCGTCGCTTACGCGGTCGAGCGTTGGGCGAAGGGCGAGCCCGTCGAGGTGCGGACGCCGCGCTATCTGCGCGACAACATCCATGTCGATCTGCTCGCGGGGATTTACGCGAAATTCGTCGCCGAGGCGGCGGCGGGCGGGCAGGGGCGCCGCTTCGGTCCCTGCGGCTATCTGGAGACGCAAGGCGCGTTCGCTGAGCGCCTCGGCCGCGAATTGGGCGCCCGGCTCGGTTTCCCCGGCGAAGTCACGTTCGCCGAGCAGACCGATTTTTCCGAACCGCTCGCCCGCGTCAACGGCGACACCATCAACCCGACCGACTATGGTTGGAGCGAGACTAAGGCGTGGGACGGGCTCGCCGGTTACTATCGCCAGCGCGGCTTCACCGGCGTCGCGAAGCGAACTCCCGAAGTGCGCGGCCACGTCGACATCGCCAATCGCGACCACGTCGCCGGCTGGCTCGCCGGCGATCCGGGCGGGGCGCCGCGCTACGCGCGGGTTGTGGTCGACGACGTCGAGCGCGGCGTCGCCCGCGCCGACGGCTGGCGCCCGGATTTGCTGGCGATGAAGATTTCGGACGGCCATTCCGGCTTCCGCTTCTATTTTCCCGGCGGCCTCGACCCCTACGCCGACCTGACGCTGCGGGTCGAGGATCGCGAAACCGGGCAGGCGCTGGCGGGGCGGCTGCGGCTGCCAAAGCTCGTCGGCGGCGACGGCTCGCCGTTTCACGGCGACGGCGACGTCGCCGTGGTCAATGTCGGCTCGGCGACCTATGAGGGCGGTCGCGTTCGGATTCTGCTGGAGCTGTTCGGCGCCGCGACGCGCTTCGGCGCGCCATTCAGCCGCAACGCGACGTTTACGGAATTCGAGACGACGCCGGTCCGCCATCCCTATTTCGACGCCTGCGGCGTCCCCGTCTCGCGGCTCCGCATGGTCGCCGAGGTTCGCGATCCCGGCGCCTGCATCGACATCGGATTCGCCGAAGCCGACGCGCGGCTCGCCTGTTTCAACGTCATTCCCGGCCGCATGCCCGACTATCTCGATCAGATCGGCCCCGAGAACATGGCGCGGGTCTCCGGCGCCGACGAGCAGGCGGGTCGTTTCGCCGCCACCGGGATGGCGACGGCCTACCGTCTCAACGCGATCGCCAACGCCGAGTTCGGCCAAGGTTTGGCGGGCGCTTGCCTCGATTGGGGCGCCGGGCCGGGACGGGTGGCGTTGCCGCTCGCGCGTGTCATCGCGCCCGGATTGCGGGTAACGGCGACCGACGTCGACGCCTTCAACGTGGCGCACGGGCGGGCGAGGTTTCCCGACATCGCGTTCGTCGAGGCGCCTTTCCTGCCGCCGTTGCCGTTCGCCGACGGGACTTTTGACGCGATCTACGGGGTCTCCGTGCTGACCCATCTCACCGAGAGCGCTCAGTTCGCCTGGTTGAAGGAGCTGCGGCGGCTGGTGCGTCCCGGCGCGCCGGTGATCGTTAGCGCGCACAGCGAATACCAGTTGTTTCGCGCCGCTGCGACGCATCCCGACATCCTCGCCGAGGCGGCGACGCGCGGGATCAGCGACAAGGTGCTCGACGGCAATCTGGGGCCGAAACTGGCGGAGAAGACCTACTATCGCGCTACGTTCCACACCCGCGCCTACATCCGCGCGAACTGGACCGACGGTTTCGAGGTGGTGCGCATCTACCCGTTCGGCAACGGCGCCTCGCAGGATTTCGTGGCGCTGCGGGCGGTGTGAGGCGGTATGCCACGAGAGTCGCCCTGCGCAATGAGCGGCGCGCCAAATTGGAGAACGACCGTTTCCGTCGTGGCCGGGCTTGTCCCGACCATCCACGTTGTGGCGTTACAACGGTGGAAAAGCTATCCAACTGAGCTCGTTGCAAACAGAGCATTCTCCTTCTGAAACCGTCGCGCCCTGTCGCGACGTGGATGCCCGCGACAAGCGCGGGCAAGACGCGGAGAGCGCCGATCAACCAAGTTAGGCTCTGAGGCCGTGCCGCATCGCCGCTGCGCGCCCGAAGGTCAGATCGCGGAACGCTTCGACCCCGACCCCAACAAAAAAGGGCGGCCCGAAGGCCGCCCTCTTACAACCAAGCCGCTAAGCTCAGAAGTCCATGCCGCCCATGCCGCCGCCGCCGCCCGGCATCGGAGCCGGCGTCTTCTCCTTCGGCGCCTCGGCGATCATCGCCTCGGTGGTGACGAGCAGCCCCGCCACCGACGCCGCATCCTGCAGCGCCGTGCGCACGACCTTCGCCGGATCGACGATGCCCGCCTCGAACATGTCGACATACTGGTCGGTCTGGGCGTTGAAGCCGTAGGTCTCCGACTTGTGCTCGGAGATCTTGCCGACCACGATCGAGCCTTCGCCGCCCGAGTTCTGCACGATCTGGCGCAGCGGCGATTCCAGCGCCTTCAGCACGATGTTGATGCCGGCCTGTTCGTCGGGATTCTCGCTCTTCAGCTTCGACACCGCAGCCTTCGCGCGCAGCAGCGCGACGCCGCCGCCGGGAACCACGCCTTCCTCAACCGCCGCGCGGGTGGCGTTGAGAGCGTCGTCCACGCGGTCCTTCTTCTCCTTGACCTCGATCTCGGTCGCGCCGCCGACGCGGATCACCGCGACGCCGCCAGCGAGCTTGGCCAGACGCTCCTGCAGCTTCTCACGGTCGTAGTCCGAGGTGGTCTCCTCGATCTGCGCCTTGATCTGCGCGACGCGGCCCTGGATGTCGTCCTTGGAGCCGCCGCCGTTGATGATGGTGGTGTTCTCCTTCTCGATGCGGACGCGCTTGGCCTTGCCGAGCATCTGCAGCGTGACGTTCTCCAGCTTGATGCCGAGGTCCTCGGCGATCATCTGGCCGCCGGTGAGGATTGCGATATCTTCGAGCATCGCCTTGCGGCGATCGCCGAAGCCCGGCGCCTTCACCGCCGCGACCTTAAGGCCGCCGCGCAGCTTGTTGACGACGAGGGTGGCGAGCGCCTCGCCCTCGATGTCCTCGGCGATGATGATGAGCGGCTTGCCGGTCTGCACGACCGCCTCAAGCACAGGCAGCATCGGCTGCAGCGAGGACAGCTTCTTCTCGTGGATGAGGATGTAGGCGTCCTCAAGCTCGGCGACCATCTTCTCGGCGTTGGTGATGAAATAGGGCGAGAGATAGCCGCGGTCGAACTGCATGCCCTCGACGACGTCGAGCTCGGTCTCCAGGCTCTTGGCCTCTTCCACCGTGATGACGCCCTCGTTGCCGACCTTCTGCATCGCGTCGGCGATCATCTGGCCGATCGACTTGTCGCCGTTGGCGGAAATCGTGCCGACCTGGGCGATCTCGGCGGAGTCCTTGATCTTCTTGGAGCGGGCGGCGATGTCCTTGACTGCCGCCTCGACCGCCTTGTCGATGCCGCGCTTGAGGTCCATCGGGTTCATGCCGGCGGCGACGGACTTCGCGCCTTCCTTGACGATCGAGTGAGCGAGCACGGTGGCGGTGGTGGTGCCGTCGCCGGCGTTGTCATTGGTCTTGGAGGCGACTTCGCGCACCATCTGCGCGCCCATGTTCTCGAACTTGTCTTCGAGCTCGATCTCCTTGGCGACGGTGACGCCGTCCTTGGTGATGCGCGGAGCGCCGAACGACTTGTCGAGGATCACGTTGCGGCCCTTGGGGCCGAGGGTCACGCGAACCGCGTTGGCGAGAATGTCGACGCCACGAAGCATCTTGTCGCGAGCGTCCTGGGAAAAGCGTACGTCTTTGGCAGCCATGTTTCAGTTCCTGAATCGAAAAGAGGGGAGTAGGGGGCGGCTGAAGCTCAGCCGACGACGCCCATGATGTCGGACTCTTTCATGATGAGCAGGTCGGCGCCGTCGAGCTTGACCTCGGTGCCGGACCACTTGCCGAACAGCACGCGGTCGCCGGCCTTGACGTCGAGGGCGACGAGCTTGCCGCTTTCGTCGCGGGCGCCGGGGCCCACGGCGATCACTTCGCCCTCTTGCGGCTTCTCCTTGGCGGTGTCGGGAATGATGATCCCGCCTTTGGTCTTCTCTTCGCCTTCAATGCGCTTGACGACGACACGATCATGGAGGGGACGAAACTTCATTGGCGCTTCCTGCAATCTATAACCGCGGCGCGGGGCGCCGCCGGGAGCGCCGCTAGCACTCACTCACGGCGAGTGCTAGCGGTCGGCGCCGAGATAGGCGAAGGCGCGGGCGCAGTCAAGAGGTTGTCAGATCGTCCGTGCCCGGAATACGGCGATCCGGCCCGGCGACGCAGGGCCGGCCGCGGGGCGGCGCCTTATAGCGCGAGGCGCTGTAAAAATTTATAGCGCGACGCGCTGTAAAAATGCCATCGACCTCACCATTCCTGGGGATGCGCGCCGCGAGGGCCAAGACTTACCCTGGGGGAGATTTCGTTCATTGCATCGCGACGGGGGCGGAGTTCCGTCGCTCATCGATGCCGAATAGCGCGGGCTTAGTCGGGAGCGAGTCCGATGGCCAACACCACCATCACGACGATCGAATATGACGATAATCTGACGATCTCGGCAGGAGACGACCTCGTTATCACGGCCACCGGCGCATTATTGTATTCTTCCGTTACCATGAATGGCGTCAACCAGAATATCGATATCGCAAGTCAAGGTCAGATCCTCAGCAATAAGAACGCTGCCGTGACATTCAACGGCGCCATGACCGACGTCCTCACAAACTACGGGTCAATTGTGGGGGGAGAAGGAACGCAAGGCGTATTTGTGGATGATAGCGTCGGAACGACAATCGTAAACGGAGGTACAATCGACGACTCGATCGATTATTACGAGGGGGTGGCAGGAAATTACGATGACATGATACAAAATACGGGTATGATATCCGGTGAGGACAACGCCATTATAAGAACGAGTCAAGTTAATCCGTTGATTGTTGAAAATTCCGGAAATATCGTTACAACATCTCTATACTTTTTTGGTTATATTTCCGCCATTTACCTTGATGACGCGGAGGGCGTAGTCGATATCATCGACAACGCCGGCACGATTTCGTCGAGCGACGACGCAATCATGTCGCTGGACGACTCGCTACGCATCAAGAACACCGGCACGATTGAGGGTGGCTTGCTACTCTCGAACGGCGCCTCCGCCGACGTCGATAATTCCGGCGACTGGCAGGCCGATAATGAACGCGTCAGTGGACTCAATTTCAACGGCGCATCCCGCGACAGTTTGACGAATTCGGGGACCATTGACGCCGCGGTATCGATGACTGCCGGCGACGATACGATCTCCAACAGCGGAACTCTCGACGGCGCCGTCACTTTCGTGGGGTCGGGCCAGAACGATCAACTGACGAACGCCGGCAAGATCCAGGGCGCGATCGGAATCGGCTACGCGGCGACGATCACCAATGCGCTCAACGGCGTGATCACCGGCGCCGTCAGCTTCGGCGGCGACGGCACGCTCGACAACGACGGGGCGATCGACGGCAATGTCACGTTGAACACCGGCGGCGGCCAGCTCGACAACACCGGCGATATCGCCGGGGCGGTCGCGCTCAACAATGGCCAGACCAAGTTCGACAACACGGGCGACGTCTCCGGCGGCCTCACCGTCGGCTCCAACGGTTTAGGGGGCGACACGATCACGAACGCGGGCACGCTCGATGGCGGCGTCGTGATCGACGACTCGAGTCCCTCCTATTCGGCCGAGGCGATCGTCAATCAGGCGATCGGTTCGATCGGCGGCGGCGTCTCGGTCAGCGGCTTGGGCGCGACGGACACTTTCGAGAACCTCGGCGAAATCAGCGGGGCCGTTTCGCTGGCGACCGGCCCGTTCACGAACGACGGCAAGATCGACGGGCCGGTCAGCCTCAAGTCTGGCGGCGACGAAATTGATAACTCGGGCGCCATCTACAGCGACGCCGCCGCCGCGACGACGCTGTACGTTTCCTCCGGAGGCGGCCACGACACCATCGTCAACTTCGGCGCGGTGACCGGCGAAATCGCCATCGCCGCCAATGCCGACGCGTTGTACAACTGGTCGTCCGGGACGATCGCCAGCAACGGTTCGACTTTCGCGGTCTTTGACACCGGCAATGCGCTGACCATGAAAAACGCCGGCGAGATCGACGGCGGCGTCTATGTGTCGGGCGGCAGCAGTTCGATCTGGAACTGGGGCGCCGTCAATGGCGATTTCAACATCGGCGCCTACAAGGACGCGTTCGTCAACAACGGCAAGGTCGCCGGCGCCGTCGTCGTTCGCAACGCGCAGAGCGTCGCCGACAAGCTGCACAACCGCGGCGAGATCGAAGGGGGCGTCTCGCTAAGCGCCAGCGTCGGCGAGATCCTGGTCAACGCGTTGAGCGGCGCGGTGGTCGGCGGCGTCGCCTTCGCGGGAACCCAGGCGACGCTGCACAATCGCGGCTCGGTCGATGGCGACGCGGCGAACGGGACCCTCGGCGTCAGCATGGCGTCGGGCGACGACGTGCTTATCAACCGCGGCTCGATCGACGACGCCGTCGCCTTCCTCGGCGCCAATCCGCTCGGCCACGATTTCCTGTTGAATGGGCCGACCGGCGACCTCAATGGCGGCGCATGGTTCGCCGGGGCCGACGACACGCTCGTCAATCGTGGCGTGCTCGATGCCCAGTATAGCGTCTCCGGCCCCGGTTCGAGGATGGCGTCCGGACATGACGTCGTGTTCAACCGGGGCTCCATCGACGGCGGCCTCAGCTTCAACGGAGCGAGCGCGACGGGGCACGACGTCCTTTACAACAATATTGGCGGCTACATCGACGACGGTTTGAGCTTCGCAGGCGACGACGACGTACTGGTCAACAAGGGGACCCTGGACAATGACGGCGCCCCCAGCGAGTCCGGCGTCCTCATGCTTTCCGGACACGACTACGTCGTCAATGACGGCGCGATTTCCGGCGGCGTGTCGTTCGCCGGCGCAAGCCCGGCGGGCCACGACTCGCTGTCGAACACGGCCGCGGCGACGATCTCCGGCGGCGTCAGCTTCGGCGGCGCCTATGATACCCTCGTTAACGAAGGGACGATCGACGGTGGCCTGACTCTCCAGTCGGGGGAGGACCGCGTTACCAACATCGGTCAAATCTTCGGCGACGTTGATTTCAACGGAGGGTTGTTTTCGCCGTCAACGCAAGAATATTTTAATAACTCGGGAATGGTCCAGGGAAATGTTAATCTCGCTGGCTTGAGTATCCAATTTACAAATACCGGGAAGATTTCAGGCAATGTTTACATTGACGATTCCGTCCAACTTTATGATACCGGCACAATAAGCGGCAGTCTGCGACTGGACGGCCAACTGAACAGCCAAGACAACACACTTGATATAACCGGGGCGATCAACGGCGGAATCTATCTGTCGTTTCATCCGAACGACATAGACTCGCTCGTTTTCGACAATCTGTTCGGCGAGCAGACAATTTACAATTTCATCGCGGCCGGCAATTTTGACACTATTACCTTCACGTCCAACGACTTCGCCAACTACGCCGCTGTGCAGGCGGCGATGACGCAGACGGCGCCGACGTCTGGCGGCGACGACACCATCATCCGGCTCGACGCCGCCGATTCGATTACGCTGTTCGGCGTGAAAGAGTCGACCTTGACGTCCGGCAATTTCAAGTTCGTCTAACGGCGCCGCAGCGCCGCCGGCCCGGTCAACAGCACGCGCGTCAACGCGTCCAGCCGCTCGACGCCGAGCTTGTCGAACATGTGCTTGATGTGCGTGCGAACCGTGTTCATCGTCAAGGTCAGCGTTTCGGCGGCTTGGCCCGGCGACAGGCCCTTGGCGAGAAGGGCGGCGACCTCCGCTTCGCGACGACTGAGGCCATAGAGGCGCTGAATCAGCGTCGCGTCGGGTTCGGGGGTGTGTTCCGGATCGGCAAAGCTGATCGTGACCGCGTAGGCGCGCCCGACGCCGGCGCCGCGGGTCGGGGCGACGACGAGCGGAAGTGGGCGGCGCCCCGAGGGACGCGACACCGTCATGGTTCCGCTTGGCCGGATGAGACTCGACGCCCGCGGGCCGCCCGCCGCATCGAGGATGAGGGCTGCCAGGCGCGCAGTCTCGCCGTTGCGCGAAGTCCGCAAAATCCCGTCACGCAGCAGAAGCCCGTCGGCCTGGTCGAGCAGGTCGCGAGCGGCGGCGTTGAGATGCGCCGCCGCGCCGCTCGCGTTCGTCATGATCGCGCCGACGGGCGAAGCATCGCCGAGGGTGGCGAGCGCGGTGGCGCGGCCGGACAGGTCCTTGAAACGAGCATGCACGCGCATCGCGCGATGGAGATGGGGCGCCAAGTTGCGCAACCAGCGCAGCTCATCGGTCGTGAACGGCCCTTGCGCCCGCGTGCGGTTGACGCCCATCGGCGCCAGACGCCGTTCGTCGCGCAACACATTGACAACGACATTGTGCCAGAAACCGTAGGGGCGCATGCATTCGTTGTAGAACTCATTGCGCAACATCTCGCCGTCGCTGATGAACGCTTCGCGGGTCGCCACGCTGAGCGCGGGCGAGGCGGCTACGAACGACAAAGCGGGATTGCCCTGCGGGGTGAGGTAGGCCGGATTCCGGGTCGGCGCGTTTGAAAAATGCTCAGAATAGGCGTCGATGTCAGCGGCGAAGTTTTCGTCAACCATACCGATGCGCAGCACCGCGCCGCCGAGCCGCTGGCTGGCCAGCGCCATCGCGGCGCCCCATAGGCTCGGGTCGAGCGACGCGTCGGCGACCGCCGCCAGGAGGTCGGGCGTGGGGTCGCGGCGCGCGCGCCGCTTGGCGCCGCGGCGAAACGCGGCAATCGTTTCGGCCCTCGCCATCGCCCACCTCGGCGCCGGCGCGCCCGCGAACCCTCCTGGTGTCCCGGCGCCCCATCAAGTTGAGCAGCGGCGACGCGAACGTCAAGCGCTCGTCACCCCAGCCGCCCCGAGGCGTGCGCCAGCATGATGTAGACCTTGCCGGAATCCGACAGCATCGCCGCCCGCGACTGCACGCCCTCGCGATCGTTCTGGCCGATCTTGGCGAGCAGCCGCTCGAACTCCAGCACGTAACGGTTGACCGAGTCGCGGAAAGCCGGCTCGGCGCGGAAGCGACGGCGGACGTCCTCGAAGGCTTGCTGCCCCGCCGCCGTGTAGAGCCGGCGCGAGACGGCGCCCGTGTCGCCCTGACGCCAATGCTCCCACATCTCCGCGGCCGCAGGACCGTCGACCAGCCGGGCGATGTCGGTCGTGATCGAGTCGAGGTTTTCGTTCGACCCCTTGCGCGCCAGTCCCGCAGTCCCGGCGCGCGCGTCTTCCGGCTCGCGGGAGGCTGCGGCGAGCAGGTTCGACAGCCAGCCCGATTGCGAACGCGCCGTAGCGGCGGCGCTTGTCGCCGGCGGCGGCGCCGCCGGACGCACGCGCGCCGGATCCGCTGCGGGCGGCGGCTCCGGCGGCTGGGCGCGCGTCTCCGGCTCGCGCGCCGGCGGCATGATCACGACCGGCGGCGGCGCCACGGCGAGGTCGCCAGGCGGCGCCGCCTCGGCGTCGGGCGGCGCCAGGCTCAACGGCGCAGGCGCCTCGCGACGCGCCACGCCCTCGATCCGGCCCCCCCGCGGCCGGGCGCCGGACGCGGGCGCCTCCTCGGGCTCGCGCAAGTCGAAGCCGTGCGGCGCCACGACCGCGGCAAGCTCCTTCAGCGCCTTGATCTGATCGCCGACGACCCGGCGCATCGCGTCGGCCGCGTCCGACGTCTCCTTCGGCAACTCGAACACGCCGCGCTTCAGTTCGCTGCGCGTCGTTTCGAGCTCGCGCTGCACCGAGGCGGCCATGTCCTTGACCTCGGCGACGGAGGCGCGGAATTTCTGCGTCGCCTGCTCCATGATGCTGGAGAGCTGCGCGTTCGCCTGATTGTAAGCCTCCTGCAAGCCGCGCTCGGTGCGCTCGCGCTCGGCTGTGGCGCTCTCCCGGATCGCCTGGAATTGCTGGGTGGCGCTGGACGACGCGCCGTTGGCGGCGGCGGCGAGTTCGGCGCCGATTTCGCGGGCGCGCGCCTGCGCCATGGTGAAGTTCTGCTCGACGCTGGCCGAGAACTCGCGCATCAGTCGCTCGAAATCGCCGCTCTTGGCGCCGACGTCGGCGACCAGCGCGCGTAGCGAATCGTGGCGGCGGGCGAGCGCCGCGTCGATCGTCTGCTGATTGGCGATCAGTTCGCGCGCGACCTCGGAAAGTCCGGCGGCGTGCGTCGACAGCCGCTCGACGAAGCGCTCGCCGTCCTCGCGGGTGAGACCGGAGATGCGGTCGAGTTCGCCAACCTGGCTGGCGATCGCGCTCAGCGCGCGCTGCATGTCGAGCACGCGGTCGCCGAGGTCGCCCTGGATCTCGCCGAGCCGTCCGCTGGCGTTGGCGACCACGCGGTCGAGCGCCGCGCCGGTCTGGCCAAGCCGCTCCAGAACCAGCGCCAGTTCGCCGCGCAGGCGGTCGCCGGTCGATGACAACGATGTCACTGAGGCGGTGGCCCCGGCCTCGATCGTCGCGCGCAGGCCGGCGCTCGAGGCGTCGAGATCCTGCGACAGCTTCTCGAACAGGCTCGACAGCGCCTCGCTCGACTGCCGCGTGGCGGCGTCCGCCGTCCCGCGCAGTGCGGCGTTGGCGCCTTCGAGCTCGTCGGTGATGCGTTGCAGATGCTCCGCCACCGCCGCCGTCGAGCGCTGGGCCGCCTCGTCCGCGGCCGTTTCGAGCCGCCGCGACGAGGTCTCCATTTCGAGGGTCAACCGGTCAAGCAGGCCGCCGACGGCGTCGCTCGACCGCGCCGCGGCCGCCTCCGCCGCCTGCCGCAACGCCGACGCCGACTTGGCCGACCCCTCCGTCAGTTCGCCGAGCAGGGCGCCGATCGCCTCGCTCGATTGATGCGTCGCAGTCTCGGCGGCGTCGCGCAAAGCCGAGGCGGATTTGGCGGAATCCTCGGCGAGCCGGGTCAGCAGGGCGCTGACCACCTTGCCCGAACGGGTCGTCGCCGCCTCGGTGACGTCGCGCAACGCCGTCGTCGACCGGCCGGACTCCTCGACCAGTCGCGCCAGCAGCGCGCCGATCGTCTCGCTCGAATGCTGCGTCAAGTCCTGCACGGCCTCCCGCAAGGCCGAAGCCGACCTTCCGGCGCCCTCGGTCAGCTGCGCCAGCAGGCCCCCTAGCGTCTCGCTCGATTGGCTCGCCGCGCTCTCCGCCGCCTCGCGCAACGCGGCGGCGGAATGGGCGGAATCCTCGGCCAAATGCGCCATCAGGGCGCGGGTGGCCTCGCCCGATTGGGTCGTCGCCGCCTCGGCCGCCTCGCGCAGCGCCGTGGCGGACTTGAACGACTCGTCGGTCAGCCGGTTGAGCAAATCGGCGATCGAATGGTCCGAGCTCGCCGCCGCCGCTTCCGCCGCCGCGCTCAGCGCTGCGGCCGATTTGGTCGTCTCGTCGCCGAGCCGGGCGAGCAGGCCGCCGATCGCTTCGCCGGACCTTTGCGTCGCCGCCTCGGCGGCGGCGTCGAGCACGACGGTCGCCTGTTCGAGATCGCGGGTCGTGCGGCGCAACAGGCCGACGATCGATTCTGCCGAGCGTTTCGTCGCGGCGTCCGACGCCCCCTCCAGCGCGCGCGTGGAGGTCTCGACCGTTTCGGCGAGACGGGCGAGCAGTTCGCCGACGGTCTCGGTCGAGCGGGCGGTCGCCGAATGGGCGGTCGCCTGAAGGGTCTCGGTCGAAATGCCGATCTCGTCGGCGATGCGCGCGGTAAGCCGGCCGATCGCTTCGGTCGAGCGCTCCGCCGCGGTTTCGGCGGCGGCGCGCACCGCATCCCCGGAGTGCTCGACGTCCTCGGCAAGCCGTTGCAGCAAGCCGCCGATCGCCTCGGAGGATTGGGCGGAGACAGTCTCGGCGGCCGTTTGCAGCCGCGCCGCCGAGCTTTCGGAATCGTTGGCGAGCTGGGCGATGAGGCCGACGACGCGTTCGGTCGAACGATTCGAAGCCGCTGTGGTCGCCTCCTCCAAGCGGCTCAGCATCGCCTCGACCGAGTCGGCCGAGCGCGATGTCGCCCGCTCGGCGCTGTCGCGCAGCGCGGCGGCGGATTGCTCGATCGTCAGAGCGAGGCGTCCCATCGCAGCGCCGACGGCCTCGCCGGTCTCCGACTTGGCGGCGGCGGTCGCGGCGGCGAGCGCGCCGGTGGCGCGCTCGATCTCGGTGTTGATCTGCCCGGCGAGTTCGCCAAGCTGGCGGGCGGAATCGGCGCCGTTCTGGAGAATAGCGGCGACGAGGTCCTCGCCGCGCCGCCCAAGCAGGCCGACCAGCGTGTTGACCCGCGTCTCCAGCGCCTGCGTGGCGCGCTCGCCGGCGCCCGAGATGAGCGCGTCGATGCGCTCGCCGCCGGCGTCGAGATGCTGCGCCAGCGCGCCCCCGCGACCCTCGATGATCTCGCGCAACGCGTCGACGCGGTGGCTAAGCGTGCGCGACAGTTCGTCGCTGCGTCCGTTCAGCATCCCCTCGATCGCCTCGGCCGCACGGGTCAGCTCGCGCTGGAAGGTCCCGGAATGTTCGGCGAGCCGCAGCGCCACCGTATCCGCGCCGGTCGATAGCGCCTCCTGCACCGCGCCGCGGTGCTCGGCGACCAGGCCTGCGAGCCGTTCGGAATGATCGGCCAGCGCGCGGGTGGCGGTCCCGTGCGACGCGTCGAGCCGCTGCGCCACCTCGTCGAGCGGCGCGACGACGTTCGACTGGAAGTTCGTCGCCGAGCCGCTCAGCGCCGCAGTCATCTCCTCAAGCCGGCCGAGCAGGGCGGCGCTGACGTTGTGCGAGAGTTCCGACAACGTCTCAGTCAGCGTGCGCGCGCGCGTATCCAGGGTGGAGGCGATCTCCGCGGCTTTTTCCTCGATCCCCTTGGTCAGCGCAGTGCTGCCCTCGCTGAACGCCCGCGCGGCGTCGAGCGTGTTCTTGGCGAGCGTCTGCTCGATCATGCGGCCGCGCGCCGCCAGACCCTCGTCGATCTTCAGGGCCAGGGTCTCCAGCGAGGCGGAGAGCTGGCGCAGCCGATCGCTCGACCGCGTGTCGATCGTGTCGAGGCCGGAGGCGAACAGCGCGGCCAGATCCTCATGGCGTCTGCCGATGCGCTCGTCGAGCTCGCCGCCGCGGTTGACGACGGTGTCCTCGATCGCCGTGAGTTTGCCTTCGATCAGGCCCGACAGCGCCTGCACCTCGGTGTCAATGCGGGCGACCGTCTCGCGGCCGCGTTCGCCGATGGCGCTCTCGAACGTCTCCATGCCGCGCCGCAGCGCGCTGTCGATCGCCGAGGCGTGTCCGGCGACCGCGCCCTCGATCGCCGCCTGATGCGTGGCGGCGGCGGTCTCGAATTCGCCGACGCCGATCCGCGTCGCCTCCTCGATGCGGACGCGATGCGCGCCGACCGCGGATTCGAAATCGTCGAGCCGCGCGCGGGCGGTCGCGTCGAACGTCTCGCTGTGGGCGCCGAGCCGCTGGTCAAGCTCGGCGGCGCGCTGGCGCGACAAGGCGTCGATACGGGCGCCGTGACCGCCGAGCGATTCGTCGAACCTTTCGAGCTGGCGCGTCGCCGACGCCTCGAAGGCGTCGTGATGCTCGGCGAGCTTGCCGTCGAGCTCGGCGGTGCGCTGGCGGGCGATCTCGTCGAGCGTGTGGCCGTGGCCGCCGAGCACCGCCTCGAACGCGTCGAGCCGCCCGCGGCCGGATTCGTCGAGCGCGCTCTGGTGCGCCGCCAGCATATGATTGAACGCGTCGACGCTTTCGTGGGCGAGCGCGTCGAACCGCGCGCCGTGGCCGCCGAGCGCGTCGTCGAAGCTTTCCAGATGCCGGCGCGCCGAGCCCTCGAACGTCGCGTGGTGCTGGGTCAGCTTGCCGTCGATCGCCTCCGCGCCCTCGCGGGCGGCGGCTTCGATGCGCGCGCCGTGGAAGCCGAGCGTCTGCTCGAACTTGTTGAGGTAGCCGCTCGCCGTGCTCTCCAACGCGTGGTGGCGCGCCGCGAGCCGGTCGTCGAGCGTCTCGACATTCGCACGGGCGAGCGCGTCGAAGCGCGCGTTATGGTCGCCGAACGTCGTCTCGAACTCGTGCAGGCGTTGCCCGGTCGACGCCGAGATCGCCGAATGATGCGCAGCGAGCCGGCCGTCGAGCGTTTCGACGTGCTCGCGCACCGTCTCGTCGATCCGGGCGCCGTGGCCGCCGAGCATGTCCTCGAACTGGCCGAGGCGCTGGCGCGCCGCGGCGTCGAACGCGTCATGGTGCGAGCGAAGCCGGCCGTCGATCTCGGAATAGCGTTCGCGGGTGGTGTGGTCGATCCGGTCGGCGTGATCGCCGACGACGCGCTCGAACGCGGCGAGCCGCTGATCAGCCGAGGATTCGAAGGTAACGTGATGGGCGACGAGCCGCCGATCGAATTCGGCGACCTGATGCTCCGCGGTGGCGTCGAAGCGCGCGCGGTGCATCCCGACCGATTCGTCGAACGCGCCGAGACGGCGCTCGGCGATCGAACTCGAACGCGTCGTTGTGCGCGGCGAGCCGCTGGTCGAGTTGCTCGAAGCGCCGGCGCGCGGAATCGTCGAGCCGCTCGCCGTGATGGCCGAGCCGGTCGTCGAGCTCGGCGCGGCGGCCGCCGAGCATCGCATCGAGCGTCTCGACCTGCGCGGCGATCTGCTCTTTCAGCGCGTCGGCGTGGGCGCCGATGCGCTCGATCACCGTGTCGCCGCTGAGGCCGACCAGACCTTGCAGCGTGTCGAGTTGGCCGCCGAGCTGGTTGGTCTGCTCGCCGAGCGTCCGCACCAGGATCGCGCCGCGGCCTTCGAGCGCTTCTTCGAGCGCGCCGACGCTGCGGGCGATCATCGCCTGCAGGCTTTCGCCGCTGGTCGAGAGCAGGGTGGTGGCGCTGTTGGCGCTGGCCCCGAAGGCTTCGCTCGCCGCGCCGGCGACGTCGCGCCAGCGCTCCACGGCGGCGCGCGTCTCGCTCTCGAAGCGCGCGACCGCGCCCTGGCCTTCGCCGCCGACGAGCTCCGCGGCCTGCCGCGCCGCCCGGTCGATACGGTGGCCGACCTCGTCGGTCAGCGCCTCGATGACCTGTTGCAGGTCGTGGCGCCGGGCGTCGAAGTCGTCGAGCACGCGGCTGTGCGAGCTCTCGAACGCCGTGCGGGCGGCCTCGGTGCGTTCGTCAAGCCGCGCCGCGAGATGGCCGGTGACGGCGCCCAGCATGTCCTCCAGCGCCTGACCGCGCACGACGACCGTCTCGTGCAGCCGGTCGGCGGCTTCGTTGAGGCCGCCCATCAGCGCCTCGCCGCGCTCGCCGAGCGTCGTGTCGAGGGCGCCGCGCGTCGACTCCAGCCGATCGACCAGCGCCCGCCCGGCCTGTTCCCAGCTCTCGCCAATGGTCCGGCTCGTCTCGTCGAGCCGCGAGGCGGTGGCGCGACCTTCTTCCTGCAATACCCGCGCGGCCTCGCTGGCCGCGCCGGAGAGACGGGCGATGAGGTCGGCGTGGCGATCGCCGAATTCCGAGCCGACGCGCGCGTGCGCATCGGCGACGCCGGCGAGCACCTCGCCGCTCTGCGAACGCAACGAATCGAGGGCGGCCCTGACGCTGTCGTCGAGACGCTGGGCGACGTCGAGGCCGAGCGCCTCGTGCTCGGCGGCGACGGAGCGATGGGCTTCGGCGAGTCGCGCCGCGACATGGTCGGCATGGTCGCCGAGCGACTGGCTCGCCTCGCTGGCGCTACGGCCGAACGCTTCAACGAGGCTGTGGCGGCGCGAGTCGAGGTCGCGGGCGATCGCCGCGTGGCTTTCGGCGATCCGTGCGGTCGTCGTCTCGGCCTGCGACTCCAGCGCGATCGACGTCTCGGCGGTGGTTTCGGCGAGGCGCGCCAGCAGAGTTTCGGCGCGCGACTCGAAGGCTTGCGCGAGCGTCCGGTGCGCGTCGGCGAGGCGGGCGGTCGAGTCTTCGGCCCTTTCGCCGATCGTGGCGGCGGCGAGCCGGGCGCCGTCGTCGAACGTCTGCACGAGATCGCCCAACCGCGTCGTCAGATCGCGCGCGACGGTCTGATGCGACTCGGCGACCTTGAGGGTGGTCGCGTCGGCGCTTTCGCCGAGCGCGCTCAGCGCGCGCCGGCTGGCGCCCTCGAACGCCTCGACGAGTCCGGCGACGCGGGATTCGAGATCGCGGGCGACCGATTGATGGGTCTCGGCGACCCGCGCAGTGGTCGCGTCGGTCCCTTCGCCGAGGGAGGCCAGGGTACGCCGGCCCGCCGATTCGAACGCTTCGACCAACTCGGAGATGCGCGCATCGAGGTCGCGCGCGACCGCTTCGTGGCTCTCGGCGACCTGGGTCGCCGCCGCCGCGGCGCGGCCGCCGATGACGTCGGCGGCGCGCTGACTCTGGTCTTCGAAGGTCTGGGTCAGCGCGGCGGTGCGCGAGATCAGATCGCGCGCCACGGCCTCGTGGGTCGCTGCGACCAGCGACGCCGTCGCGTCGGCGCGCTCGCCGAGCGCGCCGAGCGCCCGGCGGCTCGATTCGTCGATCGCTTGCGCCAGCGATGCGACGCGGCTGTCGAGTTCGCGCGCCATGGCTTCGTGGGTCGCCGCGACGCGCGACGTCGTGGCCTCGGCGCGGTCGCCGACGGCGCTCAGCGTCCGCCGGCTCGCCTCGTCGAACGCCTCAACCAGCGCGCCGATGCGCGCGTCGAGATCGCGCGCGACCGCGTCATGCGCGTCGGCGACGCGCACGGTCGCGTCCTCGGCGCGATCGCCGATCGCGGCGACCGCCAGGCGCGAATTGTCCTCAAACGTCTGCGCCAGCAGGGCGACGCGCGCGTCGAGATCGCGCGCCATCGTTTCGTGGGTCTCGGCGACCCGCGACGCCGAGGCGTCGGCGCCCTCGCCGATCGCGGAAAGCGCGCGCCGGCTCGCGTCGTCGAACGCCACGACCAGCCGGTCGATCCGGCCGTCGAGTTCGCGCGCCACCGTCTCCTGCGTGTCGGCGACCCGGGCGGCGGCGACGTCGGCGCGCTCGCCGAGCGCGTCGATGACCCGCTGGCCGCCGCTCTCGAAGCCTTGCAGCAGACCGGTGACGCGAGCGTCGAACTCGTTCGCCGCGCCTTCGTGGGTGGTGGCGATCTGCGCCACCGCCGCGCTGGCGCGATCGGCGACCGCGGCGACAACGCGCTGGTGATGCTTTTCGGACGCTTCGAGCAGGGCGGCGATGCGTCCGTCGAATTCGTTGGCGACCCGGCCGTGGGTGTCGCCGACGACCTGCGCGGCGGTGGCGGCGCGGTCGCTGACCGCGCCGATCGCCGCTGATTGCTCGGCGAGCGCGGTCTGGCCCAAACCCCAAACCCCAAACCCCAAACCCCAAACCCCTGTTGAGGGTCTTCGGCCGCCAGTTAAACTGTCATACTCCGGTTAAAGTGGCAGGCTGCTCCGGAATTTCGCCTTGAGTTCCGTCAACCGCCGTTCTTCCTGTTTTGACGGCCGCTTGGCGACCAGTTTGCGCGATGTCCCGAGGATCTGGTTTGCCGCTGACTTCACCATGGAGTCTGTCCTGCCTTGCTCCTCGCACCCCTTGCAAGGACCAGTGCGGGTGTCCATGAAGATCTTGGTCCCCGGCACCGTCCCTCCAACCTCTCCCTTGCCCGTCAGCTCCCACCCCCATGCGGTCTGCTTGCACGGGCAAATGGGGCGCTTTCGCGGCGCGTAGTTACCGTTGGCGTCTAACAATACCTGGTGGCTTTTGGCGTTCCTCCAAACCCCCAAGTCGTCTCGGAGGGCTACCTGGTGCCTCTCGTGGCCGGCGTAGGAGGTGCGGAGCAGCTCTTGCGTCAGGTCTGGGTCAGTCCCGTCGAACCGCTCGTCCTCCTCGAGTTGGTGATTATAGCCAAAGGCGGGCCGGGCTCGGTCTTCCACCAAAGAGCTTTTGAGAAGCTTGTCGAAGCGCCGGTTGATTTCGGAAGGGTTCGGCTTTTCCGCCTGGCGGATTTGATCCCGCTCCGGGGTGATGAGCGGGTTGATGACCTGGGACCGCATCCCCTCCGAGAACCGTCCAAACTCATCGTGGATAATCTGACGACGCTTCCGCGCCTGTTCTTCCCGACACTTCTCTTTTTTCCGGGCGTAGGCCTCCACTGACAGGTTGACTGGGTAGCTGATGGGCTCATCCAGCGGCAACAGCGTCTTCTTGATGTACCGGCTAAACACGTTCTTGGGTGGCTCTCCATGGCCGGCTGGGGCGGAACGGGTCGCATGGACCCTGGTTGGCATCGGCCTTTTGTTCAGACGGTTGTTGAAGGCCCTCATCTCGGCACTGGCCTTGGAAGAAAGCCGATCGGCCGTGACGGGCTTTGGGAAGGCCTGGTGCGAGTGGTGTTCGGTGTGGGCGGACGCAGCCTGATTCTGGGGCCATGATGCCCGGACAAGGTGTCCCTCCTGGCTGCCTTGGGTATTGTAAGCGGCGGATTTTGGCTGAGCGAAAACACCGTGAAGTGCAGAAAAATCGTGGTTTATATCGCTTTTTTCGTGAGAAGGTAGCTGCAGTTCGGGCATATTGCCGTCCTCGTCAATCTCGGTCAAGTCAGTCGGGTTTCCGAACTGCTTTTCCAGGACGTCTTCTTTGAGGTCAGACACCCAGGAGGATGACCCCGCTGGTTCCCGGTGGCCGATGGTTGTCGTGGATCGAAGGGGAGAGCCCTCAACACCATTATTTAGCCACTGGCGGAAATCCGAGGCGGTCGGTGGTACGTCATTGGCTGTCCCCAGAGGCTGTATCGAGTCGTACAGTGCCTTGGCAGTCTGAGGAGACCCAAAAGAGTCGGTATCGGAGGCCGGCGGAAGGTTCTGGGAAAAATCTCCGTCGCCATGGGCCTCTGTGGCGACTGGGAGGATAACGTCCCCATGATCGGCTTCATCCAAATGCTCTTCCACCGCCAGGAAATGCGATTGAGGAAGTTCCTGTGGTAGACTGTGGATCTCCTGGCGCACCTCCTGCTGTTGGGACACCATCTGTTGATGCGCCACTTGCCTCACAACTACTGCTTCCGCGGCCGCCGACTGTCTGGACTCCTCCTGTCTTTGAGCGGACTTCTGCGCCAAGTCAGTCAACGTCCCCATGAGTTCCTGCAACGTGTTGGCAAAGGAGTTCATCATGTTATTTTGGGCTTCAATTTGAGCCTGGACCGCCGCAAGTAGCTTTTCACTGCCGGCAGATGATGCAGCGCTTGGCGCCGGAGCTTCTTTGGCCTGGACCTCAGTGTGACTGAAGTCAAGCCCTTCCTTGTGTTCCCTCAGAGACTCGCTCTGATGATCGCTCTGCCGGTCGTACGCCAGGGACTGGGATTCTTTCTTGCCTCGGGTGACGCTGGCTTTGAATTCAGACCCAAGATTTGGTTCTTTATCTCCAAAGGGCTCTTCTTCAGGGTAAAGGGAGCCCCCGTGATTGGAGTGGTACGCGTCGTCTCCAAGGATGGACTCTTTGGGGGCGGGGGCAGGGACGCGAGGGGAGTGCCGGTGAACGGGCAAAACGTTTCCTTCAGCGGAGTCGGCGTCGTAGCTACCGTCATCGTAGCGGTGAGAGCTTAAGTCTCCATCGCCAGCGTAATTCTCACCGTCGAAGCTAAGGATTTGTTCCTGGATGGGATTGGGGTACCAGGCCGCCTGCTGGCCATCCTCTGGGGACCAATCGTCAGCCACCTCATCTTCTCTGTCCTCCTCGGTCTCTCCACCGTGGTACAGGTCGTCCGGGTCACCTTCCTCGTCCTGGCCGTCCTCCGCTAGGCCCTTGAGTCCCTCAAAGGAAATGGTCGGCTTTTCCCGGGAGTGGCTGTCGATGATAGAGTTGATGGTCTCGAAGGTTCGGACTTGGTTCCGGAAGTCGGAGTACGAGCCCTCGAACTCCTCCGAGCCATCCACCCGCCGGAACGCCACGGCCAACTTCTCCAGACTCAAACTGTTCCTCTCGTAAAACTGCGCCACCTGTTTTGCCTGCGCCTCATAGTGCGCCTTGTAGTAACGAAAGTCAAAATGTCGGTAGTCGGCCTTGACTGCGGTGGCGAACTTTTCGAAAGGGAGCCCCTGACGCGGGTCAAGCGTAACTTCCGAGCGACTCACCAACGCCTTAAGATTCTTCTTTGAAGCGATGTATCGGAAGATGATCATGTTGTCCCAGGTCTTGAGGCGCTCGATGACGGTGACTGTGACGGAATACTCGGCGTAGCAGGCCTGGTGGACGTGTTTGAAGACGAGGATGGACGTCGGGAAGGTTTTGATCTGGGAAACGCAGACCAACAGCTTGGAGACCGAGTAGTCGATGGTCTTGAGGCTGGACTGGACGTCGAAGTCGGCCGGCACCGTTTGATGCCGGTTGTAGACCAGTCTGCGGCCTGTCTGGAGTCTGGTGGGTCGCGGAGTTAGAGACGTCCCCAAGCTTCGTTTGACGCTTCCGGCAAAGGAGGGCTGGCCGCCGTCCCAGGCCTCTGAGGGGAGTGAGTGGTGCTGGGGGGAAGGGGGCTGGGGCTGCGCGGACTGGTTCCATACGATCCTTCCCGCGGCCAGGGCCGCCAACACTAGGGCAACCAAAGGAGGACCAATTTTCATTTGAATTATAACGACCAAAAAATAGCCGAATGGGCCCCGACGCTGCCGAAGGGGTTTGGGGTTTGGGGTTTGGGGTTTGGG
>CAWEDI010000039.1:0-36601 GCA_963807735.1 uncultured Pseudomonadota bacterium | reverse complement strand
GCGGTTGAGCACCGTGATGATGATCATCGTCGCGCCGAGCAGGATGACGGCGTTGGCGGCGGCCGGCGGGAATTGCAGGGCGCTCAAGCGGGTCTCGATCGCCTTGCCGGCGGAGGCGATCTGTTCTCCGCCCATCACGCCGAAGGTGATGAAATCGCCCATCACGATGGTGACGACGAAGATCGATCCGATCGCGATGCCGGGTTTAGACAGCGGGATGATGACGTTGGTCAGCATCTGCCAGCCCGACGCGCCGCCGTCGTAGGCCGCCTCGATCAACCGCCGGTCAATGCGCATCATCGAATTGAAAATCGGCGCGACCATGAAGAAGCTGAACAGATGCACGAAGGCGAGCGCCACCGAGAACTGCGAGTAGAGCAGCCACTCCAGCGGCTGGCTGGTGATGTGCGCGCCGACGAGCAACTGGTTGACGAGGCCGTTGCGGCCGAGCAGCGGAATCCACGAGATCATGCGGATCACGTTCGAGGTCCAGAACGGGATCGTGCAGATGAGAAACAGCACCATCTGGGTCGTCAACGAGCGCACGTAGAAGGCGAGAAAATAGGCGACCGTAAAGCCGATGACGAGGGTCAGCAGCCAGACGATGAAACAGAATTTCGCCGTCGACAGATAGGTCTTGAAGATGGTGCAGAGGTCGGGGAGCTTGGTCAGGCAGCCGTCGAAGCTCTCGGTGTAGCTGCGCGTGATAAACGCCGGCAGCATTTCGTAGTCGTTGTAGTCCCAGAAGCTGACGACCACGACGAGCAGCAGCGGCACGACGAAGAATACCGCGAACACGATCCCGAACGGCAGGGCCTGGACCCAGCCGGGGACGCCGAAACGATCGAGGTTGCGAGAGGCCATGGAAGGCTTTCGAGGGAGGGGCGCCGGCGCCGCAATCGCCCTCTCCCCTTGCGGGAGAGGGCCGGGGTGAGGGGTAGCCGTGACCGAAGGCTACGTCCAAACGGGACCGCCCCCTCACCCTAACCCTCTCCCGCAAGGGGAGAGGGGATCGGCAGGCGGTCGATCAATCAACCAATCGTCACGCCGCGATGAACTCGTTCCATTTGCGGACCATGTAGTCGTTCTCGTCCATCACCGCGTTCCAGCAGGCGACGTTGCCCATGCGGTCGTCGTAGGAGCCGCCGTCGCGGGTCGCGCCGGCCTTCTCCAACAGCGAGCCGTCGGGACCGTGAATGTCCTTCTCGGCCGGCTTGCCTTCCATCCAATAGGCCCACTCGTAGGGCGCCATGTTCGCTTTCGCCGTCGAAAGCACCGCGGAATAGTAACCTTGGCGGTTGAGATAGGCGCCGGCCCAGCCGGAGAGATACCAGTTGACGAACTCGTAGACCCATTCCTGCTGCTTGGCGGTGGTGCCCTTCGACATGCAGAAGCCTGAGGCCCAGGAGCGATAGCCCTCCTTCAGCGGCTGGAACGTGCAGGCGATGCCCTTGGTGCGCACCGCCGTCACCGCCGGCGACCACATCGACTGAATGACAGTCTCGCCCGAGGCCATCAGGTTGACGCTCTCGTTGAAGTCCTTCCAGAACGCGCGGAACTGGCCGGACTTCTTGGCTTCGGTCAGCACGCCCATCGTCATGTCGATTTCTTGTTTGGTCATGTTTCCCTTGTCGGGATATTTGTATTTGCCGAGCGCCTCGACGACCATCGCGGCGTCCATGATGCCGATCGAGGGAATGTTGAGGATCGCCGCCTTGCCCTTGAACTCCGGATTCAGGAGTTCGGACCACGAGTTGATCGGGCGTTTGATCAGGTCCGGGCGGATGCCGAGCGTGTCGGCGTTGTAGACTGTCGGTATCAGCGTGACCCACTCGGTCGGCGTCTTCGAAAAGACCTTGGAGTGCTCGCCTTCGAGGAACATCACCTTCTTCGGCGCGGTGCCCTGGTCGCCGATCACCTTGCCGTTCGGCAATTGGCCCTTGGTGAAGATCGGCGTGATATTGTCGAATTCCTTGATCTTCTTGGCGTCCATCGCGAGAATGTTGCCCGACGGCACCAGCTTCTTCAGACTGAAATATTCGGTGTCGAGAACGTCGAACGAGTTCGGCTGCGTCGCGACGCGCTTGGTCACGTCGTCGGTGCTGGCGACGATGTTCTGGATGGTGATGCCGGTCTCCGCCTTCACCTTCTTGGTGATGTCGTCGGATTGGTTGACCGCGGTGCCGAGATAACGCAGCACCTTCTCCTCTTGCGCCCAGACGGCGGGCGCGGGGAACGAGCCCAGCGCGCTGGCGGCGACAAGCGCGCCGCCGCGTTTCATGAGATCGCGGCGCGAGACGTTCGACGTGTCGTTGCTATCAGTCAAGGGATACCCTCCTCCAAAATCCCGCGCTGTTCAGCTTGCGGGGGAAACCGGTTGAATGTCGCCCTCATTCCAGACGAGGCCGACCCGATCGCCGACGGCGACCGGAGATTGCAAGAAATCGGCGTCGCCGACGACCGCCGAAAGGTCGGTGACGCCCTCGCCCTCCAGGGCGACGGCGTAACTCGCGCCTTGATATTCGACGCCGGTGACGGTCGCCGGCAGGGCGTTGCCCTCGCCGTTGCGCGCCAGCCGCGTGCGATCGGCGCGCACGGCGATCAGGCCGGCGGGAGTGCGGATCACGTTGTGGCCGCCCAGGAACCGGGCGACGAATTCGGTCGCCGGCGTCTCGAACACGTCGCGCGCCGAACCGGCCTGCTCGATCTTGCCCTTGTTCATCACCACGATGAGATCCGCGAGCGCCAGCGCCTCGTCCTGGCCGTGGGTGACGTGGATGAATGGGATGCCGAGTTTGGTCTGCAACCGCTTCAGCTCGATGCGCATCCGTACGCGCAGGAAGGTGTCGAGCGCCGACAGCGGCTCGTCGAGCAACAGCACGCGCGGCTCGGTGATGAGCGCGCGCGCCAGCGCCACGCGTTGCTGCTGGCCGCCGGAGAGTTGCGCCGGCACCCGCTCGGCGTAAGGCGTCATAGCGACGAGATCGAGGAACTCCATCGCCCGCGCCCGCCTCGGCGCCTTTTCGACACCTCGCATCTTCAGCGAAAACGCGACATTGTCGACGCAGGTCAAATGCGGGAACAGCGCGTAGCTCTGGAACATCATCGCCGTGCCGCGCTTGGCCGGCGGAAATTCGGTTACGTTGACGTCGCCGAGCAGAATGTCGCCGGAACTGACGCTCTCGTGGCCGGCGATCATACGGAGCGTGGACGTCTTGCCGCAGCCCGAGGGGCCGAGCAGACAGCAATAGGCGCCCGCGGGCACGCGCAGATCGATGGTGTCGACCGCCAGCGCCGTGCCGTAGCGCTTCGAAACTTTGATCAGCTCGAGATTTCCCGCCGCCATGAACCCCTACCGAAACGTAACGGGAAGCGTGGCAGCAAGCGTTATGCCAGCGCCGCCGCCGCCTCTCTCGCTGCGCGTCTACGGTATCGCGAACCCGTCTTTGCCTAATTATTAGGCAGTCATCGCCTATGTCAACGGCGGCGTTTCGCAAATTCCCCCGCTTGCGCTTCCGCCCGTCCATCGCGATCTAGACGGGATGCCCCCTCTCTCGATTCTCGACCTCGCTCCGGTCCCCCAAGGCGCCACGCCGCGCGACGCGCTGCGCAACTCGCGCGATCTCGCCGCCCACGCCGAGCGCTGGGGCTACAATCGCTTCTGGCTCGCCGAGCATCACAATATGGTCGGCATCGCCAGCGCCGCGACGGCGGTGGCGATCGGCTATGTGCTCGAAGGCACTTCGAGGATTCGCGTCGGCTCCGGCGGGATCATGCTGCCCAACCACTCGCCGCTGGTGATCGCCGAGCAGTTCGGCACGCTGGAGTCGCTTTATCCGGGCCGTGTCGATCTCGGCCTCGGCCGCGCGCCGGGCACCGACCAGCTTACCATCCAGGCGCTGCGCCGCACGCCCGAGGCGGCGCAGGATTTCCCGCGCGACGTTATGGAGTTGCAGGCGCTGTTCGCCGAGCCCGGTCCCTTGCAGAAGGTGCGGGCGGTGCCCGGCGCGGGGCTCAAAGTGCCGCTGTGGATTCTCGGCTCCAGCCTGTTCGGGGCGCAATTGGCGGCGATGCTCGGCCTGCCGTTCGCCTTCGCCTCGCATTTCGCTCCGGATTCGCTGCGCGACGCCTTGCGGATGTACCGCGACCGTTTCGAGCCGTCCGAGCAACTTGACCGGCCTTACGCGATGGTCGGCTGCAACGTGATCGCGGCGGACACCGAGGCGGAGGCGCGAAGGCTGTTCACCTCGGCGCAGCAGAGCTTCGTCAATCTCGTGCGCGGCGCGCGCGGGCAGCTCAAGCCGCCGATCGACGACATCGAGTCCTACTGGTCGCCGGCCGAGAAGGCGCATGTGTCGCGGATGCTCGCCTGCGCGTTCGTCGGCACGGGCGGCCAAGTCGCGGACCGGCTGCATGGGTTCGCCGCAGAGACCGGCGCGGACGAACTGATCGTCGCGGCGGCGATTTACGACCACGGCGCGAGGCTACGGTCTTACGAGATTTTGGCGCAGGCGATGCGGTAGCCGCGCCCGCACGCAGCCTGCGGCTTGCAGTGCCTTAGAACGGCGGGCAAGTTGCCGGGAGATGCAAACGGCCGAGGGCCACGATGATCGGCGCCAACGTGACGACAACAGGTCACGATCTTAGCGCAGCGGGATGGCTCGACACGCATTTCGAGAGCGCTCGCCCCGAATATGAGGCCGCGCTTCGACATGTGAACATAAGGCCGGGCGCAGCCGTACTCGACGCAGGATGCGGCAGCGGCGGGTTCTTGCCGGGATTGTGCGACCTCGTGGGGCCGCAGGGCTCGGTGATGGCGCTTGATCTCGCTCCGGAAAATGTCGCTCACGTTGAGGCGATGGTTCGCGCGGGCGCTCTTCCCGCGATTGCGCAAGCCCGCGTCGGCGACGTCCTCGCGCTGCCGTTCCCGAACGGCTTGTTCGATCAAATTTGGAGCGCGAATGTCGCGCAATATCTGACGGTTGCCGAATTCGACCGCATGACGGCGGAGTTCCGGCGCGTGGCGAAACCCGGCGCAGGCGTCGCGGTCAAGGAGTTCGACTCCTCGATCATGCAGTTGCACCCGCTCGCAAGCGACTTTCTCGCTCGACTTTGGGCGGAACGGCGCAAGCAGGCGGCGCCGGAGTTGATTGGACCTTGGGGCGGCTCAGTGATTCCGTCGCTCTTGCGCAAAGCCGGTCTGATCGAAGTTTCCGCGAAGGGCTTTCTCGTCGAGCGATGGGCGCCCATCTCCCCCTCGACCCGAGCCTTGCTCGAGTCGTTCATCGCCCGGTGGGCGAAGCTGGCCACGCAGTTCGAAGCTCTCGCGCCGGACGTCGCGTTCTGGGCGGAGGTGTCGGCCGATCCGGACCGCATACTCGACGCGTCGGACTTCTGTTACCGGGAGTTCTTCGTGCTGGCGACGGCGCGCATTCCCGACTGAACGCCGGCTGGAAACGGCTTTCGGCTTCGCTCAAGTTTATCGGAAAGCTTCTCACAGGGCGAAAACGGAACTTTCGCCTTGCGCCGCAGTTTCGCCTAAATGATAGGCGGGGCGCCCTTATTGTGGATTGAATCGTTTCGGTGCGAACCGTAAGGTGTGCGACTTTTTTGCGGCCGTCGAATCGCGAGAACGTCATGTTGTTGAACAGCGGCTACCAGTATCAGCTCTATGAGATGGCGCATGCGGCGCTGGCGCCGGCCCGGGCGTTTTCGGACGCCGCGCATTTCATGTTCCGCAACCCGTTCAATCCGTTCTCCTCAACGCCGTTCGGGCGCAACGTCGCCGCCGGCGCCGAGCTGTTCGAGCGCGTGACGCGTCGTTACGGCAAGCCGATCTTCGGGCTCAACACGACGACCGTGAACGGCGTCGAGCACGAGGTGCTCGAAGAGGTCGTGTGGACGCAGCCGTTCTGCAATCTGCGCCATTTCGTCCGCCCGACCCTGCCGAACCACGAGTCGCAGCCGCGGCTGCTGATCGTCGCGCCGATGTCGGGCCACTATGCGACGCTGCTGCGCGGCACGGTCGAGGCGTTCCTGCCGACCCATCGGGTCTACATCACCGACTGGGCAGACGCGCGGATGATTCCGCTGGCGATCGGGCGCTTCGATCTCGACGACTATATCGACACCTTGCGGGAAATTCTGCAGACGCTCGGACCCGGCGTGCATACGCTCGGCGTCTGCCAGCCGGCGGTGCCGCTGCTCGCCGCGGTCGCGCTGATGGAGGCCGACAACGATCCCTGCACGCCGGCGTCGATGACGCTGATGGGCGGCCCGATCGACACCCGCAAGAGCCCCACCGCCGTCAACCTGCTCGCCGAGCAGCGCGGCGTCGAATGGTTCCGCGGCAATTGCCTGCAGACGGTCCCGTTTCCCTATCCCGGCTTCGGGCGGCAGGTCTATCCCGGCTATCTGCAACTCTCTGGCTTCATGGCGATGAATCTCGACCGCCACGTCAACGCCCATTTCGACATGTTCCGACATCTCGTCAAAGGCGACGGCGATTCCGCCGAGAAGCATCGCGAGTTCTACGACGAATACCTCGCCGTGATGGACCTCACCGCCGAATATTACATGCAGACGATCGAGAACGTGTTCGTCCGCCACCTGTTGCCGAAAGGCGAGTTGAAGCATCGCGGCGAATTGGTCGACACGAAAGCGATCCGACGCTGCGCGTTGATGACGGTCGAGGGCGAGAACGATGACATCTCCGGCGTCGGGCAGACCTTCGCCGCCCACGACCTCTGCGCCAACCTGCCGGCGGATCGCAAGCGCCATCACATGCAGGCCGGCGTCGGCCATTACGGCGTGTTTAACGGCTCAAAATTCCGCTCCGAGATCGCGCCGCGCATCGTTGCGTTCCACGCCGAAATGAGCGCTTGATTTCGCCTCGCCGCCGGCGGATTCGCGGCTCATAGCGCCGCAACCCGGCAAGCGGCGGAGCGGAACGTTGAGAGCGGGAACGGCATTTTGTGCGGCGGCGCTGCTCGTCTTGTCGATGGCCGCGCACGCCGAGGAATCGGCGCCCGCGCGCATCGCCGACCGACCGTTCCCCTCCGTATTTGAAGCCTGGAACGGCGCCGAGAACCTGTTCGACAACGGCGCCGAGACACCGCTGAACCCCGCCGAGGACCCTGACCAGACGCTGGCGCGGCACGACTTCGCGGTCCTCACCTTCAACGCGCTCGGACTGCGTCCCAACACGCCCGGCGAGGCTCTGACGGCGACGTTCTTCCCGAAAAGCATCGAGAACGCGCGGCGCCGGCGCGCGAAAATCCAGGCGATCAACCCGCACTTCGTGGCGCTCGCCTCGATCCCCTATCGCAATGTCCCCGGTCCGCGATTGCCCGAGGACTCGCCGCTATGGCTGCGCGACGCGAACGGCCAGCGCGTTCCCGCGGGCTTTGCGCTCGGCGGCAACCAGTTCTATCTCGACTACCGCAAGCCTGAGACGCAGGCCGCCATCGCCGCCCATTGCAAGGCGCTGATCGACACCGGCGTGTTCGACGGCTGCATGTTCGACTTCTGGACCGAGCGGCTGCCCGAGGACCCGATCGATCCGCAAGGCGACTACCGCACCGCGCTGCTCGCCAAGGTGCGCGAGCGGGTCGGCGATTCCGCGATCCTCGTCGGCAACACTAACGATCGGCGGCCGGAGAAGTCGGCGCGCTACCTCAACGGCATGTACATGGAGGGGTTCGGCGCGTCGTGGTTCGAGAACTGGCGCGTTGCGGCGTTCGATCTCACCTGGGGCGCGACGCACCTGCACAAGCCGGCGTTCACCCTGCTCGAGGGCTGGCCGACTGACGAGCAGGGCCGCGCCGAGCTCTCGCGCATGCGCGAAGTGACCACGCTGTCGCTGACGCTGTCCAACGGCTACGCGCTCTATGCCGATCGCAATCAGCACAAGACCGACCACGCGCATGATTGGTATCCGTTCTGGAGCGCGAAACTCGGCCGCCCCAAGGAGCCGCCGCGCCGCCTCGACGCCGCGCCCCCTTACCGCCGCGAGTTCGACCACGGCACGGCGGTGTTCAACCCGCCGGACGCGGCGCCGGCGCGCGTGAGTTTTGGCGATGAGCGCGTGAGCGCCGCGACGGGCCGGCGAGCGCGGGAGTTCACGGTCGCGCCGGCGGACGGGGATTTGTTCTTGCAGCCTTGAGCCTTTTGACAAACATCGCTGAGGAGTTGAAACGCGCCTTGCGCCGCCATGGCCTTGCAAGCCCTGACATATATTTAAGAAGGACCGGTCCCGTCATGGCCGGGCTTGTCCCGGCCATCCACGTCGTACCGTTAGAAAGCAGCGGCAAGAACGGTAACTGCGCTCAAGGCGCACCAAACATTGGCGCTCCGAACCTGTGTCGCCCTGTCCCGACGTAGATGCCCGGGACAAGCCCGGGCATGACGAAGTTGGGTGCGTGCTACTTCGCGGCATTGACAGGCAAGCTAGCGTCCAACGCGAGGTTCAAGTCGAGCACGTTGACGCGCGGTTCGCCGATGAGCCCGAACGCCCGACCCTCGACCCGCGCTTCAACCAAACCCCGCACCTTGTCCGCCGCCATGCCGCGCGCGGCGGTCACCGCGTCGACTTGCGCGTAGGCGTATTCCGGCGAGATATGCGGATCGAGGCCGGAGGCGGAGGTCGTCACCGCATCGGCGGGGATCGCGCCCTTTTCTCCTGACGCACGCGCGGCGGCGACAGACGCCTTTACGCGATCAATCAACTTCTGCGACGTCGGCCCCAGGTTGGAGCCCGTCGAGTTGGCGGCGTTGTAGGGCGCGTCGATCGTCTTCGACGAATCGTCGGGATGCGCGGGGTCCTGCGCTTGCGTCGCCGAGGGGCGGCCGTGGAAATATTTGGCGCTGGCGAAGTTCTGCCCGATCAGCGTCGAGCCGATCGGCGTCCCCTTTTGCGAGACGAGGCTGCCGTTGGCTTGGAACGACAGCGCGACTTGCGCGACGCCGGTGATGGCGAGCGGATAGACGAGGCCGGTCAGCGCCGAGAACAGAACGAGCAGCACGACCGCGGGGCGGATGAGAGCGAACATGATGAACCTTTTCAGGCGAGATGCAGCGCCGAGACGGCGAAATCGATGAGGAAGATGCCGACGAACGGCGCGACGACGCCGCCGAGGCCGTAGATCGCGAGATTGCGCCTGAGCAGCGCCGCGGCGCCCATCGGCTTGTAGGTCACGCCCCGCAGCGCCAGCGGGATCAGCGCGATGATGATGAGCGCGTTGAAGATCACCGCCGACAGAATCGCCGAGTGGTCGGAGTGCAGCCGCATCACGTTGAGCGCCTGCAACTCCGGATAGGTGGTGACGAACAGCGCCGGTATAATCGCGAAATATTTGGCGACGTCGTTGGCGATCGAGAACGTCGTCAGCGCGCCGCGCGTCATCAGCAGTTGTTTGCCGATGCCGACGATCTCGATCAACTTGGTTGGATCGGAGTCGAGATCGACCATGTTGCCCGCCTCGCGCGCGGCCTGCGTGCCGGTCTGCATGGCGACGCCGACGTCCGCCTGGGCGAGCGCCGGGGCGTCGTTGGTGCCGTCGCCGCACATCGCGATCAACCGGCCGCCCTGCTGCTCGCGGCGGATATAGGCGAGCTTGTCCTCCGGCGTCGCCTCGGCGAGGAAGTCGTCGACTCCGGCTTCGGAGGCGATCGCCGCGGCGGTCAACGGGTTGTCGCCCGTCACCATCACGGTCTTGATGCCCATGGCGCGCAGCTCGGCGAAGCGCGGCCGGATGTCGGGCTTGACGACGTCCTTCAGATGAATGACGCCGAGCAGTCGCTTGTTCTCCGCCACCGCCAGCGGCGTGCCGCCGGCGCGCGAGATGCGCTCAACGGATTGCAGGAAGTCCGCCGGCGTCGCGTCGCGCGCCAGACCGCACCACGCCAGCACCGCGTCGACCGCGCCTTTGCGCAGCGAGCGACCCGGCCAATCGACGCCGGACATGCGGGTCTGCGCCGAAAACGGCACGGTCGTCGCGCCTGCCGGGGCTTCCGCTTCGACCCGATAGCGGCTGCGGGCGAGCGCCACGATCGAGCGGCCCTCCGGAGTCTCGTCGGCGAGGCTCGACAGCAACGCGGCCTCGGCGATCTCGGCTTCGCGCACGCCGGCGACGCCTAGGAACTCGTCGGCCATGCGGGCGCCGAAGGTGATGGTGCCGGTCTTGTCGAGCAGCAGCGTATCGACGTCGCCCGCCGCCTCCACCGCGCGCCCCGACGTGGCGATCACATTGAAACGGATCAGCCGATCCATGCCGGCGATGCCGATCGCCGACAGCAGGCCGCCGATGGTTGTCGGGATCAGACAAACCAGCAGCGCGATCAGCGACGTCGCCGACAGGATCTTGCCGGAATAGGCGGCCAGCGGCCACAGCGTCACGCAGACGATCAGGAAGATAAGCGTCAGTCCTGAGAGCAGGATCGACAGCGCGAGCTCGTTCGGCGTCTTCTGCCGCTCGGCGCCTTCGACGAGCGCGATCATGCGGTCGATGAAGGTCGAGCCGGCCGCGGCGGTGATGCGCACCTTGATGCGGTCCGATAGCACCGTGGTGCCGCCGGTGACGGCGGAGCGGTCACCGCCCGCCTCGCGAATCACCGGCGCCGACTCGCCGGTGATCGCCGCCTCGTTGACCGAGGCGAACCCCTCGACGATCTCGCCGTCGCCGGGGATCACGTCGCCGGCCTCGACCAGCACGACGTCGCCGACGCGCAGGTCGAGCGCGTTGACGCCCTGGTAGACGTCGCCGAGCGCTTTCGCGTCAACCAGACGCTTCGCGCGGGTGTCCGAGCGGGTGCGGCGCAATGACTCGGCTTGAGCCTTGCCGCGCCCTTCGGCGATCGCCTCGGCGAAATTGGCGAACAGCACGGTGAACCAAAGCCAGAACGCGATCTGGCCAGTGAACAGCGCGCCGCCTCCCGTCACGAGATCGCGGACGAAGAACGCGGTCACGACAACCGAGACGACTTCGGTGACGAAGATGACCGGATTGCGCGCGAGCTTGCGCGGATCGAGCTTGGCGAGCGCGTCGATCGCGGCCTGGGAGACGATTTGCGGGTCGAACAGCCCGCGGGCATCCGTTGCGGATGACATGAGATAAGCTCCTTCAGAAGGTCTTGCCGCCGAGCATCTGGAAGTGCTCGACCACCGGCCCCAGCGCCAGCGCCGGGAAATATTGCAGAAGATAGAGGATGCCGATCACGCCAATCAGCAGGCAGACAAACAGCGGCCCATCGGTCGGGAACGTGCCGACGGAAGCCGGCGCCTTCTTCTTGGCGGCGAGCGAGCCGGCGAGCGCCAGCACCGGGACCACGTAGCAGAAACGGCCGAGCAGCATGGCGACACCCAGCGTCGTGTTGAACCACGGCGTGTTGCCGTTGAGGCCCGCGAAGGCAGAGCCGTTGTTGGCGTTGGCCGAGGCGTAGGCGTAGAGGATCTCCGACAGCCCGTGCGCGCCGTTGTTGTTGAGGCTGTCGAGCGCGGTCTTCAGCTCCACCGAGGCGGCGGAGAAACCGAGCACGACGAGCGGGTAGATCAGCACCGCCAGCATCGCGAGCTTCATCTCGCGCGCCTCGATCTTCTTGCCGAGATATTCCGGCGTGCGCCCGACCATCAACCCGGCGACGAACACGGCGATGACGGCGACGACGAGGAAGCCGTAAAGCCCGGCGCCGACGCCGCCCGGCCAGATGCAGCCGGCGAGCAGGTTGAACAGCGGAATGAGCCCGGCGAGCGGCGTCATCGAGTCGATCATCGCGTTGACCGCGCCCGTGCTTGTGCCGCTGGTGCCGGCGATGAACAAGGCCGTCAGCGCCTGGCCGAAACGGACCTCCTTGCCCTCCATGTTGCCGCCGTTGACGCCGAGCGCCGAGATCAACGGGTTGCCCGCGGTCTCCGCCCAGTAGATCACCGCGACGCCGGCGATCAGTAGCACGGCCATCGTCGCCAGGATCGCGCGCCCTTGCCGCGTGTCGCCGATCGAGCGGCCGAACGCGAGCACCGAGGCCACGGGAACGAGCAGCAGCGACCAGATCTCCAGCATGTTGGTCCAGGCGTTCGGGTTCTCGAACGGATGCGCGGAATTGGCGTTCATGAAGCCGCCGCCGTTGGTGCCGAGCTCCTTGATCGCCTCCTGGCTCGCCATCGGCCCCATCGAGATCGTCTGTTTGACGCCTTCCAGCGTCGTCACGTCGACCGAGCCTTGCAAGGTCTGCGGCACGCCGAGCGCGACCATCACGATGGCGACCACAACTGAGATCGGCAGCAACACATAAAGCGCGATGCGGGTCACGTCGACGAAGAAATTGCCGACCGTCTGCGCCGAGGAGCGTCCGAACGCCCGCACCAGCGCGAACGCCATCGCCAACCCCGTCGCGGCGGAAAGGAAGTTGTGAACCGTGAGGCCGAGCATCTGCGTGAGATGACTCATCGTCGTCTCGCCGCCGTAGTTCTGCCAGTTGGTGTTGGTGATGAAACTGATCGAGGTGTTGAACGCGAGATCCGGCGGGACCGCATCGAACCCCTGCGGATTGAGCGGCAGGTGGTTCTGCAGGCGCTGCAACGCGTAGAGCGAAGCGAAGCCGGCGACCGAGAAGACCAGCATCGCCATCGCGTAGACGAGCCAGCTCTGCTCGCGAGTCTCGTCGACGCCGGCGAGCCGATAGAAGCCGATCTCGACCGGCCGCAGCACCGGCGAGAGGAAGTTGCGGCGCCCAGAGTAGACGGCGTCAATAAGGCGGCTCATGGGAATTGCGGCCGCCAGAACGAGCGCGAGCGTCAGCGCGATCTGCAACCAACCGACGAGGGTCATATTACGGGTCCTCAGTAAAGATAGGCCGCCTCGCGCGCGTCATGGCGAACGAAGCGAAGCGAACCATGCCGATCAACCGCCGAACACGGAACGCGGATGGCTTCGCTGCGCTCGCGACGACGACGCCGCGACGATGTTAGAAGCGTTCGGGCCGTATCAACGTGTAGAAGAGATAGAGCGCCAGCCCGAGCCCGACGGCCAAGCCGATCAACGGTTCAAACATGGCGGTTCCTCACAAACGATCGCAGGCGTAGGCGTAGAGCGCCATCAGCGCCAGGACGCCGAAGCCGGCGGCGAGATAGATTGCGTCGAGCAAAGCCAAAGCCTCCGATGTCGAGCCGGCATTTGGCGCCGAACGGCATAAGTCCTCCATCGCGAAGACCCCCTCTGCGCATAAGGGAAGCATAAGGGCGAGAAAGTCGGCGCGGGCCATGGCGCGGGGCGGCGCGACGCCGTAGATTGCAAGCCGGCGCGCAACCGGCGGCGTTGTTGATGGACGAGCGAGACACCCGGCGTCCCGACCCGGACGCCTTGCTGGCGTTGGCCGAACAAGGCCAGCGCGGACGGCTGCTTGTCTTCATCGGCGCGGCGCCGGGCGTGGGCAAGACCTATGCGATGCTGGCGCGCGCGCAGCGGCTCAAGCAGGATGGCGTCGACGTCGTCGTCGGGCTGGTCGAGACGCACGGCCGCGCGGAGACCGACGCGCTGCTGCGCGGTCTCGAAACGCTGCCGCGCCGCGTCATCGAGACGCAGGGGCGACGCTTCGAGGAGTTCGATCTCGACGGCGCGCTGCGGCGGCGGCCGAAGCTCATCATCGTCGACGAGCTCGCCCACACCAACGCGCCGGAGTGCCGCCATCCCAAGCGCTGGCAGGACGTCGAGGAACTGCTGGCCGCCAGGATCGACGTGTGGACGGCGCTCAATGTCCAGCACCTCGAAAGCCTCGCCGACGTCGTCTCGCGGGTGACCGGCGTTACCGTGCGCGAGACGGTGCCCGACATCGTGCTGCGCGACGCCGACGATCTCATTCTGGTCGACATTACCGCCGAGGAGCTGATCGCGCGGCTCCAGGAGGGCAAGGTCTATCTGCCGGAGACTGCGAAGGTCGCGAGCCAAAAGTTTTTCACCAAACGCAACCTCACCGCGCTACGCGAGCTGGCGCTGCGGCGCACGGCGGCGCGGGTCGACGACCTCATGGTCGAGCAACTGCGGCAGAGCGCCATCCAGGGGCCGTGGGGCACCGGCGAGCGGATTCTGGTTTGCGTCGGCGCCGACCGCCGCTCCTTGGACGTCATTCGCGCGGCGAGCCGGCTCGCCACAGCGCTCAACGCCGAATGGTGCGTCGCGCATGTGCAGGGCGCGAACCTCGACGACGCGCAGGCCGGCGCGGCCGACGAGGCGCTAGCGCTGGCGCGAAATCTCGGCGCCACGGTCGAGCGGCTCAACGGCCAGGACCGCGCAACCGAAATCCTCGGCTTCGCGCGGCGCGAGAATTTCACCCAGATCGTCGTCGGGCGCTCGCCGCGGTCGCGATGGCGATGGTTTACGCCTTCGCTGGCCGAGCGATTGGCGCGCGAGGCCCGCGTGGTCGACGTGCATGTCATCACCGGCGGCGAGAGCGTGGCGAAGCCCTCGCGGCGCTGGCTCGCCCGGCTGCTGCGAAAGCCGCGCGGCGCCGATTGGTTGGGGCTGATCGCCGCGGCGGCGTCGGTGGCCGGCGCGGTGGGGGTCGGCGAGGCGCTGACCTGGTGGATCCCGCTGCCCAACCTGTCGATGATCTTCCTGGCCGCGGTGCTGATCTCGGCCATTCAGTTCGGCGTGCGCGCCGCGATCGCGGCGGCGATCCTCTCGTTCTTCGCTGACGATTTCTTCTTCATTCCGCCGCTCTATCAGTTCACCATCGCCGAACCGCAGGAGTTCTTCTCGCTCATCGTGTTCGTCGTGGTGGCGGCGTTGACCGGCTGGCTGGCGGGACGGGCGAAAGATCAGGAGCGGCTCGCGCAGGAGAGCGAGCGCGCCACGCAATCGTTGTTTGAACTGTCGCGTAGGCTATCGGGCGCCGCCTCGCTCGACGCTATCCTCGAAACCGCCGCCGTCTACGTGCAAAAGTCGCTGAAGGCGGAGGCGGTGGTGATGCTGTTGCCGGAGCATGGCGAATTGAACCTCGCCTCCGCGTGGCCGCCGTTCGACGCGCTGAGCGCCGGCGAGATCAGCGCAGCGCGGTGGGCGCTGGAGAAGCGCGAGGCGGCAGGCTGGCGCACCGGCACGCTGCCCAACGTGCGGTTTCAGTTTCGCCCGCTGACGACGCCGCGCGGCGTGGTCGCCGTCTGCGGCTACGCGCCGGCCGCGCGCGACGCCGCGCTCGCCCCAACGCCTGACCACACGCTCAATCTGATCCTCGACCAAACGGCGGTGGCGCTCGATCGCGCCGTTCTTGCCCGCGAGGCGCTGCGCACCGCCAACCTCGAAGCCAACGAGAAGCTGCGCTCGACCTTGCTCGCCTCGCTGTCGCACGATCTCAGAACGCCGCTCGCCTCGATCCTCGGCGCGGTGACCACCTTGCAGCAATTCGAGGACACGCTGGCGCCGGAGCGCCGCCGCGATCTGCTGCACGCGATCGAGGAGGAGGCGGGAAGGCTCTCGCGCTTCATCGCCAATCTGCTCGACATGTCGCGTATCGAGGCCGGCGCGCTGAAGCCGAAGCAGGAGATCGTCGACGTCGGCGACGTCGTCCAGGCGGCGCTGGAGCGTGCGCGCAAGGCGTTTCCCTCGCGGATCTTTCAGTCCAGCCTCGCACGCGATTTGCCGTACGCCGAAGGCGATCCGGCGCTCGTCGAGCAGGTTCTCTTCAACCTGCTCGACAACGCGCAGAAATACGGCGGCGAGCGGCCGATCCTGATTCACGCGCGGACCATGGGGGCCGACGTGATTATTTCGGTCACCGACGAGGGGCCCGGAATCAAGGCTGATGATCTCGAACGTGTCTTTGAGAAGTTTTATCAGGGCGGCAGGCCCGACGGTCGCAAGGCCGGCGTCGGGCTCGGCCTGTCGATCGCGCGCGGGTTGATCGAGGCGATGGGCGGTCGCATTTGGGCGGAAAGCCCGGCGGTAAAGCGGCGCGGCGCGCGACTGCTGATCGCCCTGCCGCTCGCCAAGGAGAAGAGATGAGCGACCAGCGCATCCTCATCGTCGACGACGAGCCGCAGATCCTGCGCTTTCTCGAACCCGCGCTGGAGGCCTCAGGCTACGCGACGCTGCACGCCGAGACGGGGCGCGAGGCGCTGCGGCTCGCCGCCAACGCCGCGCCTGACTTGGTCATTCTCGATCTCGGCCTGCCCGACATGGACGGCAAGGAGGTTTTGACCAAGCTGCGCGCTTTCTCAGCCGCTCCGATTATTGTGCTTTCGGCGCGCGATCGCGAGGCGGAGAAGATCGCCGCGCTCGATCTCGGCGCTGACGATTATGTCGAGAAACCGTTCGCGATCGGCGAACTGCTCGCGCGTTTGCGCGCGGCGCTTCGCCACGCGCGCGGCGGCGGCGCTCAGCGCAGCGTGGTCGAGATTGACGGGCTGACGCTCGATTTCGACAAGCGGCTCGTCTCGCGCGCGGGCCAGCCCATCAAGCTGACGCCGCGCGAGTACGACCTGCTCGCCGCGCTGACGCGCAACGCCGGGAGGGTCATGACTCACGGTCAGTTGCTGACCGCGGTCTGGGGGCCGGCGCATCGCGACGACGTCCAGTACCTGCGGGTCTTCGTCGGTCAGTTGCGCGCCAAGGTCGAGATTGACCCGGCGGCTCCGACGCTGATCGTCACCGAGACCGGCGTCGGCTATCGTTTTCGCGATCCCGACAGTTAGCGTCAGTTGCAGTTGGTCGCCGTGTGAGTCTCGCTGTTGCCGGCCGCGTCGGTTCGCTTGACCGAACGCGTCGCGCAACCCTCATCGGTGGCGCGGCGCTCGATGACGGCCGGCGGCGGCCCATTGGGGGCCGCATCCGTCCCGATCACGCAAGTCCCTAGCGGGCCGATGTGAAAACCCACGGCGCAATCCGCGAGTTGCACTCTCGGGGACGCGTAGTGAACGGACGGAGACATCGCCGCCTGCGCGGCGCCGGCGGAGAGGAAGGCGGCGATCCCGGCGGCCGCTGCGCAACTCGTGATTCCTGCTAAAGACATGGCATTGTCCCTTTCAATAACGTGCGCTCCCGGACCGCCTTGAAACAGGGCGCGCCATGAATTGTTCCCGGGGTCAGCGCGCCTTCAGCCGGCCGATCTCGGCGCGGGCGGCGTCGACAAGTTCCGCGTTGGTGTGCGCCTCGCCCCAGAGCCCCCAACCGCCCTCGGCCGCCTCGGTCAGCAGCACCCAGGTGCGTTGCGAGAGCGTCGGGTCGCCGGCCGCCGCGGCGACGAGTTCGGTGAGCCGCCGGACGACCTCCTGCTGCTTGCCCCGATCGAGCGCGCCCGAATTGGTTAGAACCTGCACGCGTACGTAATTATGCTCGCCGTCGACGTTGGCGATCGAGTCTGCGGGCAGATCATGGACGAAGGCGGCGGTGTTCTGGCGAAACATGGGGATGTCGGGAACCTGCTCCACCGCCATTACCGTGGCGGCGGCGTCGGCCGCGAGCTTGCGACGATCGGCGAAGGTCCCGACGGCGGCGAAAATATCGATCATGGGCATGACGGCGACTCCGATTATGATGAACGTCATAGTGGTGCGCTATGACGCGCATCATAGTCAAGGCGTCTCGCGGTGAGTGACGACGTCAAGTCGCGGATGATCCGGGAAACCGCGCGCGCGCTGGCGACCAAGGGGCTGCAACGCAGCTCGTTCTCCGAGATTCTGGAAGCCTCCGGCGCGCCGCGCGGCTCGCTTTACCACCACTTTCCCGGCGGCAAGAACGAACTGGTCTTGAAAGGCTTGGCGGCGGCGGGTGATTTCGCGCTGGCGCGGCTCGCCGACCTGGAGGGGCGATCGGCCTCGGAAGTCACGGCCGGGTTTGTCGCGCTTTGGCGCCAACTGCTCGTCGCCAGCGATTTCAACGCGGGCTGCGCGGTGCTCGCGGTAACAGTGGCGGCGGAATCGCCGGAGCAGAGCGCGGCGGCCGCCGGCATTTTCGCGAAGTGGCGCACGCGCCTGGCGGCGGCGCTGGCCCGCGGCGGCGTCCCGGAGACGGCAGCTTCGGGGCTGGCGGCGTTGATTCTGGCCGGGTGCGAGGGCGCCGTCGCACTGGCCCGCGCCGAGCGCTCGTTCGCCGCATTCGATCTTGTGGCGGACCAGCTTGTCGCGTGGACTCGAAGCGCGGAAGCGCAAAAGTAAGGCAAGTCGGCTAGAGGAAGCCGGGAGGCAGCCCTCTAAAGCCTAGGTTGTATGCGGCCGCCGCGCGCGCTAACAGCGCCTCGCGTGGGCGCGACGCTCCGGAAAGGCGATCTCTATGCTGTGGGTCGCGCTGGCCGTCCTTACCGGCCTGGCGATAGGTTTCATTCTCTGGCCGCTCGCGTTCCGCGCGCGCGAGAGCCACGACGAGCGCCGCGAGGCGGACTTCTATCGGGCGCAGCTCGAGGAGATCGCGCGCGACGTGGAACGCGGGCAGTTGCCGGCGGACGAAGCCGCCTCGGCGCGGACGGAAGCGGCGCGCCGGTTGCTGGCTTCGAGCGACGGCGCCGCCGCGGCCGCGCCCAGCGGCGCGCTCTGGCGCCGACGGTTCGCCGCGATTGCGGCTGTTCTCGTCGTTCCGGCGGTGGCGGTTGCCGTTTACGACCGGGTCGGCCAGCCAGGCCTGCCCGACGCGCCGCTGGCCAAGCGCAAGCTCGACCCGGAAGCGCCGGGCGTGATCGAGGCGGCGGTCGCCAAGATCGAGGCGCACCTGATGAAGTCGCCCGACGATCGTCGCGGATGGGAGGTCGTCGCCCCGGTCTATATGCGAATGGGACGGTTCGCCGACGCGGGCGGCGCCTATCGCGAAGTGCTGCGGCTCGGCGGCGACACGCCGGAGCTGCGCGCCGATTTGGGCGAGGCGATGGTCGCCATGTCGAACGGCGTGGTGACCGAGGAGGCGCGCGCGGAGTTCGAAAAGGCGCCGGACCTCCCAAAGGCGAAGTTCTACCTGGCGCTCGCCGCCGAGCAGGAGGGCAAGACGGACGAGGCGCAGGCGATCTACAAGGCGTTAGCGCCGCAGGCGACCGGCCGGGCGCCCTGGATGATCGGCTTGCGCGCCCGGCTCGACGCGATGACCGGAGCGGCGCCGCCGCCCGAGGGCGGCCCGGCGTTCTCGCAAGATCAGCGTCAGATGATCGAAGGCATGGTGCAGGGGCTCGCCGCGCGTCTCGACAAACAGGGCGGCAGCGCCGAGGAATGGGGGCGCCTCATTCGCGCCTATTCCGTGTTGCACGAGCCTGACAAGGCGCGCGACGCGCTCGCGTCCGCCCGTAAGGCGCTCGGCCCCAACACCGACATCGACGCGCTCGCCCGCGAACTCAGGCTCTAGAGATGACGCGCAAGCAGTTCCGTCTCGTCTTCATTTTCGGCGCGCTCGCCGTCGTCGGCGTCGCGGTCGGGCTGATGCTCTATGCGCTGCGCGGCAGCGTCGCGCTGTTCCTCAGCCCGAGCGAGATCGTCGACAAGGACGTGGCGCCGGGCGCCCGGCTGCGCGTCGGCGGCCTCGTCGAGAATGGCTCCGCGAACAAGACCGCCAGCGCGCTGACGTTCACCGTCACCGACGGCGCCCACGATCTCGGCGTCGATTGCGCGGGCGAGTGTTTCGCGGCGATCCCCGACCTGTTCCGCGAGGGCCAGGGCGTCGTGGCCGAGGGCGTGCTGGAGACGTCGCATCGTCTGCGCGCCGATTCCATTCTCGCTAAGCACGACGAACGGTATATGCCAAGGGAAGTCGTCGAGGCGCTAAAGAAGCAAGGCCGCTGGCAGGAGGGCCAATGATCGTCGAGGCCGGTCATTTCGCGCTGACGCTTGCGCTGGCGTTGAGCCTGCTGCAATTCGCCGCGCCGTTCTGGGGCGCGCGCACCAACGACGTCACGCTGATGCGAGTCGCCGACAGCGCGGCGCTCGGGCAATTGCTGTTCGTCGGCTTGAGCTTCGCGGCGCTCGCCTACGCGCATCTGACGTCCGATTTCTCGGTCGCCAACGTCGCCGAGAACTCGCATAGCGCGATGCCGGCGATCTACAAATTCTCCGGCGTCTGGGGCAATCACGAAGGCTCGATGCTGCTGTGGTCGCTGATCCTGGCGCTGTTCGGCGCGCTTGGTCGCGACCACCGGCGGCGCTCTGCCGCGCAAGCTTCGCGCCGACGCGCTCGCCGTGCAGGGCCTGATCGGCGCGGCCTTCCTCGCCTTCATCCTCGCCACCTCCGACCCGTTCGCGCGGCTCGACCCCGCCCCGTTCGAGGGTCGCGACCTCAACCCGATCCTGCAGGACCCCGGCTTCGCGATCCATCCGCCGCTGCTCTACATTGGCTATGTCGGCTTCTCGATCGTGTTCTCGTTCGCCGCCGCGGCGCTGATCGAGGGCCGCATCGACGCCGCCTGGGCGCGCTTCGTCCGGCCCTACACGCTGGTCGCCTGGGGCTTTCTCACCCTCGGCATCGCGATGGGGTCCTACTGGGCCTATTACACCCTAGGTTGGGGCGGGTTCTGGTTCTGGGACCCGGTCGAGAACGCCTCGCTGATGCCGTGGCTCGCCGGCACCGCCTTCCTGCACTCCGTCGCGGTGATGGAGAAGCGCGACGCGCTGAAAGTCTGGACGATCTTCCTGGCGATCCTCGCGTTTTCGTTCTCGCTGCTCGGCACTTTCCTGGTGCGCTCCGGCGTGCTGACCTCGGTGCACGCCTTCGCCAGCGACCCGCAAGCGCGGCGATCGTCATCCTGATGATCCTCGGCTTCTTCATCGCCGGTTCGCTGGCGCTGTTCGCCTGGCGCGCGCCGGTGCTGAAACAGGGCGGCCTGTTCGCGCCGATCTCGCGCGAGGGCGCGCTGGTGGTCAACAATCTGTTCCTCACCTCGGCGTGCGCGAGCCGTGCTGGTCGGCACGCTCTATCCGCTGGCGCTGGAGCAGGTGACAGGGGCGAAGATCTCGGTCGGCGCGCCGTTCTTCAACACGAGCGCCGGCGTGCTGCTGCTGGCGACTGACGTTCATGACGCCGTTCGGCTTCTCGCTCGCCTGGAAGCGCGGCGACCTCCTCGGCGTCGCGCAGCGGCTCGCCTTCGCGCTGGCGGGCGGCGTGGCGACGCTGGTCGCCCTGCTGGCGATCACGAAAGGCGGCCCGGTGCTGGCGCCGATCGCCGCGGCGCTGGCGATTTTCGTGATGCTGGGCTCGATCTCCGAGGTGATCGCCCGCGCCTTCCGCGGCGGGGCGAGCGCGACGGCGGCGCTGCATCGGGCGCTCGGGCTGCCGCTCTCGTTCTGGGGCGGCGCGATGGCGCATTTCGGCGTCGGCGTCGCGCTGCTTGGGCCTCTCCGCGACCGGCTTCGGCGCCGAGAACATCGTGGCGATGCGGCCGGGCCTGCCGGTCGAGGTCGGCCCCTATCGCGTGACCTACGAGCGGCTGTTTGGCGCGCCCGGCCCGAACTATCAGGAAATCGCGGCGCGGATGACGGTGACGCGCGACGGCGAGCCGGTGACGACGCTCGAGCCGGCGCGACGCAGCTTCGGCGCGCGCCAGATGGCGACGACGCAAGCGGCCATCGCCACCCTGCATTTCGGCCAGCTTTATATCTCGATCTCCGATCCCTCCGCCGACGGCTCGCTCCCGGTGCGGCTTTACTGGAAGCCGCTGGTGACGCTGATCTGGCTCGGCGCGCTGACGATGGCGTTCGGCGGCGCGCTCTCGCTGGCCGACCGGCGCCTGCGCATCGGCGCGCCGGTGCGGGCTCGCAGCGCGGCGAAGGCGGCGCCGGCATGAGAGCGCTGCGGCTTACGCTGTTGGCGCTGGTTGTCGCCGGTCCGGCGTTCGCCGTGCAGCCGGGCGAAATGCTGAAAGACCCGGGTCAGGAGGCGCGCGCGCGCGAACTGTCGGCGCAGTTGCGGTGCCTGGTCTGCCAGAACGAGTTGATCGACGAGTCCGACGCCGATCTCGCGCGCGACATCCGCCTGCTTATCCGCGAGCGGATCACGAAGGGGCAGAGCAACGACGAGATCCGCGATTTCCTGGTCTCGCGCTACGGCGACTTCATCTTGCTGAAGCCGCCGTTTCGGTTGTCGACCGCGCTATTGTGGTTCAGCGCGCCGCTGGCGTTCCTGGCCGGCGCGCTGGCGATCTGGGCGGCGGCGCGGCGTAAGCCGGCGCCGGTCGCGCCGCTGACGGCGGAGGAGGAGCGCAGGCTGGCGGAGTTGGGCGAAGGGCGGGCCCACTAGAGCCGTTACCGATCAAGTTGCACCGCCGTCATGGCGAGCGAAGCGAAGCCATCCACGTCTCCGCCGAGCCGAGCTTCACCGACTAGACTACGATCTCGGCGCGCTGGATTGCTTCGCTTCGCTCGCAATGACAATCCGATTCTGTCTGATCGGTATCTGCTCTAAGGTTACGTCGCGAACAAACGGTCATGGGTGTTCGGGATCGGGCCCGCGCTGCGGCGCAAGGCCGAGCGACACCGCGAGCGCTGCAAGCTCGGCCCGGTTCGCCGCGCCGGTCTTCAACTTCAGATTGGCGGCGTGGAAGCGCACGGTCGCCACACTCACCTTCATAACTTCCGCAACGCTCGACGTGGATCGCCCGGCGATCAGATGCCCCAGGCACTCTTGCTCGCGCTTCGTCAGCTCGGGGGGCGGCAGCGGAACATGCGGGGGCATCGCCCGTCCGCTGAGCGCCTCCGCCCGGTCGAAGACAACTCCGGCAAGCCCGCGCAGGGCAAAGCGCTCCTCTGCGGAGCGGGGATCGCCCGCGCCGACGAACGCGACCGCGCCGACCTGGTTGTCGGCGGCGCGCTGCGGCACGACGTAACCGCCGCAGATCCCGTGCCGTCGCGCGGCCTCGAAGACGTTATGGCTGGGATGGCGGCGCGGGACCAAGGCGCGAAGCTCCGTCACGCCGATCGGCCTGCCGCAGCAGAGCGCCCAAAGCGGCACCGGATCGAGGCGCAGGTATCCGTTGGCGAGATAGTATTCAAGCCAGTCCGGTCTCCAGTGGGCGAAATGAAAGGCCTCTGTCGCGCCTGAACGGCCGAGGCGGCCGCTGGCGACCCCTGAATAACCGAATGGCGCCACCAGGGCGCAGACGCCGCGCCCAAGCGCTTCGATCGTCGCACACGACTCGCACTCGCCGGCGAACGCACTCGCCTGCTCCAACAGGCTCCTCATCTGCGTCGCCCAACGGCTGCGCAGGTTGTGGACGGATCGCCCGCCCGACGCTCGCGGTCTCGTTTGAGCCGCATCGCCTAGCCGCCCCGTTCGAGCCGCTGAACGGCTCCGGTGACCGCACAAAATTCTTATCTGAAACCCGCGACATTCAACATCGGGAAAATGCGTTTGTCCACTCGGCGCCGACCCTTCCAGGCGGAAGCCACGAAGTTTCCCGGGCGACCTAGCAGAAACGCTAGTTGTTTGCGCGATCACACGCGGTAGCGTGCGGCGGTCCAATTTCCGGCGCTGACGCCGACGATCACTTGGCGGCATCCTCTATAGCGGCATGGAGCGCGCATCACAGTTCTGAAAATATCGAAACAAAATATCGATAAAAGGAGGCAATCATGAGTATTTATCGCAAGGCATTTCTCGGCTGTGTGATTTCTGCATCCTTATCATCTACAGCTTTGGCGAAGCCGGTGGATTACGCCAAGGATTTAGTCGGCAAGAAGGTATGTTGGACGACCCCAACAGCGCCTTCGTCCGCCCAGTCCACGGAATCTACGTATTATCCGGGCAGAAAGTTCAACAATACATATTGGGGCAACGGGAAGTGCCAAGGGCATCACTGTGTCACAGATAACGGAGAGTTTGATAGCCATATGGACAAACTACCGGACGGCACGTTCAAAAGCACGACGGATATCAACGGGGCTCACTATGAAAGTACCGGCCGTTATTGCCAATAATATTTAAAATGCGGTGTCAATAATCACGGGTAAATTCTTTCTCCAAACAAGAAGGAATGTCATCATGCGTTTTCAACCGCATGTTTTGGCGATTGCTAGCGCCTCGGCGCTTGCCGTATCCGCGCCAAACGCTATCGCGCAAGAAAAGATTACCAACAAGTTCGTCTGTCAGAATGTCGGCGCCTTTGCTCTAGAGCCGCTCGGAGATCGCGAGGGACACTCGATTTCGATTGGGCAGATGAGTTGTCGCGTCGTCGCTGGCCCTATGAGCGGCGGCGTTATGTCGGGCGCCATCACCTGGGAATGGGACAAGACCAACGCCACCTTGATTTCGGGCAACGGCGTCGCCCGAAAACCGGGCGCGACGCTGGTGTATAAGGACGTGGACGGGAAACTCGCGCTGACGATAACCGACGGCAAGGTGACAGGCTTCACCGCATCAGGGCACGTCCGTTTTCCGATTGCGACCGGCGGCGGGGCGCTGCTGGCCGGCAAGTCGGCCACCTGGACGACAACGCCCACGGGTCCCGACGAATTCGAGATTGAGGACAAGATGGACTAACGCAGCCGAGAGGCCATGTTCGGGAGAATGCTATGCGAAGAGCATGCTCACTCGTCGTGATCGTTTCTAGCTTTCCGTTTGTCTGGCAATCCGCAGCGGTGACGAGCCCCATATCCGCCAAGGATCTCAGGGGCAGGAAAATTTGTTGGGACTACGGAAACATAAGCACTTTCGGCGCGGGCGGCAAATATTCCAGCCCCATGGCTGGGCAAGGAACCTGGTCCGTCACCAGCATCGGTATTCAAATCAACACGCCGAGCTTCACCGGCGTCATGGACATCGACAAGCAACCCGATGGCACGTTCAGGAGCGCGCTTGAAAAAGGGTCCGGCAAATATTGCAAATGAACCCCGTGAGGGAGTGATCGAACGGGCCGCTCCTACGCCACCCCTTCCGCCGCCCGCGCCCGCTCGGCGCGCTTGCGGTCGTTCGGATCGAGCAGTCCCTTCCGCAGCCGGATCGACTTCGGCGTCACTTCGACCAGTTCGTCGTCCTGGATATACGCCAGCGCCTTCTCCAGCGTCATCTGGAGCGGCGGGGTTAGCCGCACCGCCTCGTCCTTCGAGTGGGTGCGGATGTTGGTGAGCTTCTTGCCCTTCAGCACGTTGACTTCGAGGTCGTTGTCGCGCGTGTGCTGGCCGACGATCATGCCCTGGTAGACCTTCCAGCCGGGCTCGATCATCATCGGGCCGCGATCTTCGAGGTTCCACATCGCGTAGGCCACCGCCTCGCCGGCTTCGTTGGAGATCAGCACGCCGTTGCGGCGGCCGGCGATCTCGCCTTTCCAGTGGCCCCAGTTGTGGAAAATTCGGTTCATGATCGCGGTGCCGCGCGTGTCGGTCAGCAACTCGCCGAGATAGCCGATCAGGCCGCGCGTCGGGGCGAGGAACACCAGCCGCAGCCGGTGGCCGCCGGACGGCTTCATCTCGATCATCTCGCCCTTGCGCTCGCTCATCTTCTGCACGACGACGCCGGAATGCTCCTCGTCGACGTCGATCACGACCTCCTCGATCGGCTCCAGAATTTCGCCGCTGTCGTCGCGACGGTAGAGCACCTTCGGCCGCGACACGCCGAGCTCGAAGCCTTCGCGGCGCATGGTCTCGATGAGGATCGCGAGCTGCAATTCGCCACGGCCGGAGACGATGTAGCTATCCGAATTCGGCGCCGGCTCGACCTTCAGCGCGACATTGCCCTCGGCTTCCTTGAACAGCCGGTCACGGATGACGCGGCTCGTCACCTTGTCGCCCTCGGTGCCGGCGAGCGGGCTGTCGTTGACCGAGAACGTCATCGACAGGGTCGGCGGATCGACCGGCTGCGCCTGTAGCGGCTCGACCTCCTCCGGCGCGCAGAGCGTGTCGGCGACGTTGAACTGGGCGAGGCCGGCGATCGCCACGATGTCGCCCGCCACCGCCTCCTCGACCGGCGTTCGCTCGATGCCGCGGAACGCTAGAATCTTGCTGACCCTCCCCGTCTCGACCAGATCGCCGTTGCGGTCCATCACCTTGACCGGGGCATTCGGCTTGATCGAGCCGGAAAACACCCTGCCCGTGACGATGCGGCCGAGATAGGGGTTGGCCTCCAGCAGCGTGCCCAACATGCGGAAGCCGCCGGCGCCGACCTTCGGCGGCTCGACATGCTTCAGCACGAGGTCGAATAGCGGCGCCATGTCGGTCTTCGGCCCCTCCGGCGTCGCCGCCATCCAGCCCTGCTTGGCCGAGCCGTAGATGATCGGGAAGTCGAGCTGCTCGTCGGTGGCGTCGAGCGCGGCGAACAGGTCGAACACGTCGTTGACGACCACGCTGGCGCGAGCGTCGGGCTTGTCGACCTTGTTGACGCAGACGATCGGCTTCAGGCCGATCTTCAGCGCCTTGCCGACGACGAACTTGGTCTGCGGCATCGGCCCCTCGGCCGCGTCGACCAGCACGATCGCGCCGTCGACCATCGACAGAATCCGCTCCACCTCGCCGCCGAAATCGGCGTGGCCGGGCGTGTCGACGATGTTGACGCGGATGTCCCGCCACACCACCGACGTCGCCTTGGCGAGGATGGTGATTCCGCGCTCACGCTCGAGATCGTTGGAGTCCATCACCCGCTCGGCGACGCGCTGGTTTTCGCGGAATGCGCCGGATTGCTGGAGCAGGCGGTCGACGAGCGTCGTCTTGCCATGGTCGACGTGGGCGATGATGGCGATGTTGCGGAGCTTCATGAACGGCTTTCGGCGAGACTCGAATCGGCGGCGCGGCGAACGGCCGATCAAGGGCTTCGATGTGGCGGGAACGCGACAAGCCGGCCGGTTCGCGCCGGTCGGCCTTCGTTTTGTGCGGCGCAATACACGAAGCCGGGCGAAATGGGAAGCGCGGCGTTCATTCGGTCGTGGGTCAGTTTGAATTTCGGCTTCCGACCCTTGCGTACATTCTCGACGCGACGCCATGGACGGTGGCGCGCAATCTAAGCGCGAGTTTGCACATGATTGCGTGAGTGGCGCTCGGCGGGCCGCTCTTCGTCCTGCGCTATTCCTAGGGCGCCGCCCTGCGCCAACTCCGCAAGGAGCGCTTGCGCCTCCGCAATCTCCTGCATCTCCGGAGTTGGCGCAAAGCCTTCGAGGGCGATGCTGAGGATGTCGTGGGCTTCAAGACGGCGGTGGATGGACTGGTAGAGCTTCGCCAGCTTCAGCGCCGCCTGCAGGCCGAAGCTGCGCGCGCCCTGCTCGCGCGCTACGGCAATCGCGGCCAGGTAAGCTTGCTCGGCGGGGACGCAGTTCTCGGGGCAAGCTTTGAGCAGGATTTCGCCACGGATGCAGTGAAGGAGCGAGTCGACGTAGCGGACGTCGCCGTCTCGCGCTTGTTCAATCGCCCGATCAATCGAGGTCAGCGCCACGGCCGGAGACTCCAGCTCAGCTTCGAGTTCCGCGAGCCGACCGCGGAACAAGGGCGCGGCGAGCCTGCCTCGCTGTTCAATGTATATCCCAGCGTCACTTCGGAGGCTCTCAAGAGGATCGACAGCGACAAGCCGGGTCCGCGCCCACCTCAGGTGAACCCGAGCGAGATTCTCGTAGAGCTCTAGGCCATTCTTTTCCGCTACATCCAGTAGTATCTCGGCGGCGCGCATGGTCGCCGCTGCGTCGCCCCGCAGCATTTCTTGCTGCGCCTTGAACCAGAAGCAATTTGCTATGGTGGGCGCGTGTTCGGAAGACAGCGCATCGGTTGAGGCTTCGTCGAATTGAGCCGCGGCGCCCGAGGGATCGCCGACGTACCAGGTCAGGTAACTGAGATAGACCTTGGCGGTGATTCCGCATTCGATCCCATACAGGCGTCGAGCCGATGCCTCCCAGCCGGGATTGTAAACTCGCAACGCCTCGTACAAATGCTCGCGAGCCAGAGCCAGCTGGCCTTGCAAGAGATAGGTCAACCCCAAGGATGCGCCCGCGCGAACAGCGGACGGGCCGCCGCCTGACGATTTCGCGTCGTGGAGGAAACCCTCAGCGACCTGATGGGCCAAATTGATCTCGCCGCCCATGAGCTCTGTGGTCCATCGGGCGTAATAGGCCTTCATGCGTTCGGCGACATTGCCGCTCTCGGCCGCGAGCTGCTGGGTCTGTGCAAGCGCCGCCTTGGTCTCCTCGGCCGCGAAGCCCTTCCACCATTGCATCGCCAACCCATAGCTTGTCTGCAACCTCAACCGTCGATCCACGGTAGCGGGGGCGGCCGTCGCTGTTTTGTTGGGCGGCGCCGCAGTTTTGTCCGCCATCTCGATCGCCTTACCCAAATGCGCGATCGCTTCGGGGAAGGCGGAACGGCGCAGCGCCGTGTCGCCGGCCTTGCCCCAATATTCGATTGCTTCTTCGGTCAGGCCGGCTTCGGTGAAGTGACGCGCCAGCACCTCCGGCTGCGCTTCGGCTAGCGCGGGGAACTGGTCGCGCAGGGTCTCGGCGGCCCTGCGGTGCAAGGCATGGCGGCGGCTCTTCAGAAGGTTCTCGTACGCCGCGTCCTGGATCAGCGAGTGTTTGAAACGATACTCCGATGCGGGCGGCAGCCCCTCAACGAGCAGAATGTCGGCCTCGGCGAGTTTTTCCAACGACCGTTGCAGTGCGGTCTCGTCGCTCTGGTAACCAGCCTCATGGAGGCCGGGGCGGCCGGGGCCAGCGCCTTCGGGGGCGACCGCGGCGACCGCCGCGAGCAGCGCATAGGAAAACCCCCGCCCGAGTACGGCGCCGATCATCGCGACTTCTCGCGCTGCCCCGAGCCGGTCGAGGCGAGCGGTCAGCGATTGCGCCAGGGTTGGCGGGATCACGTGCGCCCCGCCCTGCGGTCCCCGCTCCAGCAACAGCCGCGTCACTTCCTCGACGAACAAAGGAACGCCGCCGGTGCGCTCGGTGACGCCCTCGATCGTATCTTTCGACAGCGCATGTTGGCTCGCGAGTTCGGTGACCATGATTGCGACCTGCGCGCCATCGAGCGGCGTCAGCGTGATCGTCCCATGGTGCGAGCGCGCGCCCCACGGCGCTCGGAACTCGGGCCGGCCCGACGCCACAACAAACAGAGGCGCGAGCGCGCCGCGCTCGGCGAGGCCTTTCAGCAAATCAAGCGTGGTCGGATCGGCCCAGTGCAGATCCTCGAAAGCGAGCACGAGCGGTTGCGTCTTCGCCCCCGCCGTCACCCACGCGAGCAGCGCCGCCATCTGGCGGCGGCGAAGTTCTTCGGGCGGCAGTTTGCTGGCGCGATCTTCCGGCAGCGGCATATCGAGCAGCGGCGCGAGCAACGGCACGTGTTCGCCAACATCGAGATTGACGGCCGCAAGCGCCGTCTCTAGTTCCACGAGCCGCCGCTCAACCGGTACGTCGGCGCCGCCGAACCGCTGGCGACCCCAATCGTAGATCGGATGCAATGGCGTGTTCTGCAACAACTGTGATGAAGCCCATTCGACCCAGGTGTGCGGCTCATCGACGAGGCGGGTGCGAAATTCCTCGATCAGCCGAGACTTGCCAAGGCCCGGCTCCGCGATGATCTGGATGAACTGACCCTCGCCGCCCCGCGCGCGCTGCCAGCGCCGCATCAGCAGCGTGAGCTCCTCCTGGCGACCGACCAGCGGCGACAGGGCGCGCTGCCCCGAGCGCCTGCCGCCGCCGCTCGCCCGCACAATCCGGAACAAATTGGTCGACGCCGGCACGCCTTTCAACTGATGCGGGCCGCGATCCTCGGCGACGAACAGGCCAGCGACCTGGCGGCGCACTCTGTCCGTCGTCCACACGGTCCCAGGCTCGGCCGCCGCCTGAACCCGCGATGCGACGTTGGGTGCGTCGCCGAAGATTTCGCCTTGCGAATCTACAACCACCGCGCCCGTCTCAACGCCTAAGCGCGCCTCCAGCTTCGGCCGCCCCGCGCTCGCCGCGTTGATCTCGGCCAGCGCCCGAATTATGTCCAGCGAAGCGCGCAACGCCCGTTCCGCGTCGTTCTCCTGCGCCAGCGGGTACCCGAACAGCGCCATGATCCCGTCGCCAAGCTTCTTGGCGACATGCCCGCCCATGCGCGTCACTGCGGCCCCGGCCGCGTCGAGATAGGTGCCTACGAGATCGCGCCAGTCTTCGGCGTCAAGTTTGGCCGAGATGCTGGTCGAGTTGACTAGGTCGCAGAACATCACCGTGAGATGCCGGCGTTCGGCGGTCTCGGTGGCGGCGGGCTGCGCCGGGGCCTTCGCAGTCGGTTCGGACGTTGGCGAGGCGCCGAGACTGGCGATCCGCCTTTGTATGCGCCGGCGATGGCCAAGCAGCACGCCAAGCTTCTCCAGATCGGCGTCGCTAAGAGCCGGGAGAATATCGACGTCCACGCCATTGTCCCGAAACACCGCCTCGTACTGCGCAAGCCCGAGGCCTCGTAGCCAGTCCCCGATGTCCATGGCAAGGTTTCCCGGCTGCTATCGGGCCATGATCGTCCAGGTCGCGGGGACTGTTGAGGGCCGCATCTTAATACTTCGCAGTGTATCGTCGCCCTCCGCGCCAAATAGCGAAAGCCCGCAATCCGCGCGGACCTGAAGTTTAAACTGACCCCGTGCCATTCACTCCCAGAACACCGGCGCGATCGAGGCGACGAGCAGCGCGGCCATCGTCCAGTTGAACGGCCGGGCGCGGCGGGGATCGGCGAGAAAGCGCCGCATCGCCGCGCCGAACAGCACCCAGACCCCGCTGCAGGGCACGCTGACGATCAGGCAGGTCAGCGCGACGACGAACACGGTCGTCGCGTAATCGGCGCTGACCGCGTAGGTGGTCAGCGCGCTGACCGCCATCACCCAGCCTTTCGGGTTGATCCACTGGAACGCCGCCGCGCCGATCAGGCCGAGCGGCCGCCCCGTCGCCCCGCCCTGCTTGACCGCGCCCGAACGCGCGATGCGCCAGGCGAGCCAGACGAGATAGGCCGCCCCGGCGTAGCGCATCGCCGGCAACAGCCAGGGCGCGACGCGGAAGAGCGCGTCGAGCCCGAAGCCGACCAACGCCACCATCGCCGCGAAGCCCACCACGACGCCGGCGAGATGCGGCAACGTGCGGCGCACGCCGAAGTTCACGCCGGAGGCCATCAGCATCATGTTGTTGGGCCCCGGCGTCACTCCGGCGACGACGGTGAAAAGCACAAGGGCGAGGAAAACGTCGAACCGCACGGCGACCTTCATTCGAGAGCGAGCCGCGTCGTCTAGCCGATTCGTCGCGCCCGCGCTTGACACATCGGCGGCCCCATGATGGCGTTTGGCGAAATCGTCAGGGGAGGAACGCCATGCTCACGCGACGCGGGTTTGTTGGCTGCGCGCTTTGCGCGCTCGCGGGGTTTGCCGCGGAGGACGCCGGCGCGCAGACTCCGGGACTGAAGCGCACGCTGCTGAGCCGCGTCGACGGGCCGGCGCCGGGCTACGAGACTATCGAAGCCAAGGTCGAAATTCCCGCCGGCAGCCTCATTGCGCGCCACACCCATTTCGGCGTCGAGACGGCTTACGTGATCGAAGGGACGGTGGAGCTCGACGTGCAGGGCGTCGGCGTCAAGACCTACGCGGCCGGCGAAGGTTTCCAGATTCCAACCGGTGTTCCTCACGGCGGCAAAGGCGGCGACAAGCCCGCGACGCTGATCGATGTCTACGTCGTCGAGAAAGGCAAGCCGTTGGCGACGCCGGCGTAGCTGACGCGTCAGAGCGCCAGGCGCACCTTGGCGAAGGCCCCGCTCAACAGCAGTGCGGGCATCGCGCCCAGCATCATGCCCACCGAGAGAAACGGCTCCAGCGAGATGTTGTCGCCGCCGCGAAAGAACGCGTCGCGGACGAGTATCGCGACGGCGAAGGCGAGCATGACGAGGACGCCGTTCAGCACCGCCCCGAAGCCCGCGTCTTTCAGCACCGCATTGGTGAGGCCGCCGAGCATCAGGCAGGTGAGCGAGAACAGCGCCCAGAATTCGTAGGCCTCCGCCCCGCTGAGCCCAAGAATAATTCGCCAGATCGGCTTCAGGCGGATTTCGCCGTCCTCCACCTGCGTCCATTTGAAGTCGTCGCTCCACGGCTCGGCCTCGACGTCGATGTCCTGGAAAAGGTCCTTCTCGATACTTTGGACCGCCGCCGCGGTGCGGGCGTCGGCCTTGCCGAGCTTCGCCTTGCGCTTTTCCTCGTGAACCGCGCCGGCGGCGTCCTCGGCCATTTTTGCGCTTCCTGCGCTGGGTTTGATCGCGCCGGTCGCGTTGCGGTCGACTCCGGGTGCGGGAGCCGCCGCTTCGCCCGAGGATGCCTCCTGGCCCGGAGCGGCCCGGCCCGCCGCCTCCTTGGCCGCCAGCGCGGCCGGATCGGTTGCGCCGGGAGCCGCCTGCACCGTCCCCGCCCTGCCGCGCAGCGCGCGAAAGGTTTGCCCGTCGGTCACGTCAACCGTTGTTTGCGTCGCGAAGTCCGTCGCGCTGACCAGGCCGCGCCGAACCGTCAGCGTCGTGCCGGCGGCGTCGGTCGCAACGCCAAACACGGCGCCCTTCGCCGCGAACGAGGCGAACGACGTCATGACGACGAAATGCTTGCCGACGGCGGCGCTTTCGGTCGCGCCGACCACGCCTTCGAACACGCGCACCAGCGCATCGGCGGGATCGTCGCCTTCAATGCGGATTTTGCTCCTAGGGTTCAGGCGAAGGCGGTCGTCGCCGCGAGCGACGAGCGCGCCGCCGTCCGCCTCGGTCTGCAACAGCGCGGCCTTGGGGAGCGGCGCGCCGACCATCGGTTGCGTCCATTCGGCGCTGGCGAAGGCGCGCGCCGATCCCTCGACCAGCGTCCAATCCTGCGCTGAAGCGGCGCCGCCGCTGAGGGCGAGAAACATGAAAGCGCAAACGATTTTGACACAAGACACGGCGGCGAAGTCCTTGGCTGTCGGCGACAGCTCAAGGGCTAACGATCCGTTTACGCTGCGGCAAACGCGCAGTTAATTTATCGTAAACCGGTTTGGTAAATTGCTTCCGGTCCCTTGCCTCCGGCCACTTCGGCGACCAACGCGGCCAACCGCTCCGCCGCGTCGGGAACGCCGGCGTTTCGCGCCAGCGCGGCCTTGACGGCGAGGGCGCCAGGATCGGCCAAGGCGGCCCGCCAGATCGCGGCCAGCGCGTCCGGCGTGAAGTCGGCTTGCCGCATCACGGTCGCCGCGCCGACGTGCGACAACAGCGCGGCGTTGGCGGCCTGATCCTGATCGAGCGCGTGCGGATAAGGCACGAGGATCGCCGGGCGGCCGATGACCGCGAGTTCGCTCACCGTCGAGGCGCCGGCGCGGGCGACGACGAGATGCGCGGCGGCGATGCGAGCCGGCAGATCGGGAAAGAACTCGGCGATCTCGGCGGAAAACCCGAGGCGCGCGCAATCTTCGGCGGCTTTGGCGCGATCCTCGCCGCGCGCCTGCAAGGCGAGGGTCAGCCGGGAGCGCTCCACGGCGGTAAGCCGCGCCAACGCCGCCGGCGCGACCTCCGACATCACGCGCGCGCCCTGCGAGCCCCCCGTCACCAGGACGCTAAGGCGACCGTGGGCGAAATCGGGAAATGGCGTCGCGGCGGCGGTCAACACGGCCGGCCGCACCGGATTGCCGGTGTGGCGCAGCCTCGACTTCAGGCTCGGGGCGACCCCGCCGAGATCGGGAAAGCCGGTGGCGATGAGATTCACTCGCCCCGCCAGGAAACGGTTGGCGCGGCCGAGCACGGCGTTCTGTTCGTGCAGGATCGAGGGAACGCCGAGCATCGAGGCCGCGACGAGCGGCGGCACCGTGGGATAGCCGCCGAAACCGACGACGACCGCCGGCCTCAACCGGCGCAGCAAACGGACGGCGGCGATCACGCCGAGTCCGAGTACGCCCGCCGCCTGCGCCTTCGCCGCGATTCCCGCCCGCGTCGGCGTCGCCGAGGGAATCGCGTGTACGGCGCGCGCGGGAAATTCGCCGCCGTATTTGAGCGCGCGATCGTCGGTGGCGAGATCGACGTCGATCCCGAGTTTGGCGAGCGCCGCGGCCAGCGCGGCGGCGGGAAACAGATGGCCGCCCGTGCCGCCGGCCGCCAGGAGAACGTTCATGGGCGATCCAGAACGCTCGGGGTCGTAAGGTTGCGGCGGGTCAGCGCGACCAGGAACCCCATGCCGATCGCCAGCGCGATCGCCGAGGAGCCGCCGTAGGAGATGAACGGCAAGGTCATGCCTTTGGCCGGGATGGCGCGCAGGTTGACCGCCATGTTGATCCAGCTCTGCACGCCGAACATGATCGTCAGCCCCGCCGCCGCGGCGCGGCTGAACGGGTCGTGGTTGCGTTGCGCGAGCCAAAGTCCGCGGATGACGATCAGCGCGAAGAACGTGATGAGGCCGAGACAGGCGATCATGCCGAACTCCTCGCCCGCCACCGCGAACACGAAATCGGTGTGCGCGTCGGGCAGGATGCGCTTGTATTGTCCCTCCCCAGGCCCGCGGCCCAACCAGCCGCCCGACAAGATGCTTTGCAGCGCGGTGTCGACCTGGAACGTGTCGCTGACGCCGCCGGCCACCGAATCGGGATTAAGGAAGTGCTGGATGCGGTCGTGGACATGGGCCGAGAACCTGTAGGCGAGCAAGCCGCCGAATACGCCCGCGCCGCCGAGGCCGAGCACCCAGAACCAATGCAGCCCGGCGAGGAAAAACAGCGCCGCCCAGACCAGCGAGATCAGCATCGTCTGCCCGAAATCCGGTTCGAGGATCAGCGGGAGAATGGTGACGGGCAGGATCAGAATCGACAGCGCCCGTGCGACCCCCCACGGCGTGCCCGGGCGGCCGGCCTCGGTGAACGCCCAGGCGGCGAGAATGACGAACGCTGGCTTGATGAACTCGGACGGCTGCACGCCGGCGATCCAGCGTCGCGACCCTTTCACCTCGGCGCCGAACATCAGCGCGGCGATGATGAGCGCGAACGACACGGCGTAGAGCACCAGCGCGGCGCGGCGGGCGTGGCGCGGCGACAGCAACGACGTCGCCAACAGCATAGCCGCCGAGGGGATCATCAAGGCGGTCTGCCGATTGACGAAATGGAACGTGTCGAGACCGATGCGCTCGGCGACAGCCGGACTCGCCGCCAAGGCCATGACGACGCCGATCGCCATCAAGCCGCCGAAGGCGGCGATCAGCCAGGGATCGACGGTGCGCATCCAATCAGCGACCGGTCCGCGTTCGGTGCGAGCGACCATGCGAAGGTTCCTCTAGAATTCCGGGCCGTCCCTCTCCGTCATGGCCGGGCTTGTCCCGGCCATCCACGTCGAGACGAGATGCGTTTTTTCCTGGTGACGACGCGCCGCACCCCGACGCGGATGTCGGGGACAAGCCCGGGCACGACGGCAGGTTGCGCTTGTTTGATGGCGCGTCATCGCAGCGCTTCCACCAGCGCCCGGAACGCGTCGCCGCGCGCCTCGAAATTAGCGAACTGATCGTAGGACGCGCAAGCCGGCGACAGCAGCACGACCGGTTCGGCCGCGCCGCTCGCCGCCGCATCGCGCGCCGCCGCGGCGACCGCCTTGTCGAGCGTCCCGCTGCGCTCGTAGTCGACAGCGCCGTTGAGGCTTGCGGCGAAAGCGTCGCTCGCCGCGCCGATCAGATAAGCCTTGCGGACGCGAGGAAACAAATAGCGCAGCGGCTCGATTCCGCCCTCTTTCGCCTTGCCGCCGATTATCCAGAAAATGTCGTGGAAGGAAAGCAGCGCCTTTTCGGCGGCGTCGGCGTTGGTGGCTTTCGAGTCGTTGACGAACAGAGTCGAGCCGATGCGGCGGATCTGCTCCATGCGGTGGGCGAGACCGGGGAAACTGGCGAGCCCGTCGGCAATCGCGTCGATCTCAAGCCCGCACGCGCGACATGCGGCGAAGGCGAAGGCGGCGTTCTGACCGTTGTGGGCGCCGCGCAAAGCCGGGGCGATGCGCAGGTCAATCAACGGCGCGCGGTCGCCCTTCGCGAACAGCCAATGGTTGTCGACGAACACGTCCGCCTCCCCCGACCGCGCGGCGGAGACGCCGATCACACGACCTCCGGCGGCGGAGAGCCGCCCTTCGATGGCGCGGCAATAATCGTCATCGAGCCCGACGATCGCGATGTCCGACGCCGCGACCAGCCGCCCCTTGATCGCGGCATAGTTCTCCATCGTCCCGTGGCGGTCGAGATGATCAGGGGTCAGGTTGATGAGCAGCCCGACGCTCGGCTTCAGCGACGGCGCGAGGTCGATCTGGAAGGTCGAGCACTCGAGGACGTGGATTCGGCCTTCCGCTGGCGGCTGGAGGTCCAGCACGGGCACGCCGATATTGCCGCCAAGCTGCACGTCGCGTCCGGCCTCGCGCAGAATGTGGGCGATCAGCGCCGTCGTTGTCGACTTGCCGTTGGTGCCGGTGATGGCGACGAGCGGCGCGCAGGCGCCCGCGCCGCGCGCTCGCGCGCGAACAGTTCGATGTCGCCGATGACCTCGACGCCCGCCGCGTTGGCGCGCTCGACCGTCCAGTGCGGCTTCGGATGGGTCAACGGCACGCCGGGCGCAAGGATCAGCGCGGAGAAGCGAGACCAGTCCGCCTGCGCAAGATCAACCAGCGGCACGCCGGCCTTCGCCCGCGACGGCTCGCCGTCGTCCCAGGCGGCAACGTCGGCGCCGCCGGCGATCAGCGCGCGCGCGGTGGCGAGCCCGGAGCCGCCGAGGCCAA
>CAWEDI010000038.1:0-43038 GCA_963807735.1 uncultured Pseudomonadota bacterium | reverse complement strand
CTCGTCGAGCCAGGAACTCGAACAGCCCGAGACCGGCGAGCAGCGTGATCGCTCCGCCCATCACCAGACACACCGCCGAGCGCAGATCCGAGGGGGCGGCGGTTCGTCCGAGGAAGAACATCAGGGCGAGGGCAAGATACATCGCGCCGATCCGGCGAAATAGGATAAGCGACCCCGCGGTAGTTTCGACGCCCCATTCCTTGAGCACGGAACCTCCGGCGAAGATGAAGCGGAGGCCGAGAACGCAGCCGGCGCACGTCATGATCAACGCCATGACCTGAAAAGTCATTGTCGGTCTCCCGCACGCCGCAGCTTGTTTGTTCGACAGATGGCGATTGCGTCGAGAGAGAGCATGGACGATTGCCGTCAGACGATCCATGCGATAGCGTCCATTCTTCGTTGGAGATCGTCCAAGATGGATCCTCTATCCGATGTCATTTCGCTTTTGGAGCCGAGAAGCTATCTCGTCGGTGGCTTCGAGGCGGGCGGAGACTGGTCGATCCGCTTTGATCCTTTCAACGGGATCAAATGTTATGCCGTGACCGCAGGGGCGTGCTGGCTCGCGATTGAGGGTGCTGGGGAGCCGGTGCTTCTCGAAGAGGGCGACTGTTTCCTATTGCCGCGCGGCTGGCCGTTCCAGGTCGCAAGCGATCTGACCCTGCCGGCCGAGGACTGGAAGTGCCATTTTCTTGGCTCCCGCGACGGCGAACTGGTCAAACTGAATGACAAACGCGGGGTCACGGTGCTCGGCGGCCATTTTCAGCTCGCCGGGCCGCAGTTGGAGATGTTGCTCGGCATGTTGCCGCCGATTGTCCATCTGCGAAAGGAAAGCGAGCGCAAGACGTTGCGCTGGGCTTTCGACCGGATGGGACAAGAGCTGACCGAGTCCAAGCCGGGAAGCTTCTTGATCATCCAACAGCTCGTCTACATGATCTTTGTTCAGGCTCTCCGTCTCCACCTCGACGAGCGCAACGGCGTCGGCTGGCTGTTCGCGCTCTCCGACAAGCAGGTGGGGGCGGCAATCGCAGCCATCCATCGCGAGCCGGGGCGGCGCTGGACGGTCGCGGCGCTGGCCTCAGAAGTCGGGATGTCGCGATCCGGTTTCGCGGCGCGATTTGGACAATTGGTCGGCGATGGACCGATCGAATATCTCACGCGCTGGCGTATGTTGCTCGCCGGCCGCAGTCTTTCGCGCGGCGAACCCATCGGCGCCGTCGCACGCTCGCTCGGGTACGAATCCGAGAGCGCATTCAGCTTTGCATTCAAGCGCGTGATGGGGAGCGCGCCCCGTCACGCGCGCCAGACGGCGACTAGCGATTTCCGCGCTGACCGCAAGCTCGTCTTAACGCCCAAGTCCGTTCCGGCGTAATCGGTCCCATAAGCTACGATCGCGAACCATGGTCTCTTTTTCGCCGACCTAAGGTGCCGTCGCCTGTACATCCAGCATTTGCTCGAACGCCGCAGGGCATTTGCGGTCGCCGCACGATTTGTTCAAAAGTGCACGCTACCTCGGTCTTGAGCGCGTCTATGTCTGTGCCGGCACTCGCGCTAGGGTCGCCGTGTAACCCAGAAGGTGTCCCAGAAGCGGCGTCGTATGTTGACCATGTCGGCGCTTGTGCAGCGGCGCTGGCTCCGCTGCACGCGCTGATCGAAGCCCACTCCTGGCCGCCGAGCGATTGCCCGAGATAGCGAACTGTGCTTTCCAAATTCGTGTGACCTAGCAGCAGCTGAACCGCCCGCAGATTGCCGGTCTTGTGGTAGATCATCGAGGCTTTCGTTCGCCCCATGGAATGCGTGCCGTAGGCGCTAGGATCCAGCCCGGCTCGCTCGACCCACGCGCGCACGATTCGAGCGTAATAACGTGTCGTCAAGTGCGGTTGGGCTCCCTTTCAACTCTTGTGGAAATACAAGCGATAGCCGATCGGCAGCAGGCTGACGCCGAAATGCGCTTCGATCCAGCCCCAGAGGCCGCGCGGCAGGAAAAGTGCGAATGCGAGCGCAGTTGCGCCCAAGCCAATGAGATACCAGACGCCTGCTGCTCCAAAGAGCGCTTCGATCGCGAAGAAAATCACCGCACCCAGAATCGCCCCTTCAAAGGCTCCAAGGCCCCCAACGAGCGCCATGAAGATCATGTAGGCTGTCCATTGTGGGCTGAAATAAGTCTTCGGCTGGTACGTGATCGCGCTTGCGAGCCAAAGAGCTCCCGCAAGCCCGGCTCCCAACGCTGCGAGGACGAAGATGAGCCGCTTCGTGCGCGCGACGTCGACGCCGACGCTGCAAGCGGCCTCTTCGCTGTCGCGGATAGCTTGAATGCCGGCGCCCTTGCGACTGCGCAACAACAGGAAAAGAAGCGACAAAAGCGCAGCCATGCCGAGAAGCGCCATCCAGTAGGTGTAGGTGTGGCGGACACCTGCGTGATAGGCATTGAGAGCGATGAGGGAAGTGCCTGTTTCGCCCTGAACGAGCTGGTCGAGGTTGACGAGGAGATGCAGCAACTCGGAGACAACCCACATACCGATGGCGAATTCGCCTTCTTTCAAACGCAGCACGACAAAGGAAAGCGGCCACGCGAAAAGCGCGGTCAGCACGGCCGCGAGGCCAAGTGACGGATAGACTGCCATCCCGGCGTCGGCAAAGCGAACGGCGAAATAACCGCCAAGGCCGAAGAAGGCCTGCTGGCCAATAGAGACCAAACCGGCGTAACCCGCCAGCGCGTTCCACATCATCGCAAGAATGACGTAGATAAACAGAGTCGTCAGCCTATCGATTACGCCATCGGAGAAAAACCAAGGTCCGAACAGCAAAGCGAGCAGTAGGAGGCCGACGGCAAGAACCGAGGCGCGCGAAAGAACGGTCCAGCGCACGACCGTGAAAGTCGCCGCGCTCATCTTGCGCTCCCCAGAATTGCGCTCAATCGTCCGCCGCCTCGCACCAGAAGAAGCCGTGCAAATACGGAAACCAGGAACGCCGAATGTCCCGCGATGAGGAAGCCCTGTGGATGCACCTGCGCGCCTAGACTTTGAGCGACGCCAAGGACAATGCCGCCGAAAAGCGTTCCCCACAGCGAGCCAACACCGCCGATGACGGTCGCTTCAAAAGCGAACAGCAACTGCGCCGACCCGGCATAGGGTGAGAAGGTTGCGCGCATCGCCAGAAACGCGCCAGCGATTCCCGTAGTGACCATTGCGATCGACATCGCAATTGCGTTGATGCGCCGCGCGTTGACGCCGACGAGGCCGACGGTGTCCGGGTTTTCCGCCGTGGCGCGGATGGCGCGGCCAAGGGCTGTGCGCGCAAGAAGAAGCTGCAAACCGCCGAGCAGGGCGACGGCCGTTAGAAACGCAATAACCGCCAGGGTGCCGACAGTAATGTCATCGCTAATGGAAAAGCTGTCGTAGGAGAGCGAGCAGACGAAGGGGGCCAACGAGCGCGTATCTGCGCCAAAGCCCTCGAACAGAAAGTTGTCGACAACGATCGACAGGCCGAATGTCGAAAGTACCGGAACGAGCGAGCCAGCCCGCGCGCTGCGTTCGAGGATGGTTCGCTGTAACAGCCAGCCGAGCGCCGCCATCGCTGGCAAGACGATGAGCCATCCAAAAAATGGCGAGATGTGAAACTGATCGGCGAGCCAGAAAAGCGCATAGGCCGCAAGCACCGCGAGGCTGCCATGTGCAAGATTGATGATGCGCATGACGCTGAATAGAAACGACAGGCCGCAGGCGATCAGGGCGTAGTAACCACCAAGCAGTACTCCCTGCAGGATTTGGTTGACCCATATCATTGCGCCGTCAACGCTCGACCCAAGCCGAAATATGCCTCCATGACCTGCTCGCGGGTGAGATCGACGGCCCTGCCCCGGAGCACGATGCGCCCTTCCAGCATGCAAATCACCCGACCCGCGACTCGCAGCGCGCGTTTCAGATCCTGCTCCACCAGAACGATCGTTGTGCCTTGGGCCACGAGTTTTCCGATCTGCTCATAAAGGCGGTCGACGACCAGAGGCGACAGACCGAGCGAGACCTCGTCGAGCAGAAGAAGTTGCGGGTTCGTCATGAGCGCGCGACCAATAGCGGTTGCTTGCTGTTCACCCCCTGACAGGTTGCCCGCACGACTTCGGCGTAGGGAAAGCAAATTGGGAAAAGCTTGCAGCACGGTATCGATGTTCCACGATCCAACTCGGCCCGCGGCACGCGCGAGCAGGGGGTTCTCTTCAACGTTCATGCGCGCGAATAGTCGTCGTCCCTCCGGCGCCAGCGCTATTCCCGCTGCCACACGTTCGTGGGCAGCCAGCGCCGTCACGTCGGCGCCAGCGAATTCCACGCGCCCTTCGGCGATGCGGTGGGCGCCTGCCAAGCTACGCATCAACGTCGTCTTGCCTGCGCCATTGGCGCCGACCAGCGCAACGGTCTCGCCCTTCTCAAGCGAAAAACTCACACTCCGGACGGCCTCCAGCAGGCCATGACGGGCAGTCAGGCGCTCAACGCTAAGCAGCGTCATATTCCGCTCCGCCCAGATAGGCCTCGACGACTGTCGGGTCTGACATGACGACGCGCGGCTCGCCGTTCGCGATAATCCGGCCGGCATCCATGCAGACAAGGCGACCGACGACCTACATCAGAATATGGACGATGTGTTCGATCCAGACGATTGCGATATGGCGCCGGCGCAATTCACGAATGATGGACACAAGTTCGGCGGCCTCCGCATCCGTCAGACCGCCGCCGATTTCATCGAGCAGCAAGAGACGCGGATTTGCGCCCAGAGCCCGCGCCAGCTCGAGCCGCTTGCGGTCAAGCAGGCCCAAAGTTTCGGCACGCCTATTGGCGACGCGGTTCATACCGCACAAGCTAAGCGCATCGACAACACGGTCATACGCGTCCCCGCGATTGAAACCGGCGCCGTTTGACGCCGCGACAAAGACATTCTCGAAGACGTTCATCCCGCCGAAGGGGCGTGGAATTTGGTGAGTTCTGATCACGCCGAGACGACATCGAGCAGCACTGTCCAGCCCAGTGACATCGCGACCTTCAAAGGAAACGCGACCTGCGCTTGAGTGCTGCGCGCCCGAGAGAATGCTGAGTAAAGTTGTCTTGCCGGCCCCGTTCGGCCCTACAACGCCCACTGCTTCGTCTGAGCTGACGCGAAAATCCAGGCCGTCTATGACCACAAGCGCGCCAAATCGTTTCCGCATGCCAGTCGCGGCGAGCATAGATTGCGGGTCGCCCGTCATGACCGCGCTTTCTCTTAAGACGCTCAACCGTTGTACGGAACGAGTATGCCGCCAACAGGCACTTTGGGATCGGTCGCATTTTCTGTCAGCACAAGTTCAAATGGAAATTTTGATCCACCTTTCGACTTGATCCATTGCGCACCAACATTTGGGCCAGGGGAGACGTTCGGCACCGGGCCGGATGTGAAATCTACCGGGCCTATGATCGTCATCGTCCTAAGCGTCGAAATCGCATTGACGACATTGCCCTTGTTCTTCGGTCCGTTGCTCGTTCTCAGCGCCTCGATGCCAGCGTCGAACAATGAAAGTGTCGCGCCCAGTTGTTGCGTCTATTGCTTGCCGGAAGCTTTTTCATAACCGGCGGCCAGCTCTGTTCCCGAAATGCCCGTCAATGATGATTTGTAGGGAAAGGTCTTGTGCCAATATGCGAAAGCGGCCAATTTATCGCCAAGCGCTCCAAGAGCTTCGCTGGTGTCGGGGAACAAGCCGACCTTGGCGGCCTGGCAGATTTTGACGGTCTTGGCGTAGCCTTGCTGCGCGGCTTGGCGCCAGAAGGCCGCGAAATCGGGTGGAATGGGAAATGAATTGAAGATTTCGCATTTCTCTTTCTTGAACAAAGCGATCTACGCGGCGAAATCCGTGGTGCCGTCTTCGTAAGGGCCGGGGTCGACGATGGTGAACCCGGCATTCGACAGGAGCGGAACGAGGTGGCCCCGCACGGCGTTTCCGTCCGCGTCGTTCGGGAGCAGCATTCCAACACGCTTGTTGGTCTCGATCAGCTTCCATTGCGAGGCCATTGTCTCGAACAATTCTTTGATGCCAAAGCTGAAATGATAGGTCCATTTGAATGGTGAAGGCGCGCCTGGTTTTGCGCCGCGACCGTAATACCAGGCTTCCCACGGCATGACGGTCGAGAGGCACGGCACGCCCGCTGCTTCGCAAGCATCCGACACGGGATTCACCGTTTCCGGCGTCGAGATAGCCAGCATCAGATCGACACCGTCGCCATTGATCAGCGATTTGGCTAACTGGCCGGCACGCGACGGATCGGACTGCGTATCCGCGTCAATTATCTTTACCTCGAACGTCGTGTTTCCAACTTTTAGACCGTCCTTCAGCGACGTTCGGACAAGATCAAGGATGTGACCGTCCGTCTTGCCAAAAATCCCGAGCGGTCCGGTCCGCGGACTTATAAAGCCGACCCGAACAACGTTCTCCGCCGCCGCGTAAGCTGGACTTATTGTAGACGCCAGGGCGAGGCTGCCAATTCCCTGAACCACCGCGCGACGTGACGTTCGTTCGGACACAAAACCGTCCCGATGCAGTCCCGCATTGTTTGACATAAGTTCACCCGTTTAGCTTTGCGGACGCGACCTGAGCGGTCTCGCGTTAAGTCGCCGTCACGACTACGAGGACGCGATTAGAAATTCACGAAACGTCCTCAGTGACCGCCGCTGCGGGCTCTTCCGCCTGCTGCGACGACGCCCGCTGGGCTGCGGCGCTGCCGACAATCGGCGTTCCGTAATTGAAGAACTCTTTAGGAAGGTCGGAGCCGATCCAGATGATGCCCTTCGCGGCTTGCGACGCCTGCCAGCGGACGGGCTTCCAGGTGGGATCGAATATCAAATAGCCCGAGTCCCCGAAGAGTTCGATCCGATTTCCGCCAGGTTCAATCACGTACAGAAACAACGCCTGGCTAATATATAATGCCGTGTTTGCCGGGGCCTGCCTCGATAACGACGTCGTTCTGAACGCACAGCTCCGCGACATCCATAAGATGTTGGGGAATGCCGTACCGGAAAGCCACATGATGCAGGCGGCCGCGGGCCCCTGTTTGATCCTTCAAGCGACCACTCCGCGTCCGTCAGATCGCTTGCATAGCGTAGGCCTTCGCGCCGATACTGCGGGCGGGTGGTTTCGGTCCAGGGCATCGCGGTCTCCATCGAATCTTCGCAAATCCGACGGAATCACAACCCGCTGAAATCACCCAACTTAATTTTCGGTCCGGCTCTAAGAGATCGAGTAAGCGTCCGAGCCGGCTCGATGTTGCCTCCCCGCCCCGCACGATAATGGAGGACGGAATGATTCCATCGAGCATGCCGGTATGGCCGAGATTTAATCGAAAGTGACCACCGAGGATGCGCGCGGCGGGATCGTCACCTTCGCCGATCTGGGCGAAGCGTGCGTCACCGGCCTTCGTCCGTGTTACCTCCGACGAAGATAGCGCGTCGTAAGGGCTGGAGGTCAAACGCCAGATCGGCGGACGATTGAGGAGGACGAAGTCTCCGCTTTGCAGCGCGCGGGCGATACACTGGTCGTCCCAAAGCTCGACCGGCTGGCGCGCTCTGTCGCCATAGCGGACGCGCTGATCGCGCGAGGCGTCAAGCTGGCGCTCGGCGCGAGCGTCTACGATCCCGACGATCCCATGGGAAAAAGTTCTTTAATATCCTCGCCACTTTCGCCGAGTTCGAGGCCGACCTGATCCGCTTGCGAACCCGCGAGGGCATGGCCATAGCGCGTGCCAAGGGCAAACTACGTGGCAAGTCGCCGAAGCTGTCCGACAAGCAGCAGACCGAACTCCGCCGCATGCACGACGCGGGTGAATATTCCATCAGCGACCTCGCCGAAGTGTTCTCGGTATCGCGCCCAACCGTTTACCGAACCCTCGGGCGGCAGCGTCCAGCCGCTTAGGGCGGGAAGCGGACGTATTCGCGTTTGATTTCAAAACACGCCAACCTCTACGGTCCAGACTCAATCAGGCGTGCAAGATCCGGCCTATCATCCAACTTCACGATGTCGTTGAACGTCCCAAGTTGGCCGAGTTGGAGGCGAACTCAACCCGCTCGGGCGAGCGGGAGAGCATGATCTCAGTAATCTTGTCCCGATGCTCCGTCCCCCACTCGCAAAGCGGCATTAACGCTCGCGCAAGCGTCATGCCGAATGCCGTCATGGTATAATCGACCATCGGCGGTACCCGCTGGTAGTCGTGTCGGGTGAGCACGCCCGCCGCGGCGAGCTCGCGCAACTGCTGAATCAGCACCTTCTCGCTTACACCTACGACCAACCGCTTGAGGTCCCCAAAACGCTTGGGACCTGAGCTGAGGTGGTACAGGATCAGCGGCTTCCACTTGCCGCCCATCACAGCAAGCGCGGCATCGAGGCCGCACGGGGGTTTCTCGGTGCTCATGGGATCGCCCTACACTTACCTTTAGGTCAGTTCTACCCTTATCGGCAGCTTCGGTCCATATCTCTCCCATCGACACACGGGAGACAAACATGGGCAAGCTCGAAGGCAAGGTCGCGGTCATCACGGGTGCCAACAGCGGCATCGGCTTGGCGAGCGCCGAACGGTTTGCGAGCGAAGGCGCTCGCGTGTTCATGACCGGTCGTCGACAGGCCGAACTCAACAAGGCGGTGGCGGAGGTCGGTCATAATGCGCGAGGAGTTCAGGGCGACGTCGCGAGCATGGCCGACCTCGACCGGCTGTATAGGCTTGTGCGCGAGGAGGCTGGACGGATCGACGTTCTACTCGCCAACGCCGGCAGCGGCGAGCTCATGCCGCTCTCCGACATCACCGAAGAGCACTACGACCGCACCTTCGCGACCAACGTCAAGGGCACGCTGTTCACGGTCCAGAAAGCGTTGCCGCTCCTGCGTGACGGCGCGTCAGTCATCCTGACCGGATCGGCGAACGGCAACAAGGGTGGAGCATCGTTCAGCGTGTACAGCGCCACCAAGGCGGCAATCCGCAACTTCGCCCGGAGCTGGATTCAGGAACTGGCCCCGCGTCGCATCCGCGTGAATGTGCTCGTCCCTGGGGCGACCTCGACCCCGGGCCTGCATGGGCTCTTTCCCACGGAAGAGGTCAACCGTGCCGTCGTGGCTGTGATGGAGGCGGCAGCACCGGCCGGCCGCATGGGGAGCCCTGACGAGATCGCTAACGTTGCGCTGTTCCTTGCGTCGGACGACAGCAGCTTCGTTAATGGCAGTGAGTTGTTTGCCGATGGCGGTGCGGCGCAGATATGACTGGAGCCCCGCACCCATCGACCTAGACCATCGCTCAAAACTTCCCGCAGCGCCATCGCTGTGGGTGCCACTTAGCGGTCAAAAACCGTGCCAATTACCGATCAAGGCCACAGGGTCGGTTCCGGAACGCCTTCCGATCGGCGGCGATGTGACGAGACTTTAGCCCCTGGGGGCCGCGGCGGAGGTCGCACGGGCCATCGTCGTTCCCGCCGTCGACGGACATGAACTCGTCAGCGATTTCTGGTCGCAGCCGATCACGGAAGTCGTGGTTGTGCCCATCGCGGTAGCGGGCGAGGAAGGATCGTCCGCGTTCTTGGTGGCCGGCGCCAGTCCGCGACGTCGGGTCGATGAGAGCTACCTCTCCTTCTTCGAACTCGTTGCCGGGCATATCGGTACGGCGATCTCGCCGGCCCGGGCCTTTGAGAACGAGCGCCGTCGTTCTCAGGCGCTCACCGAGATCGATCGCGCGAAGACGGCCTTCTTCTCCAACGTCAGCCATGAATTCCGTACGCCTCTCACGTTTATCGCGCGACGATTATCCTGAGCGCTCAGCGGCAATTATGGATGAGCGCATGGGGGCGCAGCGAAAGAAGGGCGTAGCCCGACCGTAGCTGTCGCCCCATGCGCTGGCGGCGCGAGCGGCTCCGCTGCCTGTCGGTTGGTCCGGAGCGCCCCCTAAAGGGGGCGCCTTGCCGGGCAGACACATCACCGACCGACAGGCGAGGCTCTTCATGGATTTGCGAACAACCCACACCCAGAAATTGGCGGCGGCGAAGGCCGGCATATCGGTCGCGAGCGCGCGCCGGCTGGAGGTTGTCCCAACGCCGCCGTCGGCGAAGAAGACGCCGCGGTCGTGGCGAACGCGCCAGGACCCTCTCGCCCTAGTCTGGGACGACGTCATCGCGCCGATCTTGCGCGCGTCGAGCCGCGTCTTCTCCACCGCGCTCCAGCGCCGACGCCGTTCAACTGACGTAATGACTTCGATGCGATCCATGGCCATGCGTCCAACCTCGGGCTAGACACGCGTCCTACGCCTCGCTGCTCAGCTCACAAGGCGGCGCCTCTCGGAGGCGTACTCGCGTTTTTCGACACGCGAGAGTTTGACGAGTTGTGGAGCCGAGTTACGCCCAAGGGCTAACGCCGCCCGCGCGGATCGAGGCGAAAGTCTGAAGCGGCGAGAAGCGATAGTGCGTTTCCCCCAATGTGCACTATCAGGCGTTTCGACGTTTGAGACTCCCTGAGGCGCATTTCAGTCAGGTCGGCGGCGCAGTTAGCCCGCTTTCATCATTTTAGCGACCCTCTATCGTTCTTGAATACGCTCTCAGAAAGTCGCCACACTTAAATTGATTGTCGACGTACATGAATGGATTATCGTTGCCGCTCAATCTCGAAATGGCTTTGCAAAAACCGTTCAACTCGGCGCGGACTGAATTGGTATTGCTATCTGACATTTTGTACGCCGTAGCGAGGATTGGAATTTGAGAGATTGGCTGTTCCGGCGCCAAGAGACGCATATTCGCTCTATGAAAACCGAACCCCAGAAAAACCACGCATTCCGCGTTCCGCATATACAGTTGAACGCTCGAATAGGTCGCCTCCGAATAAGCTTCGGTGAAAGTATTTATTGACCCACCGATTTTCACATAGTCATCGCTCTCACGCTGAAGGCCGCCGAACGGCGTACCATCCTCACCAACCAACGAATCCAGCTTACCGACCGTGCCGTACGGATGATATATCTGCATTCGCGTTACGATGTCTCGCGCCTCGTCGGTGTCGATCGAATAGAGCTGTTGCAAAGCATGAAAAAGGAAATGTTCGAAACAGCGGTCATAGTTGAAAATGATAAAGCTGACCAAGTTCCCAATGTTTTTCACCTGAGGCTTGGGGACACCAACGCTGAGCATTCGCATCAGTTCTACATACCATGTGTCGGATATCGCTCTCATGTTGATTGCGCTATCGAGGTTCTTGCTCGTGACGTACAACTTACTTTTGCGTTCAGCGGACAAAATGGCGCGCGCAATCGCAGCTTTACCTACGGCTTGAACCTGTGCGTCATGGCTGTAGAGCGCCAGAAATTCATCGATGGATGGCGAAAGTACGATGCCGTCTCGGATAAGACAGACCGATGCGGGCAACGTTCCAGAACTCGGATAATTTCGCTTGAGGCATTCCCCGAGGTTTGTGTCGATGACGTGATTCCTGCCCTCGGTGAAATCCAAGGATGCCGAGATGTTGTTCGCAAGTCCGGGTCCGGTTGGAAAGTCAACCTCTGCGCTCGCGCCGGCGCCGACTACGAAGAGGGTCCGCCTATCAAACATGCCGTCACCCGCACGCCTTGCGATTTGGATGCCACCCTCTTAATTGACTAGCGATGCAAGGACAATGGCCCCATATTCCTCGGAATGACGGTCGGAGGGATGTCGTTGGGGCAACGAGCGGCCTTTTGTTGTTCGTCTGGCGCATTACTTTCGATCGACGGCCATATGGTCGAATTTGGGCAACGCCCGGACCAGCCTTTGTGGATCTGTAGCCATGCACTGCCGAACAGTGATCCTTCGTCGGACGAGGTCGCGAAACGCGCAGCGGATAGGGGCAGAGAGTGTGGGAGCGGCGTCCGTGGTGCTCGGTTGGCTCGTCAAGCACAAGCACCCGAGGTACGGACGCTCGGCGAGGATGGCCGACGTAGCGCCGATGAAGATTCGCTTAGCCGCCTACCTTGGTTGTTCGTTTCTGACTGGTCTGGCTTCTATTACGATGCTGTGGAACGGCGTCGCGTCTCTCTAAATCGCGACGCCGCCTCCATGAAAACCGGCCCTTCTTACGTCGCGGTATTGCAAATGTCTTCGTAGATCGTGAATCCGAAGTCATCTAGACCTTTCTCAACAATTGCACCTGCGTCGAGAGCGGCCGCAACGTATGAAAAGTGTTCCCGTGCCTCGTCGATCCGTTCCCGCGCATTCTCCAACACGAATGCCTCAAAAATCGAAAACGGAATGCGATCGCCGTTTGCAGTCTTGGTCACCCGCAATAAACCGTCACCAATCAGCATTTCGACGCAAGACTTCGGAATGCGACTATACAGTGAAACCTCTCCTGGTGTGAGAGGCGCGGGCGTTGTATGTTCCGCACGCTCGTACACGTCTCTTAAATCCATGATCATCTCCGTGATTGAGCACGATGTATTTAGACTCAAATCGTGCAGACAAATTGAGCGAGTCTTCCGCAGTCTCGCTCAAAAGGGCGACCGGTATTGGATCATCGGCGCGTAGCTTTTGCGCTATGACTCGGGCGTGGATCAGCGCCATGGCGTAAGAAGGGGAGTCCTCGCGCGCTCAATCACCACCATCTTCCGATTGGCTGCTACCGTCGATTTATGCCGGTCGTTGCGGTTCGTGTAAAGATGTTCAGCGCGACATTGAACTGGCCAATGGAGGGCGGAAATGCTGATCGGCAGAGGGATGTCGGAGCTTGGAGCCATAGTGATCAAACGCGCCATCAAATACCTACGGAATTTGACGAGCTTGACGATCAGTTCTTTACGTTTGGTCAGGATGACAGCAACTACGATAGGCTAGGCCAACTTGGCGCCACAGTAAGAGATCGCGTGCTGAAGGGTGTGCGCGACCTCGCGCTGGAGACGGAGCTTTCAGATGAGTCGCTTCTCCGGAACGTCACTCGCTTCGTGCGCCTCAATAAAAAAATCGACTGCGCCCGCTGTGTAGGATCCAGCCGAAGGGGTGCCCCGCATTACCAGAGCGAACTCGAATGTTCTGGGCGGGACGTCGGAGGTCTTCCCGAACCGACGCCCAAGCTCCTCGGCCGTCGGCGGTGTTTGATCAATCGACATCGGATCCCTCTCCCCCAAACATCAGGTCTCGGCTAATATTCATGCACTTTGGCGGGCCCCTTACGCCTCGGCAAGCAGGAGGAACCCACATCTCTCGCTTTCAAACGCAGCATTTGTCGAAACACCGAGCGGCGCAGCGATAAATTTGCCTTTCCGAATTTCGCGAAAGAAACGCATCGGCTGTCAGTTCCCGCGCCTAACGGTCGAGACGTCCGAACGCGATGGAGACGAACATTAGCAGGAAGCGCGGACTTCGCCGGCTTCCACACTAGATCTCGACAACCTTTTCACACGAACGGGGGAGCGATGGTGTTATGTCCGCCTATTCGCACCGCATCGAATTAGAATTCCGCACCCGACCGTGCGGTGACAAGGCGCCTGAAAGCTCCTTAACGCGCATTCGGAGGAACTGATGATGAAACCGTATTTGATGACTGCCATCTGCGTCGCAGCGTGGGGTGCCGCGGGCGCAGAAGCGGAAACATTGACGATTGCGACCGTGAACAACGGCGATATGATCACGATGCAGGAGTTGACAGACGACTTCACGAGAGCCAATCCTGACATCTCGCTGAACTGGGTCACGCTTGAAGAAAACGATCTCCACCAGAAAGTTACGAGGGATATTGCGACGAAGGGCGGCCAATACGACATTCTAACGATCGGCATGTATGAGACGCCAATCTGGGGAAAGAAGGGCTGGCTGGTGCCGCTTAAGGGTCTAGAGGATCCAAGCGACATTCTGCCGTCCGTCGCGGGCGGCCTCTCCTATCACGGCATGCTCTACGCGGCTCCTTTCTACGGGGAGAGCTCTTTCGTTATGTACCGGAAAGACTTGGCGCAAAAAGCCGGTCTGAGCTTCCCGTATCAGCCAACGTGGGACTTCGTTCTCGAAGCGGCGAAAAAGATGACCGACCGCGCTGCGGGCATCAGCGGCATCTGCCTACGCGGAAAGGCTGGCTGGGGCGAGAACATGGCGTTCCTGGATTCTATGGCCAATTCGTTCGGCGCGCGGTGGTTTGACGAGAAGTGGAACCCGCAATTCAATACACCCGAGTGGAAATCGACGCTTACCACCTATCTCGAGATCATGAAGGAAGCCGGTCCGCAGGGCGCATCCGGCAACGGCTTCCTGGAAAACCTGTCGCTGTTCCAGTCCGGCAGGTGCGGCATGTGGATCGACGCCACCTCGGCAGGCGCGCGAGTCGCCGACCCAAAGGAAGCGCCAATGGTGGCCGACAAGGTCGGTTTCGCGATCGCGCCCGACAAAGGCCTCGGCAAGCATTCGAACTGGATTTGGGCTTGGGCGCTCGCAATCTCTGCAGGGTCGCACAAGACCGAAGCCGCGGGAAAGTTCGTCAATTGGGCGACCTCGAAACACTACACTGAAGTCGTCGCTGCGCAGAAAGGCTGGGTCGCCGTGCCTCCGGGCACGCGCACATCGCTCTATGCCAATCCTGACTATCAGAAGGTAGCCCCGTTCGCAAAGGCGACTCTCGACTCGATGAACGCGGCCGACCCGATGCATCCGACCGTGAGACCTGCTCCTTATACCGGCGTTCAGTTCGTCGCGATCCCGGAATTCAAGGGCATCGGAACCAAGGTTGGTGAAATCTTCTCGGCAGCGCTGACGGGACAGATCAGCGCGGACGACGCGCTCACGCAAGCTCAAGATTACGCGAGGCTGGCGATGAGTAGGGCTGGTTACATCAAGTAACGGCTCTGTTTTCTCAAATGGCGGGAAATCCCTTTTTCGAACCAGCATCGAGTGTGTGATTGCGCTCGATGTTCTTCCCAACGCGCTGCGAGCCTCATCGCGGCGAATCCAAATTCTCGTACGAAAACCTGACGTGTTCCCTCGGACATTCGGGCCACAGTAAGGCCCTCATTCGCAAACGCGCGCGCTGACGGTCAATTAGATGTCGGACACCGTAACGGTTCGCCAGTTAACGCGATTTGACCTGCGCCTCTAGGTTAGCCAGTCGCGCGCGTTCAGCATCACTCAAAAGAGACGCGATCAAACAATTCTTACCGAGTTTGTCCCTTAGGTCCTCGATAAGAGAGACGGCCTTTGCGCGATCCAAGTTGCGGAAAAACCCCGCTCCTTCGACAATGTTGGACGCCCCTTCGACTCCCGAGCAAACGAGATCGCGCAGCTGTGCTTCGAGAGCCTTTTGGAAGTCGTCTTCGGTCAGCTTCTTCTCTACAAGACGATCATACCAGTCTTTGAATTTGTCTGACGCGGATTGGACAACGCCGCATGACGCTTCACTGCAGCCAATGCTTTCGAGCATACTCTGTACGCGCTTCCGTTTCTCAACGGCCATGTCGCCCTGTTGCACAAGACGATCAAGGTTTCCTTCAATATACGAATATACGTCCGACCATCTTCGCTGCGACCCCTCAACAAAGACTCCCGCCTCTTCATCGACCTCATCGACAAATAGAGTCTTGATTGGCAGAGAGCGCTCACCATAGCTACGCCAAAGATCGGCCCTGGACAGATCAGCCTCCTCGAGGCTGCCATCCTCAAAGTGGGCTCCTTCAAGAGAAGACCTGCGAAGAGTTGTTCCCCGGATCGTCGCGCTTGAGAATATCGCTGCCTGCAATTCGGCCTGCTCAAGCGATGCTCCACTTAAGATTGTATCCATGAAATTAGACGCCTGAAGTTTCGCTTTGAGCAATGAAGCCCCCGCGAAATTCGTCTTGCTAAAATAAACAAATTCGAGATGTGCCCCCTCAAGATCCGATCCTTGCGCTTCGACTTGGTAGAAATACGCACCCGAGAGGAACACATCTCGCATCAGCGCGCCGCGAAGATAAACGCTCACGAATCTGGCGTCCGACATATGGGCGCCTTCAAGAGAGACGCGATCCATTTGTGTGGATTGAAATCTTGCGCCCGAGAGGAATGACCGTGCGAAGCTTATCCGCGCGAGATTCGCGTTCTGAAAATCGGCACCGGTAAGATCACGATCCTCTGCAAGGAAAATGTAATCTTTCCATTTTGCCTTCTCAGGGTCCTCGATCTTGAGCTCATCGAGAGCATTGACTTGGGTAAGAACGAGAGCATCTGATAAAGGCCACCTAGGTCTGACCGCATTCGGTTGCACATTGGACTGAAACGCGGCGTCATGAAGTCGTTGGATAGCGTGAGCCGCGTCAACGAAAGCGATAGCGCGCGAAATACCTTCCCCACGAAAGGTCGCTATGGCGAATGCAAAGACAACTATGAGGAAGGTTACGACAATGCCGACAATAGTTTTTACCAACGAGCGACGTCGCGGAGCTAGCCCGTCACTGTATTCCCGGCCTGTGAGTATACGTCCCCACAACCACCAGACTAAGATCAGATCTGCAACGAGCGCAATGCGATGAACCCATGTGATCTGCGCGCTGTGGTAAGGCAAAAACTGAAGCTGAAGAAGCAACAGTAGGAGCACAGGGCCGAACACGAGCGTTACCCAACCGATCGACCTCAAAACGAAGCCAAAGCTGCCCTGGCGCATTTCGGGAGGACCTGCAAGGAACTGAACAAAAACGTTGCTCGGAAGCTGAGCGCGCAACGCATCGCGAATACGCTTTCTTTTGCTCTTCTCACCGCCTGAGAGACTGGCCGTCTCTCCGATCTGTTCATAAAGAGCTATGTGGAAACGCTTGGCTTTCTCTGTAAGCATTACCAAGTGTGCAAGGGTATAGCCATGGAGCGCGATGAACAGGGCTGGCGCCAGACCGAAGAAGGCGGCAATCGGCAGCTGCACATTGAGCAGTAACAGGTTTATGGGCTTTTCGAAGAACAAGTCCGCATGAGACACGGATGCCGCCGCGATCGTAAGGTAAAAGAGCGCGAGTAAATAGGAGAGCCAGAGCCCTCCCCCCACTGATGCCGCGTCGTCCACCGATTTCTTCAGAGCTTCGAGATCATCTGCCTTTCCGGCAAAATCAGGCAGCGAAATTGCGTTTACCGCTATGTTTTGAACACTTGGCTCGTTCTCAAGCTCCGGTTTTTGAACAGGCGGAGGTGAGGCGCTGGCACCCTCGGGCGACGGAACCGGTTCCTTCGATGTCATGGCTATGCCTCAGGGGAAAATGTGAGTATAAAAAGCGGAACACAATAACTTTGGCTCGCAGCCGCGATCGGTGTGTTGCCCGAGAACTATACCAGAGAGCCTCGAAAAGGGCCGGGATTATTTTGTCTTCGACGCGGCTAACGACAACGAAGCGCTCCGCGTAGTTGAGGCGCACACCCTCACCGACATTCGGTGGAGAAGCGCTGCTTCTTCCGCGACATGGAGGGCTGCTATCCACACCCGCCTGCATTCGGCACGCCGCCCGTTAGTTCTCTCTCGTTTGGTTGGATTGACCGCCCTGGTGCGCGCGCCTGTCGGCGGCGATGATCCAGGCGAATCTTCGTTAGCGTGCGTTTGTAAGCTTGAGTTGAACGGCAAGCGGCCGGATAAGTAACTCGATCCCACAGAACGCAACGACTTGTGATACCGGCACTCGGTTCCTAGAAGCGAACGCGAAGGCCGCAATTGTGTCGGGTGGGGAGGCACGGAACAGAAGCCGGTCGAAGCGCCGGCGATGGCCGAGGCGTAGCCATCGCGGAAATGGTTCACTCAGGAGGAAGAGACACGATGTCCAGTCTGACTCTTCTAATAATCCGTCACGGCGAAAAGCCGCCAAAAAAACCGCAGGACGTCGATTACGGCGCTGGCGTCGATGCACAAGGCGAGCCCAATTCCAAATCGCTCGCTGTCCGAGGCTGGGAGCGGGCCGGCGCATGGACGGCGCTCTTCGGTTTTGACGCATTTGGACCCAACTATCCCAAACCTGATGTAATCTACGCCGCTAACCCAAACCAGCTAGGCGGCGACGCCGACTCCATCAGCCATCGGCCGCTGGAAACGATTCAGCCGCTCGCAGATCGCCTGCACATTGCCCCGAACGTCACTTACGGCGTCGGCCAGGAAGAGGCGCTCGTCAGAGAGCTCGTTATGCTAACTGGGACGGTGTTTATTTCTTGGGAGCACAAGATGATCGCCAAGGAAATCTTGCCCGCCCTCGCCGGCGGCCAGCGGCTTCTAAATGTGCCGGCAAAATGGGATCGCGATCGTTTTGACGTCGTCCTGCGCTTCGATCGCGCTCAGGACGGCGCGGCCTGGCGTTTCCATCAAATGTTCCCACAGCTCCTAACCGGCGATTCCGACCGGCCGTTGGGATTGGGAGGCGGCGATCAAGACTCCGATTGAGAGGCAGGTGACGATCGGCATCTGAACAAGATGTTTTTGCAGCCACTGGGGAGCAGCTGATGAAAGCGATTGCATTCTCGAACAATGATATCGCCGTTGCGGCATGGACTTTCGGTGGTCGTATCGCGGGTTGTCTCGGGTTCGCCATCTACCGCACGGACGTCAAGGCCGGGGTGGAAACATGCCTGCCGGCAATGGCCACCTTTCCCGATCAGCAAGCCACGCCCAACCGCACTACCGCCGATGATCCCGTCCAGAAGTTCTTCTGGAAGGACGTTTATGCGAAGCGCGGCGGATCCTATCGCTACAGAATCGTTCCGCTCGGTGGCGCGCCCGGCAATCTTGCGCCGCTGCCGATTGGCGCCTTAACAACCAATACCGTTCAACTGACGCCCGACCACGGCGTTCTCTCGGCTTACTTCAACCGTGGAATTCTAGCAACGCAGGCGACTGCTCATGCGCTGCACAGCGATGGCAATCTTGCGGCGATGAAGGAAGAGGTTTTGAAGCGGATCGCCGACCCCAGCGATCCGCTTCGCATAAGCCTGGCCGGCGACATGGTTGACGCTCTCACGGAGTTGCCGCAGCAGGCTGCCGCGCAAGGAGCCGACCTGTATTGCGCGCTTTACGAGTTTGAAGATCAGCAATTGATCGGCGCCCTCGAAAAGGTTGGCCGCAACGCGCACGTTCTTCTTTCAAACATGCCGGGCGAGGTGAACGGAACCCGGACAAAAGACGTGTACAAAGCCGAGCGTGACGCCGCCGCCGCCATTGTAGACGTCATCGATCGCATGATGCCGGGCGGCCACATCGGCCACAACAAGTTCAGTGTCCTGGTTGAGGGCGACGACCCCCAGGCCGTCCAATTCGGATCGACCAACTGGACAGGCAGGGCGCTTTGCGCCCAATCGAACAACACCATCATCGCTCGCTCGCCCGCTATGGCGAAGGCGTTCAAGAATTATTGGGACCGTCTGAAAACGGACACCGACGATGCCGGCGGCGAAGGAAAGCAACTGGCGCCGCTACGGCAGGCGGACGGAGCGGGCGTGCCAGGCATCGCTTTGGAAGACGGCAGCGCGACCGTCGATCTCTGGTTTTCCCCGAACACCGCCAAAGCGCGCGTTGCGAAGGCGAGGCGACCTTCCCCTGAACCCACGCCGCCTGACCTGGCCGAAGTTTTCGACCTCATCACGGGCGCCAAACAAGCCATTCTCTTCGTCGAGTTCGAACCGGGCTCGCCTAGCGTCATCGGCGCGATCGCCAAAGCGCAAAAGGCCAATCCCGCCTTGTTCGTGCGTGGGACCGTGACGGTGGCGTCCGCGGCCGAAGAGTTTGCAGTCGGCATCAAGGGCGATGCCGCCGGCGACGGCGGGGCGAATGGCGCAGACGACCAGAAGATCCCCGAGGACTATCGTGTGATCTCCGCCTCCGGCGTTCGCGACCAGACGGGGGCGTGGGAAAAGGAACTCAACAGCGCCGGCTATGCGGTCACACATAGCAAATATGTGGTCATCGATCCTTTCACCGATGGCTGCGTAGTGATCACCGGGAGCCATAATCACGGCTATCAGGCCTCCTACAACAATGACGAGAACCTGGCGATCATCAAGGGCCACCGTCCGCTCGCAGAGGCCTACGCCGCCAACGCGCTCGACATCTACGATCACTACGCGTGGCGCTGGTGGCTGGCGAAGGACGCGAATGCGTGGACGTCGCTCAAGCCCGACGACAGTTGGCAGAATAGCTATTTCGACGCCAGCAATCGACCAACTTCGGCTGAGCTGAGCTTTTGGCTCGCTGCGTCTCCCTCGGGGAACGCGTTGCCCGCCCCGGCGCTGACCAATCTCAACCGCCCCATCCCTGACCTGACACCAGTACAGGCCAGCCACATCACCGTCGCCCCGCCAAAGCGCGCCAAGCGGCTGTCGCACGCGACCGGGCATCCGGCCGGCGAGGCTTCTCGCGCCGAACGTGGCTGATACCATCCAGGTCGGGCTGCCGCATCGCCTCGACAGGGATCTGCGCTCGCTCGGTTGCGGAATTTTCCACATGGCTATTTGCCCCGGCGGATTGCCTTAAGCGAACGTCTCACCCTAAAAGTGGAGATCAACGTGAATAAATACTGCATGTTCAAGGGAACTCTGGTCCGCGCTGCTCCGTTCAAGGATATCTATGTCGGAAGCCCCCACTACATTTTGACGGTGCGTGGCCTCGAAGATAATCTCTTCAACATCGTCGTCAACTCGGCATCAACCGAGAGGGGAGAAGACGGTAACAACAACGTCTACTTTTACGCCGATCTTAATTTTGACGATCCGCTGACCGTGAAATTGACCGCCCTGCAACCAGGCCTTTACACTGACGGTTTCCCTCCGCTTGACTACTGGCAAGATCGAAGCCTTCTCGATATACGCCGGATGCGCGCAGTGCCATATGAGGATGAGGCGGGCAATCGCGCCGACGTTAACGACACCATCGATGATGTGCTGACGATAGACGAGACGAAAGCCTCGCAAGACCTACCCTATGACAATGGCTCCGGAAATCCTCAGGACCGCACGTTCTGGACTCCGACTGACCCGGCAGTAACCGTCTACGGTTTCGGATTCCTGTTCCAGCCGAAGCAGGACGGACTGCACGAAACGCATATGAATCAGGGCAATCCGCGCGGCAGACACTGGAAAGAGAATGGCGCGTTTCAGGACGGCGCAGTTATCATACAGCGAACAGCCGGTTTCGCGGCGCTCTTCACGGCGTTTCAGACGCAGTACCTTCCAACCAACGCACTCGGCCAACCGGTAGGTGACGCGACACCGTTGCCGGAATATATTCGGACGTAATTGCAGGACGGCAAAATCGCGATGTTGCCTTACCGTTGCGCATCGCCCCACCTTCGCCGAGCGGATTGGCTGCCCGATCCGGTGGCGAGATTACCCGGTGTTCGGCGATCCGACGCCACATTGTTTGGCGAGCATCACCGAAGCGGCTGAGCGAGGCAAGCTCGTTGCCGGCGATCGGCCGCATCGTGTCACTGTCCAACGCCGAGGCTCACGCGCTGCAAAAAGCCGCGAAAGCGATCGCCGCTGGGCGATCCAGACTGCGGATGTGAAGCTCTGCAAGAGCGGATCTGCCTTTCAGTTGTCGCGCCTGTCAAAGCTGGTCTTATATATTAGAGGCGAGAGTGTGGATCGTGACAAACGCACTACCGATACTGTCATGTGCCACGGTCAGGAATGTTAACTTTTGCGTCGGACTGACCAACCAATTTTGTTGCGAATTCCGAGGCACTTTTGATCCTCACGGTAGGTAGCAAGGCGTTGCGTGATCGAAAACCGGGTCAATCCGGGTCGGAAATCAACAGTTACCCCAGGATCAAGTAAAATCATCCTGGAGTCACTGTTGCATTCGTGACCGAATTCGCTGAAATCGAACCAACCCCGAACCGATTGGTCCTCCGCGAGAGCACCCCCGGCGTTTCGACGGACAAGATCAGGCGGCAACAAGCACTCGCCTTATCGCGCGCCTGCCCTCTCGAAATGCAGCTGGTCACGGAGAGCGCGTGATGCCGGCGGGAGATGGTGGCGGGGAAATGTATGTCCCGTACTTTGAACACCTCCTGTCTGCGCTTGAGCCCAGCCCCCCCTCATCATGCTGCGCCCGGCCACAACAATGGCTTTCGGCGGCGCGGGCGCCTATGGCGAAGGCCTCTTGATGATAAGCGAGAAAGTGGATGCTGCGCGCGAAGCCCATGCAACACTGATAGCCGTCGGCTCACCCGAGGCGACTATTGGGAGCTACGGAGCGCGTGTTGAGCGGCCCTTTTTCCGCGCGCCGCGACGCCTGCATAGGCTCCGAATAGGCGCCTGGAAAAAGCGGCGCAGCCGGTGCGCAGACGGCCTCGATGTCCCCCATGGCGACCAGTGAACCCGCGATGACGTCAAAGGCATCACCGCCATGAAGACGACGCAACAACTCGGAGAGCGCAAGGGCCGCGGCGGCGAGTCCGACAAAAGGCGCGCCAACCGTCCGGGCGGCCAGCTGCGCCAATCCGCATTGATCCATCCCATCACGTTTCAGGGCCGCGTAAGCTGGTTGGTCCTCGACGCGTTGACCAGTGGCGCGGCTGTGATCCGGCCAGATGTCATGGGCGCGGCTGGCGCCAGGAAAGGAATGCATTGCAAAGCTGCGAAACCCCTCTGGGCCGCCGCCAAGTCCGCACTCGACAACCAAATCGAAGTCGGCATCGTCGAGCTCCCGGCGCGCGAGCACGTTATCAACGCCGCATAGCGCGACATTTGGTTCATGCGGCGACCGGACGCTGCCCGCGCCAAACGCGCGTTCAACCGCGAAGGTGTCAAAGCCGCGCGCGTCCAACCATGCGCCGACAACACGCGCCTTACGCTGCCCGACGTCCCTTTCAAACGACAGGAGCGAGGTGCTCTCGTTGGATACGGCAATCCGGTCGAAATCCTGCAAGACCAATTTGACTGCGCCGCGCTGCGTATAAGGAAGCGACGCGATGAGCCAGGCAAACGCCTGCCCGAGATTGCCAAGTCCGATCAGCCAGAGGTGTGCGGGCAGCAACCTCATTGAGGACGGCTCGTTGGGTGCTGCGGCCCGCCAATCGGCCCCCGGACGCCACAAGGAGATCCCAGAGGCGCGTCGGCCCGCCAGGGCATGGTCTTTCGCGTGATAGGTGAAGGCCTCGCTGGCGCAAAGCGCGGCGGCGGCGACAGGCGCAAGCGCCATGCTGTCATCCTCGGCGAGAGGCTCGCCATGGCGCACGGGAATGACACCGCCGCGCCAGCCCTCCCAGGTAACCCGCCAACAGGGCTCTGAGGGCGCCACGGGCGCCGCGGCGCCGATAAGAGCGAAGGGCCAATCGCGCCGCGGCTCAGATGCGACGGCGCCGCCATAGCTGGCGACGGCCGCGGCGAGGGACATGCCGGGGGCCAGCGGGGAGAGGCAGAACGCATCCTCAACGCCCACGACCTCAACGCCGCCGAGGAGGGTGCGGCGCGCCACGTTAATCAGGGTCAATAAGGCGGTTTGGTGGGACAGAGAGCCCTTCACATCGGCACCGACGAGAACAGTCAACCCATAGCGGCCGAGAAACGCCATCGCCTCCTCGTGGCTTTCTGCTTTTCCGCTATCCATGAAATATTTGGCGCCGCGGTGAAGGTTTGTGTGATCGAGGGGTATCGCCATGTTCAGCTCCAAAAGCCGGTGTAGAAGAAGTTGGGGGTGTTTGGGGAGGTCCGGTCGGCCCAGGCGTGATCCCCCTGATATTCGTAAAGGCCAAGCCGGTGCGGCGCGATTGGCCATGACGCGAAATCCGGAACGATGATCGCGATGTGCCCCGCCCGCGCGATCATGGGATGGGTCTTGTCCGATTGGCTTTGCTGCGCTGGCCCGCCATGCGTATGGACATCCGCGACGACCGTCACGCCACGCTTTCGGCATTCGGCCCAAAGGCGCCCGAAGGCATCGCCGTGCAAAATGCAAACACCGCTCGCATACGCCTTAGCGTCGAGCTCGTCATAGTAGATCGCGCCTATGACATGCCGAACGCCCTTGCGCTCATGGCCCACCAAAAACGCGCCGGCCTCGTGCCGGTGCGCGCCGCGTCGCTCCAGCTCGCCAACGATCGCCCGCCATTTGGACTTCGTGCACAAAAGGCGGTGTTCAGGCGCCCACCACGCCCGAATAATCGCTTTGATTGAAAAGGTCATAGAGTTGCTCCAGATAGCAAATAAGGCCGCGCGCCGGTTGCCAGAGGCGGCTCGGGTGTTGGTTGCGCCAGACGTCATGCCCTTCGATCGAGAGGCGGTCGCACGGCAAATAGAGGCATTGCCCTTGCCGCCATTCCGGCCGGAAGACTGAGGCCACGATAGATGTACCTGTCGGCCAGCGCGGCCAGGGCAGGGGCGCTCCCGCCGGCGCATCCCAGGGCTGCGCGGTCGCGGGATTTTGCGGGTAGCCCGAACACTCAAACCGGAACGCATATTCGCGCGGCGCGCTGGCGCGGGCCGGCGCGCTGGCGCGGGCCGGCGCGCTGATCCCAATGACGGTGTGCGGCCACACCGTGCCGATGTGCCGCCAGCGCCCCTCAAGCTCGCCGCGCCGGAAATCGGCCGCGGCAAGGTCTTTTTGTAGATGGCGCAGGCCGAGCGGAATGAGGGCGTCCATCTTAGCCTTCAATCCGCTTGTCGGGGACGAAATCGAACGCCACCGCGCAGGAATGCCCGTGCACCAACTGATGCAGGGGCGTATCACTCGCGGGCCGCTCGGCCGTGCCCGTCAGTTGCAGGACATGTTCGGCCGCATCTTTGGGGCTGAGCTTGAATTCCTGAACCGCCCACTCTTTGACGCTTCTAACCCGCGCGCCCGGGGCAAAGGCGCGCGCCGCGGTGCTAGCAAGGAAATGGACCGTGACCGCGATTTCGCGGCACTTCGCGAGATGGACGCGCCCGCCATGCGTTACACCGTGGAGAGGCTCATGCGGGGCGCCATGGATAGGGTGTTCCGCCTCGTCGATAAAGATGAGCGTCTCCGCCGAGATGCGGATGTCGCGAACCACGAGAAGTTCGTGAAGCTCGCCCACCGTCGGTGCCGCAGAGATCTCGGCCTCGATGATGGTTGCCTCGCCATGGAGCTGGATAAAGATCAGTTGGTTGGTCATCGCCGTTCCTTTCATGAGGCAAAATCAGCCCCCTTAGGAAAAGCGGTGCGAGCACCAAAATAGAGGAACCCGCTTTCAGCGGCCGGCGTCGCGCTTGGTTGGAGATGCGGATGCGGGGACTAGCTCCCGCACACAAAATAGTAGGGACAATTCGGGCAGCGCCGCGCCTCCGGCTCTGCGTGGAGGTCGCCCCGTTCAATGCCCGCGATTGCGTCAGCGTAGAGGGCGATATGTTTGCCTTCATCGCCTGTTCCGGCCGCCATCCGCTCACCGCTTGCAAGGTAAAAGGTTTCAACCGTCACGCGCTCGCGCGGGTATTTTTCGCGCGCGCCTCGCTGCAAGAGCGCGTAAATCGGCTTACTGGCCTCGCTCTTTGTCTTGCGCCCCGTGCGAATGCGCTGGACGCGCACAATGCCATGCGCATCGCGTAAAACCCGGTCCGGCGTCACGAAAACACGCCGGCCGTTGATCACGACTGACCATTCTTCGCGCGCGTATTGTGCTGTTTCGTTGGCGATGGCGGTGCCGATGCGCGCGACCATGTCTTCCGCCGCGCGCAGATAGTAATCGGCAAACGGATGACGAACGGGTCCTTGGCTCGCCCAGAGGCTATGCAGGTGCGCATGCGCCGCCGCTTGATCTGCCGCCATCCCGCTTTCGCGCTGCGCCTCGAGCCATCCGACGGTCGCGTAGACGCAGCTGTGGAACCGGACATAGGCCGATTGGTCGCGCCCGCCGCGCAAGGCGTCGCCACTGGCGTAGCGATAACGCGCGGGGCACTGCATATAGAGATCGAGCTCGCGCTCCTGGTAGCTCTCGCGCAGGGGCAAGGGTGTGAGCGCTACGTCGCGCCCAAAAGACTTCCCCGAGCCAGGAAAAACTGTCGTTGGGACCTCGCGGGCGAGGAGGGCCAGAAAGCGCGACGCGCTCGCATTGCGCGACGTATAACGCTCCGCCCGGCTTAGGGAGAGGAAATCCCGCGCGCGGGAAAGGGCGACAAAGAAGAGGCTTTCCTCTTCGGCCTCGTGGCCCTTCTGCTGCAACGCCAAATGCGGTAGGCTTGGCGGCGCCGGTATCCGCTGGCCGCGCCAGCTGCCCGGCATGTAACCGGTCGCCAGCGCCGGCAAATGCACAGCTTTGAATTCGAGCCCCTTGCTGCCGTGAATGGTCATAACCCGCACCGCGTCGAGATCGCTCGCTTCCGAGGAGACAGCCCGGTAGGCCGTGTCCTCATTGAGGGCCTCAATGCGGCGGATGCGCTCCAAAAAGCGCTGGCGGTCCTTCTCGCCGTTCGCGGCGTATTCGCCGCAGACCTTCAAGAGCTGGTAGATCGCAATCAGTTGCTGGCGCGCGCGCGGATCGTTGGCGGCGAGAAGGGGGGACAAATATTTGCTGCGCTCGAAAAGCCACGTCGTCAGAAGTGTCCACGGCGAGGCGGCTTGCAGCCCTTTAAGCTGGCCGCCAAGACGCGCAAGGCCCGCGCGGCCTGGCTCAGAGAGCCCGCCGATCCCGGCGGTCTGCGCGAGGGCCTCCACGAGCGGTACCTTTTTTTCAAGGCTCCAGGCGATGACGGTGAGGGCGTCGGCGCGCGGCACGCCATATTCAGGCAACGCCGCGACGCGGATAAGGCCCACCCCGCCATATTCGGCGTCGATTGAGACAAGCGCGAGCAAGTCGCGTATTTCATGCCGCTCGAAGAGATCGCCTAGGTAGAGGAGCGGCACGCCGAGCTGTTCAAGCACGCCCGTGACGCGCGCGAGCGTCAGGTGCGAGCGCGCGAGGATCACCTGCTCACTGTAGGAGACGCCCTCCTTCCGGTATTTCTCCACGCTGCGCTGGATGGCCTCGCCCTCGGCGGCAAGGGTCGGCGCGACGGTCAGCGTCACATGGCCCGCCGAGCCGCGCGCCGCTGTCCAGGCCGCGCGCACCCGGCCGCCCGCCATGTGAGCCGCGAAGGACTGAAACGCCCGCACGATCGGGCTGCCCGAGCGGTAGTTGTGCGCGAGGGCGTGCCGCGTCCCCTTAAAGTGCGCCGCAAAGCGCTCGACATTCGAGGGTTCGGCGCCCCGGAAGCGGTAGATCGACTGGCGCTGGTCGGCGACCACCCAGATATCGCGCACGCCCGTGTCGGCGATCGCCTGAAGAAGCGCGTCGCTCGCCGCATTTACGTCCTGGAATTCGTCGATCAGGACATGGCTGAAACGCTGCATATAGGCCCGAACATCGCTGTTCTCGCGCATCAGCCGGACCGCGAGGACGATGAGGTCGCCAAAATCGACGGCATCGTTGGCGCGGAGGAGATCTTCATAGATCGCGTAGATGGCGGCAATTTCCTGCAGCTTTTCGGCTGTCTCAGGCTCTTCGTCCGTCCGTGCCGCCGCGGCCGCGGCATCGGCGGCGGCGCGGTAGGCATCAGGCGAGATCAGCTCGTCCTTGCAGCGCGAAATCGCCTTCAGGACAGGCACTAGCTCATAGGCGGGCTCGTATAGGTTCTGGAAATGCCGCAAGGGCAGCTCCGCGAGATGGGCTTCCAAAAGCGCCAAGGACCCGGTCTGGTCTAGAATCCGCACCTTGCTTGTCCGGCCAAGCATGCCGGGCCATTTCGTCACGAGTTCGAGCCCGAAAGCATGAAAGGTCCCGACCCACATCTCGATCGCGGCGTCGGCATGCGAGGCGGAGAGCCGCTCGCGCATTTCTTCTGCCGCCCGGTTGGAGAAGGTCAACGCCAGAAAGCTGCTGGGCAGCGCGCTTTTTCCAAGAAGATGCGCGATGCGGTGGATGAGCGTTCGGGTTTTGCCGGTGCCAGGCCCCGCATCGACCAGAAGCGGCCCCTGGTCCCATAGCGCGGCCGTCTTCTGGCTCACATCGAGGGCGTAGACGGGGGCTGGCTCCTTGGCCGGCGCCGGGCGCAGCGGCGGCAGCAAAAGCGCGCGGATCATCTGGTTCATGACGAGCGGCACCGGCAGCTCAAGGTCCGCCGCGATTTGCGCAGGCGTTTTGCCATGCGCGAGATATTCGCCGCGCAGCCAATCGGCGGGACAAAGAAGTTCGCCTGCGAAGATGTCGGCCTGCACTTCCTTGCGCTCGCGCGGCGAGTAGCCCTCGACGCGCCCCGCGCCACTATCGACAGGATCGCCGCCAAGGTGAGCCGGCCGCGCTGTCACCTCGTTATGCGGGTCATGATGCAGGTGGAAATGGCCGATTTCGTGAGCGATCACCAGGTAGAGCTCGGACGCTTTAAGGCCAGTGGCGAGGTTCACAAGGCGCGCCGAGCGGTCAAGCGAGCCGAGCGTGCCTTCGGGCAGCACGCAGTCGCGGGTCTCGAGGCTGTTTTCCTCAAGCGCGCCCGCAAGAAGCTTTGCGGCGCGGCGATCGCCCTTTGCGCGTTTGAGCGCCAGCTCGTGACAGGCGCGCGCTTTTCGCCGGATATCTGCCCACGCATCCATCGCTTACCCCTCGTCAAGCCAATAGCGTTTGCGTTCCTCGGACATGTTGCTTTCACGTATGATGGTCGCGCAGGCGCGCGCCGTGACGCTTGGTGCCCGGTCGGCCTTGGCGTGGTCGAGCGTCGGGTGGTTGAGGGAATAGCGGTGAGCGTCATCAAACGCTCCGCGCGTAATCCCCAACGCCGCCATCACCGCGGTAACGAGGCGTTGGCTGAGGGGGCCGCACATCCAGCCATTTACGAGATCCGCGAGAACACCGCGTGCGATGTTGAGGTCACGCGCCAGCACATAGATTTCCTTGCCGCATGCGCCCAGCATCTCGTGAAAGCTTTTGGGTGCATCGGCCTCGCTGGCGCGCGCGGCCTGCGCCTCGGCCGCATAGAGGATGTTGAGGGCGTTGCTAAACGCGCGCGCCTGCAGGCGCTCATCGGCCTCTTCCGGCTGTTCGCCGGCGTTTGCGGCCCAATCCCGGCTGACGGTCGCATGCGCACGGATATCCTCGGCAAAGGCTGGGTAACGTTTGCACCAGGCGATGATGTCGGATGCCGCCGGGCGCTCATATGCCTGATGAAAGGCAAACAACACCTCGTCGCGCTCCTCCTCACGTCGATTAATATCGCTCATCTCCGGCCTCCGGTTTGTGCTTGCCGCAGGGCGCGAACGTCGGCCCGTGTGCTCAAAAGCGTGCGGGCGTCGTTGACCCATTTCTCGGCTGTTTTGTTGCTTATCTGAAGTGTTTGAGCGATCGATGGTCCGCGCGTCGAGCGGCAGGGAACGCCGTCCATATGAAGGCGAAACGCCAACCGTTTGGGCCAGTCCGGGATCGCGTCCACGATGCGGCTAATGTCAAAATCGTCCTCGAGCTCGCGCACCCCCGCGAGGAGCGTCGAGTCGACGGAGCCGCTTGCCGTAAACGCATCGTCGTCATCAAAACCATCATCGCCCGCTGCCGTGTCCGCGCGCCCGAGGTCAACCTGTCCCGAGAGTGGTGCTTCCTCATCGCCTGCGACCATTGCCGCGCGAGGCGTGCCCGCCGCGTTCGTTTGTGGATGAGGAGACTGGGCTTGGGGAAGAAGTTCGGGCGCCTCGTAGCGGAGATGAGCGCCTTTCCCGCCCGTCATGGGAATGCGCGAATGGCGATATTCCGTCGCGATCGCGTCTTTGACCCGGAATGCGACGATGGTGAAAAAGCCTTTCTGCAGCGCCTGCGCATCCTTTGAGCCAGGCGTACAGAGCGCTGTGAAAAGCTGCCCGTGGACGCGCATGATGATGTCTTCGCCGCGATTGGGATGGTTGGTGCCGACCAGCTTTCGGGCAAGTGCGGTAATCGCTGTCGAGAGATGCTTGGCGAGCGGGTCGCGAACGCGACGTTCGGCTGTGGCCCCGAGCGCGTGGAACGCGGCGGCGACCGCCTCGAGGCGAAAGTCGTGAAGCCGCCCTTCTGCGATGACGCGCCGCCACCCCTCGCTATCGCGGGGGTCGGACGGCTCTTCGGTTGTTTTGCTCTTTTCCATTCTGCGCGGCCCTCCACGAGCCCAGTCTCCATAAAGAAAGCGTCACGACCCGAAAAAAAGAGGAAGACACTATATCTGGATAGAAATTGCTATATACCACACGATGTTGCGGTATGCGCAAGATGTCCTGGAGGGAGGAGTTGTGTCGCCCATGTACCGCCCGGGTGTCGCGACGCGTCACGAAAACGTGCGCGGCCGCGGCTCAGGTCGGTGCTTCGGCGCAGAGGCGCGCGGCAGCTGGAACAGCGTTCGCATCGAGCCGCTCTACGACCGTCACAAGCGCCATAAGGTCGCTGGGCAGAAAATGATCGAATTTCGCAATCTGGGGCCGCGCAACTTTGGACGCGAGGGCGGCCGGATCAGGCGGGCTGCCTTGGGCGAGCCGCTCCAGAAGGCGCTGCGCCGCATCGATGGGGGTCTTGGGCATCTCGATCGCATGGCCAACTGCCGAGGCGTCAGCGCCTCCATCATCGTCGCGGGTTGCGCTTAGGGCCAGCGCCAAGGTCACAATTTTTTTGCTTCCAAGCCACGGCAAAATCAAGGTTCCGTCGCCCCATGGGATCAGGGCGGTTTCATGGAGGCGCAGCGCTGCGAACGCGTCGCGCGCGCGCGCCAAGAGCAGCTGCGCTGTGTCATTGAGATATGGCAGGGGATCAGGCGCGCTAAGAACCTGCTTCATCCTTGCGACGATATGGTCGTGAATGCCGCCGCCATCGCTTTTGAAAGACGGCGGCCGGCCGCGCCGCGAGGGCGTCACTTCAATGACGCGCGCGTCATCATCGATCGCCTTGATGCGCCAGCGCCGGCCCGCAAAAATCAGAGTCTGACCAGGCACCAGTGTACCGTCGACCGGGTGAGTCCCGAGCGTGCGGCCGGACGCGACGATCCGGTATTCGATCTCCGTCACGAACACCGTGAAAAATTCGTGGGATTCGGTGATCTTCTCACCGCCTTGCCCAATCATAAGCAAGCCATCTGGGGATTGCTCGATGAGTCGCTTTTCGGGCGCGGCCATCGCGCGCAGGAGCTGGCTGAAGAGGTTTTTGTCCACGGTCACGAACGCGCCGCGTGCGCATAAGACCTTGTAGCACTGGGCGGCGGTCAATCCGCCTGTCTGGACGATCAGCGCCAGAATCTGGTGCAACAGTGTCGAGAGATGAAGGCCCTGCGGCACCGGCGGTTCGCACCAGCCTTCGCGCAGGGCCTCCACCATCGCGATTGCCTGCACAAGCTCAAGCTGGAGCGCATCAAGGGGATAATCCCCGGGCCGCGGATCAGAGGCGCTGATGAAGATGCGCAGCTGGGCTGGTTTTCCGGCGCGCCGACCTGAGCGTCCCAGCCGCTGGCGGAGCGAGGCGACAGAATGACCCGGGCCGATCTGCGCGATGGTCTCGACATCGCCAATATCGATGCCAAGCTCAAGCGTCGTCGTTGCGACCGCCGTTGTCGGGCGCGGATCGTCGCGCAGCCGGCTTTCAACGTCCTCGCGCGCCGCTTTGGAGAGATTGCCGTGATGCGGGAAAAACTCATTCGGCAGCGCTTGCTCTTCGCACATGAGGCGCAAAGCATCAGCGTAGGATTCGACACCTGCGCGCGATCCCGCGAACAGGAGGTTTGACCGCCCGCGCAGCGCCTTGAACAAATCGCCGACAATGGCGGGCGGGACCAACGGCTGGCCTTCAGCGAAACCCGCTCCGTCAACCGTAGCCTCGCTGTCCGAACCATCCTGCGCGGCCCGTGCAGCTGTTCGCGCGTCCCGACGCGGCTCAAGGTACCCGCGGATCTGAAGGCGCAGCCCATTGCCGGCATCGCTCCCTTCAACGATCCGGGCGGGCGAAGCCGCGCGCGGGCGCAAAGCCGCCGAGGCGAGTTGCATGTCGCCAAGCGTTGCCGAGAGGCCGATGCGATCGATCTGCGCACGGGCCGCGGCAATCTCGATGCGCGCCAACACTGACTGCAGCTGGACCCCGCGTTCGGCGCCGATGAAGGCGTGGAGTTCATCAATCACGAACGCTTCGGCATGCTGGAAGAGGCGCATGACTTCACGGCCGCGCCGGACGAGCACGGCTTCGAGGGATTCAGGGGTGATGAGGAGTATGCCCGAAGGGCGCTCGCGGGCACGCTGCTTCGCTGACGCTGCGACATCGCCATGCCAGCGGTGGAGAGCGATTTCACAGAGTTCGCACAGGCTCTCGAGCCGGCGGTGCTGGTCGTTGATCAGCGCCTTGAGAGGCGCCACATAGACGACCCCAAAACCCTCTCTACCATCGCTTTCCCGCGCCAGAAGCCGCGTGAGGAGCGGCAGCATGGCGGCTTCGGTCTTGCCAGCGGCGGTTCGCGCCGAGACGACGACATCCCCGCCCGCAAGGATCGCCGGGATCGCTTTTTCTTGTACGTCACGCAGCTGCGCCCATTGCTGGCGGTAAATCCACCGGCGCACGGGCTCCGCCAGCTGGTCAAAGGCGCTCACCTATCGCGCTCACTGGAGTGGCTGCGCGAGATCAAGCGCGTCGAGTTCATCGTCGGGATCATTGCTTCCAAGCCCGCTCAGCGCATCCATCTGCGGGACGAGATCTGGCGACACCTCGATCGCGCCGAGGCAGGCACGCCAGTCTGCATCGGGATTCTGCTCAAGGATTGCAAGAAGGTCGAGAAACGCCTTCACGGTATTGCGCGGCGTGCGGAAATAGGCTTCGCCAACGCGCTTGGCGCAATGCTTCATGAAGGCTGTCAGCGCCTCATCAGGAAGCGTAGCGCGCGCGGGATCGCCGCCTGCCTGAACGAGCCGCAAGCGCTCCAAAAGGTGGAACAGCTCTTCCTGCGTGAGGTTCGCGAGCCGGATCACCGGCCCCGAGACATCGATCAGCCCTGCCGTGGCAAAGCTATTCGCCGCGAGGCGCGATTGCAACGCCTCATAGGAATAGAGGCCGCGCCGTGTGTCGTAGAGGAATTCCGGCGTCCCGCCAAACACGACCACAAGCCCTTCGGTCGTGCCTTGAAGGATGTCGTTCAGCATGCGCAGGATTTGCTCATAGTTCTGCTGCCGCGCCGTCGAATTCTGAAGCTTGTAAAGATTGACCATCTCATCGAGGCAAACCAACAAGCCGCCGAAGCCTGCAATGCGGCTAAAGCGCGCAAGAAGGCGCAGCCCGTCATAGACGTTCCCATCATCAATGATGGTGCGCACGCCCAGATCCTGACGCGCTTCAGTCTTCGTGCTGTATTCCCCACGCAGCCAGCGCAGCGCCGCTGCCTGTTTCTCCTGGTCATCGGCTTCATAGGCACGCGCATACGCCGCGATCACCGTTGCAAAATCATGCCCCGCGACCATGTCGCGCAAATCCCCGAGCGCCGCGTAAATGGTCGCGTCGAGCTGGGCCTTTTGCGCTTGCGCGGTCTCGGTCGCCTTTTGCACGAAGGTTTCGAGAATCCCCTTGAGCGCGCCGCCATCAGGTGAGGTCCGTGTCGCGAGGCTCTTGGCAAGCTCGCTGTAAAGGCCGCGCGCGCGGCCGCCGGTCGCGTAAATGCGTCTGTCCGGGCCGAGATCGGCCTGCGAGACGACCAACCGCCGTTGCAGCGCGATCTGGCGGACAAGAAACAGGAAGAAGGTTTTGCCAGCCCCATACTCCCCGATGATGAAGCGAATCGCCGCGCCGCCTTGCCCGATGCGGTCAATGTCCTTCACGAGCGCATCAATCTCGCGCTGGCGCCCCACCTGAATGTGCTGCAAGCCAAGGCGCGGTACGACGCCCGCGCGAAGCGCGTTCAATATTGTATCGCGGTCACGCGGTTTGATGGACGCGGGTTGGCTCATACAGGGGCTCGCTGAAATTCGGCGGGAAGAATGTTCTGGTTGATCGCTATGACGTCCTCGCCTTCGAGGAGAAGCTCCTCAAAGCTGTCGAGCGCCCAATTATTAAAGGTCTCTTTGGCCGCGCCCGGCATCAGGCCTGCACTGCGGACGAGCCGATCAAAATCGTCACGCGGCCATTCGCGGCGGTCGGCCAGCTCCACGAGCAAGGCGTGATGCCGGCGGTCGAGCCCATTGTCCATGCTGTCGCTCGCGCCCGGTTCTGGCGTCGCGTGGTCGCGGTCATCTGTTTTGGCCGATTCTCGAGCTACAAGCGCAGGCTCTTCTGGCGCATCGTCTTGAAAGATGTTGGCGAGCAATTCGGCAGCGCCGGCAGTCTCCGCGCGGATGGCGGCGAGTCGCGCCATATCGAGCCCATGGGACGAGTTCTGGCCGCTGCGAAGGCCTTCGGGTTTGTCGCCCGTCCGCGCAGTGCCCGTGGGCGGCAAAGAAATGATGGTTGCCCGCCCCTGATCCCCAGCGGCCGCGGCATGCAGCTCGCCATAAAGGCCCGCGGTGCTGAGGCCGATCGCGCGGTAGAGCTTTTCGACAAAGGCGACCTCCTGCGCATCGATCTCGCCATCAACCGTCACCAGTTGGATCGCGACGCGCGCGAGCTGCTGACGCTCCGCCGCTGGCGTCTCCTTGAGAAGCTTACTGAGATCGGCGAGCGTGATGGGGTCGGCCAAGAGTGCGCTCAGTTCGGCCTGCAGGCGGTTCGTCTCAGAAACCGTGAGGCCCGGAGTTTCCTTGCACACGCGACTAAGGGATTCCTGCTCGGAGGGCTCCATAGCGCCGTCCGCGAGTGCTGCCACAACGCCAATGGCAAGTGTTGCCTGGGCTGCGCGAAACGCCTGGCCCGGCGGGGTCGTGCCATCGACAGCCCGCTCAAGGGCGAAGACGACGAAGCGGCCATCCGGTTTGGGCTTGCGCAGCGAGAAGAGTGGATCGGCAGTGTGCCCAAACCCGAAAGTGCCCAGAAGGCGACCCCATTCCATGAGGACGCCCTTATCCGTGCGCTCGATCTTACGCAGACCAAGCCGCGTAACGAACGCCTGCGGCGTGAGGAGCTCATGATCGCGGGCAAGCGTGTTCAGCACCGCAAGTGGCGCCCCCTCAAGGCGGCCAATGGCCGCTGGCCGCAGTTCGCGCGGCAGATACGCGATCGCTTCAAGATTCGGCGTCAACCCCTTCGCGCGACCTAGCTCTCGGCTATAAGGGTCCAACTCCTTCGTGCACGCATCAAAGATCCGGCGCAGGGTTATCGTTGGTTCGCGCAGGCCCGAGACATCCTTCAATCCCTTAAGGCCCGGCAACAGGTCGATCTCGAACGATCCGCTTGCTGCTCGATAGGTTCGACTAAGGAGCGGCAGCTGCGTGGTCTCGCTCAGGTGCACGCCTTTTGGAAATTCCCGTCCGACTTCCTGCTCAAAGAGCATCTGCAGTTCTGATTTCGCGCGTTTGGCCGGCGTCAAGAGCCGTGTTTCCGGATGGCAGCGGATGAAATCAAAGAGCAGGGCAGGTTCGACTACCTCTCCGGTCTGCGCGCGTTGGGCCATCGCCAGAAGGATCGCGAACGGGACCTGATAGCCGTTCGAGCTTGCCTCGCCATCGGAAGAAGGCCCGCCATCGCGATGCGCCACCGCTTCTAGAAGAGCAGCAGCGCAGCGGTGGAAAGAGCCGTTGGCCCCGTACACCGTCAGTAACCTGCGCACCTCCGCAAGAAGGGTCGTGAGTTCCGCTGCGGATTGGTCGAGAAGCAGGCGCCGTTCGAGCCCGTACAAATACAGGAGGACGTAGCCGATATTTGTCGCCGGATCGTTGCGGTTGCTGGCTAGCCAATCGAGAAAAGCTCGCCGGGACGACGGGGTGAGAGATTCGTAAGCAGGGTAATAGCTAAGCTGGCTGTCCGATTTGTCCGGCCGCGAACCGACCGGAAGGTCGGGATTGATGAGGCAATTCTCGTCGCCCACACCTTGCTGCCGCGCCAGCGATCGGCCAACATAGATCATGCCCCCTCGGATCACGCGGCCCGAAACAGTGACCGGCTGACCTGGGGGCGTCCACCCCGTCCCGGCCGCAACTGATTTGACGGGCTCAGCAACGGTTGTTGCTTTGACTGACTCCGGCGTCCCTGCTGTCGCGGGTTGATCAATCGCAACAATGTCAGGCAGCGGATCAATCTGCAGGAACTCACCGCGCGCGGGCGTCAGTTGGACAGGCTGTGCGTGGCCCACAAGGGCCGCTTTCAGCGCCGTGTCATAGGCTTCCATGGCGTCGGCGAGGCCGACCCTACGCTCGGGCGCTGCCTTCGTACCGAGTGGAACCGGTGGCCAAACAGATTCGGCTGTTCCCCGTGCCGGCTGTGACTGGTTCACCGCCCCGCCTGACGACGAAACGGGCACACTGGTCGGCGTCGAAAGCGGTCGGTCGGCTGGTCGGACGGGCGCGGTTCTTTTTTTGTCAGCGCGGCGCGACCAGCCCCATGCCCCGGCGAGGCTTATGCCGGCGCCCACGATGCCAACGCCCAGTAGCAGGCTTAACGCATTTATCGGTCCCGTGTGCAGGGCAGAGGCGGGTTGCACGTCGTTGCGTTTGGATACCAAGGGGACTGCCGAGGAAGATATTGGCGTATGAGGGGTCGACAAACCATATGGCTCCCGAGCCATGGCCGGCTTCGGCGAAACGCTGGGGGCAGGGGCAGGTGTCGTGGCGAGATTTGTTGGCACGGAGCCTGTCGGCGCGAAATCGATCGGCGGAATTGGCTTGCCAATGACATTGGCCTCAGGTTGCGGAAAAAGTCGCTCGAGAACGGCGCCCGACAAACGCCCGTCGGTCCGCAACCCCTCGTGCTTCTGATAAGCTTCAAGCGCCTTAATTGTCCGAGCGTTCCACCGCCCATTTACGGGACCCGGATTGAAACCAAGCGCGCTAAGGCGCCGCTGGATTTTCACCGTCGGCATAGCGTCCGTTTGCGCACGGGCAGCCTGGGCAAGGCCGAACGCGCAAAGCATGACCAATGCAATTTGTAGTCTCATCGGGCGTAACAAATGGCTCGAAGGTATCCCTAAGGCGTAACGGGGGGCACGTGAACATATCCGCGGAGATTCGTCGAGGAAACCTCCTTCCGAGCTGACGTGCACAGGAATTCAATCGCAAAGCAACTTTCTGTACAAGGAGGAAATTTTTCATCGAATTTGTAGAAATTTTATCGATTGCCTATGTCTTGGCGCAGCCCCTGGGCACACTAATATAAGTCAACCAAACATTGAACACCCCAACCTCGATCGGAAACTGTTGCGAGGCCCATGCGATTATTAGCGTATTGTTGCTTAAAGCCGCGCTCACGCAAGCGATTCTCCCCGTGGTACTGCCAACAAACACGATAGTGGATTTGTCTTCATGTGCACTATTGACTCGTTGAGTTCGAATCTCGGCGCCTCAAGGCGACAGTGTGAGCGCGGTCCATTTCCAGGACGACAACTCATCCGCTCATCCGCTCGGACAGCAGGAGGGCCGGCGAGGCGTTCGACAACTTTGGCATAACCATGCCAGCGCATGTTCAACTCGGCGATCGCGCGGGAAGAAGAGGATCGCCGTATGTCGGCGTTGAGGTCCATGTCGCGCGCCCGCTGTCTCCGCCGAACTGCCCAGAACGAGGGAGTAGTCCTGGGCCTACAGCAGCCATCGGCGGCGCCCACTTGCCGGAGCAGCGGACCTGAGGCTGGCACGGCAACTGCCGCCTGTTTTTGGCGTTCTGACGCTCGGATACACTTAGACGGCAAGGGACCGTTCCGCACTGGCGCGCAAGCCTCGCTGATCGAGCATCCAATCGAAGCATCCCGTGCTGAGCGAATACCTTAATCACGGGCAGGGTCTTCTCTGAGATCGGAAGTACGACCTCAAAGTTGGATTGCTCGTCGCTTATCACCGCTACTCGCGTGGCCGAGCTTCCGGGCAAATAGACCAAAGGGAGGTGAGCAACGTAAGCTTCAAGAAGGCGAGCGTCGATGGTCTCAACGTCTTCTATCGCGAGGCCGGGGAGAAAGACGCGCTGGCGCTCCTGCTGCTGTATGGCTTTCCAAGCGCCAGCCATATGTTTCGAGATCTGATCCCTTTGCTCTGCGATCGTTTCCGCGTCGTCGCGCCCGATCTTGAGGGCTTTGGTCAATCCGACATGCCGAATCGCGCGGCGCTCGCCTACACGTTTGACAGCGTCGCGCGGGTCATCGACAGATTCACGGAAGTCGCCGCTTTGCGCCGCTTCGCCTTGTACGTTTTCGACTACGGGGCGCCGACGGGCGTCCGATTGGCGTCGCGGCGCCCGGAGCGCATCAACGCCATCATCTCGCAGAATGGCAACGCGCGCGACGCGCGACCCACTCTGAAGAGTTGATTGCTCGGCACTTGATAGTCCGCTATCGAGATAAATAGGGACGGCGAACGCCTCATTTGCGCAAGTGACCTCGCGCGCGAAATGCCAACGCCGAAGTGTGTCCTCAGCGATGATACCGTCTGTTTCGTCGTTGAGCCGCCCTACGCTGATGACGGTCTTGCGGTGATGATGATTGCTCGTCCCGCTCCAGCCTCTGCATAAGCTTCACGACGCCCGGAACAACACCCGGCGGAAGCCGCGGACCGTTCACGGGATCGGGATAGTGGAGATCGTAGATGAACTGCGCGTTCGCAACCCCTTGATCAGACGCCAGACGCAACCATTTGCGGGCTAACCTGTCATCCTGTTGAACACCGCTACCTGTCGCGTACATCGTACCAAGTAACCCCTGCGCGTCGGCGTGACCCTGCTCTGCGGCTTTTTCGAACCAGTGAAACGCAAGTCTGTTGTCTGGCTCGGTGCCTATGCCCTCTGTGTATGCTGCGCCGAGCCGATGCTGGGCGGCGGCCAACCCCTGGGCGGCGGCTTTGCCATACCAATAAAAGGATTTCTCAAAGTCCGTTAGTACGCCGGTGCCCACCTCATACATTTGTCCCAGCTCGAATTGTCCATCCGCAAATCCAGCATCAGCCGCTTTTTGAAACCACGACACGGCTTCACCAAAACTCTGGGGAATGCCCTCGCCGCGATCGTAACTGCGGCCGATTGCAACATACGCGTCGGCATAACCTTGGGCGGCGGACCTGTGATACCACTCGAGTGCTAGGGTGGGGTTTACAGAGACACCAAGTCCGCGACCGAACATCAAGCCAAAAATGCATTGTGAAGGGGGGTGCCCCTCTTCCGCGCAAGAGCGTAAAATGCTTAGCGCAACAGGGTAATTGCCTTCTCGCAGAGCGAATGACGCCGCTCTGAAACTCGTCATATGATCATTCCGTTCCATGCCTTACTCCTGTAGTGATCAACCTAGACGTCCATATTTGTTGAGCGCAACGTCGTCAGACCCGGGCGCTTAGCGGTCAGGTGTCTGACGAAAAGGTTGATTCCTGATGTCGAGTTCAACCATGAAAGCCGTAGCGGCTTTCTCAATTGCACTCATGGTTACACATTTGATTATTGCGCCTGTGTTTGCAAGAGCCGCTGCGTAGCCAGACTATCGTTCAATTGATACCAAAGGGCCGTGGTTGGTCACCACTGTTCGCTGGCGGCTCAAAATAATTTTTTAAGTTGCGAGAAAGTCTCCTACGTTTCGGAGCAGTCCGCAGGTTCCGGTGTCTCAGCGAAATATTGCCCGCGAGGCAGCAGCGATTTGAAAAAAAGGATTAGCTTAACTGCCAGTCCACGAAATCGGGTAGCAACCCACAAAGATCGGCTAATCGTCGCATCCGCATCTTTGCAGCGATATCGATAAGAGAATCATGCAAAAAGCCGAGGCGCAATACTCACACGGAGTAAGTCATAGAGTTGCTAGGCTTCGATCCGTTCCGCGTGTAGTTGATCGCCCTGACCATACCGTGCCCGCGTTGGAGCTGCACTGATTGGGGCGCGAAGATTGTCAATCGGCGGCGAGCTCCCCGTCCGTAGCACCACGAGGCTATGGGGCGGTCTCTTGTTGTTGATGCCGCGCTCGATCGCAAATAGCTCGGCGACGCCGGCAGTGACCTCGATGGCGATACGGCGAGCCGGCGTCGTTCGCTAGATGCGCATGGGGACGTTCGCCTCGTTGATCGCGCGAGTAGCGGAAAATTGCGGCCGGCCGTCGGACGTCGCTGAATGGCGGTCGTCGCGGACCTTGGACTTGGGTCCAATGTCGCTCGGTGTCGGTCCCATCTCGGGCGCGTAGCGCTCGGCCTGCCGGCTCAGCAGCCGGTGCTGACCGAACTTCGTAAACGCGATCATCGCCAATAGGGTCGGTCTGCCCAAGCCTCTTGAATCGGATGATACGGCGCCGGCGTCTGGCTGATGTCTCGCAGTCCCGGCAGGTGAACTTCTCCGCACGGTTTCGATCACTCTCACGGCGCGCGGGTTGCTCTCCATCGTCCGCGTCACTTCCTCGCCCAACGTGCGCGATCCGCCGACGGCCTGCGAATACTACGGCCGTCGGCGGATCGCGCGCGACGCGCTCGCGCGGCAGATGCTCGGTAAAGGTAGTGCGATCGGCGATGTGCAGCTTCTTGCGCCGCGATCAACGCCTGTTCCCCTTCGTGCGCGCCAGCGCCGATTCGGCGGCAAATGATTCGGGCTCGGCGAGGGAGGGCTACTTTCAGCGCGCCGACAACGGGTTTGTTCGCATGCCAGTTCGCACCCGCCGCCTCCCGCGCCCATATGCCGTTTCTGCAAGCAAAACCACCGTTTAAAGCAGATTCGCACCCTGGTAGTTCATGTCGAGCCCTGTCCGGTCGTTTGTCCTGGCAGGGATCCTTGCTTATCCGCTGCCTCGGCAGCCGCTTTGTAGTTATCGAGGATCGTGAAAAGTTGGGCTGCATACTCGTCGGGCACGGTACGCTCGTCGTCGTCCCCCGGCTCTTCTATCTCATCAGAAGGTAGCGGTGCCTGAGAGTCCGGCTCTTCGGTATCGGGCGCGGTCCACCGACCTAAATTCGCATTCTCGGGGATCTTCAGGCCCATTGATTGCATGACATAGAGCTGAAGCTGGCAGCCTTCATGTGCTTGGGCGGCGCCAAGACCGAACCAATGAGACGCACGGTCAACATCTACGGGTACCAACGCGCCCTCGGCGTAGGCCATGCCGACCTCATATTGTGCTTCATCAAGACCATTCTCGGCTGCGCGACGAAGTAAGCGCAGCCCGCGTCTGCGGTCGACGGCGACACCAGCGCCCATCAAATACATTCGAGCAAGCCCATGCTGAGCGAGTGCATCTCCCTGACTGACGGCCCTCTTCAGCCAAAGGAGTGCCTGGGCATTGTCTTGCTCAGCACCCTCGCCAGATAGATACATTGTACCGAGCATCGCCTGCGCTGCGGCGTGGCCCTGGATAGCGGATTTTCGATACCATTTGGCGGCTTCGATGTAGTCTTGCTCGGTTCCCCAACCGCGCAAGCACGCTTCGCCCATACAGAACTGCGCGACCTTGTGTCCATGCTCGGCAAGGACGCGCGTTTCCGAAAAGGTCGCTACTGCATTTTCTTTCAATTCACTCTCAGCTTGATCGTCGAGGGTGAAGTACTGCGTCGAGTCCATATTCTGCTCTCCTCCGGCCATAATCGATGTCCAATTCAAATCCGCTCTGTTCATGTGACCTCCTACGCGATGCGATTATCTATGGGGGAATAGGTCGATGGTCCTTGATTGGCGACGCCAGAGTGCACATCATGCAGACCGTGCGAAAACTCGGGCTGACGGGATTCACGAATCGCGGGCGCCATATTAGAATCGGGCATGGCGCACATTTCCGGCTTCGAACGCGACCAACTCCTTCTTCTGCCCGAAGCGGTGGACGATTACGTCGGCTCTGACAATCCCGTCCGCTTCATTGACGCCTTCGTCGATGGCCTCGATCTCGCCGAGGCGGGCTTCGGGCGGGTCCAGCCGAAGGCGACAGGCCGGCCCGGCTACGCGCCGGGCGATCTGCTCAAGCTCTACATCTACGGCTATCTCAACCGGGTGCGGTCGAGCCGCCGGCTGGAAGCCGAATGCCATCGCAACATCGAGGTCATCTGGCTGCTGCGGACGCTGAAGCCGGACTTCAAGACCATCGCCGATTTCCGCGCCGACAATCGCGCCGCGTTCAAATCGGTGTTTCGCCAATTCACGCTGCTGTGCAAGCGGCTCGACCTGTTCGGGCGCGAACTCTTGGCGGTGGACGGGACGCGCATCAAGGCGGTCAACAACAAGGATCGCAATTTCACTCGCAATTCGCTGGAGAAATTCATCAAGCAGGCCGACGAGCGGTTGGCGGATTACCTTGAGCGGCTCGACGAGGGCGACGCTGCGGAAAAGGCGACGGGCGGCGCGCGGGTGAAAAATCTCGCCGAGAAGATCGAGGCCTTGAGCAAGAAGCGCGGCCGATACGACGCCATGCTGAAGCAGCTCGAACGCACGGGCGAAGACCAGATATCGCTGACCGATCCCGACAGCCGCGCCATGGCGGCGCACACGCAGGTCGCCGTCGGCTACAACGTCCAGATCGCGGTCGACGCCAAGCACAAGCTGATCGTCGAGCAGGAAGTGACCAACCAGGTCGTCGACATGGGGCTGTTGCAGGCGACCGCCGAGCCGGCCCGCGACATCCTCGAAGTCGACAGGATCGATGTCGTCGCGGACGCGGGCTACTTCAGAACCGAGGACATCGAGGCTTGCGAGAAGGCTGGTCTGACGCCGCATGTGCCCCGGCCGCAACGCGGATCGTCGGCGAGCAAAGGCTTCTTTCGCAAGGACGAGTTTCGCTACGACCCGGAGCGGGACGCCTATACTTGTCCGGCGCGGTCACGAACTGAAGCCATTTCGCTTTGGCAAGCTGCGCGAAATGACGAAGATCGACTACGCCAACAAAGAGGCGTGCCGCGATTGCCCGCTGCGCCCGCGCTGCACGGACGCCGGCTATCGCGCCGTTTCGCGACTGGAGCACGAGGACGCGCTCGACCGCATGGCGGCTCGCCTGAAGGCGAGGCCGGAAATTCTCGACCGCCGCCGCGAGACGGTCGAACATCCGTTCGGCACGATCAAGCAATGGATGAACCAGGGCGCGTTCCTGATGCGCGGTCTGGAAAAGGTTCGCGCCGAGTTCAGCCTGACCGCGCTCGCCTACAATTTGCGGCGAGTG
>CAWEDI010000037.1:0-16233 GCA_963807735.1 uncultured Pseudomonadota bacterium | reverse complement strand
AAGCGACGACGATCAGCGTCGTCGACGACGGCGTCGGGATCGCGCCCGAGCACCACAACGTCGTTTTCGAGCCGTTCACCCGGTTGAACCCGCGCGAAAAAGTCAAAGGCGCCGGAATCGGCTTGGCCTTCTGCCGCACCGTTTGCGAGCGGCACGAATGGAAGTTGACGGTCGCCAGCGCCCTCGGCGCCGGCGCGACGTTCTCGGTCATGACGCCGAGGGTGGGGGAGGCGCAGCGAAATGACGTCTGACAATCCGCTGGTCATTCTGGTCGACGACGACGACGTCGACGCGTTCATCTTGCGAAGGGCGTTTCACCGCGCCGAAGTCGACATCAACTTCGAACATGTGTTCGGCTGCGATGAGTTGATGGCGCGCCTTAACGGCGACGACGAGGCGTCCGCCGCGCCGGCCAAATTTCCCGACGTGATGCTGCTCGACGTGAATATGCCCTCGGTCAATGGCTTCGAAGTGTTGCGCCGATTGCGCAGCTCGGACAAGACGATCTCCATTCCGGTCGTCATGTTCACGACCTCAAGCCTTCCCGAAGACATCAAGAGATCCTACGCGTTGGGGGCCAACTCCTACATCGTCAAGCCGAGCAACATAGATGAACTAGTTGAGTTTGTGAAAAGCTTCCACACCTATTGGTTCAACCGGGTGCAGTTGCCAACGTTCGCGGACTGAGGGCGCACTGCGCCGCGAAAGGTCGCGCGAATCGCGCGGCCGCGCTACAAGCCGCAGGCGACCTTTTCCGGCGAGACGATCCATGCGCATTTTGCTCACCAACGACGACGGCGTCCACGCCGCCGGTCTCAAGCTCCTGGAGCGGATCGCGTCGCAATTCTCAGACGACGTCTGGATCGTTGCGCCGGAGACCGATCAGTCCGGCGTCGCGCACTCCTTCTCTTTGTCGAGCCCGCTGCGGTTGCGCGAAATCGCGCCGCGGCATTTCGCGGTGCAAGGCACGCCGACCGATTGCGTGCTGATGGCGGTGCGCCGCATTCTCGCCGACAAGAAGCCGGATCTGGTGCTGTCGGGCGTCAATCGCGGCCAGAACGTCGCCGAGGACGTCACCTATTCCGGCACCATCGCCGCCGCCATCGAGGGCACGCTGCTCGGCATCAAATCAATCGCGCTGTCGCAATCCTATGGCGGGCTGGAGGGACGCGAGCGGCCGATCTGGGACGCGGCGGAGACGTTCGCCCCCAAGGCGATCGAGCGCATCCTCAAAATCGGCGTGCCGCCGGGCGTTCTCATCAACGTGAATTTCCCCCCGTGCGCGGCGGCCGAGGTCGAGGGCGTCGTCGTGACCGCGCAAGGGCGGCGCGACGCCGAACTGCTACGCGTCGAGGAGCGGCGCGACGGGCGCAACATTCCTTATTACTGGCTGATGTTCCAGCGCGCCGGCTTCACCCCCGGCGAGGGCACCGACCTTGAGGCGCTGGCGGCGCGCAAGGTCTCGGTGACGCCGCTGCGCATCGACCTGACCGACGAAGGCGAGCGGTTGCGCTACGCCGAGGCGTTTGCGTCGGATTAAACGGATGGAGGCGGCGGCCAAAGGCGCCGAGGCGCGCGATCGGGCGCAATTCACGCTGCGAATGCGGCAACGCGGTCTCGCCGACATCCGGGTTCTGCGCGCGCTGGAGCGCACGCCGCGTTCGTTCTTCGTGCCGCAGCGCTACGCCGACATCGCCGCGCGCGACATTGCGCTGCCGATCGGCGGCGGCCAGACGGCGCCGCCGCCCTCGACCGTCGCGGCGATGATCGAGGCGCTCAAGGTCGAGCCCGCGCATCGCGTGCTGGAGATCGGCGCGGGTTCCGGCTACGCGACCGCGCTGCTCGGCCAAATCGCGGCGGAGGTCGTCTCGTTGGAGCGCTGCCAGTCGCTGGCGGTCGAGGCGTCGGCGCGGCTCGCCGCCTTCGGGCTCGACAATGTCCGTGTCCTGCACGCGGACGGGCTGGCGCCCGATGCGGCCCAGGGTCGCTTCGACCGGGTGTTGGCGCATGCGCTGATTGATCCGCCGGCGCCGAGGCTCACCCGCTGGCTCGCGCCTGGCGGCCTGCTGGTGGCGGCGGTGGTCGACGAGCATCAGCAACGCATCGTCCGGCTCACGTCAGGGCCGGATGGCGCGCTCCACGCCGAGGCGTTGGGGGCGGTGCGCACGCTCACGCCGCTGGTCGTCGGATTGATGCGCGCATTGTGAACAGTAATCTTTCGATATCCTCGCATACAAAAGATTCATCTTAAACCCGGTCTTAACCGCCGTCCCGCATGTTCGGTGATGAAGTGGTTGCGTGGGATGGGTTGGACCGATGAGTGAGGGCGTCGCATCAATTATTCGGCGGAACGCTTATCGTTTTGCGCTGACGGGAATCGTGGGAATCTGGCTTTCCGGCTGCGCGGACGCGACGCGTTTTTCCGATTCCGGAAATCCGTTCTCCAATCCGTTCGCGAGCGCATCGAACGGCGCCGCCGCGCCGACGCCGAAAGTCGCCGCGACGCCGCTGGCGGCTGCGCCGCATAACAGCAGCTACGCCACCGCCGCGAGTCCGAGCCCCGCTCGCGTGGCGAGCGCCCCGGCCTCGGCGCCAGATGCGACCGGCTCGATCCGCGCCGAACCGGTCGGCGGCTCGGCGACCGGCTGGAGTGCGGTCGGCGGCTCGCCGATCGTCGTCGGCTCCTCCGACGACGCCGTGACTTTGTCGCGCCGCTACGGCGTGCCGGAGGCGGCGCTGTTGAGCGCCAACGGCCTGCATTCCGGCAGCGAAATCAAGGGCGGGATGCGGATCGTGGTCCCCGTCTACAACGCGCATGGCCAAGCCAAGGTCGCGAAGGCGGACGACGACGAGGTCAAGCCGCATCACGTCGCCAAGCGCGATTCCGAGGATTCCGACGACGACAGCCGCAAGGCCGACGGCAGCCACAAGAAACACAAGAGCGAGGCCAAGAAGTCGGACGACGACGACAAGGACGCCGACGACGACCGCTCGGAAAAGAAGGACAAGTCCGAGAAATCCGCCAAGGCCGAGAAGTCGGAGAAGGCTGAGAAGACCGCCAAAGCCGAGAAGCCGGAGAAATCCGCGAAGGCCGAGAAGACCGCCAAGGCCGAGAAGCCGGAGAAGGCTGAGAAATCCGCCAAGGCTGACAAGCCGGAGAAGGCTGAGAAGTCCGCCAAGGCTGACAAATCCGAGAAGACCGCCGACGCCGCTAAGGACGCCGCCAAGACGGAGAAGGCCGCCAAGCCTGCCCCTGAAGTCGCCAAGCTCGACCCGGCCAAGCCGTCGAAGAAGGCCGAGACCGACAACCGCCCGACCGGCGACGTCGCCTCGGCGGACGCCAGCAAAGCCTCAGAAAACGGCCAGTTCCGCTGGCCGGCGCGTGGCCGCATCATCCAGGGCTTCAAGTCGGGCGGCAACGACGGCATCAACATCGCGCTGCCCGAGGGCACCTCGGTGCGCGCCGCCGAGGACGGCAAGGTCGCCTATGCCGGCAGCGCGCTCAAAGGTTACGGCAATCTGGTGCTGATCCGCCATTCCAACGGTTTCGTGACCGCCTACGCCAACAACGGCGAGCTCAGCGTCAAGAGCGGCGACACGGTCAAACGCGGCCAGGTGATCGCCAAGTCCGGCCAGACCGGCGACGTGTCGACGCCGCAACTGCATTTCGAACTGCGCAAGGGCCAGACCCCCGTCGATCCGACGAACTATCTCGCCGGTCTCTGAGCGATCCCCGGCGGGCGGCGACGCCCGCTGGTCGATACGTCGCGCCGGATCCACGAGACAGCCGTTCTGGCGGCGACGATCAAGCGAGGGGCGGGTCCCAAGAAAGGCCCGCCCCTCTGCATTAGAGCGAGTTCTGATCAAGTTGAACCGCTGTCATGGCGAGCGAAGCGAAGCCATCCACGTTTCCGCCGAACCAGGCCTAGCCGATTAGCCTGCGATCTCGGCGCGCTGGATTGCTTCGCTTCGCTCGCAATGACGAAGCCGATTCAATTTGTTCGGTAAGCGCGTGGGTCTAATAGGGCGCCTCCAGCGGCTCGAACCGCATGGCGTTGAAGTCGTGCAGCCGGCAAGCGCCCGCCTCCAACTTCGTTGGATCGCGCGACCAGGCCGCCGCCGCGACGGAGATCACGCCGGCCTCCGCCCAAGCCAGGCGTTCGCCGATGACGTCGGCCCATTCCCACAGCGGAAACGCCAGGATTTCCGCACCCGAGCGGACGAGCGCGTGGCTGTCGGTATAAACGCCGCCGGGGCGCGGACCCTTGCCGACGTGGCAATACTTGCGCAGCGAGACGCCGCCGCTCCAACCTTTCTCAAAAACCTGAATGCGGGGATGCGACAGTTCGTCATTCATTCGCCAACCATCGCGCAGCAAGCGCGGATAATACACGCCTAGACATTCGTTGTTGCCAAACGGGACCGGCGGGACGCCTCCAACGCACGACAAGCGCGATTGGTCGATCATCGGGTCAAGGTGGAACCCGTTGAGCAGATAAGACTTGTCGTCGCGAAACAATCCGCCGCCGTTCCAGCCGTCGCCCTTCGCGTACAGCGTCAACGCCTTCAGATAGGGCGCAAAGGAAATCGCCGTCCACGACCCCCGCGTTTCCGAGCGCCACTTTCCGTTCAGCGCGAAATAGATCAGATGCTGTCCGTCGGGAGAGAGATCGCAGCGGCGTTCGTAGATCCGCGCGCGCAGCCATTGCCCGAGGCGGAACGTGTCCGTCGTCAGGTCCCAGGCCAGCACGCAGGCGTATCGCGAGGGCCCGCGACGAATGACGACGGCGCGGGCTGCGTCGCGAGCGACAAGGACGTGCAGCCGCGGCGGCGTGGCGGTCAAACGTTTCCCCCGTTGAAGCTACGCATCGTATCCTACGGCGGCGAAAAAGTTTTGGCGCGGGTTTCGAGCGCCGGTCGATGGCGGTCCGAACGCCCTCGACGCCGCCGCGTCGGTCCTGTCGCCTCTGCGTTTGACGGGGATTGTCACGGTCTGGCAGACCGGTAGGCGAACGCCAGGAAAGTCGCCCGTGCCCGAGACACTCACCGCCCCTCGCACGCTCCGCGGAAGATGCCAATGCGGCGCCGTCACGTATGAGGTCGCCGATGACTTCGCCTACGCCCTGAACTGTCACTGTTCGATGTGTCGACGCGCGACCGGCGCGGCGTTCAAGCCGCTCGCGGGAATCGAACGCGCCAAGCTCCAGATTACCGAAGGCGCGGAATTGATCATGATCGTTGGGAGCGATGGCTGGCACGACGAGCGCTGCCGTCAATGCGGCTCGATGCTGTTCTCGATTGTCAAGGAGGGCGCCTTCGCGCACGTTCTGATGGGGACGCTGGTTGACGAACCCACGATCCGTCCCAGCGCGCATATCTTCGTTGGGTCCAAGGCGCCCTGGTTCGCCATCACTGACGACCTGCCGCAGTATCGCGAGCACATTCGTTGAGACGGGCCATGCCTCCGGGAAGGCGTGGCCGCAACGGCTGGCTTACCTCGCTCAGGCGAAAACCGCCGCGCGGCGCGCCAGGCTCGCCGCCGGCCACAGTTTCTTCGAATCGTAATACGCCTCGAACGCCGGCACGCCGTCCGGCAGCGTGACCCACGGGACTTTCGAGCGCGTGTAGATGTGGACGTCGGGCGCCAGCGCGTGCGGCGCGTCGAGCGTGCCGACGCGCACGAAACGCAGCTTCTCCACGCCGCCGTATTCGCTGCAAACCGCGGTCCCGCAGGTCTCGCAGCGGAAGATGCGATGCGATTTGCCGCTGTCGGTCGGCACGGCGACCGGCTTCGGCGCCGACGCCAGATATTCGAGACGCTCGGTCTCGAGCAGCGCGTTGATCACGAACGCGCTGCCGGTCTCGCACTGGCAGCGCAGGCAATGGCAGCCATGAACAAACAACGGCGCCGAGGTCATCCGATAGCGGGTCTCGCCGCACGCGCATCTCCCCTCGAACGTCGCCATCGCGGCCTTCCGTAGCTAGAACGTAGCATGAACATAACGGCCGCGCCTGACCGCGTCAACGGACAGGCTTGCGGTGTCGGGACAGGCGGGGCTAGCATTGGCCGATGCGCCGGCTTCTCCTCTTGCGACACGCGAAAGCCGTCCCGCTCGCCGACAGCGACGATTTCGGCCGCGCTCTCACCGAGAGCGGCCGCGAGCAGGCGCGCAGGGTCGGCGCTTGGCTCGCGGGCGCGAATCTCGCGCCGGATCGCTGCCTGTTTTCGGGCGCGGTGCGCACGCGCGAAACCTTCGACCTGCTCGCCGCAGCGCTGCCGCGCACGGTCGAAGCGGTCGAGCAGAACGCGCTCTACGAGGCGACGCGGTTTCTCGTGCTCGGACTGTTGCGCGAGCTGCCGGCAAGCGCGCGCGCCCATCTCGTCGTCGGCCACAATCCGGGCATGGCCGAAGTCGCCAATCTGCTGGCGGGGGAGGGCTCGCCGTCGGAGCGGCTGCGCATGGCGTCGAAATTTCCGCCCGCCGCGCTCGCGGTGATCGCCTTCGACCGGCCCGATTGGTCCGATCTCGCGCCGCGCACCGGCCGTCTCGAACAATTCGTCACGCCCGCCGACCTCTGAGGGGCCCCATGCTGCGCAGCGACCGCGACGCGTTCCTCGCCATCGACCTGCAAAACGATTTCTGCGCGGGCGGCGCGCTCGCCGTGCCCGGCGGCGAGGCGGTTATTCCGGTGGTCAACGAACTGATGCGCCGTTTCGCCCATGTCGTAGCGACGCAGGACTGGCATCCCGCCGATCACGCCTCGTTCGCCGCCAACCACAACGCCGCGCCGTTCTCGACCGTCGAGATGCCGTATGGCGCGCAGATGCTGTGGCCAAACCACTGCGTGCAGGGGACGCCGGGCGCTGCGTTCCATCCCGGCTTCGCGATCGACCGCGCCGGGGTCGTCATCCGCAAGGGATGCCGAACCAGCGTCGATTCCTATTCGGCGTTCTTCGAGAACGATCGCGTCACGCCGACCGGCCTCGGCGGCCTGCTGCGCGAACGCGGCGTGACGCGGGTGTTCGTCGCCGGGCTCGCCACCGATTTCTGCGTTTCATTCACCGCGCTCGACGCGCGCCGCCTCGGCTTTGAGGCGTCCGTGCTGCTCGACGCCTGCCGCGCCATCGACCTCAACGGCTCGCTCGCCGCGGCGCGCGTGGCGTGGCGCGAGGCCGGCGTCGCCGCCATCGTCGGCGCGTGAGCCCGTCGCTGCGGTTGCTCAACGCGGCGACCGGCCTCGTTCTGCTGGCGGCGGTGATCCTCGCCGAGGGTGGGGCGCGCGCCGTCCTGGCGCAACCGGCGCTCGTCGCCTTCCTAGTCGTTTCGCTGGCGCTGTTCGTCGCAGCGAACTTCACCGAGGGCAATCTGAGCTCGGGCGTGCGCGAGGCGCGCGACAATCGCTGGGTGATCGCGGCGTTCACCGTCCTTGGCCTCGGATTGATCGCCGTTTGCGTCGGCTTCGACCGCGCCGACATCGGGACCATCGACGGCTCGACCGTGCGCTGGCTCGGGGTCGCGCTCTACACCGTCGGCGGGGTGCTGCGCCTCGCGCCGGTGTTCGTCCTCGGGCGCCGGTTCAGCGGCCTCGTTGCGATTCAAGAGGGCCACCGGCTCGTCACCGACGGCCTCTACGCCCACGTCCGCAATCCGAGCTATCTCGGCCTTCTCGTCAACGCGCTCGGCCTCGCGCTGACGTTCCGCTCGCTGCCCGGCGTTATGATCGCCGCGCTGATGATCGTCCCGCTGGTCGCCCGCATGGACGCCGAGGAGCGGTTGCTGGAGGAGACCTTCGGCGAGGAATATCGCGCCTATCGCGCGCGGACGGCGCGGCTGGTTCCCGGAGTTTATTGAGGGTTGCCTCGGCCGGCGCGGTCCCCTAAATCCGGCGCGATGATCCGCACCCCGCTCATGAACGTGATGACCGCCGCCGCCCTGAAGGCGGGGCGCGGCCTCAAGCGCGATCTCGGCGAGATCGAGAACCTCCAGGTTTCGCCGAAGGGTCCGGGCGATTTCGTCAGCCTCGCCGACAACAAATCCGAGAAAATCCTTTACGAGGAGCTTTCCAAGGCGCGGCCGGGCTACGGGTTCGTGATGGAGGAGAGCGGCCGCGTCGAAGGCGCCGACAAGACCCACACCTGGCACATTGACCCGCTCGACGGCACCACCAACTTCCTGCACGGCATCCCGATGTTCGCGATCTCGATCGGGCTGGAGCGCGAGGGCCAGATCGTCGCCGGGCTGGTCTACAACCCCGCCGACGACGCGATGTATGTCGCGGAGAAGGGGCAGGGCGCCTGGGGCGACAACCGGCGCCTGCGCGTCGCCGCGCGGCGCGAGATGAGCCAATCGCTGATCGGCTGCGGCGTGCCGCATCTCGGCAAGTCGCGCGAGCATCCCCGCTTCAAGGCCGAGCTTGCCGAGGTGATGACGTCGGTTGTCAACGTGCGCCGCATGGGCTGCGTGGCGCTCGATCTCGCCTATGTCGCCGCCGGCCGATTCGACGCGTTCTGGGAGCGCGGTCTCAACACCTGGGACATCGCCGCCGGCGCGCTGCTGATCCGCGAGGCCGGCGGCTACGTGAGCGGCTGCGACGGCGAGGAGGATTTCCTCGCGACGGGGGCGATCTGCGCCGGCAACGAATTTATCCACAAGCAGTTGCTGGCGCTCCTGGCGCGGGCGGGCGGGAAGTAGGGATCGAGCCCCCTCTCGGGATAAAGGCCATCTCCCCGCTTGCGGGGACCGAGGAAACGCGAAGCGTTCCCGGGCGGCGGCCGAAGGCCGGATGAGCGGGCGTCGCCGCTTGGACGACTGGGTGTCGGATAACTTCGGCGCCAACGGCGGCAGCGCTTCTCTCGTCGCGAGAGCGCGGCGAGGGGCGATTCCCCGCCTCCATCCCCTTTCCCCCGAGATATTTTCCCTTGCGGAGGATTTCGTAACAGATAGGTCTCCCCCGCGGACGAAACGAGCCCGGAGCGCCTAGGCGCCAAGGGGGCGCGGCGAGAGCCGCAGAGACCGGGGAGCAGTGGCAAGCCCATGGATGGCCTGACGGCGGGAGTGTGTGTCGCAGCGGTCACGTTGACCGGAGGTCTTGTCGGCTTCGCACTGCGTCGAGCGCGTCCGGAGCAGGCGACGGCCGGCGTACTTCGCGACATGACCAGCGCCATCGCCGGATTGCTGACCTTGTTGACTGCGCTGGTGCTGGGCTTGCTGATCTGGACGGCCTACGGCGTCTATTCGAGCCAGGCTTCCGCGGTGCGTAGCCTGGCGACGCAAATCCTGCAGTACGACGTTGCGCTCGGCGACTATGGTCCCGACGCCGCCGCTGGCCGGGCCTTGCTCAAGCAAGACCTTGCGCAAACGGTCGCGCAAATCTGGGGCGCGCAGGGGGATAAGGACTTCGTCACGCGCAGTTACGCCGCGGCGATCGCCAACTGGCACGAGCGGCAGACCTACCTGAACACGCTCCGCCCGGAAACGGAGACGCAAAAACACGCCCTGGCGGCCGCCACGCAAGCGGCGAGCGCGATCGCGCAAACGCGCCTGCAAATGGCGGTTGCGATCACCGATGCGGTGTCGCGGCCGCTGGTGGCGATCGTCACGGCTTGGGCCGTCTTCATTTTCCTCGGCTACGGCCTGATGCACGCCGGCGACCTCGCCGCGATCGGGACCATGGCCGTCGGCGCGATCGCCGTGGCGAGCGCGGTCTACCTGGTGTTCGACCTGAGCCAACCCTATTCCGGCCTATTTCAGGTGTCTTCGACGCCGATCGAGCAGGTGCTGCGGCTGGTCGGCAAGACGCCCTGATCCCAGCCGCTTTGGCGCCGGCGCCACGGCTTGTTCGCGGGCGATTTTCCCCCTTGCGACCACCCCCCGACTCAGCCGATGTTGTCCAGCGGCGCCTCAGGGTAATCCCCTGTTAACGACCTTCGTCCACAACATGTTGTAGCAAAAACGCCCCGCGCCTCCTATCTATTGACGGATGAGTGACGAATCCGTAACAGAGAGGCCCCGGTCGGCGGGCGGCGAGACGGCGCTAAGCGAGGCGGAACGCCTCCTCCGGGGAATGCGTAGAGGGCGGTGAGGCGGGGCGCGGGAAATCGCGGCGGCGGCGCCGCGCGGCGTCTTGGAGTCGGGCGGCGCGGCGCCGCGAGAGGCAAAACGGGATCATTCATGCGCATCGAACGGCACTACACCGAGGCCAACGCCAGTCCTTACGAGGCGATCGCCTTCGCGGCGACCAAGTCGGAGATTCGCAATCCCGACGGCTCCGTCGTGTTCTCGGCCGAGGGCATCGAAGTCCCCGCCGCCTGGAGCCAGGTCGCCGCCGACGTGCTGGCGCAGAAATATTTCCGCAAGGCCGGCGTCCCGGCGCGGCTGAAGCGCGTCGAGGAGAACGGCGTCCCCTCGTTCCTGTGGCGCTCCGTGCCCGACGAGGCGGCGCTCGCCGAACTGCCGAAGCCTGAGCGCTATATCGGCGAGACCTCGGCGAAACAGGTGTTCGACCGGCTCGCCGGCGCCTGGACCTATTGGGGCTGGAAGGGCGGCTATTTCGACAACGAGGAGGACGCGCGCGCGTTCTTCGACGAGATGCGCTTCATGCTGGCGCGCCAGATCGCCGCGCCGAACTCGCCGCAATGGTTCAACACCGGCCTGCATTGGGCCTATGGCGTCGACGGCCCGGCGCAGGGCCATTTCTACGTCGATCACGAGACCGGCAAACTGACGCGCTCGAAGTCGGCCTATGAGCATCCGCAGCCGCACGCCTGCTTCATCCAGTCGGTGCAGGACGATCTCGTCAACGACGGCGGCATCATGGACCTCTGGGTGCGCGAGGCCCGCCTGTTCAAGTACGGCTCCGGCACCGGCACCAACTTCTCGGCTTTGCGCGGCGAGAACGAGAAACTCTCGGGCGGCGGCCGCTCCTCCGGCCTGATGAGCTTCCTCAAGATCGGCGACCGCGCCGCCGGCGCGATCAAGTCGGGCGGCACCACGCGCCGCGCCGCCAAGATGGTCGTCGTCGACGTCGACCATCCCGACATCGAGGCGTTCATCGACTGGAAGGTGAAGGAAGAGCAGAAGGTCGCCTCGCTGGTCGCGGGCTCGCGGCTGCTGAAGCGCCATCTCAAGGCGATCATGAAGGCCTGCGTCAATTGCGAGGGGCCGGGCGATGATTGCTTCAACCCCGAGAAGAACCCGGCCCTGAAACGCGCCATCAAGGCCGCGCGTCGTGACGAGGCGCCGGACGGCATCGTCAAGCGCGTCATCCAGTTCGCCAAACAGGGTTTTCGCGACATCGATTTTGACGCCTACGACACCGATTGGGACTCGGAAGCGTATCTGACCGTCGCGGGCCAGAACTCCAACAACTCCGTACGCGTGACCGACGCGTTTTTGCACGCGGTCGAGACCGACGGCGATTGGAGCCTGACGCGCCGGCTCGACGGCAAGGCGTCGAAGACCATGAAGGCGCGCGAGTTGTGGGACAAGATCGGCTACGCCGCGTGGGCCTCGGCCGACCCTGGCCTGCAATACCACACCACCATCAACGACTGGCATACCTGCCCGGCGTCCGGCCCGATCCGCGCGAGCAATCCGTGCTCGGAATACATGTTCCTCGACGACACCGCCTGCAATCTGGCGTCGCTCAACCTGCTGCAATTCCGCGACCCCGAGACCAGGACCTTCGACGTCAAGGCGTACGAGCATGCGGTGAAGCTGTGGACGCTGACGCTCGAAATCTCGGTGATGATGGCGCAGTTCCCGTCGAAGGAGATCGCCAAGCTCTCCTACGACTTCCGCACCCTCGGCCTCGGCTTCGCCAACATCGGCGGCCTCTTGATGTCCTGCGGCATCGCCTATGACAGCGACGAGGGCCGGGCGATCTGCGGCGCCTTGACCGCCATCCTCACCGGCCGCGCTTACGCCACGTCGGCCGAGATCGCGCGGAAACTTGGCGCCTTCCCCGGCTACAAGCCGAACGCCGAGGCGATGCTGCGCGTCATCCGCAACCACAAGCGCGCAGCAGAAGGCGCCTCCGACGGCTACGAAAAGCTCAACTGCGCCCCGACGCCGCTCGACCACGCAAGCGTCATCCGCGCCGGCGTCGCCTGGTCCGGCCTGTCGGAAGCCGCCCGCGACGCCTGGGCCGACGCGCTGGCGCTCGGCCAGTTCCACGGATTCCGCAACGCGCAGGTCTCGGTGATCGCACCGACCGGCACGATCGGGCTGGTGATGGATTGCGACACCACCGGCGTCGAGCCCGATTTCGCCCTGGTGAAGTTCAAGAAACTCGCGGGCGGCGGCTATTTCAAGATCATCAACCGCGCCGTCCCGGAGGCGCTTCGCGCGCTCGGCTACGACGAGGCCAAGATCGGCGAGATGGTCGCCTACGCCGTCGGCCACGCCTCGCTCGGGCAAGCGCCCGGCGTCAATATCGCGACCCTTCGCACGCGCGGCTTCACCGACGCCGCGATCGCCAAGCTTGAGGCGGCCTTGGCGGGCGCCTTCGACATCAAGTTCGTGTTCAACAAATGGACGCTCGGCGCGGATTTCCTCACCGGGGCGCTGAAAATCCCGGCCGAGAAGCTGGAGGAGCCCGGCTTCGACCTGCTGACGACGCTCGGCTTCAACAAGGCCGAGATCGAGGCCGCCAACACGCATATCTGCGGCGCGATGACGCTCGAAGGCGCGCCGCATCTGAAAAAGGAACACTACGCCGTGTTCGATTGCGCCAACCCGTGCGGGCGCACCGGCAAGCGCTATCTCTCGGTCGACAGCCACATCCGCATGATGGCGGCGGCGCAGCCGTTCATCTCGGGGGCGATCTCCAAGACGATCAACATGCCGAACGACGCAACGGTGGAGGATTGCAAGGACGCCTACATGCTGTCCTGGCGGCTCGGGCTGAAGGCCAACGCGCTCTATCGCGACGGCTCAAAGCTGTCGCAGCCGCTCAATTCGCAACTGATCGAGAGCGACGACGAGGACGACGAGGCGGTCGATCAGCTCATCGCGCTCAACGCGCCCGCGCGGGCCGCCGCCGTGGCGGAGCGCATCGTCGAGCGCGTTGTCGAGCGCGTCGAGCGCCTGCGCGAGCGCGAAAAGCTGCCGAACCGGCGCAAGAGCTACATCCAGAAAGCCGTCGTCGGCGGCCACAAGGTCTACCTGCACACCGGCGAATACGAGGACGGCCGCCTCGGCGAGATCTTCATCGACATGCACAAGGAGGGCGCCTCCTTCCGCTCGCTGATGAACAATTTCGCGATCGCGATCTCGCTCGGGCTTCAATACGGCGTGCCGCTCGAGGAATATGTGGAGGCGTTCACGTTCACCCGCTTCGAGCCCTCGGGCTTCGTGCAGGGCAACGACGCGATCAAGAACGCGACGTCGATCCTCGACTACGTGTTCCGCGAGCTGGCGATATCGTATTTGGGCCGCCACGACCTCGCGCACGTTTCGCCCGAGGAGATCGGCAACACGGTGCTCGGCGGCGGCGTCGCGCAGGACAAGGCGCCGGCAGGCGGCTCGGCCTCGCCCTCCCCGGCGAGCGTGGTGTCGCGCGGGTTGGTGCGCTCGAAGACGGATAAGCTGATGCTCGTGCAGGGCGGGGCGTACGCCGCGCGGACGGCCGGCGCGACGGCGCTGAAGGGGGAACTGGCGGAGGCGCCGGAGGTGTTCGCCGGCGTGGCGTTCTCCGAGCCGCTCGCCGAAAAGCGCGCCGAGGCGCGGGCGAAGGGCTACGTTGGCGAAGCCTGCCCGGAATGCGGGAATTTCACGATGGTGCGCAACGGGACGTGCCTGAAGTGCGACACTTGCGGGGGGACGACGGGGTGCTCGTAGCCCGCGATGCCGACGACGGTGAAGGAAGTCATCCGTCGTCTCGAAGAGGACGGATGGCGACACGTTGCAACGAGGGGCGGCCATCGCCAATTCACTCATGCCGTCAAGGCGGGTCGGGTTACCGTTCCGGGCAAGCTCAGCGCCGATTTGCAGCCCGGCACGTTGAAGAGCATCTTGCGCCAGGCCGGGCTGAAGGATTGAGCTCATGCGCTATGCAGTAGTTATCGAAAAGGGCGCGAAGAACTACTCAGCCTACGTGCCCGACCTGCCGGGTTGCGTGTCGGTCGGCGACACCTTGGACGAAGTGAAAGCCGAAATCCGCGACGCGATCGCCTTTCACCTCAAAGGTTTGCGGGAGGACGGACTGCCGATCCCGCAGCCGTCGAGCCGCGCCGAATACGTTGAGGTAGCCGCGTGATCCGTCGCCCAGCGACGCTGCCGCCAACGTTCGATCTGAGGCCCAAGCCGCGCTGGCGCGGCGAAGTTGCGCGTGCTTACTTCCCTCGTCGCAACGAGGGAGGAACCCGATGTCCGAACGCAAACTCTTTGGCTTATTCACCGGCGGCCACCTGACCGTCATGTTTTGCGCGGCCGTTCTCGCACCCGGTGCCGTCTACGCCGTGGCCGCTTCGTCGGTGGCGATTACCGATCCCGCCACCGGCCATCAGGCCGCCGTCGACGCCGGCCGCCGCGTCTATGTCTACGACCCCATCGCCGGCTACGCGAATTCGCCGCTCAACTTCGTCAGGTTCGCCGCATTTTGCGACGCCAGCGGCAGCACTTTCAATTATACGCCCCCGGCCGGCGATGCGCTCGTCGTGAAGGCGGCGGACTTTACGTTTTGGAACGGCGCGTCCGGAAATGACAACTTCGTATATTTATCGAGCACCGGCGGATTCATTGCGGGCCTCAACAGTTTGGACGCCGAAAATTTCAAAAGCTCCTATTTGGGCAACGGCTTCTACGTCAGGAACGGCGAGCACTTGGTGGTGTCCTGCTCCAGCGATGGTCTTTTCTCCAACGTTAGCATAGAGGGCTATCTGATCCCGAACGGCGCGGCGCCGCCGTCAGCCGCGGCCGAGGTCGCCGACCCGCGCGTGCGAAACGGAAAGCCGCTCTAATCGGCGCAGCTACTGCCGCGTCAGCTCCGCCGTGCCGTTCCCTTGGCCGGTCTTGATCGTCGCGTGCGCCGTGTTCGCCCCGGTGCGCGTCACCGACACCATAACATTGGAGCCGCCGCTGTAGGATATCCGCGTCGCCGTCACGTGGCTCGACGACACCGCATTCGTCTGTCCGCCGTACTCATACGCGACCACCCGGTTGCCCTTGACGATGATCGCGGTGGGGTCGTTGCCGCCCCAGGCGCCCGCCCAGCGACCGTCCCAGGAGCCGCCGCCGGCGTGGTGCTTGGCCCGCACGGACTTGGCGGAAGCCGGAAGCGCCGGCGCGAACGCCAGCGACAGCGTGACAAAAGCGAGCAGGCTACGTCGCACGATCATGCGGTTTCCTCGGACCGCGGCGAAACGCCGCTCGCCTTATTCGCGAGCCGGGGGCCCCAAGTCAATCGCCGGCGCGGCTTAAAGTAAAACCCGCTCACTTTGCGTAAGACAACGCGACCTCGCCGGTCTCCAATAGCGACTTCAGGTTCGACAGCACTTTCGGCCAGCCGCCCGAGACCGCCTCGATCAGTTGCGATTGCGGCTTGTCGATCTCGTGCAGCACCGTCAGCTTGGTCGCGCCGCCTTCGGTCACCAGCGTGAACGTGCAGCGCGACGGGCCTTCGGCGGTCAGTTCCGGGCGAAACTGGTTCAGCCATTTGATGACGAGCTTGCTCGGCGGCTCGGCTTCGAGAATCTCGCCGACGTCGGCGACGCGGCCGTCCTCGAACACCAGCCGCCACGACGCCCCGGCGCGAAACGCGCTCTCGGCGCGCACGCCGAGCCAGAAGCGGGGAATGAAGGCGGGATCCGTCAGCGCCGACCAAACGCGGTCGGGCGTCGCGCGGATGTAGGTGACGTAAAGGAAGGTGGAGCGTTCGGTCATGGCGTTCTCCTGGGTGACCGGCGGGCCTCGTCGAGAATAGGCAACCATATGGTTGCCTGTCAAGCGGTGCGATTATGTTTTGGCGCCCAACGCGCTGAAGTCGCAGCGCGGCGGCTCGGTTTAGCCGGACAGCGCGTCCGGCGGCCGACGATAGGGCCAGCGCGTCGCTTCGTCGTAGGCGCGGGCCAGCGCCAGCACGCCAAGTTCGTCCTGCACCCGTCCGACGAGCTGCACGCCCATCGCGCGGCCCTCGGCGTCGAAGCCGGCGGGCAGCGCAACGGTCGCCGCGCCGGCGAGGGTCGCGGGAACCGCGCATTGCATCCACTCGTGGTAGGTCGTCATCGTCCGG
>CAWEDI010000036.1:0-242256 GCA_963807735.1 uncultured Pseudomonadota bacterium | reverse complement strand
CCATCAACCGCGCCGCGTCGCCGCCCGCGCCAGTCCCTGCTCGGGAGGAAGATCGAGCAACAATGTGAGATCGGGGCGATCCTCGCCGACCGTGACTTGCTCCAGCCGATCTATGAAGGCAGCGCCGAGCCGGCCTGCCGCGCCTTGATAGGCGCGCGTCGAATCGGCGAAGCGGTCGCACACCACCCAGGCGCCGCGGGCGAGCGCCGGACGGATCAACATGTCGATATGGTCGATGCGCGCGGCGCAGAAGGCGATCGCCTCTGCTGCGGGGCCGTCGGCGCGCAAGGCGCCCGAAAGAATCAGTTCGCGCAAGCGCTCGGCGCGCGGCGTGCCGCCGGGTTCGCGGGTCGAGACCGTCTCCAGCCCGAGCGCGCCGAGGCGCGCGGCAAGACGTCGCGCCTGCGCCGACTTGCCCGCGCCTTCGCCGCCCTCGAGGGTGATGAACCTCCCGCGGCTCACGGGCGCCGCCAGGCCCGGCGCAGCCAGTCTTCGCTAAGCTCCAGCGCGGCGTCGGCGGCGCGCCGCGTCAGGCTGCCGACCGCAACCGCCGCCTTGGTCTTCAACGGCGAGCGCAGCACCAGCGTCTCATTCTGATAGATTTGCAGTTCGCCGAACGGCTGGCCGGCGGCGACCGGCGCGGCGAGCGGGCCTTGATAGACGATCTTGGCGGTCAGCTTGTCGGCCCCGTTGCGCGGCACGAAAGCCTTCACCGGATTGAGCGGCGTCAGTTCGACCGAGCCTTCGGCGCCGCCATAGACATCGGCGCGGCCAACCGTGTCGCCGGGCTGATAGAAAACCCGGACGTCGAAGGCGCGGAACCCCCAGTTCAGCAGCTTGCGCGAATCCTCGGCGCGCTCGGCGGCGGTCTTGAGGCCGTTGATAACCACGATCAGCCGCTGCCCGTCCTGCACCGCCGAGCCGACGAGGCCGAAGCCGCTCTCGGCGGTGTCGCCGGTTTTCAGGCCGTCGGCGCCGATGTTCATCGTCAGCAGCGGGTTGCGGTTCTGCTGGCGAATCCGGTTCCAGGTGAAATCCTTCTCCCCGAAGAAATGGTAATATTCCGGATAGTCGCGGATGAGATGGCGCGCCAGCGCCGCCATGTCGCGGGCGGTCACCCGCTCCTCGGGATCGCTGCGGCCCCAGGCGTTGGTGAAATGGGAATGCGCGAGCCCGAGCTCGGCCGCGCGCTTGTTCATCATGCCGACGAAGTTCTCCTCCGATCCGCCGAGCCCTTCGGCGAGCACTATCGCCGCGTCGTTGCCGGACTGGATGATGAGGCCGCGCAACAGGTCCTCGACCCGCACGTCGCTCTTGACGTCGACGAACATCGCCGAGCCGTGGGCGTGCGCGCCGCCGGTGCGCCACGCGTATTCGGAGACATGAAACTTGTCGTCGAGCTTGAGGCGGCCTTCTTTCAGCTCATGGAACACCATCTCGGCGACCAGCAGCTTGCTGGTCGAGGCGGGCGCCATCGACTCCTCGCCGGCCTTGTCGAGCAAGACGGCGCCGGTGTCGTAGTCTTCGAGCCGCGCGAATTTCGCGCTGGTCGAAACCGTCTCCGCGTGGGCGCCGGCGACGACGACCATCGTGGCAAGGGCGGCCAGAATCCGACGCACGCTCGACGAAACTCCCCTCGGATGCGACCCCTATCTGGCGCAGAGCGCAAGACGGGGCAACGGCGGCGTCATACCAGAACTCTGGGGGAGACTCTTGAACAAAGCTACCCAAGCTTAACGTTGGGACAGCTCACAAAGAGGTCAGGCGGAGATTGGGCGTCAGTTGTCGTCGTCGTCAAGCATCGAGCGGGCGGGCTTGCGCCGCAACAGGCGGGCGAGCGGGTCCGGACGCGCCGGCGGGGAATTGGCGTAATAGAGCGCCCGATTGCTCGATGACGGGCGCTCCGGCGGGCGCGGCGCGGCGCTGGCCTCACGCACCCGGCCGAGATCGTAGGGGCGAACCGGCGGCAGCGGCGCGGCCGCGCGCGGCGCAACCGTCGTCTCCTCGTTGTCGGCGACCTGGACCGGCGCCGGCGCCGCTTCCGGGCGCGGCGGCGGCAACGGCGCTGCGGCCTCGGCGCGGGGCGCCGGTTCGGGCGCAGGCGGCTCCGGCGGGGGCGGCGGTTCGGGCGCCGCCGCCTGCGGCGCCGCCGAGCGGCCACCGCCGAACAGCGCGACCAGCGGCGATGCGGCAACGGCGACGATCGATTCGCCGCCGCCCGAACTTGCCGGCGAGCCGTCGGTTTTCAGCGTCGCCAGCAACTCGTCGTCGTCGGAGCCCTCCAGCGGCGCCTTGCCGACATATTCCACTTTCACCCGCGCGGTGCCCATGCGCTTGAAGTCGAGCACATCGGCGACCCGCGAAGACACGTCCATCACCCGGCCGGCGGCGTAGGGACCGCGGTCGTTGACGCGCACGATGATCGAATAGCCGTTGCTGAGGTTGGTGACGCGGGCGTAGCTCGGCAGCGGCATGGTCGGATGCGCCGCCGACAGCGCGCGCTTGTCGTAGATTTCGCCGTTCGCGGTCTTGCGGCCGTGGAAAGCGTCGCCGTACCAGGAGGCGTAGCCGACGGCGACGTAGTTTTCGTCTTCGTGCGGGTAATAAGTGCGACCGGCGACGTTGTAGGGGTGGCCGACGAGATATTGGCCGCCGCCGCGCGGCACGGGCTGGCCGTCGTCGATCACGCGCTGGCTGGCTTTGCCGTATTTTCCCTCGGCGAAATACTCGCTGCCGTGGCCGCTGCGATGGGCGACGGGCGCCGGCGCCTGCGCGCAGCCCGCCAGGCAGAGGCAGGCCAAAGCCATGGCGCCGCGGACGCTCGTCCTGTCATGTGCCGCTGCCAACGCGCTTCTGACCCTCACAAAACGCCGATCCGCCCCGATCGCGCGTTCGCCATCCGTCACCCGCAAAAGGGCCGAAGTTTTGCCCCTAACGCCCTTTTCGCCGCGCAGTCTTAACAAAATCTTACGACCCCCGCATCCGAACGCATCCGCTCAGCGCCAGTGCGCGTCGAGCCACGCGACGGGGCGGACCTGCTTGTAGATTTTCTTCCATCCCTCGGCCGGCCATTCGCCCCGCAACGCTTCATGCGGACGCGGATGGCCGGTGAACACCACGACGCGCGCCCCCGCCGGCAGCGTAACATTCCGCAACAAATTGAGCGGAAAACGCGGCAGCATCATGGCCTTGAAGCCGGGCGCCCAATCCTTGGGCCAAAAGACCAACGGCAAACCGGACTCGCGGCAGAGGTAGACCTGCTCGTTGGAATAGAGCCGGCGCTTCTCCAGCGGGTCGCGTTCGAACCGCTCGACGAGATGCGGCGCCCCGCCCGCCGGAAGCCGCATGACCGAGGAATTGCCGGTCGCTTTGGCGCTCCAATCGCGGATCAGCGCAAGCTTGCCGGGCTCGTAGTCGAAGAACGCGTCGAGGCCGCCGACGACGACGACGTCGAGATCGAGAAACAGGAGATCGCCGTCGAGGCCGATTTCAGGCGACCACAGCGCGAGCTTGCGCCACGGGCTGCCGCCGAGCCCGGTCGCCGGCAAACGGATCGGCGGGATGGCGCGGGGCTCGATCCCGGCGTCGAGGCCGCCGGGATCGTCGGTAAAGGCGACGAAGCGCGTCGGCCGAACAACGTTGCGCATCACCCCGCGATAGAGCCGATTGACGTAGTCGACGGGAAACCGATCGCCCCATCGCATACAGACGACCGTTTGCATGGCGGCTCCGAAAGCGCCGCCTTTAGGGCGCGGCGATACGGCGCGCAACGCGGCGCCTCAGCCGTCGGGGCCGACGCTGGACAGGGTCTTGGCGAATTTGCTCATCAGCCGCGCCAGTTCGTCGAGTTCGCGAACCTCCCAGCCGGCGAAGGCGGCGAGCCCGACGCGCTGCCGCGCCGCGTCGATCCGATCCGTCATCGCCTTGCCCTTCGCGGTGACGACCGCCATGCGGACCCGGCGGTCGGCTTGGTCCGCCTCGCGGACAATCAGGCCGAGGGTTTCGAGCTTGGCGAGTTGGCGGCTGACGGTCGTGTAGTCGCGCCCCACCCGGTCGGCGAGATCAACCACGCCGATCGGCTGAAACCGCTCGATCAGCACCAGCAACGGGAACAGCGCCCGGTCCAGCGCGACGCGCGCCTCGCGAAGCAGCGCCTCGTCGCGCTGCGGCTGGTTCATCACCGCGACGATTTCGAGAACGGCGGCGTGAAGCTCGCGCAACGTGTCGGCGATATGTGTATTTTGCACTTTTTTCCTTGACGGCATGGTAGGTTCGAAATATGTGCATAATACACTTATCGCCATCGAAAGGAAACCCGCCATGAAGGCCGTCTACGTTACCGCCGCAGGCCAGACGCCGGTGTACGGCGATTTCCCCGATCCGCAGCCCGGCCCCGGCGAGCGGTTAATCAAAGTCACGGCGAGCGCCTTGAGTTCGCTGACCCGAGGTCGCGCAAGCGGATCGCACTACAGCGCGTCGGGCGCGTTCCCGTTCGTCGTCGGCGTCGACGGCGTCGGCCGTCTCGACGACGGCGCCCGAATCTACTTCGTGCTGCCGCGCGCGCCGAACGGCGGCATGGCGGAACAGAGCGCGGCCCCGGCGCCGCAATGCCTGCCGCTCGACGACGCCCTCGACGACGCCACCGCCGCCGCCATCGCCAATCCCGGCATGTCGTCGTGGGCGGCGTTCACCGAACGCGCCAAGCTGAAAGCCGGCGAGACCGTGCTCATCAACGGCGCGACCGGCGCCTCCGGGCGGCTGGCTGTGCAGATCGCCCGGCATCTCGGCGCCGCCAAGGTGATCGCCACCGGCCGCAACGCCCTGGCCCTGCAATCGCTGGGCGCCGACGCGACGATCCCGCTCGTCGATGACGCCGCCGCGCTGGAGCGCGCGTTCCTCGCGCCTTTCGCCGCCGGCGTCGATGTCGTGATCGACTATCTCTGGGGGGTGAGCGCCGAGCGACTGCTGATCGCCGCCGCGAAGGCCGGGCGCGACGGCGTCCCGCTCCGCTTCGTCGAGGTCGGCGCGGCGAGCGGCGGCGACATCACGCTGCCGGGCGCGGTATTGCGCTCCTCCGCGATCGAGCTGATGGGCAGCGGCATCGGCAGCGTGCCGCGGGAGCGACTGTTCAGCGCCATCGCGGGGGTGTTGAAGGCCGCCGCCGAGAAACGGCTTCAGATGGATTTCGAGACAGTTCCGCTGTCCGGGTTCGTCGAGGCGTGGCGCCGCCCCGATAGCGGCCGGCGGCTCGTGTTCATGCCCTAGGGGGCTCTACATTTGGGTTGACCGTCATGGCGAGGAAACGACGCCATCCAGCTCAACGAGATCGTTCGTCAGCCGGACAGGCCGCATCGGCGGCGCCGTGGATCGCTTCGCTGCGCTCGCGATGACGTTTCCGCCCCGCGTCGAACGCCGTCGAATCTAATCCGGAAATCTCGCCAGCGCTTCGATCTCCACCCGCGCGCCGAGCGCCAGCCCGTTCGCGCCGAACGCCGAGCGCGCCGGCAGCTTTCCGGGCGCGAAATAGCTCACATACACTTCGTTGAAGGCGCGCCACTCACCCATATCGGCGAGCATGATCGTGCATTTCACCACGTGGGAGAATCCGAGCCCGCAGGACGCGAGCACACGGCCGATATTGTCCATCGCCTGCCGCGCCTGCGCCGCCGTCCCGCCCTCGACGAGCGTCAGCGTTCCCGGCCTATTGCCGATCGCGCCGGAGAGATGCAGCATGTCGCCGACGCGGACCGCGGCCGAGAACGGCAGGCCGAGCGCGGCGTCGTCGGGAGAGGCGATGAATTGCATGACGACCCTGTGCGAGGAGGATTGGGCGAACTTGCGCCTTGCGCTCGCCGGCGCCAAGAGGGTCGCGCGAGGAGAGCGTCATGTCCCAGCAGTTCGCGAAGTTGGAGCCGCAGCATAAGAGCTTCATCGCGGCGCAGAAGATTTTCTTCGTCGCCAGCGCCGCGCCGGCCGGCCGCGTCAACGTCTCGCCGAAGGGCATGGAGTCGTTCGCGGTGCTCGGCGACAACGAGGTCGCCTATCTCGATTGCACCGGCAGCGGCAACGAGACGCGCGCGCACCTGCTGGCGTGCCCGCGGCTGACGATCATGTTCTCTGCGTTCGTCGGCGATCCCGTCATTCTGAGGCTCTACGGCCAGGGCCGATCGCACCTGCGCGGCGAGGCTGAATATGACGCGCTGCTGCCGCACTTCACCGAAATGCCCGGCGCGCGGCAGATCGTTCTGCTCAAGGTCGACCTCGTGCAAACCTCGTGCGGCATGGCGGTGCCCTATTTCGACTATCGCGGCGAGCGTGAGAATCTCGTGCGCCACTGGACTCGACAGGGTTTCGACGGCTTGCGCAAATATTGGGGCAAGAAGAATATGCGAAGCCTCGACGGCCTGCCGACCGAGCTTCAGCCCGAGGCGATGCTGCCGGCGGAGGCCGCCGAATAGGGAGGCTCCATGCCCGGGTTCGGCGACTATCAGTTTGAGATCTATATCAAGGGCCTCTCGGGGATAAAGCCGAAGCTTCCAGTTGATTTCGCCTCGCTGGCCGCGCGCGCCGAACAAGCGATGCCGGCCGGCGTCTGGAGCTACGTCGCCGGCGGCTGCGGCGACGAGCACACGCAGGACCACAACGTCGCTGCGTTCCGCAAATGGGGCCTGATGCCTCGGATGCTGGTCGATTCGACGACCCGCGATCTGTCGGTCGAGCTGTTCGGCTTGAAACTGCCTTCGCCGATCTTCATGGCGCCGGTCGGCGTGCTGGGGATTTGCGCACAGGACGGCCACGGCGACCTCGCCGGCGCCCGCGCCGCGGCGATGACCGGCGTGCCGTTCACGCTCTCGACGCTGAGCAACGATCCCCTGGAGGCGGTGGCGAAGGCGCTCGGCGACGCGCCGGGGTTCTTCCAGCTTTACACGCCGAACGACCGCGAACTGGCCGAAAGCTTTGTCCGCCGGGCGGAGGCGGCGGGTTTCAAGGCGCTGATCGTCACCGTCGACACCTGGGTTCCCGGCTGGCGTCCGCGCGATCTCAACGACGCCAATTTCCCGCAATTGCGCGGCGCCTGCCTCGCCAATTATTTTTCGGACGCGCGCTTCCGGGCGTTATGCGGCAAGCCGCCCGAGGAGGACGTCGGCAATGCGGTGCGGACTTGGGGGAGCCTGTTCGCCAAGCCGCTCACCTTCGCCGATCTGCCGTGGCTGCGCGGGCTGACCAAGCTGCCGCTCGTCTTGAAGGGCATCTGCCATCCCGACGACGCCAGACGCGCGATCGACGCCGGGGTCGATGCGATCTATTGCTCCAACCACGGCGGCCGACAGGCGAACGGCGGCCTGGCGGCGATCGACCTTCTGCCCGCGGTGGTCAAGGCGGCCGGCGCGACGCCGGTGCTGTTTGATTCCGGCGTGCGCTCGGGAACCGACGTCGTCAAGGCGCTGGCGCTGGGGGCGCGCGCGGTGGGCATCGGCCGGCCTTACGCCTACGGCCTCGCGCTCGACGGCGCGAGCGGCGTTGCGCACGTGCTGCGCTGTCTCAACGCCGAAGCCGACCTGTTGATGGCGGTCGACGGCTACCCGCGCATCGCCGACTTGAGGGAGGCGGGGCTCGTGCGCGCCTGACCCCGCGCGAGCCTCACCACGCTCGCGCCGACATAGGCCGTGAACCGCTCCACCGGCAGGAAGGCGTACGCGACGACGATCGTCAGCCCGACCGCGCCGAGCCCGATGGCGTAAGCCATCGGCCGACCCAGCGCGCCGTGGCTCTCCGCGAGAGCCATGGCCGCCGACATCGGCGAGATAATGACGGCGAATTGCACGAGATACAGCGGGAACGAAATCCTGCCGAGAAACTGCGACAGCGGCGCGCGGAAGAACGCGCCCGCCGCCGGCGTGGCGAAGACGAGGAACAGAATTGCGATCGCCTTCAGGTTCTTGTAGTCGTGGTGGCCGGAATAGGCGGCGGCGCCCGCGGCGAACAGCACCGCCGCCAACGCGACGATCAGCGGCCGTTGCAGGTCCGCCCGCCCGAGCGCCGCGAATAGCCCTTGCGCCCGAAAATCGGCGAACAACACGCCGACCAGGAAGCAGGAGACGTTCTGCGTCGCCCGCAACGGAGCGAACGCGAGCAGGATCGCGGCGATCAGCAAGGCCGGCCGCAAGCCGCGCCAGTCGCGCGCGAACAGCAGGATCGCGAACACGATCAACGAACCGTCGAGCTCGACCCCCATCGTCCACAGGAACGGGTTCCACTCCTCGCTCGGACGGACCAGCGTGAACGCCTCGATAAACGAATATTGGCAAAGCCCGGCGAACGTGATCGGGAAGTCGAGCCAGCCGGTCAGCCAATGCTCGCGGCCGGCGAACGGCGCGACGCGATCGACATAGACGAGCCCGGCGTTAGCGAGCGCCCACACCATCGCGCAAGCGGCGAAGATCGGGATCGCCAGACGGGTGTAACGCTTGATCGCCAGCGCCCGGATGGCGGCGTCGCCTTTGCCCTGGAAGAACGGCGCCGACAGCGCTTCGCCCGACAGCACGAAAAAGATCGATACCGCGAGGCCGCCGTCGAACAACGCGCCGGTGACGATGTTGCGCATTTCGGGCGCGCGGAAAAACAGGGTCTCCCAAAACACATGGTAGCAGACGACGCCCAGCGCCGCCCAGCCGCGCACGCCGTCAAGCTCGCGCAACCGGCCGGTCGAAGGCGAGATCGGCGCGAACGGGGCGGCAAGGTAGCGCCGCAGCGGCGCGAGAAGTTCGGGCAAAGGCGTGCGTCCTGCGCGAGGGCGCCGCAAATCTGCGTGAGAGAAGTAAAGTTTCGCCCAAAATAGACGTCAGGCGGGTAGCCTAAAGCCCAAATTGGCGCGCGCTGATGCGAATGCTAGACCGCCGCAAATTTTGAAGAGGGAGGTGTCATGTCCCCGCCGTTCCGCGCCGATCACGTCGGCAGCTTTCTGCGCCCCGCGCGCCTTCGCGACGCGCGGGAGAAATACTTCGCCCACGAGATCGCCGCCGAGGCGCTGCGCGCCGTCGAGGACGAATGTATCCGCGAAGTGGTCAAGCGCCAGGAGCAAGCCGGGCTGAAGGGGATTACCGACGGAGAGTTCCGCCGCACCTATTTTCACGTCGATTTTCTGGAGAAACTCGACGGCGTCGACGTGCGCTACGGCGAATTCAACGCCACGTTTCGTAAGGACGACGGCACCCAGGTCGGCTTCCGGCCGCCGACCATGCACGTCGAGTCGAGGATCAAGCACGGCGCGCCGATCCAGGGCGCCGATTTCGATTTCCTGAAAGGCGTCGTCCGCGCAACGCCGAAAGTCTGCATTCCCGCGCCGTCGATGCTGCATTTCCGCGGCGGGCGGGAGGCGATCAGCGCCAAGGTCTATCCGAGGCTGGAGGATTTCTACGACGATCTCACCGAGGCGTACACGCAGGAGATCGACGATCTCGCGCGCCGGGGGTTGCACTATTTGCAGCTCGACGACACCAACCTCGCCTATCTCTGCGATCCCACGATCCGCGAGCGCACGCGCGCGCGCGGCGACGACCCTGACGCGCTCGTCCATCTCTATTGCAAGCTGGTCAACGGCGCGATCCGACATCGGCCGAAGGACATGGTCGTCACGGTGCATCTCTGCCGCGGCAACTTCAAGAGCGCCTGGGTGGCGCAGGGCGGCTACGAGCCGGTGGCCGAAATCCTGCTCAACGAAATGAACATCGACGGCTTCTTTCTCGAATATGACGACGAGCGCTCCGGCGATTTCGCGCCGTTGAGGTTTGCGCCCAAAGGCCCGACGATCGTGCTCGGCCTGATGTCGTCCAAACACGCCGCCGCGGAGCCGAAGGATGAGGTGAAGCGCCGCATCGAGGAGGCGACGCGCTACGTCCCGCTGGAGCAATGCGCGCTGAGCCACCAATGCGGCTTCTCCTCGACCGCGCACGGCAACGACCTCACCGAGGACGACCAGTGGCGCAAGCTCGCCCGGCTGGTCGAAGTGGCGACGGAGGTTTGGGGCGAGGTCTAGGGCGCGATCTCTTTGGATCGCTTGTTGTCTATAAACGTTCTGGGAATGTGCTAGGATCGGCGGCGGGGGTCGAACGACCGAGGGGGGAATTGGCGCCGTGACAAAGATCCTGAATGCTGGGGATTCGACGACTTCCAGCGACAATCCATTCTTCCAAGATTGGGACAGCGCGAACGATTCCTCGCCGTGGGGGCCGCTGCTGCAATCGCAGAACGGCTTCGCTGTTTTGGCTTTCGGCGATTCCGATTCTCAAGGGAACGCAGGCGCCGCGGCGGCGACGTACGGGGCGCTGGCGCCCCGAAAGACGGGACCGGCCGCGCAATCTCCGATGGCCGAACAGGCGCCGACGACGTCCGGCTTCACGATCGTGCCGACTTGGGACGCCAGCGTGCTCAACAGCCCGGACAAGGCGCTGTTCGAAGCCGCCGCCGAGACGGCGATCAAGAAGATCGAATCGGTCATCAGCACGAACGAGACGATCAAGATCGACTTCGGCTACGGCGTCATGCCGTACGACGATTCGAGCACGGGCATCGGCGGCGCCGAAAGCATCGGCAACAGCTTCGCCTACACCTGGACGCAGGTGTACAACGCGGCGAAAGCGATCGAAAGCAGCGCCACCGCGTCCGCGGTTCAGAAAGCCGCCGCGGCCTTGCTGACCAGCGACAATGCGAAATACGCCGCGGTGCTCAACGGCGACATGATGGACATCACGCGGGCGCAAGCGCTGGCGTTGGGGCTGCCCACGTCTCCCCTGACGACCGGAACCAACGGCTACGACGGCTGGGTCGCGCTCGGCAGCGGGCCGTTCGATTGGGCGCAGAACAACCCCAACCAGGAGGACGCCGTCAGCGCTCTGGAGCATGAACTCAGCGAGGTCATGGGGCGAACGGACGACCTCGGCGTGTCGAACGGAAACGCTGGAGAATACACGCTGCTCGACATGTTCCACTACGGCGCGGCGACCGCCTCCGCCAGCGGCGGCGCAGCGCCGGGCACTGCCGCCGGGCCGCTCGATGAACCGTTCGTCGCCGGCTACAACGCCAACAATGTTTCCTATTTCTCCTACAACGGATCGACGATCACCTGGCAATACGACACGCCCGTCGAGGTCAGCCAGGATGGCGAAGACGTCGCCGACTGGTCGACCACGAATACCAGCCGACCGGCGGTGACGGATTCCTTCGACGGCGCCGGCGGCAACGCGATCGACCCGCCGATCTCCGCGCCCGATTGGGCCGAGATGGCGGCGATCGGGTACACCGAAAGGCAAAGCCCCCGCGATGATTTCGACGGCTTCGGAAAGAGCGACATTCTGATTTCCAACACGTCCGGCGCCGTCGTCGTCGGCGAAATCGGCGCCAGCGGCGCAGAAGCTTACCTGCGCGTGGCGACCCTCGGCGCCCAGTGGACTTTCAGGGAAAATGGCGACTTCTACGGCGACAACGCAAGCGCTTACCTCATCGAAAATACGAGCGGCCAGTTGGACATCGGCGGCGTCGCAGGGCAATCGACGTCTTTCACGGTGATCGGTTCGCTGGGCGCGCAATGGAATTTTGTCGACGCGGGCGACTTCCTCGGCGTCGGTCACGATCAGTATTTGATCGAGAGCACGGGCGGACAGTTGGACCTTGGCGACGCCTCCACCGGTCGCGCAGCCTATACCGTCATTGGCGGGATTTCATTGCAATGGAAGTTCGAAGGCGCCGGCGACTTCCTCGGCGATGGGCACGATCAATTTTTGATTCAGTATTCGGCTGGACAAGTGGACCTTGGCGACGCCTCCACCGGGCACGCAGTCTATACGAACATCGGTTTGCTGGGGTCGAACTGGAAGTTCGAGGGCGTCGGCGACTTCCTCGGCAAAGGCTACGATCAGTATTTGATTGAGAGTTCGGCCGGCAGGTTGGAAATCGGCGACGCTTCCACCGGACACGCGCTCTATACCGACATCGGCGCACTGTCGCCGCAATTGAAATTCGTGGGGGTCGGCGATTACACCACCTCCGGAATTGCCGGCGCCATGGTTCAAAACACCAACGGCGCGTTGAGTATTATGACGGTCGTGGCGGGACAGGCGCAATATGCGGCGGTTGGCGCGTTGGGTTCGCAATGGACGTTCCATTCGTAGTCAGGCGCCGGCGAAACGCGGTCCATCGCCCCGGTGGAGACGAGGGATCGTTCGATGCTGATAAGCATGTGCATGGCGAAACTGCACCGCGTGACGGTGACGCAGGCCGAGCTCAACTATGTCGGCTCGATCACCATCGATGAAGCTTTGCTGGAGGCCAGCGGCATACAGGAATACCAATATGTGAATATCACAAACCTGTCGAACGCCGCCTTCTGGCGAACCTACGTAATGGCGGGCAAGAGAGGCAGCGGCGTCATTTGCCTCAACGGCCCGCCCGCGCGGCTGTTTCAGCCCAGCGACAAAATCATCGTTCTCGCCGAGGCGTGGGTCGATAGAGCGGAGCTGAAGGGACTCAAGCCCGTGGTCGTATTTGTCGATGACAACAATCAGATCACCAGTGTAAACAAGCACGACGAGGTCAAGGCCGCGACTTAGAGCGGTCGCGTTTGGTTGCCGTCATGGCGAGCGAAGCGAAGCCATCCATCTCTGAGAGAATTCGTTCGCCGGCCGGAAAGGAAGCGTCAGCGGCGCGGTGGATGGCTTCGCTGCGCTCGCAAAGACGATCCCACGGAAACCGACCCGCGGCAAGCGGCGAGACTTCCGCGAGCCTCGCGCGGCGTGCTATCGCGGCGGGCATGACCGAGCCCCTTTACCGAGCCGACCCCTACGCCCGCGAGGCGGCGGCGACAGTGCTCGACGCCATCCCCGGCCGCGTCGTTCTTGACGTGGCGCTATTCTACCCGGGCGGCGGCGGGCAACCCGGCGACAAGGGCGCGCTCCTGCGCGCCGACGGCGCGGAAATCGCCATCGCCGACACCGTCTACGACGCCGACCGCACGACGATCCTGCTCGTCCCCGCCGAGGGCGCGGCCCTGCTCGCGCCCGGGGAACGCGTGACCGTGCGGCTTGACTGGCCGACCCGCTACGCGCGGATGCGCGCGCACACCGCCTTGCACCTGCTTTCGGTCGTGCTGCCCTACCCCGTCACCGGCGGCTCGGTTGGCGACGCCGAGGGGCGGCTCGATTTCGATTCCGGCGAGACCGCGTTCGATCGCCCCGAGATCGAAGCGCGGCTGGCCGAGTTCGTCGCCACCGACGCCCCGGTGACGACGCGCTGGATCAGCGACGCGGAACTGGAGGCCAATCCCGCCCTCGTCAAGACGATGAAGGTCAAGCCGCCGATGGGCAGCGGCCGGGTGCGGCTGGTCGAAATCGCCGGTCTCGACCTGCAACCCTGCGGCGGCACGCATGTCGCGCGACTTTCCGAGATCGGCCGCATCGAAGTGACGGGGATCGAGAAAAAGGGCAAACAGAACCGCCGCGTCAGGATCAGGTTGCCCGATCCCGCGCCTTCAGTCTAAACCCGCGCTCCCGTAAGGAGCGCGCGACGATGAGCAACCAGGAACCCGGCTTCTCGACCCTGTCGATCCACGCCGGCGCGCGGCCCGATCCGACCACCGGCGCGCGCATCACGCCGATCTATCAAACGACGGCCTTCGTCTTCGACGACGTCGATCACGCCGCCTCGCTGTTCGGGTTGCAGGCGTTCGGCAACATCTACAGCCGCATCACCAACCCGACTTGCGCGGCGCTGGAGGAGCGCGTCGCGGCGCTCGAAGGCGCCCCCGCCGCGCTCGCGGTCGCCTCGGGGCACGCGGCGCAAATGCTGGTGTTTCACACGCTGATGCGCCCGGGCGACGAATTCGTCGCCTCGACCAAACTTTACGGCGGCTCGATCAACCAGTTCAACCACGCCTTCAAGAACTACGATTGGCGGGTCAAATGGGCCAATCCCGACGAGCCCGACAGCTTCAAGTCCGCCATCACCGACAAGACGCGCGCGATTTTCATCGAGTTCGATCGCCAACCCCGGCGGCATCGTTTCTGACATCGACGCCATCGCCAGGATCGCCCACGACGCCAAGCTGCCGCTGATCGTCGACAACACCCTCGCCACCCCGTACCTGATGCGCCCGGCCGAGCACGGCGCCGACATCATCGTCCATTCCGCGACCAAATTCCTCGGCGGTCATGGCAATTCGATGGGCGGGATCATCGTCGATTGCGGCTCGTTCGAGTGGCTCGGCGACCAGCGCTATCCGATGCTGTCGACGCCGCGGCCGGAGTACAACGGCATGGTGCTGGCCGAGACGTTCGGCAATTTCGGCTTCGCCATCGCCTGCCGCGTGCTGGGCCTGCGCGATCTCGGGCCGGCGTTGTCGCCGTTCAACGCGTTTCTGATCCTCAACGGCATCGAGACGTTGTCGCTGCGGATGCGCCGCCATTGCGACAACGCGCTCGCGGTGGCCAAGCACCTCTCCGGCCACGAGAAGGTCGGCTGGGTCTCCTACGCCGGCCTCGAGGCCAACAAGGATTACGCGCTGGCGAAGCGGCTCTATCCGCGCGGGCTCGGCGCCGTGTTCACCTTCGGCGTCAAGGGCGGCTACCAGGCGGGCATTGATCTCGTCAGCAAGCTGCAACTGTTCAGCCACGTCGCCAATATCGGCGACACCCGCTCGCTCGTGATCCATCCCGCCTCGACGACGCACCGCCAGCTTTCCGATGCGCAGAAGATCACCGCCGGCGCCGGTCCGGATGTTGTGCGGCTGTCGATCGGGCTGGAGGACGTCGAGGACCTCATCGCCGATCTCGACGCCGCGCTTGGTTAACCCGTCATCGCGAGCCCTGCTCGACTACGGCTTTAGCGACTGAATCCCTCTCAAAATCGCCTCCGGCGTGCAGGGCGACGGCAAGTCTGGATGACCCTTCGGCGCCGTCGCATGCACCGCGTCGAGGATCGCGCAATAGACCGCGATGCCGAGCATGAACGGCGGCTCGCCGACCGCTTTTGAGCGATAGATGCTCTCCGTCGCGTTGGGGCGCATATGCAGGCGCGTATGGAAACGCGCCGGCACGTCGGAGGCGACGGGAATCTTGTAGGTCGCCGGCGCATGCGTCGAAAGCCGGCCCTTGCCGTCCCAGACGAGTTCCTCGGTCGTCACCCAGCCCATGCCCTGAATGAACGCGCCCTCGACCTGCCCGAGGTCGATCGCCGGGTTCAGCGAGGAGCCGACGTTGTGCAGGATGTCGGCGCCGAGCACCTTCATTTCGCCGGTCAATGTGTCGATCGCGACTTCGGCGCAACACGCTCCGTAAGCGAAATAGAAGAACGGCCTTCCCTTGACGTTCGCCCGGTCCCACGAGATTTCCGGCGTCTTGTAGTAGCCCGCCGCCGACAGGCCGACGCGGTTGAGCCGGCAGGCTTTGGCGAGTTCGCCGAACGTCATCGACTTGTTGCCGCCGAACACGTGGCCGTCGCGGAACTCGATCTGCTCCGCAGGCAAGCCCCAGGTCTCGGCGGCGAAGGCCGCCATGCGGGCGCGCACCTGTCCTGCCGCGATTTTGGCGGCCATGCCGTTGATGTCGGTGCCCGACGACGCGGCGGTCGGCGAGGCGTTGGGCACTTTCGCGGTGTTGGTCGCAGTGATGCGGACGAAGTCGAGCGGCACGCCGAACTCCTCCGCCACCACCATCGCGACCTTGGTGAACAGCCCCTGCCCCATCTCGGTGCCGCCGTGATTGAGCTGGATCGAGCCGTCGGAATAGACATGCACCAGCGCGCCGGCCTGGTTGAGATGGATCAGCGTGAACGAGATGCCGAACTGCACCGGCGCCAGGGAAATCCCCTTCTTGAGGATGGGGCTGCTGGCGTTGAATTCGCGGATCGCCTCGCGGCGGCGGCGATAGTCGCTCGACGCTTCGAGATCGGCCAGGATCGCCGGCAGCGTCTCGCAGTCCTCGACGGTTTGGTTGTAAGGCGTCACGTCGGCGCCGGGCCGGAAAAGATTGGCGAGCCTGACGTCGAGCGGATCGCGGCCAGTTTCGCGGGCGATCGCCTCCATCGCGCGCTCGATGGCGATCATCCCCTGCGGGCCGCCGAAGCCGCGAAACGCCGTCATCGAGACAATGTTGGATTTCAGCCGCCGCGAGGCGATGCGCGCCGCCGGCAGGTAGTAGCAGTTGGAGGCGTGGAACATTGCGCGGTCAACGACGCCAGGCGACAGATCCGCCGAGCAGCCGCAATTGGCGTTGAGCTGAACATCGTAGACGCTGACGCGGCCAGTCTCGTCGAAACCGACCCGCCAATCGTCGCGAAACGCGTGGCGTTTGCCGGTCAGCTCGAAATCGTCGTCGCGGTCGAGCCGGATCTTGCACGGCCGGCCCGTCAGCAGCGCGCCGAGCGCGGCCATCGCGGCCCAGGCGCAGGCCTGACTCTCCTTGCCGCCGAAGCCGCCGCCCATGCGGCGCGTCTCGACGGTGACGAACGCGTCGGGAATCCCGAGGATGCGGGCGACGATGTGCTGCACCTCGGTCGGGTCCTGCGTCGAGCAATAGACCGACATTTCCCGCCCCTCGCCGGGCGAGGCCATCGAGATCTGCCCTTCGAGATAGAAATGCTCCTGCCCGCCGACATCGAACTTGCCGTCGAGGCGGTGCGGCGCCGCGGCCAGCGCCGCTTCGACGTCGCCGCGGCCGAAATCATAGTCCGGCAGCACGCGGCCGCCGCTCGCCACCGCCTCATCGACGGTCAGCACCGGCTTGGCGGCGGCGATCTCGATCCCGGCGAGCTTCGCCGCCCGCCGCGCGGCGTCGCGATCCTCGGCGACGACGGCGAACAGCGGTTGGCCGAAGTAAAGAATCTCGTCGGTGGCGAACAGCGGCTCGTCCTTGAACACCGGCGCGATGTCGTTGGCCCCGGGGATGTCGGCCGCCGTCAGCACCGCGACGACCCCGCGCGCCCGGCGAACGGGTTCGAGATCGAGCCCGGTCAGCCGCCCCGCCGCCTTGTTCGCCATGCCGACGGCCAGATGCAGCGTCCCCGAGGGCTCGCGCAGGTCGTCGATATAGGGCGCGAGCCCGCGCACATGCAGCCGCGCGGAATCATGGGGATGCGGCTTGTGGACGACTTGTGTTTCGCGCTCCAGGGGGACGCGCGGAACTTCGGTTCGGCTATTCAGCGGCAAGAAGGTCTCCGAGGCGGGTCCGCGCATTGAGGCCGGAAATCTCGGTAAGCGCGCGACGGACGAGATTGGCGGCGACCTGCTCGCGATAGGCGGCGGAGGCGCGCATATCGCTCAGCGGTTTGAAATCGACGCCGATCGCCGCGACCGCCGCCTCCCAGCTTTTCGGCAGGTTGAGGTCGACGCCGACGAGCGCCGCTTCGGTGGCGCTGGCGCGCTTCGGCGTCGCCGCCATGCCGCCGAACGCGACGCGCGCGGCAGTGACGCGACGGCCGTCGAGATCGAACCGGAACGCGCCCATCACGGCGGAAATGTCCTCGTCGAAACGCTTGCTGACCTTGTAGGCGCGATAGACCTGATGCGGCTTCAGGCGCGGCACGTCGACGGCATAGACATATTCGGACGGGCGGCGATCCTGCTTGCCGTAGCCAAGGAAGAAATCCTCCAGCGGCATCGCGCGGGTTTCGGCAACGCTTCGCAGTTGCAGCGTCGCCTGCATCGGAATCAGCGCCGGGGCGAGATCGCCGATCGGCGAGCCGTTGGCGATGTTGCCGCCGACCGTGCCGCTGACCCGCACCTGCTCGGAGCCGAACCGCGACATCAGCAGCCCGAGGTCGGGATGCAACTCCGTCAGCGAAGGCGTCGCATCGGTCAGCTTCACGCCGGCGCCGAAGGCAACGCCGTCCTCGTCGCTGTGAATGAAGTCGAAGTCGGCGATGCGGCCGAGCCAGATGATCTTCGGCAGCTTTTGCAGCCGCTTCGTCACCCAGAGTCCTACGTCGGTCGCTCCGCCCAACAGCACCGCGTCGGGATGCCGGCCGTAGAGCGCGGCGAGCGACGCCTCGCTGGCGGGGGCGGCGAAGAAGCAGGCCTCGTCGCCGACGAACAGATCGCCGCCGGGAAGCGCCTGCAAGGCGGAAAGACGCGCCGGCGCTTCGCGCGCGAAGCGGTCGGTCGGCGCGCCATCGAGGACGCTCAGCGCGGCGTTGAGGATCGGCCGATAGCCGGTGCAGCGGCAAAGATTGCCGGCCAGCGCCTCGTTGACGCTGGCGCGCGTCGCCGGCTCGCCGTCGTGGTAATGCGCGAACAGGCTCATCACGATGCCCGGCGTGCAGAAGCCGCATTGCGAACCGTGATAATCGACCATCGCCTGCTGCACGGGGTGCAGCGTCTCGCCTTGCGCGAGGTCTTCGACAGTCACGAGCTCCGCGCCATCGGCCTGGCCGAGCAGCAGGATGCAGGCGTTGACGGGCTCGTAGGTCAACCGCCCGGCGCGCGGGCGGCAGAGCACGACGGTACAGGCGCCGCAATCGCCCTCGCCGCAGCCTTCCTTGGTCCCCACGGCGCGGGCGTCCTCGCGCAGCCAGTCAAGCAGCGTGCGGTCAGGCGGAAAATCCGCCAGCGCGACGGTGCGACCGCGGAAACGGAAGCTGATCTCGGTGCGTTCGGGCGTGAAACTCATGTCGATTGTTGTGCCTGTTCGCACATGCGAAAGCAATTCGCTTGCCGGTCGTCCCCTCATCGCTGTCCGATCGCCGCGCCAGCAAACAGCGACTTCAGCTCGCGCGGCTGCGAGCGCCAGTATTGTTTCGGCCCGATCACCTGCGCGCCGAGCTTCGCCGCCGCGTGCCACGGCCAGCGCGGATCGTACAGCGCCGCGCGCGCGATCGCGATGGCGTCGGCGTCGCCGGCGGCCAGGATCGCCTCGGCCTGCTCGGGCTCGGTGATGAGGCCGACGGCGATGACCGGCGTCGTCGTCGCCTTTTTCACCGCCCGCGCGAACGGCACCTGATAGCCGGGGCCGAGCTTGATCGCCTGCGCCGGCGAAACGCCGCCGCTCGATACATGCGTCGCCGCGGCCCCATGTTTCTCGAGCGCCTGCGCCATCGCCACGGCGTCGTCGATGTCCCAGCCGCCTTCGACCCAATCGGTGGCGGAAAGCCGCATCCACACCGGCTTGCGCGGATCGAACGCGGCGCGCACGGCGTCGAACACCTCCAGCGGAAACCGCATGCGGTTCTCGCGCGAGCCGCCATAGGCGTCCTCGCGCTTGTTGGCGATCGGCGACAGGAACTCGTGCAGGAGATAGCCGTGCGCGCCGTGCAGTTCGATCGCGTCGAGGCCGAGGCGGTCGGCGCGGCGCGCCGCGGCGACGAAATCCTCGCGCACCTTCGCGAGGCCGGCGCGGTCAAGCGCCTGCGGCGCCTCCTCGCCGGGCCCGTGCGGCAGGGCGGAGGGCGCGAACGTCGGCCAGCCGCCTGCGTCGGTGCGGATTTGCGCCCCACCCTCCCAGGGCGCGCGGCTCGACGCCTTGCGGCCGGCGTGGGCGAGCTGGATGGCGACCGGGATCGGCGAAACGCCGCGGATCGCTTTCAGAACGCGGGCGAGCGCGCGCTCGTTGGCGTCGCTGTAGAGTCCGAGATCGCCGAGGGTGATGCGGGCTTCCGCCGAGACCGACGTCGCCTCGATCGTCAGCAGCCCCGCGCCGGAGATCGCCAGCGAGCCGAGATGGATCATATGCCAATCGGCCGCCGAGCCGTCCTCGACGCAATACTGGCACATCGGCGCGATGACGATGCGGTTGGCGAGCGCGAGTTCGCCGATGTGCAGGGGTTCAAACAGGAGGGACATGCGGCGCCTTGGAAAAAGTCGTGTGATGAAGCTTGCCCAAACGCCGTCATCCGGCGCCGGTCTGTTGCGAAGCGATGTCCGGCTCGGTTCCTAAACCGTTCAGGCTTCTATCCTATGAAGTCGCCCAGGCAGTATCTACAATCCGCACTTGAGCGAACGCCATCATAGATAGCGTCGGGCGCGATATCAATTTCGCCGGGCCAAACCGGGGCGCCGAGCTCGATGCGAACGCGTCCAAATAATTCTTCGTCGCGCAGCGCTGCGAATACGCCCGCGTCATCAGAAAAGATCGTCGCCGCCATGTCGACGACGCCTTCAAGACCGTCACGAAACTTCACGCGCAGCCTATAATTTGGCAGCGCGCTGACCTCGACGACGCGCCACGGAGAAAGAGGGAACGGTCGAGTCTCTAGGCGAGCGGGAGAATCCGCGACGGAGGGCGATTTTGCGAACATAGGTTCCAGTTCTCGAACAATTCGCTTCGATGGTCCTGCGCCCATTCCAACACCAGCGCTTGCGCGCGGCGAGGAAGCCCGCCGCGGATGATAGCGAGCGTTCCTATGTCGATCAACGCTTCATGCTCGCCATAAAGGGCGTGGAAATGCGGCGGGGGATGGTCGCCCCAATACATGGCGATCACGATGCCGTAGAACACGCTGATTGTCGGCAAATGGCGACCTCATGACCCCAAATTCTCCGGCCCGAACGACTCCGGCAGCAACTCCGCCAGCGTAAAGCTCGCCCGCAGCCCCTCGGGTCCCGCGACATGGATCGGCGCGTCGGAGGCGACGAACTCGCGGATGCGCTGGCGGCAACCGCCGCACGGCGTGCAGAGCCCCGTCCCGCCGCCGACGACCAGAACGGCGGCGATGCGCCGCCGCCCCGCTCCCGCCATCGCCGCAATGGCGCTCGTCTCCGCGCACCAGCCTTGCGGAAAGGCGGCGTTCTCGACGTTGCAGCCGGCGTAAATCTCGCCCTCCGGCGTCACCACCGCCGCGCCGACGGGAAACTTCGAGTACGGGCGCATAGGCGTTGTCGTAAGCCGCCTTCGCCGCCGCGAACAACGCCTCAACGCTCCTTGACATAAGGCACCCCCGAGGCTTTCGGCGGAATCGCCTTGCCGATGAAGCCGGCGAGCAACACCACCGTCATCACATAGGGCAACGCCTGGATCGCCTGCACCGGCACTTCGCCCAATCCCGGAATGACCGCGCCCTGCATACGAATCGACAGCGCGTCGAGAAAGCCGAACAACAGACACGTCGCCAGCGCCGGCCAAGGCCGCCACTTCGCGAACACCAGCGCGGCGAGCGCGATGAAACCCTTGCCGGCGCTCATGTGCGGCTGGAAATAGGCGGCTTGCGCGAGCGAGAGATAGACGCCCGAGAGCCCCACCAGCACGCCGCAGATCATCACGGCGGAATAGCGCAGGCCACGCACCGAAATGCCTGCGGTGTCGACCGCCGCCGGGTTCTCGCCGACCGCGCGCAGGCGAAGGCCGAAGCGGGTCGAATAGAGCGCCCAATAGGTGATCGGCGCCATCGCAAATGCGAAATAGGTGATGATGTCGTGGCCGGAGATCAGGTTGCGGTAGATGCTCCCGAGGATCGGAACGCTCGCAACCGCCTCGGCGAACGGCAGCGTGATCGGATGAAACAGCGCTTCGTCCGGCAGTTGCGGCGTGCGGCCGCCCTGGCTCCAGATGGCGTTGCCGATCAGCGCCGTCATGCCGTCGGCGACAAGGTTGATCGCCGTTCCGGAGACGATCTGGTTGGCGCGCTGGTCGATCGAAGCGTAGCCGTGGATCAGCGAGATGACGACGGTCGCCAGCACGCCGGCGAGCAATCCCAACCAGGCGTTGCCGGTAAAAGTCGCGGCGACCGCGGCGGCGAAGGCGCCCGTCAGCATCTTGCCTTCGAGCCCGATGTCGACAACGCCGGAGCGCTCCGACCACAAGCCGGCGAAACAGGCGAGAATCAACGGCACGCCGAGCCGTATGCCCGAGCCGAAGATGACGACGAAGGAGTCGAAGGTCTCCATGTCGCGCCTTCAGATCGGCGGCTGCGTGACGCGGCGCGCCAGCAGCACCGCCACGGGCCGGCGGAACATGTGCTCCAGCGCGCCGGCGAACAGCACGACAAGGCCCTGGATGACGACGATCATGTCGCGGCTGATCTTCGGCTTGTCGAACGCAAGCTCCGCCCCGCCCTGATAGAGCACGCCGAACAGGATCGCCGCCAGCACGATGCCGACGGGATGGGCGCGGCCCATCAGCGCCACGGCGATGCCGACGAAGCCGAAGCCGGCGGTGAATTCGAGCACCAGCCGGTGCTCCTCGCCGAGGATGACGTTGACGGCGAGCCCGCCCGCCAGCGCGCCGGAGAGCAGCGTCGAGATGATGGTGATCCGCGCGGGCGAGATGCCGCCGTAGACGGCGGCCGTCGGGTTGACGCCGACGGCGCGGATTTCATAGCCGAGCCGGGTGCGCCAAATTATGATCCAGACCAAAGCGGCCGCGATCAGCGCCAGGAAGAACGCCAGGTTCAACGGCGTCACCGGCCACACGACGCCGAGCGGCTTCAGCAGCTCATGCAGCTGCGGCAAGGTCCCGCCGGGCGGGAACGGCAGCGTCTCCGGGTTCATCTGCGTCGGGCTGCGGAGAACGTTGACGAGCAGATAGCCCATCAGCGCCGAGGCGATATAGTTGAACATGATCGTCGTGATGACGATGTGGCTGTCGCGCTTGGCTTGCAGATAGCCGGGGATCGCCGCGAACGCCGCGCCGAACAAGGCCGCCGCGACGATCGCGACGATCACTTGCGAATAACCGGGCAGCGGCAGGTAGAGTCCGACCAGGGCCGCGCCGAGGCCGCCGATATAGGCCTGGCCCTCGACGCCGATGTTGAACAGTCCGGCGTGGAAGCAGATCGCCACCGCAAGCCCGGTGAAGATGAAGCTCGTCGCGTAATAGAGCGTGAAGCCGATGCCTTCGAGATCGCCGAGCGCGCCGCCGACCAGCAGTTGCACCGCCTCGATCGGGTTCTCGCCGATCGCCAGCACGACGAGGCCGGAGATGACGAAGGCGGCGGTGACGTTGATCAGCGGGATCAGCGCGACGTCGGCCCAGACGGGGAGAGGTTTGAGAGGGGCGCTCATTTGTGTCTTCGTGATGTCTTTGTGTCTTGGTGGTGAAAAGGGTTCACCACCAAGGCTCGAAGGTGGCGCCAAGGCACAAACGCAACGCTCATGCCGCGTGCTCGCTGACGCCGGCCATCAGCAGCCCCAGGTCCTGCGCGTTGGTCTCTCCCGGCATGCGCTCGCCGGTCACGCGGCCGCCGCACAGCACGAGGATGCGGTCGGAGAGCGCGAAAATCTCGTCGAGCTCGACCGAGACCAGCAGCACCGCCTTGCCCGCGTCGCGCAGCGCGACGATGCGCTTGTGGATGAACTCGATCGCGCCGATGTCGACGCCGCGCGTCGGCTGGCCGACCAGGATCACCTTCGGGTTGCGCTCGATTTCGCGCGCGAGCACGATCTTCTGCTGATTGCCGCCGGAGAAATTGGCGGTCTTCAACAGCGGCGCGCGCGGGCGGATGTCGTAGGCCTCCATCTTGCGCGCTTCGTCGTCGACGATCGCGCCGCGATCGAACAGCACGCCCGCGCCATAGACCTTCTCGTCCTGGAAGCCGAGCATCGCGCTCTCGCAGGCCTCGAACGGCATGACGAGGCCGACGCGGTGGCGATCCTCCGGCACATGGCCGAGGCCGAGGCGGCGCATCGCCCTTGGGATTGCGAGCTCGCCGCGCCGGCAGCACGGCGCCGTTCGAGCCAGATTTCGCCCGCTGCTCAACGGCCGCATGCCCGCCAGCGCTTCCAGCAGTTCGGATTGGCCGTTGCCGGCGACGCCCGGCGACGCCGAGAATCTCGCCCTCGCGCAGCGCGAACGAAACATTGTCGACGCGCGTGACGCCGCGATCGTCCTTGACCGAGATGCCGCGCGCCTCCAGCACGACAGCGCCGGGATGCGCCTCGCCCTTGTCGACCTTGAGGATCACCTTGCGGCCGACCATCGCGTCGGCGAGTTCCGGCGGCGAGGTCTGCGACGTCTCGAAGGTCGCGACGATCTCGCCGCGCCGCATGACCGAGACGCGGTCGGTCAGCGCCATGATCTCGCGCAGCTTGTGGGTGATGAAGATGATCGTCTTGTTCTGCGCTCTTCAGCACGCGCAGCATTTCGAACAGCTGATCGGCCTCGGAGGGCGTCAGCACCGCGGTCGGCTCGTCGAGCACCAGGATTTCCGCGCCGCGCACAAGCGCCTTCAGGATTTCGACGCGCTGCTGAAGGCCGACCGAGAGTTCGCCGACGATCGCGTCCGGGTCGACTTCGAGCGCATATTCCTTGGCGAGATGGGTGAGCTCTGGCGCGCACGCGCGGCCGCGCCTTGTTGCGAGCAGCGGCCCGCCCTCGGCGCCGAGCATCACGTTTTCCAGCACGCTCAGCGGCGGCACCAGCATGAAATGCTGATGCACCATGCCAATGCCGTGGCGATCGCCTCGCGCGAGGAGCGGATGCGCACGACCTCGCCGTTGACGCGGATTTCGCCGGCGTCAGCTTCGTAGAAGCCGTAAAGGATCGACATCAGGGTCGATTTGCCGGCGCCGTTCTCGCCGACGATGCCGTGGATGACGCCGCGCTCGATGCGGAGATTGACGTTCTTGTTGGCGTGGACGGGGCCGAAACTCTTGTCGACGCCGATCAGTTCGATGGCGGGCGGCGACGCGCCCGCGATGTTTGTCACGTAGCACCCCCCGCCAATATACTCGCAACCCGGTCGGCGCGAACCAGCTCCCCCAACAACGACGTGATTCCGTCACTGCGAGCGAAGCGAAGCAATCCACCTCCCGGAGATCGCAGGTCATCCGGTTAGACTTGGTTAGGCGGAACCGTGGATTGCTTCGCTTCGCTCGCAATGACAATCCCGCCGAATCAGATAGCGCCTCAGGCGACTAGCCGCCTCACACCGGGCACTTGTTGTCAGACATGTAGTCGTGCACGCTGATCTTGCCGGAGATGATGTCGGCCTTCGCCGCCTCCGCCGCCTTCTTGGCGTCCTCCGTCAGGATCGTCTTGTTCCACTGGTCCTCAGCGTAGCCGACGCCGTTGTTCTTCAAGCCGAACACCTGGATGCCGGCCTTCCACGACCCGTCCTTGGCGGCCTTGAACGATTCGTACGTGGCGACGTCGACCCGCTTCAGCATCGAGGTCAGAACCTTGCCGGGGAACAGATTGTCCTGATCGGAATCGACGCCGATGCCGATATTTGCCGGCGTCCGCCGCCGCCTTCAGCACGCCCTGCCCGGTCGCGCCGGCCGCCGCGAACACCACGTCGGCGCCTTGCGAGATCTGCGCCTTGGCGAGTTCGCCGCCCTTGACCGGGTCGTTCCACGCCGACGGCGTCGTGCCGGTCATGTTGGCGATCACGGCGTCCTTGTCGTTGGCGTGCTTGACGCCCTGCGCGTAGCCGCATTCGAACGCGCTGATGAGCGGAATGTCCATGCCGCCGACGAAGCCGAGCTTGCCGGTTTTGCTCGTCGTCGCCGCGATCACGCCGACCAGGAACGAGCCCTCCTCGGCCTTGAACACCATCGACTGCACGTTCGGCTTGTCGACGACCATATCAATGATGCCGAACTTGGTCTTCGGGAATTCGTCGGCGATCTTGCCGAGCGCCGTGGCCCACGCGAAGCCCGGCATCAAGATCGGGCTGAATCCGTCCTTGGCGAATTTGCGCAGCACCTGCTCGCGCTGCGCGTCGTTCTGGATTTCGAGATCGCGGAACGGAACGCCGAAGTCCTTGCTGAACTTGGTCGCGCCGTTGAACACGCCTTCGTTGAACGATTTGTCAAACTTGCCGCCGAGGTCGTAGATGACAGCAGGCTTCACCGTGTCGGCGAACGCGCCGGCGCAGACAAATACGCCCGCCAGCAGCGCCGAGCCGAATTTGGCGACGTTGGAAACGCCCATGCAAAACTCCCCTTGGATTTGACTCACGCCGCAGCAGCCGGCGTGCTTCCGCCGTGAGCGGCGAACTCGCGAATAGTTGACCGATTGGTCAGGGATAGTGACAGCCGCAACCGCAGAGTCAAGGTCACGAACGCGGCGATCCCTCGCCCGGCTTGCGTTTGGCGAGCAGCCCGAGGGCGACGGCGACCGCCAATTCGACCAGCGTGCCCCCGGCTGAAGGAGGCGGCGGCTTGGCGCGCCGCCACAGCGGAATCGAGACTAGCAACGCCAGAATCGCCGCGCCGCCGGCCACGATCAGCGCCGCCTTGATCGCGCCGAGCGCCTCGGCCAGCGCCAGGAACAAGGCCGCCGACGCCGCCGCCAGCGCGATGAGCGCGAACAGCAGCGCCACCGCCGCGAACGCGGCGAGCCGGGCGAACTGGCGCAAACTCGCGCCGACGCGGCCGGTGACGAGCGACACGAGAAGGTCGAGCATTGCTCAAGTCCCGGTCAAGGTCGCCAAGCCCATTTTGCCCTCGCTTCGCGCATTGTGCTCAGCGTAGTTGCAAAACGCCGGCAAGGCGAGCGCTCGTCGTCTTCGAAAATCAGCGCTCTACGACGCCGAGTGCTAACAGTATGAAATATCGACACAATGTGGCGCCTTTGCACTTGCGTGGCGGAACAGTCCTGCCAGCATGACGGTTATGCGAAGCGACAAGGAAAGGCCCGCCATGGTCTCAAGCGACTTCCGCCGCCAGTTGCAAGGCTTCGGCCTGACGACGGCCAACATTCTCTACCGGATGCCCGACCATCCCGGCCTGCTGCAATCCTACGTGTGGCAGAACCACGATTTGCACCCCCATTTCCCGGAGCTGCACAAGTTTCTCGACTTCTGGCGGCGCGAGCTAGAAGGCGCGCTGCACTCGGTGATCGTCAGCCACTGCGCGCTCATCAAGCCGGCCGAGTTTCGCGCGGTCGACGGGGAGTTTCGGTTGAACTGACGGCGGCCGCCGCGATCGGCGCCAATTGGCTTTACTTGCTCCGCGGGAGGCTGCACAAGGCCGCCCTTGGCCCTCGCGTCGGAGCTTGGCATGCGCGGCGATCCGCAAGTTTTGGACTATCTCAACAAGGCGCTGAAGCACGAGCTGACGGCCGTCAGCCAATATTGGCTGCACTATCGCATCCTTGACAACTGGGGCTACAAGGAGCTCGCCAAGAAGTGGCGCGTCGAGTCGATCGAGGAGATGCAGCACGCCGATGCGCTGACGGCGCGCATCCTGTTCCTCGAAGGCCATCCCAACATGCAGACGATCAATCCGTTGCGGATCGGCCAGACGATTGAGGAAATCCTCGACGCCGATCTCGCCGCCGAGGTCGACGCGCGCACGCTCTATCTGGAGGCGGCCAAATATTGCGACTCGATCAACGAGCGCGTGTCGATGAACCTGTTCGAGAAGCTGACCACCGACGAGGAGGAGCACATCGACTTCCTCGAAACCCAGCTCGAACTCGTCAGGCAGGTCGGCATCCAGCTCTACGCGCAAAAGCACATCGGCGAACTCGAACACGATTGACGCGGAAAGCCTCGGGCGTCCGCTCACCTCGGATCAGGACGGAATCCCGGTCGGACGCGTTTGCGCGCCGGGGGGCGCACGCTATAGGAGCCGTCGCGCCGCGCCGGCGCCTTTCGGGGAAACCTGCGCTTGGAAAGCCTGTCGATCTCGCCGGTCAATCTGTTCCTGCAAGCCGGGCCGGTCGGCAAGATCGTAATGGGCGCGCTGGGCCTGGCCTCGCTGTGGTGCTGGGTGCTCATCATCGAGGGCGTCGTATCGGTGTCGCGGCTCGGTCGCGCCTTGCGCGCCGCGCGTCGCGGTTCTGACGCCGACGGGCTTGCGCCGATCGCCGCGGCGGGCCGGCAAGCCGCAGCCCTCGCCGTCGCTGCAGAGACGGCGAGCGAGCGGCGTCAGCGTATCGGCGAGGCGATGGCGCGGGCGGGGCGTGAAATGCTGACCCGCGCCGAGGGCGGTCTGCCCAATCTGGCGATCATCGCCTCGGTCTCCCCGTTCGTCGGGCTGTTCGGCACGGTCTGGGGGATCATGGCGAGTTTCGCCGGCATCGCCGAAGCCAAGGACACCAGCCTGGCCGTCGTCGCGCCCGGCATCGCCGAGGCGCTGGCGGCGACCGCCTACGGGCTTGCGGCGGCGATCCCCGCGACCGTCGGCTACAATCGCATCGGCGCCGCGTTCTCGCGCGCGGGGCGCGCGATGACCAATCTGATCGAGGAATGGGCGGTGTCGCTGGTCGCCGAGAGCGAGCGCCGCCCGTGAGCATTTCGCTGCGCAACGGCGGCGGCGATGGGCTCTATGCGCCGCTCTCCGAAATCAACGTGACGCCGCTCGTCGACGTCATGCTGGTGCTGCTCATCATCTTCATGGTGACAGCGCCGCTGCTGACGCCGGGCGTGAAGGTCGATCTGCCGAAGGCGAGTTCGGCGAAGGCGCTGAACCCGAAGGAGCCGCTCATCGTCTCCGTCGGCAGGCACGGCGAGCTCGCCTTCGGCGCCGACGCGGTGACGTTCGAAACGCTCGCCAGCGTAGTCAAGGCGAAAATGGGCGACGATCCCAGCCGGGTCGTGCATATCCGCGGCGACAAGGATGCGCCGTTCGGCGACGTCGTCAGGGCGATGGACCGGCTGACGCTCGCCGGCGTCACGCATATCGCCATCGTTACGCAGCCGGCGCCCGGCGCCACGCCGTGACGGAGGGCGCGCGGCCGGTCTGGCTGCGGCCGCTGGCGATCGTCTCAGCGGTGGCGTTGCATGCCGCCGCGGCGGTGTTGATCGTCCAGCGCCCTGCCATGCCGCCGCCCGAGCCGCCGGAGATTGTAGTCGAAGTCGACAATTCCGCGTCGCCAGGGACGCCGGCGTCGCCGGCGCCCAGCGAGACCGCGTCACCGGAGCCGGCGCCGGCCCCGACTCCCTCGGACAGCGCCTCGCCCGTGCCGACCCCAACTCCAACCGAGACCACTTCGCCGGAGCCAATCCCCACGCCGACGCCCACCGAGGCCGTCGCACCGGAGCCGACCCCGACTCCTACCTCGGCCCCGACCGTCACGACCGCGCCACCTCCGCCGCCACCCAAACCGATCCCGAAGCCCCCGCCCCCAAAACCCCGGATCACGCCGTCTCCGACGCCGCCGAAACCGAAGGAGCGCGCGCAAGACGACGCCCGCGAGCAAGCCGAGCGGCGTGAGCAGGCGGAAAAACGCGAGCAGGCGCGTCAGGCGGCGAAAGAAGCGCACAAAGCCGGCGCCGGGGAGGCGCGCGCCGGCGCCGCGAAGGCGTCAGCCGCCGATATCGCCGGTTACGTCTCGCAGATCTATGCCGAGATCGCGCGTCACGTGGATTCCTCGGGCGTTAGCGGCAGCGGCAGCGTCAGCATGACGTTCACGGTCGGCGCGAGCGGCCGAATCACCAGTCACGCCATCACGCGATCTTCCGGCAACGCCGAACTCGACGCCCGCGCCAACGCCGCGATGCAAGCCGTGCAGGCGCCCCGCCGCCGAACGGCTCGTTCCGCGGCAGCATCACCGTCCACTTGCGTGGGTCGGAATAGCGGCTCAGTGCGAGGACGGCGGCGCGTCGCCGTTGTCGACCGTCACGTTGCCTTTCGGCCGCGCGGCGATCACAGTCGGCGCCGCAGGCGGAGGCGACCCGGCGCCGGTCTTCTCCATCGCCGTCAAGGTCGCGCGCTCCTCCTTTGAAACGCCGGTTGCCTTCGCCAGCGACACGAAATCCTTCGTGCCCGAAGGCCCGTAACCGTCGCCTTCGTAGACACGGAAGCCGTTGGCGGTCATGACGACGTCGCCCTTGCGCAGGGTATTGTCGCGCAAAAGATCCTTGGAGTGCGAGGCGATGCTCTCTCGGTGGCAGGAACAGGTGTTTTCGAAGCTCGTCTGATAGCGCTTGGCGACGGGCAACTTCGAGTACGGCGCGCCGGTCGAGGACACGGCGTCGTCGATGCTGTCGCCCGGCATCGTGTAGAGGGCCGTCGGAGAATCCGGACATTGCGCGGCGCAGGCGGCGTCGCCGCCGGCGACCGACGCCGTCGGGAAGAAAAACCCATCGCAGAGCCGCACGCAAACCGGTTTGCCATAGCCGTACGAACGCCTCGATTTCGAGGCGTGGCGCACGCTGTCGTCTTCGTCGGTCGCGTGCACGGCGTGGGTGCGGGCTTCCGGCTCGGGCGAAGCGAAGAAATGTTCGCCTGGGACCGCGCCGAAAATCGGGAGGTTCATGTCCGGCCCTCGAGCCAGCGCGAAGCCTGCGGCGGCAAGACCGCACCCCAGCGCGAAGGCGGCCAAACCGCGTCGTCCCAGACCCATATCGTCCCCCACGCACCCGCCGCGCGATGTTTGAAGCGTCCCGCAGCGAAGGCCCTTTAACACCCGTGTGTAGACTATTCCTGTGACGATCGCCACAAAACCGCCCAACCTTTTTCACGAGTCGTTAACTTCGATGACGGAGCGCGAGTTCCCTCCCCTCGGGGACCGCGATTTGGACGCACAGCTCGGACTGTGTTCGAAACGGCGCTACCTCCACGAGGACCGCTTGCGGCGCCCAAGCGCCTGATACAGGCCGCCGCGGCCCGTCCCTGGCCGGTATCAGGTAGCAAGCTCACCTGAGCATTTCAGTAAAGACATGTACATTACACTATCTAATTGACTTGGCGCCAATTTTTCACAGGAACAAAATTATTGAGTCGCCGTCGGGCTCGCGAGGCTGCAAGTGCCAGTCGTGGCCACCACTCCCTTTTCGCTGGATACGGATCGAAAGTCGAGACTGACAGAAGCGTCTCGCCGCGCGCGCTCCAGTCGGGCGCAGATGTAAGCGAGCGACAGGTCGGGTTCAAGCCTGTGCAGCCGCAGAAGATGGTCGGCGTGCGCCTCCACGCGTCGCGAGCGTGTGTCGCCGCCCGTCGTCAGCGGCGCAAAGCTCCCACGCTCGCGCATCGCCTGCGCCCAGCGGATCGCGCTGGCTAACTGACCTTGAATTGCCGCGCCGCCGCCCGACAGCTCATGTTGTCCTCACGGATCGCCGTTACGACCCTCTCGCGCAAATCCAGAGACAACGGACCCATGCGGCGCCGCCTCCTCTCGGCGCAGTCCAACAATCAGCTTTTCCCAGTCTTTGGAAATCACAGTCGATTCATCCCGACCGGAATCGCACTAGCTGTTGCCACAGCTGTTACTGCGGCGCGGAGAGTAGCGATGTTGGTGGTCGTAAACGCCTTGTTGTCAGCAAAGAAATGATCTACTGGGGTCGCGACGGGCCATAGTCAAAGCAACGGTCCACAACTGGCACGGCCGCATATATTACGCTACCCGGGCGGAGTTTTGACAGCCAGCGCTTTATCGCGCCGTAGAAGTCGGGGCAGTGCTCGAGCAATGATTCCCGATCACAAAATCCACCGACGCGGTGGGCACTGGGTCTAAAATGAAGCCATTGGTAACAATGTCAGGGATGAGCACCTTGTGACGGCTCATCTTGGCGGCTTGCTCATAGGTCCGCAAATCAACGTATTTCGCTGTCACGCCCTGCGGTAGTTTCAAGGCGCCCCCTTACACTGGAAACGATCGCACCGTTGAGCGATAACGCCGTCGACGCATCGACCGCGGCCGTCCACTGGCCGATCCGGCCGAGGCCGAAATCGAAACCATCGTACCTGCGACCGTCAGCTACACACGTCTTAGGACACCCGAGAAAGTTTCGGATATGCGACTCGGCTCAGATAAAAATCAAACCACTAACAATTCACGCGTTACTGACTCCTTTTATCCGCCTCACACTAAGGAAAGAAAATATGAAGATAATCGTAATAAACAACTTAGAGGAAATAACAATGCACAAGTAAGAGAGAGGTCTAGAAAAGATCGCAATTATGCTGTAAAGCTATATATGTTATTTATTGGCGCGCCATTTATTTCGGCAATGTTTATTTATTTTCATTTCAAGGCCATCTCACTTTTTTTCAAGAGCTTTTTACATTAATCGGAAATTATCGCGAATCGCAATTGTCAGCGTTACTCTTAAACGGTTTGCTTCGCTCGCAATAATAATTCGAGTTCTTGCAATTCCGCCAGATTCCAAGGCGCCACAAAGCCGCGCTCTACAATCGTCACGTCAGCGCCTTGAACGTCCAGCCGGCGCCCGGCGAGCCAAGCGCGTGGGTCGCTAGCACGGTGGTGTCGTTCATCTGCCAGGATTCGTAGGCGCCGGTCGAAACATTGTGGAACAGGATCGAGTTCGAGGTGGTTGCCGTTGAAATCGGCAATTCCCTCGTAGATCCAGTTCGCGCCGGGCGAGCCAATCGCGCCGCCGCCGATCAGCGTGGCGCCGCTGAGATCCCAGGACGCATACTCGCCGCTGGTGTTGACAAACAGCAAGTCCGACTTGCCGTCGCCGTTGAAGTCCCCCGTCCCGAGCAGCGTCCATTGCGGTCCCGGCGAAGCGAGCACGCCGCCGCCGGCGATCGCCTGATCGTCGCCGACCGCCTCGATCTGAATTTGCCCGCTCGCGTTGGTGGAGAGGATGTCGCTGGTTCCGTCGCCGGTGAAATCGCCGGCCGTGACCGTCGTCCAGCCGGGCCCGGGGCTGCCGAGATTGGTGACCCCGGTGACCGTCGATCCCTGCATCGTCCACACGATGTTGTCGCCGGAGGCGCCGGTGAACAGGATGTCGGCGCGGCCGTCGCCGTTGAAGTCGCCGATCGCCTTGAAGTGCAACGACGTCGCGGCGCCGAGGCCGGTCTTGGCGACGACCTCTTGGCCGTCGGTGCGCCACAGCGCGAGGTCCCCGGCGGCGCTCTCGAACAGGAGATCGGGTTCGCGGTCGCCATAGAAGTCGCCGACGCCGAGCAGCGTCTCGCCGGCGCCGGGATCGCCCAGCGTCGGGCCGGCGCTCGGCGTCCCTTGCGTCAGTCGCCACATGTGGAGATCGCCGCTAGGGTCGGCGAAAAAGGCGAGCGCCGGCAATTCGGGCCGCATGGCCGGCGGTTCGTCGACGAGGCTCCACGATGCGCCGGGCGCGCCATAGTCGGCGCCGCCCGTAATCGTCGTGTCGTTGAGAAACCACGACCAGTAATCGCCCGTGGCGACGTTTTCGAACAGGATGTCGCTCTTACCGTCGCCGTTGTAGTCGCCGATGCCCTTGACCACGAAGTCGTCGGACGGCGTGCCGATGTAACCGCCAGCGGAGGGCGCGTCGTTCTTGATGTCGACGGTCGAAAAAGCCCCGGAAGCCACGTTGTGGAACAACAGGTCGCTTGTCCCGTCGCCGGTGAAATCGCCGATCCCGGCGAGCACCCAATCAAATCCGGGATCGGCGATCTGATGACCGCCGAGGATCGTCGTCCCGTTCAACAGCCAGGTCGCGTAAGCCCCGCTGGCGTTCTCGAACAACAGATCGGTCTTGCCGTCGCCGTTGAAGTCGCCGGTCCCGACGAATGTCCAGCCCGGTCCCGGATTGCCGACCGCGCCGCCGCCGATGATCGTGTGGCCGGAAAGCTCCCAGATCGCGAGGTCGCCGGTGTCGTCGCGGAACAGCAGGTCGCTCTTGCCGTCGCCGTTGAAATCGCCGGTCCCCACCACGCGCCAAGAGCCGCCGGGCGCGCCCAGCACATAGGCGTGGAGCACCTCAGCGCCGAACATCTGCCAGAACCCGATCGTCCCCGTCGCCGAGTTCAACAGGAAAATGCTGGCGTAGCCGTCGCCGATCGTGTCGCCGGTCCCGACCACGGTCAGCTTCGCCCCCAGTGCGCCAATGGCGCCGCCGCCGATCACGGAGTCACGATTGATCTCCCAGCAATCGAGCGACTGCGCGCCGTTGACGAACAACGCGTCGGAACTGCCGTCGCCGTTGAAATCGTTAGGGGCCTGGCTCGGCAGGGCGAAGGTCGCCGCCGGGCTTTGCGGCCCGAAATTCGACAGCCTCGCGGTGTCGGCCGCGACGCCGTCGACCGACCATTCCGCAAGTTGGCCGCTGGCGACGTAGCCGGAGACAATCAGATCGGTTCCCGAGACGCCCAGGATATCGGGCGGATCGCCCGGCGCGGTGCTCGGCAGCGCCAGGACCTCGACCGTGCCGCCCGGCAGCCCATCCGTGACCCAGACCCCGTAAGCGCCGGTGACGTCGAACCCGACGAAGGCGAGCTCGTCGCCATACGTCGTCAATTCTTGCGGCACCAGCGCATGGGCGCCCTGCTCGCCCGAAAGCAACTCGACCGTTCCCGCCGCCGCGCCGTTGGTCGACCAAACGCCGACCTTGCCGGTGGAGTCCGTGCCGAGGAAATAGGCCCGGGCGCCGATCACCACGAAATTCGACGGCCACAGGCTGTAAGTCCCCTGTCTGCCCTTTTTGAGTTCGACCGTGCCGCTCGCCGCGCCATTCGTCGCCCAAAGGCCGAGATCGCCTGAGGCGTCGGGGGCGACGAACAGCGCCAGCGACCCGAGAGCGGTAATGTCGGGCGAGACGGCGCTTGCTTTGAAAAGGCCTGGGGCGATGTTGTGCGTGCCCGCGACCGTGCCGTCGCTCCAGTATAGACTGAGCGCGCCGCCGGGGCTCTCGCCCTCGAAAACGACATCGCCGCCGACCGCGGTCATGTCGGTGGGGTCGAGCGGCGCTCCGGCGCCGTTGGAGTCGATCGCCTTGGTGCCCGCGACAGTTCCGTCGGTGATCCATAGCGCCTGCCGGCCATTCGACGCGGTGGCGGAAAAGAAGGCATGCGAGCGGGCGACGGTGAGGGCGGAAGGCGCCAGCGCGAACAGGCCCTGTTTGCCGCTCCTGAGTTCGCGCAAGGCGCCGGTCGATCCATTTACCGCGAACAGCCCCTCCCCGCCGGTAGCGTCGACCGCTTCGAACAGCGCGTCGCCGCCGAGCCGGACCATATTGAAATTGTCGTCGAAATCGTTGGCCGAAGGGTCCGTATAGATCCGCGAGGCGCTCGCGCCGTTGGTCAGCCAAAGTTCGGCGCCGCCGCTGTCATCGGCCTCGGCGACGAGCGCGAACTCGTCGAAACTGGTGATGCGCGACCGCGGCTCGTCAAATTCGAACAGGATCGCGGCGTTGCCGTTGTGCCCACTGGTGGAAAACAGCGCCTCGTGATTGGCGCTGTCGCGTCCCTCGAAGAGGACGTAGCCGCCGACAGCGGTGAGTTGCTCGGGGCTCAGCGTCGCCGATCCCTGCCGGCTGGCGACCACCTCGAATGTCGAAGTTCCGGTCCCCCCGGTGACCCAGACGCCGACGGCGCCGCTAGGATCGGCGGCGGCGAACACGACGACGTCGTTGTCGAGCTCAGTGAATCCGTAGGGAGCTTCGGCGCCGAAATTCTGCGTGCCGCTAAAGATCGGTTGCGTTCCGGCGGCCGTGCCGTCGGTCACCCAAAGCACGTAGTCTCCCGCCAGGTTCGGGGCGGCGTAGTAAAGCTTGGACACGCAAGCGCTCCAGACGGGATACATTACGCCGGAAAATCGGAAGTCCACCGGACATTACAGAAATCCGACTGTCCAGCGCGTCGAAGATGCGTCCCCTTCGCCGCCTCAACATGAAGCGGCTCCGCAACCGACGAGAGCTCCAAACTAATCGCCAGGCCCCTTGCTTGTCACGCCCTTATTGGCTCATTTACAAAGGAAATGGCAATCGCATAGCGACGTAGTTAACACGCGCGCCAATTTGGGGCACGTCCGCCGGTTGCGATGCACTTGCGGCAAGCGACTCGCCATCGCCGCGGGCGCGAGGGGCGCCAAAGGCTGACGCCCGGGGAATCGATGTCTGGGGAAACGGCCGTCAGCTTAGGCGATAGAGCGCCTTCGACCAACTTGCGAACGTCATGAGAAAGTCGATCTCCCGGCCGGCCCTCATCAGGTCGGCTCAATCCGATCGGAAGGATTGCTTGTCAGAGGGGTTACCGAGCAAATAGAATTCGCCCCGTCATTGCGCGCGAAATGAAGCCAATTGGCGCGCCGAGAACGCAGGCTAATCGGTTCGGCGGAAACGTCGCATCCCATGACGGCGGTTCGACTTAATCGAGGACCGCTCTAGCGCCTCGCGACCAGCTTGCGCCGCAAGGTCTTTGCCGGATGGACTGTAGAAACTCAAAAGCGCTTGCACGCCTACCTGACTGCTAAGCCAAGTTGGCGGCGACTTCGTCGCCCTGTTACAGGGAAAGATCCGGAGCTATCTCAGCGCGGTCGCCCGCTCCAAAGGAGAGTTGGCGTGGATCACGCTCAGAAACCCCCACAATTCGCCGCGCGACAGATTTCGTGAGCCGGCCAGCCTTTTGACCACGCCTCGGGCGCGCTCAAGCTTCATCGCCCTGCGGAGGAGATTCGATTTTGACGGGGAGTCCGCGGGGCTAACCGCAGCGTGCGAAAAGCTGACGAACTGCACGTGACCGTCGTTCATGGCGTTCCCTCGCGTTTTGGGCTCGGTAGCGCGGACGACTTGTCAAAGCAACTGAAGTATTGCGTTCTCACGGGGGTTTGATGGTCAGGCGTGCGGCGCCCAAAATTTTGGCGACTCCGGCAGGGCTCGAACCTGCGACCTGCCGCTTAGAAGGCGGCCGCTCTATCCAGCTGAGCTACGGAGCCTTGCTCAATGCGACCACGGCGCTAGACGATTGTAGCGGAAATTGTCGGAATACGAAATGATCTTGCGACTTGTCGGCTTCGGCGCTTCGACCCGATACGGGATGCCGTTGCGCTGCGCGTAGGCGACGGCCTGCTCCGAGGAATCGAACGTGAGCCGCACCTGCGACTTCATGTCGGACGAAGCCGTCCAGCCCATTAGCGGCTCGATCTCGCGCGGGCGTTCGGGCTCGTACTCCAAAACCCAGGAGTCCTTGGCCTGCCCCGACTGCATCGCCGAGCGTGCGGGAAGATAAATGCGCGCCGTCATGCCACCCTTTCCTGGTCGGGGCAGCAGGATTCGAACCTGCGACCTGAAGTTCCCAAAACTTCCGCGCTACCGGACTGCGCTATACCCCGCGGCTTCAGCGCGTAACATAGCCGGCGCAGGCGAACAAGGCGTTCACGGCGCGCCAAGCAGGCGCGCGCGCACGGCGTCGAGCCGCGCCGTCGCCGCCGTAATCTCGAACCGGGCCACGACGCGCTCCCGCCCCAGCGTTTGCAAAGCGCGCCGATCGTCGACGTTTTGAGCGAGCCCGCGCAACGCGGCCGCGAACGCCGCGGTGTCGGCGGGATCGACATAAAGCGCCGCCGGGCCGCAAACCTCGGGGAGCGCGCCGCGACGGCTCGCGATCAGCGCCGCGCCGTTCGCCATGGCTTCGATCGCCGCGCGCCCAAACGGCTCGTCCCACATTGACGGCGTCGCGGCGATCTCGGCGCCGGCGAGCAGCGCCATCGCCTCGTCGTGCGAAACCTGCCCTCGCCCCTCGAACCACGATCCGCGGGGCAGGCGGTCCAACAAGCCGTCGGGATCGCTCCCTGCGACGACGAGACGCCAGCCGGGAAGGTCGGCCGCCGCGAAAGCCCGAATGAGTTCGGCGACGCCTTTGATGGCGGCGACGCGACCTGTGAAAGCGACAATCGGCGTCTTGGCGACCGGCGCCGCGGGCAAGACCACGCCATTCAGGATGACGTGAGTCTTCCCGGCTTTGTCCGTGATCCCCTCGAGAAAGCGGTCGCGGATGAATTCGCTCACGCAGTAAATCGCGTCGCAGATCGCCAGCAATTGCTCGCGCTGGCGGCGGGCGCGCGAGCCGTCCATGGCTTGAGGGTCGTTGTGAAGGTGAAGCGCGAGCTTGACCCGAGGCAGCCGACGGCGCAGCGCCGCCAAGAGATAGGGCCGGTTCTGCACTTCGATCAGCGCATAGTCCGATCCCGCCTCGGCGACCGCCTGCGCGTAGGCGTGGCGGTCGCGCCGCCACAAGCGGCGCCAACCGGTCAGGCGGCGATAGCGGACGTCGGCGTACCCACATTCGCCCGCGCCGAGAATTTCGACGGGGAAACGCGAGAACCGTGCGAAGTCGCGGGCGCAAAGCGCCACTGCGCCGGACTTTTGCGCCCCGAAGCTTTCGCGCCAGGGGAGCACGACGCCGATGCGCGGCGCGTTCACCAAAGCGCCGTCGGCCAAAGATAGCCCCGCGACAGGGTCTCGCGGAACAGAACCTGCTCGATGAACCGCGCGACGATCCGCTCGTTGAAGGCCGCGTGCGCCTTCGCGTGGCCGGCTTGCGCGATGCGGCGGCGCGCGGCGTCGTCGCGCTTGTATTTCAGCGCGGCCTCGCGCATCGCTTCCGGCGTGTCGACGAAGACCATTTCCCGATCCTCGTCGAAAATCTCCATCAGCTTGTTGAGACGAAATGAAAGCGTGAGCAGCCCGCAGCCGACGAGCTGGGCGACGCGGTCGGAGCTGTAGAGGTAGAGCTCCTCGGCGGGCGCGCGCTCGGCTGCGGTCTCGGCGCGATCGGAGTTGAGGTTGAGGCCGATCCGCGCCTGCGCGAGCCCCTCGAAATACGCGGCGCCGTACAGTCCGGGCGCGCCATCGAAGCCGTGGAACGCGCAGTTCAGCGCCGGCGTCGCCTGCAACAGTCGCGGCGTGGCGCGGCGGGCGTCATCGTCGCGATCGCCGCCGGCGTTGGCGGCGAAAAACACGTCGACCGGCAAATCCTCGCGTTCGAAGTTGCGCAAATCCTCGATCGAGGCGTCGACGGGATTGGGGATATAGGCGGAGACGTTGGTCGCGCTAGCGAAACGCCGCAGCGCCGCGCCGGCCGTGGTGACGAAGGTCGCGTCGACGACGCGGGCGCGGTCGGCGAGGAACTTGACATTGACCGGGCGAAACAGGGGATCGACGCAGACCTGCGCCAGCCTGGGCCGCCTCGCGCTCGCCGTGGCCGTCGCCAGCGTCTCCGTGGCGATGAGGCTCGCGTGCGTCAGCACGATCGCGTCCGGCGCGTAGTTGCGCACCGCTTCGAGGAACCTGGCGTTGGCGGCGGCGCGGCCGGCGCGCGAGGAGCGGAAGATCGTCGAGGCGCGCGCAACGTCGCGGTCGCTGAAAAACCAGACGCTGTGGCCGTTCCTGACGAAGCCGTTGGCGAGCTTTCGTTCGACGCTGTAATAGCGCCGTCCGGGCTCGCGCTCGCCCGCGTTGCCTACGACCAGAATTCGCATCGAAACGACGTCGCCTCGCGCGGGCTATGGCGGCGCCGTTCCGATTTGGCAAGCTCAGGGCAGCCCGTTGCCGCCCGCCGCGCCATAGACATGGCCGGTCGTGTAGCTCGCGTCCTGGGCGGCGAGTTGTACGTAGATTGAAGCGAGTTCGGCCGGCTGTCCCGGCCGCTTCAGCGGCGTCATGCCGCCGAATTTTTCCAGCTTGTCCATGCTGGCGCCGCCGGACACCTGGAGCGCCGTCCAAATCGGTCCCGGCGCGACGCCGTTGACGCGGATGCCCTTCGACGCAAGCTGTTTGGCGAGCGAGCGCACATAGCTGGTCGTCGCCGACTTGGTCATCGCGTAGTCGTAGAGATCGGGAGTCGGGTCGGTCGCCTGCTCGGAGGTCGTGCCGATGATCGTAGAGCCCGGCGGCATATGCGGGACCGCGGCGCGGATGATCCAGAACGGCGCGTAGATGTTGGTCTTGATCGTAGCGTCGAAATCCTCGGAGGTGATATCGAGGATCGAGTTCGTGCGCCTGCTGCCGCCCGGCGTTGCTGACCAGCAGGTCAAGCCCACCGAGCCCGGCGACCGCGTCGGCGACCAGCTTCTTGCAGAACGCCTCGTCGCGCAGGTCGCCCGGCAGCGCGATCGCCTTGCGGCCGGCCTTCTCGATCAGCTCGATGACTTCGCGGGCGTCCGGCTCTTCGGTAGGGAAATAGTTGATGGCGACGTCGGCGCCCTCGCGTGCGAACGCGATCGCCGCCGCGCGGCCCATGCCGGAATCGCCGCCGGTGATGAGCGCTTTGCGGCCGGCGAGCCGGCCCGAGCCCTTGTAGCTCTGCTCGCCGTGGTCGGGGCGCGGGGTCATCTTCGAGGCGAGGCCAGGCCATGCCTGGCTTTGCTTCTCAAACGGCGGCTTCGGGTATTTGTCTTGCGGGTTCTGCAACTTGGCGGTCTCCTGAGTTTCAGCGTGCGATGCGGCGCCCGACGCCGCGGCCAAAGCGGCGCCGGCGCCGCCGACGACGGCGCGGCGGGTCATTTCGTTCATGAGGGGGTCTCTCGGGGCTGGTTTGCGGGCCGAACGTTCGGCGCCTGCCGATCGTTCCCGGCTTGCGCAGGAGGCGACGAGGCGGGATAAGCGCGCGCCGTGAAAGCCCCGCTCCGCATCGTCAACGCCATGTTCGGCGCCAAGCTCGGCGGCCTCGAACAGGTGTTCGTGGACTACAGCGCCGCGTTGCAGGATCGCGGGCACGCGCTGGTGAACCTTGTCGCGCCCGGCGCGGAATCGCTTGCTGCGCTGGGTCAGCCCGCCGTGGAGATCGGCAATTTCAACCAGTGGGACCCGCTGGCGATGTGGCGGATTCGCCGGACGTTGCGCGCGACGCGTCCCCACGTCGTCATCGCGCACGGCAACCGCGCGATCAACCTCGTGCGGCCGGCCGCGCGTGGCGTCGCGCCGCTGGTCGCAGTCAATCACAGCATCAATATCGGCCGCACGATCGGCGCCGATTACGTGATCGCCATCAACGAGGACATGCGCGCGCGGCTCGTCGCCGCTGGCCAGCCGGAAGCGCGGGTGTTCAAGCTCTCCAACATGATACGCCGCCCCACGACGCTGCCCGCCCCTGCCCGCCCCCGCGCACCGCCGGTCATCGGCGCGATGGGCCGCTTCGTCGCGAAGAAGGGCTTCGACGTGTTCATCGAAGCGCTCGGCCTGCTCCATGACGAAGGTCGGCCATTTCGCGCCCTTCTCGCCGGCGCCGGCCAGCTCGAAGGCCCGCTCAAGGCGCAGGCGCAAGCGCGCGGGCTAGACCGGCGCCTGAGCTTTCCCGGTTGGGTCAGCGACAAGGCGGCGTTCTTTCGCGACATCGACCTGTTCGCGTTCCCGTCCTCGCACGACGTCTGTCCGGTCGTGCTGTTGGAGGCGTTTCTGGCCGCCAAGCCCGTCGTGTTGACCGATTGCCCCGGCCCGCGCGAAATCGCCGATGACGGCCGCGACAGCCTGCTGTTTCCGATCGGCGACGCGCACGCGATGGCGGACCGCTTCCGCCGGGTGCTCGACGAACCCGGCCTCGCCGAGCGATTGGGTTCCGCGGCGCAGGCGAAGATCCTCGGCGCGCATACGTTCGAGCAAGCGGGCGCGCGATTGGAGCGCATCGCGCGCCAGGTGGCGGAGGGGGCGACATGAAATTCATCCTGACGGCGGCGCTGCTGCTGACCGTCCCGGCGTTCGCCGCCGAGCCCTGCCGCCTCGATCCCAACGGCGCGCCGAATGTGCCGCTGACCTTTCCCGGCGTGGTGCGCGGCCCGGCGTCGGCGCAGGAAGTCGCGACGCAAACGGCGATCGCCGTCGCCCGGGCGCATGCGCCGCTGAGCCCGAAATACGTCAACCTGCCGCGCGTGTTCGTCATCTACGAGGCCGGCGGCGTGCGCCACGGCACGATCGCGGCCGTGACCGACGGCGCGCCGCCGGCGCCGGGCGAGGCCGTGATCGTCGCCTCGCGCCGCCGCGATCCCGATGCGGCCTGCGCGTTCATCCCGTGGACAGTGACACGGAAGAGCCCGGCGAAGCTCGGGCCGGCGGTGTGAGCCCGCGGGTTACAACCTTCGCCGCCGAGAGTTGGCTTCTAGGCTATGGAAGCCAGCTCGCTCCAGCGTTTTGAATGACGCGCATCAGAATAACATTGCCGACAAGTCGCAATCTGCATGTGCTCCATATTGTCCAGCTTGCTTCGCATCGCGATGCGCCGTTCGTTAAGCAACAGAGCCAAAAACTCCTCTTTGTTAAGGTCGCCAATAGGCTCAATTCTGCGAAAATCGTTACAACACATCAATACTTTGCCGTCGCAATCGACTACCAATTCATCGAGGATATCACGATTGCAGTTATGCTTTGCTGGCTCAATGGCGAGTTTCATAAACAAACTCAGGTCTTGAGACGTGCGACTTATGAGCGGGTCGAAATGCACGTTGCGAACGCCCCGACTAAGGAAATGATTGCGAATGGCGCCAAGTTCTCGGCAATTTACCTGACTCACGGGTACGCTGACATCCACGCAGCCAGGAAAATCCGCAATAATCTGCTCGATTTTAGGAAACACACGCTCTGCGCGGAGTGGCTGCATCAAATGATCGTAGCACTCAGGAATCAGCGATTCGACGTGGATGGTGATCGCGCTGGTTAGCCCGAAGAGGCTTTTATGCCGACTTGCCGTGTAGGCCGCGGCATTCGTGTTTACGGAAATATGAACCTCGGGAAGCAGCGTCCGAGCCAGTCGCACGCGCTCCACAACCAGGGGATCGAGCAATCCGTCGCCGAACAGGCCCAGATTGAGGAGGCCCACGGAGAGGTCCAAGTCTGCGATGCCGCGAACTATTTTCTCGAATAGAGGCAACGCCATCGGGTGGCGAGGGACGTTATCAGTTTCAGATTTTCCGGTCGGACAATGGACGCAAGAGGCGTTGCAAAGGCCCGTGGTGCCGATCGCCACAAATGACAAACGCGAGGGAAGGTCGTCGGCGTCGAGTCCTAAGTCCTCGGCGAACGCTTTGCGCTTTCGCGCATTGCGCGCCTGGCGGATTTTCAGGGCTTCGGCGCGCGCCTCATGGTTGCTCGGCTGAAGCCGAAGCACTTCGGTGATTTGAGCCATGGCCTCATCGAGGCTGCCTCCGGTCCGTGATTGACGCGCAAACGCGACGCCGTGCGACAGCCTGAATTCCTGCGAAAGCACAAATTCATCGCGAAGCTGAGCGAGGCTCAAACCGCCATTCGCAATCTTCCCGGCGTAATGTCGCGCACCCGCATCATCGGGGGCCCGCCCGAGGATCAGACGGTACGCGGCAAGAACGTCTTCCCAGGATGCCGCCTCGGGCGCATCGGTCATGCGATCTCGTCCCATTTATCCTGGCGACGCGCCGGCTCACTTCTCCTGCACATTCACCCGGAGATGCAGCTCGCGTAGCTGCTTCGGCGACGCCTCGCTCGGGGCGCCCATGAGGAGGTCCTCGGCGCGCTGGTTCATCGGAAACAGCGCGACCTCGCGCAGGTTCTGCTCGCCCGCCAGCAGCATCACAATGCGGTCGACGCCGGCGGCCATGCCGCCATGCGGCGGCGCGCCGTATTGGAAGGCGCGGTACATGCCGCCGAAACGGTCGATCACCGTCTGCTCACTGTAGCCGGCGATCTCGAACGCCTTCACCATCGCCTCGGGACGATGGTTGCGGATGCCGCCCGACGCCAGCTCATAGCCGTTGCAGGCGATGTCGTACTGGAACGCCTTGATCGTCAGCGGGTCCTGATTTTGCAGCGCCCCCAGGCCGCCTTGCGGCATCGAGAACGGGTTGTGCGAGAAGTCGATCTTTTTCTCCTCCTCGCTCCACTCGAACATCGGAAAATCGACGATCCAGGCGAAGGCGAAGCGGTTCTCGTCGATCAGCTTCAGCTCCTGCCCGAGCTTGGTGCGCGCGAGGCCGGCGAACTTGGCGAACTTGTCGGGATCGCCGGCGACGAAGAAGGCTGCGTCGCCGGCCGCGAGCCCAAGTTGCGCGCGAACAGCGTCGACCCGCTCCGGGCCGATATTGTTGGCGAGCGGGCCGCGGCCGCCGACGCCGGTGGCGCCGGGGGATTGCTGTTGCGTCGTCTCGTCCCTGGCCTTGTCGAAGAACAAGATATAGCCGAGCCCCGGCTGCCCCTCCCCTTGCGCCCAGGAGTTCATCCGGTCCGCGAAGGTGCGCTGGCCGCCGCCCGGCGCGGGGATCGCCCAGACTTCGTTCTTCGGCTGCTCCAACAATCGCGCGAACACCTTGAAGCCCGAGCCGCGGAAATGCTCGGAGACGTTCTGCATGACAACAGGGTTGCGCAGGTCCGGTTTGTCGGAGCCGTATTTGCGCATCGCCTCGGCGTAGGGAATGCGCGGCCACGGCGACGGCGTCACCGGCTTGCCTTCGGCGAATTCCTCGAACACGCCGCGGATCACCGGCTCCATCGCCGCGAACACGTCCTCCTGCTCGACGAAGCTCATCTCGATGTCGAGCTGGTAGAACTCGCCGGGCAGCCGGTCGGCGCGCGGGTCCTCGTCGCGGAAGCACGGGGCGATCTGGAAATAGCGGTCGAAGCCCGCCATCATCAGAAGTTGCTTGTACTGCTGCGGCGCCTGCGGCAGCGCGTAGAACTTCCCGGCATGGATGCGCGAGGGCACGAGGAAGTCGCGCGCGCCCTCCGGCGAAGAGGCGGTCAGGATCGGCGTCTGGAACTCGGAGAATCCCTGCCCTTTCATGCGCTGGCGCATCGAGTCGACGACCTTGCCGCGCAGCACGATATTCTTGTGCAGCTTCTCACGCCGCAGGTCGAGGAAGCGGTAGCGCAGCCGCGTGTCTTCAGGGTACGGCTGATCGCCGAACACCGGCAGCGGCAGATCGCCGGCGGGGCCGAGCACCTCGATCGCGCGCACGTAGAGTTCGATTGCGCCCGTCGGCATGTCGGGGTTCTCGGTGCCCGCCGGGCGCCTGCGTACCCGTCCGTCGAACTGCACCACCGTCTCGGCGCGCAGCTTCTCGGCCGCGGCGAAGGCGGGGGAATCGGGGTCGACCACGCATTGCGTCATGCCGTAGTGGTCGCGCAGGTCGATGAACAACACGCCGCCGTGGTCGCGGATGCGATGGCACCAGCCCGAGAGCCTCGCCTCCTTGTCGGCCTCGGCGAGGGTCAGGGCGCCGCAAGTATGGCTGCGGTAGCGGGAAACTGTCACGTGTGAGGTCTCTTGGGCCGGGCTCGGGCGCGGGCTCTAGCGGAAAAGCGTCGTGGGATAAAGGCGCCTCACCCCGAGCGCCCGCTATCGCTACGTCATCGTTTTGAGCTATCCCGCGACGAGGCTCGCGCGCGAGCCGGCTCTGGAGCCACGCTTTGCTGACGATCCACGATTTCGCCAACGCGACCTATCAACCCGGCTCGCCCGGCGCGTCGCAGCTTCCGGAGGGGACGACGTGGATCGACGCCAACGCCCCGACCGCGGAGGAGACGGCGTTCCTGCAACGCGCGCTCGGCGTCACGCTGCCGACGTTACAAAAAATGTCGGAGATCGAGACGTCGAGCCGGCTCTACCGGATGCGAGACGCGGTGTGCGTCACGCTCCCGCTGCCGCGTCGCGAGGCCGACGGCGGCGCGTCCGCCCATCCGCTTGCGCTGATTATCACGAGCAAGGCGCTGCTGACCGTGCGCTACGAAAACCTGAAGCCCTGCGAGCCGGAGCATATGGAGGCGATGGGCGTCAACCGCGATCCGCCGAGCCCGGTCGGCGCGACGCTCGCGTTGCTCGAGGGCATCGTCGACCATCTCGCCGACGAATTGGAGCTGCTGACGTCGCGAATCGACGGATGCTCCAAACTCATCTTCGCCAAGGCGGCGTCACGATCCGATGAAACGCGCGGCGCCGTCCTGAAAATGGTGATTCCCGATATCGGCCGCCAACGAGAATACAATTCGCTCATCGAGGAGACGCTGTTGACGCTGGCGCGCGCGGTTCCGTTCCTGGAGTTGGAATGGTCCGCCAATCTCCCGCCGGACACCCGCACGCGGCTGGAGCGGATCGACCGCGACGTGCAGTCGCTCAGCTCGCAGGAAGATCGGCTCTCGGAGAGATTGCAATTCCTGCTCGATGCGAGCCTTGGCCTGATCGGCGTCGAGCAGAACGACATCTTCAAGGTGCTGACGATCGCCTCGGTGATCGGCATTCCCCCGACATTTATCGCGAGCATGTACGGCATGAACTTCAAGAACATCCCCGAGTATGACTGGACCTATGGTTACCAATACGGACTGACCCTGATCGCCCTCAGCGCATTGCTTCCGATTCTGTGGTTCAAATATCGGAGATGGTGGTGAACGACGCGACATTCCCCGAGGCGTTGCTCGCCCAAGCGCGCGCGCTGCTCGATCTTTGCCGGGCGCGCCGCCTGAAGCTGGCGACGGCGGAATCTTGCACCGGCGGCCTCGTGGCGGGGCTGCTCACGGAGATCGCCGGCTCCTCGGACGTCGTCGAGTGCGGCTTCGTCACCTATTCCAACGCAGCCAAGTGCGATTTGCTCGCCGTCGCCGCCGCAACCCTGGAGGCGCACGGCGCGGTCAGCGTACAGACGGCGCGCGAAATGGCGTTGGGGGCGCTCGGCGCCTCGCGCGCCGACATCGCCGTCAGCATCACCGGCGTCGCCGGGCCCGGCGGCGGCAGCAACGAGAAGCCGGTCGGCCTAGTTCATTTCGCATGCGCCGGACCCGGCGGCCGGTTGGTCGCGAGCGAACGGCGGTTTGGCGACCTCGGCCGTGGCGGCGTTCGCCTCGCGGCCGTCGCCCACGCCCTCGAACTGCTCGCGCAGGCCGCGAACGGCGCGTAGTCACGCGCTATTGAACGGCGGCGATGCAACTGTCGCCGAATTCGCAACGTATCGCTGGCTCGAGCAATGAGGTCTCCATGAAGTACGTTTGCGCGCTTGCGCCAGTACTCTTCGCGCTCTCGGCTTCCGGCGCCGCCGCTCAGCCGCCGGGATTGGGCTTTGTCTACCCGTCCGTCTGCGCATCCGGTTTCCACACCGACGCCGGCGGCAATTGCCAGCCCAATATCGCGGAGGAGAGCCGCTATTGTCCGCGTGGCACGGTGTTCCACCCGACGTTTGACAGCTGGAGCTGCGATCCGCCGCCGCCCGAGGCCTACTGACCGCCGGGGAGCGCCGGGGACTTGCCGTAGATCTTGTCGGCGCGGGCTTCGAACGCGCTGGCGAAGGTGCGGAACACCGCGTCGAACATCGAGCCCATCAGCATGGCCAGCAGGCGCGATTTGAACTCGTAGTCGATATAGAACTCGACCTTGCAGCCGTCGCCCTCGGGCGCGAAATTCCAGACGTTGCGCAAGCGGCTGAACGGCCCCTCGACATATTCGACGGTGATCTTCAGCGCCTGCCGATCGAACGCGTTGCGGGTGACGAAGCGCTCGCGGATCGCCTTGTAGCCGACCTCCATCTCGGCGAGCACGATCTCGGCGCCGTTGGCGTCGACGCCGCGCGGCCGCGCTTTCATGCTGACGCAGAACGGCAGGAATTCCGGGTATTTATCGCAGTCGGCGACAAGGTCGAACATCTGCTGCGGCGAATGGCGGACCACCCGCGCGCTGCGGAACGAGGGCACGCTCAGCCCTCGTAGACGACGAAAGCGTAGAGCGCGGCGAAGAGCGCGCCGGAGATCAGCGTCGTCGCCAACGCCTTCGCGCCGAGATGATGAACGACCGGCGCGCCGGGGTCCGCTCCGCGCGGCAACTCGGCGCCAGTCTCCGCCGGCGAGCGCACGCCGAACGGCAGCACCGCGAACAGCACCACCCACCACAGCGTGAAATAGGCGGCGATCGCGAGCGGAAGCGGCATCCCAGGGTTATTTCGACGGAGACGGCGCGGGCGCGGCGGGGGCGCCGCCGCCGCCGCCCTTGAGCTGATCGAGCAGGTTCGGCTCGGCTGGCTTCTCGGTGGAGGTCTTGGTCGTCGGCGCCTCGTCGAGGATCGAGCGCGGCGCACGGTTCCAGCCGGCGAGGATCGACATCAGCAGCGCCGAGGCGAAGAACAGGCCGCCGAGGATGGCGGTCGCCCGCGACAGCGCATTGGCCTGGCCGCGTCCGGTCATGAAGCCGCCGCCGCCACCGGTTCCGAGCGCGCCGCCTTCGGAACGCTGCAACAACACCACGCCGACCAACGCGATCACCACCAGAAGGTGAATGACGATGAGCACCGACATCATCGAATTAAGTCTCCGCCGAACGCTCCGGCCTGTCCAGCGCCACGCGGCGCCTCGAAAAATCGCGCGCTCCTAACATGGGCGCGCCCGCCCGTCCACGTTCAGCGGGCTTTTCGTCGCGGCGGACGTTTGGATTTGGCCGCCGCCGCCCTTCGCGCCGCGCTGAGACCCAACTCGGCCCAGCGCCTCAGCGCCTCGGGATCATCGTAGGCGTCCGCGACGAGCCGCCAATACGCCATCGACTTCGGCTTGCCCTGCATCTCATAGACGAAGGCTTGCGACCCCGCCGCCTCGAAGGCGCTTTGCGTCACAGGGTCCGTCTTGATGTAGACCTCGCCGCGCGACTCGATGGCGAAGCAGAGGCCGTCCGCATAAATCCCCGCGCCGCCGAACATGCGACGAACACTCACGGCTCCGAACGGCGCGAAAAGCGCCTTCAGGTCGTCCGCGTCGGTCAAGCCAACGCTTCGAGCCGACTCGCGTCCGCCGGCGTCAGCGCGACGCTCTCGCCGCAGCCGCAAGACGACGTCTCGTTCGGATTGCGGAAGGTGAAGGACGAGCCGAGCCGATCCGACTTGAAGTCCATCTCGGCGCCGAGCAGGAACAGCACGGCTTTCGGGTCGATCAGCACCTTGACGCCCTTGTCCTCGATCACCTCGTCGAGCGGCTCGACGCGGTCGGCGAGCTCCATCGTGTAGGCCATGCCGGCGCAGCCGCCGTTGCGGACGCCGACGCGCAAACCCGCCGACTGCGTTTCCGACTTCGCCATGATTTCCTTGACCCGCGCGGCCGCGGCCTCGGTCAGACTCATCACTTTCCTGCGCGCCAGTCGCGAAGCCATGCCAACCTCCGTGCGCCGGGTTCAAGGCCCGGGACGTCCCTGGCGAATATAGCACCGTTGTTGAAGATTTACAGGGCGGCTCGCGCGACGGTCGACGTTGTGGCAAAGGCGTTCGCGATGATCGACCCCGCCGCCCTCGCTCTGCTCTCCCGAATCGCCGACGCGCTCGACCGGCTCGCGCCGAAACCGTCGGAGGCGCCCGACTTTCTTGCCGCCGACGCGTTCGTCTGGCGCGCCCACGACGAGACCGCGATGCCGGTCCCGCATGTCAATCGCGTCGAGATCGCGCTGCTCAAGGGCGTCGATCGCGCCCGCGACATCCTGGTCGAGAACACCACGCGCTTCGCCAACGGCCTGCCCGCCAACAATGCGCTGTTGTGGGGCGCGCGCGGCATGGGCAAATCCTCGCTGGTGAAAGCCGCCCACGCGGCGGTCAACGCCGCGCGCGGCGCGGCGCGGCCGCTGAAGCTGATCGAAATCCACCGCGAGGACATCGAGAGCCTGCCGGCGCTGATGGCGCGGCTGCGCGCCGATCCGCATCGTTTCCTGGTGTTCTGCGACGATCTCTCGTTCGACGGCGGCGACGCCTCCTACAAATCGCTGAAGGCGGCGCTGGAGGGCGGCGTCGAGGGTCGACCGGCGAACGTGCTGTTCTACGCTACGTCCAATCGCCGCCACCTGCTGCCGCGCGATATGGTCGACAACGAGCGCTCGACTGCGATCAACCCCGGCGAGGCGGTCGAGGAGAAAGTGTCGCTGTCCGACCGTTTCGGGCTGTGGCTCGGCTTCCACAAATGCAGCCAGGACGATTACCTGGAGATGGTGCGCGGCTATTGCGCGCATTTCGGTCTGCCCGCGCCGGCCGAGGACCTGGAGCGCGACGCGCTGGAATGGGCGACGACGCGCGGCGCCCGCTCCGGCCGCACCGCCTGGCAGTTCGTCCAGGATTTGGCGGGACGGCTCGGGGCGCGGATGGAGGAATAGCCCCCCTCCGGCCCAATCACTCCGCCGCCTTGAGGAAGCCGCCGGACTGCCGACGCCATAGCGCCGCGTAGAGGCCGCCGTGGTCGATCAGCTCCCGGTGTGAACCCGTCTCGACGATCCGTCCGCCGTCGAGCACGACGAGCCGGTCCATCGCCGCGATCGTCGACAGCCGATGCGCGATGGCGATCACCGTCTTGCCGGACATCAGCGTTTGCAAGTTCTCCTGGATCGCCTGTTCGATCTCGGAATCGAGCGCCGAGGTCGCCTCGTCCAGCACCAGGATCGGCGCGTCCTTCAACAGCACCCGCGCGATGGCGATGCGCTGACGCTGGCCGCCGGACAACTTGACGCCGCGCTCGCCGACCATCGAGTCGTAGCCCGTACGGCCGTCGCGGTCGACCAGTCCGGTGACGAACGCGTCAGCGTGGGCGGCGCGGGCGGCGGCGATCATGTCCTCCCGCGAAGCCTCCGGCCGGCCGTAGAGGATGTTGTCGGCGATCGAACGGTGCAGCAGCGAGGTGTCCTGCGTCACCATGCCGACCTTGTGCCGCAGGCTTTCCTGCGTGGCGCGCGCGATGTCCTCGCCGTCGACCAGGATGCGGCCGGCCTCGACGTCGTAGAATCGCAGCAACAGGTTGACCAGCGTCGACTTGCCGGCGCCGGAACGTCCAACGAGGCCGACCTTCTCGCCCGGCGCGATCGTCAGCGAGAACTTGTCGATCACGCCCCCGCCCTTGCCGTAGTGGAACGACACGTTCTCGAACCGGATCTCGCCGCGCGGCGCCGCGAGCGCCCTCGCGCCGGGCGCGTCGTCGACGGCGCGGGGTTGCGCGATGGTGCGCATGCCTTCCTGCACATTGCCGACCGCGTCGAAGATCGCGATCGCCGTCCACATCACCCAACCCGACATGGTGACGACGCGAACGGTGAGGCCAATCGCCACGGCGATGTCGCCGAGCGACAACGCGCCGCGGCTCCACAGCCAGACCGCTAAACCGCCCGCGACGACGATCAACGCGCTGTTGCCGCCGGAGACGAACACGTTGAGCCAGGTGATGAGCCGCGTCTGGCGATGGTAGGCGGCCAGATGCGTCGACAGCGCCTCGCGGGCGTAGTCGTCCTCGCGCTGCATCTGCGCGAACAGTTTCACCGTCTGGATGTTGGCGTAGGCGTCGACGACGCGGCCGGTGAGATCGGCGCGGGCGTGGGCGAGCGCCTCCGAGCGGCGCCGGATGCGCGGCACCATGACGGCGAGCACGCCGAGGTAATAGGCGATCCAGAGTATGAGCGGGACCGTCAGCCACACGTCGGCGCGCGCGAACACGACCAGCGTCGTCACGGCGAAAGTCACGACGAACCAAATCGAATCGACGACTTGCACCGTCGATTCCCGCAACGACGCCGAGCTCTGGATGATGTTGGAGGCGATGCGCCCGGCGAAGTCGTTGGCGAAATAGTTCATTGACTGGCGCAGAACCCAGCGGTGCGTCTGCCAGCGGATCAGGTTGGTGAAGCCCGGCGCGACCGCCTGCTGGGTGATGAGGTCGTGTGCGAGGCTCGCCAGCGGCCGCGCGATCAGCACCAGCGCCGCCATTCCGAGAAAGACCGCGCGATGCTGCGTGAACGCCTCGGCCGGCGGCGTTGTGCGCAGCATGTCGATCAGCGAGCCAGAGAACCGCACGATCGTCGTCTCGATCAGCGAGATGACGAGGCCGAGCACGATCAGCGCCGCGATCAGCGGCCAGATCTGCCGGCAATAGCGCGCATAGAAGCCGAGGATGTCGCCCGGCGGCATGGTCTCGTCGTGGGCGCGAAACGGATCGACGAGTCGTTCGAACAGAGCGAACATGAGGGGGCCTTGAGCAGGCGCGCCCGCGCGGCGGGCGTCGATATCAGGGAATGAACTTAAGAAGCGAGCGGCGGCGGGATCAGAAGGCGTCCGGTCCGCGCGAATACCCGAGGGAAACGTCAGGCATGCGAATCATGTCGTCTCCCTCGCGTCGAGCTGTCATCGGCCGCGACCATAGCGCAGCGGGAGCGCGTTGGGAATTCGCAAAAACGTGCGCTATTCGCCGCGCAACGCCCAGGCGATCGCCGGCTCGAGCCGGTCGTTGCCCCAGAACACTTCGCCGCTTTCGGTGACGCAACACGGCGCGCCCGGCAGCCCGAGCGCCTTGGCCTCCGCGCAAGCGTCCTTCAGCGCTTCCTTGTTCTCAGGCGATTCGGCGAGCGACAGCGTCGCCTCCGCGTCTTCGCCGAGCAGGCGCCCGAGCAGCGCGCGGTCAATCGTCCGCCCCTCCCCGAACTCGGCGGCGTAGACCGCGCGGCTGAAGGCGGCGCGGCGCGCCTCGGGCAACGCCAGCGCTACGCGGGCGGCGAGCAGCGTATTCTGCGGAAAGGGTTCGGGGCGCTTCAGCGGCAGGCCCAACGCGTCGCAGATGCGTTGCAGGTCGCGCCACATGTAGCGCCCCTTCACCGGATAGATGTTGAACGGCGAATCGCGCCAGCCTTGGTCGAAGAACAGCGGCCCGAGCAGGAACGGCCGCCAATTCACGGAGACGCCGCTCGCCGCCGCGAGCGCCTCGATTCGCATCGCCGCGGGATAGGAATAGGTTGAAGCGAATTCGTACCAGAAATCGAGCGCGGGCATGGCGCGTCCTCGCAGCGGAAGTCGCCCTGTTTCGCGCGGGAAAGGTCGCGCTGCAATGCCAGCGCGGCGGTAGGCCGACAAAAAAACCGCCCCACAACGGGGGCGGTCTGCATCCAGAAAAGCTCGTGTTGCGACGCTTACTTCGGCGCGTCGGGCGCCGGGGTGGCGTCGCCGGCCGGAGCCTCCATCTTCTTCTTCATGTGATGCTTCATCATATGATGCTTCATCATGTGATGCTTCATCATGTGATGATGCATCTTGTGCTTCATCGGCGTGGCCTCCGGCGTCGCGCCGGCGTCAGGCGAAGCGGCCGGGGTCGCGCCGGCGTCGGGGGCCGCAGCCTGCGCAAGCGCAGCGACGGGGGCGAAAGCAAGCGCAGCGGTCAAACCGAGAGCGGCTATTTTCTTCAGCATTCTTGGCCTCCAAAGACGATTCCAACGTAAAAGTCGGATCGCCGGACCCTGGGGCGCCCGACATGAATTGGACATGAACGAACAGATGTTGTCCCCGTTTGACGCGCGCCTCCGCTCGCGCTTTACGGAGCTTTCTTGAGGACGCCATGTCGCACAACACGTTCGGCCATCTCTTCCGCGTCACCACTTACGGCGAAAGCCACGGCGCGGGGATCGGCTGCGTGATCGACGGCTGCCCGCCGCTGATCCCGCTCGACGTCGCCGAAGTGCAGGCCGATCTCGACCGCCGCCGGCCGGGAACCTCGCGCTTCACCACGCAGCGGCGCGAGCCCGACGAGGCGCGCATTCTTTCCGGCGTGATGTTTGACGAACGCACCGGCCAGCAGGTGACGACGGGGACGCCGATCTGCATCCACATCGAGAACGTCGACCAGCGCTCCAAGGACTACGGCGAGATCAGGGACAGGTACCGGCCCGGCCATGCCGATTTCACCTACGAAGCCAAATACGGCATTCGCGACTATCGCGGGGGCGGCCGCTCCTCGGCGCGCGAGACGGCGGCCCGCGTCGCCGCCGGCGCGGTGGCGCGCAAGGTGATTCCGGGCGTCCGCATCCGCGCCGCATTGGTGCAGCTCGGCAAGCTCTCGATCGACCGGGCGCATTGGGATTGGGACGAGGTCGGCCGCAACCCGTTCTTCACGCCGGACCCCGAGGCGGTCGGGCGCTTCGCGCATTATCTCGACGCCATCCGCAAGGCGGGCTCCTCGGTCGGCGCCGTGTTGGAGGTGATCGCCGAGGGCGTCCCCGCCGGCTGGGGGTCGCCGATCTATGGCAAGCTCGACGCCGAGATCGCGGCGGCGCTGATGGGCGTCAATGCGGTGAAAGGCGTCGAGATCGGCGACGGCTTCGCCGCCGCCGCGCTGACCGGCGAGGAGAACGCCGACGAGATGCGCGCCGGCAACGGCGGCCCGCGCTTTCTCTCCAATCACGCCGGCGGCGTGCTCGGAGGCATCTCCACCGGACAGCCGATCGTCGCCCGCTTCGCCGTCAAGCCGACGTCCTCGATCCTCGCGCCGCGGCAGACGATCACGCGCGACGGCGAGGAGACGGACATCTCCACCAAGGGCCGCCACGACCCCTGCGTCGGAATCCGCGCCGCGCCCGTCGCCGAGGCGATGCTCGCCTGCGTGCTCGCCGACGCGTTCCTGCGCCATCGCGGACAGGTCGGGAGCCTGCTTGCGTGAGGGGCGGCGCTCCGACTAGGTTCGCGGCGCGAATGACAGTTTTGGGAGACGCCCGGTGTTGAAACGATCGCTTTCGCGCGCCGCGCTCGCCGCCGTCGTCATTTGCGCGCAGGCGGCTCTCGCACAGACGCCGACTCCGGCCGCCAGTCCGCAGACCCCGGCGCCGGCCCCGATGGGCGAACGGCTCAAGGGCTATCTCTCGCCCTCCGAGTTGCCCGACAGCGTCGCCTTGCTGCCGCCGCCGCCGCCGGTTGGGTCGGTTGCGTTCATGCTCGACGAAGACACCGCGGAGTTTGCCATAGGTCTCGCCGGCTCGCCGCGTTTCCAGCAGGCCGCGTTAGACGCGATCCTGGCGTTTCCGTTCGCCGCCTCGACATTCTCCTGCGCGATCGGCGTGGCGATCAAGCCGGACACCACGCCAACGCTCTATCGCCTGTTGCAAAGGACTTTGTCCGACGCCGGCGCGGCGACGGGCAAGGCCAAAGATCTCTATCGCCATGCGCGCCCGTTCATGGTCGACAACCACCCGACCTGCCGCCCCGAAGACGACGACGCCCTGCGCAAAAACGGGTCCTACCCCTCGGGCCACACCTCGGCCGGCTGGGCCTGGGGCGAGGTTCTCGCCGAGATCGCCCCCGACCGCGCCAACGCGATTCTGGCGCGGGCGCGCGCGTTCGGCGAGAGCCGCATCGTCTGCAACGTCCATTGGGCGAGCGACGTGATGGAGGGCCGGCTCATCGGCGCGGCGACGGTCGTCGACCTGCACGCCAACGCCGAATTCCGCGACGATCTCGCCAAAGCCAAGACCGAACTCGACGCCGCGCGCGCCGCCGGCGATCCGCCGCAGCGCGACTGCGCCGCGGAGGCGAGCGCGCTGCAACAGACGCCCTGGCTGACGCAGTAGGGGGCGAGGCAAATTCTGCTGACATTGTTGAAGCTTAAACGCCCCTCACCCCAATCCTCTCCCCGCAAGAGCGAGGCGAGGGGGACGGCCAACCGTCGATCTAGGAGCGCTTACCGAACGAATTGAATCGGCTTCGTCATTGCGAGCGAAGCGAAGCAATCCAGCGCGCCGAGATCGCAGGCTAATCGGCTAGGCCTGGTTCGGCGGAAACGTGGATGGCTTCGCTTCGCTCGCCATGACAGCGGTTCAACTTGATCGGGACTCGATCTAAGCTTGCAGAATAGGGCCTTCTCCCCGCTTGCGGGGAGAAGGTGGCCGAAGGCCGGATAGGGGGCGCGCCGCCTACGCAGGACTCCCGCCCGCGCAAAGCTCAGCCACTCGCGCCGCGGCCTTCAGCCCCGATCCGCTCAGCACGACGACCGTCGTTTCGCGCGCCGCGATAGACCCCGCCGCGAGCAGCCGATCGAGCGCGGCGGCGGCGGTCGCCGAGGTCGGCTCGACGAACAGCCCTGCGGCGCACAGCCGCCGCAGCGCGGCGACAATTTCGTCCTCCGGCGCGGCGACCGCCGCCCCGCCGGTCTCGCGCAGCGCGGTGATCATCGGCTCCAACCGCAGCGGCGCCCGGATCGCGGTTCCCTCGGCGATTGTTGGCAGGAATTCGGGGACGACGGCCGCCTCGAAGCGCGCCACGACGGGCGAACAGTTCAGCGGCTGCGCCGCGAACAGGCGCGGCGCGCGGGCGATCTGGCCGGCGCGCAGGAGTTCGCCGAAGCCGAAATGGAGACCCAGCAACAGACTCCCGGCGCCGACGGGAACAATAATGTTGTCCGGCGCCCGAAAGTTGAAATCCTCCCAAAGCTCGTAAGCCAGGGTCTTGGTCCCTTCGAGGAAGAACGGCTGCCAGTTGTGGCTGGCGTAAAATATCTCCGCGGATTGCCGGATCGCCTCGGCCTGGCTCGCCTCGCGCGGCCCCTCGACCAGTTCGACCTCGGCGCCGTAAGCGCGGACTTGCGCGATCTTGGCGGGCGAGGTTGAGGCCGGCGCGAGGACTTTGACGCGCAAGCCGCCGGCGGCGCCGTAGGCGGCGATCGCGGCGCCGCCGTTGCCGGAACTGTCCTCCAGCATCGCATCGACGCCGAGCTGGCGCAGGTACGACAACATCACCGAGGCGCCGCGGTCCTTGAAGGAGCCGCTTGGGCTGAACCACTCGCATTTGAACATCGGCCGCAGCTCGCCCCAATGTCCTTCGACAAGCGGCGTGCAGCCTTCGCCGAGGCTGATCGGGCGCCCGATCTCGCCGGCAAGCGCGGCGCGATAGCGCCACAGCGAGCGCGTTCCGCGCTGGATCTCGTCGCGGCCGAGCCCAGCGGACGGGGTCACCAGCAGCGGCGCGCCGTCATCAGAGCGCCAGCGCGGGACGTTGAGGGGATAGCGGACGCCGGTGCGCGGATCGAAATAAGCGGCTGTGGACATGGGAGTCTTGCGGTTGTTGCGGGCGGGCGCCGGACGGGTGAAGCGCCTATATAACCGGTCTCCCAACCTTCCCGCCAACGCCGCCGAAATGAACCGCAAACTCGCCGATGAAGACCTTGCCCGGCTCGCACAGGGGATCGCCGACGGCCTCTCCTGCCGGGAGGTCGCGGCGCGGCTCGGCGTCAGCGCCGCCACCGCGATTCGCTGGACCAAGCGCTACGGGCTGGTGAGCCGCCGCTCGCGGCGCCTCGGCGAGGAAACCCGCGCCGCGATTGAGCAGACCTTGCAGGCCGGCGGCTCGGCCGACGAGGCGGCGGCGAAATTCGGCGTTCATCCGCGCACCGCCGCGCGCATCGGGGAGCGCGCCGGGATCGCGCCGTCGCGCGAGGCGTTGCGAGCCAAGCTATTCGCCGCGCTCGACGCCGGCCTGTCGCGGCGGGAGGCGGCGGCGGAGATCGGCGTCGGCGTGTCGACCGCGATTCGCTGGGCGCGCGGCTTCCCGACGGCGCATGCGCGCCGTCGCGCCCGCCGGGAGGAGGAGGCGAAGGCGGTGGCGGCGATGCAGGCAGGCATGAGCGCGGCGGAGGCGGCGGCGACTTTCGCGCTTGACGAAGGCGCAATGGCGCGGCTGGCGCGCAGCCCCCGCCTCGCCCCCGACCGTGTGGCGCGGCGCAAGCGGCTGCTCGCGGCAATCGCCTCGGGCATGTCGCGCCGCAAGGCCGCCGTAGCGGCGGATTTGCCGGTCGCCACCGCGATCCGCTGGGCGAGGGAGACCAAGCTCGGCTAAAAATCCGCGGCGTGACTTCTCCGGCGCCGTTAGTTATCTGGCTCGCATTGTCGACGCAGCGCGAGGGGTTCGCGGGCTTCGATTCTTGCTTGAGCGGAATTGGCGCGCGCCGACCGCGCCGCGGAGGTCGGACGGATGGGTGAACTCGATGTCATCGGAGTTCTTGCAGGAACAGACAAATCCTCCGCCAGCTCCCACGCCTGGGATTACCTTCGGCACTACGAAGATTATTTCAAGCCGTTCAAATCCGAGCCGATCGACCTCATCGAGATCGGCGTCGAAGATGGCTCCTCCATCGAAACCTGGTTGAAATACTTCGACCGCGCCCGCATCATTGGCATCGACGTCAATCCGGCCTGCGCCAAGCTCGCCCGTGACCGGGTCGCCATCGAGATCGGCTCGCAGGACAATATCCCGTTCCTGCACAGCGTCGCCAACAAATATAAGCCGACGATCATCATCGATGATGGCTCGCATATCGCGCATCACATGATTACGTCGTTCGAAACGCTGTTTCCGTTCCTCGCTCCCGGCGGCATTTACATCTTCGAAGACTTGTCGTTCCATTTCGAGGACGGCCAGGGGCAATGGCAGGGCGCGGCCGGCGCCAAACAGCATCAAGGCCTCTCGGACAAATCGATATTCGACTACCTGTCGCCGTTCGTTCGCGCTTGCGCCGCCCATCGCGCGCCGCCGCCCGGCGCCTGGGGATTTCAGAAATATGCTTGCGAGACGATCGACAGCGTCACCGCCTTCGGCGGCGCGGTGCTGATTCGCAAACGCGCGCCCCGCCCGGTCGCCGCCGACATGCAAACCTTCGACCGCATGCTCGGCGCAGCGCCCAACCGCCCGCTCGCCGAATTGCGCTACGCCGATTACCTGCTCCGCAACGAAGCGAACCCGAGCCTCGCCTATTCGCTGTTGAAGTCGCAGACGCCGAACACCCGGGGCTACGTGCGGGCGCTGGATTTGCGGTTCATCGCCGCCATTCGCATCGGCAAGAAGGACGAGGCGCTCGAAGCGGCGCAGGGCCTCGCCGAAGCGATGCCCAATGAAGCCTGGGTGTGGCGTCGGCTCGCCGAACATGCGCGCGTGATGGGGCGCGGCAAGGAAGAACTGGAAGCCGTACGCCGATTGTCGGCGCTGGAGCCGCAAAACGCCGGCACGTTCCTACGCATCTCGGAACTGGAGGAGGCCGCCTCGAACTTCAAGGCGGCATGGGAGTCCGCCCAGCACGCGCACGCTTTGGCGCCGAACGATCCGACGCTGCGCAATCGGGCGATCTCCCTGAAAAGCAAAGCCGGCGTCGCGCCGTAAGGCGCGCGCCGGCGATTTTCGCGACGCCTCAGATCGTTTGCGGCTCGGTCGGCGTCTTCTCCTCCGGCGCGTCGTCGTCGGGGTCGGAGGCGGCGTCGGTCTTGCGCTTCGGCTTGAGCTTGCCATTGGCGCGCTCGCGATTGGCGACGACGACCTCGCGCTCCATCCTCGGCAGCGCCGGGCCCTCGGGATAAACAAAGCCGAGCTTCTTCTCGCCCTTCTCGTCGCCGGTGACCACGACCCGCACCACGCCGCCGTTCTTCAGCCGGCCGAACAGCACCTCGTCGGCCAGCGGCGTCTTGATCTGCGACTGAATGACGCGCGCCATCGGCCTGGCGCCCATCGATTCGTCGTAGCCGTTGGTGACCAGCCAGGACCGCGCCTCGTCGGCGAGCTCGATCGACACGTTGCGGTCGGCGAGCTGCGCCTCCAGTTGCAGGATGAACTTGTCGACAACGCGGGCGATGACCTCCTTCGGCAGCCGGCCGAACGGCACGACCGAGTCGAGGCGGTTGCGGAACTCCGGCGTGAACAGCCGGTTGATCGCCTCGGTATCTTCGCCCTCGCGCTTCGACTGATGGAAGCCGAACGCCGCGCGCTCCATATCCGCCGCGCCTGCGTTGGTGGTCATAATCAGGATCACGTTGCGGAAATCAATCTGCTTGCCGGAATGATCGGTCAGCTTACCGTGGTCCATCACCTGCAACAGGATGTTGAACAGGTCGGGATGCGCCTTCTCGATCTCGTCCAGCAACAACACGCTATGCGGATGCTGGTCGATCGCGTCGGTCAGCAGGCCGCCCTGGTCGAAGCCGACATAGCCCGGAGGGGCGCCAATCAGCCGCGAGACGGTATGGCGCTCCATATATTCCGACATGTCGAAGCGGATCAGCTCGAGGCCGAGGCTGGAGGCGAGTTGTCGCGCCGCCTCGGTCTTGCCGACGCCGGTCGGACCAGTGAACAGATAGCAGCCGATCGGCTTCTCGGGATCGCGCAGGCCGGCGCGGGCGAGCTTGATCGCCGAGGACAGCGCGGTCAGCGCGCCGTCCTGGCCGTAGACGACCTGCTTCAGGGTCGATTCGAGATGCTGCAACACCTCGCTGTCGTCCTTCGACACGGTCTTGGCTGGGATGCGCGCCATGCTGGCGATCGTCGCCTCGATCTCCTTGACGCCGATCGTCTTCTTGCGCTTGCCCTCGGGCAGCAGCATTTGCGAGGCGCCCGTCTCGTCGATGACGTCGATCGCCTTGTCCGGCAGCTTGCGGTCGTGGATGTAGCGCGCCGACAGCTCGACCGCCGCCTTCACCGCCTCGGTGGTGTAGCGCAGCTTGTGGAACTCCTCGAAATACGGCTTGAGGCCCTTAAGAATCTCCACCGCATCCTCGACGGTCGGCTCCTTGACGTCGATCTTCTGGAAGCGGCGGACCAACGCGCGGTCCTTCTCGAAATACTGCCGGTATTCCTTGTAAGTCGTTGATCCGATGCACCTTAACGCGCCCTGCGCGAGCGCGGGCTTCAGCAGGTTCGATGCATCCATGGCGCCGCCCGACGTCGCGCCGGCGCCGATTACGGTATGGATTTCGTCGATGAACAGGATCGCGTCCTTGTGGTTCTCGATCTCCTTCATCACCTGCTTGAGGCGCTCCTCGAAGTCGCCGCGATAGCGGGTGCCGGCCAGCAGCGCCCCCATGTCGAGCGCAAACACCGTGGCGTTGGCGAGCACTTCCGGCACCTCGGACTTGATGATCTTGCGCGCTAAGCCTTCGGCGATCGCGGTCTTGCCGACGCCGGGATCGCCAACCAGCAGCGGATTGTTCTTCTGCCGGCGGCACAGAACCTGGATCGTGCGCGCGACTTCGGGCTCGCGGCCGATCAGCGGATCGACCCGGCCGTCTCTCGCCTTCTTGTTGAGGTTGACGCAATAAGCGTCCAGCGCGCCTTCCTTTTTCTTGGAATCGCCGCTCTCCTTGGCCTCCTTCGCCTCGCGCGCTTCCGCTTCCTCGTCGACGCCGCGCGGACCGCGGTTCGGATCGGAGAGGCCCGGACGCTTGGCGATGCCGTGGCTGATGTAATTGACCGCGTCGTAGCGCGTCATGTCCTGCTCTTGCAGGAAATAGGCGGCGTGGCTCTCGCGCTCGGCGAAGATGGCGACGAGCACGTTGGCGCCCGTCACCTCCTCGCGACCGGAGGATTGCACGTGGATCGCCGCGCGTTGCACCACGCGCTGGAAGCCGGCGGTCGCCTTGGCTTCCTCGCCATTCTCGATCACCAGGCTGTGCAGTTCGTTATCGACATAGCGCACGACCGTCTTGCGCAACTGGTCGAGATCGACATTGCACGCGCGCAGCACGGCGGCGGCGTCGGGATCGTCGATCAAGGCCAGCAGCAGGTGTTCGAGCGAGGCGAGTTCATGGCGATGCTCGTTGGCGATCGCAAGCGCCCGGCGCAACGTCTTTTCGAGCGCTCTTGAGAAAACCGGCATCACGACCTCACTTCTTTTCCATAATGCATTGCAGCGGATGCTGATTCTTCCGTGCGTGATCCATGACCTGGGCGACCTTGGTCTCCGCGATCTCGTAGGTGTAGACGCCGCACTCGCCGACGCCGTTGTGGTGGACATGCAGCATGATTTGCGTGGCTTCCTCGGGATTTTTGTTGAAGAACGACTGCAAAATGGCGATGACGAACTCCATCGGGGTGTAATCGTCGTTGAGCAGCAGCACGCGATACATGTTGGGACGCTTGGTTTGGGTACGCGTGCGCGTGATGACCGCGGCGCCCGCGCCGGGCGCGTCGCCGTTGCGACGCGGCTCCTTGCTGGCCGCCATCACCGGACGCGGCGACGCCTGCGCCTGCGCCGCCGCGAAAGAAAACCACTTGACGATCAACGCCATACCTGCCCGGAATCGGCTCAAGAGCGGATGCGGCTCGGCGATCAAGGACGGACCTCTCTTCTCAGCCGCGCGCGACGGCGACCTCGCCGCCATGGCTCGCTGGGACCCGTCGGCCTCATCTAGGCGCCAAATAACCGCGGCGCCAGAGGGCCCGACGCAGGATTGCAGGTTCGCCAATTCTCCCATCGAGCGCAAGGGGCCTGCGAAACAAAAAAGGCCGGCGCTTGCGCCGGCCTTACTAACCTCAGTCGTTCGGAGAATTCAGAACGGAAGCTTACGCCTTCGGCATCGCGACGGCGAACGCCTTCTGCGCCGGCTTCATCGCCTCGCTGGCGACCTTGGCGACGATCTCGTTGATCTTGGTGGCCTTGGCGATGAAGCCCTCGTAAGCCGACTTCATGTAGTCCGACTGAATCTGCACTGCCGATTCCACCGTCTTGGCGCCGAGCAGCTTCTCGACGGCTTCCGCGCCGGTCGTCATCGCGTGCTTGGAGAACTCGGCGGTCTCGGCCGCGATCTCCTGCAGGCCCTTCGTAACCGTGGCGGCGTAGGCGGTGGCGGCCTCGACCTGCTGCTTGGAGAGATTCTGGAAGTCCTCGAAAGCGAACGCGCTCATCTGATCCTCTTATATCGGTTTGCTGGGGCGCCATTCGCCGCAGCGACAGGTTGGATTTAGGTGCACTGCACAATGAAGTCAAGGCTTCTTTTTGCAGTGCACCATAACGAAGGTCTAGGCTAGGCCCCGTCGCGGCGACGCGCCGGAGACCGTACGGGCAAGGAAGTCGCCCGCTTCGTATCTCAGGCCGCCGGTTCCCTCGATTAGACGAAGGCGCCGAGGGGGTACCCGGCAGCGCGGTTAACGAAAACTAACGTCGAAAAATCAACGACTTGCCGCCTCGCGCCGGCCCCACTGCGGGCTCAAAGCCAGCGGTACCGTAAGGTAAAGACCGATTTTTCAAAGGCTTAAAGAACAAATCGGCGCAACCGCCGCTCGCCATTAACGCCCACGTAACCGCGATCTCATAGGCTTCACAGCTGTGTGCGTTTTGCCACGCCGTTCGGGGACGGAACGGGCGCGGCAGAGGGTTAAGGGCGCGTCATGTTATTTGGTGAACTGCGTTTAGGGCTGTCGCGTGTCGCCCCGCTCGCCGCGGGGATTTGCCTGGCGGCCTTCGCCCTGGCTTCGAGTAGCGGCGGGGCGCAGGCCCACCTGCGCCATCACCGCCACGCCCGCGTCGCCGTCCATCTCGGCGGCGCCAGCAGCGCCGGCGTCTCGACGCCGGCGGAGGTCGACGGCTCCAAATATTCCGCCATCGTCATCGACGCCAATTCGGGCCGCGAAATCTACGGCGTCAATGAGAATGCGCTGCGCCACCCCGCCTCGATCACTAAGGTGATGACGCTCTATCTGTTGTTCGAGAAGCTCGAAAAGGGCGAAATGACGCTGGCGACGCGCATCCCGGTCTCCGAGCACGCGGCGGCGCAGGAGCCCTCTAAACTCGGCGTTCCGGCGGGCGAGACGATCTCCGTCGAAGAGGCGATCAAGGCGATCGTCACCCGTTCTGCCAATGACATGGCGGTAGCGGTCGCCGAGGCGGTCGGCCACGACGAGACGAGCTTCGCCGCGCTGATGACCCACAAAGCGCATCAGATCGGCATGTCGCGCACGCTCTATCGCAACGCCTCGGGCCTGCCGAACGACGAGCAATGGACCACCGCGCGCGACCTGACCGTGCTGGCGCGCTCGATGCAGGAGCGTTTCCCCAAATATTTCCATTATTTCTCGCTGCACGAGTTCACCTACAACGGCGAAGTGATCGGCAACCACGACCATCTCCTCGGCCGCGTCGACGGCGTCGACGGGATCAAGACCGGCTACACCCGCGCCTCGGGCTTCAACCTGCTGACCTCGGTGCATCGCGACGGGCGGGCGCTGGTCGCGGTGGTGATGGGCGGTCGCTCGGCCCCGGCCCGAGACCGGCTGATGGAGCGACTGATCGAAACCCACATCGCCGAGGCCGGATCCGATCACACGGCGACGCGGATCGCCGAGGCCGATTCCGACGAGGGCTTCGCCGCCCCGCCCGGCCGCGACGGGCCGCGTTTGACGCCGGTCGCCGAGCACGAGGACCCCGAGGCGGCGCCGGATCGCGTCGCCGAGGCGGCGCCGGAGCCGCAGGGCGAGGGCGACGACAGCGCCGACGAGACGCCGCCAGCGCCGGCGCCGCGCAAATTCGAGCACCCGAAACCGATGTCGCCCGCGCTCGCCAAGGCGGCGGCGCTCGATCCGGGCAAGCTCGGCTGGAAGGTCGGGCCGCGCGGCAAGAAACCCAATCCCGCGCCGCACAAGGCGGCCGCCGAAGAGACGCGAGTCGCCCGCGCCGAGGACGGCGCCGCAGTCAAGAAGGGCGGCTGGACCATTCAGGTCGGCGCGACCGACGACCCCGATGACGCCCGCGAGCTGCTGGCCCGCGCCAAGTCGCGTCATCGGGCGTTGGCGAGCGTGCGCGGCTTCACCGAGAAAGTGCGCAAGGACGGCGACACCGTCTATCGCGTCCGCTTCGCCGGCCTCGATTCGGCGACCGCCGCCAAAGCCTGCCACGACCTGAAGCAGGGCGGGCTCTCCTGCTTCACTACCCGGGATTGACCGGCGCTTTAGGGTTTTACGTTAGCCTTGCGTTCCGCGTTGCGTTCCGGAGTTTGCGTAATGTCAGTCCAGCAGAACGTCCTTGGCCTGATTGACCCGCGCGGCCAGGGCGGTCGAGCCGCCATGATCTGGATGAAGCTTCTTCATCAGGCTTCGGTGCGCGGCGACGATCTCCTCGCGGCCCGCGCCCTGCGGCAAGCCCAGGATTTCGTACGCCTCATCGCGGGACAGCGGCCCGCCGTCCCACCCCCGCCGCCGCGCATCGCCGTCACCCTGCTCTGCCTCGCGCCAAGCGGGGAACCGGCGGTCGAGATAAGCCTCTAGCAACACGGCGCCTTCGGGATCGTCGCCCTGGCAATAGCGGTACAGGCTGACGCACTCCGCCCGCGTCATCCGCTCCAGCACCTGGCCTGTAAACGGGCCCGACGTGACGGCGCCGCTCATTCGACCGGAATCGCGATCGAGCCGCATCTCGATCGCCGCCGAGCGGGCGATCGAGACGCGCGGCTTGTTTCCCCACCCCGCCGCGTTCATCGCCGCGCCGAACGGATTGACGCCGCCTTTCAGCGCGCCGGCGAACAACAGGCTCGCCACCATGCCGACCAGCCCGAAGCTGCCGCGCAGCAGCAGCAACAACAGGGCGACGACGCCCAGCGCGAATCCGCCGCCGCGCACGATCTTGGCCGCCGAGGCCGGCGTGATCCGCCCGAACTGACGCACCGCGAGCAGCAGCAGGTAGAGCGCGAACAGGCCGATGATGAGCTGGGGCATGAGCCGTCAGCCGCGCATCTGCGCGAGCAACGGCCGGGCGTCGGCCTCGCGCGCCGCGAGCGCTTCGAGCGCCGCGCGTCCCCCCGCGGCGTAGGCCGCCGCCGCGCGCAAAAGCGTAGCGAGACGGGCCGCAGCGCCCGCGTCGAACGCGCCATAGGCGCCGCCGGTCAGCCGCGCGATTTCCTGGAACGCGGTGCGGGCGCGCCTGTCGTCGCCTTCCTGGAACATGAACGCCTTCATGCCGGCGAGCGCCAGTTCCCCGGCCGTACCCAGCAGCGATTCGAGGTTCTCCTCCATCGCGTCGCCGACAAACACCAGCGCGCCGACCCGCGCGACCTTCGCCTCGTCGCGCGCATGGGCGAGCACCTTGCGCAGTTGAGTCGCGCCGCCGCGCACCGAAATCCCGGTCATCAGCTGCGCCAGCCCCTGCCCTTGCGAAACGAATCGCGAGGCGCGGCATTCGCCCTGACCGCGGAAATAGACGAGTTGCACGTCGAGGCCGCCGATTCCCGCCGCCGCCTCGAACATCTTGCCCTGCAACGCGAGCGCGAGATCCCAGGTCGGCTGCCGGCTCAGCGTGGCGTCGAGCGCGAAGATCAGCCGCGCGCGGTTGCCGGCGCGCACAGCCGGGGTGTTCCGCGCCTCGGCGAGAAAGGCGGAGATCTCCGCGGAGGTGCTTTTGGGGGTGAGCGAACCGGACATAGCCTCGTCTCCAGGTCCGGCATTTTGGGTGCAAGCGACGGAAACGCAAGCTTCGGGTTGACTTAGGCGGCGCGAGGGTGAGGATTTGGGGGCGCGCACGCGCAGGGAAGGAACCGCCATGATCAGGGTCGTCGCCATCATCACCGCCAAACCGGGCCGCCGCGAGGAGCTGCTGGCGCTGTTTCGCGCCAACATGGCCGCTGTGCACGCGGAACAGGGTTGCCTCGAATACCAGCCGTTCGTCGACGCCGGCGGCGGCATATCGTTTCAGACGCCGGTCGGTCCCGACGTGCTCGTCATTCTGGAGACTTGGGCGAGCGCCGACGCGCTCAAGGCGCACGCCGCCGCGCCGCACATGGTCTCTTATGGCCGCGCGTCGAAGGAACTGGTCGCCGACAGAAAAATTCACATTTTCGAAGCCGCGTAAATCCGTCCTAAAGCGTTGCCTAAGTGTGGGACGCCGTCGGCCAAAACGGCGGCGTCGAAATCAGAAGGCAACTGCGATGAAAGCCCTTGTCATCTTCGCCGGCGCGCTGGTTCTCGCGAATGCGGCCGCCGCCAGCCCCTGCGGCGAGCGGGTCAACGCGCTCGAGTCCCGCTTCAACGCCGCCCCGCCGGTCGCCGGCGCGCAACCCGCCGGGACCGACGCCACGGCCGTGGAGACCACCGGCGCGAAACTGCATCACCAGCCGGGCGCCGCCTCCGCCGCGGACGCCGACGCGTCGGCGGATTCCGCGTCGAGCCGACGCAGCGCGCATTTCAAGGTGCTGATCGAGCAGGCGCGCGCGGCCGACGATTCCGGCGACGCGAAGGAGTGCGAAGCGTCCGCCACCGAGGCCGAGAAAGCGCTGCGCTGAGCTACTTGTCGGGCGTGATCGGGATGCAGTCGTGGCGACCCGAAGCAATGCAGTTCTCGACGTCGCGATGATGTTGCAACTCGGTCATCAGCCACCAGCCGGCGACCGCCAGCAGGCCGATGACGACCACCGCGGCCACGGTCTTGCGCGAGCCGCTGTCGTCATCGTCGTGCGAGGGTTCGGAGTCGGACATGCGCCTTCCCTGCCCCAAGCCGCGGCGTGCGTCCAGTGGACGCGCGGCGGCGGCGCCTCTAAGACGGCGCCGGAGGGCGAACGATGCGGATCGGCAACCGGATTGCGGCGGTGACGCTGACGCTGGCGACGACAGCCTGCGAGACGGATAGCGGCCAGCTCGCCGAGGCGTACTTGTTCAATCGCCCGGCGGCGAAGGTCCGCGCCTGTTTCGGCGAGCCCGACCGCCGCATCCCGGTCGGCATCGAACAGATCTGGGTCTACAAGATCGGCCAGTTGCGCGTTGACGGCTGGGTCGCCGCGCTCGACCCCGCGGAGCGGCCGACGTTCTCGGCGCCGAGCGGCGATTGCGAGGCCCGCTTCACCATCGACAGCCACGGCGTACGCGGGATCGCCTATACCGACGCGCGCGGGACGCCGATTCCGCAGGCGGAGCGTTGCGAGATCGCCGTGCGCGGCTGCCTGACGAAGAGCCCATCATAGCAGGCCGAGTTCGCCGAGCGCACGCCGCAGCGGCTCCGGCATCTGCCCGCCGCCGAACGCGCCCAGGTCGGGCGGCGCGTCCTTGTCGGCGAGATAGCGCCAGCCCTGGAAAGGCCGCGTCGGCCGCGGCGCGACCTTGACGACCTCGGGGCCGAGCCAAATCCGGCAGCGCCCGATCCCGTCGCCGTCGACGAACGGCTCGATCTCCAGAACGGTTTGCCGCGCAGCGAGCTGGCCCTTGATGACCCAGTACAACGAGCCGCCGTCGACGATCTCGGCGGCGCGCGACGGAACCATCCGGGTCACGTGCTGCGAGCGCGGAGCATGACGCTTTGCGACCCGTTCGCGGACGCGCTCGTCGACCCATTCTTCGAGATCGGCGACCGAGTCGGCGCCCACGCATAGCTTGATGAGATGCTGAGGCATGGGCGCAGGGTTAGCGCGGGGGGGCGGGCTTGGGAAAGCGGGGCTGTGGATAAGGTCGGCTGAGCGGGGCGCCCCCTTATCCGGCCTTCGGCCACCCCGCTTGGCGTACAAACTTGAAATCCGCCAATCGCCGTCCGCGCGTCGTCGTAGCGATATATGCTTTGCCGCACAGCGGAAGCGCAGCAAGTCGACAGACGGCTTGCAACGGAGTGGCTTAGCCTCCTCACTCGAGCCCGTTGACCAAACTCTCCTCCAGCATCAGCCGCGCCCGCGCCCGCAGGCGCTCGGTCTCGCTCTTCAATTGGCCGCAGGCGGCGAGGATATCTCGGCCGCGCGGAGTGCGCACCGGGCTCGCATAGCCGGCGTTGAACACAATCTCCGAGAAGCGCTCGATCGTCTCCCAGTCCGAGCACTCGTAAGGGGACCCGGGCCACGGGTTGAACGGGATCAGGTTGATCTTCGCGGGCAGGCCCTTGAGCAGCCTCACCAGCGCGCGCGCCTCGGCGGGCGAATCGTTGACGCCCTTCAGCATCACGTATTCGAAGGTGATGCGCCGCGCGTTCGAAGCGCCGGGATAGTCACGACACGCCTGCATCAGCGCGGCGATCGGGTATTTCCGGTTCAGCGGCACCAGCTTGTCGCGCAGGCCGTCGTTGGTCGCGTGCAGGGAGACGGCGAGCATCGTGCCGCACGCCTCGCCGAGCCCCGCCATTTGCGGAACGACGCCGGAGGTCGAGACGGTAATGCGACGCTTCGACAGCGACAGACCCTCGCCATCGGTCAGCACGGCGATCGCCTCGCGCACGTGATCGAAATTGTAGAGCGGCTCGCCCATGCCCATGAACACGATGTTGGAGACCGCGCGCACGCCCTCCCCTGACGGCACGAGTCCGTCGGTCGGCGCGACGCCGCCGGGGAAATCGCCGAGCCGGTCGCGCGCCACCATCACCTGCGCGACGATCTCCGCCGCGCTGAGGTTTCGCGCCCAGCCTTGCGTGCCGGTGTGGCAGAACGTGCAGTTCAAGGTGCAACCGACCTGCGAGGAGACGCACAAAGTGCCGCGATCGGCCTCCGGGATGTAGACGCACTCGATCTCCGCGCCCTTGTCGAATGGGCCTGCCGAAGGCATTCGCAGCAGCCATTTGCGCGTGCCGTCGGCGGACACCTGCTCGGAGACGATTTCGGGGCGCGCCAGGGTGAAGCGCTCGCCGAGCCTGTCGAGCAGCGGCCGCGCGACATTGCGCATCGCCGCGAAATCGGCGGCGCCGCGGTGATAGATCCAGTGCCACAGCTGGCTTACTCGCATCCGGCGCTCGCGCTCAGGCACGCCGATCTCGGCGAGCGCGGCGGCGAGTTCGGCGCGAGTCAAGCCGGCGATGGTCGGTTTTGTGTGGGAGGAGGCCATGGGCCTATCTATATAGGCGCGGTCCGGAGGTCCAACGACCTCGGGCGCGGCTCAGCGCCCAAAGCGGCTCAGCGCGAAGACGGCGCCGAGAATGACAACGGTCTGGTAGCCGATCGTCCCGAACATCCATTTCAGGATGTCTGTTTTGGTCGATTCGATTTTCAATTCCAGGCGCAATTCGGCTTGGCGAAGATCGGAGCGCAAATCGGCGATATCGGTCTTGGTCGCAAGCTGATCGGCGCTGGCTTGAGCGAACGCCTCGGACAGGCCCTCGGCTTGCTCCGGCGTGAACTTGGCCTTGTCGCGAAGGGTTTGCGCGAATTTCAGAGTGTCGAACGCGACGGCGCTCACAGCTTCGGCTCCAGGTTCTCGGAGAGACTACGCCGGATCGCCTCGGAGCGCGAGGGGCGCGGCGTTGCCCAGCAACGGACTTTCCGGGCGCCGATATTTCGTCGCCATATTTATGGAATTGCGATAATTCATGGCCTCGGCGATGTCCAACGGGCGGTCGGGCTCGGCCAACTGCCGCTCCGCGCGTCATCCGCCCTGCGCAAGACCGGAGCCCCGCCCTGATTATCGCCACCTGGAACGTTAATTCCGTGCGCCAGCGGCTGCCGCATCTCATCGACTACCTGAAGGAGGTGGCGCCGGACGCGCTTTGCCTGCAGGAGATCAAATGTCTCGACGAGGCGTTCCCGCGCGAGGAGATCGAGGCGCTCGGCTACAACATCGCCACTCACGGGCAGAAGACGTTCAACGGCGTCGCCATTCTCGCCAAGCCCCCGTTCGAGGTCGAGCGCGGCCTGCCCGGCGACGAAAGCGACGTGCAATCGCGCTACCTCGAAGCCGTCATTCCCTGGGGAAATCGCGTGCTGCGGCTCGTCAGCCTCTACTTGCCGAACGGCAACCCGGTCGGCACGGAGAAGTACGCCTACAAACTCGGCTTCATGGACCGGCTGATCCGCCACGCGCGAAAGCTGCTGACCTACGAGGAGCCGCTGGTCATCGCCGGCGACTACAACGTGATTCCGGAGCGCGAAGACGCCGCGCATCCCGAGCTGTGGGTCAACGACGCGCTGTTCCTGCCGCAGACGCGCGCGAAACATCGGGAGCTGATGGCTCTCGGCTTCACCGACGCCTTGCGCGCCACCAGTGACGAAGGCGGGCTCTATACGTTCTGGGACTATCAGGCCGGGGCCTGGCAGCGCAACAATGGCATCCGCATCGACCATCTGCTGCTGTCGCCGCAGGCGGCGGACCGTCTCGCCACCGTCACGATCGACAAGGCGCAGCGCGCCAAGGAGAAGGCGTCGGACCACGTGCCGATCCGAGTTACTCTGAGGGATTGAAGTCGCCCACGCGGAAACGGGAGAACACGCCATGTATGCAGCGCTGCGGCAATTCAAGGCGAAGGCGGGCAAGTCGGACGAGCTCGCGCAAAAGATCAAGGGCGCGGTCCCGATCATCAGCGGGGTGCCGGGGTTCATGGGCTATTACGTGGTTTACGCGCCCGATGACACGGTGACCGCGATCAGCATCTTCAACACCGTCGAGCAGGCCGAGGAGTCGAACCGGCGGGCGCTCGCCTGGATCGAGAAGAACCTCGCCACGCTGGTCGTCGCGCCCGCGAGCGCGACGGCGGGGCCGGTGATCGTGCATTCCCTGCCGTAAGCGGCGGCGTCTCGCGTTCTGTGGTAGAAGGTGCGCGACGGGAGCATCGTCTTCGGGCGCAACCGCTGGGATTTCGCACGATGCGACTGACTTTAGAGACCGAACAGGAAGACGACGGCCGCTGGCTGGCCGAAGTTCCAGAGATCGCCGGCGCGATGGCCTATGGCGCCACGCGCTCCGCCGCCATGGCGAGAGCGGAGGCGCTCGCCTTACGCGCGCTCGCCGAACGCTTAGAGCACGACGAGGCGAAGCCGATTTCGATTCAGTTCTTCGTCGCGGCGGAATGAGCCGCTTCGGCGCGGCGAAAGCGCGTCGCGTTCTCGACGCCTTGATCCGCATCGGCTGGCGCTTGAAGCGCCGGACTGGCTCGCACGCGACGCTTCAGCGCGACGGATGGCCCGACCTTGCGTTCGCCTCACGATTCGGACGAAATCGGGCCGAAAATGCTGGAGAGGATCGCAAAACGCTCCGGTCTGAAGGCGGAAGACCTTTGACGGCCCCGAAGGCGCCTGCGCTCGGGATGGCGCAAGCGCCGCCATTTTGCCCCAGCCTCTGCGTCTGCTAGACGCGCGGTTCTTTCGCGCGCTCCCGAGTCCGCCATGTCCGCCATCGTCACCCGCTTCGCTCCCTCCCCGACCGGTTTCCTGCACATCGGGGGCGCGCGAACGGCTTTGTTCAACTGGCTCTACGCCAAGCACACCGGCGGCCAGTTCCTGTTGCGCATCGAAGATACCGATCGCGAGCGCTCGACGCCGCAGGCGGTCGCGGCGATCCTCGACGGGTTGCGCTGGCTCGGGCTCGATTGGGACGGCGAAGAGGTGCATCAGTTCACCCGCGCCGAGCGTCACCGCGAGGTCGCGATGCAGCTGCTCGCCGCCGGCGGCGCGTACCGCTGCTATTGCTCGCCGGAAGAGCTTTCCGAGATGCGCGAGCGGCAGCGGCTCGCCGGCCTGCCGCCCCGCTACGACGGGCGCTGGCGCGACCGCGATCCCGCCGAGGCGCCTCCCGGAGTTGCGCCGACGATCCGGCTCCGCGCCCGCCAGGACGGCGAGACGATCGTCGAGGACAAGGTGCAGGGCAAGGTCGTGTTCCCCAACAAAGACCTCGACGATCTCGTGCTGCTGCGCTCCGACGGCAACCCGACCTACATGCTCGCCGTCGTCGTCGACGATCACGACATGGGCGTCACCCACGTCATTCGCGGCGACGACCATCTCACCAACGCGGCGCGGCAGACCCAGATCTACCAGGGACTTGGCTGGGACATTCCCATTTGGGCGCATATTCCGCTCATCCACGGCCCCGACGGGGCGAAGTTGTCGAAGCGCCACGGCGCGCTCGGCGTCGACGCCTACCGCGCGATGGGCTACCTGCCGGAGGCGTTGCGCAACTATCTCGTGCGGCTCGGCTGGAGCCACGGCGACAGGGAGTTTTTCTCGGTCCCCGAGATGATCGAGGCGTTTGACTTGGGCGCGGTCGGCCGCTCCGCCTCGCGCTTCGACTACGCCAAGCTCGAAAACATCAACGGCCATTTCATGCGCGCCAGCGACGACGCGGCGCTGTTCGAGCAGTTCGTCGAAACTCTGCCGTATATCCCCGGCGGTCCGGAAATCGCCGCCGCGCTCGACGGCCCCAAGCGCGCGCAGCTCCGAGCAGCCCTCCCGGGGCTGAAGGAGCGCGCCAAGACGCTGGTCGAACTCGCCGACGGCGCCCAATTCCTGTTTGCCCACCGTCCCCTGCCGATCGACGCGAAAGCCGAGGAAATCCTGGCCAAGGGCGGCCGGCTGCATCTTAAGGTGCTGCTGCCGCGGCTGACCGCGATTCCGAATTGGAGCGGCGCCGCGACGGAGGCGGCCGTGCGGGCCTACGGCGAGGAGATTGGCGCCAAGCTCGGGACTGTAGCGCAACCCTTGCGGGCGGCGCTCACGGGCCGCGCCACCTCGCCGGGCGTGTTCGACGTGCTCGCCGTGCTCGGGCGCGAGGAGAGCCTCGGCCGGATCGCCGATCAGGCGCACGACTGACGGACTTGCGGTCACGCCTATCAAGATATATCTTAGAATAGGTCTTGAAGGCCGGCCTCGCCTTCCCCGCAATGGAGTCTTTCGTGTCCGAACCAGCCTTGCGCGCCGAAGCGCGCGTTCCCACCGCCCACGCCAGCAAATACCTGCAGCAGCTCTGCAAGCACTTTCAGCACAAGCTGCCGGCGACGTTCGACGAAACCGCCGGCGCGATCACGTTCTCCGCCGGCGAAACCAAGCTCGCCGCCGACGCCGGGACGCTGACCCTCGCGCTGCAGTCCCCTAGCGAAGAAGATCTTGAAAGGCTGAAGGACGTCGTCGCGCGCCATCTCGTCCGATTCGCGTTTCGCGAGACGTTGAATATTGAGTGGCGCGCAACCTCGTAGCGGCGGGCCCGACACTTCTCTTTCCGAGGCGCCATGGTGCGATGCGAATATGGTCGAGAGATGCGCAAGCAGCTCATGCTGTTGCTTAATCTCGTGGACGCTGCGCAATGGCAGGACCGCCGCTTGGGGAGATCAGCCGTCGGATTTCGGAAAGCGGCGACGAAATCGAATTGACGGTGAAGGCGGAGCGGACGGGCCTACTCACTCACTTCGAAACGCAGATCGACGAACGCATTGCGCAGCTCGGCGATCGCATTTCGGCTCTGGAGACGACGAGCGACTGAGCGAGACCCTCGATTTCAACGCTCGCGGTCGCTAATCTTAACAGATGTCCCTCGCTCTCGCCGCGCTTGTTATCGCCCTCAGCCTGTTCGGCGCCGCCTTCTTCGCCGGCGCCGAGACGGCGCTAACCGCCGCGTCGCGCGCGCGACTGCAGGCGCTCGAAACCTCCGGCGATCGACAGGCGGCGCTCGCCAACCGGCTCGTCGCCAACAAGGGCCGGCTGATCAGCGCGATGCTGCTCGGCGGCCAGATCGTCACCATCGGCTCCGCCGCCTTCACCACCAACCTGTTCGTCAAGGCCTTCGGCCCGGGCGGCGTCCTCGGGGCGACGGCGGTGATGACCGTGCTGATCGTCGTGTTCGGCGAGGTGCTGCCGAAGACGGTGGCGATCGCCTATCCCGACCGGGTGTCGCTGGCGATCGCCCCCGTCGTTGCGTTTTTCGTCACCGTGTTCGGGCCGGTCGTCGCCGCCGTCGAGGCGCTGGTCCGGCTGATGTTGCGGGTCGGCGGGGTCGGGCTCGGCGAGGACGCCTCCGGCCTCTCCGGCGCCGAGGAGCTGCGCGGCGCGGTCGACGTCCTGCACCGCGACGGCGAGGTCGCCCGTGACCAGCGAGACATGTTCGGCGGCTTGCTGGAGCTCGAAGAGGTGCCGGTCGGCGACGTGATGATCCATCGCACCAAAATGCGCACGCTCGACGCCGACCTGGCCCCGGCCGAACTCGTGCGCGAGGCGCTGGCTTCGCCTTATACGCGAGTGCCGCTATGGCGCGGCGATCCCGACAACATTATCGGCATCCTGCACATCAAGGACCTGTTCCGCGCCTATTCCGCGGCCGGCGGCGACGTCTCGAAACTGCGCGCCGCCGACATCGCGCTCGACGCCTGGTTCATCCCCGAGGCCACCAGTTGCCGCGCGCAATTGCAGGCGTTCCTGCGCCGCAAGACCCATTCGGCGCTGGTGGTCGACGAATATGGCGTGGTGCTCGGACTCATTACGCTGGAGGACATCATCGAGGAGATCGTCGGCGACATCACCGACGAGCACGACGTGGCGATGCAGGGGGTGCGCCAGCAACTCGACGGCTCGCTGATCGTCGACGGCTCGGTGACGATCCGCGACCTCAACCGCGCCATGGATTGGGACTTGCCGGACGAGGAGGCGGCGACGGTGGCCGGCCTCGTCATCCACGAAGCGCGCACGATCCCCGAGACGCGTCAGGCGTTCGTGTTCCACGGCTTTCGCTTTGAAGTGCTGCGGCGGCAAAAGAACCGCATCGCCGCGCTGCGCATCACGCCGCTGGAGGCCAAGGGCAAGGCGAGGGCGGCGGGCTAGGCCCGCGGGGAGCGCCACGGCCAGTTCATGAGCCCGCTACAGTACAACGCCCACCAGACGAGCACGGGTTGCAGCGCGAGCCTCGGCGCGTGATACCACCAGGTCGTCGGCAGGCCGGGAAGCTGCACGTCGTAGAACGCGTGCTTGAGATTGGCGGGAAACACGCACACGGCGTAGAGCGCCAGCATCGCGCCGGCGAACTTTCGCAACGGCGGGATCAACAGACCGGCGGCGCCCGCCAGTTCGCAGACGCCGGTGACAAGGATCACGTCGCGCGCCGCGGGAACCCAATCCGGCACGATCGGCAGGAAGGCGTCGGGCGACCTCAGATGCACCACGCCGGCGGCGGCGTAGAACGCCGCCAGCAGCCAGCGCATGACGGTTTGGGTTTTGGTCAAATAAGAGTTCCGCGATGGAGCGGGGCCGTCATGGCGAGCGAAGCGAAGCCATCCACGGCGCCGCCTACGCGGTCCGATCCGGCTGGCCCACGATCTCCCGGAGATGGATCGCGTCGCTTCGCTCGCGATGACGGGTCTATTTTCTACACCGTGCTCCTCACTCCAAGTTCGTATGCCTTGCCCGCATCGTCTCCGCGGTTTCGTTGAAACGTGGGCGCAGCTTGAGAATCACCAGTTCGAACGCAATCATCTGCGCGGTCTCGAACAGCGAGCCCATCGGCAGCACCGAGAGCTTGCCGCCCTGGTCGTTGGCCATCGTCTGCGCCGGAATCACCGTCACGACGTCGACCTGCTTGGCGAGCCCGCCTTGCGGCTGCGCCGTCACCAACGCGGTGCGCGCGCCGGCCGCGCGGGCGATGCCGGCGAGCGTGCTCGCGGTCGCCAGATCGCCCGGCCCGGCGGAAACGATCAGCAGGTCGCCGGTCGCCACCTCCGGCGTCGTCATGTCGCCCCAGACCGCCACGTTGCGGCCCATGTGGAACAGCCGCATCGCGAAGCCGCGCATTTGGAGGCCTTCGCGCCCGAGGCCGAACACCACGATGCGCTTGGCGCGCACGATCTCCTCAATCAGGCCGTCGAGGGCGGTCTCGGGCATCGCCGCGAATACCGCATCGAGATCGGCGAGCGCGCCTTTCGCCAGCGCGTTCAGATTGTCGCTCATCGTTTCCTCTCCTGTCGGTCGGCCGCTTCACACCGAGCGGCGCTTCACGATCGGGCATTCGACCTTGATCTGCCGCGGCCGGGCTTCGGCGCCGTCGGCGAGATCAAACAACCATTCCGCTGCGATCGACGCCATCTCGTAGTGCGGCAGCAGCACCGTCGACAGCGGCGGATGCAGATGCTGGGCGATCTCGCGATCGTCGTAGCCCATCACCGCGACGTCGCCGGGAATCGACAACCCCATCTCGCGCAGCGCTTCATAGCAGCCGATCGCCATAAGGTCATTGGCGCAGAAAATCGCCGTCGGCGGCGAGGGCAGCTTCATCAGCGCGCGCGTCGCGTCGTAGCCCGACAGCGGCTGCCAGTTGCCGTCGCGCACGAGTTCGGGATCGACCGGCAGGTCGGCGGTGGCGAGAGCCTGGCGATAGCCGCGCAGGCGATGACGCGCCGCCTCCATGCTCGCCTCGCCGTTGATGTAGCCGATGCGGCGATGGCCGGCGGCGATCAGATAGTCGGTGGCCGCGTGCCCGCCCGCGACCTCGCCGGGCGTGACCGAGGGCAGCGAGCCGTCGGCGACATGGCAATTGAGCAGCACCAGCGGCAGATGCGCGGGGCCTGCGGGCGCGTCGACCAGGCGCGTGTTGATGGTGGCGTAAATGAACCCGAGCAGCGGCTGCGCCGTCAGTTGCGCGAACGCCGCCGCCTCCATGTCGGCGTCGCCGCGCGTCGCCATCACCAGCACCGTGAGGCCGCGCTCCCACGCCTTTTCGCGCACCGCGTCGAGCGCGATGGCGGTCCACGGATCGGTCGAAAGTTCGTCGCAGATGAAGCCTAAGCAGGAGGCGGCGGCGTTTGGCCGCGCGCCGCGGCGCACCGGTTGATAGCCGAGCCGCGTCGCCGCCTGCACGACGCGCTGGCGGGTCTCGGCGGAAAGGCGAGCCCCGTCGGCGTGGTTGAGCACCAGCGAGACGGTGGTCTGCGAGACGCTTGCCTCATTGGCGACGTCGAGCATCGTTGGGCGGCGCGGCGCGGGGACGCGTCGGCGTGACTTTTCGGGCTTGAGCTCGCCCTGCCCTTCCGCCTTGGCGGCGTCGTCGGTCATCGTTTCCTCAGAAGCGGTGCTAATATTATTATCTTCGCACGCCATTGAATTCTATCGCGAAGATAATTTCAAGCGTTTCGCCGTTGACTTTCATTAGCGCCTCATTATCATCTCGTTTCAAGTCGAGGCCGGGCGGCCTCGAAACAGAACGGCGCCAACGCCGGGGACGCGCGAACGCTCGCGTTTAAGGAGGAGACCGCTATGCTCATCACTCGCAGAAACATGTTGGTCGGAGGGCTCGGCGCCGCGGCGTCGCTGACAATCCTGCCCGCCTTCGGCCAGGTTCCGCCGCTGAAGAAGAAAGACAAGTACAAGGTCGGCTTCGCGCAGACCGAGAGCAACAATCCCTGGCGTCTCGCGCAGACCGCGAGCATGAAGGACGAGGCCGCCAAGCGCGGTTGCCAACTCGTCTACACCGACGCCGCGAGCTCCGCCGCCAAGCAGGTCGCCGACGTCAACTCCATGATCGCGCAGGGCGTCGATTTCATCTTCCTGCCGCCGCGCGAGGAGAAGCCGCTGATTCCGGCCGTGATGGCCGCCAAGAAGGCCGGCATTCCCGTGCTGTTGGTCGACCGCAACGTCGATCCCTCGCTCGCCAAGCCCGGCGTCGACTTCCTCGCCTTCATCGGCTCGAACTTCGTGCTGGAAGGCCAGCGCGTCGCCGATTGGACTATCGAGAAGACCGGCGGCAAGGGCAAGATCATCGAGCTCGAAGGCTCCGTCGGCGCCTCCCCGGCCAACGACCGCAAGAAAGGCTTCGACGACACCATCAAGGCGAAGGCGCCCGGGTTGGTGCTGCTCGCCAGCCAGTCCGGCGATTTCGCCCGCGCGAAAGGCCGTCAGGTTGCCGAGACGCTGTTGCAGGCGCATCCCGACGCCACCATCATCTACGCCCATAACGACGAAATGGCGCTAGGCGCGATTGCGGCGATCGAGGCGGCCGGCAAGGTGCCGGGCAAGGACATTCTGGTCGTCTCCATCGACGGCGAGAAGGACGGCGTGCAGGCGATCGTCGACGGGAAGCTCGGCTGCTCCTGCGAGTGCAACCCGAAGTTCGGGCCGGCCGCATTCGACATTCTCTATAAATACGCCGCCGGGGAAACGATCCCGCCGATGATCATCAATCCCGACCACTTCTACGACGCCTCCAACGCCAAGGCCTCGCTGGCCGAGGCGTTCTGATCGCATCGTCAACCGAGTCTCCCGAAGGCTTCGCGGCCCGCGGGATCGTTGGATGAGGAAGTGTGTTTCCTCCCCCACCCCTTTGGGGGGGATTGGGTCGGGGGGCGCGGGCTGTGGCTACGCCAGCTTTTGCGCCCCCCTTCCCAGCTCTCTAGCAACCGCCGGACTTGTCTCGGCGCCGCGCCCGGCTAAGCTGCGGCGATAGGCGCCGCTTCCGTTTGAGTGAAAGCCGACCATGCCGCTGCTTCAGATGCGCGACATCGACAAACGCTTTCAGGGCGCGCACGCGCTCATCAAGGCGTCGCTTGAAGTCGAGCCGGCGGAGATCATGGCGCTGGTCGGCCAGAACGGCGCCGGCAAGTCGACAATGATAAAAGTGCTGACCGGCGCCTATGCGCGCGACGCCGGCGACATCCTGTTCGACGGCAAGCCGGTGAACTTCGCCTCCGTCCAGGCCGCGCAGGCCGGCGGCGTCAGCACGATCTACCAAGAGGTCAATCTCGTCCCTTTCCGCACGGTGACGGAGAACATCTTTCTCGGTCGCGAGCTGCGCCGCTTCGGCTTGCTCGACTGGCGGCGGATGAACGCCGAAGCGGCGGCGGTGCTGAGCCGCTTCGCCGTCGACATCGACGTGCGCCGGCCGCTGATGGATTTCTCGACCGCGATCCAGCAGATGGTCGCCATCGCCCGCGCGGTGTCGTTCAAGGCCAAGCTCGTCATCATGGACGAGCCGACCTCCTCGCTCGACGAGCGCGAGGTCTCGGTGCTGTTCGACGTGATGCGCCAGTTGCGCCGCGAGGGCGTCGCGGTGATCTTCGTCTCCCACCGGCTCGACGAACTCTACGCCGTGTGCGACCGCGTCACCGTGATGCGCGACGGCCGCACCGTGCTGACGAGCCGCATGGCCGACATCGACAAGCTGGGGCTCGTCGCCGCCATGCTTGGCCGCGATCTCGAAACCGTGCGCGCCCGCGGCGCCACCGGCTTCACCGCCGCTGCGACCGCCGCGGGCGCGCAAGTGCTGTCGGCCGAGGGGCTGAAGATCGGCCGGCGCGTGCGCGACGCGCGCGTCGAGGTGCGGGCCGGCGAGATCGTCGGCCTCGCCGGGCTGCTCGGCTCCGGCCGCACCGAGACGGCGCGGGCGATTTTCGGCGCCGATCCCGCCGACGCCGGCGTCATTCGCCTGCACGGCGAGGCGGTTCAGTTGAAGCAGCCGTCGGACGCGATCGCGCGCGGCGTCGGCTATTGCAGCGAGGACCGCAAGGCCGACGGGGTCGTGCCCGACATGTCGGTGCGCGAGAACCTGACGCTCGCCATTCTGCCCCGGCTAGTGGCGATGGGCGTAGTCGACGAGACCAAGCAGCGCGCCATCGTCGCCAAATTCATGCAGCGGCTCGCCATCAAGGCGTCGAGCCCGGAGCAACGGATTCGCGAACTCTCTGGCGGCAATCAGCAAAAAGTGCTGCTGGCGCGCTGGCTGTGCGCCGATCCGAAGCTGCTGATTCTCGACGAGCCGACGCGCGGCATCGACGTCGGCGCCAAGGCCGAAATTCAGAAGCTGATCCGCGAGCTCGCCGACCAAGGCCTCGGCGTGCTGATGATCTCCTCGGAGCTGGAGGAGATCGTCGAGGGCGCCGATCGCGTGTTCGTGCTGAGCGACGGCGTCACCGTGGCCGACCTGCCGCACGCGGAGGCGTCTGCCTCGGCCGTGATGGCGGCGATGGCGCATGACGAAAAGCTGGAAAGAGAGACCCCGCGTGGCTGACGCGCCTGTCGCCGCTCGTCCCAAGACGTCGTCCTTCGACGTCGCCGGGTTCTTCCGCCGCTACGCCGCGCTGACCGGCCTGCTCGTGCTGCTTGCCTTCAATTTCGCGGTAACGCCCAACTTCGCCAGCTTCCAGACGATCAACGTCAACCTGACGCAGGTGGCGGAGATCGTTATCGTCGCCGTCGGCATGACGCTGGTCATCTCGACCGGCGGCATCGACCTCAGCGTCGGCTCGCTGATGGCGATCGCCGGGGCCTTGGCGCCGCTGATCTTCCTGTCGCCGTTCGGGGTCGCCTATCCGCTGCTCGGCGACGCGCTGGCCTTCGTCGTCCCGATCCTCGTCGCCGGCCTGCTCGGGCTGTTCAACGGCTGGTTCATCACCCGGTTTCAGGTGCAGCCGATCGTCGGCACGCTGGTGATGTTCATCGCCGGCCGCGGCGTCGGGCAGGTGCTGACCAACGGCAACCTCCAAGTGTTCCACAATCCGGTGTTCCAGTTCATCGGCTTGGGGCGCGTGTTCGGCCTGCCGTTCCAGGTGATCGTTATGCTGGTCGCGGTCGCGATCGCCGCGTGGATGCTGCGGCGCACCTTGTTTGGCCGTCAGGTGCTGGCGGTTGGCGGCAACGAACGCGCGGCTCGACTGTCCGGCGTGCCCGTCGACGCAGTGAAGCGCTCGGTCTATGCGATCAGCGGCCTCTGCGCCGGCGTCGCCGGCCTCGTCGTGATCTCGATCAACTCGTCGAGCGACGCCAATCTCGTTGGCCTCGGCATGGAGCTCGACGCCATCGCGGCGGTGGCGGTCGGCGGTACGCCGTTCACCGGCGGCCACGCCAACGTGGTTGGCTCGATGATCGGCGCGCTGCTCATTCAGTTGCTGCGTTACACCCTGCTCGCTAACGGCGTGCCGGACGCGGCGGCGCTCGTGGTGAAAGGCGCGATCATCGCCGGCGCCGTTTGGTCGCAGCAGCGGGGGCGGACGGCATGAGCAGCGAAACGCCGCGCGTGCGGGCTAACCGGATCGCGTGGGCGGCTCAGCAGCGGGTGGCGATCGCGCTGATCGCGCTGATCGTGTTCGGCGCGTTGCGCTACGACAATTTTCTCGGATCGTTCAACATCCTGTCGGTGCTGCGCTACAATTCGATGTTCGCGCTCATCAGCCTCGGCCAGGCGTTCGTCATCATGAACGCCGGCATCGACCTCTCGGTCGGCGCCACGGCGGCTTGCGCCAGCGTGGTCGCCGCGCTGCTTTCGCCTTATGGCCTGCTGCCCGGCCTGATCGGCGGCGTCGGCGCGGGGCTGATCGTCGGCCTGGTCAACGCCTTCATGGTGACGCGGATGAAAATCCTGCCGTTCATCGCCACGCTGTCGGGCATGTTGATGGCGAGCGGAACCGGGCTGTTGCTCGCGCAGAATCAATCCGTCTCGGTGTCCTACGACACCGACTTTGTCTGGCTCGGCCAGGGCGATCTCCTTGGCTTCCCCGTGCCCGCGTGGATCGCCGTCCTCGCCTATGTCTATGGTTCGACGACGCTCAACTTCACCGCGTTCGGTCGCCACGTGCTCGCCATCGGCGGCAACGAGGAGGCGGCGCGGTTGATGGGGCTGCCGGTCGATCGGGTGAAATTCTGGGCCTACGTGCAATCCGGCGTCTGCGCGGGATTGGCGGGCCTCATCCTGGCGGCGCAGTTCGGCGCCGGCCAGCCGGCGGAGGGCGTCGGCTGGGAGCTATTCTCGATCGCGGCGGTCGTGGTCGGGGGAACGTTGCTGACCGGCGGGATGGGCTCGGTCGCCACCACGCTGATGGGCGTGCTGCTGCTCGGGCTGATCTTCAATGTGCTGAATTTCGAGAACGGGCTCGGTTGGATCAGCCTCAGCGCCTATTGGCAATCGGTGGTGCGCGGCGTGTTCCTGATGGTGGTGGTAATGGCCGGCTCGGGGGCGCGGCGCGCGTTGCGCGCCGCTTGAGGCGTCAGTGGCCAGACGTATCGGCGGCGCGGGCGGCTTCAAACAGGAACCAGGTGCGCCGCTCTGTCTCGTCGATGAACGTCTCCAGCAGGCCGGCGGTGCCGCTGTCCTCGGCGTCGTCGCAGATCTTGTGCGCCTCGCGCATGGCTTTCGCGCAGGCTTTGTTGTCTTCCATCAACTCCATCAGCATATCGTAGGGATCAACGTAGTCGGCGTCGTTGTCCGTCAGGCGGGTGCTGCGGCCGATCGATCCGATCGAGGTCTGCGTTCGCTCGCCGATCTTGCGGACGCGCTCCGCCAGCGGATCGATGGTGGCGAAAATCGCGTCGCCCTGGTCGTCGAGCATCAGGTGATAATCGCGGAAATGCGGGCCGCTCATGTGCCAGTGAAAATTCTTGGTCTTCACGTAGAGCGCGAAATTGTCGGCGACGAGCTTGTTCAGCGCGTCCGCGATCGCCTTGGTTTTCTTGGGGTCGAGGTCGGTGGGGGTGCGCAAATTGGTTTTCACGCTGCCTTTGCTTTGCATGATCGAGCCTCCCGAAAATGGAATGAAATGTTGATTTAGCCTAAGCCGTCGTGGCGAGCGCAGCGAAGCCATCCAGCCCGACGCGATCGTTCGCCGGCCGGATTGAGGGCATTGGCGGCGCCGTGGATTGCCTCGCTTCGCTCGCAACGACGAGGCTCGGACAGCATTTTGGCCGGCGCAGGGGCCGGCCAAAACACCAACTAAAGGGGAGGGATGGCCTCCCCCAATTAGGCTGACATTACGCCTTGTCGACCGTGCTCTTCACAGCGTCCTTGGCGTCGCCGACCGCCTTCTGCGCATGGCCCTTGGCCTGCTGCGCGAGGCCTTCGGCTTGCATCTTGTCGCTGTCGACCGCGCGGCCGACGCCTTCTTTCGCCTTGCCCATCGCCTCGTTGGCCGTGCCTTTGATCTTGTCGCCAGTGCTGGACATTGGGGTCCTCCGTTGAATTCCCGTTGCAGATTGGAAACCCACGAGCCCGCCGCGAGGTTCCCAACGAAATTCACGGCGCGTGATCGAGTTCGTAGTTAATCTGCGCGCCGAGCAGTACGATTGCGGCCGACACCCAGAGCCACGTCATCACCACGACGACTGTCGCCAGCGAGCCGTAGGTCGCGGAATAGTTGCCGAGCGTCGCGACATACCAGCCGAACGCCCAGGAGCCGATCGCCCAGAGCAGCGCGGCGAACGCGGCCCCGCGGGCGAGGCGCAGGAACTTGGCGGGGGGATGGCTCGGCCCAAGCCAGTAGAGCGCCGTCAGCACGATGACCGCGAAGCAGAAGAACAGCGGCCAGCGCAGCAACGAGTAAAGCCACAACGTCTCGTCGGCGAACATCCCGAGCGGCGCAAATTTGGGGTTCGCGCCGATCAGAACCACCGCCAGCGAAAGCACGATGACGCCGCCAAGCGTCACGGCAATGCCGGTCGCGTAGAGCCGAACGATCGAGCGTTGCTCCTCCTGTTTGTCGATGACGTTGAGCGCGTCGAAACAGGCGCGCACGGCCGCGCTCGCGCTCCACAGCGACAGGAACAAAGCAATCGCGAGCTTGATCGACAGCGCCGGCGTCGGCTGCGAGGCCAGCCGTTGCGCTTCGCCCTGCACGAGGCTGATCGCCTCCTTGGGCAGCACCGTCGCCAGCGCCGCTGGCATTTGGGTCAGGCGCTCGGGATCAGCAACGAGGCCGAACAGCGATACCGCCGCCGCGAGCGACGGCACCAAAGACAGCAGCGCGTAGAAGGCGACCCCGGCGGCGACCGCGAACAGGCGATCCTCTGACATGTCCTGATAGAGGCGCAGGAAGATATTTCGACTGCGCGAGGGCGGCGAAACCGCCGCGGCGGCGGCCCCGACCGTGTTCGCCGCCTTCGCCAGCGGCGCCTCGACCCGCTTGGAGATGGCGCCGACCGCGACCGCGACCGCGCCTAGAATCGCCAGACTTCCGATTCGCATCGTTTCACGCTCCGTCGCGGTTAGAACCGCGCGAACGCAGGGTCGTTCCCTTAAAGCAGCTTCACGGAAGTTGACGCTTGCAGTCGAAGCAGAACGTGTCAATATTTTTAGATTCACAGGGAGGGGCGCAGATGAAAGCCGTGGTTCGATTGGCGCTTGCAACGACTTGTTTTATGGGCGCTGCGTCCGTTGCGAATGCAACAACGGTGAATTGCGCGGCCGGGCAGACCTTGACCGACGCCATCGCTGCGCTCACGCCAGCCGTGACCTATCAGAGCCTCATCGTTTTGGGGGCTTGCGCCGAAAGCGTCTCGATCCCGCCGGGCCTCGAGGTCGCGATCACCGGCGCCGGCGGCGCTTCGCTAACCCCGCCGCCGGGCAGCGCGGGCTTCTACGTCACCGGCAAGATGATCTTGACCAACCTTTCGATCGTCGGCAACGCCGGCGGCTATAACGCCATCTATGTCGACCAGGGCGGGTACGTTCAGCTCACCGCGCTGAAGATCACCGGCGGGGCCGACGGGGTGGATTTCGCTCACGGCGCGTCCGGTCAAATCATCAACAGCACGATTTCGGTCACGAGTTCGGAAGCCATCGGCCTTTTCGGTGCGGGAACCGTAGAGATCGACGGATTCAGCGCGGTCGATGGCATTTCCGCAACCACATTGATCGGCAGTTCCTACGGGGTGAATTGCGCGCAAGGCGCCCTGATCTTGAACGCCGATGGGGGCGCCCTGGTCATCAAGAACGCCGGCGTGGCCGGCGTTCAAGTCGCGCAATGCACCGCATCGACCAATGTCGCCTCGGGGTCGGAAATTTTAATTGGGAATAACGCCACCGGCATATTTACAAAAATGGGCGGCAGCATGGTTATTGCAGGCGGCGTAACCATTGGCGGCAACAGCAATGGCGCCATCATCGCGCAGCAAAATGGCGTTGTGAGCATACTCAACTTTGATGGGGGCGTAAACACGATCTACGAGGGCGCGGGGAACACGAATATTTTGTTCAATTGCTATCAAGGCGGCAAGATATACGTGCCGGCGATCGCCGGTTACATAAAGCCGCCGCCAAGTCTCGCCGATCAAGGCTGCCTTCAGGTCGGCGGCCCCTAGCGTATACTGCTATCGCCGGAGTCGCCGATTGTAGGCGCGGTCTCAAGACCGCGCGGGCGTCGTTGCCCCGGTCGGGAGTTCGCGGCTACAAGCCCGGAACCCGCAGCGCGCCCTAGCCGGCGACGCGCACGCCTTCGGCGATCGTCGCCAGCGCCTCGCGGGCGGCGGCGTGGCTCGGCGGCTCGTCGCCGGGCAGCCGCATTTTCGCGTCGAGCCGCGCCAGCGCCTTCAGTTGCGCCTCGCGCTCCGGCCCCTCGGTCAGCAGCCCGGCCATCGCCAGCGCCAGCGGACCCGGCGTGCAATCGTGTTGCAGGAACTCGGGGATCGCCCGCTCCTCCAGAATGAGGTTCGGCAGCAGGATCGAGGTCACGCTGATGAAATGCTTCACCGGCTCCTCGAGCCGCGACACCTTGTAGGCGCCGATCAGCGGCACGCCGGAAAGCGCAATCTCCAACGTCGCGGTGCCGGAAGCGACCAGCGCCGCGCGGGCCGTGCGATACGCCGCGAACTTGTCGGCCTCGCTGATCAGCAGCCTCGGCGCCGCCGGCCAATGCGCCGCCCGCGCCGTCACCTCGGCATGCAGGTGCGGCAGCGTCGGCAGCACGATGTCGAACGGCCCCATCGAGTGCGACAGCGCGCCGAGCGCCGCGCCGAACTCCGGCATCAGCCGCGCCACTTCCGAGCGACGCGAGCCCGGCAGCACCAGCACGACCGGGGGTTTCGATTGGCGCCGCGCCCGCTCCTCGGCGTTCGGCCTGAGCTCCGCCAGCCGCTCGATCAGCGGATGACCGACGTAGACGCATTCCGGGCCGCCGAGCCGCTTGTGCGCCGCCGGCTCGAACGGCAGCAACGCCAGCACCTTGTCGACATAGGCGCGCATCTTTCGCGCTCTGCCCGGCCGCCAGGCCCACACCGTGGGGCTGACATAGTCGATCACCGGCATGTTCGGCAGCTTGGCGCGCACGCGCCTCGCGACCCGATGGGTGAAATCGGGACTGTCGATCAGGATCAGCCCGTCCGGCGCCGCCTTGATGACGTGATCGGCCGCCCAGGCGATATGCGCCAGGATGCGCGGCAGCCGCGCGAGCACCGGCATGATGCCCATGACCGCGACTTCCGACAGCGGAAACGCCGATTCGAGCCCCGCCTCCTCCATGCGCGGGCCGCCGACGCCGACGAAGCTCACCTCGGCGCCGGCCAGATCGCGCAGCGCGTGGATGAGCTTGGCGCCCAGCGCGTCGCCGGAGGGTTCGCCCGCCACCAGGGCGATTTTCAGCGGCCTCATGCCGGCCACCCGTAGACGAACAGCCCCGCCTCCTCCGCCGCCTTCAGAAAGGCCGGGCGATCGGCGATCAACACCTCGCCGGCGGCGATCGCCAGGCCGACGAGCTGCGCGCGCTTGGCGGCGGCGATGGTGGCCGGCCCGACGGCCGGCAGATCGAGACGAACATCCTGGCCGCGCTTGGCGGCTTTGACGAACACCCCGGCCTTGCCCTTCAGCCGCAATCCGCCGGCCGCCCGAAGTTCGCCGACGCGCGCGAGCATTCGGTCGGTGCCCTCGGCGGCCTCGATGGCGAGCGCCCGCTCCGACGAGACGACGGCGCCCTGCCCGATGTCGAACGGCGACATCGCCTCCAAAAGCTTCGCGCCGAACGCGATGTCGGCGCGGGCGTCGTCGTCCGGCGCCGGACCGACGATCGCCCCCTTCGGGGCCAGAAGACCGGGCGCGAAATCGCGGGGACCGACGACGCGAAACCCCTCGCCCTCAAACAATTGCGCGACGCCGCGCAGCAGCGCGTCGTCGCCGCCGCGGAACAGCTTGGCGATCTCGCCGGCCCGCACGATCGCGCCCCAATCCGGCATCAGATCGCCGAGATCGGGCCGGGTGACGGCGCCGAGAAAGCCAACCTCGCTCACGCCGCGCGATCGCAACGCCGTCAACAGTTTGCCGACCTCGCCGAGCCGCACCCAGAGATGCGGGAATTTTTCGATTTCGCGCCCGGCCGATCCGATCAGCCCGACCAGGAACACGTCGCGCCCGGCCGCGCGGGCCTCGCGCGCCGCCTCCAGGGGGACGCTGCCGCTACCACAGACGAGCGCCAGCGGACGAGAACCGCTCACTCGCTCACTTCCTTGGGATCGCGCGGGACCAAGACCCGGCGATCGCCGCCCTCGCGCAAGAACGCGATGATCTGCTGAGTGGCTGCGTCGTCGGCGAATTCCTGCGCGACGACCTCCACGCGCTCCCTCAGCGTGCCGGCGCCGGCGAACAATTGTCGGTAGGCGCGGCGCACCGAATGGATCGCCTCCTGGCTGAAGCCGCTGCGTTTCATGCCGACGACATTGATGCCGGCGAGCCAGCCGCGGTTGCCGATCGCCAACCCGAACGGGATGAGGTCCTCGCCGACCCCGGTCAGCCCGCCGAGAAACGCGTGCGGGCCGATCCGCACGAACTGATGCACCGCGGCGCCGCCGCTGAGAATGGCGTAGTCGCCAATACGGCAGTGCCCGGCGAGCATCACGTTGTTCGAGAGCAGCACGCCGACGCCGAGCCGGCAGTCGTGGGCGACATGGCAATTGGCGAGAAACACACAGTTGTCGCCGACGACCGTCTCGCCGCCGCCGCCGGCGGTGCCGGGGTTCATCGTCACGCCCTCGCGGATCAGACAATCGGCGCCGATCTTCAACCGCGTGCGCTCGCCGCGGTATTTCAGGTCTTGCGGCTCGTGGCCGATCGAGGCGAACGGGAAGATGCGGGTGCGCGCGCCGACTTCGGTCGCCCCGACGACGACGACATGCGACATCAACTTGACCGCGTCGCCAAGCACCGCCTCGGCGCCGACGCGGCAGAACGGGCCGATCTCGACGTCCGTCCCCAAGGTCGCGCCCGGCTCCACGCAGGCGCTAGGGTGGACGGAGGTCAAACGACCACCATCATCGCCGAGACTTCGGCCTCGCAACACAGCACGCCGTCGACCTTCGCCTCGCCGCGGAACCACCAGATGTTGCGCTTCTTGTTGATCTTGGTCATGTGCAGCTTCAACTGATCGCCGGGCACGACGGGCTTGCGGAACTTCGCCTTGTCGATCGTCATCAGCAACACCTGCGGCGGACGCGAATTCAGCTCCAGGCTCGCCGCGCACAGGGCGCCGGCGGTTTGCGCCATCGCCTCGATGACGAGCACGCCGGGCATCACCGGATGGCCGGGAAAATGACCGGTGAATTGCGGCTCGTTCATGGTGACGTTCTTGATGCCGACACAGGAGTCGACGCCCTTGGCCTCAAGGATGCGATCGACCAGCATGAACGGATAGCGATGCGGCAGGAGCTGCAGGAGGCGCTGAATATCGAAGCTTTCGATCGTGCGCCCCGTCGCCTCATCCATTGTCGCCTCCACCGTACCCGACGCGCTTGCCCGGTCCGGCTCGCGCCGTCAAGCCCGCGCGGCGCGTCGCACTTGGGCGTCGCTGATTCGCATCGCCGCCGATCCACAAAGCACGCCAGCAAGATTAGAATCGCGTAATGCACGGTTAACAAAGTGGAAACGGGAACGAAACACTCTTTGCCAAGTTAGTCGTCGAGCTTGTTTTTCCATGGAGGGCGGCAAATGTCGGCGACAGTGTTGGTGGCCGAAGACGAACTCTTAATTGCAATGGACCTCATCGACGAACTCGATGCGGCCGGATTTGTCACGATCGGCCCATTCTCCCGCACCTCTCAGGCGCTGGACTATTGCCGGTCGCACACCCCCGATTGCGCCGTGCTCGACGTGCGTCTTGAGGATGGCGAGTGCTACCCGCTCGCCGACCTGCTTTCGCGCCGCAACGTGCCGATCGTGTTCCATTCCGGCCATGCTGGACGCGACACCCTGGCTGGTCGCTATCCGGACATGGCGATTTGCCCGAAGCCGAGCCAGTCGTCGGAAATTGCGGCGACGGTCTCGGAATTGGTCGAGGCCGATCGCACGCGTCCCGATCAGCTCTCAGCGTAACGCGGAAACACCGGCGACGGCGGCGGTAGCGCCGTCCCCGGCGTCAGCCTCGTTGCGAGATCGGCGAAGCTCCGCCGATCCGCTCGCGCGCCGACGAGGTCGAGCAGCTTCGCCATCGCCGAAGGCATCACCGGCTGCAGCAGAATGCCGGCGATGCGCAGCGTCTCCAGTGTTACATAGAGCACGGCGCGCATCCGCGCCGGATCGGATTTGGCGAGCCGCCACGGCTCGGCGTTGGCGAAATAGCGATTTGCCGCGCCAACCGCATCCATCACCCCCCCAATATACAGATGGAGTTGGAACGTCCGCATCGCTGCGCGCGCGCCGCCGAGCAGCGCGTCGCCGGCGGCCAGCATCGCCTCGTCGGCCGGGGTCAGCCGCTCGGGCGAAGGGACGGCGGCGCCGTTGCGCGCGACGATGGTCAGCGTGCGCTGCGCGAGATTGCCGAGATCGTTGGCGAGATCGGCGTTCATGCGCTGGACGATCGCCTCGTGCGAATAATTGCCGTCCTGACCCCACGGCGTATCGCGCAGGAAAAAATAGCGCACGGGATCGAGCCCGTAGCTCATCACGAGATCGGCGGGGCTGACGACATTGCCGACCGACTTCGACATTTTCTCGCCGCGGTTGAACAGAAACCCGTGCACGACGATCTGCTTCGGCAGCGCCACCGCCGCCGACATCAGGAACGCCGGCCAATAGATCGCGTGGAAGCGCGTGATGTCCTTGCCGATCACGTGGGCGTTCGCCGGCCAGAATTTGGCGCGCGGACTGTCGTCGGGAAAGCCGGTCGCGGTGATGTAGTTGGTCAGCGCGTCGACCCAGACATACATCACATGTTTGGGATCGCCGGGAACGGGTACGCCCCAGGCGAAGGTGGTGCGGCTGATCGAGAGATCGTTGAGGCCGCGTTTGACGAACGCCACGATCTCGTTGCGATAGGTTTCCGGCGTGATGAACTCCGGATGCGCCTCGTAATGCGCCAGCAGCTTCTCGCCATAGGCTGACAGGCGAAAGAAATAGCTCTCCTCCTCGACCCAGCTCACCGGCGCCCCGCTGGGTGCGAGTTTGCCGCCGTCGGAGGCGGCGGTCAGCTCGCTCTCCTCGAAGTAGGCCTCGTCGCGCACCGAATACCAGCCGGCGTATTTGGATAGATAAATGTCGCCATTGGCGGCCATGCGCTCCCAGATCGCCTGCACGGCGCGGCGGTGGCGCTCTTGCGTCGTACGCACGATGTCGTCGGCGCGGGCGTTGAGCAAGTCGCCCATCGTCTCGAACTCGGCGGCGACATCGTCTACGAACGCCTGCGGCGAGACGCCGGCCTTAGCGGCGGCCTGCTGCACCTTGAGGCCGTGCTCGTCCATCCCGGTGACGAACAGAACGTCGCGCCCGTCGAGCCGCATGAACCGCTGGATCGCATCGGTGGCGATGCGTTCGTAGGCGTGGCCGATATGCGGCGCGCCATTGGCGTAGGGGATCGCGGTGGTGATGTAAAAAGGCTCGCTCATGGCTTCAGCGCTTAGAGCATTTCCGCCGGTCAGGGAACGCGGACCCCGTCGTCGGCCAGCAGTTTGCTTCGAGCGAAAGCGGTCGGAGGCGGCGCCGCCGCGCGGAGAAGCGGCTCGACGGCCGGACCGATAGCGGCGGCGGCCTGATCGAACCCTTCCCAAGCCTGCTTCGCGCTCGAAGACGCAAGAGAATGCCGACCGACCCTGAATCGCTCCAGCTTTGCGCCAACTCCGCACAGTAAAATGGTGCGAGGCGCTGTTTTCGCGCCACGTGCAGGAATAGGCGGAACATGAACGCCAGGCCGGAAATCCACCACTCGCAGCCAGCCGGCCCCGCGATCCTCCACCCGACCGACTTCGCGCCGGGCGGCGCCTCCGCGCTCGCCCACGCGGTCGCGATCTCGCTGAAAACCCACGCCCGGCTGACGCTGCTCCACGTCCGCGACGCCGACGCGCCCGGACCGACGCGACACGGGCTGACGCCGGTCGCCGACCTCTTGGTCGGCTGGCGCCGGCTGACGCCGCAAGCCCGCTTTGCCGACTTGCCGTCGCGGCTCGGCTTCTCCGCCGTCTGCTTGGACGTGCCGGCGCGCAGCGTCTCGGCCGGCGTGCTCGCCCACTTCGAGGATCATCCGGTCGAACTCGCCGCGCTGACTACGCGCGCGACATCGGGTTTGAGCTACTGGTTCGCCGGATCGGTCAGCCGGCGCGCGCTCCGGCGCGCCGATTCGATGATCCTGTTCCTGCGCGAGGGCCAGCGCGGGTTCGTCGATCCGCGCAGCGGCGAGATCGGCCTGAAACGCGCGCTGATTCCCATCGACAGCCGCATTCCCTGGGAACGCGCGCTTCCGCGCGCGCTGCGGCTGATCGACGGGCTCGGCGTTTCCGTCGAAAAGCGGCTGCTGCATATCGGGACCGAACGGCCGCCCGGCTGCCCGAACGATATTCCGTTGAAGCTGGCGCAAGGTCCGGTCGTCGAGACGATCCTCGCCGCGGCGCAGGAGTTTCGCGCCGATCTGATCGTGATGCCGACCGGGGGCAAGCGCGGCCTGCTCGCCGCCTTCCGCAACAGCGTGAGCGCGCGCATTCTCGAGGACGCCCGCTGGCCGGTGCTGAGCGCGCCAGCGACCTGAACTGTCAGCCCGGCTTGCACCCGGTGGCGAAGGTGAACAACGAATAGATCGAGGTCGTGCCGCAAATGTAGAGGCGGTTGCGCTTCGTCCCGCCGAAGGTGACGTTGGCGACGATCTCGGGAATCAGGAACTTGCCGAGCAGTGTGCCGTCGGGATCGTAGACGTGCACGCCGTCGCCGGCGCTTGTCCAGATGCGGCCCTCGGTGTCGACGCGGAAGCCGTCGAACAGACCCGACTGCGATTCGGCGAACACCTCGCCGCCGGACACGGTCGCGCCGTCCGTATTGACCCGAAACCGGCGGATGTGCCGCGGCCCGTCGGGCTGATGCGTCGCGCCGGTGTCAACGACGTAGAGGAATTTTTCGTCCGGGGAGAACGCGAGGCCGTTCGGCCGCACCATGTCGGTGATGACGGCGGTGACGGCGCGCGTGCGCATGTCGACGCGATAGACGTAGCAGCCGCCGATCTCGGGCGTCTGCTTGTCGCCTTCGTAGTCGGCGTCGATGCCATAGGCGGGATCGGTGAACCAGATCGAACTGTCGGATTTCACCACGACGTCGTTGGGCGAGTTCAGCCGCTTGCCCTCGTAGCGCTCCGCGATCACATGGATGCGGCCGTCCCAGTGGGTCATGGTGACGCGGCGCGTCAGGTGCTCGCAGGTGATGAGCCGACCCTGGTTGTCGACGGTGTTGCCGTTGGAGTTGTTGGATCGTTCGCGGAACACCGAGACTTCGTGCGACGGCTCGACCAGCCGCATCATGCGATTGTTGGGAATGTCGGACCAGACCAGATAGCGCCCGGCCGCAAACCAAGCGGGACCCTCGCACCAGCGCGCTCCGGTCCACAGCCGTTCGATGCGGACGTGGCCGGCGTAAAGTTGCTCGAACCGCTTGTCGTAGGAAACGAACCCGGTGCCCTCGATCTGCCCGTGGTACATGACGCCCTCCCCGCTTTTGGCTGGCATGTTAGGCGGCGAGGCGCTCTGGGCGCAAGTCGCAAGTCCGGCGTAGGCATACAGAAAATCAGTTTTGTGACTCGGTTTTCTCGCCCTTTTCGATGAGCTCGTCGATTTGGCCCAGCAGGTCCTTGGCCCGGTACGGTTTGCGGATGAAACGGCCGTCGTCCGCAATCTCGGCGCGCGTCGGCTGAATTTGCCCCGAGGTAATGACCAGAAGCACCTTCGGCCAACGTTTGTGGACTTCGCGAGCAAGCTCCAAGCCGTCACAGCCGGGCGGCATCTGTATGTCAGTGAACAGCAGTTTGACGTCTTTTCGCTTTTCCATGACTTTCAGGGCTTCTTCCGCGTTGTCCGCTTCGACGACGGTATAGCCGTGCTCCTCAAGAAATTCGGAGGTAAGAAGCCGCAGAAGCCCATCGTCCTCCGCTACGAGAATGGTTGGACGGTCGGTGCTTGTGTTTTGGGTCATTGACCCCAAACCCGCGAGACCTGCCGAAGTTCGCGGCATTTGGTAATTCCTCTCCCGCTTGACGCGAAGCCTCCTTGGGGCCGCTGGCGAAGGGTCTGAAAAGGAATAGCCGAGCGCGTAGCCAAACTGCCGGCAACCCAGGCCGTTGAAAGTCAAAATAGAACGCCTTCAACGTCTCCCGCGTTGCCGTCGAATTTCGCGCAGACTTGCTTCCGAGTTGCATTGCAGTAACCTAGCGTCATGTCGACGTCCCCACGCGCCCGCGCCCTCGCCGCAGGCTGGATCGGCGCGGCGGCTTCGGCGCCGGACCTGGGCGCCCTGTTCGCTGCGGCGGTCGCTCGCGAGGCCGAGGAGCGCCGGTTCTTCCTGTGGCTGCCGATGGCCGCCATCGGCGGCGTCGCGCTGAACCTCGCCGCCGATCGGGAGCCGGCGCTGTGGCTCGCCGCCGCGCTCACGGCCGGCGCCGCCGCGGCGGCCTGGGTCTGCCGCAACCGCCCGCTCGCGCGCGGCCTGTGGCTCGGGCTCGCCGCCCTGCTGGCGGGCTTCCTGTCAATGGGCCTGCGCACCGAACGCGTTCGAACGCCGATGCTCGATCACGTCCGCATCGTCACGCTGAAGGGGTTCGTCGAGGAGGTCGATTTCCGCCAGATCGGGGCGCGCTTCGTGCTCGGCGTCACCGACGCCGGCGACATGCCGAAGGCGCTAGCGCCGCGCCGGGTGCGGCTCACCACGCGCAAAACGCCCGACATCGCCGCCGGCGATTTCGTCGCCGCGAAGGCGCGGCTGCTGCCGCCGGCTCGCGCGGTGCTGCCGGGCGGCTACGATTTCGCCCGCGACGCCTTTTTCCAGGGCGTCGGCGCGGTCGGCTCGACGCTCGGGCCGGTCGCGCCCGCTCCCGTCGGCGACGCGGGCCTCCGGCAAAGGGCGTTCGCCGCGGTCGATCGCGCCCGCAATCGGCTGGCGTTGCGGGTCAACGCGATCATCGGCGGCGACGAAGGCGCGATCGCCGCCGCGATGGTGACCGGCAAGCGGGATTTCCTTTCGAACGACGCCAAGGACCTCATCCGCGAGGCCGGCATCTTCCACATCATCACCATCTCCGGCGTGCAGATGACGCTGGTCGCCAGCATCTTCTTCGTCGTGGCCCGGCGGCTGCTGGCGTTGTCGGCGACGCTCGCGGTCGCCTACCCGATCAAGAAGATCGCGGCGGTCGCGGCGATGATCGGCTCGCTCGCCTACGACATCGGCGCCGGCTCCCGGGTCGGCACCGAGCGCGCGCTGATCATGACGCTGATCGTGCTCGGCGCCATCATCCTCGACCGCCGCGCGCTCACCATGCGCAATCTCGGCTTGGCGATCCTCGCCGTCGTCGCACTCGAACCGGAGGCGGTGACCGGGGTCAGTTTCCAGCTGTCGTTCGCGGCGGTCGCGGCGCTGGTCGCGGTGATGGAGGCGCGCCTCGCCGCCGCAGACGGCGCGTCGAAACCCGCGCCGGCGCCCGTTTGGCGACGGGCGGCGGGGAAAGTCTGCGAACTGCTGTTCGCCACGTTCTGCGCGACCAGCGCGACCGCCTCGTTCATGGCCTATCATTTCCACGACCTCAGCCCCTACGTGCTGATCGGCAATCCGCTCACCTTGGCGATCATCGAGCTGTTCGCCGTGCCCGGCGCGCTGCTCGGCGCTGCGCTCTACCCGCTCGGCCTCGACGGTTGGGTCTGGCTGTTCGTCGGGCTCGGCGTCAAGCTGATCCTGTTCGCCGCCCGGCTGATCGCCGCCGCGCCGGGCGCGACGATCCACGTGCGCGCCTTCGCGCCCTGGGCATTGCCGTTCCTGGCGCTGGCGGTGGCGAGCCTGGTGATCTGGCGAACCTCCCTGTTTCGCTTGAGCGCCCTCGCCTTTCTGGCCGTCGGGCTCGTCGGCGCGGCCTGCGGACCGCGCTTCGACGTGATCGTGCCGCCGTCGGGCGATCAGGTGGCGCTGCGCGACGCCGACGGCCGGCTGGCCCTGGTCGGCAAGCGCCACAACGCGTTCGCCGCCGAGCAATGGTTGGCCGCCGACGGCGACGGCCGCGAGGCGCTGGCGGCGCAGGTCGCGGAACCCGCGTGCGACCGGCTCGGTTGCGTCGGCGACCTCCCCGAGGGGATGTCGCTTAGCCTCGTGCTCGACCGCGGCGCGTTCGAGGAGGATTGCGCGCGCGCGGCGATCGTCGTCAGCCCGCTGACGGCGCCCGCGACCTGCGGCCCGGCGCTGGTGTTCGACGAACGCCGCCTTGCCGAAACCGGCGCCGTCGGGCTGAACTGGGACGGCGCGCGGTTTCGCGTTAGCGCTGACCGCGGCGCTCTCGAAGATCGACCTTGGTCGCCCGCGCCGCGGCGGCCGAAGTCCGACCGCGTCCGCCGTCCCGGCGCCGGCGCGACCGGCGCCGACCCCGCCGACGAGACCGATCCGGGGTCGCCGTATTAAGTTTGTTGAATTTTTGTGTCGGACGTGCAAGTTCTGGGAATTCCCAGCGGACTCCGGGGCGCTTTCGCCGATGCCGCAATTCGCCGCCAATTTGTCGACCATGTTCGCCGAGTGGGATTTTCTCGACAGGTTCGCCGCAGCGGCGGACCACGGATTCCAGGCGGTCGAGGTCCAGTTTCCCTATGATGTCCCGCCCGAAGCAATTCGGCGGCGGCTGGAGACCGCCAACCTCGTACTGGTGCTCGTCAACGCCCCGCCCGGCGATTCCGCGACCGGCGACCGCGGGTTGGCGGCGCTCCCCGGCCGCGTCGCCGATTTTCGCGCCACGATCGCACGCGCGAAAATCTACGCCGAGCACGTCGCCGCGCCGCGCGTGCATGTGATGGCGGGCCGGGCCGATTCCCGCGACCCCGCCGCCCGGAGGGCGTACGTCGACGGGCTGCGTTTCGCGCTCGATACGCTGGAGGGGCTCGACGTGCTGATCGAGCCGCTCAATCCGCGCGACATGCCGGGATATTTCCTCAACAGTTTCGATCTCGCCGCCGAGATCATCGCCGAGATCGGCGCGCCGCGGCTGAAACTGCAATATGACATCTATCATCGCCAGATTCTGCACGGCGACGTGCTGACGAGCCTCGGAGCGCTGATGCCGATCACCGGCCATGTGCAGATCGCCGCCGCGCCTTTGCGCAGCGAACCCGGCAGCGGCGAGACCAACGACGCGCTGCTCCTCAACCGGCTCGACGCCCTCGGCTACGGAGGTTTCGTCGGCTGCGAGTATCGTCCGGCGCGCGGCACGGTGGCGGGCTTGAGCTGGCTCGATGCGTGGCGCCGGTCGGCCGCGGGGGCGATCACGCTACAATCGACCTGGCGCGACAAGTTGGGGGGATAGCGCGCCCCTACGTCCGCGGCACGCCCTTGAACGCCAGCCCGCGCACCACCGCCCCGCGGCCAAACTTCTCTCGCAGCGCGTCGATCGCCTTCTCGCGCGCCTTTTCCTTGGCGCGGTCGCCCTCGACGAGATCGGCGGCGTCGGCCTCGGCGCCGGGGCGCAGATCGGTCGCGCCGACGCCAATCAGCCGGTAGCGCTCGCCGCGCGGCTGCTCGGCCAGCATCGCCCGCGCCGCGTCGAACAGGCGCGGCGCGAGTTGCGTCGTCGGGAATCGGCGCGCCCGCGTGCGCAGCTTGAAATCCGGCAGCCGCAGTTTCAGCGTCGCGCCGCCGGTCGCAAGCTCGGCTTGGACGAGCCGCCGCGCCACTTTCTCGCAGAGGCCGAGCAGAATCGCTTCGAGCTCGGCGCGGTCGCCGATGTCGTCGAGGAACGTCGTCTCGGCCGAAATGCTTTTCGTCTCGCGCTCCGAGGACACCTTGCGATCGTCGATCCCATGCGCGAGCCGCCACAGCCGGCGGCCGTCCTCGCCGAGCCGCAGCCCCGCCTCGCGCTCGTCGAGCCGCTGCAAGTCGGCGATTTGGGTGACGCCGAGCCGCTCGAGCCGTCGCCGCGCGGCCTCGCCGACGCCCCACAGCCGGCTGACCGGCAACGGCGCCAGCAAGGCCACCGCCTCGCCGCGCGCAACGACCGAAAACCCACGCGGCTTATCGAGATCGGAGGCGAACTTCGCGAGAAACTTGCAGTAGCTGAGCCCGATCGACACGGTGACGCCGAGCTCGCGTTCGACGCGCAGCGCGAAGCGCGCCAGCGCGTGGGCGATCGGCTCGCCGAGCGCCGCCTCGCAGCCGGAGAGATCAAGAAACGCCTCGTCGACCGACAGCGGCTCGATCAGCGGCGTGAGGCTCGACATCATCGCCCGAATCTCGCGCGAGACCGCGGAATACTTCGACATATCAGGCGGCAATACGACGGCGTTAGGACAAAGCTTCATAGCCCGCGCCATCGGCATCGCCGATCGCACGCCGAACGTTCGGGCGATATAGCAAGCAGTCGAGACGACGCCGCGCTTCATGCCGCCGCCGATGATGAGCGGCTTGTCGCGCAATTCGGGCCGATCGCGCTTTTCAACGGAAGCATAGAACGCGTCGCAGTCGATATGGGCGATTCTGAGCGCGGGATCGGCGATAGTGACGCGCGGCGAGCCGCAGCGGGCGCAACGCGCCGCCGGCCCCGCCGGGGCGAGGCAATCGCGGCAGAAGCGCCCGGCCGTCAAGGACCGTCCCGAGGGCTGCCGCGAGCGCTGTCCATCGCCCGCCGCGCCGCAGCGATACGCTCCGGCGGCAAACCCTGTTCCGTCGCCAGGCCGATCAGCAGCGGTTCGTCGCCGAGGATATAGTCGAGCACCGAAGCCAGAAAGCCAGGATCGGCGGCCGCGGCGCGAAGATTATCCGGCCCGAGCCCGGACAGGCCGAGAAATCGTTGCAGCCGATCGGGTTCGGCGGCGAGATAGACGAGCGCGGCGAGGCCCAAATCTTCGCCATCTTGCCGTGCGACAGGCCCCTTCTGGCGAGAAGGGCGGCCAGCCCCGCTATTCTCCATTCGTAAATTTCTCTCGGTTAGGATGAATCCGACGGGATCGCTATATTCCAGTTCGGGCCCGCATTTGGATCGATGAATGACCAAGACCGTTCTCATCGTAGAGGACAATGAGCTCAACATGAAGCTCTTCAACGATCTGTTGGAGACGCGCGGCTGCCGTATCGTCCAGACCCGCAACGGGGTTGAAGCGGTCAAGCTCGCGCGCGAGACCCGGCCGGATCTGATCCTCATGGACATCCAACTGCCCGAGGTCTCCGGCCTGGAGGTCACCCAATGGTTGAAGGATGATGAATTGTTACGCTCGATTCCGGTTATCGCCGTTACCGCTTTCGCAATGAAAGGCGACGAAGAGAAAATCCTGCAGGGCGGCTGCGAGGCCTACCTGTCGAAGCCGATCTCGGTCGCCAAATTCTTCGAGACGGTCGATCAGTTTCTCGGAGCTCCCAAGCGATGACCGCCCGCGTCCTCATCGTCGACGACAATCCCGCCAATCGCAAGCTCCTAGAAGTCCGGCTCACCAACGAATATTTCGACGTTTTGACCGCCTCGAACGGTCCGGACGCGATCGCGCTCTGCGAGCGCTCGTTGTGCGACATCGTGCTGCTCGACGTGATGATGCCGGAGATGGACGGCTTTGAAGTGTGCCGGCGGCTGAAGAGCCATATTTCGACCTCGCATCTGCCGATCGTCATGGTGACCGCGCTCGACCAGCCCGCTGACCGGGTGCGCGGGCTCGAAGCCGGCGCCGACGATTTTCTGACCAAGCCGATCGACGAAATGCACCTGATCGCCCGCGTGCGCTCGCTGGCGCGGCTGAAGGTGACGATCGACGAATTGCGCAACCGCGCCAACACCACGGTCGCGTTGGGCATGATCGCGCCGTTCGCCGTGCCGAGCGCCGAGGACGGCCGGCGCGGCCGGATGCTGATCGTCGAGGACCGCAAGAACTCCGCCGAACGGCTGGCGCAGGCGCTCGGCCAGCATCACGCCGTCACCGTCGAGACCAACGCGCAGGAGGCGACGTTCAAGGCCGCCGAGGACAATGTCGACGTCCTCATCATCAGCCTGGGGTTGGCGAGCTATGATTCGCTGCGTCTCTGCGCGCAAATCCGGGCGCTGGAGCGCACGCGCAACCTGCCGATCCTGCTGGTCGCCGACGTTGAGGATCGCGTGCGCGTGCTGCGCGGCCTGGAGCTCGGCATCAACGATTGGCTGAGCCGGCCGGTCGATCGCAACGAGCTGCTCGCCCGCGTCCGCACGCAATTGCGACAGAAGCGCTACGCCGATTTGCTGCGCGAGAAGGTTCAGCAGTCGATCGAACTGGCGTTGTTTGATCCGCTGACTGGCCTCAACAACCGACGTTTCCTCGAAAATCATCTCTCCACGATGATCGAGAACGCGCGCATGCGGCGCGCCCCGCTGACGCTGATGATTCTCGACATCGACCATTTCAAGCGCGTCAACGACACGTTCGGCCACGATTGCGGCGACGAGGTGCTCAAAGGCTTCGCCGACCGGCTGCGCGGCATCATCCGCGGCGGCGATCTGCTGTGCCGGCTCGGCGGCGAGGAATTCGTGATCGTGATGCCGGGCGTCGACATCGAGGCCGCCGCGCGCATCGCCGAGCGGGCGCGGCAGGCGATCGAGTTGGAGGCTTTCATCATCACCGCGACCGGTCAGTCGATCGGCATCACCGCGTCGATCGGCTTGGCCGAGCGGCGTGAAGACACCAGCCCGCACGAGCTTTACCGCCGCGCCGACCAGGCGCTGTATCGCTCCAAAGCCGAGGGCCGCAACCGGGTGACGGCGGACGCCGCCTAGGGACCGTCAGCCGCCGACGCTGCGCCTTAAAAGTTTCAGCATCCCAGCTGACCTCGATGCGTTCCGTTTCTTCCCTTGGCGCTAGCGAGTCCCGATCAAGTTGAACCGCTGTCATGGCGAGCGAAGCGAAGCCATCCACGTTTCCGCCGAACCAGGCCTATCCGATTAGCCTGCGATCTCGGCGCGCTGGATTGCTTCGCTTCGCTCGCAATGACGAAGCCGATTCAATTTGTTCGGTAAGCGCTTAGGTCGCCAGAAACGTGCGAAGCTCCTGCAAAAACCGCGAGAACGCCGGCTCGTTTTCCAGGATCAGGTGGTTGCGGCTCGGCAGGGGAACGAAGCGGGCGCCCGGAATTCCGGCGGCGAGGCGCCGGCCTTGCTCGAACGGCACGCGAGCATCCTCGCGCGCGTGCATCACCAGCGTCGGAACGATCACTTGGGAGAGGAATGCGCTGACGTCGGTATCGCCGTTGGCGATAAGGTTGCGCACCGCGTCTGCCGGCGAGGCCGAGATTCGTTGCAGTTCGTTGAACCAATCCGCCTGCTCCTTGGTGGCGCCCACAGGAATGAATTGCGAAGTGAAAAGCTGACGAAAGGCTGGGTTTTCTTGTCCCCAGCCATGGCGCATCAGGGTCAGCATCGCCGCGCCCTGTTCCTTTTCCGCGGCCGATTGAGCGCGCTTTGCCCAGCCGACGGCGTAGCCGCCGTACAGAATCAGATGCGTCACTCGCTCCGGATGGCGCACGGCGTAAGCGATCGACACCGCGCATCCTTGTGAGATGCCGAGCAGGGCGAAGCGCTCGAGACCGGCGGCGTCCGCCACGGTTTCGAGATCGCTGACGAAGGTCTCCAGCGAAACGTCTTCGACTTCACGGTCCGAGAGGCCGTTGCCGCGTGCGTCGTAGCGGATGAGGGTGTGGTCGCGCGAAAGCTCGCGATAGAGATGTCGCCATATTGGGCTCTCGAAATCGAATTCGAGATGCGTCATCCAGTTTCCGCTTTTGACCAGCGGCGGTCCGACGCCCGTGCGCGCGTAGGCGAGTTGAACGCCGTCTGATGTCACGCAGAGGTGTATCTCCTGCTCATAGCGCGTTCGAGGGCGGCGGCGCTGAGGCGTCGGCCCCCGCGGGCTTCGCTCCCGCCGGGACGCCGACTTGCAACGAATAGGTCCGGATCGGTTCGGCGATGTTCTTGAGTTGCGTCGGGCCAAGATCGGTGATCGCGAGGTCGAGCCGTCCTTTGACCTGCCGATAGGCGTCCTCGGATAAACAGATGGCGCCGGGCGCCGCTACGCCTTCCAATCGCGCCGCGATGTTGACGCCGTCGCCCATCAGATCGCCGTCGCTCTCCTCGACCACGTCGCCCATATGAATGCCGATGCGGAACACGATGCGGCGGTCCTCGGCCACGCCGGCATTGCGTTCGACCATGGCGTTCTGGACTTCGATGGCGCAGCGCACAGCGTCAACGACGCTTCGGAACTCGACAATGCTGCCGTCGCCGGTGCGCTTGACGATACGCCCGTGGTGAACGGCGATCGTTGGATCGATCAGATCGCTGCGCAATGCCCGCAGTCGCGCCAGGATTCGGTCTTCGTCGGCCCCCGCTAGGCGCGAATAGCCGACTACGTCCGAGCAAAGGATCGCCGCAAGTTTCCGGGTCTCGCTCATCGCGCCAGTTCCCCGCTGTCCAGATTAGCACAAAGATGCCGGCGTAGACTCCTACCGCTAGCGCGTGTTTCGATCGGGTTGAGCCAGTGGAGGAGGGTCGACTTCCAGGTCGATCTGGAGATCGACCGCCCGCGACATTCGCAATAAAGCCGCCCGAGCTATTCGATTGATGGGCGCGCGCTACTTCCGCTCTCGCTCGTATCTCGCCCGCGTCTCGGCGTTGGGCGGATAGAGCCCGGGCAGCGCGACGCCCTTGGCGACTTCGCCCAGAATCCATTCCTCCAGCCGCTCCTGCTCGACGGCGAGCGCGGCGATCTCGTCGACCAGCGCCGCGGGGACGACCACAGCGCCGTCGCCGTCGGCGACAATGACGTCGCCGGGGAAGATCGCGACGCCGCCGCAGCCGATCGGCTGCTCCCAACCGGCGAAAATGAGGCCGGCGACCGACGGGGGCGCGGCCGCGCCTTGCGCCCACACCGGGAATCCGGTCGCGCGCACGCCGGCGAGATCGCGAACCACGCCATCGGTCACCAGCCCGGCGAGGCCGCGCTTGGCCATGCGGGCGCAGAGGATGTCGCCGAAGATGCCGGCGTCGGTCACGCCCATCGCGCCGGCGACGACGATCGACCCCGCCGGCGCGGCTTCCAGCGCGGCGCGCGTCGAATTCGGCGCGGCCCAGGCTTCCGGCACCGCCAAATCCTCGCGCGCCGGGATGAAACGCAGCGTGAAGGCGCGACCGACGAGACGGCGGGCGTCCGCCGCGAGCGGCCGCGCGCCGCGGATGAAGACGTTGCGCAGGCCCTTCTTCAGCAGCGCCGTGGTGAGCGTGGCGGTGGAGGTCTGCTCCATCGCCGTCAGGCTTTCGACCAAGTCTGGGCTCCTTTCGCCGATGCGGTTAGGGAGCGTCTTAGAGCATTCCGCGACGGTCGGGGAATTTCCCCGAGCCGCGACCCCTATCGTTCTTTGGCCGAAATGCAGAAGCGTGTGAAAGCTTGCAGGAAATCGCCGACCTGCCCGGCGTTCGCCGGGCGCGCGACGAACTCGGCGATCTCGGCCGGCGACGATTTCATCAACGGAAAGCGCAGGAAAATGTCGGGCGCAAACCGGTGGCTGACCGTGCCGAGCACGAGGCGCAGCGCGTCGAGCATGTCGTCGCCGCGATGCGAGGCGTGGATCAGCGCGATCGGCTTGCCGACCAGGGTTTCGCGCGAGACGAGCCAATCGATCGCGTTCTTCATCCCGCCCGGCAGCGAGCGGACATATTCCGGGCTGGCGATGAGGAGTCCGTCGGCATCTTCGACCTGGCCGACGTAGTCCCTGATGACCTCCGGCAGTTCGGCCTCCAGGTCGGGCGAGAACACTGGCAGCCGGCCGATGGCGTCGTAGACCGACACTTCGACGCCGTCGGGCGCGACGCGGCTCACCGCGCGCAGCAACGCGGTGTTGGTGGAGTCCCGCCGGGCGCTGCCGGAAAGAGCGAGAAATTTCATCCCGCCGATCTTATCCGAACACCCCGTGCAAAAACCATCGCGGCTGCGCGGTCTCGCGGCCGTAGAGGCCCTCGCGATAGAGCCAGTAGCGGCGGCCGTTAGAATCCTCGGCGCGGAAATAGTCGCGCGTCGGGCCGCCCTGCCCGCGCCACCACGGCGCGGCGATGCGCTCCGGGCCTTCGATCGCCGCCACCTCCCGCAGCACCCGCCGCCAGCGGAATTTGAGCGGCGGCCCGTCGGGCACCTCCGCCATCGCCTCGATCGGCTCCGGCCGCTCGAACAGGCGCAGCGGCCGGCTCGCCGTCGCCCACGAAGCGCTCGCCATCTCCCCGGCGGCGGCCGGCCGCGAGACGACACTCTGCTCGGGCAGATGCGCATCGACCAGCCGCTGCCGGGTGACGCGCGACGGCCCGAGCCGGGCGCCGAGCCGGTCGATCAGATCGGCGAGCGCCTTCGCCTGGCTCTCCTCGAAAGCGCGCTCGAACGCGTGTTGCGAAGGCTCGGCGTCCTCGGCCAGCAGGCAGGAGAGCCGCATCAGGTCGAAGCCGAAGCCGGGGTCGATCGGCTCGCCGTTGAGGAGCCGCTCGCGGAACAGCCGCTGGATGGCGCGCGCCTCGTTGAGCGGCCGGCTGGCGGCGATGCGGAGGCGCTGCGCCGCGCCGTCGACCCGAAACAGCGCCAGCTCCAGCCGCCGCGCGCCTTTCATCCGCCGCTCCATCAGCACGACGAGATCGTCGGCGAGCCGGTTCAGCGTCGCCTCGACCGCTTCGAGATGCGAGATCGGGCTGGCGAAACGCCGCTCGGCGACGAAATCCGGCGCGACAAAGCGCGGCGAGATCGAGGGCCGCGACAGGCCGTGCAACTCGTCGAGCCGCGCCATGAGATCGGCGCCGAACCGGGCGGCGATCGGCGCGCGCGGGCGCAACGCGAGATCGCCGACCCGCCGCAAGCCGGCGCGAGAGAGATCGGCGGCGAGCGCGGGCGCGATCCCGAGCGCTGCGACCGGCATGTCGTGGAACATCCTGGCGAAGGCTTTGCCTTCGAGCCCGGCGGGGGCGATGGTTTCGCGCGAAAAGCGCGCCAGCGCGGCGGCGGCTCGCGGCGTGTCGGCGAGCCCCGCCTTCAGCGTCAACCGGGCGCGGGCGAAACGCGCCTGCGCGTCGGCGATCAGGCCGCCCTCGCCGCCGAACAGATGGGCGACGCCGGCGACGTCGAGCATCAGCCCGTCTGGGCCGTCGAGCGCGACGAGCGGGGTGAACCGCGACGAGGCGTCGGCGAGCCGTTCGAGCGCGCGGGCTTGCGCCTCGGGATCGGCGTCGACCGCGACCAGCGCGGGATGACGCGCGCGGGCGTCGGCGAGCGTCAGACCAGGGGTCAGGCCGAGCCGCTCGGCGTTGACGTCGACGCCGACGAGCCGGCGCGCGTTCTTCTCCGTCGCGACGACGGCGAGCGCGGCGTCGGGCGCGATCTCATGCGCTCCGGTCTCAAGCGCTCTCCTGGCGAGATCGGTCGACAGGCGTGGCAGCCACAGGGACAGAAATCGCCGGTTCGTCAAACCTTTGCTCCTTGGCTCGCCAGATCAGACGGATTTCGCGGGGATCGCCCAGGCGCCCGCGCGCCTTGACCAGCCGGGCCGAAAACGCCGGCGCGCCGGGCGTCGGCCGCGCCTCGCCCGCCGAAGCTTCGCGCGCGCTTGGGCCCGCAGCGATCACAAAGCGCGTCTCGGCGGCGGTCGAAAGCCGCTCGGCGAGGCCGTGTGCGGTCGGCTGCACCAGCAACGCCGGGGCGCCGGAGCGGGCGGCCAGCGTCAGCCGGCGGGAGATGGCGAGATCGTATTTGGCGAGCCGCCACACTTCGCCGACCACCACGGCGAGCGCGCCGCTTTTCAGCGCGTCCTCCATCGTCTGGAACAACGCCGCGGCGTCGGGAGCGCGCACGAACACGAGGCGGGAGAGATCGAGCCCGTGAGCGACGAGGCCGGGACCGAACGGGACGCCCTCCTGGCTATGCGCGAAATCCTCGATCGCCAGCAATCCCGCGGCGCCGCGCGCGGCCATGAAGCGGGCGGCCAGACTCAGCGCGAAGCCGAACGCGGCCGGCGCATCCGCCGGCGCGGCGGGAGCGATCTCATGCAGCGCATCGCCCGCGAGGCCGCCGCCGAGCCGGCGGTCGAGCTCGCGCGTCAGCGCGAGCCGGCCCGCGCGGGGACGCTCGCTCTCGATGGCCCCGACAGCGCGCCGCAAATGGGAAATCCGTTCGGCCCTGTCGTTGGACGACATCCGTTCCACCGCCTTATGTTCACTATTTGTTCTAAAGTGCGCGTGGAGAGCGAGAGAGTCAAGGGGTGATTCGCAGGGGCCGATTGAGTCAGCGCCGCGCGAAGATTTCCTGCCGAAACGCCCTTCGGCGCAGAGCGAAACGGAGGATACAATACCGAAATCCCGGCCCGGACTCAGCCCTCATTCCGACCGTGGCGTGCAATGGGCCCGCGCAGACCAAGACGGCCGCCTCGAAGCCCTCGGCTTCCAGCGCGCGATGAGCCGTCCGGGGCGTCGACGACGCACGCGCCAGGATTGGCGCGTTCATTGCCGAAGTCTACCCCACCGGCCATCACGGGAACGGGTCGCGACCCATGAAGCGCGCTAGCGAAGAAAATCCCGCAGCGCCGCGCACAGGCGCGGCGCGAACGCGGAGAAACGGAACTCTTCGCGCCAGCGCGCCGCGCCGGCCGCCCCGAGCCGCGCCGCCAGATCGCGATCGCGCAGCAACCCCACGAGCGCGTCGACGAGCGCGCCCCCGTCCTCGCGCCCGACGTTGAATCCGGTGACGCCGTCGACATTGACCTCCTGCCCCGCGTCGGCGCGCGAGGCGATCACCGGCAGTCCGCGCCGCATCGCCTCGATGAACACCAGCCCGAACCCTTCGGTCAGGCTCGGCATCGCAAACACCGTGGCGCGCGCCCAGACCGTTTCGATCTCCGCCTCGGGCACGAACCCCGCCACCTCGATCGCCCTCGCCGCCGGCGACTGACGGGCGAGTTCCCGCAGCGGCTCTAGCGCGGGACCCTTGCCGACCAGCAGCAGCCGGGCGTCGGGCACGGCGGCGACGACGCGCGGCCAGAGCGACACCAGGACGCCCTGCCCCTTCGGCCAGCCCGGTTCGACGCGCCCGATCAGCACGACGGTCGGCGGACCCTCAGCCGGCTTGCTCACGAACTCGTCGTCCGAAAAGCTCCCGAGCCGGCACAGCCTGACGTCGCGCAGCTTGCCGAGCGTCGGCGCGGCGCGGTCGCGGGTGTAGGCGCTGTTGACCAGCACGATCTCCGCGCGTTCGAGCGCGCGGCGACGATCGGCGCGCACGGCGTCCCAAACCTCGATGCCATGCGCCCACACTGCGAACGGGCGGCGCGGGAGCAACAACCCGGCCGAACGCGCGGTGCCGGCGAAATCAAACAGGAACCGGGCGCCCGCGAGGCTGGCGCGCTCCAACCCCCACAGGAAGCGCGCGCGCGAGCCCGAATAGGCGCGCACGGGAACGCTCTCGACCGAAAAATCCGAACCTTCGAGCGCGGCGTGAGCGACGGCCGGCGCCAGCGCCTTGGTCGTGACCCGCGCAACCTCGGCGATGCCGCCGTTTCCCGGCCGCAGGTATTGCGCCGCGACGTGAAGCTCGCTCACCCCGTCAGCGACGCGCCAACGCGCCGTTGGCGCGAGGTTCCGGCGCCTCGGCGAGTCTTGCCTGATAGACGCCGTAGTTCTCCGCGACGCGCATCACATAGTCGCGCGTCTCGTCGAACGGGATGCGCTCGACCCAGTCCACGATATCGGCGCCGGCGCGCGGGTCGCCGTAGGCGCTCACCCATTGCGCGACCCGTCCCGCCCCGGCGTTGTAGGCGGCGGCGGCCATCTCCAGCGAGCCGCCTTCAGCCGATAGAACCTGGCCGAGGAAGGCCGCCCCGAGTTGCATGTTGTAGCTGGGATCGGACACCAGCCGCGTGTAGTCGTAAGCGACGCCGGCCTTTCGCGCGGTGTCGGCCGCGGTGCCCGGCAGGATCTGCATCAGCCCCTTGGCGCCGGCGCCCGAGGCGGCGCGGGGGATGAACTCGCTCTCCTGCCGCGCCACCGCCATCACCTGCGCGAGCGCCGCCGAGCCCGACAGCGGCTCATACTCCGGCAGGCCGAAGGTCGGGAAGGCGACGGCGTCGAGCGGGAACCCGCGCTCGGTGGCGATCTTGCCGAACAGCACATTGGTCGCCGCGCTCGCCCGCGTCCGCACCACCTCGGCGAGCGCAGCCAATTGCGCGCCGTCCTCCCAGGTCCGCGCGGCGTCGTAGGCGATCGGCGTGGCGAAATCTTCCAGCCCGGCGGCGAGATAGAGCTCGACGACCCGCGTCGCCTCGGCGCGAGCCTCGCCGACGGCGGCGACCATCGGGCGCCGCGGCGTCACTTCGGCGGCCCCGAGTTTTCGCGCGGCGAGCTGGCCGTAGTAGGCGATCGGATAGGCCGCCGCCTTGCTGTAATAGCCGCGCGCGTCGTCGGTCTGGCCGAGCGCCTCGGCGGCGCGGCCGCGCCAGTAGTTGGCGCGCGCGATCGAAATCGGCGTTTCCGCGGCTTCCGCCGCGGCGGCGAAATGCGTGGCGGCGCGGGCGGGATCGTTGAGGAAGCGCAGCGCGATCCAGCCGGCGTGGAACGCCGCATCGACCCGCGCCGGCGAGGAGCTGGCGATCGCCGCCGCGCAAACCGCGTAAGCCTTGTCATAGGCGCCGCGATCGAGCCACAGGCGGGCGACCATCCGCCGCTCGCTCCACCATTTGTCGGGATCGACGAGCTTGTCGGGATCATTCGGGGCGAGCTGGAGCCAGGAATCGGCCTCGGCCAAGCGCCCCGACCGGCGCGCGTCCTGGACATGGGCGAACAGGTAGCCGGGATCGTTGCGCACGGGCTGCGGCACCGCCGAGGACGATCGCGCGCTGAGCGGACCGCGCGCGGCTTCGAGCCGCGCCACGGTCAGCGCCACGACATCCGGCCCGGCGAGCGCCGCCGCCCGCCACGCCGCCGCGCCGCGCTCGGCGTAGGCGAGGCGGCTCGCCCGCGCCCGATGGTCGTCGCGCGTCAGCAGCGCGCCGAATTCGCGCAACACGGTGGTCTCGGCGACGCCGTCGAGATCGCCGTCGCGCCACAGCGCGCGGATTTCGGCTTCGGCCTCGTCGCGCTGGCCGAGCGCGAGCTTGGCGCGGATCAGCGAGATCCGCCCGCCCGCCGTGAGCGGCGGCTTCGAGCCCAATGTCGCCAGCGTCTCGGCGGCGGAGGGCTTGCCGGTGAACAGCCAACCCTCGCGCACCGCCCGCACCCAATCGGCGAGCGGCCAATCCGGGTGGCTTTGCGTGAACCCGTCGAGCCGCGGCGGCGTGGCGGCGACGCGCAGCGCGATCCAGTCGAGCGCGGCGCGTTCGATCGGGTCGGTGATCGCGCTGGCGGCGGCGTCGCCCTGCGGAAACGCGCCCTTGCGATAGAAGGCGGCGGCGTCGGAGAAGCGCGCGATCTCCTCCGCAGCGAGGCGCGGCGCCTCCGGCATCGCCTCGGTTTTCGGCAGTGTCGACAGATTGCCGAACGGATTGGGGCCGAGCGCGCCGGTTGGCGCAGCGTCGATCTCCGGCGGAAGCTCCGGCGCGACCGAAGGCGCGGCGGCGACGACCGGCGCCGGCGGCTGCGGTCGCAGCGCCACGAAGCCGACGCCGAGCCCGGCGACGAGCGTGGCGATCATCGGACCAGCCGGCCAAGGCGAGCGAGACGTTGCCATCCAAACCTCCGCCGCCAGGCTAGCCGGCGGGCGTTGATGAACCGTTAACCAAGTCTTGAGCTTGTGCAACGCCTCTTTCGCGCTGCGTCCCAAGGGTCTATGTGTCGCGTCCCGGCGCGGCGACGGCCGCGCGTTGGCGATTGGAACGTCGAGATGGAGAAGCGGGCTAAGTTTCACGGCTCGATGCCGGCCCTGGTGACGCCGTTCAAGGAAGGCAAATTCGACGAAACGGCGTTTCGGGCGCTGGTCGATTGGCAGATCAGCTCCGGTTCGCATGGGCTGGTGCCGGTCGGCACCACCGGCGAGAGCCCGACGCTGACTCACGCCGAGCATCGTCAGGTCATCAATGTCTGCATCGACGAGGCGCGAGGCCGCGTGCCGGTCATCGCCGGTGCCGGCTCGAACAACACGGTCGAGGCGATCGAGCTCGCCAAGCATGCCGAAAAGGCCGGCGCGGACGCCGTGCTCGTGGTCACGCCCTACTACAACAAACCGACGCAACAAGGACTCTACCAGCATTTCAAGGCCATCAACGACGCCATCGGCGTTCCGATCCTCATCTACAATATTCCCGGTCGCAGCGTTGTCGACATGTCGATCGAGACGATGAAGCGGCTCTACGAGCTCGACAACATCGTCGGCGTGAAGGACGCGACCGCCGATGTCGGGCGCGTCTCGAAGCAGCGCCACGCGTTGGGCGCCGATTTCATCCAGCTTTCCGGCGAGGATATGACGGCGCTCGCCCATATGGCGGCAGGCGGCCACGGCTGCATCTCGGTGACGGCCAATGTCGCGCCTTTGCCCTGCGCGGAATTGATGGAGGCGACGCTGAAAGGCGATTACGCAACCGCCCTTTCGATCCAGGACAAACTCACTCCCCTGCACGCCGCGCTGTTTCTGGAGCCCGGCGTCAGCGGCGCGAAATACGCGATGAGCCTGGTCGGGCGCGCGCAGAACGAGTTGCGGCTGCCGCTGATTCCGGTGTCGACGGCGGTCGAAAGCGCGATCCGCCGCGCCATGGCGCATGCCGGCATATTGAACGCGTGACGCTTGGTCGAAAAATCCGATCCCAACTACAAGATCGCCGCCGACAATCGCCGCGCCCGTTTCGATTACGAGATTGGCGAGGTCGTCGAAGCCGGGCTGGTGCTGACCGGCACGGAGGTCAAATCCCTACGTAGCGGCAAGGCGACGGTCGCCGAGAGCTACGCCGCCGTCGATCGCAACGGCGAACTGATGCTCTACAACGCCAACATCCCGGAATATCTGCAAGGCAACCGCTTCAATCACGAGCCGAAGCGGCCGCGCAAACTGCTGCTGCACGCGCGCGAAATCGCCAAATTCGCCAAGGGCGTCGAGCGCGAGGGCATGACGATCGTGCCGCTGCGCATCTATTTCAACGCGCAAGGCCGGGCGAAGATCGCCCTGGCGCTCGGCCGCGGCAAGAAGCTGCACGACAAGCGCGAGACCGAGAAAGAGCGGGATTGGAACCGCGACAAGTCGAGAGTGCTGCGCGATCGAGGTTGAGGCCGGCTTCTCAGGGCAGATTGCTTTATAAATATCGCCGTCATTGCGCGCGAAGCGAAGCAATCTATCTCTCAGAGATCGTCTGTTAATCGGCCATAGCTGCAGCGGCGGCACGCTGGGTTGCTTCGCTTCGCTCGCATGTGCAGCGGGGCGGCCGCCAGTTTACGCAAGACGAACGAGACGGACAGCCCGTCACCGCATCCACCCCGCATCCCGCCACCGCTGCGCCCGCGCCTTCACCCGCGCCGCCAGCCGGAACCCGAACGGCAGCCCTGGCCGCGCCCGCGTCCCCGGCGTCAGGAACACCCGTGCGAACTCGGCCATCACCGGCTCCGGCGCGAACGGCGCTACCCGCGCTCGCCATCCCCCCTGCCCCGGCTCGAATCGCACCAGCGCCCGCGTCAGCTCCTCGCCGGTGCGGAAGCGGAAGCGCGGGTCGTCGACTAGCGCCAGATGATGGCGGTCGCGGCCGCCCTCCCAGACCAGCGCGGGCTTGTCCTGCGCCAGGAACTCGGCGATCGCCAGCCCGAACGCCTCGCCGCCGCGCCGCGCGTTGAGCCCGACGTCGCAGCTCGCCACGAAATCGGCGACGCGCTGACGGTCGGGCGCGCGCGGCACGTGGACGATACGCTCGTGCTGCGAGAATCGTTCGGTGTTGAGCAGCATCACCCAGAGGTTTGGTCGCGCCGCCAGCGCCGCTTCGATCGCCGCCGGCACGAACGGCACGTTGAGCTGATCCGGCCCGCCATGCCGCCCGACCACAACGGCGTCGCTCGGCACGCCGAACTCGGCGCGCAAAGTCCCGCGCGGCGGCGGCGGGTCGACGATGTGCGGCACGGCGGGATAACGTCCGGCGGCCGCGGCTTCCGCAAGCCAGGGCGAGATATAGGCGTAAGCGTCGCCGTGCGGGTCGAAGAACCGGAACACCTCATGCACCACGGTGCGGCCGCGCGGCGCGATCGGGTAACGCGGCCGCGTCGATTTCAGGCAATAGGCGACGTCGACGTTGGCGTCTTCGATATGGGCGGAGCGCTCGGCGGCATCGCGGTAGGCGCGCACCGGAAAGGCCGCGGCGAAGCGCTCGACCTGTTCGGCGTCGACCGTACCGCTGGCGTCGTGCAGCACGATCGGCTCGACGCCGAGCCATTTTCGGGCGTTCAGCGCGTAATCGTAGAGCGCGACGGCGACGCCGCGCTCGTTCAACCGGCCGCCGTCGAAGCTCACCCGCATCCTGGTCCTTCGCCGATCCTCGCGTCCGTGTTAAGGTTCAAGCAATTTCACTCCCTTATAAAAGGATTACGAGCGACGAGCGCCCCTGCGGCTCTCGAGGCATGACGCCGTTCGGCCGGGCAGGCTTTCGAGCCGATGTGAACCCAGCGGCGCGCGTTCGCTGCGCTCCTTTAGCGCATCGTCCGGGCGATCTTCGGCCACTCATGCGTGCGCGTCGATGCGTCTCTCCGGAATTTGGGCATGGTTCAAGCGCGCGGACATCAGGGGGAGATCCTCCGCTGAAGTCGGGAGCAGCGTGTTCGCCGCGTCGTTCGAGTACGCCGACGTCGGGATCGCCCATATCGGGCTCGACGGCAAGGTGCTGCGCGCCAACGCCAATTTCTGCGCCTTCCTGAAATACGCCAAACACGAGATCGTCGGCCTCGACAAGCTCGCTCTGGTTCACGAAGGCTCCCGGCCGGCGTTGATGGCGGATATCGAGGCGTTGAAACGCGGCGCCGTCGACAGATACGCGGCCGAGCGCGTCTATGTCGCCAAAGACGGCGCCACGGTCGAAGCCTGGAGCGCCGGGCGCTTGATCGGCGATCCGCCGATCGTGCTGCTCGTCGTCGAAAGCATCACCGCGCGCCGCGCCGCCGAAACGGCGCTGCGCAAGAGCGAGGAGCGATTTCAGTTGGCGATGCGGGGCGCCAACGAGGGCCTCTACGATTGGAGCGTCGCCGAGAACAAAACCTATTTGTCGCCGCGATGGAAATCCATGCTCGGCTATGCCGAGCATGAAATCGCCGATGAGCCGGAGTCCTGGGCGCATCTGACGGCGCCGGGCGTGCTCGACGCGATCGCCGAACAGATCCGCCGGCTTGAAGCGCGCGAGATCGAAACCTATGCGCTCGAGATCAAGTTGCGCCACAAGGACGGGCGCTGGCTCGACATTCTCTCGCGCGGCTTTCCGGTGTTCGACGCGCAGCATCGCTTGGTGCGGCTCGTCGGCACGCATCAGGACATAACTCTGCGCAAACAGCACGAGGCGGAGTTGCGGCTGTCCTCGACGGTGTTCGCCAACACTCACGAGGGCATCGTCATTGCGGATTCCGCGCAACGCATTCAGACCGTCAATCCGGCGTTCGAGGCGCTCACGGGCTACAGCGGCGAGGAAGTGCGCGGCCGTCCGATGGACGTGTTGAGATCAGGACAGCACGACAGGCGCTTCTACGACGCGCTGCAGCACGAGATCCAATCGATGGGTCGCTGGCGCGGCGAAATTTGGAACCGGCGCAAGGACGGCCTGGTCCAGCCTTTCTGGGCGACCATCAACGCGGTGCGCGACGATCACGGCGAACCCGCGGGCTTTGTCGCGCTCTATTCCGACATCAGCGAATTCAAGCGCTCGCAGGCGCGGCTCGACTTCCTAGCCCATCACGACGCCGACACCGCGCTGCCGAACCGACTTTCGCTGAAGAGCCGCATCGACGCCGCGCTCGGCGAGATCGACGAGCGCGGCGGCGGCGCGGCGCTGCTGCATCTCGACCTCAACCGCTTCCGCAACATCGTTGAAAGTCTCGGACATCCCGCCGGCGACGACCTGCTCACGCAATCCAGCAAGCGCTTTCATAGCAAGCTTGGCGCTTCCGACCTGCTGGCGCGCATCGGCGCCGACGAATTCGCAATTCTCCGGCAACCCTGCGCGAGCCCCGCGGACGCGGAGGCGCTGGCTTTCGAACTCGTCGCCGAAATGGAGCGTCCGTTCGTGTTCGCCAACGGCGCCAAGGCCTACAGCGGCGTCGATGTCGGCGTGGTCTGGTTCTCCGAAGCGGGCGGCGATTCCGACATTCTCATGCGCCAGGCGGAATCCGCGCTTTACGTCGCCAAGGGCAGCGGCGACGGCGTGCGCTTCTACGAGCCGCGCCACATGGTCGAGGCGCGCGAGCGGTTGGAGATGGAGACAGCGTTGCGGCGCGCGTTGGAGCGTGACGAATTCGCCCTGCAATTCCAGCCGCTGGTCGATCTGGCCAATCGGCGGACGTTCGGCGTCGAGGCGCTGGTGCGCTGGGTGACCGCCGCGGGCGTCGCGCCGCCGGGCCGCTTCATCCCGCTGGCGGAGCAGACGGGGCTGATCGTGCAGATCGGCGAATGGGTGCTACGGCGCGCCGCCGAACGCATGAAAGCCTGGCTCGACGACGGTCTCGAACTCGAAGTGCTCGCGATCAACATCTCGCCGCGCCAGTTCGAGCGGCCGGACCTGTGCGAGCGCATCGCCGCGATTCTCGGCGAAGCCGCGCTGCCGTTCGACAAGGTCGAGATCGAAATCACCGAAAGCGTCCTGATGGCGCAAAAGGACGCGGCTACGAAGCTCAAGCAGCTGCGGGCGTTGGGCTTGCGGGTGTCGGTCGACGACTTCGGCACCGGCCATTCCTCGCTCGCCTATCTCAAGCACTTCGCGATCGACAAGCTGAAGCTCGATCGCGCCTTCATCCAGGACGTGCCGGCTGACAGCACGGGCATGGAGATCGCCGCCGCGGTGATCCGCCTCGGCCATTCGCTGAACGTCGAAGTGTTGGCGGAGGGCGTTGAAACCGAGGCGCAGGCGGAGTTCCTGTCGCGCTCCGGCTGCCGGTTGGCGCAGGGTTATCTGTTCGGCCGGCCGATGTGGGAGGAGGACCTCGTCGCCACGCTCGCCAATGCCGAGGCGGAGGCGGCGTAGCGGTCTAAATGACTTTGTTCGCGCGGGTTACATCCAGCGGATGGTCGATCAACCTTTCTGCGGCTTCGATGAAACGAGTGGTATGGGGAAGATCGGCGTGGCGGTCGAATGCCGCTTCGTCCACCCACTCCGAATGGATGTAGACCAGCCTTGGGTCCTTTCTTGATTGGAAGGCTCCAAATGAAAGGCAACCGGCCTCAAGCCGGGTCGGTTCGGCAACGCCGTTGATCGCGGCCAGGAGAGCGGCTTCGGCGCCTTCCCGAGCCCTGAATCTTCCGAAGATGAAAAACCCCATGGGGTAGGCTCCTGGTCAGCGCCGCAGAACGGCGCGCGAACATTCGGTTGGTGGATTGTGGCGTCCGTCTCCGCAATGGCGCGATCCCGCCAATGCCGGGCAGCGCGTTCGGCGCTGTGGCCGCGATCTCAAGATCGCGGCTATAGGCCCGCCCGCGCGATCTTGAGATCGCGCGTACAGGTTTCGGCCACTAGGCCTGCTCGATCTCGATCAGCGTGCCGCCGAAATCCTTGGGGTGAAGGAACAGCACCGGCTTGCCGTGCGCGCCGATCCTAGGCTCGCCGTCGCCGAGCACCCGCGCTCCGGTCGCCTTCAGCGCCGCGCGCGCCGCGAGAATGTCGTCGACCTCGAAACACAGGTGATGAATGCCGCCGTCCGGATTCTTCTCCAGAAACTTCGCGATCGGCGAGGCCGGCCCCAGCGGCTGCAACAGCTCGATCTTGCTGTTGGCGGCCTCGACGAAGACGACCGTGACGCCATGCTCGGGCAGCGGCGTCGGGTCCGAAACGCGCGCGCCGAGGCTGTCGCGATAGAGCCGGCTCGCCTTCTCGAGATCGGCGGTGGCGATCGCTACGTGATTCAATCTGCCGATCATGCGACGCCTCAGACTTCGACGACGAGAACGTGAACGGTCGGGCGCTTGCCCCAGACCGCGTTGACGGAATTCCGCACCGCGCGCTCGACCGCGCCGGAGACGAAATCGGCGTCCCGCCGCTTGGCGCGCGGCAAGCTTTCGACCGTCTCAAAGATGGCGGCGTCGACGATGGCGTCGAAGCCGGCGCCCTCGCGCGACTTTTCCGGCAGACCTGCGATCATCACGTCGGGATCGCCGACGATGTCGCCCTTGTCGGAGAGCGCGAGCGCGACCGAGACGATGCCGGCGTTGGCGAGCCGCCGGCGCTCGGCGACGCAATCGGCGCCGGCGGGCAGCAGGATTTCACCGTCCTTGTAGCGTCGTCCGATCGGCACGCGATCGATGATGCCCGCTCCGCCCGCTTGCAAGTTGACGACGTCGCCGTCGAAGGCGCGCACGACCTCGGAGACGCCGAGCGATTTGGCGAAAGCCGTCTGCTCGGTGAGGTGCAGCGGCTCGCCGTGCGCCGGCACCGCGATCGTCGGCCGCGTCCATTCGTACATGCGCTTGAGTTCGGCGCGGCGCGGGTGTCCCGAGACGTGGACAAGATGGGTTCGGTCGGTGACGATTTCGACGTCCTGCATCGAAAGGCCGTTGATGACGCGACCCACGGCCTTCTCGTTGCCGGGAATGGTGCGCGAGGAGAAGATCACCCGATCGCCAGGACTGAGCGAGGCGCGCGAGTGCTCATCTTCGGCCATGCGCGCCAGCGCCGCGCGCGGCTCGCCCTGGCTGCCGGTCGCCAGCGCCAGCACCTTGTCGCGCGGCAGCCGATCGAACGGATCGGGGCCGAGGAAAGGCGGCAGCCCGTCGAGATAGCCGCATTCGCGGGCGACCGCGATGACGCGCTCCATCGCCCGCCCCATCACCAGCACCTGCCGCCCGGCGGCGAGCGCCGCTTCGGCCGCCGCGCGCAGCCGTGCGACATTCGAGGCGAACGTGGTCACGATGACCCGGCCTTTCGCGTCCGCCACCAGGGCGCGCAATGTCTTGGCGACATCGGCTTCCGACGGGCTCTCGCCCTCACGCACGACGTTCGTCGAGTCGCAGACGAGCGCGAGCACGCCTTCGTCCCCCAGCGCGCGCAGCCGCGCCTCGTCGGTGCCGACGCCGACGCCGGGCGACGGGTCGATCTTCCAGTCGCCGGTATGAACGACGAGCCCCGCCGGGGTGCGGATGGCGAGCGCGGCGCTCTCGGGGATCGAATGCGCGACGGGGATGAATTCGACGTCGAACGGGCCGAGTTCGATGCGGCCGCCGAGCGCGACCGTGTGGATCGGGATTTTTGGCGCGCCCGGCTCGCCGAGGCGCCGCGCCTCAGCGAGCCCGGCCGCAAAGCGGGTCATGTAGACGGGCGCGCCGAGGGACGGCCAAAGCTCGGCCAGTGCGCCGATGTGATCCTCATGGGCGTGGGTGATGATGATCCCGATGAGATCGCGCTTGATCGACTGCGCGAAGGTCAGATCGGGCATCACCAGATCGACGCCGGGCGCTTCGTCGCCGGCGAAGGCGAGGCCGAGATCGACCATCAGCCATTTGCGGCGCTTCGGCGGACCGAACCCGTAGAGAGCGCAATTCATGCCGATTTCGCGCAAGCCTCCCAAGGCCACGAAAACCAGTTGCGCGGCGTCCTGCATTTTCAGTCAGACTTTCTTCGGCGGCGCCGTGTCGGCCGTCGCCCCGAGAAGGGCGATGTCGGCGGATTCGATCGCCTCTATCGCGTCTTGCGTACGCAAAAGCAAACGACCGTGCGCGTCGAGGCCCTCGAACACCCCCTCGCGCACGCCGGCGGGCGTCGTCGCCCGCAGCGGCCGCCCGACGCCCGCCGCCGCCGCGAGCCATTGCTGACGGATCGCTGCAAAACCGGCGCCGCGGCCGAACAGCTTCAGCTTCTCGGCCAAACGCGGCGCCAGCGCTTCGAGAAACGCGCGCGCGCCGATCGGCCGGCCGAGCAGCGCGGCGAGATCGGTCGCGGGATAGGCGAGATCGGTCGGATGGCCGGCGAGATTGACGCCGATGCCGATCGAGACGGCGTAAGGCCCGTCGGCGACGCTCCATCCCTCCAGCAGAATGCCGGCGAGCTTGGCCCCGGCGGCGATGAGATCGTTCGGCCATTTGAGGCCGACGTTGCGAGCGCCGAGGTCCTCGATCGCCGCGCGCACGGCGACGCCGGCGACAAAGCCGAGTTGCGGGGCCTCAGCGATCGGGCACGGCGCGACCAGCAAGGCGCTGCCGTAGAAATTACCCACCGGCGAGCGCCAATCACGGCCATGTCGGCCGCGCCCGGCGGTCTGGCGATCGGCCAGAATCCACAACCGGCCGGGATCGGCCGCGAGCGCGCGGCGCTTGGCCTCTTCGCTGGTGCTGTCGAGAACCGCGAAACGCTCGACCCGCCATTCGCCGATCGCGTAACGGCGCGGGACCGGCGCCGCCTCGTCGGCCAACCGCGCGCCTCAGAACAGCGATTTCGCCGCCGCGAGCGCGGCGTCGGTGAGCGTCGCCGGCGCGAGCACGCCGAGGATGACCAGCAGCGCAGCGATGCCGAGCACGAGGCGATTGGTGGTTCCGGGGGCGTCGAACGGCGCGGCCGCCTCGTCGAAATACATCAGCTTGACGATGCGCAGATAGTAGTAGGCGCCGACGACGCTGAGCAGCACGCCGATCACCGCCAGCCCGTAGAGCCCGGCGTTGATCGCCGCCGCGAACACATAGAACTTGGCGAAGAAACCGGCGAGCGGCGGGATGCCGGCGAGCGAGAACATCATCGCCGCCAGGAAGAACGCCATCGGCGGGTTGGTGCGCGAGAGGCCGGCGAGATCCTCAATCGTCTCGACATATTCGCCGTTGCGCCGCATCGACAGAATGGCCGCGAAGGTGCCCAGCGTCATCATCAGATAGACCGCCATATAGATGGCGACGCCCTGCGCGCCCTCGACCGTGCCCGCGGCGACGCCGACCAGCGCGAAGCCCATGTGCCCGATCGAGGAATAAGCCATCAGCCGCTTGAAATTGGTCTGACCGATCGCCGCGAACGAGCCGAGCGCCATCGACGCGATCGCTATGAAGGTGACAATCTGCCGCCACTCGGTCGAGATGTTCGGAAACGCCGTGATCAACACGCGCACGGTGACCGCCATCGCCGCGATTTTCGTCGCCGAGGCGAAGAAAGCCGTCACCGGCGTCGGGGCGCCCTGGTAGACGTCGGGCGTCCACATGTGGAACGGCACCGCCGAGATTTTGAACGCAAGGCCGGACATCACGAACACTAGCCCGAAGATCACGCCGATCGGCGCCGGACCGCTGAGCGCACCCGCCACGGCATGGAACGAGACGGAGCCAGCGAAACCGTAGATCAACGAGATACCGTACAGCAGCATGCCCGAAGACAAGGCGCCGAGCACGAAATACTTGAGGCCAGCTTCGGACGCCCGCAAATCGTCGCGCCGATACGCCGCGATGACGTAAAGCGCCAGGCTCATCAGCTCCAGGCCGAGATAAAGCGCGATGAAATCGTTGGCGGAGATCAGCAGCATCATGCCGATCGTCGAGAGCAGCATGAGGATCGGGTACTCGAAGCCGCCGAACTTGTGCGAGCGCATATAGTCGAGCGACAGCAGCAGCGACACCAGCGAGCCGATCAACGACAGCGACTTCATGAATTGGGCGAAGCCATCGCTGATGAAGGCGCCGTAAAAGGTGACGCCCTCGACCTTCTTGTCGAACACGACGACCAGCAGCGTGACGCCGAGCAGAGCGACCGTCGCCTCGGTGACGAGCCAGACCGAGCGGTCTCCGCGCAGCGCGCCGACGAGAATGAGCGCCAGCACGCCGATGAAAAGTATGAACTCCGGCATCACCACCGGGAGCGAGAACGCGGTTACGTCCATGTCTGAAGCCCCAATTTCGCGCGCCCGCCCGTCAAAGCCCGGCCGTATGCACGGCCGCGGCGGCATGCTGCATCCCCTGCAACAAAGCCTCGATCGACGCCGCGCTGGCGTTGAGGACCGGTTGCGGATGCACGCCGTAGTAGATGATGAGCAGCAGCAGAGGCACCAGGCAGAACTGCTCGCGCACCGTCAGGTCTTCGATGGCGATCAACTGCGGCTTGTCCAGCACGCCGAGGAAGACGCGACGATAAAGATAGAGCGCATAAGCCGCCGACAGGATAACGCCGGTCGTTGCGAACAGCACGACCCAGGTGTTGGCCTGAAACGCGCCGATCAGCGTGAGGAACTCGCCGACGAAGCCGGACGTGCCCGGTAGGCCGACGTTCGCCATGGTGAAGAACATCATCGCCACAGCATAGCGCGGCATCCGGTTGACGAGCCCGCTATAGGCGGCGATCTCGCGCGTGTGCATGCGGTCGTAGATCACGCCGACGCTGAGGAACAGCGCGCCCGAGACCAGTCCGTGGCTGACCATCTGGAACACCGCGCCCTGGACGCCCTGCGTGTTGGCGGCGAACAGGCCCATGGTGACGAAGCCCATGTGGGCGACCGAGGAATAGGCGATCAGCTTCTTGATGTCCTCCTGCACCAGCGCGACGAGCGAGGTGTAGACGATCGCGATCACCGACAAGGTGTAAATCAGCGGCGCGAAATAGGCGCTGGCGTCGGGGAACATCGGCAGCGAGAAGCGCAGGAACCCGTAGCCGCCCATCTTTAGCAGGATGCCGGCGAGGATGACCGAGCCCGCCGTCGGCGCCTCGACATGCGCGTCCGGCAGCCAGGTGTGGACCGGCCACATCGGCATTTTCACCGCGAACGAGGCGAAGAAGGCGAGCCACAGCCAGAACTGGAACTGCGGCGAGAAGCCCGCGTGCAAAAGCACTTCGATGTCGGTTGTGCGCGCGCTCCAGTACATCGCCATGATGGCCAGCAGCATCAGCAGCGAGCCGGCGAGCGTGTAGAGGAAGAACTTGAACGCCGCGTAGACGCGCCGCTTGCCGCCCCAGACGCCGATGATGAGGAACATCGGGATCAGGCCGCCCTCGAAGAACACGTAGAACAGCAATAGATCCAGCGCCTCGAACACCCCGATCATCAGGGTTTCGAGCACCAGGAAGGCGATGAAATAGCCCTTCACGCGCACCTTGATCGACCGCCACGACGCCAGGATGCAGATCGGCATCAGGAACGTGGTCAGCAGCACGAACGGCATCGAGATGCCGTCGACGCCGAGTTTGTAGAGGATCAGGTTGGAGAACCAGTTCGATTGCTCGACGAGTTGAAACCCGGGCTTGGCGGGATCGAACTGGCTCCAGCCATAGAGGCTGACGAAGAACGTGATGAGCGTCGTCCACAGCGCGATGTAGCGGGCGTTTTGCAGCGTCTCCTTGGATTCGCCGCGCAGGATCGCGATCAGGATAGCGCCGACGATCGGCAGGACCAGCAGCGCCGACAGCACCCAATTGCCGGTCATCAGCGCAATCCCCCAAACAGATACCAGGTCGCCAGCGCGGCGACGCCGAGCAGCATTGCGAAGGCGTAGTGGTAGACGTAACCGGTCTGCAATCGCACGACGTTGCGTGTGACGTCGAGCACGCGGTTCGAGACGCCGTCAGGCCCAAGCCCATCGATGACCGCGCCGTCGCCGCCCTTCCAGAACACCCGCCCGATCCAGAACGCCGGCCTGACGAAAATCAGATCGTAAAGCTCGTCGAAGTACCACTTGTTGAGCAGGAAGTTGTAGAGCAGCGGGTTCGACCGGGCGAGCGTGGCGGGCGCGCTGCGATTGACGATGTACATGAAGTAGGCGACCACGAACCCGCCGGCCATCATCAGGAACGGCAGTAGCGAGACGAGCCAGGGGACCTTCTCCATGTCCTCGAGGATCGTGTTGTCCTTGGCGAGGAACAGCGAGTCCTTCCAGAAACCCTCGAAGCCCGTGCCGATGAACCAGTGGCGGAAGATCACGCCGGCGAAGGTCGCGCCGATCGCCAGCGCGCCGAGCGGGATCAGCATCGAGCGCGGCGATTCCTGCGCGGCGCCGTGGTCGTGGTGGTGGTGCTCGGCGTGGGCGTGATCGTCGTGGCCGTGGTCTTCGATCGAGCCGGCCCATTGGCCGCGATGGCCGAAGAAGGTCATGAAAGCGAGGCGCCAGGAGTAGAACGAGGTCAGCCCCGCCGCGACCACCACGCAGATGAACGCGTAAGCCGCCGCCGGACGATGCGAGGCGTAGGCCGCCTCGATGATCGCGTCCTTCGAGACATAGCCGGCGAAGCCGAGCGTCGTGAACGGCAAGCCAACGCCGGTCAGCGCCAAAGTGCCGATCACCATCATCCAGTAGGTGAACGGGATTTCGTCCTTGAGCCCGCCCATCCGGCGCATGTCCTGCTCGTGATGCATCGCGGTGATGACGGAGCCGGCCCCGAGGAACAGCAGCGCCTTGAAAAAGGCGTGCGTGAACAGGTGGAAGATCCCGGTTCCGTAGGCGCCGACGCCCTCGGCGACGAACATGTAGCCGAGCTGCGAGCAGGTCGAATAGGCGATGACGCGCTTGATGTCGTTCTGCACCAGGCCGATCGTCGCGGCGAAAAACGCGGTCGTCGCGCCGATGATGAGAATGAAATTGTCCGCGGCCGGCGACAGATCGAACAGGAACGAAAGCCGCGCCACCATGAACACGCCGGCCGTCACCATCGTCGCGGCGTGGATCAGCGCCGAGACCGGCGTCGGCCCCTCCATCGCGTCCGGCAACCAGGTGTGCAGCAGGAACTGCGCTGACTTGCCCATCGCGCCCATGAACAGCAGCAGGCAGGTGATGGTCAGCGCGTCGACATCCATGCCGAACACATGGATCGTCTGCCCGACCAGGCTCGGCGCAGCGGCGCGGATCGCCTCCAGGCTGACCGATCCGGTCAGCCTGAAAACCAGGAAGATGCCGAGCGCGAAGCCGAAATCGCCGACGCGGTTGACGACGAAGGCTTTGATCGCGGCGGCGTTGGCCGAAGGCTTCTTGTACCAGAAGCCGATCAGCAGATAGGAGGCGAGGCCGACGCCCTCCCAGCCGAAGAACATCTGCACGAGATTGTCGGCCGTCACCAGCATCAACATCGCGAAAGTGAACAGGCTGAGATAGGAGAAGAACCGCGGCCGGCTGTCGTCGTCCGCCATGTAGCCGATCGAGTACATGTGGACGAGGAACGACACGCTCGTCACGACCACCAGCATGACGGCGGTCAGCGTGTCGATGCGCAGCGCCCATTCGACCGCCAGCTTGCCCGAGGTCATCCAGTTCGCCACCGGCACGACATAGGCCTGTGGATCGGCGCTCCAGCTGATCGCGAAAAAGGCGATCCACGAGAAAAAGCACGAGACTCCCAAGAACGAGGTCGTGATGAGTTCGGCCGTGCGCGGCTCGATCACGCGCCGCAGCAGCCCGGCGATCAGGCAGCCGAGCAGCGGCAGGAATACGATGATCTCGAAGGTCATAGCCGGCTCAGCCCTTCAGCGCATTGATGTCCTCAACCGCGATCGAGCCGCGGTTGCGGTAATAGGCCACCAGGATGGCGAGACCAATCGCCGCCTCGGCGGCGGCGACAGTCAGGATCAGCAGCGCGAACACCTGCCCGGTCAGATCGCCGGCGAAGGTGGAGAACGCGACGAGGTTGATGTTGACCGAGAGCAGGATCAACTCCACCGACATCAGGATGATGATGATGTTCTTGTGGTTGAGGATGATCCCGCCGACGCCGATCGTAAACAAGATCGCCGCCAGCGAGAGGTAATGCGCGAGCCCGATGACCATGGCGTTCCCCTCAAATGCCGGCGCGCGAGGCGACTTTGCGCAACTCGACCGCGGTCGCGGGGTTGCGCGCGTTCTGCGCCTCGATGCTCTGGCGCTTGACGCCGACTTTATGGCGCAGCGTCAGCACGATCGCGCCGATCATGGCGGTCAGAAGGATCATGCCCGCCGCCTCGAAGAAATAGGCGTACTGCGTATAGATGACGAGCCCCAGCGCCCGGGTGTTGCTGACCAGCGGCGCCGGCGCAGCGGGGGCGGCGGCGTGCGGCGCCCGCGACCAGCCCGAGGTCACGTACCAAAGCTCGAAGCCGACGCAGAGCGCGATCAGCCCGCCGACCGGCAGATATTGCACGAAGCCCTGCTTCAGCTGCGCGAAATCGACGTCGAGCAGCATGACCACGAACAGGAACAACACCGCGACGGCGCCGACATAGACGACGATCAGCATCATGGCGAGGAACTCGGCGCCGAGCAGCACGAACAGGCCGGAAGCGCTGACGAAGGCCAGAATGAGGAACAGCACGGAATGCACGGGGTTGCGCGCCAGGATGACCGCCAGCGCCGAGGCCACCAGAACGGTGGCGAACACCCAGAAGAAGAAGGCCTGAGCCTGCATGGTCCCCGATCCCTAAAGTCGCGCAGCGGCGAACCCGCCGGCGCAAAGCCCCCCGGCGCTTACCGGTACGGGGCGTCCATCTTGATGTTGCGCGCAATTTCGCGCTCCCAGCGGTCGCCGTTGGCGAGCAGCCGCTCCTTGTCGTAATAGAGTTCTTCGCGCGTCTCGGTCGCGAACTCGAAGTTCGGCCCCTCGACGATCGCGTCGACCGGGCACGCCTCCTGGCAGAGGCCGCAGTAGATGCACTTCACCATGTCGATGTCGTAGCGCGTGGTGCGGCGGGTGCCGTCGTTGCGGCGCGGCCCGGCTTCGATGGTGATGGCCTGCGCGGGGCAGATCGCCTCGCACAGCTTGCAGGCGATGCAGCGTTCTTCGCCGTTCGGGTAGCGCCGCAGCGCGTGCTCGCCGCGAAAGCGGGGCGATAGCGGCGTCTTCTCGTGCGGATAGTTCAGCGTCGCCTTCGGCTTGAACATGTAGCGAATGCCAAGCGCGAAGGCGCCGATGAACTCGCTCAAGAAAAGCGAGCGCGCGGCCTGATCGAGTTTCATCGCCATGATGTTGGCTCTCCGCTCATCGGACCACCGACCCGAACATTTCGACAAATCCCGCCACGACCACCACCATCACCAGCGAGATCGGCAGGAACACTTTCCAGCCCAGGCGCATCAACTGGTCGTAGCGATAGCGCGGCACCACCGCCTTGGTCATCGAGAAGCAGAACACCACGGCCCACGCCTTGATGAGGAACCAGATGACCCCGGGCACCCAGGTGAACGGCGGGAACGGCAGCGGCGACAGCCAGCCGCCGAGGAACAGGATCGCCGTCAGCGCCGACATGCTGAGGATCGCCACCAGTTCGCCGAGGAATTGCAGCAGGAACAGCGAGGCCGAATACTCGACCTGATAGCCAGCCACCAGTTCCGATTCCGCCTCGACGAGATCGAACGGCGGACGGTTGGTCTCGGCCAGCGCCGAGACGAAGAAGATCACGCACATCGGCAGCAGCCGCAGCCAGTACCAGCCGAAAATCCCCGCCCAAGTGTCCTGCGCGCGCACGATCTCGGTGAGGTTGAGCGAGCCGGCGCAGAGCAGCACGGTGACGATGACGAAGCCGATCGACACTTCGTAGCTGACCATCTGCGCCGCCGAGCGCAGCGCCGCCAGGAACGCGTATTTCGAGTTCGACGCCCAACCGGCCATGATGACGCCGTAGACGCCGAGCGACGAGATCGCGAACAGATAGAGAATGCCGACGTTGATGTCGCCAACCACCCAGCCGTCGGCGACCGGGATCACCGCCCAGGCGCCCATCGCCAGCACGACGCCGACCAGCGGCGCGAGCAGGAACACGCCCTTGTTGGCGCCGGACGGAATGATCGGCTCTTTCAGGATGAATTTGAGGAAGTCGGCGAAAGGTTGCAGGGTTCCCCAGGGGCCGACAACATTCGGCCCACGCCGCAACTGCACCGCGCCCCAAATTTTCCGTTCGCCGTAGATCAGCGCCGCCGTCGAGAGCAGCACGCAAACCAAAAGTAAGAGGCTCTCCAGGATGTAGCGCAGGACCGTGCCCGGCGTCGTCGCATAGAGCCAGCGGCCAAAACCGGCGCCCCAGCCGGCGGCGACGAAGCCGTAGATGATCCCGCAGATAATGACGACAACCGCGATCCCGGCGACGGCGCCGACGATCATTAACGATCGGTCTTCGCTGGGGCGTGTGGGCGTGACGCTGCTCATAAGGCGCCTCTATTCCGCGGCCGTGGCGAGCCGCGCATTGGCGAGGGCCGAACATTCGGCCATCACGCGTGAGGCGCGGGCGATCGGGTTGGTCAAATAGAAATCCTGGATCGGCGAGACGAACGCCTCCGACGACGGCGCCGGGCCGGCAAGGCCTTGCAGCCCGCTCGGTTCGGCCGGCGTCACGACGTCGTATTTGGCGAGATGCGGATGCGCGGCGGCGAGCGCGGCGCGCAGGCCGCTCAGCGAGTCATAAGGCAGCCGCGCGCCGAGCCGCTCCGAGAGCGCGCGAAGGATCGCCCAATCCTCGCGCGCGTCGCCCGGCGGGAACACGGCGCGCTCGGCGAATTGCGGCCGGCCCTCCGTGTTGACGTAGGTCCCCGTCTTCTCGGTGTAGGCGGCGCCGGGCAACACGACGTCGGCGCGATGCGCGCCGCGGTCGCCGTGCGTGCCGATGTAAACCACGAACGCGCCGGGCTCGACCTCGATCTCATCGGCGCCGAGATTGAACAGGAGATCGACCGCGCCGCGCTTGACCATGGCGAGCGCGTCGAGGCCGCCCTCCCCCGGCACCAAGCCAAGATCGAGGCCGCCGACCCGGCTCGCCGCCGTATGCAGCACGTTGAAGCCGTTCCACCCGTCCTTGAACAGGCCGAGCGAAGTCGCCGCTTTGGCCGCCAGCGCCAGCACCGCCTCGCCATCGGGCCGCGCGAACGCGCCGGCGCCGAGAATGAACATCGGCTTCTGCTTATTGGCCGGGGGATGCTCCGCGAAGCGCGCCAACGAGTCCGGCCCGGCGCCGAGATGGTTGTACGGCCAGGTGAGATCGACCTGCGGACCGACGACTCCGGTGAGGCAGTCGCCGCGCAGCCAGCGCTTGCGGATCCGCGCGTTGAGCACTGGCGCTTCGAGGCGCGGATTGGCGCCGATCACCATGATCGCGTCAGCCTCATCGATGCCGGCGACCGTCGAGTTGAACAGATAGGACGCCCGGCCGAACCGCGGATGCAACTTCGAACCGTCCTGCCGGCAATCGATGTTTGGCGAGCCGAGCTTGTCGAGCAGCCCCTTGAGCGCGAACATCTCCTCGACGCTGGCGAGATCGCCGACGATGGCGCCGATCTTCTCTGGCCGCATCCCCTTCGCCTTGGCGGCGATCGCGGTGAACGCCTCGGCCCAACTCGCTGCCTTGAGCTTGCCGTCGACCCGCACGAACGGCCGATCGATCCTCTGCACCTTCAGCCCGTCGACGACGTGGCGGGTCTTGTCGGAGATCCACTCCTCGTTGATCGCCTCGTTGACGCGCGGCAGGATGCGGATGACTTCGCGGCCGCGCGAGTTGATCCGGATCGCCGAGCCGAGCGCGTCCATCACGTCGACCGACTCGGTGTGGACGAACTCCCACGACCGCCCGTGGAACTGGCGCGGCTTTGAAGTCAGCGCCCCGACGGGGCAGAGATCGACGATATTGCCCTGCAACTCGGAGGTCAGCGCCTTTTCAAGATAAGAGGTGATCTCCATGTCTTCGCCGCGCCCGGTCGCGCCAAGCTCGGAGACGCCGGCGACCTCGGTGACGAAGCGGACGCAGCGCGTGCAATGGATGCAACGGTTCATCGAGGTCTTGACGAGCGCGCCGAGGTACTTGTCCTTCACCGCGCGCTTGTTCTCATGATAGCGCGAGGTGTCGACGCCATAGGCCATCGCCTGATCTTGCAGATCGCATTCGCCGCCCTGGTCGCAGATCGGGCAATCGAGCGGATGGTTGATGAGCAGGAACTCCATCACCCCTGCGCGGGCCTTTCGCGCCATCGGCGAATTGCTCTCGACCACCGGCGGCTCGCCCTTCGGCCCCGGCCGCAAATCCTTCACCGCCATGGCGCACGACGCGGTCGGCTTCGGCGGGCCGCCCTTCACCTCGACCAGACACATGCGGCAGTTGCCGGCGATCGACAGTCGCTCGTGGAAGCAGAAGCGCGGCACCTCCGCGCCCGCCGCTTCGCACGCCTGCAACAGCGTATATTCGGCGGGGACGTCGATTTCCTTGCCGTCGATGATGATCTTGCTCATCTGGCCTTTTCCAGCTTTTCGACGCGCTTTTTCAGCGCCGCCAATTCTTTTTCCAGCCTGTCGTTTCTGGAATTGGCGTGGACCGCAAAACCGGCCGCCGAGGCAATCGTCCCCTGCCAGACTTCCATCTTCTCGCTCACGTCGTCGACACGTTCCCGTAAGTGCTTCACGTCGGAGCGCACGTCCTCGATCGACGCGCGCATTTCGCGCAGCAACGGCAACACAAGGCTTTCAGGCTCCTTGGCCATCGCGCTTCCCGTTAACGCGTGCGAAGCTTAGCCGCATTTCTTGGTCATCCACTGCTTGATGTGCGGCAGATGCGCCCAACCGAACGCGTGATCGCCCTCGCCGCGCTGTTGCAGATGGTCGAGCCGGCTCTTGGCCTCTTCGAGGCCAGGTATATGCCCGGCGGGGATCGTCCACATGACGAAATGCGGCGCGCTCGCTTTTTCGAACCATGACCCCTTGGCGTTGTAGAAGCGAGCGTGAACGGTGTTCCAGACAAATTTCTCCAGCGCCTCGACGCTCTCCCAGACCGACAGATTCACCGCCATGTCGGAATCGGGAAAAGGGCGGATCGCCGTCGCGTTGTTTGATGTCGTCCTTCAGCCGCCAGACGAAGCCCTCGCTGCGCTCGGCGATCGCGTTGATGCGATCGAGGTTGTCCATGAACCCGGCCATGCGTGGGTCGTCGGTCGGAAAGCGGAACCGGCCAATGTTGAGTTGAGCGATATGCGTCGCGCCGCCCATCATGCGCCCTCCTGATGTCCGGCGCGCCAGAACGTGAGCAGATCGGTGACGGCGACGCCCTCGATCGTCGCGCCCTCCAGCCGCGCGTCGGAAATGGCGGCGCCGGCGAGGTTGGCGTTGGCGATGCGCAGGCCGGCGAGATTGGCGTTGTGGACGCGCCAACCTGACATGTTGACGTTCTCGAAGTCGCAGCCGGACAGGTTGACGTCGTCGAACGACGAGCCTGAGAGATCGGCGTGGTGAACTTTTAGACAGAGCTTCTGGCTGTCGATCTTCATCGCCCTACTCCGCCGCCAGGCGCACGGGCTCGGCGTGCGGGTTGGCGGAGTATTTGTCGATGCGCCGCTCGATCTCCGGGCGGAAATGCGCGATCAGCCCCTGGATCGGCCACGCCGCCGCGTCGCCGAGCGCGCATATCGTGTGGCCTTCGACCTGCTTGGTCACGTCGAGCAGCATGTCGATCTCGCGCTTCGAGGCCCTGCCCTCGGACATGCGCGTCATCACCCGCCACATCCACCCGGTGCCTTCGCGGCACGGCGTGCATTGGCCGCAGCTCTCGTGCTTGTAGAAATACGAGAGCCGGGTGATCGCGCGGACGATGTCGGTGGACTTGTCCATCACGATCACAGCCGCCGTGCCGAGGCCGGAGCGGAGTTTGGCGAGCGAGTCGAAATCCATCGGCGTGTCGATGATCTGGCCCGCCGGCACGAGCCGCACCGAGGAGCCGCCGGGGATGACGGCGAGCAGATTGTCCCAGCCGCCGCGCACGCCGCCGCAATGGCGCTCGATCAACTCGCGGAACGGGATCGACATCGCCTCTTCGACATTGCACGGCTTGTTGACGTGGCCCGAGACGCAGAACAATTTGGTGCCGGCGTTGTTCGGCGCCCCGAAGCTCGTGAACCACGCGGCGCCGCGGCGCAGAATCGTTGGTGCGACCGCGATCGACTCGACATTGTTGACCGTCGTCGGCGAGCCGTAGAGCCCGACATTGGCCGGGAACGGCGGCTTCATGCGCGGCATGCCCTTCTTGCCTTCGAGGCTTTCGAGCATCGCCGTCTCTTCGCCGCAGATGTAGGCGCCGGCGCCGTGGTGAACGTAGAGATCGAACGGCCAGCCGTGAATGTTGTCGCGGCCGATCAGGTTGGCCTCGTACGCTTCGTCGACCGCCTGCTGGAGGTGTTCGCGCTCCAGGATATATTCGCCGCGCACGTAGATGTAGCAGGCTTCCGCCCCCATCGCGAACGAGGCGATCAGCGCGCCTTCAACCAAGGTATGCGGATCATTGCGCATGATCTCGCGATCCTTGCAGGTGCCGGGCTCCGATTCGTCAGCGTTGATGACGAGATAATGCGGCCGCTTCGGGTCGATCTGCTTCGGCATGAACGACCATTTGAGCCCGGTCGGGAAACCCGCCCCGCCCCGGCCGCGCAGCCCCGACGCCTTCATTTCGTTGATGACCCAGTCGCGGCCCTTGTCGATCAGCGCCTTCGTGCCGTCCCACTGGCCGCGCGCGCGCGCCCCGCGCAGCGAGCGGTCGCCGAGCCCGTAGATGTTGGTGAAGATGCGGTCCTTGTCTTCAAGCATCCGCCTGCCCCTTCGCGACGCCCTTGCCGTCCTTGCCGTAGAGCGTCGTCAACGCCGTGAGTTCGCCGCCCGGCGGCTCCGAAGAGACGCGGCCGATTTGCGAGCCGACGTGGACCGGCCGACCGGCTTCGAGATCGTCGAGCAATTTGGTGAAATTCTCCGGCGTCAGGTCTTCGAAATAGTCGTCGTTGATCTGCACCATCGGCGCGTTGCAACAGGCGCCGAGGCACTCGACCTCGATCCACGAGAACACGCCGTCCGGCGTCACGTGGCGCTCGTCGCCGATCCGCTCGTGGCAGATTTTCTTGATGTCCTCGGCGCCGCGCAGCATGCAAGGCGTCGTGCCGCAAAGCTGCACGTGATGCCGCCCGACTGGCTCCAGGTTGAACATCGAATAAAAGGTCGCAACCTCCAGCGCACGGATGTAAGGCATGTCGAGCATGCGCGCGACGAGTTCGATCGCGGGACGCGGCAGCCAATAGTCGTTCTGCTTCATGGCGCGCCAGAGCAGCGCAAGGATCGCCGAAGCCTGCCGCCCCGGCGGATATTTGCCGATCTCCTTCTTCGCCCATTCCTGATTCTCAGGCGTGAACGCGAAGCTCTCGGGTTGTTTGTCGGCGAGACGACGCACAGACATTTCTTAAAGCCCCCGATCCCACATCATCGGTCCACCTCGCCGAATACGATGTCGAGCGAGCCGAGGATCGCGCTGACGTCGGCGAGCATGTGTTTGCGGCACAGGAAATCCATCGCCTGCAAATGCGCGAAGCCCGGCGCGCGCAGCTTGCAGCGGTACGGCTTGTTGGTCCCGTCCGACACCAGATAGACGCCGAACTCGCCCTTCGGGGCCTCGACAGCCGCATAGACCTCGCCGGCGGGGACCTTGTAACCCTCGGTATAGAGTTTGAAATGATGGATCAGCGCCTCCATCGAGGCCTTCATGTCGCCCCGCTTCGGCGGCGCGATCTTGCCGTCCTCGGTGACGAACAAGCCCTCGCCGGTCGCCGAGTTCAGCTTGTGGCAGCATTGCCGCATGATGCGGACCGACTGGCGCATTTCCTCCATGCGGATCAGATAGCGGTCGTAGCAATCGCCGTTATTGCCGACCGGGATGTCGAACTCCATCTCCTCGTAGCACTCGTAGGGTTGCGACTTGCGCAGGTCCCAGGCGGCGCCGGAGCCGCGCACCATCACGCCGGAGAAGCCCCAGGCGAAGGCGTCGGCGAGCGACACCACGCCGATGTCGACGTTGCGCTGTTTGAAGATCCGGTTGCCGGTCAGCAGCTCTTCGAGGTCGTCGCACACCTTCAGGAATGGATCGCAGAACGCGTAGATGTCGTCGACCAGCTTGCGCGGCAGGTCCTGATGAACGCCGCCGGGGCGGAAGTAGGCCGCATGCATACGGGCGCCGCTGGCGCGCTCGTAGAACACCATCAGCTTCTCGCGCTCCTCGAAACCCCACAGCGGCGGGGTCAGCGCGCCGACGTCCATCGCCTGCGTCGTCACGTTGAGCAAATGCGACAACAGCCGGCCAATCTCGGAATAGAGCACGCGGATCAACTGCGCGCGTCGCGGCACGGTGACGCCGAGCAGCCGCTCGACGGCAAGCGCGAAGGCGTGCTCCTGGTTCATCGGCGCGACATAGTCGAGCCGATCGAGATAAGGCACGTTCTGCAGGTACGTGCGCGCCTCCATCAGCTTCTCGGTGCCGCGATGCAGCAGGCCGATATGCGGATCGACGCGCTCGACCACCTCACCGTCGAGCTCCAGCACGAGGCGCAGCACGCCGTGCGCGGCCGGATGCTGCGGGCCGAAGTTGATCGAGAAATTGCGGAGGTTCTGCTCGGTCATGGCGTGTGCCTCGCCTTCTCGTCGCCCGGCAGCGGCGCGCCTTCCCAGGGGCTCAGGAAGTCGAAGCGTCGGAACTCCTGGGTGAGCCGCACCGGCTCGTAGCGCACCCGCTTCTCCTCTTCGTCGTAGCGAACCTCGACGAAGCCGGTCATCGGGAAATCCTTTCGCAGCGGATGGCCCTCGAACCCGTAATCGGTGAGCAGACGGCGCAGGTCTGGATGGCCGTCGAACAGCACGCCGAACATGTCGTAGATTTCGCGCTCGTACCAATCCGCGGCGGGAAACGCTGATATCGCCGACGGCACCGGCGTCGCTTCGTCGGTCGCGACTTTGATCCGCACCCGCGTGTTCTTGCGCGGCGACAGCAGGTGATAAATCACCTCGAAACGCTTCTCCTGCTCGGGATAGTCGGCGGCGGTGATGTCGGTGAAGCAAACAAACTGGCATTCGGCGTCGTCGCGCAGGAATATTAGCGCATCGACAATGCGGCTCGCCTCGACGATCAGCGTCAGCTCGCCGAGCGCAAATCGCGCCTCGGCGCCGGGGATCGCGGCGACGGTCTTGTCAGCGACGGATTTCAAGAGTTCGTCCATGACTCCCTCGGCGTTCAGCGTTCGATCGTTCCGACACGACGGATGCGCTTCTGCAACATCAATATGCCGTATAGCAACGCCTCGGCGGTCGGCGGGCAGCCGGGCACGTAGATGTCGACGGGCACGATGCGGTCGCAGCCCCGCACGACGGAATAGGAATAATGGTAGTAACCGCCGCCGTTGGCGCAGGATCCCATCGAGATGACATAGCGCGGCTCGGGCATCTGGTCGTACACCTTACGCAAGGCGGGCGCCATCTTGTTGGTCAGCGTGCCGGCGACGATCATCACGTCGGATTGGCGTGGCGAGGCGCGCGGCGCGAAACCGAAACGCTCGACGTCGTAGCGCGGCATCGAAAGCTGCATCATCTCGACGGCGCAGCAGGCGAGGCCGAACGTCATCCACATCAGCGAGCCGGTGCGCGCCCACTGGATGAGATCGTCGGTGGCGGTGACGAAAAAGCCCTTGTCGGCGAGTTGGTCGTTGATGCCGCTGAAATACGGGTCGTCGGCGCCGAGCGGCTTGCCGGTCCCCGGATCGATGAGGCCACGTGGCGCGGGGGCAACGAGCGGGCTCAATCCCATTCCAGGGCTCCCTTTTTCCATTCGTAGACGAAGCCGACCGTCAGCACGCCCAGAAATATGATCATCGACCAGAAACCGAAGCGTCCGATCTCGCGGAACGCCGCCGCCCACGGAAACAGGAACGCCACCTCGAGGTCGAAGATGATGAACAGCAGCGACACCAGATAGAACCGGATGTCGAATTTCATCCGCGCGTCGTCGAACGGATTGAAGCCGCACTCGTAGGCCGAAAGCTTTTCAGGATCGGGATTGCGGTAGGCGACGAGGAACGGCGCGACGAGCAGCGCCGAGCAAATAACACCGCCGATGATGATGAACACGACCAGCGGCAGATAGTCGGAGATCAGACTTGGCACCTGGCCCTCGCTTCGTTTCCGCCGGCCCGCTGAGCCGGCCCGCCAGTGTCGGCGAAATTGACGGCGAAAAGCAAGCTTGTCCGGAAGTATGACGGACTCGTTGTCTTGGCCGTTTTTCCTGGACTTCGACGATCTGTCGCCTCGCGGGACGCCGAAGCGACGCGCGGGGTTCGGCGAACGCCTATCGCAGCGCAGCGGAGCATGCAACGGGTAAACGGCGCCGTCTCGCCACGAATTGCGCGAACCCCGCCGACCGCGGCGCTCCGCGCCGATTGCAGGCGCGGTCTCTAGACCGCGCGGGCGCGCGGCGGTGATCTGGAGATCGTGGCTAAAGGCGACGCGGACGCGATCTGGAGATCGCGGCTGCAGTTACGCAGCCCTGTTATCCAAACAAACTCAATGGGCTATAAAGGGTTAATGGCGAGAGAGACGGGACTTGAACCCGCGACCTCCGGCGTGACAGGCCGGCGCTCTAACCAACTGAGCTACTCCCCCGAAAGGCTCGCGCCGATTACGGCGCCGCCAAGGTCAAGTCAAGCCGTTCAAAGCTTTGGCGTCGCGAGCCGCCAGCGGCGCATTTCGCCAGGGCTGAGCGAGCGGATGTGGTCGGGTTCGAGCGATTCCGCCTGCATCACGACATCGGGGCTGACTCCCATCTGGCGCGCGTAACGGGCGACGATGTCGACGAGCCGCTCGTCGGCGAACCGGCGCTTGACGAAGCCGGAGCTGCCACGCGTCGGCGCCTGCGACTCGGCGACCGACATGCGGTGCAGCGCGACCCGGCTCTGTTCAGGCGCGATCCGGCGCACCGCGCCCATCAGCGCATAGACGCAGGCCGACACGCATTCCCCCGGCGTCGGCCCGGCCCGCATGCCGTCGGATCCGTAGCTGGCGACGATCGCGGCCATGCCGAGCTGACGCAACCGCGCGCCGAACTCCATCGAGGCGACAACGTTGCCGCCCGGCGAATTGATGAGCATGACGCTCTTCAGGTTCGACGTCCGCGCCGCCTGGCGGGCGAAATCGAGGAACACGTCGGGCGTATCCGGTTCGATGACGCCGTCGGCCACCACGACATTCGGGCATCTCACCCCGCACCCCGCGCTTTGGAGCGGCGCGACGTGGAATTGCATCGGTTCCGATCCCGCCCAGGCAAGACCGGGCGCGACCCATGTGAGCGCGACGCTCAGCGCGGCGCGGAAGGCTGTGGCGCGGAACGAGCCGCGAACCGAAGAGCACATCACGTTCATAGGCAGAAATCGCCGTCCAGAGTTGGTGGGCGGTGACGGGCTCGAACCGCCGACCCTCTCGGTGTAAACGAGATGCTCTGCCAACTGAGCTAACCGCCCGACTGCGCCGAAGCGGCTTGCCCCAGCAGGGGCGAAGCCTACTCGCTCGCCCGCCCCCTGCCAAGGCCACCGACCTGCCCACGCGCCTTCTTTGCCCTCGCGGCGGTCAGCCGACGACGGCAGCCTCTGTTCGCGGCGCGAGGCTTTAGGACTTCTTCGCGGCCTTCTTCGCGTTGAGGCTCGACTTCAACGCCGCGCCGGCCTTGAAACGGGCGTTCTTCGAAGCGGCGATCTTGATCTCCTTGCCGGTGGCGGGGTTGCGGCCCTTGCCGGCGGCGCGTTCGCGCACGGAGAACGTGCCGAAGCCGACGAGGCGAACTTCCTCGCCCTTTTTCAACGACTTCGAAATGCCTTCGAGGACGGCTTCGAGCGCCGCGGCTGCGCTGACCTTGGTGAGTTCCGCCTCGGCGGCGACATGCTCGACGAGTTCGAGTTTGTTCATTGGGCCTCTCCTTGAAAATGCTTGGCGCGTCGGCGTCGCCCCGGATACCCGCGCCTTCGCCGCGCACTCTCGGCCCAAGCGCAGGCGAATCGTCGCCTACGATGTTTAATTGCTCGCCAAATTCCCCCGGAAATGCAAGGCTTTCAAGCCGGAAACAGCGGAAAAACCCACATTTTCCCGCGCAATCTGCACTGGACCCAACGAAAAGGGCCGCGCTAGCCCTGGCTAGCGCGGCCCTTCGAGAGGCCCAATCGTCGTCAGGCCGTCAATGCGCGACGATTCCCGGGGAATCCTCTTCCGGCGGCAACGCCGCCGATGCGGAGGGGTCTTCTTCCCATTCGATCGGCGTCGGCTGACGCACCAGCGCGTGCTTCAACACCTCGTCCATCCGCCCGACAGGGATGATCTCCATCCCGTTCTTGACCGAGTTCGGAATGTCGGCGAGGTCCTTGGCGTTGTCCGCCGGGATCAGCACCGTCTTAATGCCGCCCCGCAGCGCCGCCAACAGCTTCTCCTTCAAACCGCCGATCGGCAGGATCCGGCCGCGCAGCGTGATCTCGCCGGTCATCGCAATGTCGCGCTTGACCGGAATGCCGGTCAGCATCGACACGATCACCGTCGCCATCGCGACGCCCGCGCTCGGTCCGTCCTTGGGCGTCGCGCCCTCGGGGACGTGGACGTGGATGTCGCGCTTGTCGAAGCGCGGCGGCTCGACGCCGTAATCGAGCGCGCGCGAACGGACGTAGGACGCCGCCGCCGAGATCGACTCTTTCATCACCTCCTTGAGGTTGCCGGTCACTGTCATGCGGCCCTTACCGGGCAGCATGACGCCCTCGATCGTCAGCAATTCGCCGCCGACCTCGGTCCAGGCGAGCCCGGTGACGAGCCCGACCTGATCGTCCGCCTCGATCTCGCCGTAGCGATACTTCGGCACGCCAAGGAACTCGTTGACGTTGTCGCCCTTGACCGAGATCTTCTTCTTCTTCGACAGCAGGATCTCCTTGACCGCCTTGCGCGAGAGATTGGAGATTTCGCGCTCCAAATTGCGCACCCCCGCCTCTCGCGTGTAGCGCCGGATCAACTCGGTCAAGGCGCTGTCGTCGACCTCAAACTCCTTGGCGTCGAGCCCATGTTTGCTCATCGAGTTGGGCAACAGGTGGCGCTTGGCGATTTCGAGCTTCTCGTCCTCGGTGTAGCCGGCGATGCGGATGATCTCCATGCGATCCATCAGCGGCGCCGGGATGTTGAGCGTGTTCGCGGTGGTCACGAACATCACGTTCGACAGGTCGTAGTCGACCTCGAGGTAATGGTCGTTGAACGCCGAGTTCTGCTCGGGGTCCAGCACCTCCAGCAACGCCGACGACGGATCGCCGCGGAAATCCATGCCCATCTTGTCGATCTCGTCGAGCAAGAACAGCGGGTTGGACGTCTTCGCCTTGCGCATCGACTGGATCACCTTGCCCGGCATCGAGCCGATATAGGTGCGCCGGTGGCCGCGAATCTCCGCCTCGTCGCGCACGCCGCCGAGCGACATGCGGACGAACTCGCGGCCCGTCGCCTTGGCGATCGACTTGCCAAGCGAAGTCTTGCCGACGCCCGGAGGCCCGACGAGACACAAGATCGGCCCGGTCAGCTTGTTGGCGCGCTGCTGCACGGCGAGATATTCGACGATGCGCTCCTTGACCTTGTCGAGGCCGAAGTGGTCGGTGTCGAGCATTTCCTGCGCGGCCGGCAGGTCCTTCTTGATCTTCGACTTCTTCTGCCACGGGATCGACAGCATCCAGTCGAGATAGTTGCGCACCACCGTCGCCTCGGCCGACATCGGCGACATCTGCCTGAGCTTCTTCAGCTCCGCCATCGCCTTGTCGCGGGCTTCCTTGGAGAGCTTGGTCGCCTTGATGCGGTTCTCCAGCTCGGACATCTCGTCCTTGCCGTCCTCGTCGCCGAGTTCCTTCTGGATCGCCTTCATCTGCTCGTTGAGGTAGTATTCGCGCTGCGTCTTCTCCATCTGCCGCTTGACGCGGGTGCGGATGCGCTTCTCCACCTGCAAGACGGAAATCTCGCTCTCCATCAGCGCCAGGCACTTCTCGAAGCGCTTGGCGATCGAATGGATTTCGAGGATCGCCTGCTTGTCGGCGAGCTTGACGGCGAGGTGGCTGGCGATCGTGTCGGCGAGCTTGCCGTAGTCGTCGATTTGCGTGACCGCAGCGACCACCTCGGGCGAAATCTTCTTGTTCAACTTCACATAGTTCTCAAACTCGGAGAGCACGGAGCGCGACAGCGCTTCGGCCTCGATCGCGTCGATTGCATCGTCGGCGACGGCCTGCGCCTCGGCGGCGTAGTAGCCCTCGGCCTGCACATAGCGGCGGATCTTGGCGCGGCTCGCGCCCTCGACTAGCACCTTCACCGTCCCGTCGGGCAGCTTCAGCAGCTGGAGCACCCGCGCGAGCGTGCCGGTCTCGAAAATCGCTTCCGGGGCCGGATCGTCGTCGGCGGCGTTCTTCTGGGTCGCAAGCAGGATCGGCTTATCGGCGCGCATCACCTCTTCGAGGGCGCGAATGGACTTTTCGCGGCCCACGAACAGCGGCACGATCATGTGCGGGAAAACGACGATATCGCGCAGCGGCAGAACCGGATAGGCGTCGGTGGCGCCGGGAACCAGGGGCTTGCGTGGCGTTGTCATAGGAGTCCTGTCCTCAGTCGCCCGGGCGTCGGTTCACCCGTCCCGGGCTCCAAGCTTTGAAATGCCGACGAAGCGCAGCCTCGAATTACGTGAGCCCCGCGCCCCGCCTCCGGCTGCGAATCAGAGGATCGTACCCTCCGCCCCTTGCCGCAAAGCTTAACCGCCTCCGCCTTGCTTGTCGCGGCGAATGTCGGCCTCGGCAAAGATGGACGCTTCCCCCCGCTGTTTCAAGCCTTTGAAAGTAGCAGGCGAAGCGCATAAGCGGCGCCCTCCGCTGAGGCGGCGCCGCCGGACCGCCCCTCCCGATCCGTCGTCAAAGCAGCGCGGCGCCGCTGGCCGCCCGCCCCCGTCGATGTCGAACGCAAGTCCGAGGAATTGACGCTGCTATAAATATCCTATTAACCCTACTGCGCGCGGCGTTTGGAGGCCCAGGGGGAGTAAAAATGCTAAAGGTAACAAGCGCTTTGATTTTTGCGTCGATCGCGGGAGCGGCGCTGATAGGCGGGGTCGGGAGCGCAAGCGCAGGCCATCACGCGGATTGCTGCGGGCCCATTCCTCCTACAGAGACGTCGAGCACGGTCGAGAAAGTAAGCCACGTCACACGTTATCACGACGAGTGGAAGAAGAACTTCGTCGATCGCACGAAGCTCTATGTCCACGTCACGCGCGTGCAGCCCGTCGTCTACGTCCACAACGTGTTGCGCGTGCATTATGTGACGGTGCCGGTGATCCGCCCGGTGCACGTCGCGCGCGTGGAATATCTGCCGCCGCAACAGGTCGTGACCAGCAGCGTCGTTCACATCAACGAAGGCTGCGTTTGCAACTACGATTCCTGCCACTGACGGCGTTCGTGCGGCGGTCTCGCGCCGCCACACGCTACTCGCTCCGCGTCGCCCCCTCCGAGCCGGGGTTGCGCATTGACGAGATACGGCGGCGCCAAAGGGTGTGGGGGCCGAATTCCGCGGCCGGCGCGACAGCGGCCGCAGCTTCCAGACATTCGGTCGGACACACGGGCGCCCGCCCGATGATCGTTCGCATCGACGCTTGCGCGCTCGGTCGGCAAAACTGGCCGATGAACGTCTTGTCCTCGGTTCCGAAATTGGCGATGCCGCACGACGCGCTCATCACCTTTTCGGCGCGGTCCCACAGCGTCGCCACCGTCTTGGACACCTCCGGCTTCTGCAATCCGCTCCAGGTCGCCGGCTCGCTCGCTTCCGCCTTCTCGAGATAGAGCGCCACGAACGCCATCAGGGCCGCGAGCCCGTCGCGATTGTCTGTGTATTCGTCGTCGCGACGCAGGTTCTTCAGGTCGATCGAGGCGTTGAGATCGTGCGTGTAGGCGTTGAGCTCGTCGAGCAGATAGAGAAAGTCGGTCGAGGACGTCGCCCTGCCCGGCCGCAGGTAGGTCGTCACGAAATCGCTCGCCTTGAACTTTCCGGCGATGCGCGACGGCGCGTAAAACGCCGACGCCTCGTGCGGGCGCTTGATCTCGCCGCCGTCCAGCAGCGGGAACGCGTCGTCATCGGCGGTGAGATAATGTACGGATTCGTGGACGGCGGTGGCGAGGCCGAGCTGTGCGTCGTCGCAGTTGATCCAGTGGAGGAAGAACGTCTTATCGTTCATCTGCTGGTAGATCGCGTAGCCGTCAGGCGCGGCGGCGTACAGCTTCTCGATGGCGCTTTTCCGGCACCCCTCCGCCGCCGTCGCGGCGCCGAGAGGCGCTGCGGCCAGCGCGGCGAAGCAAAGCAATCGCAAGAGTTGGCGCATGACCGCAATTTCCGCTCGAAGGTCACGACGACTTCGGGCGAAATTGGTTAAATATTTGTACGAGCTCCGTCAGCTCGGCTTCGTCGCGGCAAAGCTCGGCCGCGCGGCGATCATCGCGTGCGCGCGCCGAACGTTCGGACAGCTTCCGAGCAGGTCGGCGCCTTCCGGGAACATGCCGAGATAGGCCATCGCCGGGGCGAGGAGAATGTCGGCAAGCGTCAGCGAATCGCCGACCAGATAGTCGCGGCCGCCGTAGCCGGTCTCCAATACGGCCAGACCCTTGCGGATTTCCGGCACGGCCGCTTCGATCTTGGCGCGGTCGGGTTTGCCGTCGGGGCCGCTCGGGAACAGATAAGCGGCGATGTATTCGCGCACGATCGGGCGATCGAGATAGGCGTTGAACACGCTGATCCACTGCTCGACCCTGGCGCGCGCCAGAGGATCGCTCGGCATCAGCGCCGGGCCGGGGTAGACCTCCTCGACGTAATGCAGGATGGCGCTGGTTTCGTAGAGCGACTCGTCGCCGAGCCGTAACCCCGGCATTTTGCCCCAGGGGTGAACAGCGGTCATCTCCGGGCTATGCGGGCGGGACGGCGTCAGTTCGTAGGCGATGCCCTTCTCCTCGAAGGCGATGCGGGCCGCGCGGGTATAGTTGGAGAGCGGATGGCCGAGCAGCGCCGGCCCCGCCGTGGTCGCCTTCGCCCGGCCCGTTAGCGCAGCCGACAGCCCATCGAACGACGAGTTCCAGCCCTCGTTGTGAGCGGCGCGGAACTCCTCCTCGCGGAAACCGGTCTGCACGAGTTCGAGATCGGTGCCGCCGTCGCGCGGTGTGAACGTCAGGGTCACGACAGTTTCGGGATTACGCCCGGCCCCGTTCAGCCAGCCCCAGGTGAACACGAGTTTGCGCGGCGCGTCGATCTCGGTGAACACGCCGGTGACGACGTTGACCTTGCCGGCCGGGGTGTGCATCTCGACGCGATAGCCGCCGCCGACGCGCGCATCGACCTCGCAATGCGGGATGGTCATGTTTTCCGGCCCGTACCAGCTTTGCATCAGCGCTCGCTCGGTGAAGGCGGCGAACACGCGCTCCGGCGGCGCCTTGAAGTGACGGGTGATGACCAGCGGCGCAACGCTCATGGCTCGTTCTCCTCACGCTTGACAGGGGTTTCGAGAAGGACGTCGAGCCGGTCGAAGCCCTTCTCCCAGAAATCCTTCACTTCGGCGATCCACGCCTGCGCCTGCTGCAGCCGCTCGCGCCGCAACGAGCAGACGCGCCAGCGCGCCTGAATCTTGCGCTCGATCAGCCCCGCCTGTTCGAGCACCTTCAGATGCCGCGACACCGCCGGCCACGACATCTCGAACGGCGCCGCCAGTTCGCCGACCGTCGCCTCACCCGTCGCGAGCCGCGCGAGAATGGCGCGTCGCGTCGGATCAGCGAGCGCGCCAAAAGTCTGGGTGAGCGGGTCCATGACCTTCGTTTAACGCATACGTTAAACGAAGGTCAAGCGCATAAACGCCTGGGGCCTAGCGCCCCCAGCCCTCGACCAGCGCCGGCAGCTCGCCGATGTCGGCGATGACGCAATCGGCGTGCGGCGCGAGGTCCGCGTGGGTGGCGAGGCCGGAGAGCACGGCGACGGCCACCGCGCCCGCCGCTCGCGCGCAATCGAGGTCGTGCAGCGTATCGCCGACCAGCGCGACCTCGGCGGGGTCGACGCCGATCGCCTGAGCGAAAGCCAGGACCATGCCCGGCGCCGGCTTCGCGCCATGGCCGGAATCGTAGCCGGCGACGAAATCGAGCCAGTCCGTCAGGTTCAGACGATCAAGGTGCCGGCGGGCGCTGGCCTCGGCGTCGTTGGTGGCGAGGCCGAGCTTCAGCCCCCTCGCCTTGAGCGCCCGCAACACTTGCGCCGGGTCGCCGACCGGGGTCAGCGACTCCATGCAGGCGATGGCGGCGAGCCCGTCGATCTCGGCGCGCAACGTGAGGAAATCGTCGCGACCGAGCGCCTGCGCCCAGGCCATGCCGTAATGCGACGTCGCGCCGCCGATGATCGGCGACGTCGCGCGGAAACGGCGGGTCGCCACGTCGAAATGCAGGCATTCGGCTTGCGCGCGCACCTTGTCCGCATCGCCCTGGGCGAGCGTGTGGATGACGAAGTGGATTGCCGGTCCCCAGGTCAACTGGAAGTCGATCAGCGTGCCGTCTTTGTCGAACAGCACGCCGGCGATCGCGCGACGGGGCTCGCCGCTTAAACCGGCTTTAACTGAACTCATTCAATGTTTCCTCAACGGGTCGTTAGCCGAGTCCGTCGCATTCTCGTCAGTAGGCGTCGTCATGCGTCAAGAAGTCAGCGCTGTTTCCGATTTACTCGAGCGGCCCGCAGGTCGCAGCCGCCTGCTCTCGCGGCTCTACCACGAAATCGGCCTCGCCGCCGTCGCGTTCGAACTCGATGTCGAGGTAACGGACCTGCCGCCGGAATCCTACGAGGCGATCCGCCGCGGGGCGCGCTATCTCAATTTCGAGTTGCTGGACATGGCGTCCTAAGGCGACGCTTTCAGCGGCCTCTCGACGCAAAAAAAGCCGGTCGCGACGCGACCGGCTTTGAGGCGGGGAGGTTCTGAGGTCAGCTCTTGACGATGACCGGGGTGCCGATATGGGCGCGGCTGTACAGGTCGATCACGTCGAGATCGCGCATGCGGATGCAGCCAGACGATACCGCCTGACCGATTTCCTCGGGCTCGTTGGTGCCGTGGATGCGGTAGAGCGTATCCTTGTTGCCCTGGTAGAGATAGAGAGCGCGCGCGCCGAGCGGGTTGTCCCAGCGGCCCTCAAGCGGTCCATGCTGGAGATAGACCTTGAACTCCGGCCAACGCGACATGATCGAAGCGGTCGGCATCCAGGTCGGCCATTCGGTCATGTGCCCGACGGTCGCCCGCCCGGTCCAGCCAAACGCCTCGGCCCCGACGGCGACCGGATATTCGATCGCCTGATGATTCGGCAGCACGTAATAAAGCTTCTTCATGCCGTTATAGATCACGATCGTACCCGGGGTCTCGCCGGTCGGATCGGAAACCTGCCGACGGATGATGGGAATCGACCATTCCTGCGGCTCGGCGAGCGCCATCATCTTCTTGTCGCGTTCACTGAGGTGGGCGCCCGCGGGCGCCTGCGCCGTGGCGCCCATGTACAACGCCTGCTCTTGCGGCGCACAGCCCGCCAGTGCAAACGCCGCTCCGACGGCCGCAATCACCGCCGCAAATCTAAATTTCATCCTCTCGCCCCGCTGTTTCGACCTTCTAAGGCGACCATGGTTCGGCCGGATTTACCCGGTCTTTCTTCTCATCGCCACCTTAATGGCGCCTTGATAACGCCGCGCGCCGCATTTCGTTCCCAGGTGTGACCTAACTGCCGCGCTTGCGGCCGCGGCCACGCGTCGCTAAGGGTCCCCGCGGTAGACGAGATGAGACGTGCCGATCGAAGAACCCGTCGTCGATGAGGCGCTGGCCGTCGCGCACGGCCTGAGGCCGGAGGAATACGCCCGATTCGTCGGGCTGATCGGCCGTACGCCGAGCTTCACAGAGCTTGGCGTCGTCTCCGCGATGTGGAACGAGCATTGCTCCTACAAATCCTCGCGCCGGCACCTGCGCGGGCTGCCGACTAGCGCCCCTTGGGTGATTCAGGGTCCGGGCGAGAACGCCGGCGTCATCGACATCGGCGACGGCGAGGCTTGCGTCTTCAAAATGGAGAGCCACAACCACCCCTCGTTCATTGAGCCCTATCAGGGCGCGGCGACCGGGGTCGGCGGCATCTTGCGCGACGTGTTCACCATGGGGGCGCGGCCGGTCGCCTGCCTCAACCTGCTGCGCTTCGGCTCTGCGGATCATCCCCGCACGCCACATCTGCTGGCCGGCGTCGTCGCCGGTATCGGCCACTACGGCAACGCCTTCGGCGTGCCGACCGTCGGCGGCGGCGTCGGCTTTCACAGCCGCTACGACGGCAACATCCTCGTCAACGCGATGGCGGTCGGCCTCGCGCGCACCGATTCGATCTTCTACGCCAAGGCGACCGGAGTCGGGAACCCGATCGTCTATCTCGGCTCCAAGACCGGCCGCGACGGCATCCACGGCGCGACGATGGCCTCGGCCGCGTTCGAGGCCGACGCCGAGGAGAAGCGTCCGACCGTGCAGGTCGGCGATCCGTTCGCGGAAAAGCTGCTGCTGGAGGCCTGTCTCGAACTTATGGCGTCCGGCGCCGTCGTCGCCATCCAGGACATGGGCGCGGCGGGGCTGACCTCGTCGGCGGTCGAGATGGGCGCGAAGGGCGATCTCGGCGTCGAGCTCGATCTCGATTCTGTTCCCTGCCGCGAAACGGGCATGACCGCCTATGAGATGATGCTGTCGGAGAGCCAGGAGCGCATGTTGATGGTGCTCCATCCCGAGAAGGCGGAGGCCGCCGAGGCGATCTTCCGCAAATGGGGACTGGAGTTCGCGGTGATCGGCCGGCTCACCGACACCAAGCGCTTCGTCGTCAAACGCGACGGCGAGGTGAAGGCCGATCTGCCGATCAAGGAGCTTGGCGACGAAGCGCCGATCTACGATCGGCCCTGGGTCCCTGCCCCGCCGAGGCCGAGGTTGTCGCCTGAAGATTTGGGCGCTCCCGCCGCATCCATCGGCGAAGCGCTGCTGAAGCTTCTCGCCTCCGCCAATCTCGGCTCCAAGCGCTGGGTCTACGAGCAATACGACTCGCTGATCCTCGGCAACACCGTACAGGGCCCCGGCGGCGACGCGGCGGTGATCCGGCTCGGCGACGGACCCAAGGGTCTGGCGCTGACCGTCGACGTCAACGAGCGCTATTGCGAGGCCGACCCGGTCGAGGGCGGCAAGCAGGCGGTGGCGGAAGCCTGGCGCAACCTGATCGCCGTCGGGGCCAAGCCGCTGGCGCTGACCGACAATCTCAACTTCGGCAATCCCGAGAAGCCGGAGGCGATGGGCGAGCTCGTCGGTTGCCTCAAGGGCATCGGCGAAGCCGCGCGCGCGCTCGATTTTCCCGTCGTCTCGGGCAATGTCTCGCTCTACAACGAAACCATGGGCCTCGGAATTTTGCCGACCCCGTCGATCGGCGGCGTCGGCCTGGTCGCCGACGTGACGAAGACCGCCGCCATCGCCTTTCTCGCGGCGGAAGAAGAAGTGCTGCTGATCGGCGGCGCGCCCGCGTGGCTTGGCTGTTCGAGCTTCGCCTCCGTCTGCCTCGGCCGCGAGGACGGCGCGCCGCCGCCGGTCGACCTCGCCGCCGAACGGCGCCACGGCGAATTCGTCGCGCGGCTGATCGGCGAGGGCCGGGTCTCGGCCGTCCATGACGTCTCCGACGGCGGCGTCGCCGTGGCGCTGGCGGAAATGGCGATGGCCGGCGGAATTGGCGCGCAGATCGTCGTTCCCGCCGCGATCGGACAAGCCTGGGCGTTCGGCGAGGATCAGGCGCGCTATGTGGTCGCCGCCCCGCTCGACGCGGCCGCGCAAATCGTCGCCGACGCGCGGACTGCCGGCGTGCCGGTCGAGCGCATCGGCGTCACCGGCGGGACGGCGCTGGTCTTCGCCGGCGAGACGCCGCTATCGATCGAGGCGCTGCGACGGGCGCACGAGCATTTCCTGCCTGACCTTATGGATGCTAAGTGATGCTCAAATTGGTGGCGATCAAGGCGTTGGCCGGCTTCAACTACGTGCGCGCGGATGCGGTGGTCGCCGTCGGCGCGACCGATCCGAGCAAATGCACGATCTACATCGCCGGCGGCGTGGCGATCCCCGCCTCCGAACCCGCCAAGGACGTGATCGCCAAGCTTATGGCGTCCGAAGAAGCGCCTGTGACCCCGGAGACCAAGTGATGCCTATGCCGCGCGCCGAGATCGAACGCATGATCCTCGAAGCCCTGCCCGACGCGAAGATCGAGGTGCGGGCGCTGGCCGACGACGGCGACCATTACGAGGCGGTGGTGGTGAGCCCGTCGTTCGCCGGGATGTCGAAGGTCAAGCAGCATCAGTTGGTCTATGGGGCGCTGAAGGGCCGGATGGGCGGCGAACTGCACGCGCTGGCGCTGACGACGAGCGCGGGGTGAGCTATCTCGCCGAGAGCGTCAAACCTTCGCGCTAAATCTTGGTCTGGCGGACTGAAGGGCTGACTTGCTCGCGGCGAGGGAGAATGATCGGGCTTTCCCACCATGTCGCGTTTCCGCATGTCGGCCGCTGCCAAGATTCAAAATCGGAAACGTTTAGCCGAAGTCGCGCCTATAACTTTCTCGGGTCAGATTTTCCAGCGCGGCGAAGTAGGCAGCGTTCGGGTCTGAGTTGGAGCGGCTTACGAGATTGGACATGACGGCGGTGAATGTCGTGGCGACGGCGTGAACGGCCTCGTGACGGTCCATGCCTTCGTCGACGAGACGGGCCAGCGTCCGGCGCACCGGCGTTTCTTCGCCAAGCGCGGCCTGATTTTCTACAACGGCGTGCAAGGTTGCGTGCAAATTCATGTTGGGAACACGCACGCGCGCCTTGCGGTGATAGGCCTCGACCAAGGCCAAGCGATCCGTTTCGCTGAGTGCAAGCCAAGCTTCGGCCGCCGGCGCTGTCAGAGGATCGTAGCGTTCCATTGCGCACCAGCGCTTGACGCGCCGGCCCCCTTCGCTCAAAAGCGCGCCCCACAAGCGCATTTTTGCGCTTCTGATCCACATCCGGCCGTCCGGCCAGGGGCTTTCGCCATGCGCGTTTACTACGATTCCGACGCCGACCTCAATCTCATCAAGGGCAAGAAGGTCGCCGTCGTCGGCTACGGCAGCCAGGGCCACGCGCATCTCTTGAATCTGCGCGACAGCGGCGCGAAGGAGATCGCGGTGGCGCTGCGCGAGGGTTCGGCGTCGGCGAAAAAGGCGGAGGCCGAGGGCATCAAGGTGATGAGCGTCGCCGACGCCGCCAAATGGGCCGACGTCGTGATGATGCTGACGCCCGACGAGTTGCAGTCTGACATTTACGCCAAAGACCTCGCGCCGAACATGAAGAACGGCGCCGCGCTGATGTTCGCGCACGGCCTCAACGTCCACTTCAACCTGATCGAGCCGCGCAAGGACCTCGACGTGCTGATGGTCGCCCCGAAAGGCCCCGGCCACACCGTGCGCTCGGAATACAAGCGCGGCGGCGGCGTGCCGTGCCTGATCGCCATCCATCAGGACGCCAGCGGCAACGCGCACGACCTCGGCCTGTCGTATGCCTCGGCGATCGGCGGCGGCCGCGCCGGCGTCATCGAGACCTCGTTCCGCGAGGAATGCGAGACCGACCTGTTCGGCGAGCAAGTCGTGCTGTGCGGCGGCCTGGTGGAACTGATCCGCGCCGGCTACGAGACGCTGACGGAAGCCGGCTACGCGCCCGAGATGGCTTATTTCGAGTGCCTGCACGAGGTGAAGCTGATCGTCGACCTCATCTACGAGGGCGGCATCGCCAACATGAACTATTCGATCTCCAACACCGCCGAGTTCGGCGAATATGTCACCGGCCCGCGCATCATCACGGCCGAGACCAAGGCGGAGATGAAGCGCGTGCTCGCCGACATCCAGTCCGGCCGCTTCACGCGCGACTGGATGCTGGAGAACAAGGTCAACCAGACCTCGTTCAAGGCCACGCGCGCCCGGGTGAACGCGCACCCGATCGAAGAGGTCGGCGCCAAGCTGCGGGCGATGATGCCGTGGATCAGCAAAAACAAATTGGTCGACAAGGCGCGCAACTGATCGCGGCTTCAAGGGTAGACACGGCGCCGCCCCTTTGCTAAGGGGCGGGCCTCGCGCGGGAGAGCTTCCGCGCCGGGCGCATAGCTCAGTTGGTAGAGCAGCTGACTCTTAATCAGCGGGTCCAAGGTTCGAGCCCTTGTGCGCCCACCAAAATACAAAACGCCCCACTCGATCTCGGGTCTCGCCGCTCGGCGAAGGGAACTTCCTACGACCGCAAATCGTTATTCGTCACGATCGCCACGTAACCAGGGGTTCGATCATGTCGGAGCCGGAATTCAAAGTCGTCGCGGGCGCCGGGGACTGGGGCAGCCCGCTTGCGTCGGAACCCTCATTCAAAACGATGGAGGAGGCGCGAGCCGCCGCGCGCGAATATATCACCGAGCAGAGAAAGGCGGGCGGTACGGCTCCGCCCAGGGTGTCGATCGAAGAGACCCGACGCGACGGCTCCGTCGTCGAGCATCCCGTCTCTTGATCCGTCGGCCCGCTATCGCCGAACAAATGAACAAAATTCCGTCGTAAGTGTTATGAAACGCAGCGGCGCGTCGCGCGCCGCGGCGGCGGTTGCGCCACAATCCAAGGCTTGCCATGCATTTCACCCTCGGCGTCACGCATATTCAGCCGATCGCGGCACTGCTCGCCGGGGTGCTGATCCTGATCATGCCGCGCCTGCTCAACTACATTATCGCGATATTTCTGATTCTGTCCGGGCTGCTGGGACTAGGGTTCCTGCGCTGACCCTCGCGTGCCGCGAAATCCGGTCGCCAACACATACATTTCCGCGCTGTCGGCGCGGCTGGCTTTCGGTTTCAGGTGGCGGACGACGGAGAAATCCTGCTTCATACGCGTCAAAAGTTCGCCTTCCGAGCCGCCCTGAAGCACCTTCGCCAGAAAGAAGCCGCCCGGCGCCAGCGCGTTGCTGGCGAAGTCAGCCGCGAGCTCCAACAGACCGATGATACGCAAATGGTCGGTCTTGCGATGGCCGGTGGCGTTGGCCGCCATATCCGACATCACGCCGTCCGCCGGGCCGCCGAGCCATTCGCGCAAGTGCGTCGGCGCAGCGGGGTCGTGGAAGTCCATCACCTTGAACTCCGCCCCGGCCACCGGCTCGATCTCCAACAAGTCGATGCCGATCACTCGGCCCCGTCCGTCGCGCGCCTTGACGCGCTCGACGGCGACTTGCGACCAGCCGCCCGGCGCCGCGCCGAGATCGATGATCCGGCCGCCGGGCTTGAACAGGCGGTACTTGTCGTCGATCTCGCTCAGCTTGTAGGCCGCGCGGGAGCGAAAGCCCTCCAGCTTGGCGCGGGCCACGAACGGATCGTTCAGCTGGCGCTCCAGCCAAAGCGTTGACGACAGGCTGCGCTTGCGCGCCGTCTTCACCCGCGTTTTCAGCGCGCGGCCGCCCTCGCGCCCTGAGCCCGACCCGGTCACGCGCTGTACCGGACGGTCCGGTCGGCGCGCATCATTTGCGACAGGATGCCCTCGCGCAGGCCCCGGTCGGCAATGCGGACGCGCTCGGCCGGGAAGCGGCCGCGGATCGCCTCGAGGATCGCGCAGCCGGCGAGCACCAGGTCGGCGCGCTCAGCGCCGATGCAACCGTTGGCGGCCCGCTCGGCGTAGTTCATCGCCCGCAACCGCAGGATCGCGGCGTCGACTTCCGCGCGCGTCAGCCACAGCCCGTCGATGGCGCGTCGGTCGTAGCGCGGCAGATCGAGATGGACGCCGGCAAGCGTCGTCACCGTGCCCGAGGTGCCGAGCAGATGGAAGCGTTCGCAGCGCCGTTGCGTGGCGACCCGGGTCGCAAACGGCGCCAGCGCTTCGTCGACCCGGTCGATCATCGCGTCGAAGATCTCCGGCGTCACGTCGTCGCCGCCGAACGTCTCGGCGAGCGAAACCACGCCGAGCCGCAGCGACTCCCAGGCCGCAACCCGGCTCACGCCGTCCGACCCGCGCTCCATCCAGACGATCTCGGAGGAGCCGCCGCCGATGTCGAACAGCACGGTCGCCTCGGCGCTCTCGTCGATCAGTTCGCCGCAGCCCGCTGCGGCCAGATGGGCCTCGGTCTCGCGATCGACGACTTCGAGATGCAGCCCGAGCCGATCGCGAACGTCGCGTAGGAACTGCGGGCCGTTGCTGGCGGAGCGGCAGGCTTCCGTCGCCACCAGGCGGGCGCGGGTGACGCCGCGCGCGCGCATCTTGTCGCGGCAGATGCGCAGCGCCTCCATCGTGCGCTCGATCGCCGAATCGCACAGCTTGCCGCTTTGCGACAACCCTTCGCCGAGGCGGACAATGCGCGAGAACGCGTCGATGACCCGGAAACCGCCGTACGAGGGCCGGGCGATCAACAGCCGGCAGTTGTTGGTGCCGAGGTCCAGGGCCGCATAAACCCGCGACGGCGGCGGACGCGCCTCGGGCTGCGCCGGCTCGACGGCGCTCGCCACATGCGTTGAAGACAAATCCCGACTCCTGGCGGCCGGCGCTCTCACGCCCGCCCGCTTGTTCAACGCGAACCGTAGCCCCGGCGGGCGCGGGATGCAATTGCGGCGGCGCCTGCCTACAGGCAAGCCGTTATGCCGCCGTCGACATAGAGCACATGGCCGTTGACAAAGCTGGAGGCGGACGAGGCGAGGAAAACGACGGCGCCTTCGAGTTCGCCGACGTCGGCCCAGCGCCGCATCGGCGTGCGATTGATGAGCCAATCGTTGAACTTTTCGTCCTCGATCAGCGCCTTGTTGAGCTCGGTGCGGAAGTATCCGGGCGCGATCGCGTTGATCCGCAGGCCGTACTTGCCCCAATCGGTCGCCATGCCCTTGGTCAGCATCTTCACCGCGCCCTTCGAGGCGGTGTAGGGGGCGATGTTGGCGCGGGCGAGCTTGCTCTGCACGGAGGCGATATTGATGATGACGCCGCTTCCTCGCGGGATCATCGCCTTCGCGACCGCCTGCCCGACGTAAAACACGGCGTCGAGATTGGTGGCCATCAGGTCGCGCCAGGCGCTCGCCTCGAAGTCCTCGAGCGGCGCGCGGCGTTGGATTCCGGCGTTGTTGACCAGGATGTCGATCGGACCGACTTCGGCCTCGATCCAGGCGATCGCCTCGCCGACCTCCTTGTGGTCGGTGACGTCGAAGGCGGCGCCGAACGCCTCGGCGCCCTGCTCGCTCAAGGCGCGCACGCCCGCCTCGACCTTTTCGCTGTCGCGGCCGTTGACGATGATCGTGGCGCCCGCGCTCGCCAAGGCGCGCGCCAGCGCGGCGCCGAGGCCGGCGGATGAGCCGGTGACGAGCGCAATTTTCTTGTCCAGCGAAAACAGCGATTGCAGATGTGCATTCAAGGCGGCGTCCCCCCGGGCCGCATAAGCCATAGGACGCGCCCGCGCGCAGCGCACGCGAAAAAACGCGCCGCTTAGCCGCGCCGATAAGCGTGAATGATATGGCCGCCGTGCTGGTTCGCCGGCGGAGGCGAACCGGGCGCCAGCCGCTCGGCGACCTCGCGCGGCCCCAAATCGGCGCCGACCTCGAAGCCGAGCGAGCGCAACAGATCGTGCAGTTGCGACGTCACGAAATTGCTGCGGAACGTTTCGCCTAGCGCCGCGACCCGTGCAGCCATCCGCTCGTGAAACAGGCGGTGGCCGGGCGAATCGATGCTGTCGGGGGGATTCGCGTAGTCGAATACGATGTCGGACCCGCCGCCGACATCGGCGACGAATCGCAGGGTCGCCTCAACCGCCTCCGGCGTCAGATAGGGCGTGACGCCGAGCCAGAGGAAGGCGGCGCGCCGGCCGGCGTCGAAGCCGGCCTCCCGCAGACTTTGCGCGAGCGTCTGGGTCTCGAAATCGCAGGGCGCGAACAGGAGATGCGGGGGTTGCGCGACGTCCGCGGCCACGAGGCGGCGCTGCTTTTCGGCCTGCGTCAGCGGGTGATCGACCTCGAACACCTTGAGCCCATCGACCGGCGCCACGCGACAGGCGAAAGTGTCTAGGCCCGCGCCCAGCACGACGACTTGCCGCGCTCCCTCCGCGATCGCGCGGCGCGCGACGTCCTCGGCGATACGGCTGCGCAAGGCGACGAACAGCCGCAGCGGCCGCAGCGCCGGGTCGCCGCCGCGTTCGAGAAGCGCTTGCAGATCGTCGCCGAGAATATAGGCCGCCAGGGGATCGCGGAACACCTTGCCGCCGTCGACGATCTGGTGCGCCGCGCGAAAGCCCGCGGCGGAAAGCGCGGTGCGGCTGAACTGTCCTTCGTGCATTCTCGCCTCAAGAGCTCGCAGCCCGCATCTTATCTCGCGGACGCTGTTGAGCGCAAAGAAAAGGCCCCGCCAATGCGGGGCCTGTATAAGGCGCGAGGGAGAGATGCGACTACCAGGCCTGGTCTTGTCCATTCTGGTCGCCGCGCACCGTGCGCGGGGTCGGATCGGCGTAGTCGCGCTCGGGCGCGGCCGCACGGCCTTCGTACAAGGGGCGGCCGTAGCCATAATCGTAGCCATAGGCCGGCGGCCCCTCGGGCGCATAGATCCCAGGGCCGTAGGGGTCGATGACCGGCGGACCATAGACAACGCCAGGAGCGTTGTCATACGGGCCATAATACGGTCGGCTTGGCGTGAAACCGGAACCGTTGTTGCTGCCGGTCAGGCCCCCACCCGTTCCCACCGCGCCGGGGGCGCCCGCATCCTGGGCGAGCGCCGGAGCGCCGAGCGCAAGCATTGCGCCAAGCGCCAAAGCCAAAGTTGGTCTCATCGGGATCTCCTGCGTTAACCAATCGCGAAATCAACGATCCAACGCCACACGCGTTCCGAGATGGTATTTATACTTATATTTCGAACGGCGCAGAGGCGCCGAAAAGCAAAGGGCCCCGCCGAAGCGGGGCCTTTCTACTCATTGTGGCCGTCTTATTGCGAGGGTTATTTGACCTCGCTCTGGCCGTTCTGGTTGCCGCGGGCCGTATCGGGGGCGGGTTGCGCCGTCGTGCCCGGCGCGGTGCTGTCGGGAGACACGTTCGGCGCCGCCGCGCGGCCTTCGCTCATCCCGTTGTTCATTTGGCCATTGGTGTTGAGGGTTTGGCTGCCCGACGGATGATTGCTGTTCGGCACGACGCCGCTGCCGGGCGTGTTGCTGCCGCTGCCGCCCGGCGCGGCCCCAGGGCTGCCGACGGACTGCGCGAACGCGGGGGCGCTCAGCGCCAACATGGATGTCACGGCAAGGGTCAAAATCGGACGCATGGTATTCTCCTGTTGTCCTATCACAAACCAAATAACAGCTTCCCAGTATCTAAGTTCCCCACAATAAACAAAACTATATATGCCCGCGAAGTTTGTAATTTTGTCGCCGATATTACTATCATTGCGATGTTTATTACGGTTCGAGACGGGGAGAAAAGAAAATGGCCCCGCCTGGCGGCGAGGCCATTTCCGGTACGGGGGAAGGATCAGCTTCCGTTTGAGCCGCTTTTCGCCTTCGACGACGTGTCGCCGTTAGGGGCGGTCTGGCCGGTGGGCGCCGCTGCGCGGCCTTCGGTCATCCCGTTGTTCAACCTCGGCGTTTCGCCCATGGGCGTGGCGCGCGGCATCGGCGCGGCGCCGCTTCCCGGCGTGTTGCTGCCGCTGCCGGCGGGCGCTGCGCCAGCGTCGCCTTGCGTTTGGGCAAAGGCGGCGCCGGTCAGCGCCATCATGGTAATGGTCGCAAAGGCTAAGGTCTTGCGCATTTCGATCTCCAATATCGTCCGCACGATTTACTGCTAACGCCGAGATTCCGTCACCGTTCCCTGCTTCGTCGCTCTGTAAACGCCGACGAATGTCTGTGACTTCCGGGGAACGCGCCGTCGGTCTCCGTGCGACGCTTGCCTTTTTCGCCTCGCGCCCGCATGAGGGCGCAGGTTCACCCAATTTCCGGACGGCAAGCGCATGGGGTTCAAATGCGGCATCGTCGGCTTGCCGAACGTCGGCAAGTCCACCCTGTTCAACGCGTTGACGCAGACCGCCGCCGCGCAGGCGGCGAACTATCCGTTCTGCACCATCGAGCCCAATGTTGGCGACGTCGCCGTTCCCGACCCGCGGCTGGAGACGCTGGCGGCAATCGCGACCTCGCGAGACATTGTCCCGACCCGGCTCACCTTCGTCGACATCGCCGGGCTGGTGCGCGGCGCGTCGAAGGGCGAAGGGCTCGGCAATCAGTTTCTCGCCAACATTCGCGAATGCGACGCCATCGCCCATGTCGTGCGCTGCTTCGAGGACGGCGACGTCACCCACGTCGAGGGCAAGATCGATCCGATCTCCGACATCGACACGATCGAGACCGAACTGATGCTGGCCGATCTCGAAAGCCTGGAGCGCCGTCTCGTCGCGCTGGAGAAAAAGGCCAAGGGCGCTGACAAGGAGTCGAAGGAGCTCTATGAGCTCGCCGTCGCGGCGCTCGCCGAGCTGCGCGAAGGCCGCCCGGCGCGCGTCGTCGCCGCGGCGGCGGATCGCAAGCTGTTCCAATCGCTCGGGCTCCTGTCGTCGAAACCCGTGCTCTATGTCTGCAATGTCGAGGAAAGTTCGGCGGCTGACGGCAACGCCTTTTCCGCGCGCGTCGCCGAGCGCGCCAAGGCCGAAGGCGCGGTGTCCGTTGTCGTTTCGGCCAAGATCGAGAGCGAGATCGCCGTGCTGCCGCGCGAGGAGCAGAAGGACTATCTGGAGGCGGTCGGACTGGAGGAGCCGGGTCTCAACCGCGTCATCCGCGCCGGCTACGACCTGCTGCATCTGGTGACGTTCTTCACCGTCGGCCCGAAAGAGGCGCGCGCCTGGACGGTGGAGCTTGGCGCCCGGGCGCCCCGCGCCGCCGGCGTCATCCACACCGATTTCGAGAAGGGCTTCATTCGCGCCGAAACGATCGCCTATGACGACTACGTCTCCGGCGCCGGCGAGGCGGGCGCGCGGGAAGCCGGGAAATTCCGGCTCGAAGGCAAGGATTACGTCGTGCGCGACGGCGACGTCATGCACTTCCGCTTCGCCAACTGAGGGTCGCGCCGGTGGACCTGCTTCATTTCGAGGATTTTCCGGTCGGCGCCGTCGTTGTGTTCGGCGATCGGCCGGTCACGGCCGAAGAGATCATCGCCTTCGCCCGCGACTGGGACCCGCAGCCGTTTCATCTCGACGCCGAGGCCGCCAAGAATTCGCAAGCCGGCGAGCTCATCGCCTCGGGCTGGCACACCGGCTGCCTACTGATGCGGATGATGTGCGACTCTTACCTGTTGCGCTCGGCGAGCGAGGGTTCGCCCGGCATCGAGGAATTGCGCTGGCTGAAGCCGGTCAAACCCGACGACCGCCTCAGCGTGAGGCGCACGACGCTCGCCGCCCGCGTCTCGCGCTCGCGGCCGGGGATCGGGATCGTCGACTTTCAGTTCGAGGTCCTGAATCAGGACGGCGAGACCGTGTTGCTGCTGAAAAGCGCCTCGTTCCTGCGCCGCCGGCCGGAGGTCGCGGCATGATGAGGTTCTTCGAGGACATCGAAATCGGCGAGGAGCGAACGCTCGGCGCGCACGCCTTCACGCGCGAAGCGATCATTGAATTCGCCCGCGAATTTGACCCGCAACGTTTCCACGTTGACGAGGAGGCGGCGAAGGACTCGATTTTCGGCGGCTTATGCGCGTCGGGCTGGCACGTCGCCGCGGCGGCGATGCGCTGCATCGTCGATTCGCGCGCGAAGGCTTTGGCCGAGCGCGCGGCGCGCGGCGAGGCGCTGCCGCCGCTCGGCGTCTCGCCGGGGTTCGTCAACCTGCGCTGGCCGGTCCCGACGCGCCCTGGCGACGTCGTCAGCTATTTCAGCCGCGTGCTGGAGAAGCGCGAGACCAAGCGCCCGCAATGGGGCCTGGTGACGATGCGCACCTTCGGGGTCAATCAGAACGGCCTGGAGGCGATCACCATGGAGAACCGCGCCTTCATCGGCCGCCGCGGCGTCTGACCGTAGGCTTGCCGCCCCTCGCCCCGCTCTTGCGAGGGGCGTTGGAGCTTGGACGCCGTTCGGCCACCTTCTCCTCGCAAGAGCGGGGAGAGTGCCCAGGTTTTGCGAGGAGGGCTCATTCCTCCGGCAAGCCGTACACCGAGCACGGCTCGACGATGCCGCGTAGCTCTTGCAGCCCCAGCGGAACCAGCGGCGTTTCGATTTCCGCCGCCAGCGCGCCAGAAATCAGCGCCGATCGCTGCAGCGGCTTGCACAGACCTTCGAGCCGGCTGACCAGATTGACCGCGGGGCCGATCGCGGTGAAGTCGAGGCGGTTGGCGGCGCCGATGTTGCCCCAAAACATCTCGCCGAAATGCAGCGCGGCGCCGAACCGCAACGGCGGCAGGCCTTGCGCGTCCCTGTCCTCGTTGAGCCGCGTCATGCCGGCGCGCGCGGCGATGAGCGCGCGCAGCGCCGCCGCGCCAGCCGCGCCTGGGCTTCCCCCGGCGACCGGAAAGATCGCCAGCACGCCGTCGCCTATGAACTTGAGCACCTCGCCGCCGAAAGCGTGGATCGCGCCGGCGATCCGGTCGAACCAAGCGTCGAGCGCCGCGATCACCACCGCCGGCGGCTGGCGCTCCGACAACCCGGTGAAATCCCGGAGATCGGCGAACAACAACGCCGCTTCGATGGTTTCGCCAACCACGCGCCGCAACGGCGCCGCCAGGGCCTGCGCCGCGCTGCGGCGGCCGAGATAAGCCTCGAGGCTGGCTTGCAGCGTGGCGCGCGCGGAAAGCGCGGCGAGCGGGGCCGCAGCCAGCCGCGCGACCAGCCGCAGCGTCTCTTGCTGCACCGCAGTGAACGCGTGCGGCCCGACCCAGCCGAGCCAGGGGCCATGCGGACGCGGCGCGAGTTCGCTTTCGACCAGCGGCCCGGCCGCGACGGCGGCGAGCCAGCGGCGCTCGTCCGCGTTCGCCGAGCCGTTCTGCCCGGTCGCGAGGCCGGCGGGGGCGAAGCCGAGCGCTTCGATGACCTCGCCGGTCTCGGCCCGCCAAAGCCAGGCCCGCCGCGCGATCAGCGGATGCGCCACTTCCAGACTCAAGGCGCCGGCGGCGATCGGCGCCCCATCTTTGACCAGCCGCACGCCGAGTTCGGCGAGGAACCGGTCGGCGCCCGCAACCTCGACGGCGGCGTCGATCAGCCATTCGTGTGCTGAGCTGAAAGGCACAAAAATGTCCCCGAACGTTGACGAGTGGCCCTCGCCAACCCCTATTCCGAAGCTGACGCAAGCCGCGCCGGGAGAAGCCGACCGTGAACGAACCGCTGCGAGTCCACCGCGAGACCTACATTGCCGCTCCGCCGGCCACCGTTTTCGCTTATCTCACGGATCCCGAAAAGATCGTCGGTTGGATGGGATCGCAAGCCCAAACCGAGCCGCAAGCCGGGGGAATCTACCTTGTGAAAGGCATTGCCGGCACGTCGCGGGCGGCGCGCGGGTCGTTTCGCGAGGTCGTTCCCGTCCACCGTCTCGCCTATTCCTTCGGCTGGGAGGACGGCGAGGAGGTTCCCCCGGGATCGAGCCTGGTCGAATTCGATCTGATCGATCAGGATGGCGGCACGCTCCTGCGCATGACTCACAGCGGCTTGCCCAACGCGGCGCAATGCGCCACCCACAACGAAGGCTGGGCGCATTACATGCGGCGTTTGGCGACCGTCGCGGCGGGCGGCGACCCCGGGCCGGACGCCGGTCGGCCCTCGCTGCCAATGTAAATAGCGCACACCCGCCCTCGCCCCGCTTTCGTCGCAATTACGCAACAGAGTTGCCGAAAGGACACAAGTCCACGTCGCGACAAGGGTTGATTCGGGGTTGACTGTTCAGACCACTTCCGCGCCACGCATCGAGGCGCCGATCGTTTTCGCCGAGGGGCTGCCCGAGAGTTGGATCTCCAAGCGCTTCGGTCCGTGGGCCGTCGGCGCTGCCCTAGGGCTGGCGTTGGCGACGTTCGTCATATTTGCGGGCTTCACGCCGATCATTCCGACCACCTTCGTCGTGCTCGGCCTGCTCTTCGGCGACGGGTTGGTCGTCGTCGTGCTGCTCGTCTTCATCTTCATCGAGGTGATGAAGCTGCGCGCGGCGCGGAAGGCCGCGCGGGCCGGATCGCGTCTGCATACCCGGCTCGTCGTGTTGTTCTCGTTGGTGGCGGCGATCCCGGCCCTGTTCACCGCCGTCGTCGCCACCGTGTCGGTGGAATGGGCGATCAATCCCGCCTTCATGCGCAACGTCGCCGCGTTCATCAACGAATCCGGAGCGTCGTCGCAGCTCTACCGGGAGTCGCAGTGCCAGTCGCTGCTGCGCGACGCCGATTTGACGGCCGGCGATCTCTCCCGCGCGGCGATGCTATTGAAAAGCAATCGCGACGTGTTCCAGGGCTACCTCGACGCGCGCGCGCAGGCTTTGAACTTCTCTGTCGCGGCGATCGTCACGACCGACGGCGAGACCACCATCGCGTCGGGGAACTCCGACAAGGCGCTCATCACCAAGCCTGGGGCGCGCGACTTCGCCGACGCCAACGCCAAACAGTCATTTTGCGGCCTGCTCGGGGACGGCGGCGCCTTCATCGCGCTGCGGCCGATCGCCAACCTACCCGGCTCCTACTTCTACGCCGGCCGCGCGATCGACCCGATCGCCGACCGCGTCGGCCGCGACGCCCAGCAGGTGACCGCCGCTTTCGCCAATTTCGAGGCGCATCGGCTGAACATCGAACTCGGCTTCGCCGCGGTGTTCATCATGCTCTCGCTGACCTTGCTGATCTCGGCGGTATGGACCGGGCTCACCTTCGCCAATCGGCTGGTCAGCCCGATCCGCCGGCTCATCCGCGCCGCCGACGCCGTCGCCTCGGGCGATTTCTCGATGCGGGTGCCGACGCGTAAATCGGAAGGCGACCTCGCCCATCTCGGCGAGACCTTCAACAAAATGACCACCGAATTGCGCCAGCAGCGCGAAAGCCTGATCGAGGCCAACCTGCTCAACGAGGAGCGGCGCGCCTTCATCGAAGCCGCGCTCGCCGGCGTCCCGGCGGGAATTGTCGGCGTCGACAAGGCCGACGCGATCGTAGTGTGCAACACGGCCGCCGAGAAGCTGTTCGCCGCCGACGCCGGCGCGTTGATGGGCCTGTCAATCGCCGAAGTGTTCCCGGCGCTCGCCCCCATTCTCGCCGACGCGGCGGGCTCGCGCGCGCGCGTGCATCAGGCGCAGGCGACGCTTGCCGCAGGCGGGCGCGAGCGGCTCATCAACGTGCGCGTCACCGGCGATCCGCGCCGGCCCGACCTCGGCCGGGTCATCACGCTCGACGACATCACTGATCTCGTCACCGCGCAACGCTCCTCCGCCTGGGCCGATGTCGCGCGCCGAATCGCGCATGAAATCAAGAACCCGCTGACCCCCATTCAACTCTCGGCGGAACGGCTGAAGCGGCGCTACGGCCGCCATATCGTCGAGGGCAAAGACATTTTCGATCAGTGCACCGACACCATCATCCGCCAGGTCGACGACATCAAGCGCATGGTCGACGAGTTCTCCAGCTTCGCCCGGATGCCGCGCGCGCGGTTGATCCGCGACGATCTCGCCGATTGCGTGCGCCAGGCGCTGTTCCTGGCCCGGGTCGGCCGCTCCGATCTCACCTTCGAGGACAATCTGCCCGCGGAGCCGATGATGGTCGATTTCGATCGCCGGCTGGTCAGCCAGGCGATGACGAACATTCTCAAGAATGCCGGCGAAGGTATCGACGCCCTGGCGCCGCCGACGACCGCCGGCCGCATCGTCGTCTCTTTGACGACTGACGGCGAAGGGCGCGCCCGCATCAGCGTCAGCGACAATGGCAAGGGGTTTCCGGCGCAGGACCGGCATAAGCTGACCGAGCCCTATGTGACGACGCGGGCCGAGGGCACCGGCCTCGGGTTGCCGATCGTTTTGAAGATCTTCGAGGACCACCAGGGCGGCGTCGAGTTGCTCGACGGGCTCGAACGCCCCGACGGCGGGCACGGCGCGCAGGTCTTGATGATCTTGCCGCTACGCGCCGCCCACCCCGTTTCTCAAGCTGCGAGTTGACCGATGGCCGCTGACATTCTCATCGTCGACGACGAGGACGACATCCGCGAACTCGTCGCCGGCATTCTCGAAGACGAAGGCCACGGCGCGCGCATGGCGCGCAACTCCGACGAGGCGATCGCCGCGATCGCCGCGCGGCGGCCGCATCTCGTGTTGCTCGACATCTGGATGCAGGGCTCCAAGCTCGACGGTCTGCAATTGCTGGAGGTGTTGAAGCAGCAGCACGTCAGCGTGCCGGTGGTGATGATCTCCGGCCACGGCAACATCGAGACGGCGGTGACCGCCATAAAGATCGGCGCCTACGACTTCATCGAGAAGCCGTTCAAGGCCGACCGGCTGATACTCGTCGTCGAGCGGGCGCTGGAGACGTCGCGCCTGCGCCGCGAGGTCAACGAGTTGCGCACCAAGGCTGGCGCCGAGCTGAAGCTCATCGGCGCGTCCTCGGCGATGGCGAACCTGCGCCGGTTGATCGAGCGCGTCGGGCCGGCGAACTCGCGCGTGCTGATCTCCGGCCCCGCCGGCTCCGGCAAGGAGCTGACGGCGCGCATGATCCACGCCCATTCGGCGCGCGCTGACGGCCCGTTCGTCGTCGTCAACGCCCCCGCCATTACGCCCGAAGGCATGGAGCCCGAGCTGTTCGGCGTCGAGCCGGGACCGGACCGCCCGCGCCGCGTCGGCGCGCTCGAAGAGGCGCACGGCGGCACGCTCTATCTCGATGAAATCGCCGACATGCCGTCGGAGACGCAGGCAAAGATCCTGCGAGTGCTGGTCGATCAGAGTTTCAAGCGCGTCGGCGGCGCCAATCCGGTGCAGGTCGACGTGCGCATCATTTCCTCGACCAGCCGCGACCTCGCGCAGGCGATCACCGACGGGCATTTCCGCGAGGATCTGTTCCACCGCCTGTCGGTGGTGCCGATCCGCTCGCCCTCGCTCGCCGAGCGGCGCGAGGACATTCCGGCTTTGATCGAATTTTTCCTGGAGCGCGTCTCCGCCGACATGGGCGCCCCGCCCCGCCCGATCGCCGCCGACGCGATGGCGGTGCTGCAATCGCACGACTGGCCCGGCAACATCCGCCAGCTTCGCAACAACATCGAACGCCTGATGATTCTGGCCGCCGGCGACCCCGACGCCGAAATCACCGCCGCCATGCTGCCGACCGAGATCGGCGCCCTGGTGCCGGCGGTGCCGAGCGGCGTCGGAGGCGAGAAGCTGATGAGCCTGCCGCTGCGCGAAGCGCGCGAAGTGTTCGAGCGCGAATATCTGGTGGCGCAGATCAACCGCTTCGGCGGCAATATTTCGCGCACCGCAGAGTTCATCGGCATGGAGCGCTCGGCGCTGCACCGCAAGCTGAAGTCGCTCGGGGTGGATTGAGCGGCTATTCCGCCGGGAACAGGTCCTGGACGAGGAGCTCCAGTCCCGGGGGATCGAGGCGGAGAGCGCCCTCGCGCAAAATGCCGGTTTCGATTCCGCCCGTCCGGGTGCGCCAGTGATGGATTCCCCTGCGCGTATCGGGGTTAAGGATCAGGTAGTGCATGACGCTAGGCAAGGTGAAATAGGCGACCTTGTCGACTTGGTCGTAGGGCGCTGTTGAGGGCGACAGGACCTCGACGACAAGGACAGGGTTTGGAATCTCCCGCGTGTCCCCGGAAAGGCGCGGACCGCAGTAGACGAGGGCGTCGGGAATATACATCGAACGCGGCGAAAGGCGCACGCCTATCGAGTCAGGGACTGCTTGGCACGGCAAGTTTGCGCGCCGGATCGCGGCGGCTAACGCGCTCACCGCGGCGAGCTTGGTCAAGGCGTGCGCCAATCGCTCCGGCGCCATGCACACGGCGATCCCGTCGCGCAACTCCCATTTCCCCTCGCGCTCGTCGGCGCCAGCCAGGAACTCATCGACGGTCAGCAGCATTTGCGGGGCGGTGGACATGGTGGCGTCGTAGCACAAATCTCCCCTTGGCGCCGCGGTCTCCGTTTGCTAGACGGCGGCCTCTTCGTCGGGTCGGCCTCCGTCCCGAGGGATGCGGTCATGGCGGAATTGGTAGACGCGCTAGCTTGAGGTGCTAGTTCTTTAACCGGAGTGGAGGTTCGAGTCCTCTTGACCGCACCAGAGTTTCGCGGCGGCCCGAAAGGGTCGCCGTTTTGTTTTTGATTACCAGGTCAAAGGACCGCACCGAACTGGCGTTTTTTAAGTGGAGGATCCGGGCTTGCGCTCTGTTTCGACGGCATTCTGCTCGACACGCTGAAAGGGCTCGTGCTAGCGTTTCTACGAACGAAGGGGGAACAAATGCTCACCTACCTATACACGAGCTTATTCGAATCTCCCGCCCAGACCCTCGTAAATACCGTCAATACCGTGGGAATAATGGGAAAAGGAATTGCTAAGACATTTCGGCAAACGTACCCGACCATGTTTTCGGAATACCGGAAGCTTTGCGATGGAGGCAAGCTTGCGCCTGGTGGTCTGCATTTGTGGAAGGGGGACGATCATTGGGTCCTAAACTTCCCCACAAAAACCACGTGGCGACTTCCATCGAAAATTGAGTACATCGAACGCGGGCTCGAAACGTTCGTACAAAACTACGAAGGTATGGGGATTACGTCCGCGTCATTTCCGCCTTTAGGGTGTGGGAATGGCAACTTGGATTGGAGCGAAGTTAGGCCGATCATCGAGCGGCACTTGAATAGAATAAGCATACCGATATACGTGCACAATGTTCACGTCGCGGATGAGTTTGTCCCTGAGCACCGAGAGACGCCAATGGTTCCCGCTACTCTTGATGCATTCTGGAGTGACTTACGGGCGTCGATCCACGAAAACAAAGGGACTTTCGTCACCGGTGAAAGAGGTCAACAGTTTTCCGTCAAGCTAGGTGAAGAAGTCATCGCTATCGAGCGGGGCGGCCGGCAGCATGAGAAGATTCCAATCGCCGAGATTGAGAATGCTTGGGTGATTCTTCGGGAGGGGATTTTGTCGATCGACCGATATTCCGACGAAGCATCGCGACGCTACAAGAGTTATCTATTCCCTGTGCTGAAAAGCCTACCGTATGTTCGTAGCGCACAAATTTCGCGCGCTGGCCGCGACGGTGCGAGTTCTGCTCAAGCACTTTATTTCGTGAGAGCAGCAAGTAAAAGCAAGGATGCGCGGGCCGCGGAGCCGCAGCAGCAATGCCTGTCTCTGTAGATCGCGCCGAGCGACACGTAAGGGATTGGACCAAAAAACTGGGATCGTTCCCGACAGTATCGCATTGGCCCGCGCATTTGTTTCATACGTGTCAGTTAGAGGTGGCAGTCGAAGTCATAAAGGCGGGACGAATATTGTGTCGTCACAACGTGCCGAGCTTGATTTGCGATGTGGCGAACCAGGGGGCGCTTTGGAATAACCCCGCCGCTCATCACTACGTGAGGCTATATTTTCGGCCTCGCAATGGATTTCACCTTAAAACGGAAGGCATTAAGGCCATCGGTGATCCATACCGGGTTGACCCGCACATGTCGATACCGATCGCATTTGCCTTTGATTTCGTGAAGGTGATTACGAGCGGCGAGAGCGGTTTTGTGGCTGGAAACTTCGCACGGGCCGGCGCGATGCCCTCAAGCGGCGACGCGGAATTCGACAATCTCCAGTTCGATTTAATATATCATGACGCCGCACCGCCGGTAGGCAAGATGAACGAAATACATGACTGGCGGATGTCCGAGGTTGTTGTAAAAGCGGAGCTTTCTCTTTCGAAATTGGTGTATATCGTTTGTCGGACCATCCACGAAGAGCGCACGTTACGCTTCGCCCTTGGCAATACGACTTATCCAAGCATAATAGTTGAGCAAAGAGGTTCTATATTTATGCGGCGCGGAATTTTTATTGATGAAATTTATTGGTCGTCGAAATTGATGCACCTGAAATTCCATGGTCCTGTTGGCTATACAAAAGACAGGTATTTGATTCAAATCAGTTGCGAAGATCTCGGAGCAATTAGACAACGCGATTATTTAGTGGCGCCAGGCATCCGTTACAGATTTTCCGACCTGGAGGCGTCACCGCATGCCATCTGGCAAATATACTTCGAGGGGTGCGTCGCGTACCGCGGGCCGATTCCGTCAATCGCAGGGTTAGTTACCTAGCGCGACTACTGCGACACTTTCGTTTCACCGCGCCTTCACCCACTCCCCTTCATCCCCCTCGCGCCAGTAACTCGGCGCCGCGCCGGCCCCGGCCAGCGCCTTCCATGCGGCCCGCGCGTCCGCTATCGCGTCCGGGTCGCGCGCGTCGAACAGAACCACCACCCGCTCGCAAGCCCCGCTCGCCCATCGCGGCGCATCGGCGGGACTAAGCAGCACCCGCAGGCTCGCGCCGTTCGGCGCCTCGTCAGTCTCCGTGAGATAGATCGGCTGCGCCTCGGCGTCGCCGTCGCCGGCGGCGCCGTGGGGGAGAAAACTGTCCTCGCGGTAGGTCCACAGCCGCTCGTTGAGCGCGTCGCGGGCCGGCGCATCACGCGTCTGCACGACAACCCGCAGCCCCTCGGCGAGCGCGGCCTCCAACAGCGCCGGCAGCGCCGAATCTAAGCGGCGGCGTTCGAGGTGATGAAAGCGGACTTCCGGCACGCTCGGCTCACTCCTCCGCGACGATCACGAACGCCCGATCGATCTCGGTGAAAATCATGCCGACGCCGACGCCGCCGGGCTCGTGGCGCTCGGTCTTGCCGGCGATATAGACGTCGCCGCGCTGGCGCGACGCGGAGAGATATTCCTTGGCCTCGCCGGCGAGCCCCTTCGATTCGCTGCGCGCCCTCGCGCCGTCCCAGCCGAGCGCCGCCTTCATCGCCAGCGCCTGCAAGCGCTCGAAGCCCTCCTCCGCCTTGCCGTGCATCGGCTCCAGCGCGTGCGCTTCGAAGCGCACGAACTGATCGCCCTGGCAGACCAGCGTGCCGTCGACGTCGGAGCGGGTGCTGATGTCAAAATTGGCGGTGTTGCTATGGACGCGGGAGACGACGAGCGCGCGCGAATAGTCGAGGCCGAGATCGGCGCCGTCGCTGCGCAGTTTTTGCAGGAAAGCGTCGCAGCCCGGCAACGCCGCCGCCGGGCCGGCGAAGGCCAAGCTTCCCCCGACCGCCAGCGCGGCGGCCCATCCCTTTCCCATCATGTCGACCTCGTCAGGACGCCGCCCGGTCCTCGTAGTGATCGGCGACGAGACGTTCGAGCAGTCTCACCCCCCAACCCGAGCCCCAGGACGTGTTCGTCTCCGTGGCGGGCGAGGCCATCGCGGTGCCCGCGATGTCGAGATGCGCCCATGGCGTGTCGCCGACGAATCGCTTGAGAAAATGCGCCGCGGTTATGGAGCCGGCGTGGCGGCCGCCGGAGTTTTTCATGTCGGCGAATTTCGAATCGATCAGCTTGTCATACGTCGGCCCCATCGGCATCCGCCAGACCGTCTCGCCGGTCGCGACGCCGGCCTCCGCGAGCCGCGTCGACAACTCGTCGTCGTTGGAGAACAGGCCGGCGTTGTCGACCCCGAGCGCGACAATGATCGCCCCGGTCAGCGTCGCCAGATTGATCATCAGCTTCGGCTTGACGTTCTCCTTCGTCCACCATAGCGCGTCGGCGAGCACCAGCCGGCCTTCCGCATCGGTGTTGACGACCTCGATCGTCTGCCCGGACAGCGATTTCAGGATGTCGCCGGGCCGATAGGACTCGCTGCTCGGCATGTTCTCGACCAGCCCGATGACGCCGACGATGTTGGCTTTCGCCTTGCGCTTGGCAAGCGCGTGCAGGAGGCCGACGACGCAGGCGGCGCCCGCCATGTCGCCCTTCATGTCCTCCATGCTGGCGGCCGGCTTGATCGAGATGCCGCCGGAATCGAAGCAGACGCCCTTGCCGATGATGGCGACCGGCGGCGTCTTCTTCGCTTTGGCGCCTTTCCAGCGCATGACCACGAAGCGGCTCTCGCGCTTCGAGCCCTGCCCCACGGCGAGCAACGCGCCCATGCCGAGCTTGCCCATCGCCTTCTCGTCGTAGATCTCGACCTCGACGCCGAGCTTCTCCAACGCCTTGGCGTGCTCGGCGAAAGTTTCGGGATAAATTACATTGGGCGGCTCGTTGACCAAAGTGCGCGCCAGCTCGACCCCCTCGGCGATCGGTTCGCGATGCGCGTGAACGCGGCGCGCCGCCTCGCAATCGGCGACGCATAAAGTGACCTCGTGCGACGACGGCGGTTCGTCCTCGCCCTCCGACTTCTTGGTCTTGTACTTGTCGAATTTGTAGTTGCGCAGCCGATAGCCGAGCGCGAAGTCCGCGGCGGCGGCGGCGCTCCATTCGCCTTCGGGCGCCTCGAACAGCACGCGCACGGTTTTCGCCTTGCCGAGCTTGCCGGCGACATAGCCGCCGAGGTGGACGAAATCGATCGGCTTGCTGTCGGGTTTGCCGGCGGTCCCGACGATCAGAAGGCGTTCGGCCGCAAGGCCCGGGGGACGGATCAGGTCGATAGCGCTCATCGCTTTCGCCTTGAAGGCGAGGGTCTCGGCCGCGCCGTGCAAAAACCCTTGCGTATCCGTAAGTAGTGCCGTCGTCTTATCGCCGAACTTCAGCTCCGTTCCAGCGAACGCGACGAGCGTCCCCGCGTCCGGCGCGGAGAAAGGGGCGAACGCGATTTTGACGATGTCCGACATGGGGCTCCCGGCGTCTGGCTGTCCCGCACTCATCGGAGGCTTTGCCGCAGCCGTCAACAGAGCGTAACCGATGCGCGTAAAGGAATTAACAAATGGCGAACGGAAGCCGCCTTGCCATCGCCGCGAACGGCCTTTAGCGCAAGCCTCCGGAGGCCGACGACATTCGCATGCTGCGGTTGGAGCGATACCTGTTTCGCATGGCGGCCGTGGCGTTCCTCGTGAGCCTGGCGACGCTGACCGCAATCATCTGGATTACCGGCGCCCTGAAGGAGATCAGCCTGCTGACCGCCAAGGGGCAGACGCTCCTGGTGTTCTTCGCCATCACCGGCCTCGGCGTGCCGTTCGTACTCGCCTCAATTGCGCCGATCGCGCTGTTCGGCAGCGTGCTCTATTGCCTCAACCGGCTGAATGGCGACAGCGAGCTGATCGTCCTCAGCGCCGCGGGGGCGTCGCCGGGGCTGCTGATGCGGCCGTTCATAGCGCTGGCCGCGCTGGTGTTCGCCGCTCTGCTGGCGCTGCACACGGTCGCAATTCCGTTGAGTTTCAACGCCATCGACGAATTGTCGAAACGCATCCACGCCGACTTCATCGCCAATTTCGCCCGACCCGGCGCGTTCAATCAGCTCGAAGCCGGCTTCATCTTCCATTATCGCGAGCGCGGTCCCGACGGATCGCTGCGCGGCGTGTTCATCCAGGACCGGCGCAACCCCGAGGAGATTTCCACGTTCATCGCAGAGTCCGGCGATCTCGTTGAAAAGAACGACGACGTCTATCTCGTCTTGCGCAAGGGCAGCGCGCAGCGGCCGCGCGCCGCCGGCGATTCTTCGCTCGTCACATTCGAGGATTACGCCATTGATCTCTCGCAGTTCGTGCGCCGCGGCCCCGACGCCGGCAAGCCGCGCCCGCGCAATCGCGACACGCTGGCGCTGCTCAAGTTCGACGCCGGCGATCCCGCCGAGAAGCCGCTAGCCGGCGAGGCGCGCGCCGAACTCTACGATCGGCTGACGAGCCCTCTCTATGCCCTGGTCGCGGGGCTCGTCGCCTTCGCCGGGCTCGGCGAGGCGCGCACCACCCGGCAGAACCGCGGCCTCGCCATCCTCCTCGCGATTCTGGCGTTCGCCGCGGTGCGCATTTTCGGCTTCGCCGACGCGCTGTTGCTGCACGGCAAAGGCGCGCCGGTCTGGGCGAGCGTCGGCGCCTGGGGCGGTCCGCTGGTCGCCGCGGCGCTCAGCCTCGATTTGATCTTCGTCGGCCCTGTCTCCCGCGCCTTCGCGCAAGCGAGAGCCCGGGCGTTCGGCGGCGTGCGATGATCTTCGGCGTGCTTGGGCGCTATTTCGCGCTGCGCTTCGCCCGCGCCGTGCTCGGCGTGTTCGCCGGCGTGCTGGCGCTGATCTTTACGCTCGACTTCGTCGACACCATGCGACGCGCCGGCGCCGCCAAGGCGGCGACCGGGGGCGTTATCGCCTGGCTCGCCGTGCTGCACACGCCGATCGTCGCCGAGCAGGCGCTGCCGTTCATCGTGCTGATCGGGGCGATGGCGGCGTTTCTCAACCTGTCGCGGCGGCTCGAACTGGCGGTGGCGCGCTCGGCGGGGGTGTCGATCTGGCAGTTCATCGCGCCCCCGATCGTCGTAGCGCTGGCTTTCGGCGTCGGCGAGGTCGCGGCTTTCAATCCGATGTCGACGGCGATGAAGCGTCAGTCGGCGGGGCTCGAGGCCAAGCTGTTCGGCGCCGGCGCCCAAGGGGCCGGCGGCTTCTGGCTGCGCCAGCAGACGGTCGACGGACAGTCGATCCTGCATGTGGACGGGCGCGATCTCGACAAGGACGTGTTCATCGGGGTCCAGGCGTATAATTTCGGCCCCGACGGCGCGTTCGACCAGCGCGTTGACGCCAAGACCGCCTTGCTGCGCGAGGGCTATTGGGAGTTCCACGACGCCGAAGTGGTGTCCCCCGGCGACGACGAGATGCAGGCCGACACCTACCTGCTCGCCACTTCGCTGACCCGCGAGCAGATCGCACAGAGCTTTGTGCCGCCCGACACCGTCTCATTCTACGGATTGCGTGGGCTTGCCGAGCAGGTAGGGAATGCCGGGCTCGACGCCACCCCCTATGTGCTGCGGCGCGAGCAATTGCTGGCGCTGCCGCTGTCGCTGGCGGCGATGACGCTGGTCGCCGCTTGCTTTTCATTAAGGCTGTTCCGGATGGGCGGCGTACAGCGAATGGTTTTGGGTGGCGTGACGGCCGGGTTCGTGCTTTATGTCGCCGGTAAGGTTATCGGCGATTTAGGGAATGCCGGCATCGTTTCGGCGCCCATCGCGGCATGGTCCCCGGCGGTCGGGGGTTGTCTGTTCGGGGTGTATGTGTTGCTCCACCAGGAGGACGGTTGATGGAGCCCGCCATCGCCCGTCGTGACCGAGTCTCCAAGCGCGCCGGCTTTATGGCGGCGATCGCGCTTGTGATGGCGCTCGTGCTCCCCGGCGCCGCGGCGGCTGAGAAGGCGCCGCCGCCGGGCGCCCGCGATCCGGCAAAGCTCTACGTCGACGCCGACAAGCTCGTCTACGACAAGGACCGCGAGATCGTCACGGCGGACGGCGCGGTCGTGCTCTACTACAAGAATCGCGTGTTGCAGGGCGACCACGTCGTCTATGACCGCAAGAGCAAGCACGTATTCGCCTCGGGGCATGTGAAGCTGACCGACGAGCACGGCAACGTCACTTATTCGCCGCGTCTGGAGTTGACCGAAGATTTCGCCAACGGCTTCGCCGACGCGGTGCAGGTCATCACCGTTGACAAGACGCGCATGACCTCGCCGCGCATCGAGCGCTCGAACGACACCGTCACGGTGTTGCAAAAGGGCGTCTACACCGCCTGCGAGCCCTGCAAGGCGCACCCGGAATGGCCGCCGCTGTGGCAGGTGCGGGCCGGCGAGATCGTCGAGAACCAGGAAACCCACACGATCTATTTCCGTGACGCCTATTTCGACGCTTTCGGCGTTCCCGTCGCCTATCTCCCGTATTTCTCCACCGCCGACCCCACGGTCACGCGGCAAAGCGGCTTTCTCGCCCCGTCCTACGTCAGCAAGAGTTCGCTCGGTCTCGGCGTCACCACGCCGTATTTCTTCGATCTGGCGCCGAATTACGACCTGACGCTCTCACCGAGCTTCTACACCCTACAGGGGCCGTTCCTCGACGCCGAATGGCGCCAGCGTACGGAATCCGGGGTCTACAGCGTGCGCCTCAGCGGCATCGACCAGCTGCAGCCCGGCAAGTTCCTGGCGCAACCCTACGGCGCCGGCAATCTCAGTTTCCGCGGCTCGGCGGAAAGCGAAGGCAAGTTTTATCTCAACCAGAATTGGACGGTCGGCTGGGATTTGACGCTGCTAAGCGACCGCTTCTATCTCAACGACTACCGCCTGCGGGCGTTGGATACGACGCAATACTTCTTCCAGGACGTGGTGAGCCAGGTCTATCTGCGCGGCCAGGCGGGCCGGGCGTTCTTCGACCTCTCGGGCTATTCATTCCAGCCGACCAGCGCATTCCTCGACCAGCGGCAAGACCCGAACGCCATCCCGACATTCGACTTCCACCGCACCTTTGCGCTCGACGCCGACCATTGGGGCGGAATCGGCGGCGAAGCGACGGTCGAACTCAATGCGGCGAATGTCAATCGCCAGGAGGCGCTTTACCAATCCATCGACGCGCAGCGGTTCGATCCCGCATTCGATCTCTACCAGGTCTGCGGCGCGGGCCAGACAGCCGCCGACTACGCGCCGGGCAAGTGTCTGTTGCGCGGAATCGCCGGCGACTATACCCGCGCGACGGAGCAGGCATCCTGGGCGAAGAAGATCGTCGATCCCCTCGGTGAAGTCTGGAAGCCGTTCGTTTTCGAGCGAGTCAGCGGCGAATCGACCAGCCTTTCCGACGGCGCCTTCAACTATTCGAGCGCGGTCGGCTCGGCGATGATCCCGAACTACGCGCAGCCCGCCTTCTTCGCCGGCCAGCAATCCGGCTCCGCGGCGGTCGGCATGGCGGGCGTCGGCCTCGAATATCGGTATCCGTTCGTCGCCGAGACGCGCTTCGGCGAGCAGATCATCGAGCCGATCGGCCAGATCATCGTCCGCCCCGACGAGGTGCTGCCCCGGCTGCAACCGAATGAGGATGCGCAGAGCCTCGTGTTCGACGATACGACGTTGTTCGAGTGGAGCAAATATTCCGGCTACGATCGGGTCGAGGGCGGCACGCGCGCCAATTACGGCGTCCAATACGTCGACAATCTTCCCAGCGGCGGCCACGTCAACGTCGTCGCCGGCCAGTCGGTGCAGGTCGCCGGCCAGAATTCCTATACGCTCGCCGACGTGACCAACACCGGACTCGAGTCCGGGCTCGACAAGACTTGGTCCAATTATGTCTCGGCGGAGACCCTGCAGCCGACCGCCGCGCCGCTGACGCTGGGCCTCAAGCAGCAGTTCGACAGCGACACCCTGAGCCTGGCGCGCTTCGACTCGATATTGGCCGGCAAGTGGGGCGGTTTCGACGGGAGCTTCGACTACGCCCGCTACGGCGCGCAGCCGCTGCTCGGCTGGCCCTACCCGCGCGAGGGCCTCATCACCAAGCTGAGCTACAAGTTCGACAACGGCGTGATCGTCACCGGCGGCCTGACCGTCGACCTGTCGCGTCATTATTACGATACGAACTACGGCTCGCCGTTTTATCCGACGCAGTATAACGTTGGCCTCTCCTACATCGCCAACTCCTGCGTCACCATGAAGGTCGCCTACAACAACACGCTGAGCGTGCCGATCAGCACCACGCCCGGCGTGCCCGCCGCGCCGGCGACGCGCGATCAGACGCTGCTGTTCGAGATCGACTTGCGGACGCTCGGCGACGTCAAGGGCTCGACGGGGGTGAATTGACCACCCCGCTGGCGCTGACGATGGGCGATCCCGCGGGGATCGGCCTGGAGATCGCCCTCGGCGCATGGCGCCAGGGCGCGAGCCTGGACGCGCCGTTCTTCCTCATCGCGGACCCTGAGGCCGTGGCGCGCGTCGACCGCCAGCTTGGCTACGCGACGCCGATCGAGGCGACGACGCCGGAAGGCGTAACTGAGGCGTTCTCGCGCGCACTGCCGGTTGTGCCGCTGCGCCATAAAGCGGCGGCGGCGCCGGGCGAGCCCGATCCGGCCAATGTGCCGGCGATCCTGGAATCGATCGAGCGCGCGGTCGAATTCGTCCGGCGCGGGCAGGCGCGAGCCGTCGTCACAAATCCGATCGCCAAGAAGACGCTGAACGAGGCGGGCTTCGCCCATCCTGGCCATACCGAATTTCTCGGCGAACTCGCGGCGCGCTGGGGCGGCTCGGTCGAGCCGGTGATGTTGATCTGGTCGCCGTTGCTGGCCGTCGTTCCGGTCACGATCCACATCGCGCTCGCCGAGGTCCCGCAGGCGCTCACCCGCGCCCGGATCGAGAACGCCGCGCGCGTCGTCGATCGCGACATGCGGGCGCGGTTCGGTGTCGAGCGACCCCGGATCGCTGTGGCGGGACTCAACCCGCACGCCGGCGAGGGCGGCGTCATGGGCCGCGAGGAAATCGAGATGATCGCGCCGACGATCGCGGCGTTGCGCGCCGAAGGGTTGGAGATCTTCGGACCGCTGCCCGCCGACACGATGTTCCACGCCCGCGCCCGCGAAACCTACGACGTCGCGCTGACCATGTACCATGACCAGGGCCTGATTCCTGCCAAAACGCTGGCCTTCGACGAGGGCGTCAACGTGACGCTCGGCCTGCCGTTCGTGCGCACGTCGCCCGATCACGGCACGGCGTTCGACATCGCCGGCCGCGGGCTCGCCGACCCTTCGAGCCTGGTTGCTGCGCTCCAACTCGCGGCGCGATTGTCGGCGTGACGGTCGCCCTCGACGGGCTGCCGCCCCTTCGCGAAGTGGTCGCTGCGCACGGGATCGGCGCGAAACGGTCGCTCGGCCAGAATTTCCTGTTCGATCTCAACCTCACCGGTCGGATCGCCCGCGCCGCCGGTCCGCTCGAGGGGGTCACGGTGATCGAAGTCGGCCCCGGCCCTGGCGGCCTCACGCGCGCCCTCCTTGCGGCCGGCGCGGAGCGGGTTGTCGCTATCGAGCGCGACGCGCGCTGCCTCGACGCGCTGGCGGAAATCGCGAGCCACTGGCCGGGACGGCTCGACGTCGTCGCGGACGACGCGCTCGCCGTCGATTTCGCCGCGCTCGCCGCCACCGCGAACGGGCCGGTGCGGGTCTGCGCCAACCTGCCCTATAACATCGCGACGCCGCTGCTGGTCGGCTGGCTGGAGACCGAGCCCTGGCCGCCATGGTTCGACCGGCTGACGTTGATGTTCCAGCGCGAGGTCGCGCAGCGCATCGCGGCGACCCCTGACGTCAGGGCGGACTACGGCCGGCTCGGCGTGCTGGCCGGCTGGCGGACGCAGGCGCGCATCCTGTTCGATGTGCCGCCCGCCGCCTTCACCCCGCCTCCGAAGGTGACGTCGAGCGTCGTCGAGCTGGTCCCGCGTGCGGCGCCGTCTCCCTGCCGGCCGGCGACGCTCTCGGCGTTGACGCTCGCCGCCTTCGGCCAACGCCGCAAGATGCTGCGGCAATCGCTGAAGGGCTTCGCCGCGGCGCGGGGCTTAACTCTCGCTCAATGGCTCGGCGAGGCGGGGCTCGATCCGACGGCGCGAGCGGAGGAGCTGAGCGTATCCGCCTTCGCCGCCCTGGCGGCCGCCGTGGATCGCGACGCGCCCTGAAACATAGCGCAAAACCGCCGCCAGCCGGCTACCGCCCTGTCTCGCGCCCATTCGCGTGCAGCCTGCCGGTACGGCGCGACGAAACGGCTGGCCATTTCGTGCAACAGCTCGAATTTCGCGTAGAGATACGCAAACCAGCGCAGCGCCAGCAGCTTCTCGCGGGTGATCTCGAAAATCACGGGGACGAGGACCAGTCCGAAGATCTTCATCCCAATGTAGAGCGCCGCGCCGGCGAACACATGCCCCGTCGCCATCATCACCACGCTGACGAACGCCCCGCCCTCGGAGACGGCGAGCGGTATGCCGAACAACAGAACGGCGAACAGCGCCGGCGCCTGATTGACGAACCGCCGCGCCGCGTCGCGGAACCTCTCCCACGGCAGCAGAGCCGCCAACAGCCGCGCGAAGGCGACGAGCTTGCCCCAGACCCACGTCTCCAACAAAAACAGGATCGCCAGCGGCAGCGCTGCGAGCCGAGACGGGCGTTTGTCGATATCGGTCAAGGAGGGTCTCGTCGCGAAGTTGACGGCGGTTACCGGGCAATCGCGGCGAGATTGCGAACTGCGCCGATCAACGGCCGGGCAGACGCAGGATCGCCTCGCGGACAAGTTCCGCCGCGCGCAGATAAACCTGCCGCTCGTAGTGGTTGGCGATGCCGACGATGTCGGCGTCGGACGAAATGGCGTCGCGGAACTCGACGAACGCCGCGAACGGAAAGCCCGCCACCACCTCTCGCGCGCGGGCGTTGTAGCGCTGTGTGGTGGGCGAATCCGCCATTTCGCCATTGCGCCGGCGTATCCGGGCCGAATCGAGCGCCAGCACGAATTTGCCGCCGGGCGGAGTCAGGTCGATCAGGCGGGCGAGCGCGGCGAAGGGATCGGCGGCGCCGTTGCGGCGCTCGAAGGATTTGGCCAGCGCGGCTTGAAAGCGCTGGAGCCGCAGCGGCTCGTCTCCCCGATAAGGCGGCTTCACCTCCGGGAGTCTGGCGGCGAACGTCGCCGCCGCCATGCCGGCGACGTCGTCGACGCCGAATCCGCGCACCGCGCAATGGAACTCCCAACCCAGTTCGCGATGACGATAGCGCGGCGCGTCGGGATAGGCGTCGTGCGCGGCGCTGAACACGAACGCCGTTCCCTCCGGCGCCCCCTCGAACAGCCGCGGCGCCGCGACTTCGGCGGGCAGTTCAAGCCCGGCGAGCACCGGCGCGAGCGCCTGCGGCGATTGCTCCAACGTCGAGAGCGTCAAGGCGGCGCTGTTGAGGGTCAAAAAAACGTTGCCGACGTGAACGTTGCCGACGACCTCGCACTTGCCGGCGTAGGCGCGGAGATACGAGGCGAGCGCCAGCATCTCGCACCCGCCCTGGGCGCGAATTTCCTTGGCGATTTGCGCGACCGGGCTCACGCTTTCGCGACGCGCGCCGATGGTGATCCAGTCGACATCGCCCGGCGCGGTCAGCTCCGTCGCCGTTCCCGGCGCGACGGCTATCTCCGGCCGGCCGAGATGGGCGTAAAGCCAGCGCTCGACGCCCATGCCGAGAACGCGGCAGGAAAAGCAGAAATGGACGAGGCGCGACGGCGCCCCGCCCTCCCCGTAGGCCGTGCGGCCGTTGAACAGCAGATAGAAGCCGGCATAGCCATAGTCGCCGTAGCGGTCCGAAACCCGCACCAACCCCGCCTGCGCCTCGAACGAGCGCAACGCGCCGAGGAGTTCGGCGCGCGCCGCGTCGTTCGCTTCGGGCAGCCGATGCTTGGTGAAATTGAGCTGGTTGGTGCGGTTGACGAGCTCGATTGCGCGATCGACGTGGGATTCGATGTCGAACTCCAGCTCAACGCGGATGTCGCAGCCGCGCAGGAAAGCTTCGGCGCCCGCCGATGTCTGTGTGCGATCGCGTTCCCGGCGCTCCAAAAGCTTGTATTGCGCCAGCCTCGACAAGGCGGCGTCGTCCTTGCCGCGAAACCGGGGATCGTCGAGCATCCGCGCGGCCAGGCTTTCATCCGCCGTCTGCAAACCCGGCGCGAACGCCTCCGCCTCGGCGCGATTGGCGGGATGATCGTCGATGAACAGAACCGACGGCGCCCGCAGGCCCATCGTGTCGATGATCTCGGCGATTCGCGGGCCTTTGGCGGCGAACGAGATCGACGGGAAGACGAAATAATCCGCGAGCCCGAGTTCGGCAAGGACGGCCGCGACCTGCTGCGGATCGTTCTTCGAGCAAATCGAATTCATGATACCGCGCCGGCTGAGCTCGACGACGAGACGATGATTGGCCTCGATGAAGCCCTCGATCCCGGTCTCCGCCAGGGCGCCACGCCAAAACGTGTCGTCGAGATCCCAGATGACCAGCCGAACCGGCTCCGGCGCGCCGGAGGCCGGCGTCACGGCTCCTGGCGACGCTGCATCCATGCGCGCTCTTGTCATGAAAAGCCGGGGCGTGACAAGCCGGCGACTGTTGCTCTCGGATGACAGTGCGGCGCAAACGTTACGCGCGTCGCGTCCTTTGCGGCGCCGCCGCATTGCGGCCACTAACGCGCGATTAACCAGCCGCGCGAGAGCCCGGCATTTTGGGGATGCGCGTAACCGCGGATCAAGGTTGATGGAACCTTCGCTTAACGCGCGCCCCGCTAAACCCCGGGGACGGGGACGGGGGCGTCGAGCGTCGAGGAGTTTTTACGCCATGACGAAGTTTGCAGCCGCGCGCCTGCCCGCCATCGCCGCGCTCGGTCTCGCGCTGGCGCTCGGCGCCTGCGCCAAGAACACGGTCGACGAGGGCGTCAGCGGCGCCTATGGCGCCGGCGGACCCGGCAGCTTGCAGGAGTTCTCCTCCAGCGTCGGCGATCGCGTGTTCTTCGACACAGACCAGACCGATATCAGCGAGCAGGGTCAGGCGATCCTCGACAAGCAGGCCGCTTGGCTCAACCGATACGGTCGCTACAGTTTCACCATCGAAGGCCACGCCGACGAGCGCGGCACCCGCGAATACAATTTCGCGCTGGGCTCGCGTCGCGCCGAGAGCGTCAAGAACTATCTTGTCGCCAAGGGGGTTTCCGCCTCGCGGATGAAGACGATCAGCTACGGCAAGGAGCGGCCGGTCGCGACCTGCGACGACATCTCCTGCTGGTCACAGAACCGCCGCGCCGTCACCGTGCTGGAGGGCGGCGCGTCGGGAAGCTGAGCGCCTCGCGCTCGCCCGCTCCCCGCCTTCATTTTGGCGGGGAGGCGCGGCTATGGTAAGCGGCAATTGCGGGCTTTTGACGGGGGTTTGACGTGCAGGCGGGCCGCGTTTCGCGCTTTCTCAGCGCAGGCGTGTTGGGAGCGGCGCTTGCCTTGAGCGGCGCGGCGGCGCAGGACTATGAGCGGCCGCCCGGCGATGTCTCGGGCGACCCGCAAAGCGAAAGCGGCGCGCTCGCGCTGCGGATCGACCGGCTGGAGGCGGCGTTGCGCCGCACGACCGGACAAATCGAAGACCTGCAAAACGAGAATCGCAAGCTCGCCGACCAGTTGCGGCGCTTCCGCGAGGACGTCGAGTTCCGCCTGTCGGGCAAGTCCGGCGCGGCGTCGCCGCCTTCGGAGCCGTCGGTCACGATCGCCTCCGAGCCTACGCGCCCCGTCCACAAGGGCGATGCGTTCGATCCCGACGCCAATCCCGACGCGCCCGGCGCGCCGAAGCAGATCGGCACGACGGCGCCGAGCTCGCCGCTCAACCTGTCCTCGCACGTTTCTGACGACCCCGGCTTCAAGCCGCTGCCGACCCCCGGGCCGGAGAGGCAGGCCAAGGCGTCCGAAGAGGGTGAACCGACGTTCGTGCCGAGCGGCGTCCCGTTCGCCGATTCCAAGGAGCAGTTCAAATCGGCGGTCGCCGCCTACAAGGCCGGGCAATACGCTGACGCGGAGGCGCTGTTCAAAGCCTATCTCGACGCCAACAAAGGCGCCTCCAATGCGGCCGACGCGATTTTCTACATCGGCGAGACCTATATGCAGCGCGCGCGGCTGCGCGAAGCCGCCGAGCAATATCTGAAGGTCTCCACCGAATACGCGAAATCGCCGAGGGCGCCGGAGAGCATGTTGCGTCTGGGGCTGGCGCTCGCCAAGCTCGGCAACACGGAGCAGGCGTGCGCCACCTTCGCCGAAGTCGGCCGGCGTTATCCGAGCGCGCCAACGTCAGTGAAGAAATCGGCCGATCGCGAGATCCAGACGCTTCGCTGCTCGTGAGCGGTTCGCCGCTCGACCCGCTCGGCGACGAGCCCGCCCTGCTGCTCGCTGTCTCCGGCGGCCCGGATTCCACGGCGTTGCTGCTGCTTGCCGCCGAGTGGGGGCGTGACACGCCCAGGCTCCATGCCGCCACCGTCGACCACGGCCTTCGCCCCGAGAGCGCCGCCGAGGCCGACGCCGTCGGCCGGCTCGCCGCCAAGTTCGGCGTGCCGCATGCGGTGCTGCGCTGGGAGGGCGAAAAGCCGGAGACCCGGCTGCAGGAGCGCGCGCGCGACGCGCGCTACGCTTTGCTCGCCGCCGAGGCGCGGCGAGTCGGGGCGCGGGTCGTCGTCACCGCGCATCATCTCGACGATCAGGCGGAGACGGTGCTGTTCCGGCTTTGCCGGGGGTCGGGCGTGGCCGGGCTCGCCGGCATGGCCGCGCGCGCGCGGCGCGGCGACATCGAAATCGCCCGGCCGTTGCTCGACATCCCCAAGGCCGACCTGATCGCCCTCTGCGAGGCGCGCGGCGTCGCCTACGCGCGCGATCCCTCCAACGCGGACGGCCGTTTCGCGCGCCCGCGCCTGCGGCGGATCGCCGGTGTCTTGGCGGCCGAGGGGCTCGACGCGCCGGCGCTCGCCCGCCTCGCCCGCCGCGCCGCCGTCGTCGAGGCGGCGCTGGCGCAGAAAGCAGAGGAAGCCGAAAGCCGATTTGGGCTTCGGCGAACCGGCCGTTGCGCGGCGGAGGCGCTCGCCGCCGAGCCGGCGGAGATCGTGCGCCGCACGCTGACCCGCGCCATCGCCGCCGAGACGTTATCCCTGGAGGCGATGGAGCGGATCACCGCCGATCTGCTCGCGGCGATCCGGCAGGGTCGCCGCTACGCCGCGAATGTTGGCTCGGCGCTCATCGCCTACGATGGCCGCGACGCCGTGACGGTCGGCCCCGAGCCGCCGCGCCGAGCCGCTATGTCGCTGCTTTGACGCGGCGCGACGGTACGGCGGCGCGACCGGTCAACGCGATGCCGGCGACGACGAGCGTCAGCCCGACCCAGGCCGAGACGGCGATTCGTTCGCCGAGGAAGATCGCCCCGAGCCCGAGCCCGACGAACGGAACCACATAATTGTTGAGCGTCGCGAAGGTCGCGCCCATCCGCACGACCAGCGTGAAATACAGGAAATAGGCGAGCGCCGTGTTGAACACCCCGAGCGCCGCCATCGCCGTGAGCGAAGAGGCGGGAATGGCGGCGAGCGTCGCCAGCGAGCCGTTAAGGCGGAGCCACAAAATACCGAGCGTCGCCGCCGACATCGCCATCGAGACCGCCGCCGCCGTCGACGGACCGACCGCCCGCGAGGCGCCGCGCGACAGCGTCGCGCCGAACGCGTAGCCGAACGCCGCCAGGAATCCCTCGGCGCGGCCGGCGAAATGGCCGCCCGAGGGTCCGCCGACGCATACGGCGACGCCCGCCAGTCCGAGCGCCAGGCCCAGCGCCGAGGCGCCGCTCCAAGGCGGTCCCTCGCCCAGGGCGCGCGACAGCACGAAGGCGAAGATCGGCGCCGCGCCCATCATCAGCGCCAGATCGCCGCTGCTGGTGCGCCGCGCCGCGTCGCCGAGCAGGACGAACGGGATCGCCTGCCCCAGCGCCGCCATTGCCCCGAGGCGCAGCCAGAGCTTGGCCCCGCGCGGCCAGCGTCGTTCAAGCGCGAGCGCCAACGCACATAGCGCGATGGCGCCGATCGTCACTCGGACGAAGGCGAAACTCAGCGGGTCAAAGCCGCGCGCTGCGACTGAAATGAGCAGGAACGACGAGCCCCACAGCGACGAGAGCAGCGCGAGGAGGAGGTAGGGCAATGCGGAGACTCGGAGAGCGGACCGCGACCTTTTTCGGACCGATTGGGCGCCGTCAATGAAAATTGCGCCCGCCCGGTAGCGCGCGCTTGAGCTCCGGCGGGACGGGCGCCACCGGCGCGGGACGCGGGTCGGCGAATAGCTGCACCTGCGCGAAGCGGTTGCCCTGGCGCTTCTTCGAGACGGGCATCTGCGGTCGCTTCACTTCGTCGGCGCGCGCCAGCGTTTCGATCGAGCGGCCCTCGTCGGAAAGCTGGCCGAGAGTCGGCGTCCAGTCCTCCATGCGGTCGGCGATGATGTGGATGACGCCGGATTCGTTCTGCAGCTTGCCGGTCACCGCGACGAAGCGCGCGCCGATGACGAGGGCGCGCAGCTTCTCGAACGCCTTCGGCCAGACGATGATGTTGGCGATCCCGGCTTCGTCCTCGAGCGTCATGAAGATGACGCCCTTCGCCGTGCCCGGCCGCTGGCGCACCAGCACGAGCCCCGCCACCGTGACCCGCACGCCGCTCTTTGTCGAGACGAGCGCGTCGGAGCGCAAAATGCCGCGCTCGTCGAGCCGCATCCGCATGAACGCGACCGGGTGAGCCTTCAGCGACAGCGACAGCCGCCGGTAATCCTCAACCACATGCGCGCCGAGCGGCATCGGCGGCAGTTTCGCGTCAGGCTCGTTCTCGCGCGTCGGCCGACTGGCGGCGAACAGCGGCAGGTCGTCCTGATCGCCGACCCGGTTCAACGCCTTGACCGCCCACATCGCTTCGCGCCGATCGAGCCCGAGCGAGCGGAAGGCGTCGGCGTCGGCGAGCTTTTCCAGGCCGGCGAGCGAAATTCCGCCGCGCAGCCAGAGATCGCGCACGGAATCATAGCCGGCGCCGCGCCGCTCGACGAGCTGGCGCATCTCCGCCTCGCGCGCCCCGAGGATTTGCCGGAAGCCGAGCCGGACGGCGTGGGTCGTGCGGATGTCGTCGGCCATGTCAGAGTGGCGGCGGTGCAGGCGCGGGGAGATCGACGGCGCGCCGCCCCCTCTCCCCGCCCTTGCGGGGAGAGGGCCGGGGTGAGGGGTCTCGCCGCTTGGCCCACGTTCGGCCAAGCGGGACGCCCCCTCATCCGGCCTTCGGCCACCTTCTCCCCGTAGACGGGGAGAAGGCCCCTGTTCTGCGGGGGAAGATCGGCGGCTAGTCGTCCCCCTCTCCCCGCTTGCGGGGAGAGGGGGAGCCGCGGATACGATGCTATCTCCTTCCAACGCCGCGTCCCAGTCCGACAGGTTCACGTCGACTTCGCGCACCTCGACGCCATGCTCGCGCGCGTCGCGCACCAGCTGCGCCGGCGCGTAGAACCCTAGCGGCTGCGCGTTCAGCATCGCCGCCAGGAACACGTCGGGGTAGCGGCATTTCATCCAGCACGAGGCGTAGACCAGCAGCGCGAAACTCGCCGCGTGGCTCTCGGGAAAGCCGTATTCGCCAAACCCCTCGATCTGCCGGAAACAGCGTTCGGCGAACTCGCGCTCGTAGCCCTTGGCGGTCAGACCCGCGATCATGCGGTCCTGGAACGTCTGGATCGTGCCGACGCGGCGGAAGGTCGCCATCGCCCGGCGCAGCCTGTCGGCCTCGGCGGGAGTGAAGCCGGCGAGAATGGCGATTTTCATCGCCTGCTCCTGGAACAACGGCACGCCGAGCGTCTTGCCGAGCACCGCCTCCAGCTCGGGCTTCGGGAAGACCACAGGCTCCAGCCCCTGCCGGCGGCGCAAATAGGGATGCACCATGTCGCCCTGGATCGGCCCGGGGCGGACAATGGCAACCTCGATGACGAGATCGTAGAATTTGTTCGGCTTGAGCCGCGGCAGCATCGACATCTGCGCCCGGCTCTCGATCTGGAACACGCCGATCGTGTCGGCGCGCTGGATCATCGCATAGACGCAAGCCTCCTCGGGCGGCACGGTGCAGAGCCGGAGCGGCAGGCCATAATGCTTGCCGAGCAGGCGGAAGCCCTTGGCGAGCGCGGTCAGCATGCCGAGCGCCAGCACGTCGATCTTGAGCAGGCCTAGCGCGTCGAGATCGTCCTTGTCCCACTCGATGGTGGTGCGATCGTCCATCGCCGTGTTGATGATCGGCGCGACCTCGTCGAGCCGGTCGCGGGTGATGACGAAGCCGCCGCTATGCTGGGTCAGATGACGAGGAAAACCAGAGATTTGCTCGGCCATCTGCAAGCTGAGCTGCAAGGTGGGATCGCGCGAGTCAAGGCCGGCCGCCTCGGCGCGGCCTTTGGCCTCGGCGTCCTCCCGTCCCCAGCTCAGCGAGTTCAGCGAGACAATGACGTCCTCGGAGAGCCCGAAGACCTTGGCCGTCTCGCGGATCGCCGAGCGGGCGCGATAGGTCGTCACGGCGCTGGCGAGCCCCGCCCGCTCGCGCCCATATTTGGCGTAGACGTACTGGATCACCTCGTCGCGCCGCTCGTGCTCGAAATCGACATCGATGTCGGGCGGCTCGTTGCGCTCCGGCGACACGAAACGCTCGAACAGAAGATCGAAGCGGGCGGGGTCAACCTCGGTGATCCCCAGGCAGAAGCACACCGTCGAATTGGCCGCCGAGCCCCTGCCCTGGCAGAGAATCCCTTGCGAGCGGGCGAAGCGGACAAGGTCATGCACGGTAAGGAAATACGGGGCGTAGTTCAGGTTGTTGATGAGCTCCAGTTCGTGCTTGAGCGCCTGCGCCACGGAATCGGGAACGCCTTCGGTATAGCGCTCGCGGGCGCCGGCTTCGACGAACGCCGCCAGCGCCGCCTGCGGCGTCGCGAATCCCTCGCGCAGCTCTTCCGGATAGACATGCGCGAGTTCGTCGAGCGAGAACCGCAAGCCGTCGAGGAAGCGGACGCTCGCTGCGACCGCCTCCGGCGCCTCGGCGAACAGCCGCGCCATCTCGGCGGCGCTCTTCAGATGCCGTTCGGCGTTGGCCTGCGTCAGCCGCCCCGCCGTCTCCAGGGTCACGCCCTCGCGGATGCAGGCCAGCACGTCGGCGAGCGGGCGGCGCTCGGGAACGTGCATCAGCACGTCATTGATCGCGAGAAGCGGGACGCCGAATTTGCGTGCGAGCGTGGCGCGCTGCGCCAGGCCGCCGCGCATGTCGGCGCCATAGGTGAGGCTCGCGCCGAGCCGCAGCCGATCGCCGAACGCGTCTTTGAGTTTGCCGAGCGGTCCGGGTTTGGCCCCGGGCAGGACGACGATCTGCAAGCCCTCGCCGAACGCCAGGAGATCGGCGAGGTCGAGCCAGCACTCGCCTTTCGGAGCGCGCAAGTTGCCGGTCGTCAGCAGCCGGCACAGCCGGCCATAAGCGGCTCGGTCCCTGGGATAAGCAAGCATGTCCGGCGAGCCGTCGCGGAACGCCAGCCGCGCCCCGACGACGACGCGCAGGCCCGCGAGCGCCTCCTTGTTCTCGCGAGCGAAAATATGCGCACGCACGACGCCGGCGAGGGTGTTGCGGTCGGCGATCCCGATCCCGGCGAGCCCGAGTTCGGCGGCGCGCGCGACCATCTCCTCGGGGTGCGAGGCGCCGCGCAGGAACGAGAAATTGGTCGCCGCCGCCAGTTCGGCGTAGCGGCTGACAACGCGGATCATGGGCGCTTCCCCGCCCGTCGTCCCGACATGGCCGCTTCCCCTTCGCTCGACGCACGGAACATAAGTAGAACATGCGGGCGGTGGAAACTCAAGGGCGCAAGCCGCCCGGAACGGGCGCTCCTGCAAAGCCGCATATCGTAACTTCAAAAAGCTCGACAAGCGAGCTTTTCGTCATTACACACGCTCATGCCGATCCTTTGGGACGAACAGAAAAGGCGGCGCAATGTCTCCAAGCACGGCCTCGACTTCGCTTTGGTCGAAGAGGAATTCGACTTCAAAACCGCTCTCTACACGCCGGCGCGGGAAGGCCGGATGAAAGCCATAGGACTCTTCCAAGGCCGCGTGTCGGTTCTGATTTTCCAGTTGCTCGGCGAAGAGGCGATTTCGCTCGTCAGCCTTCGAATAGCGTCAAAGAAGGAAAGGATGGCCTATGATCGCCAAGTATAACAAGGACGCCGACTTCCCCGTCGAAGAGATCGGCGCCGTCGACAGTCCCGAGCTGACTGATGAGGAGCTCGCCACGCTTCGCCCCGCCGCGGAAGCGCTGTCGCCGACGCTTTACGTAGCGCTCACCGCCCGAAAGCCCGGTCAGCGCGGGCCGCAGAAAACCCCGACCAAAGAAATGATCACCCTGCGCCTCGACCGCGACGTGCTTGCCGCCTATCGCGCCACCGGCCCGGGTTGGCAGACCCGCATGAACGACGCGCTCAAGGCCGCGATGCGAAAGAAAGCCGCCCGCTGAAGCGACCCACGCGCGTCACCCCTTGCGCAGCCCCGACGTCGCGTCGGCGATCGACTTCGCGCCGAAGGCGATGAACACGACGCCGACCACGCGCGTCACGATCAGCCCGTGCGTCAGAAAGAACCGCCGCACCGGGGCGAGCCCGGCGGCGAAAATCAGCGTCGCGTCGGCCGCCAGGAACCCCAGGAACGCCGCGCCCATCAGCCGCGGCGCGTCGGCGAGGCTCAGCTTGTCGACATAGGGAGCGACGATCGCCGAGAACATCGCCAGCGCCACCGGGTACGCTTTCGGGTTGGTGAGCCCGAACGCGAGGCCGGTCAGCAGCGGACGATCGGCGCCGATCGCGCGCGGCGGGGCGTCCCTCTTCGTCGTCACCGCCCGCCAGCCGAGAAAGATGAGGTAACAGCCGCAGCCGAAGCCCAGCACCTGGAACAGCGTCGCGCCGAGCTGATTGGCGCCGACGATCGCCGCCACCGCCAAGGCGCCCCAGGTCACGTCGCCGACAAGATGACCGCAGATGAACTTCGCCCCGGGCTTCCGCCCCTTCGAGGCTGAAAGCGTGAACAGCGCCAGAAACGCCGGCCCCGGCGAAATCACGTAGAGATAGGCGGCCAGCCCGCTCGCCAGGAGAATTTTCCAGTCCATCAGGTTTCCGCCGCCATGCGTTTCAGTTCGTACAGCATCGCCTGCGCTTCGCGCGGCGACAAGGCGTCGGGGTCGAGGCCGGCGAGCATTTCGCGCAAGAAATCGCGCGGCCCCGCCGGCTCGGGTGCGACATGGGCGAACAGCGGCAGCGCGGTCGCCATGCCGGCCCCCTCCAGTTCGGCAAGCAGCGCGCGCGCCCGCTTCACCACCTCGCTCGGCAGACCGGCGAGCCGGGCGACTTGCACGCCGTAGGAGCGATCGGCGACTCCGGGCGCGACTTCGTGCAGGAACACCAGCTGCCCGCGATGCTCGCGCACGCGCATCGACAAATTGACCAGCCGCGGCATGGTCTCGGCGAGCTTGGTCAGCTCATGAAAATGCGTGGCGAACAGCGTGCGGCAACGATTGACGTCGTTGAGCCGCTCGACGCAAGCCTGCGCGATAGACAGGCCATCGTAGGTCGCCGTGCCGCGCCCGATCTCGTCGAGGATGACGAGGCTGCGCTCGGTCGCCTGGTTGAGGATCGCCGCCGTCTCGACCATCTCGACCATGAACGTCGAGCGTCCGCGCGCGAGGTCGTCCGCCGCGCCGACGCGCGAGAACAGCCGGTCGACCACGCCGATCCGCGCCCGTCGCGCCGGGACATAGGACCCCATCTGCGCCAGCGCGGCGATGACGGCGTTCTGCCGCAAATAGGTGGATTTGCCCGCCATGTTGGGACCTGTCACCACGGCGATGCGGCCGCCCTCCCCTGGCTGGCCGGAAAGCTCGCAATCGTTGGCGACGAACGGCTCGCCCGCCTCGCTCAGCGCGGCCTCGACGACGGGATGACGGCCGTCGTCGACCGCGAAGGCGAGCGACCGGTCGACCTCCGGCCGCGTCCATTCGCGCTTGACCGCGAGTTCGGCGAGGCTGGCGGCGACGTCGAGCTCGGCGAGCGCCACGCCGAACCCGCGCAGTGTCTCCGCCGCGGCGAGCGCGGCGCGTTTCAGCGTCTCGAACACGTCGAGTTCGAGCTCGATCGCGCGGTCGGCGGCGTGGGCGATCCGGCTCTCCAGCTCGATCAGCGCCTGGGTGGTGAAGCGCATCGCGCCCTGCATCGTCTGGCGATGGATGAAGGTTTGCGGCGACTTCAGCAGCGTCTCGCCGACGACCTGCGGCGTCTCGATGAAGAAGCCGAGGAAATTGTTGTGCTTGATCTTCAACTGTCGCGCGCCGGTCTCTTCAGCGTAGCGCGCCTGCATCTCGGCGATCACGCGCCGGCTTTCATCGCGCAACCGCCGCGCCTCGTCGAGTTCGGCGCTGAAGCCCGCCCTGACAAAATTGCCGTCGCGGCGGTCGAGCGGCAGTTCCTCGGCGAGCGCCGCCTCGATCTCTGCACCGAGCGGGCCGTCCGCCTTCGCGAGAACCCCGTAGGCGCGCGTCAACTCGATGGGCGCATTCGGAGTCTCGCCGAGCAGCGCGGCGACGGTTGCGGCGGCGCGCCACCCGTCGCGCAGGGCCGCAAGATCGCGCGGCGAGCCGCGATCAACGGCGAGCCGGCTCAACGCGCGCAGGAAATCCGGCGCCGCCGCGAGCAGCCCGCGCAGACCCGAGCGCAGCGCGGGCTCCGCGACGAAATACCCGACGACATCGAGCCGCGCGGCGATGTCGGCGGGATCGGTCAGCGGGCTTGCCAGCCGCTCGGCCAGCAGCCGCGCGCCGGCGGGCGTTTTTGTCAGATCGAGGGTCGCGAGCAGCGAGCCGCGCCGTTCGCCGGCCAGCGTGCGGGTCAGTTCGAGATTGGCGCGCGTCGCCGCGTCGATCTCCATGTGCGCCGCGCGCGAACGGCGCGACGGCGGGCCGAGCTCCGGCCGCTGGCTGATCTGCGTGCGCTCGACATAGGCGAGCGCCAGCGCGCAGGCGGCGATCTCGGCGCGGGTGAAGACGCCGAAACCTTCTAGCGTGCCGACGCCGTAGTACGCGCGAACGCGCGCCTCCTGAGCGGCCGTGTCGCCGCCGTCACGGCCGAGCGGCGTCGTCGGCGTCCCTGCGACGAGGCGCGCGAAACCCGGCTCCTCGAACAAGCCCTGTGGCGCGACGATCTCGCGCGGCTCGAGCCGGGCGATCTCCGGGGCGAGTCCGGCTTCGTCGGTCTCGCAGACCGTGACCTCGCCGGTCGAGATGTCGACCGTCGCCAGGCCGTAGACGGCGCGGACCCGCTGGATCGCCAGCAGCGCATTGGCGCGGCCGGGCTCCAGCAGCCGCTCCTCGGTGATCGTGCCCGGCGTGACCAGCCGCACAACGTCGCGCTTGACCACCGATTTCGGCCCGCGCTTCTTCGCCTCGGCCGGGTTCTCGATCTGCTCGCACACCGCGACGCGATGGCCGAGCGCGATGAGCCGTTGCAGGTAATCGTCGGCGCGCTCGATCGGCACGCCGCACATCTGGATGTCGTCGCCGAGGTGCTTGCCGCGCTTGGTCAGCACGATTCCGAGCGCGCGGCTGGCGATTTCGGCGTCCTCGAAGAACAGTTCGTAGAAGTCGCCCATCCGGTAGAACAGCAGGCTGTCGGGATTGGCGGACTTGATCTCGAAATATTGCGCCATCATCGGCGTAGGGCGCTGGGTCGCGTCGCCGGGCGGAGTTTCGATGCGGGCGTTCATCGGCGAACCCTAGCAAAGCCGGGCGGCGTTCGGAACGCGGTGCGGCGATTTATCAAGCGTTATGCCGGTGAGACGGCAGGAACCTGCGGCTTGACTTCGCCGGCGCCCGGCTCCAGATTGCGGCTTACTCGAGGGGAGCCCGGCAGGGCTGAGACGGTGGCGACGCCGGACCCTTTGAACCTGATCCGGGTCGTGCCGGCGTAGGGACGAGGCTCTTTTCAAAAGCCCCGCCGCCATTCGCTCAAGCCGAATTCGGACAAGCGGAGGCGCCCTATGAACCAACACGCCAAGATCAACAACGCCGCCCCGAAGAGCGTGACCACGGGGCCGATTCGCGGCTCCCACAAGGTCTACGCCGCGCCGAAAGCACGCCCCGACCTCGGCGTCCCGTTCCGCGAGATCACGCTGACCGACCCGAACGAGCCGCCGGTCCGCGTCTACGATCCCTCCGGCCCCTACACCGAGACCGATTTCGTCCCCGATCTCACCGCTGGCCTCCCCGCCGTGCGCGAGCCGTGGATCGCCGCGCGGGGTTACGCGGCCATCGCGGGTCGCGAGATCAAGCCCGAGGACAACGGCAATGTCTCCGCCGACCGGCTTGCGCCGCATTGCCCCGCGACCCGCGTGCTGCGCGCCGGCGCGAACGGCCAGCTCATCACGCAATATGAGTTCGCTCGCGCCGGGATCGTCACCGAGGAGATGATCTACGTCGCCCACCGCGAGAACCTCGCCCGCGAGGCGGCGCTTGCCGGCGCGGCCGAGAGGCAAGCAGACGGCGAGAGTTTTGGGGCCGAGATTCCCGAGTTCGTCACGCCTGAGTTCGTGCGCTCCGAGATCGCGCGCGGCCGCGCGATCATTCCCGCCAACATCAACCACGTCGAACTGGAGCCGATGGCGATCGGCCGCAATTTCCTGGTCAAGGTCAACGCCAATATCGGCAACTCGGCCGTGTCCTCAGGGGTCGCCGAGGAGGTCGAGAAGATGGTGTGGGCGATCCGCTGGGGCGCCGACACGGTGATGGACCTCTCGACCGGTCGCAACATCCACAACATCCGCTCGTGGATCCTGCGCAACTCGCCGGTGCCGATCGGCACGGTGCCAATTTACCAGGCGTTGGAGAAGGTCGACGGCGACCCGCTGAAGCTCGACTGGGAGGTGTTCAAGGACACGCTGATCGAGCAGGCCGAACAAGGCGTCGATTATTTCACCATCCACGCCGGCGTCCGACTCGCGCATGTGCCGCTTACCGCCAAGCGCGTCACCGGCATCGTGAGCCGAGGCGGCTCGATCATGGCGCGCTGGTGCCTCGCCGGCCACCGCGAGAGCTTCCTCTACGAACGCTTCGACGAAATCTGCGACATCATGCGTAAGTACGACGTCTCGTTCTCGCTCGGCGACGGCCTGCGCCCCGGCTCGATCGCCGACGCCAACGACGCCGCGCAGTTCGCGGAACTGGAGACCCTCGGCGAACTCACCAAGATCGCCTGGGACAAGGGTTGCCAGGTGATGATCGAAGGCCCCGGCCACGTGCCGATGCACAAGATCAAGGTCAACATGACCAAGCAGCTCAAGGAATGCGGCGAGGCGCCGTTCTACACCCTCGGGCCGCTGACGACCGACATCGCGCCGGGCTACGATCACATCACGTCAGGCATCGGAGCGGCGATGATCGGCTGGTTCGGCACGGCCATGCTCTGCTACGTCACGCCGAAGGAGCACCTCGGCCTGCCCGACCGCAACGACGTGAAGACCGGCGTCATCACCTACCGCATCGCGGCGCATGCGGCGGACCTCGCCAAGGGCCACCCGGCGGCGAAAATCCGCGACGACGCGGTCTCGCGCGCGCGGTTCGATTTCCGCTGGGAGGATCAGTTCAACCTGTCGCTCGATCCCGACACCGCCTGCGCCTATCACGACGAGACGCTGCCGAAGGATTCGCACAAGGTCGCGCATTTCTGCTCGATGTGCGGGCCGAAATTCTGCTCGATGAAGATCACCCAGGACCTTCGGGCCGAAGCGGCGGCGATGGCCGGCATGGCGGAGAAGTCGCAGGAGTTCCTTGCCGCCGGCGGCAAGCTCTACGTGGACGCGGCGGAGTAATGCACGCGACGGTCATCGGCGCCGGCGTTTTCGGCCTCGCCGCAGCGACCGAGCTTGTCGAGCGGGGCATTGCGGTGACGCTCTACGAGAGAAACCCTGACCTCGGCGGCAACGCCTCGTGGTTGGCCGGCGGCATGCTGGCGCCGTTCTGCGAAGGCGAAAGCGCGCCGGCGAGTGTGGTCGCGCGGGGACGATCGGCGGTCGATTGGTGGGCGCGTCACGTCCCCGGCGTCGCCCGTAACGGTACGCTGGTCGTCGCCCCGCCGCGCGACGCGCCAGACCTCGACCGCTTCGCCGCGCGGACGGAAGCCTGGGAGCGCGTCGACGACGCCGCGATCGCGGCGTTGGAGCCGGACCTCGGCGGACGCTTCCGCAAGGGGCTGTTCTTTGCCGAGGAGGGCCACGTCGATCCGAGATCGGCAATGAATGCGTTGCGCGACGGGCTTCTTCGAAACGGCGCCGAGTTGAGGTTCGCCTGTCCGTTTTCGGACGACGGCCTGCCGTCTCCCTCTCCCCGCTTGCGGGGGGATGGTAAGGGTGAGGGGCGCTGCCGCGTCACCGTCGACTGTCGCGGTTTCGCCGCCCGCGCCGCGCTGCCGGAGCTTCGCGGCGTCCGGGGCGAAATGCTGCTCGTGCGCACGCGGGAGGTGCGGCTGTCGCGCCCGGTGCGACTGTTGCACCCTCGCATCCCGCTCTACGTCGTCCCGCGAGCAGACGGCCTGTTCATGATTGGCGCCACCATGATCGAAAGCGCCGACAAGGGCGGCGTCACGGCGCGTTCGGCGATCGAACTGCTGAGCGCCGCGTTCGCCTTGCATCCGGCGTTCGGCGAAGCCGAGATCGTTGAGATCAGCGCCGATGTGCGCCCCGCCTACCCCGACAACGAGCCGCGCGTGGTCGAGCGCGACGGGCGAATATATCTCAACGGCGCCTACCGGCACGGTTTCCTGTTGGCGCCGGATATGGCGAAGCGGGCAGCGGAGATGGCGCTTCTTCAAGGCTTTGAAAGGCCGGGGCGTTGGCTCGTTGAAATTCTGTGCGGGCTTGGCGAAATCGAACTGCCGTCGCGCGATGAGGCTCGTCCGAGCCCCTTTGCCGATTGGACTGAGGCGGACTTCGGCGAATGACGTCACTCGTGACCCTGCTCGACACCGTGATTTAGGAATTGACCTCGTGGACCCATGGACGCTCTGACTGCACGAATTGGCTTGAGATTGACCGTCAACGGCGAACCCCGCGAACTCTCGGCCGCTAACCTCGCCGAAGCGCTTGTTGCGCTGGACTATGCCGAGGCGGTCGTCGCCACCGCGCTTAACGGCGCCTTCGTGCCCAAGCGCAAACGTGCGGAAACGCCGCTCGCCGAAGGCGACCGCATCGAAATCGTCGCGCCGCGACAAGGAGGTTGAGATGACGCAGGACCTCACCTTCTATGGCCAGACGTTCTCGTCCCGCCTCCTCCTCGGCACCTCGCAGTATCCCTCGCCGGCGATCCTTGCAGAGGCCGTGCGCGCCAGCGGCGCGGAAATCGTTACGGTGTCGCTGCGGCGCGAAGCGGCGCGGTTGCGCGAGGGGCAGGCGTTCTGGTCGCTGATCCGCGATCTCGGCGTCCGCGTGCTGCCCAACACCGCCGGCTGCCATTCGGTGAAGGAGGCGGTCACCACTGCCAACATGGCGCGCGAGATATTCGACACGACTTGGGTCAAGTTGGAGGTGATCGGCGAGGCCGACACCCTGCAACCCGACGTGTTCGGCCTTGTCGAGGCTGCGCGCATCCTCGCCGCCGACGGCTTCGAGGTGTTCCCCTACACGACCGAAGACCTTGTCGTCGCCGAACGTCTCCTGGATGCGGGATGCAAGGTGCTGATGCCGTGGGGCGCGCCGATCGGCTCGGGACAGGGCCTCAACAATCCCTTCGGGCTGCGGGCGCTGCGCGCGCATTTCCCTGAGGTTCCGCTGGTCGTCGACGCCGGCATCGGCCTGCCCTCGCACGCCGCCGCCGCGATGGAGCTGGGCTACGACGCGATCCTGCTTAACACGGCGGTCGCCAAGGCCGGCGATCCGGTAGCGATGGCGCGGGCGATGGCGGCGGGAATCGACGCCGGCCGCCGCGCCTTTCTCGCCGGCCCGATGCCCGCGCGCGATATGGCCGCGCCTTCCACCCCTGTGCTCGGCCGGGCGGCGCTGGCATGACGCTGCCCCGCTTCTATCCGATCGTCGACAGCGCCGCGTGGGTCGGCCGGCTGGTCGGCACCGGCGCGCATCTCGTCCAGCTCAGGATCAAGGATCGCGAGCCCGCGGAAATCGCCGACGAAACCCGCGTCGCTCTGGGGATCTGCAAAGCCGCCGGCGCGCAACTCATCCTCAACGATTACTGGCGGATCGCGCTCGACGTCGGCGCCGACTACGTCCATCTAGGCCAAGAAGATCTCGACGACGCCGACGTTCCGATGCTGCGCGCGCGCGGGATCAAGGCCGGCATCTCCACCCACGACGATGCGGAGCTTGAACGGGCGCTGGCGCTGGCGCCCGACTACATTGCGCTGGGGCCGATCTACCCGACGATCCTGAAGGCGATGCGATTCGGTCCGCAGGGGCTGGAGCGCATCGGCGAATGGAAGCGCCGGATCGGCAAAATCCCGCTCATCGCCATCGGCGGGCTCAACATCGAGCGCGGCCAGGCTTGCCTAGCGGCCGGGGCCGACGTCCTCTCCGTCGTCACCGACATTACGCTGAACGCCGATCCCGAGGGGCGAACCCGCGAGTGGATCGCGGCGACCGGCCCGTGATCCCGGTCGCGCTGACGATCGCCGGCTCCGATTCCGGCGGCGGCGCCGGAATACAGGCCGACCTCAAAACCTTCGCCGCGTTGGGCGTGTTCGGAACCAGCGCCATCACCGCAATCACGGCGCAGAACACACGCGGGGTGCGCGGCGTCCATCTTGTCCCCGCGGAAATCGTCGCCGCGCAGATCGCCGCGGTTCTCGAAGATTTCGACGTAGCGGCGGTCAAGATCGGGATGCTCGGCAGCGCCGAGATCGTCGCGGCGGTGGCGCAGACGCTGCGCGGCGTGCGCGGGGTCTACGATCCGGTGATGGTGGCCTCGTCCGGCGACGCGCTGGCCAGCGCCGGCTTCGTTGCAGCCGCGAGAACCCTGCTACCCCACATCGACCTGGTGACGCCCAACCTCGCCGAGGCCGCCGCGCTGACCGAGACGCCGCAGGCGCAGACAGAAGCGGAGATGGTCGCCCAGGGCCGCGCGCTGTTGGCGCTTGGCGCGCGCGCGGTTCTGGTGAAGGGCGGCCATCTCGATGGCGATGCGGTCGATTGGCTCATCACGCCGGAGACGACGCGCCGCTTCGCTGCGCCGCGAATCGTGTCGCGAAACTTGCACGGTACCGGTTGCGTATTGTCGAGTGCGATCGCCGCGCATATCGCATGCGGCGAGGAACTCGCCGACGCGGTCGCCAAAGCCAAGGCGTTCACGCGGCGCGCGATCGAGAACGGGCGTAAGCTCGCGCTGGGACACGGGTCTGGGCCGCTCATGCCGGCGCCCTGACGCCGGTTGCGGAGGGGACATGACCGAGGTCGCCGACTTCTACGCCGGACTGCCGGCCATCGATGATTTCGCGCAAGCCGTTTCCGTTGGCGCCTATCGGCCGCTGCCGGACGATTGGCGGGTCGGCTTCGCCGACGTCAAAGGCTCGACCGAGGCCGTGGCCGCCGGTCGCTACAAGCAAGTCAACATGATCGGCGCCGGCGTCGTCGCGGCGATCGCCAACGCGCTGCACAGAAAACCATTCCCGTTCGTGTTTGGCGGCGACGGCGCGAGCTTCGCCGTCTCGCCGCAGGACACGCCCGCCGCGACCGACGCCTTGCGGGCGATGGCGACGTTTGCGCGCGAGGAGTTCGATTTTGAACTCCGCATCGCCATGGCGACGGTCGCCGACATCCGGGCGAACGGACGCGACGTGCGGGTGGCGCGCTACGGTCCCTCAGCCCATTGCGCCTACGCCATGTTCGCCGGCGGCGGACTGAACTGGTTCGACGCGGCGGCCAAGGACGGGCATTTCGCGCTGACGCCCGCCGCGCCGGGGACGCGTCCGGACCTGTCCGATCTCTCCTGCCGTTGGGGCGTGACCCCGGCGCGGCACGGCGTGATCCTGTCGTTGATCGTCGCGCCGCGCGGCGACGATCCGCGTTTTCCGAGGTTCCTCGCGGAAATCGTCGGCGAGGTGCTGGCGGTCGAGGACGGCGGCCGGCCCGTGACGATCGACACGCTGGTCGGCGGCCGCGCCGGGCCGGCGATTGCGCTCGAATCGGCGGTGTTTCGGGCCGGCGGCGCCTCCGGGCTGACGGCTCGGATCAAGGCGGGGCTTATGTACAGCCTGGGGTTTGTGTTCGAGGCGTTCGATTTGAAGCTCGGCGACTTCGACATGAAGCAATACAAGCGCGATCTGATCGCCAACGCCGATTTCCGCAAATTCGACGACGGGCTCAGAATGACGCTGGATTGCACGCCCGCTTTCGCCGACAGACTCGAAGCCAAGCTCGCCGCAGCGCCCTTTGTCGAGTGGGGAACGGCGCGGCAGGAGGGCGCGCAGATCACCTGCTTCTCGCCGCTCGCCGCCGGGCGCGGGCATCTCCACTTCGTCGACGGCGCCGGCGGCGGCTACACGATGGCTGCCAAGGCGATGAAGGCGCGCCGGCCGGCGGCCTAGTCAGCCGAGCATTCCGGCTTTGGGGAACAGTTCGATCAGCCACGCCGACGCGGTCTGCACGCCGCCGGTCAGGAACGCCACCCCGGTCAGCACCAGCGCGACCCCGACCGCCTTTTCGAGCCGCGCGAACTGGCCGCGGAACCCGCGCGCGAACGCGAGGAACCGCTCCATCGCCAGCGCCGCGACGACGAACGGCACGCCGAGGCCCAGCGCATAGGCCAGCAACAGCAGCGCGCCGCGCGCGACGGTATCCTCGGCGCCGGCGACAGCGAGGATGGCGGCAAGGATCGGTCCGATGCACGGCGTCCAGCCAAACGCGAAGGCGAGGCCCATCAGATAGGCGCTCCACAGGCCCGGCGGCTTGGCCACCTCGACCCGCTTCTCGCGATACATCCACGAAAGCCGGAACAGCCCGAGGAAGTGCGCGCCCATCGCCATGATGCCGAAGCCGGCGAGGATCGACAGCGGATAGCTCCACTGCCGCAACAGCGTCCCAAACACCGAGGCGGTGGCGCCGAGCGCGACGAACACGGTGGAGAAACCGGCGACGAACAACAACGAGGCGACGAAAATGTCGCGCCGCGCCCGGCTCTCGCTTTCCTCCGCCAGCGCCTCGACCGAGGTGCCGGCGAGATAGCAGAGATACGGCGGCGCCAGCGGCAGCACACAGGGGCTCAGGAACGAGAGCAGCCCAGCCCCTGCGGCGGCGGGAAGCGAGATGTCGGTCATGCGTAAGCTGTGGGGCGGGCCGCGAGGGAATGCAAGGGGACGGCGATGGCGGCTCTCCTATGAGGTAAGTTGCTCGTTCGCATCTCAAAATAGTGATATATTGGCGCCAGGAGCGACGCGGTGTCGAATTCCCCCTCGGAGCCCACCAACCTCGTGTTGGAGCAACTGCGCCTGATGCGAGCTGAAACGAACGCGCGCTTCGATAAGGTCGATGCGCACTTCGAAAGCATCGAGGCCGAAATTGCCGCGATAAAGAAAGAACTGCGCGGTCTGAAGCTCAACACGATCGCCGAAGTCTACAAAGCCAACCTCACTGTGGCCAGTTTCGCCGATCATGAACGACGCCTGCAAGCCCTAGGGCAAAAGCAACAGTAACCTTTCTATCGCAAGCTGTTTGCTTCTAGGTTTCGCTCCGCTCCCCCGCCTTCGCCGCGTCCCACAGCTCATCCATCTCGGCCAGAGTCGCTTCGCCGGGCGTGCGACCCTGCCGCGCTAGCGCCGCCTCAATATAAGCGAACCGCCGCTCGAACTTCGCATTCGCGCCGCGCACCGCCGATTCCGGGTCAACCTTCAGATGGCGCGCCAGATTGACCACGACGAACAGCAGGTCGCCGACCTCCGGCCCCGCCCGCTCCAGATCGCCGGCGTCGAGCTCCGCCTCGACCTCATCGACCTCCTCGCGGATCTTGGCGATCACGGCGCGGGCGTCGTTCCAGTCGAAGCCGACCTTGCCGGCCTTCTCCTGCAATTTCAGCGCCCGCGTCAGCCCTGGCATCGCGACCGGGACCCCGGCCAGCGCGCCTTGCGGCACGGCGCCGCGAGCGCGCTTTTCCGCGGCTTTGATCTCACCCCACAACGCCTTGACCTGCTCGGGCGACAAGTCGCGCGCGGAGCCGAAGACATGCGGATGGCGGCGGATCATCTTTTCGGTGATCGCCTCGACCACGCCGCCGAAATCAAACGCGCCCTGCTCTTCCGCCATCCGCGCGTGAAAGGCGACTTGAAGCAATAAGTCGCCCAGTTCGTCACGCAGGTCGGCGAGATCGCCGCGCGCGATGGCGTCGGCGACTTCGTAAGCTTCCTCGATCGTATAGGGCGCAATCGTCGCGAAGGATTGCTCAAGGTCCCAGGGACACCCGGAGCCTGGCGTCCGCAGCGCCGCCATGATCTCAAGCAGTCGTTGAATGTCGCGCGAAGGAGTCAATGCCGCCGCAACCGATCGCGCATGCTCTCAGACAAAGAGGGCGCCCGAAGGGCGCTCTCAGATCGACAGCGAGATTGCCTCGCGCCCCTTCGGCGTGTCGACGACCCGCATGTTGACCGGCTGTCCCTCGGCCAGATGCGAAATGCCCGACGGCCCAAGCACGGAGATGTGGACAAACACGTCCTTGCCGCCGTCGTCGCTGGCGACAAAGCCAAAACCCTTGGCGTCATCGAACCACTTGACGCGACCGCTGATCGAGACGGCGGTCGACGGATCGGGGGCTACGCGGCGCGGACGCGGTCCGCCGGGGCCACCTGCGCCGCCGCCCATATCGCCGTGCGGACGCGCCGGCCGCTCGACGACGCCGGTGGCGTCGACTTCGACCACCCGCGTAACCTGCGCGCCTTTGGCGCCGGCCCCGACAATGACCTTGAGCTTCGCGCCTGAAGGCACGCTCTCATGCCCGGAGGCATGCAGCGCGTTGGCGTGCAGGAAAGCGTCGCCCGCCCCCCCGGCGAGCTCAACAAAACCGTACCCCTTGTCGGCCTTGAACCACTTGACGACGGCGTCTACCGTCGGTCCTGTAGCGGCAGGCGCCGAGCGCATCGAGTCCATCGGCGGACCGCCGAACCCGGCGTCCGGACCTGCGCCGAAACCCCGCGAGGCCCGCGGGCGCGGCTCATAAGGCATCGGCCCGTCGTCGTCGAATCCGCGTTTGCGAGGCGCGCGAAAATCCTTACCCTTGCTCATGTGAACCCAATTCTCCGCCCAATTTCCCCATTCGGCCGACCCGCAACGGCTCGAGAGAGCAACGGCTGACGCCGCCCTCGGGAGTGCGCCGATCCCGATGCGTATGAAGCATCACCATTTCGGTTGATGAGTACCCCATGCTCCGGCTCTGAAGCCAGAATCGCGACGCCGCCGTCCTGCAATCGCACGCGCGCCGTCCTGTCAACGGCTGATGCCGTCGCAGCCCGACTAAACGTCGGGTAAACATCAGATTTTCTTACCCGCATCGCCTAGACCCGCCCCGGCGATCACGTCGATCGCGCCCCGGGGCCGCCCCAACATTAACGCATTTCAAATTGCTTCGCTAGTGCATTCCCCAACGCATTTTCGTGACGCAACGCCCAAATGAGCGGCGCCGCTGGCGGGTCTGTCTCTGGAAAAGCCGGCCGGAGCCGTTGAAACGGAAGTTTCGACAAATATGAGATTGCGCCGATTTGGCGCAATCAGCAATGCTTCATCGCGAGCAGGGGCCGATGACGACGGTCGTGGATTTCGCTGTCGAAGCGGTCGTCGCGTAGTCGATCGCATTGAAACGAGGCTGCAAATTCGCCGCCTCGGCAGCCGGCGGCGCCATCGTCGCCGCATATTGCTCGGCCGCGTGGCCGAGAAATAGGGCGACCAGCGTCGACGCCACTGCGATCGCCCCCGCGAATTCAATTCCCGGCCAGCGCGTGCGATTCGTAACTTCCTCGTCCACGGAACGCCCCCTCGCGGATATGTCCCGCTGAGTTAAAGGCGATCAAGGTTAAGGGCGCGTTGCCAAACGGCTCAAACGTCGATGAGTTCGCGCGCGCGGGGCGCCCGCTCCTGGATGAAGGCGAATCTCGCCTCGGGTTTTGTCCCCATCAGCCGCTCGACGGAATCGGCGGTGCCCTCGGGATCGCTGACCACCGCGACGCGCAGCAGGGTGCGGCGCGACGGGTCCATCGTCGTGTCGCGCAAGTCCCGCATTGGCATTTCGCCGAGGCCCTTGAAGCGGCTGACCTCGATCGCGCCCTTGCCGGAGAAGCCGTGCTTCATCAGCCGCTCCTTGTCGGCGTCGTCGCGCGCATAAATCGACTTCGCCCCCTGGGTCAGGCGGTAGAGCGGCGGCGCGGCGAGATAGAGATGGCCGTCGGCGATCAGCTTCGGCGTCTGCCGGTAGAAGAAGGTGATCAGCAGTGAGGCGATATGGGCGCCGTCGACGTCGGCGTCGGTCATGATGATGACCTTGTCGTAGCGCAATTCCTCGCCGCGGTAGGCGTTTCCGAGCCCGACTCCGAGCGCCTGGACGAGATCGGACAACTGCTGATTGGCCGCCAGTTTCTCGCGCGTGGCCGAGGCGACGTTGAGGATCTTGCCGCGCAACGGCAGCACGGCTTGCGAGGCCCGGTCGCGCGCCTGCTTGGCCGAGCCGCCGGCAGAATCGCCCTCGACGATAAAGATTTCAGAGCCTTGCGCGGAAGAGTTGCTGCAATCGGCGAGTTTGCCCGGCAGTCGCAGCTTGCGCGTCGCGGTCTTGCGGGCGACGTCCTTTTCGGCTCGGCGGCGCAGCCGCTCCTCGGCGCGCTCCACCGCGAAATCGAGCAGCTTCGCCGCCTGGCTCGGCGAGCCGGCGAGCCAATGGTCGAACGCGTCGCGCACCGCGCTTTCGACGATTCGCGCCGCTTCGGCCGTTTGCAGCCGGCCCTTGTTCTGGCCCTGGAACTCCGGCTCGCGGATGAACACCGACACCAGCGCCGCGCAGCCCGACATCACATCGTCGGCGGTCAGCACGCTGGCGCGCTTGGCCTGGCCGATGCGCTCGGCGTGATCGCGCAAACCGCGCAGGATCGCGGCGCGCAAACCCGTCTCGTGCGCGCCGCCGTCGGGGGTCGGGATGGTGTTGCAGTAGGAATGGACGAATCCGTCCTCGATCGCGAGCCAGGTCAGCGCCCATTCGACCGAGCCGTGCTTGCCGGGTTTCTGCACGTTGCCGACGAACGCGGCCTCGACCACCGTCTCCTGCCCCTCGATGTCGCCGGCGAGATAGTCCTTGAGGCCGCCCGGAAAATGGAACACCGCCTCGGCGGGGACGTCGCCGTCGACGAGCGAAGGCGCGCAGCGCCAGCGAATTTCGACGCCGCCGAACAGATAGGCCTTCGAGCGCGTCATCTTGAACAGCCGCGCCGGATCGAATTTGGCGGCGCCGAAAATCTGCATGTCCGGCTGAAAGCGCACCTTGGTGCCGCGACGGTTTGGCGCGCGGCCGACGACCTCGAGTTTCGTCACCGGCTTGCCGCGCTCGAAACATTGCCGGTAGAGCGTCTGAGCGCGGGCCACCTCGACCTCCGTGCGCGCCGAGAGCGCATTGACCACGGAGACGCCGACGCCGTGCAGGCCGCCCGAGGTTTCGTAGGCGCCGCTGTCGAACTTGCCGCCCGCGTGCAGCACCGTCATGATGACTTCGAGCGCGGATTTGTCCTTGAACTTCGGATGCGGGTCGACCGGCATGCCGCGACCGTTGTCGGTCACGCTGATCCAGTTGCCCTCCTCGAGCGCAACTTCGATCGTCTTGGCGTGGCCGGCGACCGCCTCGTCCATCGCATTGTCGATCACCTCGGCGAACAGATGGTGCATCGCGTGGGCGTCGGTGCCGCCTATGTACATGCCCGGCCGGCGCCGCACCGGCTCCAGCCCCTCCAGCACCTCGATCGAGGCCGCGTTGTAATCGCCCTCCCCCGGAGTCCCGGATCTGGGCGACGGCTTCATCTTGCGGCGCGGTTCGTCGTCGCCGAACAGGTCATCGGTCATGGCAGGATAATGGGGTCCGATTCGAGTCTGTCAGCTTAACACGCCGAGTCGAAAGAACAAACACAGAACAAGCATGGCGACGCGCCCTTCTATCGGCTCGGGCCTGGTAGCGCCATCTTGACGATCGGCGAAGCAGACAAGGTTTTGACAACTGCCTCAATCTCGGCGCGGCTCGGCGGTTTGCCGCCGATCTTCAATTCGTAGAGACCGCCGGCGCGCGGGCCGCCGACGACCGTCGCCTGGTTCGCCTTCAAAAGCGCCGTCAAGTCGGCGAGCGTCGCCTCGGGGGCGAAAGCGATCAGCGCGTCCGCGCTGGAACTTGCCGCGGCGGCGGTTCCGTAGGTCGGCTTCGGGCCGCTCGAGCGCACCAACTTGACGATGGTCGCCGCCTGCACGGCGATGACCAGCGCCGCCGCGACGCCAAGGGCGACGAGCCGCGCACGCGGCTCGGTCCCGGAGCCGAGCCAAGCCGCCAGCCGCGCGCTCAGCGGCGGTCGGCGCGGCGCCGCCGCGACGCCCTGCATCACCCGCGCCCAGACGTCCGGGCTCGGCGCGCCGACCGCCTCGTTGAGCGCGATGGTTTCGCCGCGCTCCTCCTCGATGGCGGCCAGACTCGCTTGCAATGGCGGCCGCATCGCCAGCGCGGCCTCGACCCGCCGTCGCTGCGCGCCGGAAAGCGCGCCGGCGGCGTACCAGGGCAGCAGGGCTTCGATCTCATCGATCTCCTCGCTCATGGCCATCCCCTGTCGAGACCGGCCGCCGTCGCCAGCTCCGCCAACCGCTTGCGCGCGTGGAACATGCGCGTCTTCACCGTGCCGGCGGGGATGCCGACGATCTCGGCGACGTCCTCGATCGACTTGTCGTGGTAATAGGCGAGGTCCATGACCTCGCGCTGTTCCCGGCTCAGCCTGTCGAGGCAGGCGCGGAGCGCTTCGCCCTTGTTCTTCTTCTGCAACGCGGCTTCGGGCGCGCCGCCGGGGTCCTCGATCGCCGCCGCCTGCTCGTCATCCAGCTCGTCGTGGCGGCGTTTGCGCAGATGCGAATAGGCTTTGTTGCGCGCGATCGCGAGCAAGAACGTCGAGGCTTCCGACCTGCCCTCGAACGAGGCGGCGTTGCGCCAGACATGCAGAAAAACCTCGCTCACCACATCCTCCGCCATCGCCTCGGACGGAACCATCCGCATCGCGAAACGGAAGATTTTTACGTGATGGCGCGCGTAGAGCGTCTGCAACGCGAGTTGGTCGCCCGCATAGATCCGCCGAATGAGGTCGCCGTCCGTCCCCGCCAAGGTCTTCCGCCCCGCTCATTTCTCGCGGCGGCAACGTGAAAGGTTCAAGGGGAATGCGCAAGGCGATTCGCGGGCGGGCGTTACGTCACGATGTCGGGCGTGCGCCAGCCGAGGTGCTGACCGGCGTCGACGCAAAGGATCTGTCCGGTCACGTTGCGGGCACGCGCCAGATAGAGCACGGCGTCGGCGATCTCCTCGCCGGCGACGGCGCGTTGCAGCAGCGTCCCGGCCGCCTCATGCGCGAGCCCCGCTTCGCCCTCGCGCACGCTCGCGTAGGTCGGGCCGGGGCCGATGGCGTTGACGCGGATGCGCGGCGCGAGCGCTTGCGCCAACGTCCGAGTGGCGGTCCACAGCGCCGATTTCGCCAACGTGTAGGACAGATATTCCGGCGTCAGCTTCAAGACGCGCTGGTCGATCACATTCACGACGGCGCCTTCGCGCCCCTCGGGCAATTGCGCGGCGAACGCGCCGATCAAAAACACTGGCGATTCCAGATCGACCGCGAATTGCCGTCGCCACAGACCGAGATCGAGCCGGTCGATCGAATCGTCCTCGAACAGCGCGGCGTTGTTGACCAGAAGATCAATCGGCCCCATCGCGGCGGCGGCCTCGCCTAGGACGCGAGCGGCCGCCTCGGGATCGGCCAGATCGGCGCGGAACGCTCGGCCGCCGACTTCGCTCGCAAGCGCCTCAGCCGAGCTCAGCGAGGCGTTGGCGAGGAGGGCGACTTTGTAGCCGCCGCGCGCAAGTGCTCGCGAGATGTCGGCGCCAATGCGCCGACCCGCTCCGGTGACCAGCGCGACCGGCGCCATGCCTTCAATCCTGAAGAATCACAGCCCGATCTCCTTCGATTTCTCCGCGTTAAATACCTTGACTGAATGCAGCGTCACGAGAGTCAGTCCGACGGAAATCGCCATGACAACAGCCGCGATCCAGATGAGTATGTCTTTGATGCGGTTACTGTTCCAACCGGCTGGGTTGCTATCGCTTTTTTCCATGATCCAAATCCGGTTACGGGGCGGGAGGAAGAGCGAAATGCACAGAGGTGTAATTTATGGCGGCGATCGCAGTAAAAACAGCCGAACCCACGAACATTCTATAGTGTTTCATCCATGCCCAGACTGAGATTTTTCCAGATTGCGGCGTGATTTGCAAAAGCTTGGTATTGAATACGGCGCCGCCAGACGCCATCACCATCGACGGAATGATAGTTACGACCAGCCCTGCTACGGAGATCGTCAATAAGGGTTGTGGGAGAGCCGGATTTGATTGCGTAATTTCGTAAATTAAAGACGCCCCCATTGCGATAACTGCCCAGCACAGTTGAGCATCTTTCAATGCACTCATGATATGGAGTGTCTCCGGCGGGTCCGGTATTGGCAATAACTGAAATATAAGCAGCAATACTATAGGCAGAACCACGGGCGCGGCAATGTTAACCCAGAACCAAGCGGAAAGGATAGCCTGCATTTGACCACGCCCGGAAACCAACGGCGCCCATCGATAGCCGAATATACGACAAGTTTATAAAGCGGCGGCGTTGAAACGCAACAATCTATCCGACGACGGCGCCGCCAATCGCAATTCCCCGCGCGCAAACGTGCTTCCCTCCCGGCGGCCGAAGCCTACCTCAGACCGTTCGGTTGTAGACATCCTCGATCCGGACGATGTCGTCCTCGCCAAGATAGGACCCGGTCTGCACCTCGATCAGCTCCAGATTGATCTTGCCCGGATTGGCGAGCCGGTGCGTGGAGCCGATCGGCAGGTAGATCGACTCGTTTTCGTGGACGATCTTCACCTGCTCGCCGCAAGTGACCTCCGCCGTGCCCTTGACGACGATCCAATGCTCGGCGCGGTGGTAGTGCTTTTGTAAGGAGAGCCGCCGGCCCGGGGTCACGACGATGCGCTTGACCTGATAGCGCGCCCCGTGGTCGATCGACTGGTAATAGCCCCAGGGCCGATACATGCGCTTGTGCTCGGTCGCCTCGCGGCGCTTGCGGGCTTTCAGCGCCTCGACGACCTCCTTGACGCGGTCGCCCTGGTCGCGGCCGAGCACCAGCACGGCGTCCTGCGTCGTGACGATGATCACGTCCTTGACCCCGACCGCCGCGGTCAGCAAGCCGCTGGAACGGACGTGGATGTTCGTGGAATCGATGGCGAACGTGTCGTCGCCATGGAACGAGTTGCCGTGGACGTCGCGGTCGGACAGTTTCCAGACCGCATCCCAGTTGCCGACGTCCGACCAGCCGATGTCGGCCGGCACCACGGCGGCGCGCTGGGTGCGCTCCATCACCGCATAGTCGATCGACTTCTTCGGCGAGGCGCCGAAACTGGCGACGTCGAGCGCGAGAAAATCCAGATCGGTCTTGGCCGAGGCGACGCAGGCGGCGGCGGCGCGCGCCATCTCCGGCTCAAAGGCTTGCAACTCCTCGATCATCGTATCGGCGCGGAAGACGAAATTGCCGGAGTTCCAGAGGTAGCCGTTGGCGACATAGCGCTCGGCGGTTTCGCGGTCCGGCTTCTCGACGAACGCCTCGACGCCGTAGGCGTCGTCGTCGAGCGCGGCGCCGGGGCGGATATAGCCATAGCCGATCGCCGGCTCCGTCGGCTTGACGCCGAGGGTGACGATGTAGCCGCGCGCCGCGGCCCGCGCCGCCTTGCCGCAAACCTCGAGGAACGCGTCGAGCTTGGTCACGACATGATCGGCGGCGAACACCGCGACGAGGGTCTCCGGACCCCGATCGGCGGCGAGCGTCGCCGCGACCGCGACCGCCGGCCCCGAGTCGCGCCGAACCGGCTCGGTGACGATGGTCGCGGCGGCGCCGATCTCGTCGAGCTGCTCTTTCACCAGGAAGCGGTAATCGTGATTGGTGATGACGATCGGGGCTTCGAACATCGGCCCGGTGACGCGCGCGACCGTCTCCTGGAACGTCGAGCGGGCGCCGATCAGCGCGATGAACTGCTTCGGCATCGTCTCGCGCGATTCCGGCCACACGCGCGTGCCGGCGCCGCCGCACATGATGACCGGAAGGATTTTTGTCGACATGCGGCTTGAGTCCTGGCGCTTGACAGCGGAGCTTCATCTATCCGTCGGCGCGGTCGTCGGCAACGCGGCTCCACGCCGTCATCGCTTTACGGTGCGGCTCGGGAATGGCGACGGGTTTGCCCGTCGCGCGCTCGACATAGACGTGGGTGTAACGCCCATCCGCCGCGGCCGTCGCCGCGCCGGCCCTGAACACCGCCAGCCGATAGTTCACCGAGGAGCGGCCGATCGCCTCGACCAGCACGCCGACTTCGACCTTATCCGGGAATGCCAGCGAGGCGAAAAACCGGCAGCGGCTGTCGACGACGAGCCCGATTACGGCGCTGGTCGCGGGGTCGAGCAGGCCGCGGTCGATGAGAAGCTCGTTCACGGCGGCGTCGAACAGCTCGTAGTAGACGACGTTGTTGAGATGGCCGTAGGGGTCGTTGTCCTTCCAGCGCGTCGACAGCGGGACGAAGATGGGAAAAAGCTCGCGACCGGGCGCCTGCTCGCGGCCGGGTTTCGTTTCGCTTCTCTCCGCCATACGGTGCCCCTACGTTGCGCTAGCGTTATAGAGAGCGCCGTATGCGGGCGCCAATCGCCGGAGACGCCATCGTGAACGAAACGCCCGAAGCCCCGCCGAGCGGCGTGGTGGAGACCGTCGGCGCCGGGTTGCGGCGGCTCGTCGCGCCCAATCCGTCGCCGTTCACCTACACGGGCACGTGCAGCTACATCGTCGGCGAGGGCGAACTGGCGATCCTCGACCCCGGGCCCGACGACGAAAACCACCTGGCGCGGCTGCTCGCGGCGGCGGCGGGGCAGCGGGTCGCCTACGTCGTCGTCACGCACACCCACCGCGACCATAGCGCGCTGGCGGGTCGGCTGGCGGCGGCGACGGGCGCGGAACTGGTCGGCGCACGGCCGCACATTCCCCGCCCCGGCGCGCCGCAGGGCCTCGACGCCGCGCACGATCTGACCTACGCGCCGACCCAAGTCCTCGCCGAGGGCGAAAGCATCCGGTTCGGCGACCACAGCCTGACGGCGCTGGCGACGCCCGGCCACGCCGCCAACCACCTCTGCTTCGTCTGGGGCGACGCGCTGTTCAGCGGCGATCACGTGATGGCGTGGTCGACCTCGGTAGTCGCCCCGCCGGACGGTTCAATGGGCGACTACATTGCGAGCCTGGAGAAGCTGCGCGACCGCGGCGAGACGATCTACTGGCCGGGCCACGGCGGCCCGGTGCGCGATCCCAAGCGCTATGTGCGCGGCCTCATCACCCATCGCCGCCAGCGCGAGAGCGCGATCCTGGCGCGGCTGGAGGCGGGGCCGACGACGATCGCCGAGATCGTCGACAAGAACTACGTCGGCCTGGCGCCCCGGCTGAAGGGCGCAGCGGCGCTGTCGACTCTCGCCCATCTCGAAGATTTGATCGCACGCGGGCTCGCGTCGCGGAGCGACGGCGCGCCGTTGGAGGCCATTTACGCGCGCGTCTAATCAGGCAGCCGTGGTGGTTCCAACGTGACGGATAAGGACTTCAGCGGGTATGTCCAGGCGCTCGTGCAGTTTTCGGATCATATCGAGCGACAACCCGCGCTTCCGATTGAGCACTTCCGAGACGCGGTTGCGAGACCCCAGGATCGGTTCGAGGTCTTTTCGGGTAAGGCCCTGCTGCTCCAACCTAAAAAGGATCGCTTCGATCGGATCAGGCGCATCCATTGGAAAATGTTGGGCCTCGTAGGCGTCGATCAGCGTCGCTAGAACATCCAGGCGGTCTCCCTCGGGCGTACCGTTCCTTGCGCCCCAAAGGCGCTCCAGGTCTACAAGGGCGGCCTGATAATCTTCTTCGTTGCGGATCGGTCTCAGTTCAGGGCTCATGCTCAATTTCCGATCCTGATCGTCAAGCCGCCCCCTTGGTCTCGAACATCGCAAAATCCATCGCCTCGCGCGGGGTCCGGGCCGCCCACAGAACAAACTGGAACGATTGGTAATAAGTTTCGCACGCCTTGATCGCCGCCTCGACGAGGCTCTGGCATTGGGCGTCGCTCGCCCGCGCTCCGCCGGCCAGGCAGTGCGCGTGGCGGAACATCACCATGTTCTCGTGGCTCCAGAGATCGAAATGGCCGAGCCACATCTGGGCGTTGACGAGCCGGATGAGCTCGCAGACGTCGGCGCGCTTGCGCTCGGGCGGCTTCAGTTCAAACGCGCAGCTGAAATGCAGCGACTCGACATCGGGAATCCAGGTTATCGCCACTTCGTAGCGCGCCCACACCCCGTTCACCAGAATGGCGATCTCGTCGTCCACTTGCCGGTCGAAGGTCCATTCATTGAGCATCGCCAAGCGCTCGACGACGTCGACCGGATGCTCGCCGCGCTCGGCGACTTCGTTCTCGATGGCGTGCATGCTTGAGGCTTCCGGAAGGCGTTTACCGCGCGCCCACGTCCTGACGCCGACGACGGAGCCGCGACTTCGAACGAGATTCGAGCCCGACTCATTCGCCGCCGAGTTGCGGGAACGAGGCCTTTCCTTCCAGATTCGCCGACCGGCGTACAGCCCCGCGCGCCGCGTCTTCCACAGAATCTCCCAACCGAATCAATTGCGTCGCTGATTCAGCCGGCGCCTTCGCCGCCCGCCCCGAGCCGCGCCTCCAGCGCGACGATACGCGCCTCGAGCTTATCGTTCTGCTCGCGGGCGCGCACCGCCATCTCGCGCACCGCCTCGAATTCCTCGCGGCTGACGACGTTCATGGTGGCGAGCAGCCGCTCGAGCTGCGCTCGCGCCAGCGTCTCCACCTCGCGGCGAGCGCTGTCGGCGAGACCGGCCGCATCGGTGAAAATGCGGGAGACGTCGTCAAAAAATTGTCCGCGAGTCTGAGGCATCGCCGGGCTCCATCGTTGCCGATTGCTATCTGGCGCGCCGTCGCAGCCGCCGCAAGCCTTGGCGTGGGAGGACGGCGCGTGGCAAAGGAACGCATCTCGCAGGAGCCCGCCATGCCCGACCCCCGCCGTCCGGCGCCGCCGATCGCCCCGAAGCGTCCGCGCGAGGCGCAAGCACATGGCGCGACCTGGACCGACGACTACGCTTGGCTGCGCGCGGAAAACTGGCGCGAGGTGCTGCGCGATCCCGCCGCCCTGCCCGCCGAAATCCGCGAATGGCTCGAAGCCGAGAACGCCTATTGCGACGCGATGCTCGCCCCGCTCGAAGCCTCGCGAAAAAAGCTCGCGCGCGAAATGCGCGCCAGGATCAAGGAAGACGACAGCGACCCGCCCGCCCCGCACGGGCCGTGGACCTACTACACACGGTTTCGCCACGGGGGCCAGCATCGCTTATTTTGCCGGCGCCCGCGAGGCGGCGGCTCGGAGACAATCCTGCTCGACGGCGACGCGCTTGCCGGCGACCGCGGGTTCTTCCACCTCGGCCACGCCCGCCACGCGCCCGACCATGCGCGCTTCGCCTGGAGCGCCGACGAGACTGGATCGGAGCGATACGAAATCCGCGCCCGCGATCTCGTCTCGAAGACCGATCTTCCCGACCGGATCGTCGACGCCACTGCGGACTTCGTCTGGACGCGCGATTCCGCCGGCCTGCTCTACGTGTTGCAGGACGAACATCACCGACCGTTCCGCGTGCTGCACCACCGTTTCGGCGAACCGCAGCAGGCGGACGCGCTGATCTTCGAGGAGCCGGACCCGGCCTTGTTCTTGAGCCTCAGAGCGACGCGGTTGGGTCGGCGCGCCTTCATCCACGTCCACGGCCACGATGCGCAGGAGGTCCGCGTCGTCGATCTCGACGCCCCGACGCGCGCCCCGCGATTGATCGCGCCGCGCCGTCCGGGGTTTCGCTACGAGGCGTTCGACCACGGCGACATCCTGTTCATCAAGAGCAACGCCGGCGCGCGTGATTTCGAGATCATGACCGCCCCGGCGGAGACGCCCGAGGAAGTCCATTGGCGCCCGTTCCTTCCCGGCGTCCCGGGCCGACTGATCGAGGACGCCACGGTGTTTCGCGACTACCTCGCCGTGCTGACGCGTCAGGACAACCGGCCGCGCCTGATCGTGCGCGATCTCGTCAGCGGCGAGGACCACGAAATTGGCTTCGCGGCCAAGACCTATTACCTGAAGCTGGAGACGACCTTCGAGTTCGACGCCTCGGTCTGCCGCTTCAGCTATTCCACGCTCGCCTGTCCCCAGGAGACGTACGACTACGACATGGCGACGCGAAAGCGCGAGCTCGTCAAGAAGCAGGCGGCCCCGCCCGGCTACGACGCCGACGCCTATCTCGTCGAAGCGATCGAGGCGGAGGCCGACGACGGGGCGCGCGTGCCGGTGTCGATCCTGCGCCGGCGCGATACGCCGCTCGATGGGACCGCGCCGCTGATGATCCACGGATACGGCGCCTACGGCCATAGCCTCGACGCCAGCTTTGGGCCGAACCGGCTGTCGCTGGTCGACCGCGGCTTCGTGTTCGCGCTGGCGCATGTGCGCGGCGGGACGGAGAAGGGTTTCGCCTGGTACGAGGACGGCAAGCTCCTCAAAAAGCCCAACACGTTCTCCGACTTCATCGCCGCTACGCGCGGGTTGATTGCGCAGGGCTATGCCGACCCGCGGCGGATCGTCGCGCAGGGCGGCAGCGCCGGCGGCCTGTTGATGGGGGCGATCGCCAATCAAGCGCCCGAGCTTTACGCCGGAATCGTCGCCGACGTGCCGTTCGTCGACACGCTCAACACCATGCTCGACGCCAGCCTGCCGTTGACGCCGCCGGAATGGCTGGAATGGGGCGACCCGGTGCGCGACGCCGCCGCGTTCGAGGTGATCCGCGGCTACAGCCCCTACGACAACGTCAAGCCGCAGACGTACCCCGCGATTCTCGCGCTCGCCGGGCTCACCGACCCGCGCGTGACCTATTGGGAGCCGGCGAAATGGGTCGCCAAACTGCGCGCCACGATGACCGGCGGCGGCCCGATCCTGCTGCGCACGGCGATGAGCGCGGGCCACGCGGGCGCGCCGGGCCGGTTCGATCGCCTCGACGACATAGCCCGCATCTACGCCTTCGCCATCGCCGTTGCCGAGGGTCGACCTTTTGCGGGGTAGGACATTTCGCCGCGACTTGCTGCGTTGCAGCAGATTGATGCATCGCAAGGCGAAGTGCGCGCGGCGGCGCCAAAAGGGCACCGCCCTACCCTTCGAACCCGTGGACATTTTCTATGAACGCCGTCGCCCGCCCCGCCTTGCTTGCTCCCGATTTCCGTGCGTCCTCGCAAGGCGTCGTCGGCAAGCTCGCCGCCGCCAAGTATCATTTGATCGCCCTGGTCGTCGTCGCGCTGGTCGCTTCGGTGGCGATGGTTGGCTACCCCCTGGTGATCTCGCTAGCGCTGTTCGCGACCTTCTCGGGTCTGTCGATGCTCATTGGCCTGACGCTGATCGACTTGCTCGGCCGACCCACGCGCAAGCGTGCGGCGCTGGCCGCGCGGCGGCGGGCGTGATCTTCCCGCGGTAGCCTTATCCAACGGCCTTGCGCGCTTGCGCGAGGGCATGTTTCTGTTATCGCCGAGACCGCTCATGAGGAGTTGCGTCAATGGCCGGCGAGACTGAACTGCCCCCGCGCGAGGCGATGGAGTACGACATCGTCATCGTCGGCGCCGGTCCGGCCGGCCTCGCGGCGGCGATCCGGCTGAAGCAGCTCGATCCCGAACGCACCGTCGTTGTGGTCGAGAAAGGCTCGGTCGTCGGCGCCCATATCCTCTCCGGCGCGGTGGTTGACCCGATCGGCCTCAACCGACTGCTGCCGGACTGGCGCGACGACCCGGAGCAGCCGCTGACGACGCAGGTGACGGAGGATCGTTTCTATCTGCTCGGCCCTTCCGGCGGCGTGCGCCTGCCGAACTGGCCGATGCCGAAGCTGATGAACAACCACGGCAACTACATCGGCTCGCTCGGCGCGCTGACGCGCTGGCTGGCGGCGCAGGCCGAGGCGCTGGGCGTTGAAATCTACCCCGGCTTCGCGGCGACTGAGGTTCTCTACGGCGAGCGCGGCGAGGTGGTCGGCATCGCCACCGGCGACATGGGCGTCGACCGCAACCGCCACCCGAAGGATTCCTTCACCCGCGGCATGGAGCTGCGCGGCAAATACACCTTCATCGCCGAGGGCGCGCGCGGCTCGCTCGCCAAGCAATTGATCGCCAAGTTCGCGCTCGACGCGGGCCGCGATCCGCAGAAATTCGGCATCGGGCTGAAAGAGGTGTGGCGCGTCGATCCCGCCCGTTTCCACAAGGGCCTCGTCAAGCACAGTTTCGGCTGGCCGTTGGGACGCGGCGCGAGCGGCGGCTCGTTTCTCTACCACTACGGCGACAACCTGATGGCGGTCGGCTTCGTGGTTCACCTCAACTACGTCAATCCGACCCTGTCGCCGTTCGACGAGTTCCAGCGCTTCAAGACGCACCCGCTGATGCGCGATCACTTCGAGGGCGGCAAGCGGCTGTCCTACGGGGCGCGCGCCATCTCCTCGGGCGGCGTGCAGTCCGTGCCGAAGCTGACGTTCCCCGGCGGCGCGCTGCTCGGTTGCTCCGCGGGATTCGTCAATTTCGCGCGCATCAAGGGTTCGCACAATGCGATCCTCTCCGGCATGCAGGCCGCCGAGGCCGCCCATGCGGCGCTCGCCGAAGGCCGCGCCTACGACGAACTGGCGGCCTACGAGTCCGGCTGGCGCGAGTCCGACATCGGCCGCGATTTGCAGTTGGTGCGCAACGTCAAGCCACTGTGGACGCGGTTCGGGCTGGCGCTCGGGGTGCCGCTCGGCGGTCTCGACATGTGGAGCAACGAACTGTTCGGCGGCTCGATGTTCGGCACCATGGCGCACGGCAAGTCGGACGCCAAATCGCTGAAGCCGCTCGCGGAAGTGACGCCGCTCGTCTACGCTAAGCCCGACGGCAAGCTGACCTTCGACAAATCGACCTCGGTGTTTCTCTCCAACACCAATCACGAAGAGGATCAGCCGGTGCACCTGCGGCTGACCGACCCGACGATCCCGATCCGCGAGAATCTGCCGCGCTACGGCGAACCGGCGCGGCTCTATTGCCCCGCCGGCGTCTACGAAGTGGTCTATGCCGACGAGGTCAAGAAGACCGATCCGCGCTTCGTCATCAACGCGCAGAACTGCGTGCACTGCAAGACTTGCGACATCAAGGACCCGGCGCAGAACATAACCTGGGTGCCGCCGGAAGGCGGCGGCGGACCGAACTACCAGGACATGTAGGTCAGGCGCGGATCAGCGTCTCGTAGACTTCGAGCGTGTCGCGGGTCATCTGCTCCAGCGAAAAATGACGCTCGACATGGGCGCGCGCGCGGCGCGCCATCGCATCGCGCGCGGTCGCGCCCAGGCTCAGCGCGGCGCCGAGCGCCTCGGCGAGCGCCGCGACGTCGCCGGCGGGAACGCGCCAGCCGGTGCGGGACTCCGCGGGAATGTCGGGCGGCGCGAGCACCGTCTCGGGCACCGCGCCGAGGTCGGACACCACCACCGGCGTCCCCATCGCCTGCGCCTCGACCGCGCTGCGCCCGAACGCCTCGGGCTCGGTCGAAGGCACGGCGACCACCGAGGCGGCCAGGAACGCCGCCGGCATGTCGCGGCAATGGCCGACGCGGCTTACCGCGCCCTTGAGCCCCTTGGCCTCGATGCTGCGGTCGAGCTCTTTGACATAGCCGTCGCGGCCCTGCGGGTCGCCGGCGAGCACGTAGCGCACACCCTCCAGCTTCAGCTTCGCCGCCGCCTCGATCAACTGGCGCTGGCCTTTCCAGCCGGTGAGCCGCGCGGCGAGCAGCACGATGCGCTCGTGCGGCGCCACGCCCCAGGCGCGCCGAAGATCGGTGACGCGGGCGGGATCGACCGCGGCGGGCGAAAACGCGCGCAAGTCCGCGCCGCGATGGATCACGCGCAGCTTGTCGCGCGCGAACGGGTAGAGATTGGCTATGCTCTCGGCGGTGAAATGCGAATTGGCGATCACCGCGTCGCCGCGCGCCATCACCGAATTGTAGCGCAGCTTGAGCGCGCCGCCGCCGTAGGCGCCGTGATAGGTCGTCACCAGCGGCCGCTCGATGATGCGCGATGCGCCGAGCGCCACCCAGGCCGGCGCGCGCGAGCGCGCATGCACCACGTCGACGCGTTCCTCGACGATGAGCCGCGCCAGTTTGCGCACGTTGAACAGCATCGACAACGGGTTCTTGACGTCGGCCGGAAACGGCAGCCAGACGCCGCCGACGAGTTGCAAATCGCTGACCATTCGGCCGCCCGCGCAGGCGACCAGCGCGCGGCCGCCCGCCTGCACGACCGCCGCGGCGACGTCGAGCGTGGTGCGCTCCGCCCCGCCCGCATCGAGACGCGGCAAAACCTGAAGAATCGTGCGGCCGGCGAGGCTGGGACGGGTCCGTGCGAAGCCCGGCGCGGGGGCGATCATGTCGGGGCGCATGCAAACGCCGCCTTGCGGGCGCGACTCGGGCGCGGCAGGCTGGGGGCGAGCTCTCGGCGACGGGGGCGAATCATCGGAGTCATGAAAGCGTGAATTCCGGAAAACCGCAATTTCTCGACGTCGGCGCGGGCCAAAATTCGCGCCGCATCGCCTACCGCCTGCGTCCCGCCGCCGGCGCCGCGAAACCGGGGATCGTCTGGCTCGGCGGCTTCAAATCCGACATGGAGTCGACCAAAGCCCTGGCGCTCGACGATTTTTGCGCACGCGACGGCCGGGCGTTCCTACGTTTCGACTATTCCGGCCACGGCGTCTCCGGCGGCGATTTCGAGCAAGGGACGATCGGCCGCTGGCTCGAAGAGAGCCTCGCGGTCCTGCGCGCGGTCTCAAGCGGCCCGCAGATTTTCGTCGGCTCGTCGATGGGCGGCTGGATCGCCCTGCTCGCCGCGCGCCGGCTTGCCGAGGCAGGCGAACTCGACCGGCTCGCGGGCATGGTGTTGATCGCCCCGGCGGTCGATTTCACCGAGGCCCTGCTGTGGCCGCGCCTGCCTGACGAGGCCCGCGCGGCGATCCTGCGCGACGGCCGCTATGAGCGCCCCTCCGCCTATTCGACGGCGCCTTACGTGTACACCCGCGCGTTGATCGAGGACGGGCGCAAGCATCTGCTGCTGGGCGGCATCGTGCGCAGCCACGCGCCAGTGCGGATTCTGCAGGGCATGAAGGACCCCGACGTGCCCTATCAGCACGCCATGACGCTCGTTGAGCACATGCCGATGGACCCGGTGACGCTGACGCTTATCCGCGACGGCGAGCACCGGCTGTCGCGGGAAGAGGACATGCGGCTGCTGATCGAGGCGGTGGAGGGGATGGGGTGAGAGGGCAGTCCGCGCGATAGTCGTTTCAGGGGCTTAGGCGCCGAAAATTGACCCGCGGTTTCCAGGCCTGAGCACGCCGGCGATCGTCGTCGGAGACGGAAATAACATATTAAATATGTTTTTACGCGAGCCGCGTGACGAACCGTTCGGCCGCAACCGTCGCCGGTAAAGCGGGTGACGCCTCTTCTCGGAAAACGGCGGCAATGCCTTCAACCAATCTTGGCGCAATGCCGAAGCTTGACTAGCTAACCTGCATTAGCTAGGTATTGAATATGAAGATCGTCACCATTCACGCGGCGAAGACACAACTTTCGCAATTGCTTGCGCGCGTCGAGGCGGGCGAGGAAATCGTGCTCGCGCGAGGGAAGAAACCGATTGCGAAACTCTCGCCCTATTCGCCGCCTTCGGAGCTGCGCGTTTTCGGGGCGATGAAAGGCGAACTCAACGTCGGCGACGAAATCCTGGAGCCGCTTCCCGAGGAGGAATTGCGGGCCTGGGAATAGTCGGTGAAGCTGTTGCTGGACACGCATGCGCTGCTCTGGTGGCTCTCAGGCAACAGGGCGCTTTCGACGACCGCCCGCGACGCGATAGCCGATACCGCAAACACCGCTTTTGTCAGCGCTGCGACGTCTTGGGAAATCGCGACCAAATACCGGATCGGCAAGCTGCCGAGCGCGGCCCCGGTCGTTGGACGGTTTGGTGAAGTGCTCCGGCGTTATCAATTCTACGAACTGCCGATTACGGTCGCCCATGGCGAAAAGGCGGGTTCGCTCCCCGGCGAACACCGCGACCCCTTCGATCGGATGCTGATTGCGCAGGCGATCACGGAGCGCCTCACACTGGTTTCAAAAGAGCGCCTGTTCGACGCCTTCGGCGTCGCCCGCCTCTGGTGACGACGCCCTACTCCCCAATCACATGCGCCGCCACCTCGCGCCGATGCGGCCGGCGGCGGTGCTCGAACAGGTAAATCCCCTGCCAGGTCCCGAGCGCCATCCGGCCGCCGATGACGGGGATCGACAGGTTGACGCCGGTCAGCGCGGTCCGGATGTGCGCTGGCATGTCGTCGGGACCCTCGTCAGCGTGGCGATAGAGGCCGGGCGCCTCGGGCGCGAGTCGCTCGAACGCCGCCTCCAAGTCGATCAGAACTTCGGGCGAGGCGTTTTCCTGGATCACCAGCGATGCGGAGGTGTGGCGGCAAAACAGCGTCAGCAGCCCGGTCGCAAACCCTTCGCCCGAAAGCCAGCGCGCCACGTCGTCGGTGAACTCGACGAGTCCGCGCCCCCGCGTTTCGATGCGGAAGACCTGCGTCGCCTGTCTCATCGGGCGAGATAGCCCGGCAGCGCGCGCTCGAACTCGGGGAAATAGCGCGCGATCACGATGAGATCGAAGCGGCCCAGGATCGCCTCCTTCGGCTCCCGGTCCAGCAGAAAGGCGAAGGCGGCCCTGACCAGCGCCGCGCCGCCCTTGCCCGCGCCGAGCCTCGCGAGATCGCCGGCTTTCAGCGTCACCTCGTGGCGCGTCTCGCCTTCGCCCTCGCGGACACGCACTTCGAACCGAAGCGGCTCCCCGCCCTTCTCCGTCACCAGGATCGCCTTGTCGCTCATCAACCCCGCCGCTATAAGCGCGCCGCTTTCCCGAACCCCGTCAAGAGATCCCAATGGCCCTCGAACGCACTTTCTCCATATTGAAGCCGGACGTGACGCGCCGCAACCTTACCGGCGCCGTCAACGCAGCGATTGAGGCGGCGGGCCTGCGGATCATCGCGCAGAAGCGCGTGCATATGACGCGGTCGCAGGCCGAGACGTTCTACGGCGTCCATCGCGAGCGCCCGTTTTTCGGCGAGCTGGTCGAGATGATGACCGCGGCGCCGGTCGTGGTGCAGGTGCTCGAAGGCGAAAACGCGATCGCCAAATATCGCGAGACGATGGGCGCGACCAATCCGGAGAAGGCCGCCGCCGGCACGATCCGCAAGCAATTTGCGTTGTCGATGGGCGAGAACTCCGTGCACGGCTCCGACGCGCCGGAGACCGCGGCGCAGGAGATCGCGCAGTGGTTTGCAGGCAACGAGATCGTCGGCTGAGGCGAGCGAACGCTCGGTGCGCGGATTGGCGGCGCCGTGGCGAAAATCGACCCGAAAAGCCGGCAATCGGGCACGGTTCGGCCTTTGTGCTATCATTCATCGTGTGAGGCACGATGGCCGAAACCCGCAAGATCGCTGCAATCCTGGCCGCCGACGTCGTCGGCTTCAGCCGGATGGCGAGCGCGGACGAGGACCGCACGCTCGCGCGGTTGCGGACCCTGCGATTCGAACTCATCGACCCCACTGTCGCCAGTCAGAACGGGCGCGTGTTCAAGCGAACCGGCGACGGGGCGCTCGTCGAGTTCCGTAGCGTAGTCGAGGCGGTGCGATGCGCGATCGCGGTGCAGCACGCCATGTTCGAGCGAAACGCAGGCCTGCCGACCGACCAGCGCATCGACTTTCGTATCGGCATTCATCTCGGTGACGTGGTCGAGGAGAGCGACGGCGACCTGATGGGCGATGGCGTCAACATCGCCGCTCGATTGGAAGGCATCGCCAAACCGGGCGCGATCTGTCTTTCCGAGGACGCCTACCGGCAGGTGAAGGGGCGGCTTGATCTCGCGGTGACGGACCTCGGGCCGACTGCTCTCAAAAACATCGCCGATCCCGTGCGGGCGTATTCGCTGCAAGTGGGCGCATCGGCGATCGCGCGGCCCGCCAGATCGCGCCTGACGAAGCAACGATCGATGCCGACTGCGCTCGTCGCCGGCGCCGGCGCCCTCGTCGTTCTCGTAGGCGCAGCCTGGTATCTCTTTAGCCAAAACCGCTCCGCGTCCGCTGTCGCGACCGGCGCCCCGCCCGCGCATCTCTCCATCGTGGTGCTGCCGTTCACGAACCTCTCGAACGATCCGAGCCAGGACTATTTCGCCGACGGCGTCACCGAGAACCTGACAACCGACCTCTCGCGCATCCGCGACAGTTTCGTGATTGCTCGCAACACCGCTTTCACGTTCAAGGGAAAAAGCGTCGACGCCAAGGAGATCGGCAAGGAACTCGGCGTTCGCTACGTGCTCGAAGGATCGGTGCAGCGCGATCAGAACCGGGTGCGCGTCAACGCGCAACTCATCGACGCCGAAACGGGGGCGCACATCTGGGCCGACCGCTTCGAGGAAGACCTGGCCGACCTGTTCAAGTTGCAAGATCAGGTGGTCGCCCGATTGGCCAATGCGCTGAACTACGAGCTCCTGCGCGCGGAAGCTGAAATGGGCGCCCACACCCGGAACCCCGACGTCATCGACCTCATCATGCGCGGTAACGAAGCGCTTTGGCGGTTTACCGAGCAACCGACGAAGGACAACAACGCCGCCATTCGCGCCTGGTTCGAACAGGCGCTCAAGATTGATCCCAACGACGCGCAGGCGTTGGCGGGCAACGCTATTACTTACGACATGGAATATACTTTCGGTTGGACGAACCCCGAAACCGATTATGAGGCCAGAATAATCGGTCAAGCCGATCGCGCCATCGCCCTCGCGCCCGGCACCTTGTTCGCCTACACGACCAAAAGCCTGTATCTGACCCAGTCGGGCCGCCCCAAGGAAGGCCTCCGCGTCGCCGACGCCGAGGTCGCGGTCAACCCAAATTATCCGACAGCTTATGCAAATCGCGCCGTCGCCGAGTCGGCTTTAGGTCAATTTGAACAAGCCAAATCCGACGTGCGGGAAGCAATGCGTCTCAGTCCCCGCGATCCAAGAACGGGTTATTTTCACGATAACATGGCGAGCGCCGAACTTGGTCTCAGAAATTTCGACGCCGCGATTGAAGAAAGCAACAAGGCGATCGACGCCGGATACAAGGCGTTTTACCCTTACCTTCATATGGCCGCGGCGCACGCCGCCAAGGGCGACATGGACGAGGCGAAGACGGCGTTGGCCGAGGCCCGTCGCCTCAATCCCAAGCTCAGCGTCAAATGGCTTATGGGGCGCGGGCCGTACTGGCCGCCGTGGTTCGACGCTCTGCGCAAGGCCGGGCTGCCAGAGGCCTGAGTTCGCCGCCGAAGCAAACATCAGCAATCCCGCCGCGGAGTTGGGTCCCCTCCGTGGCGGAAGGCGTCGCCTACCGTATCGGAATCTCGATCAGCGTCGGCCCCTCCCGCTTCGCCGCCTCGGCGAAGGCGGCCAGGATGGCTTCCCGCGTTTCGGCCTTGGCGAACGGCGTTCCCATCGAAGCCGCCAGCGCGGAAAAATCGATTGCCGGCTCCACCGTCTCCATGCCGACGAAGCGGCCGGCGACCGCGTTGGCGTAGCCGAGGGAACGCGCGACGTTCTGCAACACACCGTAGCGGCGGTTGTTGAACACGACGAAGATCACCCGCGCCCGGTAATGCGCGGCGCTCCACAGCGCCTGCGGCGAGTACATCGCGCCGCCGTCGCCGACGAACGAGACGACCCATCCGCGCGTCGCCAAGGCCGCCCCGACCGCCGCCGGCATATTGCAGCCGAGCACGCCGCCGCGCGCGAAGAAATAGCGGCCGGGCCGGGTGTTCATCAGATCCTGCACCGCGCCGAAGGTCGCGGCGGAATTGTTGGCGAGCAGCGCGCCTTCCGGCAAGGCGTCGAGCGCGGCGAGCACCGCGGCGTCAGCGCTGAGCGGCGCCCCGGGCTCGCCGAGAATCTTGGCGCGCAACGCGGCGTCGGAGGCGTTGCGGCGCGCCTTCGAGGCGGCGAGCCGGGCGGCGACCTTCGCGTGATCGCCGTTCGTGCGCAGCACCTGCGCGGCCTCGGCCAGCGTCGCGCCGATGTCGCCGACGAGCGCCATGTCGGCCGCGTGCTCGCGTCCGAACGCCTCCGGATTGTCGGCGACGTGCAGGAACGCGACGCCGTCGGGCACCGGCCGCTCCTCGCGATAGGGATAGGCGACGAAGGCGCGCCCGCCGACCAGCACGATCGCCTGCGCCGAAGCGAACCGCGCCCGCATCCAGGCGAAATCCGGCTTCATCACCCCCGCCCAGCAGGGATGATCGGACGGGAACGCCGCCCGCGACGTGAGCTGCGCGCCGAGCACCGGAAAGCCGGCGCTCTCGGCGAAGGCGACGAGGCCGTGGCTCGCCTGCGCCGGCAGATCGTCGCCGAGCAGCACGAACACTTTCTCCGGATCAAGCTTGAGCAGCCGCTCCCCGAGTTTTCGCGCCTCGGGCGAGGGGCCGAGGCGCGGCGGGGCGGAGGCCGGCGGAATCGGCCCGGCGACCTCCTGATCGAGCACGTCCATCGGCAGCGAAAGAAATACGGGGCCGCACGGCGGCGTGCGCGCGATGGCGAAGGCGCGGCGCAACGCCTGCCCTACGTCCTCGCCGCGCCGCACCTCGCGCGCCCATTTGACCACCGGCGCGGCGAGCCCGACCAGATCGCCGGAAAGCCATGGTTCGGTCATCAGGTGGCGCGTGTCCTGCTGGCCGGCGGTGACGACGAGCGGCGTCTCGCTCGCTTTCGAGGCGACCAACACACCCATGGCGTTGCCGAGCCCGCCCATCGCATGCAGGTTGACGAAGCCGACCTTGCCCGAGGCGAGCGCCCAGCCGTCGGCCATGCCGACGGCCGTCGCCTCCTGCAGGCCGAGCACGTAGGTGAGGTCGGGCGCGTCGACCAGCGCGTCCATCAGCGGCATCTCGGTGGAGCCGGGATTGCCGAAGATATGCGTGACGCCTTCGTCGCGCAGGATGTCGATGAGCACGTCGCGGGCTAGCGGCATGGCGGGCCTCCTAGAGCCGCCAGCCTTGAGCCAGAAAGTCCGCCGGCGCAATGCCGGCGGCCGGGGTCGGGGATTTCAGAGGGCTGTGCGCTCCTACGCGTCTCGCCCGCCGATCCTCGGGTCAGGACGGCGAGTCCGGCCCTCCGAAAATTCGAAAATCGGTTGTTTTCACAATACCGGGCCCCCAGATGAGGGCAATCCACTAAGGGGGCGCGGGGTCCGCTGGCAGCGCCGACTCGAGAGGAGCTGGGTCATGCGTCGGTTTGTCGTCGCTATGATAGCGTTCTCGGCGTCAACCGCCGCTATCGTCTGTGCGAGCGCGCAAAGCCTTGGAAACAGAGCGATCGGGCGCGACAATCCGGAGAGCTACAGTCGACTCTCGCCGATCTACAACGGGTTCGATCACCAGCCCACGGAGTCAGAGCTCCGGGCGTCTCACGAGCAAGACGTCACGGGCAAGCAGGCCCGAGAGGTCGACCAGCTCTATGACGAGCTCATGTCGAGCGGGGATCAAACCCACAAACGCCGCCGCGCGCGGCCGCATTGAGCGCGGAATTCGGCGGCCGGGAGACTTTGGACGTTAGACGCGCACCGCTAGGGTATTCGGTATCATGTCCCCTGAATCGGTTCGCTCGCTTGCGCAACCCGTCCGCGCGTCGTTAACTCCCCGCCATGCTCACTCGCGCCCTGCTCGCCCTCGCCCTCCTCGCCGCCCTGCCCGCTCGCGCCGAGCCGGTCGACTCGGCGCTGCGCGCCGCCGTCGACGCGCCGTTGCGCGCCGACAAGAACCGGGCGCGCGACGTCTACCGGCATCCGGCCGAGACGCTGGCGTTCTTCGGCGTCAAGCCCGACAGCGTCGTGGTGGAGATCGACCCCGGCGCGGCGGGGTATTGGACCGAAATCCTCGCCCCCTATCTCAAGGACCACGGCCGCTACATCGCCGCCCTGCCCGAGCCGACCAGCGACGAGGCCAAGCGCGGCGCGGCCGGGTTCGCCGCCAAGATCGCGGGCGACCCCAAGGACTACGACCGGGTCGAGACGGTCGTGTTCGGCGCCGACCGCCACGCCCTTATCGCGCCGGGTGGGGCCGATTTCGTGCTGACCTTCCGCAACCTGCACAATTGGATGGCGGACGGCGACGCCGAGGCCTCGCTGAAAGCGTTCTACGCGGCGCTGAAGCCCGGCGGCGTGCTCGGGATCGAGGATCACCGCGGCCTCGACACGGCGCCGCAGGACCCGCTCGCCAAGTCCGGCTACGTGCGCCAGGATTATGCGGTCAAGCTGATCGAGGCGGTCGGCTTCAAGTTCGCCGCCGCCTCGGAAGTCAACGCCAATCCGAAGGACACCAAGGATTACTCGGTCGGCGTCTGGGCGCTGCCGCCGACCTATCGGCTGAAGGACGTCGACCGCGCCAAATATCAGGCGATCGGCGAAAGCGATCGCTTCACGCTGAAGTTCGTCAAGCCGTGAGGGCTGTGCGCGCGGTTATCAGGAACGACTTGGCCGCCCGGAAGCTATCGGGCAGGCGTCGCGAGCCTCGGAAAACTTGCGCAAGGCGCGTTGGTTTTCGTTCGTCGGGCTGGTGGAAACGTCGCAAAGACTCGATAGCAAGCTGTCCACGCGCGGCAGCCGAGGCTTCTCGGAAGCTCTCGCGCCCGAATCTTGAGTTCATCTCCCCGACGGCCAGCACATTCCGCTCACCCTCGCGCGAGCGCCCCCGCCATCGCCCCGAACACCGCTCCCCAATCCCCCGCCGTCTTCTGCCGGAACAGGCGCATCGTCGGATACCAGGGCGAATCGTCGCGCCCGCGCAGCCAGCGCCATTCCGCGTCGCGCTTCAACGCGACCCACACCGGCCGACCCAGGGCCCCCGCGAGATGGGCGATCGAGGTGTCGCAGGTGACGACGAGATCGAGGCTCATCATCACCGCCGCCGCGTCGAGAAAAGCGGGACCGCCGACGTCGTAATCGGCGGAAAGGCGCTCGATCGCGAATCCCGGCGGATCGACCCACAGCTGCTCCTCGCCGAATCCGCGTTGCAGCGAGACCAGCCGCACGCCGGCGACCGCCGCCAGCGGCGCCAACTCGCGCAAGGCGAAGGAGCGGCCGATGTCGGCCTCGGGGTTGGCGTTGCCCTGCCAGACGCAGCCGACCCGGAAGCCCTTGCCGCCGATCCGTTCGGCCCACCGGGCGATGCGCTCGGGCTCGGCGGCGAGATAGGGCGTTTCGGCCGGCACGGACTCTAGCCGCGCGCCAAACGCGCGCGGCAGACTGGAAATGGCGATCTGCGCGTCGAATTTCACGTCCGGCGGCTCGCGATCGAAGATTCGGCCGCCGACGGCGGGACCGATCAGCCGATGCAGCTTGGCCGGGCACAGGAAATGCGGCTCGGCGCCGGCGCGCGCCATCAGCGGCAGGTAACGGGCGAACTGGATCGTGTCGCCGAAACCGTGATCGTTGATGACCAGCACGCGTTGCGGCGCCGCCGTCGGCCCGCGCCACAGCGGATAGCGCACGCCGAGCGCTTCGGCGATCGACTTGCCGTCGACCCAACGCGCCTCGTAGCCCTCCCAGCCGCGCTCGAAATCGCCGAGCATCAGGTCGAGACAACCGCGGCCGCTGATCGCCTCGCGGCAGCCAAGGGCGACGGCGCGGTCGAACGCCGAGCCCGCTGCTTCAAGCTGACCGAGCGCGCGCAAGGCCAGCGCCTCGCCGCAGATCGCGTCCGCGTAGTCTTGGCGCAGGGCCGCCGCCTTGCGGTAGGCCGCGAGCGCCGGCGCCGATAGGCCCGCCTTGAACAGCGCCGTGCCGAGATTGACGGCGGCCTCGGGAAAGTTCGGCCGCCGCCGCAACGCCGCCCGCGCGGCCTCCGCCGCCTCCTCGACCCGCCAGAGCGAGCGCAACGCCGCCGACCGCGTGTTGTGAGCGTCGGCGTCGTCGGGCGCGATCGCGAGGCCGGCGTCCAACGCCGCGAGCGCTTCGGCAAACCGTCCGTCCCTAAGCAGCAACTTGCCGAGATTGAACCAGGCCGGCGTCAGATCGCGCTTCAGCAACAGCGCGCGCTGGTAGAAACGCAGCGCGGCATCGCGTTTGCCGGCGCGCTCCAGAATGTAGCCGCCGAGCGCGAAAGCCTCGGCGAAGTCGGGACGCTCGGCGATCGCGGCGTCGAGCCGGCGCCCCGCCTCCGCATCGCGCCCGCCATCGACCAATCGCCGCGCCTCTTCATAAAGCGCCGCAGCGGCGGCCTCGCGGGGAAGCGTTGCGCGGAACATGTCGACCTCAGCACCGAAAGCGCGGTCGTGGCGCGTCAACCTTGCTTCAGGCTGGACGGGCGATCGCGGCGAGGATCAGCTTCGGACAAGCCGGCGCGCGCTAATGGCAGGCGACGGCAGGAGTTGCGCCTTGGCTGACGCTTATCTGTTTCAACTGGCTTCGCAGCGCATCGGCTATCTGTCGGCGCGGCAAACGGCGATCGCCCAGAACGTCGCCAACGTCAACACGCCGGGCTTCAAGGCCGTCGACCTGAAACCGTTCGCCGCGACGCTGCAGGAGACCGCGCTCAGCATGGCGGTCACCAATCCGATGCATCTGACGCCGACCGCGCAAGAACTCGACGCGCCGCGAGCCGTAGAGAACGACAGCGGCGACGCCACCGTCTCCGGGAATTCCGTCGACCTCGAAGGCGAAATGATGAAGCTCGGCGAGATCAGTCGCGACTTTTCGGAAGCCAGCAGCGTCAAGAAGATATTCCACCAGATGATGATGCAGGCGCTCAAATAATGGCCAACGACGATTCGCTGAAGGCCTCGCTGCGCATCGCCGGCTCGGGACTGGAGACCCAGTCGACCCGGCTGCGCATCATCTCCGAGAACATCGCCAACGCGCAATCGACGGCGAACGTCGCCGGCGGCGACCCCTACGCGCGCCAGACGGTGTCGTTCGAAGACGCGCTCGACCGCGCCTCCGGGCTATCGCTGGTCAAGATCAAGCAGATCGGCGTCGATTCGCAGCCGTTCCGCGTCGAGCAGGACCCCGGTAACCCGGCGGCCGACGACAAGGGCTTCGTCAAGTTGCCGAACGTCGACGTGCTCGTCGAACTCGCCGATCTGCGCGAGGCCAATCGCAGCTACGAGGCCAATCTGCAGGTCGCCAAACAATCGAGCGATCTGATGAACCAGACGGTCGCGTTGCTGAAGGACATCTGACGCCGGCGCCGCCGGCAACGCAAGGAGGCGCGCACAGCCTGCGCGCGAAACGACATGGATGTAACGGCTCTTTCCTCGGTTGGCGGCCTCGGCGCAACCGCGCGCTCGGCGGCGCCGGCGCCGACCGTCGCCGCCGACGGCGCTTCCTTCACGGATATGCTCGGGCAGATTCTTTCCGCCGGGGTCAACACGATCCAGGGCGGCGAGGCGGCGGCCCTCCAGGGTCTCAACGGCGCCGCGCCGCCGTTCAAGGTGGTCGAGGCGGTGATGGCGGCGCAGCGAACCTTGCAGGAGGGGCTGTCGATCCGCGACAAGGTCGTCAGCGCCTATCAAGAGATCTCCCGCATGTCGATCTGACGCCGGCTCCAGTTTCACGCCACCCGGCACGGCGAAGATGGCGGGCATTCGGTCCGGCGCTGACGCCGCGCGACACAGCCAATAGGAGTTGAAGCCATGCGGGCGTTAGCAATCGCAGCCACGGGCATGAGCGCGCAAGAACAAAACATCGAGGTGATCGCGAACAATGTCGCGAACATCAACACCACCGGCTTCAAGCGCTCGCGCGCGGAGTTCACCGATCTCATCTATCAGAACGAACGCTTGCAGGGCGTGGCGAGCCGCGGTCGCGACGCGACGGTGCCCGAGGGCGCGCAGATCGGACTGGGCGTCCGCACCGCCGCGATCCGTTCGGTCAACATCCAGGGCTCGCTGACGAGCACCGGGAATACGCTGGACATGGCGATCAACGGCCGCGGCTGGTTCCAGGTCACGACGGCCAACGGCGACACCGTCTATACCCGCGACGGCGCGTTCAATGTCAACGCGCAGGGTCAACTCGTCACCTCCGATGGGCTGCTGGTGAGCCCGAACGTCGTCATCCCGCCAACCGCGACGGCGGTGAACGTGAGCCAGTCCGGCGTGGTGACGGCGAGCGTCGCTGGCCAGACGGCGCCGCAAACCGTGGGACAGCTGACGCTGGCCAACTTCGTCAACGACGCCGGCCTGCTGGCGCTCGGCGGCAATCTGTTTCAGCCGACCGCCGCCTCCGGCCAGCCCAATGTCGGAACGCCGGGCGACACCGCCTTCGGCACGCTCCAGCAGGGCTATCTGGAAGCCTCGAACGTCGATCCGGTCACCGAGATCACCAATCTGATTTCGGCGCAACGCGCCTATGAGATGAACTCCAAGGTGATCCAGGCCGCCGACCAGATGGCCGGCACCGTCTCCAATATGCGTTCGTGAGGACAAATGCTGAGGCACGCCCTACCCGCCGCGCTTGCGATGTTCCTGCTGCCGGCGCTCGGCGCGGCGGCTTTGGCCGAGACCATGCGCGCCCCGTCGCCGAAAGCGGTGATCTACCCCGGCGACACGATCAGCGAAGACATGCTGACCGAGACGCCGCTCACCGCCCCGTCCTACAGCGGGCCGGTGGCGCTTGCGGCCGACGACGTCGTCGGCATGATGGCGATCCGCACCCTGCTCCCTGGCGTGTCGATTCCGATGTCGGCGGTCGCCCCGCCGCGCCTGTTCCGCGCCGGCGCGCCGGTCAAGATGCTCTACATTGACGGCGGTCTGCAGATCACCGCCTCCGGCGCCGCCTTGCAGGACGGCGTCGTCGGCCAGACCGTCACCGTACGCAATGACGACAGCGGCGTCACGGTCTCCGGCCGCGTGCGTTCGGACGGCTCGGTTCTGGTGAGCGGCGGATGAGGCGCCTCTTCGTCGCCCTGGTTGTTTGGGCCGCGACCTTCGCCGCAGCCGGCGCGGCCGTGCGTATCAAGGACGTGACCTCGCTGCGCGGCGCGCGCGACGCGCAACTCGTCGGCTACGGGCTGGTGATCGGCCTGCAAGGCACCGGCGACTCGCTGCGCAACGTCGCCGTTCACCGATCAATCACTCCAATCCATGCTCGACCGCATGGGGCTCAACATGCGCGGCAACTCGTTGCGAAACCAGAACGTCGCCGCGGTGATGGTCACTGCCGACCTCGCGGTCGGGACGGACTCCGGCCAGCGGCTCGACGTGACGGTGTCTTCGTTGGGCGACGCCACGTCGCTGATGGGCGGGACGCTGCTCCTGACGCAGCTCGCGGGGCCGGAGGGCCAGACGCGCGCCAGCGCGCAAGGGGCCGTCACGGTCACCGGCTTCGACGCCGCCGGCCAGGCTGAAACCGTCTCACAGGGCGTGCCGACCGCCGGCCGCATCCCGAACGGCGCCATCGTCGACACGCCGATCGACGCCCCGGTCGACGAATTGCGGATGTTCCTCGAGCTGCGCAATCCCGACTATCACGACCGCGATGCGCATCATCGACGCCATCAACGCGTTCGCGCGCAACACCTATCACCGGCCGATCGCCTTCGAGCGCGACGCGCGCTCCGTCGAACTGTTCCGGCCGAGCAACGTCAGCACGCCGCGGCTGATGGCGCAGATCGGCGAATTGTTGATCGATCCCGACACCGCGGCGCGCGTCGTCATCGACTCGCGCACCGGCACCGTCGTCATCGGTCAGGACGTGCAGATCTCGACAGTCGCCGTCACCCACGGCACGCTCAACGTGCGGATCACCGAGACGCCGCAAGTCTCGCAGCCGGCGCCGCTCAGCGACGGCAAGACCGTGGTCACGCCGCGCACGCAGATCGACGTCAACGAGACCGGCGGACAGGTCGCCGTCGTCAGCGGCTCGAGCCTGCGCGCGCTGGTCGCCGGCCTCAATCGCCTCGGCGTCAAGCCGACCGGCATCATCGCGATCCTGCAGGCGATCAAATCGGCGGGCGCGCTGCAGGCCGACCTCGTCGTGCAATAGCGTCAGGCCGGCGCAAGTCAGCGCGCCTAACCTTCGGCCATGCGATCGACGCATCATCATCTTGCGCCGGACGTGCGCGGCGGCGCTGGCGAGCGGCGCTCGCGCTCTGTTGCCGCCGCCGCTGAGGACGCCAAAGCCCAAACCCACCGCGCCGGGCGCCGCCGGAGAGCGAGATCGCGCGCTATTGCGGCGCCCTCGCGCCGAGCGCCAGCGAAGCGCGCGCTCGCCTATCAGCTGCGCCGGCTCGGCGACCTCGAACAGGAAGTGCGCGACGAGGTCGAGAAGCTCGAAATCAAGGAGAGCGCGGCGCGCGAATGGGTCACCAAACGCGAGGCGATGATGAAGGCGGCCACCGACGACGTCGTCGCAATCTACGGCAAGATGCCGGCCGACGCCGCGGCCGCGCAGATCGCCGAGATGGACGAGCCGGTCGCCGTGGCCGTGCTCGCCAAACTCAATCCGCGCGTCGCCGGCGCCATCCTTGGCGAGATGGAGGCGGAGAAGGCGGCCAAACTTTCAAGCCTGATCGCGCGGCGCGCTGGGCGCCGACAAATCATGATCCCTCGGCTGTCGCTCGTTTCGCTCGCGCTATCGGCGCTGCTCGCCGGTTGCGCGCCGCCGCTGAAAGACTTCATGCGCGCGCCCGATCTTTCGCCGGTCGGGACGGGCATGCAGCGACGACGCCGCCCGACGCGTCGATCGCGCTGCCGCCGGCGGCGCAGGCGCGTGGCCGCGCCGCGTCCCATCAACCTCTATACCGACCAGCGCATCGCGCATGTCGGCGACATCCTCACGGTCGTCATCTCGATCAACGACAAGGCGACGGTCGGCAACGCCACGGATCGCAAGACGACCTCGAACGGCACATTCGGCTTTGATTGGTTGTTCTCCCCGGAGACGTCGGGCTCCGGCGGCTCGCAGACGACGCCGCTCACCTACAAGCACGATTTCAACTCGACCTCTTCGTCGCAGGGCAACGGCGACATCAACCGCTCCGAACAGATTCAACTCTCCGTTCCCGCCGTCGTGACGCACGTGCTGCCGAACGGCAACCTCGTCATCAGCGGCTCGCAGGAGGTGCGGGTCAATTTCGAGCTGCGGCAACTCACGTCGCCGGCATCGTCAGGCCGACCGACATCTCGCGCAACAACACCATCGCCTACGATCGCGTCGCCGAGGCGCGCATCTCCTACGGCGGCCGCGGGCGGATCACCGAGGTCCAGCAGCCCGCCTGGGGCCAGCAGATCTACGACTTCGTGAAACCCTTCTGAACCGAGGAGCCAAGCGCCATGGCCGAGCCCGATGCCGCCGGCGAGCGGGCAAGCAAGAAATCCTCGTTCATGGCGACGCTCATCGAATGGCTGGTGGTGACGCTTCATCGCCGGCGGCGCGGGCTTGCGCTGACGGCGATGAACCCGCCGGCGCCGACGGAAACGATCGCCAAGGACAAGCCGCCGTCTGGCAAGCTTTCGTCCGAGGCCAAGGACGGCGACAAGGCCACGACGACCATCGCCTGCGCGGGCGACGGCCCGAGCCTCGTCGATCTGCCGCCGATCGTCACCAATATCGCCACCCCCGCCGACACCTGGGTTCGCCTCGAAGCCTCGATCGTGTTCGAACCGAAGGCGTTGGCGCACCCGGACATGCTCGCCGCCGAGATCGCCACCGACGAGCTCGCCTATCTGCGCACCCTCTCGGTCGCGCAGTTGGAAGGGCCGATCGGACTTGAAAACATCCGCCAGGATCTTCGCGATCGCGCGCTGGTTCGCTCGCAACGGCAAAGTCACCGAACTGATCCTGAAAACCCTGGTGCTGCAATGAGACGGATCGCCCTCGCCGCCGCTGTCCTCGTCGCCTTCCCCGCCGCCGCGCCTCGCGCAGACCGTCGATCTCGGCGCGCTGCTGCCCAACGGCGGCGCCTCGGCGACCGCGCGCGTGCTGCAAATCGCCGCGATCCTGACCGTGCTGTCGGTCGCGCCCGGGCCTGCTCATCATGGTGACGAGCTTCACGCGCTTCATCGTCGCGCTGTCGTTTCTGCGCTCGGGGCTCGGGCTGCAGAGCACGCCGCGCCAATATCGTGCTGACCAGTCCTTGCGCTGTTCATGACCCTGTTCGTGATGGCGCCGACGTTCGACCACGCCTGGCGCGAACGGCATGCAGCCGCTGATGGACAATTCGCATCACGCAGGAGCAGGCGCTTCGCCGCGATCGTCGGCGCCGTTCCGCGAATTCATGCTCGCGCAGGTGCGCGAGAAGGACATCGCGCTGTTCGAGGATCTGTCGCGCGACACGATTCGAAGATCGCGGACCGCTCGACCGTCGACCTGCGCATCCTCATCCCCGCCTTCATGATTTCCGAGCTGCGGCGCGGCTTCGAGATCGGCTTCATGATCGTGCTGCCGTTCCTGGTCATCGACATGATCGTGGCGACGCTGACGATGTCGATGGGCATGATGATGCTGCCGCCGACCGTGCTCTCGCTGCCCGCCAAGCTGCTGTTCTTCGTCATGATCGACGGCTGGAACCTGCTGGTCGGCAGCCTCGTGCGCTCGGTCGCCTGACGCAGCGCTAGGCCCGCGCAAGCTTGCGGGCGTTACTCATGATCGCGTACAGTAGGAGTTGACGCATGAGCATTCTCAATACCGCGGTCTCCGGCATGCTGGCGAATTCCAACTGGCTGTCGACGATCGCGCAGAACGTCGCCAACGCCAACACGACCGGCTACAAGAACACCGAGACCGCATTCTCCGCGCTCGTCGACTCCTCGCCAGGACTTCCAATCGCAGTTCGCCGGCGTCACATCGACGTCGCATGCGCTACAACACGCTGCAGGGCCAGGATCAGCAGACGACCAGACCACCACCGACCTCGCCGTCCAGGGCGCCGGCTTCTTCATCGTCCGACGGCCCCAGCGGCAACATCTTTCTGACCCGCGACGGCTCGTTCGTGCCCGACGCTTCCGGCAATCTGGTCAATTCCGCCGGCTATTATCTGATGGCCGCGCCCGGTCGGCGACACCGGCGTCGCGCTCAACTCGCTCTCCGGCCTGACCAAGGTCAACGTCGACGGCGCCGCCGATTCCGCGACGCCCTCGACCGCCGCCACGCTGATCGCCAATCTGCCCTCGACCTCAACCGTCGTGACCGCGGCCGATCTGCCCTCGACGAACTCCGCCGGCTCGCAATACACCGCCGAAACCTCGCTCGTCGCCTATGACAATCTCGGCGGCGCCGCACACGATCAACCTCTATTTCACCAACACCGGCGGCGGACAGTTGGGAGGTCGACGCCTACGACGCCTCGACCGCGGCGGCAGGCGGCGGCTTCCCCTATACCTCCGGTCCGCTGGCGACGCAGAACCTGACCTTCGATCCCAACACCGGCGCGCTGACCAGCGGCTCGCCGCTCACCTTCACCGTTCCCGGCGGCCAGACGGTCTCGGTCGATCTTGGCCAGACCACGCAGCTGGCGTCGAGCTTCGCCGTCAGCTCGGCCACCATCAACGGCAACGCGCCCGGCACGATCACCAGTGTCAGCATTGCGCAAGACGGCACGCTGTCGTTCAATTACGGCAATGGCGCCATCACGCCGGCCTACACGATCCCGCTCGCCAAGGTCGCAAGCCCCGACAATCTGACCTCCGCGCTCGGCGACGCCTTTCAGGCCAACCCGGAATCGGGCGCGCCGCAAGTCAGCAATCGCCGGCACGGCGGGGCTTGGCACGATCAACTCGTCTTCCCTCGAAGCCTCGACCGTCGACCTAGCGACCGAACTGACCAACATGGTCCAGGCGCAAAGCTCCTACGAAGCCAATTCCAAGGTGTTCCAGACCGGCGCGAAGCTCCTCGACGTTCTCAACAACATCCAGTCGTAGCGGTCCACGGCCGCTACTGAGGCGATACCATGACGCTCTCCTCCGCCTTCAACATCATCAACTCGTCGTTCTCGGCGATCGGCGCGCAGAGCTCGACGATCGCCAACAACATCGCCAACGCGAACACGCCGGGCTATTCCCGCCAGATCGCCAACTTGGCGACCGACCCTTTCGGCGGCGTCGGCGTCGCTTCAGTCACGCGCACCGCGAATTCCGCGTTGGCCGATCAGGTCAACGTCGCCACGTCCGACAGCGCCGCGCAGAGCGCCATCGCCAACGGCCTCGCCACGCTTGCGCAGACGGTCGACGACTCCTCTGGCGTGACGTCGACAGGCCCGTTGCAGAACGGCGACTCGCCCTACGCGATGATGGCCAACTTCCAGTCCGCGATGACGACGTACGAGGCCGACCCCAGCAACACAAGCTCGGCGCAAGCCGCCGTCTCAGCGGCCCAGGGCGTCGCCGCCTCGCTCAACGCCGGCGCGCAGGCGGTGACGCAAACACGGACGCAGGCCGACCAGTCGATCGCCCAGGACGTCAACAGCGTCAATTCGCTGCTTGCTCAATTCAAGACCGTCAACGATTCCGTCGTCAGCGGCCTCGCCAGCGGGTCGAATGTCGGATCGCTTGAGGATCAACGCGACTCGCTTGTCACCCAGATCTCGCAGCAGATCGGGGTCACCACCTCGGTCAACGGCAACGGATCGATGGCGATCTTCACCGACAGCGGCGTGACGCTGTTCCAAACCGCGCCCTATCAGCTCACCTTCTCGCCGAGCGGGACCCTCGGCCCCAACCAGACAGGCGCGCAGGTGCTCGTCAACGGCGCGCCGATCACGGGCGCCTCGTCCAACATGCCGATCCAGAGCGGCGCCATCGCCGGCCTCGTGCAGTTGCGCGACGATGTCGCGCCGCAATATCAGTCGCAGCTCGATCAAATCGCCGGCAACCTGATCTCCGCCTTTCAGGAAACCGACCAATCGACGACGAACACCGGCTTGCCGCCGCTTCCCGGCCTGTTCACCGCCGCCGGGCTCACGAGTGTGCCGACCTCGGCCAACTACGCGGGTCTCGCCAATTCGATCAGCATCGCCGCTTCGGTCGATCCATCGCAGGGCGGCAACCCGTTGCTGCTGCGCGACGGCGGCATCTCCGACACGAGCAACCTCGACTACACGTACAACACGACCGGGGATTCCGGATACACCGGCCGCCTGAGCCAACTGATCTCGGCCATGCAGGCGCCGATGAGCTTCTCGTCCAGCGGCGGGCTCCCCACCACCGCCTCGCTTTCCGACTACTCCAACGCCTCGGTAAGCTGGCTGCAATCCGCCAACCAGCAAGCCTCCGGCAACCAATCCTACCAGTCCTCGCTGTTGACGCAGGCCTCCTCTGCGCTCAGCAACGCGACCGGCGTCAACCTCGACACGGAGCTCACCAACATGTTGACGATCGAAAGCAGTTACACCGCGACGGCGAAACTGATGACGACGGTCAGCAGCATGCTCGACACTCTTGTGAATGCGGTGTGATGCGACATGACAATCTCCTCCGTGTCCTCGTCTTATCTGGCGACCGCGATGCTGCCCGCCGTTAGACAGACCCAGGCGCAGCTCGCCAACCTCGAGGTCGAAGCGTCGAGCGGCCAATACGCCAATCTCGGCCTTCAGCTCGGCGACCAATCCGGATATGAGCTGGCGCTGCGCACGCAGGACGACCTTCTGCAGGCGACCACCTCCGCCAATGGCGTCACCGAAACCAACCTGTCGACCGCGCAGAGCGCCTTGTCGTCGATGGCGTCGAGCGCGCAGAGCGCAGCCGCGAGCCTGACCGCGCTGACGACCGGCGACAACAACGGCGCAAGCTTGCAGTCGATCGGTCAGAGCAATCTGCAACAGTTCATCTCGCTCGCCAACACGACCTCCGGCGACGCCTACGTGTTCGGCGGCCAAAATAACGGCGTCGCTCCCGTCGACGACTATTTCTCGACCCCGACGTCCAGCGCCAAGTCGTCGATCGATTCCGCCTTCACCAGCTATTTCGGCTTCACCCCGACCTCGCCGCAAGTCTCCAATATCAGCGCATCGCAGATGCAGGGCTTCCTGTCCGGCCCGTTCGCCGCGCAATTCGAGAGCCCGAAGTGGGGCGCTAACTGGTCGACGGCCTCCAGCGCCAACACAACGAGCGAGATCTCGCCCGGCAACACGATCGAGACCTCGACCAACGCCAATACCTCGGGATTTCAACAACTGGCGCAGGGTTACGCCATGTTGAGCGAGTTCGGCGACGCCGGGCTCAGCGCGGGCGCCGAGCAGGTCCTGACGACGACGGCGCTCGGCGCGATCAACCAGGGCGCCGCCTCGATCACCAACGCCCAGGCTGGGCTCGGTCAGGCGCAGAGCCGGATCACGCAGGCGAATAGTGAAATGAGCGATCAAATGACGCTACTGCAGACGCAGATCGGCAACATGGACAACGTCGACCCCGCCGAGGTGGCGACGCAACTCTCCACGCTGACCAGCCAACTGCAAACTTCCTATCAACTCACCGCCCAGATTCACTCGCTGAGTCTGGCCCAATATCTGCCGACCTAAAACGAGACCGCGCCCATGTACGAATTCGCTTACAACGAAATCGTCGACGAATCTTCTCAGGCGATGCGCGCGCAGGAAGCGCGCGCGCTCGACCGGGTGATCGCGATGTTGCGAGAAGCCGAGGCCAACGGCCCGAAGTCGCGACAAGGCATCAATGCGCTCTACCAGCTGCGAACGCTGTGGAGCGTGTTCCTGGAGGACCTCAGGGGCGCGGAAAACGCGCTCCCCGCAGCGCTGCGCGGCCGGCTGATTTCGATCGGCATCTGGGTCATCAAGGAAATCGAGCGGCTCAGGGGCGGCGAAACCGCCGATCTTGAGCCGCTTATCGAGATCAACCAAATCATCCGCGATGGCTTGAATTGAGGCTGTGATGAACATAACGCTGAGACCCGGTGAACGCATCTATATCAACGGCGCCGTTCTGCGGGTGGACCGCAAGGCGACGTTGGAGCTCATGAACGACGCGACGTTCCTGTTGGAGACTCACGTCATGCAGGCCGAGGAAGCCACCACTCCGCTGCGGCAGATATATTTCGTCGTGCAGGTGATGCTGATGGATCCCGCAAGCGCGCGGACGACTGCGCAATTGGCGGCTTCCCTGATCGCCAAAGCGCAAGAGGCGTTCGAGTCGTCGCAGATTCGCAAAGGTCTCGCCAGCGTATCGGATCTGATCGGTCGGGCGCGCTACTACGAGGCGATGAAGGCGTTGCGCGTGATGTACGCGATCGAGCAGACGGAGATGTTTCCCGTTGACCACACTTCAAACGTCCACGCGGCGTGAGGATCTCCCAATGACGATCAGCTCCGTTTCGCCTGTCTCGACCGCCAACGCCGCGAGCTCTTCCGCGGCGAGCGCAAACTCCGCTATCGCCTCGACCAATTCGTTGAACTACAACGACTTTCTCAGTCTGCTGATGACCGAGCTGCAGCATCAGGATCCGACGCAGCCGATGGACCCGACGCAGATGGTCAGCCAGCTCGCGACCGTCTCGGAGGTGGGGCAGTCAGTGCAGACCAACCAGACGTTAAGTTCCATGCTCGTCTCGAGTTCGCTCAGCCAGGCGGAATCGATGATCGGTCAGACAGTGACTTCGACCGATGGCAGCACCTCGGGCGTCGTCGGCTCGGTAACCGTGTCGAGCACGGGAACGACCGCCAACTTGACAAACGGCGGTCAGGTTCCGCTGTCGACCGGCGCGACCGTCCAGTGACCGAGGGCGACGTTCTGGATCTGTTGCAGGCGTCGATCTGGATGGTCGTCGTCGGCGCCGGGCCGAGCGTGCTCGCCGCGATGGTTCTCGGAGTCGGCGTGGCGCTGTTTCAGGCGCTGACCCAGGTGCAGGAGATGTCGCTCACCTTCGTGCCGAAGCTCATAGTCGTGTTCCTGGTGTTCAGCCTCACCGCCTCCTTCATCGGCGCCCAGTTCTATCTGTTCACCGAGAACGTCTATGCGCGGATCGAGCACGGCTACGACCGCTGAGCCGATGAGGCGGCGATAGCCCCGCGCAAGGCGCAAGTCCGAGTCTAGGCGCAGTCCCCTCGGAGAAGCAGTTTGTCGGCGACGTCCCTATCCGCCAACGCGGCGCCCCGCTCGGGAGGCGATATCGGCTTCGCCGTCGGCATCGTGCTCGTGCTGTGCCTGTTCTTCCTGCCCCTTCCGTCGCTGTTGATCGACTTCGGCCTTGCGCTGTCGATCGCGCTGTCGGTCTTGATCCTGATGGTGGCGCTGTGGATCCAGAAGCCGCTTGAGTTTTCGGCGTTCCCGACGGTGCTGCTGGTCGCCACCGTGCTGCGGCTGGCGCTCAATATCTCGACCACCCGCCTCATCCTGGCGCATGGCGCCAGCGGCGAGACCGCGGCGGGATACATCATCGCCGGCTTCGCCCGCCTCGTCATGGGCGGCGATTTCGTCATCGGCATCATCGTCTTTCTCATCTTGGTGACGATCAATTTTCTCGTCATCACCAAGGGCGCGACGCGCATCGCCGAAGTCGGCGCCAGATTCACGCTCGACGCGATCCCCGGCAAACAAATGGCGATCGACGCCGATCTCTCCGCCGGTCTGATCGACGAAAAGGTCGCGCAACAGCGCCGCCGCGAGCTGGAGGAGGAAAGCTCGTTCTTCGGGTCGATGGACGGCGCCTCGAAATTCGTGCGCGGCGACGCTATCGCCGGGCTCATCATCCTCGGCGTCAATATATTCGGCGGCATCGTGATCGGCGTCACCCGCCACGGCATGTCGCTGTCAAGCGCCTCCGACGTGTTCACCAAGCTGTCGGTCGGCGACGGCCTCGTCTCGCAGATTCCTGCGCTCATCATTTCGCTGGCGGCGGGCCTGCTGGTCGCCAAAGGCGGCACCCGGGGCTCGGCGGAAAAGGCGGTGTTCGGGCAGCTCGGCCACTATCCGACCGCGTTGTTCATGGCCGCGTCGTTGATGTTCATCCTCGGCGTCATTCCCGGTCTGCCGCTTATTCCGTTTGCGACGCTTGGGAGCCTGTTCGGCTTTGTCGGCGTTGCGCTTCCGGCGCGCGCGCGCAAGCTGCAAGAGGCCGAGGCGGCGGTGCGCACGGCGCATGACGAGCGGACGCGAGCGGAGGCGAAGGGCTCGATCAAGGAGCAGTTGCGGCCGGTCGAGGTCGAGCTGTGCTTCTCCAAGGAGCTCGCCGCCACGCTGCTCGTCGCAGCACGCCGAGATCGCCAATCGCGTCGCCAAGATGCGACGCAAGTTCGCGCGCGAATACGGCTTCGTCGTCCCCGAGATCAAGCTCACCGACGAGATCGGCGCGCCGGCGAAGACCTATCAGATCCGCCTGCACGGCACGATCGCGGCGACCCAGGAGCTGCGCGTCCACGAGATGCTGGTGGTGGTCGGCGACGGGCGGCGCCCGTCGACCCCGGGCGACGAGGTGCGCGAGCCCGCATTCGGGATGAAAGCGATCTGGATTCCCGAATCTCTCGCCGCGGATGCGCGGCGCGAAGGATTCCGCCCCATCGATCCGATCTCGGTGATGCTGACCCACCTCTCCGAGACGATCCACAACAACCTGGCGCGGCTGTTGTCGTACAAGGACATGCGCGGCCTGCTCGATCGGCTGGAGCCCGAGTACAAGCGGCTGCTCGACGACATCTGCCCGTCGCAGATTTCGCACTCCGGCCTGCTCGCCGTGTTCAAGCTGCTGCTGGCGGAGCGGGTGTCGATCCGCAACATCAATCTGATCCTCGAAGCGATCGCCGAGATCGCGCCGCATATCCGCCGTCCCGAGCAGATCGTTGAACATGTGCGAATCCGCATCTCGCAACAGATCTGCGGCGCGATTCTCGATCAGGGCGTGCTGAAGGTGCTGCGGCTCGGCAATCGTTGGGACATGGTGTTCCATCAGAGCCTGAAGCGCGACGCCAAGGGCGAGGTCGCGGAGTTCGACATCGATCCGCGGCTGATGGAGGAATTCGCGACGCAAGCCTCCGCCGCGATCCGCAAGCGGCTCGAGGAAAAGCACATGTTCGCGGTGGTGACGACCGCGGAGACGCGGCCGTTCGTGCGGATGATCGTCGAGCGCATGTTCCCGACCTTGCCGGTCTTGAGTCAGCTCGAAATCGCTCGCGGCGTCGAGGTGCGTTCGCTCGGCGTCATCGCCTAGATGCACGACACCGGCGAATTCGACGCTTCTTCTGGCGGTGTTGCTGCTGTTCTGTCGCATCGGCGGTTGCCTGATGATCGCGCCGGGCGTCGCCAATGCGCGCGTCCCGACGCAAATTCGGGTGTTCGTCGCGGTCGGCGCGACGCTGGCGCTGGCGCCGATGCTGCTGCAGCGCGCCGAGCTCGGGCTGAAGGATCTCGACCCGATCGGCGTCACGCGGCTCATCGTGTCGGAGTTGCTCACCGGCGGCTCGATCGGCGTGATGGCGCGGCTGTTCTTCGCCGCGTTGGAGACGCTGGCGTTCGCGTCCGCGACCTTGCTCGGGCTCGCCAATCCGTTTGGCGTCGAACTGGACCCGAGCCAGCAGCTTCCCCCGCTTTCCAGCCTGATTACCCTGGGGGCGACGGCGATGCTCTTCGTCGCCGACTTTCATTGGCAGATCGTGATCGCGCTCGTCGATTCCTATACGGCGCTTCCGTTCGGCGCCGCGTTCGACGCGCGGCGTTCGTTGGCCGAGATCGGCGGCGTGCTCGGTCAATCTTTCCTGGCGGCGGTCCGCGTCGCTTCGCCGTTTTTTCTCTATTCGGTGATCGTGAACTTCGCGTTCGCGCTCATCAATCGAGTGACGCCGCAGATCGCGATCTTCTTCATCGCCCCGCCGTTCGTCGTCGCCGGCGGCCTCGGCCTGCTCTACCTCGGCATTCGCGGCGAGATCGGGCAGTTCATGGCGGCGTTTTCGAACTGGCTCGGATCGGTTTGAGGGGAGCGTCGCGTTGAAAGCCAAAATCAAACGCATGGAGCGCATCGAGCGCCTGCGAAAGCGCATGCACGAGATGTCGACGTGGCGGCTGGCGCTGGCCGCGCAGGAGCGCGAGAAGCTCGCCGCGACGCACGCCGAGATGCTGCAGGCGCTGGGCGAGGGCCTCATGGCGTTCGGGCCGGCGGCGGCGGCGGGATCTCGGCGCGTTCGCTCGATCGAACGCGAGATGGCGGTCGCCGACGCGCAGGAGAAGAGCCTGGAGAAACGCGCGCTCGACGACGGGCGGCTCGCCAAACTGGCGGACAAAAGTCTCGCCGCGGCGCGCGAGATCTGGCGCGCGGATTTCGAACGCCGCACGCTCGAAGACCTCATCGACGCGACGCTGGCGGCCGGCACAGCCCCGCGCAAGCCGTGAACGCGACAGTCCTTGGCGGTCCACCGTCCGCAAGCCCAGGTTGGCTGTTATGAGTTTGGCGCCCTCCACCGATCTCGTCCTTGAAGTCTCGCGCGCCGCCGATCCGCAGCGCGCCGCCGCCGTCGTCGCAAAGCTCAACGCCCTCGGCCAACAAGGCGCCGGTCCGCCGAAGGATTTCGAGACTGCGCTGAGCGCGACGGCGCCGCCGCGGCCCACGCCGACGGTTGTCAACGCGCCGGTCGCCGCGGCCTCGCGCGCGAGCAAGGCGCAGACGAAACTCGAATTGGTCATGCTCAGCGAGTTCATCGGCGAAATGCTGCCCAAGGACACGCCGAGCGCCTACGGAGAAGGCTACGCCGGCGACATGTGGCGCTCGATGCTGGCCGAGCGGGTCGCCGATCAGATCGCCGCGTCCGGACGGCTGGGGCTCGCCTCGCATCTCTTCGGTCATCAACCGCAATCCGGCGGCGGCGAATTGTTCGCGCCCGAGAAATCACGCGGGCTGGCGCAAGCCGACGCGGCGCAGGCGAGCGCCAATGCGCTGGCGAGCCCCAGCGGGGCGGACATCGAGCAAGGCGCGGTGCTGTTCGCGCGGAAGCAGACGCTATGAATTCGCGTCCGCGCAAGAGCGAGCCAAGCCCGTTGCCCTTCATCCTCGTCGCCATCGAGCGGCTGACGGACGCGGTCGAGCGCGAAACCGAGGATCTCGCGGGACGCGGTCCGATCGACTATCGCGCGCACAGTCAGCGCAAGAGCCAGGGGCTGCTGGAGCTCAGCCGGCTGGCGCCGACGCTCGCCGGCTTGCGCGCGCATCCTCGTCTGCGCGCCGCGCTTTCGGGCCTGCTCGCCAAGCTCGACGCCAACCAGCGGCTGCTCAACGCCAAGCTGAAAGCCGCGCGCACCGTCGCCGAAGTCGTCGCCCGCGCGATCTCCGACGGTCAATCCGACGGCACCTATTCCGATCAGGTCTGGCGGGAGAACCGGCGATGATGAAATCCCTGTTCGTCGCGATCTGGTGCTGCGCAGTGATGGTCGGCGCGAGCTTCGCCGCCCAATACGTGATGAAAATGAAGGAGGAGAAGCCCGCCGAAAAGGCCGAGGCGGCGGCGTTCGAGACCCGCAAGAGCCGCGAGCTGAACGTACCGATCATCCGCGACGGCGCGGTGAAGGGTTATGTCGTCGTGCAGCTCAACTATGTCGTCGATCTCGCGGCCGCCAAAAAGCTGCCGACGCCGCCGGAGGCGTTCGTCGTCGACGAGACGTTCCAGTACATCTACGGCGACGACAAGATCGACTTCGCCCATCTCGACAAGCTCGATCTCGGCAAGATGACGGAGACGCTGATCCAGCGGGTCAACACCCGCCTGCGCGGCGCCGTCATCACCGACATGGGCGTCATCGAATGCAACTTCCTCGTCAACAGCGAGGGAACGGGGAAAGGCAAGAGCTGATGTAGTTGCGCGGTTGGCTTCGGTTCAAGCCGGCGAATGCCGGAGACAGGCCGTAGGCGCTCTCGGCGTCGCGCCCGGCCACGACGGAACCGGCGGTTCATGAATCGCGCGCGCGGCTTCGCGGCCCCTGGCGTTAGCGCCCAGGGGACGAACTCCGATAGGCAGGCGACCGACCTTTAAGCCGGCGCCAACGCGGCGCGAGCGCCGAGCGCGCGCTCGACCCACCGGCCGGCGCGGCGCGAGAGATAGATGCTCGGCCGCTCGACCGCCTCGCACAGGACGTGCGCGACCGCCAGGCAGCAGGGGATCGCGAGATAGATCCAGGCGCCCGGCAAATGGAACTTCAACACGCCCATCGTCAGCACATGCGAGAGATAGAGACTGTAGGAGATGCGACCAAGCCATTGCACGGGAGCGCTCTCAAGGAACGCCGAGGAAGCCGTGCGATCAGCGAGATGGCTGCCGATCAGGAAGAACGCGCCGTAATAGAGGTCGTGACTCCAGAACCGGCCGAGCAGCAACGCCGCGATCGCCGGCAGCATCAGGCGCGGCCGCCGGCCGATCCAGATGATGAGCGGCATGAACGGCATCGCCCAGGCCTCGACAAACAGCGACCAGGTGACCGGGTCCTGCGGCGCCTGCCGGTCGATCCCCATCAGCGGATACCAGAGGTAGTTGCTGAGCGGCGCCGGGTTCATCGACAGCCAGCCTCCGAACGCGAGGCATAGCGCAAACAGCGGCCACAATCGCACAAAGCGACGCACGAGGAAGCCGAGATAGGCGCCGCGCCACCCCCGCGTCAGAACGTAGCCGGAGATCACAAAGAACGCGATCACGCAGAGGTTGGCGAGCCCGATATAGCGCCCGTCGCCGGCGTCGTTGACGAAATGGGCGAACATCACGAACGCGGCCAAAACCCCGCGCAGGCCATCGACGCTGGCGACCCGCGCTGACGTTTCCGCAGACATGCACCCGCCCCGGCCGTTCATCCGGCCGGCAGACTACCGCAGCGTCGGTTAAACTTTCGCTGCGCGCCGCACCCTACGCAGACGCGATGTACTCACGCAGCGAATCGCGTTCCTGGTGAAGTTCGTCGACATGATGTTTGACGATGTCGCCGATCGAGACGACGCCGATCAGCCGGCCGCCCTCGACCACCGGGAGATGGCGGAAGCGCCCGGCGGTCATAAGCTGCATCAATTCGTCGATGTCGGCTTCCTCGCCGACCGTCGTCGGATTGGGGGTCATATGCTTGGAGACCGGCTCGGGCAGCGCCTCGCCGCCGCGCGCGCCGATGGCGCGGACGATGTCGCGCTCCGAGAGGATGCCCAGCACCGCGCCCGCCGCGTCGGCGACGATGACCGCGCCGACCTTGCGGCGACCAAGCAACTCCGAGGCTTGTTGCAACGTGTGGTGCGGGGCCGTGGTCAGCACGTCCCGACCCTTCTGTTTGAGGATCTGCGCGACGTTCATGTCTACCTCCCTTGCGCGGCCTTCCCTTGAAGCCGTTATTCGCTCAAGATGCGCCCCCCGGCTGCTGCGATCAAGGGGTTGTCCTTGCGACGACGCGGCCGGCGCGCGGAAAATAGTTGGGCGAATTGGCATGGCGGCCAAAACGTTGCTCGTAACCGGGGGATCGCGCGGCATCGGCCGCGCGACCGCGCTCGCGGCGGCCAAAGAGGGATGGCGGGTCGCGGTGAATTACGCGCAAGACGAATCAGCGGCGCGCGAAGTGGTCGACGCGATCACGCGCGACGGCGGCGCGGCGGCGGCGCTCCAGGGCGACGTCGCGATCGAAGCCGACGTTGAGGCGATGTTCGAGCACGCCGCCGCGCTCGGGCCGCTTGGCGGGGTCGTGGTCAACGCGGGCGTCGTCGCGCCGACCGCGCGGCTTGTCGAAATGTCCGCCGAACGCATGGCGCGCGTGTTTTCGGTCAATGTGCTGGGCGCCTACCTCACGGCGCGCGAGGCGGCGCGGCGACTATCGACGCGGCTCGGCGGCCCGGGCGGGGCGATCGTGGTGGTCTCCTCCGCCGCGGCCCGGCTCGGCTCGCCCAACCTTTATGTCGACTACGCCGGGTCGAAGGCGGCGCTCGACATTCTGGTGAAGGGGCTGTCGGTCGAATTGGGCGACGAGGCGGTGCGCGTCAACGGCGTCCGGCCCGGCCTGATCGTCACCGACATTCACGCCAGCGGCGGCGAGCCGGAGCGCGCCTACACGCTCGGCGCCACCGCGCCAATGCGCCGCCCCGGTCGCCCGGAGGAAGTCGCCGCGGCGATCTGCTGGTTGCTGAGCGACGCGGCGTCTTACGTCACAGGCGCGCTGCTCGACGTTTCCGGCGGTCGTTGAAGAGGGAAAGCATGTATCGCGAGAAATTCGATATGCGCGGCTCGCGCGCGGTCATCACCGGCGGCGGGCGCGGCATCGGGCTCGCTTGCGCCGAAGCGCTCGCCGAGCACGGCGCGGCGATTGTCCTCTGTGACATCGACCCCGCCGTGCTCGAGACGGGGCGCGCGGCGCTCGCGGCGAAGGGCGTCGCCGCCGCGACGCATCGGCTCGACGTGACGAATTCGGCCGAGGTCGAACGGCTCGCCGAGGCGCTCAACGCCGAGGCGCCGGTCGACATCCTCGTCGCCAACGCCGGCATCGCCATGCCCGACGGACCCGCCGAGGCGACCTCGGACGCGGACTGGCTGCGCATGTTCGACGTCAACCTCAATGGCGCGTTCTGGTGCTGCCGCGCGTTCGGCCGCGCCATGCTCGCCCGCGGTCGCGGCGCGATCGTCACGATCGGCTCGATGTCGGGCGTCATCGCCAACAAGCCGCAGCGGCAGACCCACTACAATGCGTCGAAGGCGGCGGTTCATCACATGACCCGCAGCCTCGCGGCGGAATGGGCGGCGCGCGGCGTGCGGATCAACGCGATCGCGCCGACCTACGTCGACACCGCGATGACCCGCGGCAGCGCCGAGGACCAGGCGATGTTCTCGACCTGGATGGAGTTCACGCCGATGGGCCGCATGGCGCAGCCCGAGGAGATCGCGGCGATCGCGCTGTTCCTCGCCTCCCCCGCCGCCAGCGTGATGACGGGCGCGGTCGTCATGGCGGACGCGGGCTATACTGTGTGGTGAGCTGCGTTAGTCTTAACGCCGCGATAATGCGGATGAATTTGCTTAACAACTTGCCAACGACAGGGGCCGGCCATAAAGATTTCGACAAACAGTAAGTAAGCTGGAGCCGGAGGCCGGGACATGCTGGGCGATTTCGTGCGCGATAAAATGAAGGACGCGCCGATGATGACGGCGCCGATCCGGCCGGAATGGATCGAAAGCGGCGATCCGCAAGCGCGGCTCGCGATTCTCGCCTTTTCCGACGATCGCGCCGCCTCGACTATTCTCTGGGAATGCACCGCCGGCCGCTTTACCTGGCGTTACGGCTATGACGAGACGATTTATTTTCTCGACGGCGAGGTGCTTATCACCATCGACGGCGCGCCGCCGCGACGCTACGGCGCGGGCGATTCGATACATTTCGCGCGCGGAGCGGTCGCGACCTGGGAGGTGCAGACCTTCGTTCGCAAATTGGCGTTCTGCCGCAGCGTGTTGCCGCGACCCTTCATCGAGGCGCGTCGGCTGGCGCGCAAGATCTTCCACCGTCTGCGCGGACGACGCGACGGCTTGAGCGCCTCGCCGGCGCTCGGTTGAGGCTTGTCGGCGCGCCAATGCGGGCGCAATCTAGGATCGATGGCAGATCTGTTGGAGACAAGCGCCTGCGAACTCGCGCGCGCGATCGCCGGCCGCCGCCTCTCGGCGGCCGAACTGATGGCGGCGACGCTCGATCGGATCGCGGCGCTGAATCCCCGACACAATGCGATCGTCGCGTTGCGTTCGCGCGACGCGCTGATGGCGGAGGCGCGAGCCGCGGACGCCGCCGATGCGCGAGGGCCGCTGCACGGCCTGCCGATGGCGATCAAGGACATCGAAGACGTCACCGGCTTGCCGACGACCAAGGGCTCGCCGCTGCTCGGCCACGCGCCCGCCGCCGCCGACGGCCTGATGGCGGCGCGGCTGCGCGCGGCGGGGGCGATTTTCATCGGCAAGACCAACGTGCCGGAGTTCGCGCTCGGCTCCTATTCCGGCAATCCGGTCTACGGGATCACCCGCAACGCTTATGACGATCGGCTGTCGGCCGGCGGCTCCTCCAGCGGCGCGGCGGTGGCGCTGGCGTTGCGGATGGTCGCGCTCGCCGACGGCTCCGACGTCGGCGGCAGCCTGCGCAATCCGGCGGGATGGAACAACGTCTATGGCTTCCGCCCGAGCTTTGGCCGCATTCCCCGCCCCGAGCTCGACCTGTGGACGCCGTCGCTCGGCGTGCTCGGACCGATGGCGCGTAGCGTCGAGGACCTGGCGCTGCTGTTTTCCGTTCAGGCCGGTTTCTCTCCGGCCGCGCCTCTGTCGACTCCGGGCGATGGCGGCGCGTTCCACCCCGCCCCGCCGGCGAAGGCCCGCGGCGCAAGGATCGCCTGGGTCGGCGATTTCGGCGGCGAGATCCCGTTCGATCCCGGCGTGCAGGCGCTTGCCCGTTCGGCGATGCGCGTGTTCGAGGACCTCGGCGCGGTGGTCGAGGAGGCGCGACCGGAGTTTCCGTTCGCGGCGCTTTGGCGCGCCTTCCTGACGCTTCGGTCGTGGCACAATGCGCCGCTGCTGCCGCTTTACGAAAGCGCTCGGGAGGGGCTGCCGGAGGCGGCGACCTACGAGATCGAGAACGGGCTGAAGCTGACCGCCTATGAGGTCGCTGCCGCCTCGCAGACCCGCAGCCGCTGGCACGAGAGCCTGGCGCGCTTCCACCAGCGCTACGATTTCTGGGCGCTGCCGACCGCACAATGCTTCGCCTTCCCGGCGCAAGCGCGCGGCGCCGCGCGGATCGGCGGC